>NZ_JBIVXP010000003.1:0-126857 GCF_044769305.1 Streptomyces sp. NPDC090499
GGGGTGGGCCCCCTTCGACCGCCCGGTTCGGGGGCTGCCGCCCCCGGACCCCCGCATCGGCCTCCGGCCTCGTCCTCAAACGCCGGACGGGCTGGTGGGAGTGCGGACCGGCTTTCGTCCTCAAACTCCGGACGGGCTGGTGGCAGTGCGGACCGGCTTTCGTCCTCAAACGCCGGACGGGCTGGAAAGGCCGGAAGGGCCGGAGAGGCTCAAGCGCCGGACGGGCCGAGGGGTGGTGCCGGGCGGCCTGCTGGACAACGGCGAACGGCCGTCAGTCGGGGATGCAGCCGAACCAGTTCACCGTGTCGCCGTCCTTGATGTAGCCCATGCACCTGACGGTTTCGTCGTGCAGCTTCTCGGTGTGGTCGACCGGGCCGTTCGCGTAGTCCGTCTTGTGGTGGGGCTGGGCCAGGTCGTCGATCGCGACGCGGTACCAGGGGCGCTCACCGGACGGCAGGGTGCAGCCGTGGCTGGTCATGTTGCGGCTGGGGTCGCCGCTCCAGACGGGTCGTTCGGCACGGTTGCAGTGGGCCCGGTGGGCACCGCCGGCGGCACCGGCGGTGCCGGCTCCCGCGCCCAGCAGGGTCGCCGTGGCTATGGACACCGCCGCCAGGGCGCCGAGCAGACCCTTGGGAGTGAAGTTCATCGAGTGACCCTCCTGGTAACCGTGGTGGCGGCAGGGATGCGCCCTGCCGCCTTGGGCTGATCGTCACACTTGTCCGCGATGTCCCGCCCGGCGAGCGGAGGGGCAGTCCCCCGACCCGGTGACATCGGTGGTGCCAATGCAGCAGGCGTCCGGAACAACCGCCGCCCCTCGATCGCTGACAAGGGCATGAGCGACTACCGCATCGAACACGACTCCATGGGCGAGGTCCGGGTCCCCGCGCACGCCAAGTGGCGGGCCCAGACCCAACGGGCCGTCGAGAACTTCCCCGTCTCCGGGCAGCGGATCGAGCGCGCGCACATCGAGGCGCTGGCCCGCATCAAGGGCGCGGCGGCCAAGGTGAACGCCGAGCTGGGGGTGGTCGACAAGGACATCGCGCGGGCGGTCCAGGAGGCGGCCGCGGAGGTCGCCGAGGGGAAGTGGGACGAGCACTTCCCCGTCGACGTGTTCCAGACCGGGTCCGGCACCTCGTCGAACATGAACACCAACGAGGTCATCGCGACACTGGCGACCGAGCGGCTCGGGCGGGACGTCCACCCCAACGACCACGTGAACGCCTCGCAGTCCTCCAACGACGTGTTCCCCTCGTCCATCCACATCGCCGCCACCTCCGCCGTCACCCATGACCTGATTCCGGCCCTGGACCACCTCGCCGACGCGCTCACCCGCAAGTCCGAGGAGTTCGCCGACGTCGTGAAGTCCGGGCGGACGCATCTGATGGACGCGACGCCGGTGACCCTGGGGCAGGAGTTCGGCGGGTACGCGGCGCAGGTGCGGTACGGCGTCGAGCGGCTGCGGGCCTCGCTGCCCCGGCTGGCCGAACTGCCGCTCGGCGGGACCGCGGTGGGCACCGGGATCAACACGCCGCCCGGGTTCTCCGCCGCCGTGATCGAGGAGGTCGCGCAGGTCACCGGGCTGCCGTTCACGGAGGCCCGGAACCACTTCGAGGCGCAGGGCGCCCGGGACGGGATCGTGGAGACCAGCGGGCAGCTGCGGACCGTCGCGGTCGGGCTGACGAAGATCGCCAACGACCTGCGGTGGATGTCCTCGGGGCCGCGGACCGGGCTCGCCGAGATCGCACTGCCGGATCTGCAGCCGGGGTCCTCGATCATGCCGGGGAAGGTCAACCCGGTGATTCCCGAGGCCGTGCTGATGGTGGCCGCTCAGGTGACCGGGAACGACCAGACCATCGCCGTGGCCGGTGCGGCCGGGAACTTCGAGCTCAACGTGATGCTGCCGGTCATCGGCAAGAACGTGCTGGAGTCCGTCCGGCTGCTCGCCAACGTGTCGCGGCTGCTGGCCGACCGGACCGTGGACGGGATCACTGCGAACCGGGAGCGGGCGCGGGAGTACGCCGAGTCGTCGCCGTCGGTGGTCACTCCGCTCAACAAGTACATCGGGTACGAGGAGGCCGCCAAGGTGGCCAAGAAGGCGCTCGCGGAACGTAGGACGATCCGCGAGGTGGTCATCGAGGGCGGGTACGTCGAGCGCGGCGACCTGACCGTCGGGCAGCTGGACGAGGCGCTGGATGTCCTGCGGATGACACGGCCGTAACCACGTGCGAACGTTTCGCGCCGCCCGGCCAGAACCGTGACGTCCGCCGCAGCGTCGTATGCCTACGGCACCTAATATCTGTGCATGGCAGACGGTGGAGCGGTGAGACGCGTGATGCGCGGGGAAACGGGCGGTGCGACCGGCGACGGGACCGGATTCTGGACTCCTGGGAGCCAGGTCCTGTGGCGGTACCGGGAGAACGCCGGGCACGGCTTCCACATCGCGCGCCCCGTCACCGTCGTCCGGGACGACGAGGAGTTGCTCGCCGTCTGGCTGGCCCCCGGCACGGAGTGCGTCAGGCCCGTGCTCGCCGACGGCTCGTCGCTCGGTGAGGAACCGCTGGAGTCCCGCTACACCAAACCCCGGTCCGTCACGCACGGCCACTGGCGCGGCACCGGCGTGCTGAAGCTGGCCCGGCCCGGCGAGCCCTGGTCGGTGTGGCTGTTCTGGGAGCCGGGCTGGCAGTTCAAGAACTGGTACGTCAACCTGGAGCAGCCGCTGGCCCGCTGGGCCGGCGGAGTGGACTCGGAGGACTGGTTTCTGGACATCTCCGTGCACCCGGACCGCAGTTGGCGGTGGCTCGACGAGGACGAGTTCGCGCAGGCCCAGCGGGACGGGCTGATGGACGCGGAGACGGCCGCGGCGGTGCGGGCGGCGGGCCTGGCCGCGGTGTCCGCGGTCGAGGCCTGGGAGGCGCCGTTCTCGGCCGGCTGGCAGCACTGGCGCCCGGACCCGTCCTGGGCGGTACCGTCACTGCCGGAGGACTGGGACCGTACGCCCGCGCACGTGTCCTCATGAGACCCTTGATGCGCCCCCGGTCCACAACCGTAGGATCGTCCTCCGCAAGGAAGCGTGAGCACAACTCCCGGATCATGCGCCGGGCTTGACCGAACGTCACCGAGGGGCGGCAGGACGTGAGCGAGGGGTACGAGGGCAACACCGGCGAGCGGCGCCCGGGCCGCAGAGTGTTCGCCGGTGGCACAGGAACAGCCTCCAGCCACGCCGAAATTCCGTTCCTGGGACACGTAATCCGGGTATCGGCACTTCGGCGGGACCACCTGCGCGCCCGGCGCGCAGCCCCGGACGGACGGATTCGACACGCGTGACGGAGCACCCCACCTCCTACGAGCGCCCACAGCCGGGCGCCGACCCCGCGGAGGCCCGCGGGGCGCTCCTGCATACCCCGCAGCCGCAGCTGCAGACGCAGGGACAACCCCAGCCCTGTCCGCGCGGCGGCACCGCCTTACCGGCACAGGCCCGCGCGGGCGAGACTCCCCCCGGCCCCGGTACCAGCACGTCCGAGGAGCACTCCGTCAACGGCCCCGAGCACGCCCAGCCCACCAGCGCTGAGCCCGATCCGCACCGGCCTCGCCCCGCCGAGGGCATCCCGCCGCAGCCCGGCGCCGAGCCGGAGCGGCTGGCGAGCGCGCAGGAGCGGCGTACCGGCCGCGGGCTGCCGCCGGGCCGGCCGATGCCGATGCGGCGGGACGGCGACCGGCTGCGCTTCGTGGGCGCCGCGACGCGGCGGATCGCCCGGGGCATCGACCTGGACGAGATCGTGATGGGGCTGTGCCGGGCGACGGTGCCGACCTTCTCGGACGCGATCCTGGTCTATCTGCGCGACCCGCTGCCGGTCGGCGACGAGCGGCCCGTCGGCCCGGTGGTGCTGCGGCTGCGCCGTACCGACCGGATCCCGGAGGAGCGGGACACCGACGGCGGCTTCCTGCCGGTGCCGGTCCCGGAGCCGGATCCGGCCGACATCGGCCTGGCCGCGCTCACCGCGGATCTGTGCGAGGTACGGCCGGGCGGCGCGCTGAACGAGGTGCTGAGGGGCGTGCGGCCGGTGTTCGCCGACTCCCCGGCGGCGCGCGCCGCGCTGCCCGAACTCCTCGGCGAGGGCAACGAGTCGCTCGTCCCCGGTGCCCAGCACGCGATCCTCGCCCCGCTGCGCGGCCGGCGCCGGGTGATCGGCGCGGCCCTGTTCCTGCGCCGTCCGGAGCGGCTCGCGTTCGAGGCCGACGACCTGCTGGTCGCCGCCCAGCTGGCCACGCACAGCGCGCTCGGCATCGACAAGGCGGTGCTGTACGGCCGGGAGGCCTACATCGCGGACGAGCTGCAGCGGACCATGCTGCCGGAGAACCTGCCGAGCGCGACGGGCGTGCGGCTGGCGTCCCGTTACCTGCCGGCCGCGGAGACGGCGCGGGTGGGCGGCGACTGGTACGACGCGATCCCGCTGCCGGGAAGCCGGGTGGCGCTGGTCGTGGGCGACGTCATGGGCCACTCGATGACGTCGGCGGCGATCATGGGCCAGCTGCGGACGACCGCGCAGACTCTCGCCGGTCTTGATCTGCCGCCGCAGGAGGTCCTGCACCACCTGGACGAGCAGGCCCAGCGGCTCGGCTCGGACCGGATGGCGACCTGCCTGTACGCCGTCTACGACCCGGTCTCGCACCGGATCACCATCGCCAACGCCGGTCATCCGCCGCCGGTGCTGCTGCACCTGGGCGGCCGTGCCGAGGTGCTGCGGGTGCCGGCCGGGGCGCCGATCGGCGTCGGCGGGGTCGACTTCGAGGCGGTGGAGCTGGACGCGCCAGCCGGGGCGACGCTGCTGCTGTACACCGACGGCCTGGTGGAGTCCCGGCTGCGGGACGTGTGGACCGGCATAGAGCAGCTGCGCGAGAAGCTCGCCGCGACGGCGCAGCTGACGGGGCCGGACCATCCGCCGCCGCTCGAAGCGCTGTGCGACGAGGTGCTCGACATGCTCGGGCCGGGTGACCGCGACGACGACATCGCGCTGCTCGCGGCCCGGTTCGACGGGATCGCGCCGAGCGATGTGGCGTACTGGTTCCTGGAGCCGGAGGACGCGGCGCCGGGGCGGGCCCGGCGGCTGGCGCGGCGGGCCCTGGCCCGGTGGGGGCTGGAGGAACTCACCGACTCCGTCGAGCTGCTGGTCAGCGAGGTCGTGACGAACGCGGTGCGGTACGCGTCGCGGCCGGTGACGTTGCGGTTGCTGCGGACCGATGTGCTGCGCTGCGAGGTCGGGGACGACGTGCCCCAGCTGCCGCGGCTGCGGCAGGCGCGGGCGACGGACGAGGGCGGCCGGGGGCTGTACCTGGTGAACCGGCTGGCGCGTCGGTGGGGGGCGACGCGGCTCAGTACCGGGAAGGTCGTCTGGTTCGAGCTGAACCGGTAGGCAGCGCCGTGGGCCGGCTGTGGGCGGGGGGGCGGGGCCCCCGGGGGGGGGGGGGGGGCCCCCCCCGCCGGGGCCCCCCCCGGGGGGGGGGGGGGGGGGGGGGGGGGCTTGGCGGTGGCGCGCGGGCCGGGGGCGGGGGGGGGGGGCCGCGGGCCCTGCCGGGTGTGGTTGTGGGGTGGGGCGGGGCCGGGGGCGCCGGCGCGGGGCCCCGGCCACAGCTCTCCCGCACACGACGAAGCACCCAAGTGCCCTTTCGGGACACTCGGGTGCCGGTCGGCGCTACTGGCCGTCCGCCGGATCCAGCGGGTTGTCCGTGGTACCGCCCGTCGGCGTCTCCACCGGAGTGGACGGCGCGGAGGTCGTCGGGTCCGGGGACTTCGTCGGTGTCTGGGACGGCGTCTGGGACGGCGTCTGCGACGGGGTCGCGGACTTCGTCGGCGTCTGGGACGGGGTCTGCGAGGGCGTCTGGGACGGGGTCTGGCTGTAGCTCGGCGTGTCCGTCGGCTGGACGGCCGCGCCCAGCTCGGTGTTCAGGTCGAACTTGGCCTTCTTCGTGACACCGAAGGTGTACGCCGCCCAGATCTGCGCCGGATAGCCGCCACCGTTGATACGGCCGGTGCCGGGGATGAGGCCCGTGGCGCCGGTCAGCGAGACCTGTGCGCCGTTCTTCTTGGCCTCACCGAACAGGCCCACCGACGTCACCAGGTCGGGCGTGTAGCCGGTGAACCAGGCCGACTTGTTGCTGTCGGAGGTACCCGTCTTGCCGGCCACCTGCTGGCCCTTGCGCAGCGGGTTCTGGGCGACCGACACCTTGGCCGTACCGTCGTCGACCACACCGGTCAGGACCGACGTCACCTGGTCGGCCGCCTCGCGGCTGATCACCTGTTCGCCGATCGGGTCGGGCAGGTCGACCTTGCGGCCGGTCTTCTCCGCGGACGCGAGGATCGTCGGGGTGACCTTCTGCCCGTGGTTGTCGAGGGTGGCGTACACCGAGGCCATCTCCAGCGGGCTCGCGCCCATGCTGCCGAGGGTCATCGCGGGCACCGCCTGGAGTTTCTCGGTGTCCAGGCCGAGCTCGTCGGCGGTCTGCAGCACGTTCTTCATGCCGACGTCCACGCCCATCTGCGCGAACACCGAGTTGACGGACTTGTTCATCGCCGTCTGCACGGTGATCTTGCCGTAGTCCGCGTCGTCCTCGTTCGGCGGTGAGAAGGCGATGTCGCTGCCCTTGACCGGGCGGCCGCTGGTGCCGTCGTAGATCGTGTCGGCGTTGATGTCCTTGCCGTCCTGCGTCTTGGCGTCCCGGTCCAGTGCGGAGGCGAGGATGATCGGCTTGAAGGTGGACGCAGGCTGGTAGTCGGCGCGGGTGGCGTTGTTCGTGTAGTGCTTGTAGTAGTCGATGCCGCCGTACAGGGCGAGGATCTTGCCGGTCTTGGGGTCGACGGATACGGCACCGGCCTGGACGTTGTCGTCGACCTTGCGCTTCTTGCCGTCGAGCTTGCTGGTGAGCTGGCCCTTGACGGCGGCCTCCAGCTTGGCCTGCTTCTTCGGGTCGATGTTCAGGGTGATCGTCCAGCCCTGGTCGACCACCAGGGCCTCGGCGTCGGACCGGCTGATGTTCTGTGCCTTCATCAGCTGGTTCTCCAGCTGGGTGTTGGCCAGGTCGACCAGGTAGCCCTTCTGGCCCTCCAGCCCGGAGGCCGCCTTCGGCTCCTTGGGGATGGGGAACTTCATGGCGTCGCGCTTGGACTTGTCCAGCCACTTCTGGCCGACCATGTTGTCCAGGACGTAGTTCCAGCGGGCCTGCACCAGTTTCTTGCCGATGGGACCCGCCACCGCCCAGTCGTACTGGCTGGGCGCCTGCAGCAGCGCGGCCAGGTAGGCGCCCTGCTCGACCGTGAGCTTGTCGGCGTCGACGCGGTAGTAGGCCTGGGCGGCGGCCTG
Organism: Streptomyces sp. NPDC090499; assembly: GCF_044769305.1. Taxonomy (NCBI): domain Bacteria; kingdom Bacillati; phylum Actinomycetota; class Actinomycetes; order Kitasatosporales; family Streptomycetaceae; genus Streptomyces; species Streptomyces sp. NPDC090499. The sequence goes on from NZ_JBIVXP010000003.1 coordinate 7,356, forward strand.
GATGCCGTAGGCGCCGCGGCCGTAGTAACTGGTGTTGATGTAACCGGCGAGGATCTCGTCCTTGGACTTCTCGCGGTCCACCTTCAGCGAGATGACCAGTTCCTTCAGCTTGCGGGTGACGGTCTGGTCCTGGTCGAGGTAGTAGTTCTTGACGTACTGCTGGGTGATGGTCGACCCGCCCTGGGTGCCGCGGCCCCGCGCGGTGTTGTAGAGGCCGCGGGCCATGCCCTTGAGGTCGATGCCGTTGTCGTTGTAGAAGGTCTTGTTCTCCGCGGCGACGAAGGTGTGCTGGACGGCCTCCGGGACCTTGGAGAGGTCGACGATCTCGCGGTTGACGGTGCCCTTGCGGGCCAGGACCGTGCCGTCGCTGTACTTGTAGACGTTGCTCTGGGTCTGCGCGAGTTGGTTGCCCTCGGGGATGCTCACCATCATGTAGAGCGCGATGAAGGAGCCGATGCCCAGCAGGCAGACGGTGAAGAACGCGCCGAGCATCTTCTTCCAGGTGAACAGCCTGCGTATGCGGCCCTTGGCGGGCTTGCCGTCCTTGCTCGGCCGTCCCTTCCCCGCGGCGGCCTTGCGGCGCTCCGCACGGGTGGCGCCCTCGGCGGCCGGGGCGTCCGGCGACTCGACCACGGTCGTGGTCCCGCCCTCCGCCGTCACCTGCGTCTCGGGCGCGGCCTGCTGGGACGTGCGGTTCCGCGGCGCGGCGCGGCGGCCGCCACGCTGTCGCGCTCTTCTGTCGTCCGCTCGTCCCATGAGTCCGTCTGCTCCGCTTCGTCTCGGCTGTCACACGTGTGTACGGGTGTCACACAGGTACGTGGCTCAGGTCAGTCCAGAAAACTAACACCGCTCTCTATGACAGAGGACGCGCGATCTGCCCTTTTTCGGACGTGACAATCAGCACCCCCACCCAACGGAACCGACGAGCGGAGAAGGCGGAGGGTTGCCCGGCACGGGCAAGTGATCTCACCGGGACGGAAAGCAGCAGGCCAGAGAGGCCTCAGGCGAGCGCCGCCCGGAAGCCCTGCCGCCAGGAGGGGTACCGCGGCTCCCAGCCCAGCTCGCGCCTGGCCTTGGCGTTGGAGAAGCCGCGGCCCTGGGTCATGATGACGACCGCCTGCTCGCCGGCCAGGAGCCGGGCCAGCCAGACCGGCACCCGCAGCGGCCGCCTGGCCCCGGCGCACTCGGCCAGGTACGGCAGCCACTCGGCGGCCGGCGCCGGTTCGTCGTCGACGATGTTGAACACGCCCCGCGCCCGCTGCTCCACCGCGAGGACGGTCGCGCTCGCCGCGTCGTCGAGGTGGATCCAGCTGCTGTGGCCGGTGGCGCGGCCGACCAGGGGGTACTGGCGCTTGCGGACCAGCTCGACCTGGTCGTCGATGGCGCCGGGGCCGTAGAAGGCGCCGTAGCGCAGGGCCGCGCCGCCGGCCCGCAGGACCGCGTCCTCCAGGTGGCGCAGCGCCAGCATCCCCCGGTGTGCGGCGGTTCCCGGCAGCAGGTCGAGCGGGTCCTCCTCCGTCTTCACCCAGCCGCCCTCGCGGATGCCGTTCCAGCTGGCGTGGCTCTGCGCGACGACGTGGCGCACCCCGGACGCCTCGGCGGCGGCGAGCAGGTGGTCCGTGCCCTCGGTGCGCAGCCGGTTGGTGAGGGCGAACCAGCGGTCGGGATGCTTGATGTCGGGCCTGCCGGCGTGCGCCGCGGAGATCGCGGTCAGCTGGTGGACGACGACGTCCGGGCGGGCCGCGGCCACCGCCGCGCCGACCGACTCCGCGTCCAGGCCGTCCATCACGACCCCCTGCGCGCCCAGTTCCGCCAGGAGCCCGAGCCTGGCCGCGCCGGTCGTGGTGGCCGTCACCTGATGCCCCCGCGCCACCAGTTGCGGTACCAGCCGCCGTCCCAGAACCCCGCTGCCCCCTGCCACGAACACCCGCACGGTCATCACCTTCCTGATCCGATCCGATCCGACGCGGAAGTCCCGCTGTCGGACCGGAGACGAGACAGGCCCCCGCCGCTGTGACATCGCGCTGTCGCAGAACCGTGACAATCGGCCCTCACCTGCGGCTCCGTACCGGGGGCCATGATCTACACACCGTGCGTATACATGCGGCGTATACACCGTGTGTAGAGTCCTCCCCATGTCCATCGGTCACACCCTCCTGGGGCTCCTGGAGTCCGGCCCGCGCCACGGTTACGACCTGAAGCGGGCCTTCGACGAGAAGTTCGGTCACGACCGGCCGCTCCACTACGGCCAGGTCTATTCGACGATGTCCCGGCTGCTGAAGAACGGGCTCGTGGAAGTCGACGGCATCGAGGCCGGCGGCGGCCCCGAGCGCAAGCGGTACGCCATCACCGACGCCGGGGTCACCGACGTCGAGCAGTGGCTGGCGACCCCCGAGAAGCCGGCGGAGTACCTCCAGTCGACCCTGTACACCAAGGTCGTGCTCGCGCTGCTGACGCACCGGAACGCCGGCGACATCCTCGACAGCCAGCGCTCCGAGCACCTGCGCAGCATGCGCATCCTCACCGACCGCAAGCGCCACGGCGACCTCGCGGACCAGCTCGTCTGCGACCACGCCCTGTTCCACCTGGAGGCCGACCTGCGCTGGCTGGAACTGACCGCGGCCCGGCTCGACAAGCTCCGTGCGGAGGTGACCAGGTGAACGCCCCCGCCGGTTCGCTGCTCGCGGCCGAGAACCTCCGCAAGGCCTACGGCCCGACCGTCGCCCTCGACGGCGCCGAGTTCTCCATACACCCGGGCGAGGTCGTCGCCGTGATGGGGCCGTCCGGCTCCGGCAAGTCGACTCTGCTGCACTGCCTCGCCGGAATCGTGCCGCCCGACTCCGGGTCGATCATGTACGCGGGCCGCGAGATGGCCACCATGAACGACGCCGAGCGCAGCGCGCTGCGGCGCAGCGAGTTCGGGTTCGTCTTCCAGTTCGGCCAGCTGGTGCCCGAGCTGACCTGCGTGGAGAACGTCGCGCTGCCGCTGCGGCTGAACGGCACCTCCCGCAAGGAGGCCGAGCGGGCCGCGCTGGGCTGGATGGAGAAGCTGGAGGTCGACGACCTCGCGAAGAAGCGGCCCGGCGAGGTCTCCGGCGGCCAGGGACAGCGGGTCGCGGTGGCCCGCTCGCTGGTGACCGGTCCGCGGGTGCTGTTCGCGGACGAGCCGACCGGCGCGCTCGACTCGCTCAACGGCGAGCGGGTGATGGAGCTGCTGACGGACGCCGCCCGCTCCACCAACGCGGCCGTCGTCCTCGTCACGCACGAGGCGCGGGTGGCCGCCTACTCCGACCGCGAGATCGTCGTACGGGACGGGAAGTCCCGGGACATGGAGCGGGCGGTATGAACGTCAGGCAGTGGTCCAGGGATCTGGCCATGGGGGTCCGGTTCGCCTTCGGGGGCGGCCGCGAGGGCTGGTTCCGGGCCGCGATGACGGCGGTCGGGGTGGGCCTCGGGGTCGCGCTGCTGCTGCTCACCACGGCCATCCCGAACGCACTGGCCGTGCGCCACCAGCGCGACGTGGCACGGGCGGACTACACGTACACCTTCGGCCACCCCATGAAGGCCGGCGAGAAGACGTTCGTCATCGCGGACATCGAGACCCCCTACCGGGGCAGCGACATCCGCGGCCGGATGATCCAGCGGGAGGGCGCGAAGGCGCCGGTGCCGCCCGGGCTCACCGCGTACCCGGCGCCCGGCGAGATGGCCGTCTCGCCCGCCCTGAAGCGGCTGCTGGACTCCTCCGACGGCGCGCTGCTGCGGGCCCGGCTGCCGTACCGGGTCACCGCCACCATCGCGGAGAGCGGACTGACCGGCTCGCAGGAACTCGCCTACTACGCGGGCTCCGACGACCTCGCCGCCCACATCCACCCGCCGGACGTGGCCCGGATCGACCACTTCGGCAGCCCCCGGTCCCCGGACGCGGAGTCCGACCCGGTCCTCACCCTGCTCGTGCTCCTGGTGTTCGTGGTGCTGCTGATGCCGGTCGCCGTGTTCGTCGCGGCGGCCGTCCGCTTCGGCGGCGAGCGCCGCGACCGGCGGCTGGCCGCGCTGCGCCTGGTCGGCTCCGACGGCCGGATGGTACGGCGGATCGCGGGTGGCGAGGCGATGGCGGGCGCACTGCTCGGACTCGTCCTCGGCGCCGGCTTCTTCCTCGTCGGCCGGCACCTCGCCGGAAACGTCGACGTCTTCGGCACCAGCGTGTTCCCGAGCTACCTCAACCCCTCCCCCGTGCTGGCCCTGCTGGTGGCGGTCGCCGTCCCGGCGGCGGCCGTCCTGGTGACCCTGTTCGCGCTGCGCGGGGTGGTCATCGAGCCGCTCGGCGTGGTGCGTACGGCGAAGCCCGCGCGCCGCAGGCTGTGGTGGCGGCTGCTGCTCCCGGTGGCCGGTCTGGCGGCGCTCTACCCGATGATCGGGCAGGGCCGCGGCGACGGCGACTTCAACCAGTACCTGGTGACCGGCGGCGTCCTGCTGCTCCTGGTCGGCATCACGGCGCTGCTGCCGTGGGTCGTGGAGACGGTCGTCGGCCGCCTCGGCCGGGGCGCGGTGGCCTGGCAACTGGCGGTACGGCGGCTGCAGTTGAGCAGCGGTACGGCGGCCCGGATGGTCAACGGCATCGCGGTGGCGGTGGCCGGTGCGATCGCGCTCCAGATGGTCTTCGCCGGCGTCGAGGCCGACTACACCAAGCAGACCGGCAACGACCTCACCCGCGCGCAGATGTCGGTCCAGGTGCCGGACGGCGTCCAGGTGCCCGAGGTGGCCCGGGCCATGGCCGCCACCAAGGGCGTACGGAAGGTGGTCTCGATCGCCGACGGCGAGGTCGGCGACCGGAAGAAGGACCCGAACCAGACCGCCCAGGTGAGCGTGGGCAGTTGCGCCTCGCTGCGGGAGGTCGCCACCCTGCCGTCCTGCCACGACGGCGACGCCTTCGTGGTGAAGGGCTCCGACACCGAGTCCGAGACGACGAAGCTGCTGACGACCGTGGCGAAGCACGGCCGGACGCTGTACCTCAACCCCTCCTACTCCGGCGACGACCAGGGCTCCTCGAGCCGCTGGACGGTCCCGGCGGGGCTGAAGCAGGCGACGACCCGCGAGGACCCCACCGGCTACAAGCGCGGCGGTTTCCTCCTCACCCCGGGCTCGCTGCCGGCCGGCGCCAGCACGGCGGTGCAGGGCGTGGTCTATCTGTCCATCGACTCCGCGGTCCGCGACGCGCACGAGTACGTGATCAACACGGCGGTCCGGATCGACCCGCTGATGCACGCGGAGACGCTGACCTCGATCGAGCGGGACGGCCAGTTCAATTCCATCCGTACCGGGCTGCTCGTCGGGGCGGCCGCCGTACTGGCGCTGATCGGCGCGAGTCTGCTGGTCGGCCAGCTGGAGCAGCTGCGCGAGCGCAAGAAGCTGCTGGCGGCCCTGGTCGCCTTCGGCACCCGGCGCCGCACGCTGAGCCTGTCGGTGCTGTGGCAGACGGCGATCCCGGTCGGACTCGGCCTGCTGCTGGCCGGCGTGGTGGGGCTGACGCTCGGTACGGTGCTGCTGAAGATGGTCGGCTCCACGGTGCGCGTGGACTGGCCGGGCGTGCTGGCGATGACCGGCTTCGGCGCCGCGGTCGTCCTGGCGGTGACCCTGCTGAGCCTGCCGCCGCTGCTGCGGCTGATGCGCCCGGACGGCCTGCGCACCGAGTAGCCGCCGTCAGGAACCGGCGCCGAGGACCCGGACGGGCAGCGGCCGCAGCGCCTCGCGCAGCGCGGCCGCCAGCTCCCGGTACTCGGCGCCGCGCGCTGCCCCGGCGCGCGCCGCGAGGGCGACCCGGCGGCTCGGCGCGGGCTCCGCGAAGGAGCCGGTGCGGAGCTGGTCGCTGCGGCTGGTCTCGACCCTGACGGCGGTGCGCGGCAGCAGGGTGCAGCCGAGTCCGCCGGCGACCAGCTGGACGAGGGTGGCGAGCCCGGCGGCCGTGGTGGTCACCGCGACGTCCTCGCGGCCCGCCTCCCGGCAGATGTCCAAGGCCTGGTCGCGCAGGCAGTGCCCCTCGTCCAGGAGCAGCAGGTTCAGCTCCTTGAGCGCCTCCCGGGCGATGCCGGTGCGGCCGCCGAGCGGATGCCCGAGCGGCGTGACGAGCACGAAGTCCTCGTCGAACAGCGGGAGTTCGACGACCCCGGAGATGCCCAGGGGGACCGCGAGCAGCAGCAGGTCGAGCCGGCCGGCGGCGAGCCCGTCCAGAAGGCTGGCGGTCTGCTCCTCGTGGACCTGGAGGTCGAGGTCCGGATAGCGGTCGTGGACCAGTCCGAGCACGGTCGGCAGCAGATACGGCGCGACGGTGGGGATGACCCCGAGTCGCAGCGCCCCGGTGAACGGCGCCCGCACCGCCTCCGCCTCCGCCAGCAGCGCCTGCACGCCGTCCAGCACCGCCTTGGCCCGTACGGCGAGCCGCGCACCGGCGGGCGACAGCAGCACCTTGCGCGTGGTCCGCTCCAGCAGCGTGACGCCGAGCGTCTCCTCCAGGGCCGCGACCGCCCCCGACAGCGCGGGCTGGCTCATGCCTATCGCGGCCGCCGCGTCCCGGAAGTGCAGGTGCTCGGCGACCGCGCAGAAGGCGCGCAGCTGCGCCAGACTCGGCTGCCGCCGCCTGCCGCCGATCCCGGCCCCGCCCCCGGTACCGTTCCCCAGGGAATTACCCACAGCCACTGATAGCCACCTCCGATCAACCCGACCGAGTGTAGCTATTTCAGGAATCAATGCACCCTGTGCCACGATCGGCGGCGTCCAACCCATCGGAGCCGGCCCCGCGATCCGGGGTGCTCCGCGCTGCAAGGAGAGCGTGTGCTCACTGTCGGTGACAAGTTCCCCGAGTTCGAACTGACCGCCTGCGTCTCGCTGGAGAAGGGCAGGGAGTTCGAGACGATCACCCACAAGACCTACCAGGGTTGGAAGGTGGTCTTCGCGTGGCCCAAGGACTTCACCTTCGTGTGCCCCACCGAGATCGCCGCGTTCGGCAAGCTGAACGAGGAGTTCGCCGACCGCGACGCGCAGATCCTCGGCTTCTCCGGTGACTCCGAGTTCGTCCACCACGCCTGGCGCAAGGACCACGACGACCTGCGCGAGCTGCCGTTCCCGATGATGGCCGACTCCCGGCACGAGCTGATGCGCGACCTGGGCATCGAGGGCGAGGACGGCTTCGCCAAGCGCGCGGTGTTCATCGTCGACCAGAACGACGAGATCCAGTTCTCCATGGTGACCGCGGGCTCGGTGGGCCGTAACCCCAAGGAGGTCCTGCGGGTCCTGGACGCCCTGCAGACCGACGAGCTCTGCCCGTGCAACTGGAGCAAGGGCGAGGACACCCTCGACCCGGTCGCGCTGCTGGCGGGTGAGTGACCCGGTGTCCCTCGACGCCCTCAAGTCCGCCCTGCCGGACTACGCCAAGGACCTGAAGCTCAACCTGGGTTCGGTCGTCGGCAACTCGGAACTGCCCGCCCAGCAGCTGTGGGGCACGGTTTTGGCGACCGCCATCGCCGCCCGTTCCCCGATCGTGCTGCGCGAACTGGCGCCGGAGGCGAAGGCGAACCTCTCGCCCGAGGCGTACACGGCGGCCAAGGCCGCGGCCGCGGTGATGGCGATGAACAACGTCTTCTACCGCACCCGCCACCTGCTCTCCGACCACGAGTACGGCACCCTGCGCGCGGGCCTGCGGATGAACGTCATCGGCAACCCCGGCGTCGACAAGGTCGACTTCGAGCTGTGGTCGTTCGCGGTGTCCGCGGTCAACGGCTGCGGGATGTGCCTGGACTCCCACGAGCAGGTGCTGCGCAAGGCCGGGGTCGGCCGTGAGGTGATCCAGGAGGCGTTCAAGATCGCCTCTGTGGTCCAGGCCGTCGGCTCCACCCTGGAAGCGGAAGTCGTGCTGGCCGAGTTCGAGTAGGCGCCGCCGCTCCGACCCCGTTCACCGTTGGTGGGCGGGGTCTTCCGCGTCCCTGGGGGCTGCGCCCCCGGACCCCCCTTCGGCCTGAACGGCCTCGTCCTCGATCGCCGGACGGGCTGCATCGTGTGGCTGATCGCCGTCGTCGGGCGCCGGGTGGGGTGACTGGTCGGCGTCGTCGGACTCAGTGACCCCGTACCGTTCGCGTGAGTAGTGGTGCAGGTAGCTGACCACCGTGTTCGTCACCGCCACCAGTGGTACGGCCACCACCGCGCCGCCCAGCCCGGCCACCAGGCTGCCGGCCGTGACCGTGAGGACCACGGCGAGGGGGTGGACGCGGACCGCCCGGCCCAGGATGAACGGCTGCAGGATGTGGCCCTCGATCTGCTGGACCGCGAGGACGACGACCAGGGTCATGACCGCGGTGAAGACGCCCTGGGTGACCAGCGCCACGATCACCGCCAGCGCGCCGGAGGCGACGGCGCCCACCAGCGGGATGAACGAGAACAGGAAGATGAACACGGCCAGCGGCACGGCCATCGGGACATCCAGGAAGTAGATGCCGATACCGATGAAGATGGCGTCGATGAGGGCGACCAGGACCGTGCCCCGGACGTAGGCGGTGAGCGTGCGCCAGGCGCGCGGCCCGGCGCCGGCCACGCCCTCCCGGGCGGCCGCGGGGACCAGCTTGAGGAACCACTTCCAGATGCGGTCGCCGTCGTAGAGCAGGAAGAGCGTGGAGAAGAAGACCAGGAGGATACCGGTCAGGGCCTCCACGACGACCTGGACGCCCTCCAGGCCGAACGACGTGATCTGGTCGGTGTTGGCGCCGATCGCCTCGCGGAGGTTCTTGGCGATCTGGTTGATCTGTTTGTCGGTGACGTGGAACGGGCTCTTCAGCAGCCAGTTGCGCAGGTCGTCGATGCCGTTCTGGATCTGGTCGGAGAGCGTGTCGATGTTCTCCATGACCTGCCAGGTCACGAACCAGCCCATCAGGCCGATCACCACGAAGCCGGAGATGGCGGTGAGCGCGGTGGCGGGACCGCGCGGTACGCCGTAGCGGCGCAGCCGGGCGACGGTGGGCTGCAGCAGGGCCGTGATGAGCAGGGCGACGACGAAGGCGAACACGACCAGTTGTACGGAGCTGATGACGCGCATCAGGATCCAGACGGCGCCGGCCAGCACCAGCAGCCGCCAGCCGGCTTCGGCGGCGACCCGCACGCCCCACGGGATGGCCGTCACCGGGTCGGGACGCGGCGCCGGCTTCCGGACGGGCGCGGGGGCCGGCGGCTCCGGGGCCGGGGCGGGTGCCGGCACGGGCACGGCCGGAGCGGGCGGCTCCGGCGCGGCGTGCTCCCGCTCCACCTCGGCCCGGCGCTCGTCCAACCGCTCGCCCATCTCGGTCAGTCCGGCCCCGACACGGCCGAGCCACTCAGGCACGCGCGACATGATCCGCCCTCTCCCCACCACTCCCCCCTGGAGTCGTCCGCAACGACCGTACAGGGCAACAGCCCCTCCCCCTAGGACGGGGAGGGGCTGCGGAAGGTTGAGAAGGGCTCACTGCGACGCGCCCCGTTTTTGTCTTTCGGGGGCGCGGGGAACTGCGCGACCAGCCACGTCGGGCCCGCAGACGTCCACGAACCGCAGACATCCACGCACCGCGACGCTGTTTGTCGGCCGAACCCGGTGGAACGCCTAGTACCAGTGGTTCGCCTGCCAGAACGACCACGCCTCACAGGGGCTGCCGTACCGGGAGTTCATGTAGTTGAGGCCCCACTTGATCTGCGTGGCCGGGTTGGTCTGCCAGTCGGCGCCCACGGAGGACATCTTGGAGCCGGGCAGGGCCTGGAAGAGACCGTAGGCGCCGGAGGAGGCGTTGACCGCCTGGTAGTTCCAGCTGGACTCGTGGTCCACGATGTTGCTGAAGCACTGGTACTGGCCGCTGGCCACCATCTGCTGCGCCATCGCCTGGATCTGCGCCACGGTGTACGAGCTCTGCACCGGGAAGCTGGACGCGGACACGGAGGACCGGCTGGCCGCTTCCTTCGCCTCGGCGCGTTCCTTGGCCTCCTTGGCCGCCTTCTCCGCCTCGGCCTTCTTGGCCTCCGCGGTCTTGGCTGCCGCCACCCGCGCGGCCTGCTCGGCGTCCTTCTTGGCGGACGCGTCCGCCTGGATCGCCACGGCGTCGGCCTGCTGCGTCAGGGACGCGGTCTGCACCTGGGCCTGCTGGCCCGCGGGCAGGTCCGCGAGGAGCGTGGTGTCGGCTGCCGTAGCCTCGGCGTCGCTGTTGGGCTGGGCAACGCTGCCCGAGGCAACACCCACGACGCTTCCGACGGCGGTGACCGCGGTGGCCGAAGCCACTGCGAATCCCCGGACCGAGATCCGGCTCACACGGTTTCCTTCCAGCATCGCCCGCTTCGGTGACCCTGGCGGACGCAATCTTGCCCCTGGCACAGGTCTCCTCACTACTGGGTCACGGGAGACACGGGCCCGGTGGGCAACTCCGGAAGGGAGCGCACATGGTGCTCGGGCGGCATACGACGTCGCTATGGAATTAGCAGTGGTGCTTCTGTTGTTCCGTACCGCTGGGGGTACGGGTGTGTCGTATGCGGGGCCTGACAGGAGTGAGACTCTGCCGTAACCCGACGCCGGGTGGCAATTCAGAGTTGCGTGTGAAAGCTCACATCCGGTTTCTCCCTGGGGATTTCAGGAAACCACCACGCGCGAAGGCGCCGCCCGGCTAGGCTCGGGGCCTTTGCCGGACGGCGCCAACGGGTGGGCCATCAGCCCAGGTTGGACACAGGGATCAGATGGTTCAGATGTGTCCGTCCTCCAGCATTTCGGTCACAAGGGCGGCGATCTGGGACCTCTCGGACCGGGTGAGGGTGACATGCGCGAACAGCGGATGCCCCTTCAGCTTCTCCACCACGGCGACCACACCGTCGTAACGACCGACCCGCAGATTGTCCCTTTGCGCCACATCGTGGGTCAGAACGACCCGCGAATTCGCGCCGATCCGGGACAGAACGGTCAGCAGGACGTTCCGTTCCAGCGACTGGGCCTCGTCCACGATCACGAACGCGTCGTGCAGGGAGCGGCCGCGGATGTGGGTGAGCGGCAGCACCTCCAGCATCCCGCGGGCGGTGACCTCCTCGATGACATCGCGACTGGTGACCGCCGAGAGGGTGTCGAAGACCGCCTGCGCCCAGGGGCTCATCTTCTCCGCCTCGGAGCCCGGCAGATAGCCCAGCTCCTGCCCGCCGACCGCGTACAGCGGACGGAAGACCATCACCTTCTGGTGCTGCCGGCGCTCCAGGACCGCCTCCAGGCCCGCGCAGAGCGCCAGCGCGCTCTTGCCGGTGCCGGCCCGGCCGCCCATCGACACGATCCCGACGTCCGGGTCGAGCAGCAGGTCCAGCGCGATGCGCTGCTCGGCGCTGCGGCCCTTGATGCCGAACGCCTCGCGGTCGCCGCGCACCAGGCGGATGTTGCCCTCCGCGGTGACCCGGCCGAGCGCCTTGCCGCGCTCCGACTGGATGGTCAGGCCGGTGTGCACGGGGAGGTCGGAGGCCTCCGGGACGTACACGTGCCCTTCCTCGAAGAGGATGTCCACCTGTTCGCCGGGCAGGGTCAGTTCGGACATTCCGGTCCAGCCGGAGGAGTCCGTGATGGCGAGTTCGGCGCGGTACTCCTCGGCGAGGAGACCGACCGACGAGGCCTTGATCCTGAGCGGCAGGTCCTTCGACACGACGGTGACGTCGTACCCCTCGGCCTGCAGGTTGCGGGCGACCGCGAGGATGCGGGAGTCGTTGTCCCCCAGGCGGTAGCCGCTCGGCAGCACGCTGGGGTCCGAGTGGTTGAGCTCGACACGGATGGTGCCGCCGAGTTCGCCGATCGGGATGGGGGCATCGAGGCGGCCGTGCCGGACCCGGTAGTCGTCCAGCAGGCGCAGCGCCTGCCGGGCGAAGTAACCGAGTTCGGGATGGTGCCGCTTGGCCTCCAGTTCCGTGACCACGACGATCGGGAGCACTACCTCGTGCTCCTCGAAGCGGGCCATGGCGTTCGGGTCGGCCAGCAGGACGCTGGTGTCGAGAACATAGGTGCGCCGGTCGGACTTGCGGCGCGTTGTGCTGGTCACCACGGAAGGACGTACCCCCTCGGATGAGGTCGGGGAGCGACGAAAGCGAGCTGGACCGGTTGACGGCCACCCTGCACGGGCCGAAAACCGGCCCCCCGCTGCTTCTTCCGTGCCGTGACCGCACGGTCGGGCTGGTGCAAAGGGCCTCCCGGGTGGACGGCCCCGAGCCGCCCACTGAGATCCGACGCCCGGGGTTCGGGCGTCGACCTGTCTGGCTTATGCCCTCGAACATGCGCCGCCATGCCACGGACTGCAACGACGCACAGGTGAACTCCGTGTTACTCGCGCCCTAATATGGGTGATTTACGCCTCATGGGTGGCACGGGGTCATCCACCGTGACCACGTGGTCATCCAGCGTGGCGGCGGTGCCGGGGGTCGTATGCCGTGTTGACGTCCGCCGTCACGATCACGTCACCCGCCGTAGCGGCGGTGCCGGGCCGCGTAGTCGCGCATGGCGCGCAGGAAGTCGACCTTGCGGAACGCGGGCCAGAAGACCTCGCAGAAGTAGTACTCGGAGTGGGCGGTCTGCCAGAGCATGAATCCGGACAGCCGCTGCTCGCCGCTGGTGCGGATCACCAGGTCCGGGTAGGGCTGGGCGCCGGTGTAGAGGTGACGGCCGATCATGTCGACGTCGACGGCGTCGGCGAGGTCCTCCATCGCGACGCCCTTGTCGTGGGCGTCCAGGATCATCGAGCGGACGGCGTCGGCGATCTCCTGGCGGCCGCCGTAGCCGATGGCGACGTTCACCAGTATTCCGTCGACGTGCGCGGTGGCCTCCTCGGCCTCCTTCAGCGCGGTCTGCATCGGGGCGGGCAGCAGGTCGGGGGTGCCGACGTGATGGACGCGCCAGCGGCCGTCGGCGGCGAGGGTGCGGACGACGTCCTCGATGATGCCGAGGAGCGGGACCAGTTCCTCCTTGGCCCGGTCGAAGTTGTCGGTCGACAGCAGCCACAGAGTGACGACCTCGACGTCGGTCTCGGAGCACCAGCCGAGGAACTCCTCGATCTTCTCCGCGCCGGCGCGGTGACCGTGCACCGTGCTGGATCCCGCGGCCTTCGCCCAGCGCCGGTTGCCGTCCATGATGACGCCGATGTGCTTGGGCACCTGAGCGTGGTCCAGGTGGCCTTCCACCCGGCGCGCGTAGAGCCTGACGAGCAGGCCGCGCAGCTTGTCGCGCAGGTTCACTTGAGGTCCGCCCCTCGTGATTCGGATGCGGGAGTCCGCGTGGAGTCGCGTGGAGTCCGCGTGCTTGGGGATGCGGGAGTCCGCCCGCCGAAGCCTACCCCTCCGGGGGTTGAGCCGGTTGACGCCCCAGGGGGTGGGGGGTTGAGGCCGTTACGCGGCTGCGGGCGGGGCGTGGCCGGTCGCGCAGTTCCTCCCCCGGCCTGCGGCCGGGGGTGCCCCCAGCGCCCCCGGGTCGGTGGTGCCCAGGCCGCTTGAAGAGCGGGTGAGGACCGCGGACAGAAAAACGGGCCGGTCCGTGGGGGGGAGACGGACCGGCCCGAGGGGGGGCTTCCACCATAACCCTTCGTAAGTGATGCTGCGCGCATCAGCGCGCATCAACTACTCTCCGGAGTCGCCCGGCGACGCCCCGGTGGGCCGGAAACGCTGGATTCGAGAGTCCCGCATGGCCGATTCGCAGCGGAATCCCAGGAAAAGTGGCCGCTTACGGGGAGATCAAGAGGGTTTGAGCCGTCTTGTGGGCGCGTCGGCGAGTTGTTCGCCCGTCCCCCCGACGGGCTACCCCGGGTGCGAACGGCGGCTTGACGGGAGCAAGCGGGGCGTCACGGCACCGCGCAGCCCCCTCCTCTGCGCGGTACCGCCCGCGCAGCTTTGCTCACGCGAATAGCCTTGGTCTGAACTTACGTGAGCCGATCGGGTGATACGAAGCGAAAGAGGTAACGATGTGAGAACGCTGTGAAGATGAGAGGTGAACAAAGAGGCCCACCCTTCACTTTTGTGCAGATTCAGGATGGCAGGCGCGACTTGACCGCATTGATGATCAACGCCCCGTAATACCCACTCTTGATCGTTTCACCTTCCGCCCCTCCGGCTGGGTGTCCGGAACCCCGGACGGCGGTTCTTGGCCATTCTTCGCCGCCTGGCATTCCAAGGCCGGTGGATCACGGCCGGAGCGCCGGTCTGCGGACGTCGAAGAGGTGCCGGGAGCTGTGCGCCACGAAGGGCCCCTCCGTCTCGATCCGGCTGTGCAGGGCGCGGAGTCGGGGCTCGTACGCCTCGACCGTGAAGCCGGGGACCATCCACACGACCTTCCGCAGGAAGTGCACGACGGCCGCGATGTCGTGGAACTCCATCCGCAGCCGCTCCGCCCGCAGACCGGCCACCTCCAGCCCGGCCGCCTCCGCCGCGGCGCGCTCGGTGCCGGGGTGGCGGACGCCGCGGACGGCCTCCGGCTGCGGGCCGAGGAAGAACTCGACGAGCTCGAAGGCGCTGGCGGGCCCGACGTGCTGCGCGAAGTACGTGCCGCCCGGCCGCAGCACCCGGGCGATCTCGGCCCAGTGGACCCGCACCGGATGCCTGCTGAGCACCAGGTCGAAGGTCTCGTCGGCGAACGGCAGCGGGGCGTCCTCGGGCGAGGCCACGACCACCGCGCCGCGGGCGGCCAGCAGTGCGCTCGCCTTCGGGACGTTCGGCGGCCAGCCCTCGGTGGCGGCGAGCAGCCGGGGCCGGGCCGGGGCGGCCGTGCCGAGGGCGAAGTCGAACACCTCGCCGCCGCCGGTCTGGATGTCCAGCGCCGCCGTGGCGCGGGCCAGCCGCCCGCCGGCCGAACGGGCGTACTCCCAGGACGGCCGCGCCTCGCTGGCCCGCCCCTCGAACCAGGAGAAGTCCCACCCCTCGGTCGGCACGGCGGCACCCTCGGCCACGAGATCCTCGAAGGTGCGGTGCGTGCCGTGCGCGCCCTGCGCGCGCTGCTGCTCTGCCATGGCCGCAGGATCGCAGCGGACTGTCAGTCCCCGCTGCTAATTTCACCCGCCATGACGACCCACGACACGTACACCGCCGGCGAGAAGGAAATCCTCCACGCAAGCCTGGACCGGCACCGGGACGCGGTCCTGTGGAAGCTGGAGGGCCTGGACGACGAACAGCTGCGGCGCCCGATGACGCCGTCGGGCACGAACCTGCTGGGGCTGGTGAAGCACCTCGCCTCGGTCGAGTACGGCTGGTTCGTCTCGGCCTTCGGCGGCGAGGTCGAGCCACTGTGGTTCGACCCCTACACCGACGACGACCTGTCCGTAGGCCCCGGTGAGACCACCCAGCAGATCACCGACTTCTACGGCCGTGCGCGCGCCGCGTCCGACGCGGTGATCACCGGACGCCCGCTGGACGCGCCCGGACGCCCGGACTGGCGGGACCACGAGGTCTCGCTCCGCTGGGTCCTCGTCCACATGATCGAGGAGACGGCGCGGCACGCCGGGCACATGGACATCCTGCGGGAGCTGGTCGACGGGGCGACGGGGGACCATCCGCGCGCCACGGGAACGGCGTGACAGCGCCGTAGGCAGCGTGCCGCGAGGGCATCAGGGAGCCCCCGCGGCACGGTCGCGCAGGACCAGCAGCACGAACCCCTCGTCCACGGGGTGCTCCGCGTCCTCGCAGGGCACGAAGCCGTTCTTCTCCAGCAACCGCACCGAGGCGGTGTTCTCCGCGGACAGGTCGGCGAACAGCGGCCGTACCGTCTCCTCCCGGAGGAAGAGGGCGAGGGCGCGGCTGCCGACGCCTCTCCCCCAGTAGGCCCGCCCGAGCCAGTACCCGGTGAACCGGCGCTCGCCCTCCCACCAGGCGACGATGTTCCCCGCGACCTCCCCGTCCGCGACGACGGTCCGCACCAGGCCGCTCGGGTTCCCGAGCACCCGCTCCCTCCAGTGCCGGAGGAAGGCCTCCCGCGGCCGGGGCGTGAACCTCGACCGCCGGACGGCCTCCGGGTCGTGCTCGTACGCGAGGAAGAGTTCGAGGTCGTCGTCCTGTACGGGCCGCAGCCGGACGTCATCGGTCGTCATACCGGCGAGTGTGGCACCCGCCACTGACAACGCGCCCCCGGACACCGGGCGGGCGGCGCCGGGCCCTATGGACAGAACACCTAGGGCACCAGCGGCCGGACCTCCTCCGCGGTGAACCGTACGAAGCCCTCGGGGTCGGGTTCGTCCGCCGTCGGCTGGAGGACGACGGTGTCGGCGCCGGCCTCCGCGAGCCGCTGCACGGCCTTGGCGACGGCGCCCGCGTCCCCGGCGACACCGAGGTCGGGGACGGACTCCAGCCCCTCGGCGACGAGTTCGGCACGGAGCCGGGCGGGCCCGTCGGCACCGGTGGCGGTCAGCAGGTACACCACCACCCTGTGCGGCTCGTCCGCGCCGCGCCCCGCGGCCAGCCGCCCCTCCTCGACGAGCCGCAGGGCCCGGCGCACCCCGTCGGGCGAGGTGGCCGAGGTGAGCACGGTCCCGTCGGCGGCGGCACCGGACAGGCGCAGGGTGCGGGACCCCTCGGCGCCGGCCAGGACCTCGACGGGGCCGGCGGGCGGCCAGTCGAGCGCGACGCCGTCCAGCCGGACGTACCGCCCGTCGACCGTGACCCGCTCCCCGCGCAACAGCGCGCGCAGGGCGTCGAGATGCTCGCGCAGCAGGGTCAGCGGGGACTCCGCGCGGGCGCCGACCTGGCCCATCCAGTCCTGCACGCCGTGGCCGACGCCGACGATCGCGCGCCCCGGGAACATCCGGTGCAGCGCGGCGACCTCCATCGCGGTGACCGCCACGTTCCGCAACGGCACCGGCAACAGCCCCACCCCGACCCGCACCCGCTCCGACCACCCGAGCGCGGCCGCCGCCGCGGAGACCCCACCCTCCCGGAAACAGTCCTCCCACAGCCACAACTCCTCCAGCCCCACGTCATCAGCAACCCGCACGACGTCCCGGAGCCGCTCGGGGGGTAGCTGGGGGCGGAAGACTGCGCCGAGTGATGTCATGGGGAGGTCCTACCCAGGGCAGACGACCGTCACAACCAAGCTGTGGCGTCGCCACTCCCCCAGG
Organism: Streptomyces sp. NPDC090499; assembly: GCF_044769305.1. Lineage (NCBI taxonomy): Bacteria > Bacillati > Actinomycetota > Actinomycetes > Kitasatosporales > Streptomycetaceae > Streptomyces > Streptomyces sp. NPDC090499. The sequence goes on from NZ_JBIVXP010000003.1 coordinate 24,455, forward strand.
GTCAGGTGGCGTCGGCCCGTGTGGTGGACGCGGTGAGATCCTTGCGCAGAGCCAGCCGGAAGGGTCTGGCGCCGCCCGGTTCGGAGACCACCGCACCAGGGCCCGGAGGGCCTGCACACCAGACGTGGTCGAGCCGCACACTCACATGGCGTTTGAAGGGGGTGGACGTCAGGACCTCCCGCCCGATGCTGAGGATCGCCGGGACCCTCGCCTCACGCGCAGTGGCAGGGTCGTACTCCCTGGGCCGCCACCCGTGCGTGCCGGGTACGACGACCTCGCACTTCACCAGCCGCCAGGGGTGCGCGCTCAGCGTGCGATGCATACGGAGGGCCGTGACGGCTCCCCAGAGGTTGAGCGGCAGCAGGACTGGCGTGACGAAGACGCCCCTGACCAGGATCGGTATGAACTGTTCGGCGTCGGAGGCCGCGGCCAGGGCGATCGCCAGAAAGAAGCCGGGCCATACGACAAAGAGAAGCACCGCCTGGCGGATCAGCCGGCGGTGGATCGCGCGGCGGGTGGGCGGGTGCATGACGGCGGGCTGCGAGGCCCATGGAAGCGGCGGGGAAGCACCACTCACGAACCCTCACCACCTGCGGCGATCGCGAAGGGATCCTCGAAGGTGACTGTTTTTGCGATCTGACGGAGGATCGCGCGGTACTGCGCTCGCCGACGTACGGCAGTAGTACTGAGGGTGAGAAGCGCGAGGGCGGTGCCGTCGGGGTGCGGGAGGTAGCCGTGGAGTTGCAGCAGGGGTTGCGGGGGAAGACCCGACTCGGCAACAGCCGTACGAAGCGTCTCGCTGAACGCGGCCGGGCCGCAGGGCACTTCCGTGAAGTCGATGCCCGTGTGGCCTTCCGCCGTCACCAGAACTCGGGCAGCGGTGACTGCGCGCGGGGCCCAGGCGGTGTCCACCCAGGAGACCGTGAAAAGGGAAAGCAGCGCACTTCCCTCCAGATCCTCGGTGTCATCGGTGTCGTCCCTATGGAGGCCGACCGCGCAGTGCGCTGTGCCGTTCTGGTAGACGCTGTGCAGCATGCGCTGAACCGCGATCAGTGTTGTGATGAATTCCTGCCTGGACAACTCGTCCGGGGCCGCGTCGAGGGTCGGACCCAGCGCCTCGCGGAGTCGCTGCGCCTCGGGGGATCCCGTCGGCGCAACTAGAGCGGTGAGAGGAACGGTGGTGAATCCGGCGGGTACGGCGAACCAGACGCCGTCGCCGGATTCCTCGGCGCTGGGGTGGACGATGATGTTCACGGCGGGTGCGGTGGTCACGATGAGGCGCTTCTCATCCCTGCGCGGAGGACTGTGACGGCTCCGGGAGGTACCGGGCACCGGCGCGGCCGGCACGGTCGACGGCCGCCGGGTCGGCACCCCAACCCTCCGGGGCACACCTGCTGTCGAAGACCGGCCGCTGGTAGAGGAGATGCAGCCGCTTCGGTACCTGGCCACCGCGGCCGGACGCAGCGACCACGCCGAGAAAGCGCGGGTCCCCCGCGAACCAGAGCGGTTCGATCTGCGCCCTGCGCTCGGGCTTCGTACGGGGGCCGTCCAGTCGGCGCAACCACCAGTACGACCGGTAGTGCTTGAGAAACACCAGCGGGATCCTCTCCTCCGATCCGGACGGATTGCGGAACTCGAACCAGATTCCGTCGTCGCGAGCACCTGGGTACCTGCCGAGTCCGCTCGGCATCCTTTCGAGGATCTGCCAGGGGTACTCACGCAGGACGCGTCGGATGCCCAGAGCTGCGGGAAAGTAAGTGAGCTGGACGAAGAACCGGTAGAAGCTGTAGAGGAAGTACGGCATGAACACCCAGACCACCCAGTTCGGTGTGAACGTGGAGATGCCGATGAGCGCCACCCAGCCAGCAGGCCACCCGATAAGCCCCACCACGTTCATGGCCATGTGCCGTGCCCACGCGACGCGGGTGGGGACGTGGTCCCAGGCTGTGGGGTGATCGGTGGGATGCATGAGAGGTTGCTTTCTCGTGGGGAGAGGGAGGATGGACAATCGATGTCCGGGCGGTTCTCACAGAGGACCGAAGACTCGCCGGACCAGATCGACCGTCTCGGCGGTGTCGATCGGCCCCAGGAAGAAACCGTCGACGCCGGTGCCTACGTTCGCCACGCTGTCGTTGTCCAATGAGTCACTCAAGCTCGCGGACAATCCGTACGAGGCTGTGGTGAGACCAGCCCACGGAGCGACCTTCTCGGCGGCCTCAACCGTCTCGGTCAGGCGTGGCGCCTTTGCCACCACCCATTCCGTGAACGGATTCTTCAGTTCGGCAAAGGCTTTGGCTGACTCCATGGATCTGCCTCCGGCTGCGGCAAACCGCTGGCCCACGGTGAGTACCTCGCCGGCTTCGCCCACCGACCTGAACAGCACCGGGGCCCCCTTGGCCGCGGCACCGAGTCCGGGAAGCATGCCCAGCCCATCCGCCGCCACGCCGATCGCATTGCTCCAGAAGTCGGCGTCAATCTCTCCGTGGCGAAAGCCGTCCCACAGCGAGGCGCGTACGGCGGGGTCCGAGAGCCGGGTCGCGACCGCCCCGGCGCTCAGTGCGGCCGCGGCCAGGAGCAGCACCGCCGCTGCCGTGCCGCCTGTGACCACGAACAGGGCGATGACGCCGAGGAGCGCGGCGGTCCAGCTGAGGATGTCCGGCAGGTTGTCGGTGAGCCAGTCGAGGGCTTCATCGAAGAGGCCGGGCTCGTGCGGGGCGAGTTTCTGTGTGGCGTCGGTGATCTTGCCCGCCCGGTAGCGGGCCTTCTGCTCGTGCTCCTCGGCGAGCTTCTTCGCCCTGTTGATGATCGCGTCGAGGTCGGCCTGGGCCTCCTCCACGGCAGTGTTCGCGTGGGTGAGCGTCTTCTGAGCCGCCTCGTGCTGCGACCCCTTCTTCTGCAGATCGGGGTCGCTCTTCGCCCTGCCAGCGCGGCCTTTGGCCGCAGCCAGCGCGTTCTGCGCGTCCTTGGCGTCGCTCTCCAGTTTCTTCGCGCGACGCTGGAAATCCTCCAGCTCGCCGTCCCAGCGGTCGAGTTGGCGGGCCGCCTTGCGGATGGAGTGCGCGGCGTTCTTCAGGTTGAGCGGCAACGGCCCACCGTCGAGTTCCTCCCGGAAGGCGACGGCGGCGTCGCCCTTCCAGTAGCTGCCGTCCATCAGCTTGGTGACCAGGCCATGGGACTCTTCCAGGACCTTGGCGCAGTTCGTGAGCTTGATGTGAAGGTCGTGGACCGTATCGGTGCTGCCCGGAGCGGGATTGAAGCCCAGGTTCGGATAGTCGGCGCTGGAAACACCCGAACGCGACTTGAGGCCCTGCGGCTTGTCGTAGTCCGCGCGTGTCTGCGTGTCGAGAACACCGCTCGGCCGTTCCGTGCCGGGGGTGTAGGTCACTTCGCTCCCTCGCCCTTACCCGACCCGGCCTTCTTCAGAGCCTCTTCCAGCGCCTTGTCCACCTCGTTGTAGCTGTCTCTGCTCTTTCCGATGATCTCGGCGAGGTCGTCGGTTTGCTCGCCGATCTGTTCGGTGCCGTACTTCCATTCCGCCTGGAAGTACTGACACGCGCCGTCCAGGTCGTCCGTACCGAGTCCGCTGACCGTGGCGTCACTCAGCGCCTTGCGCAGTCCCTTCAGCGAGCTGCTCGACTTCTTCAGCAACTTCATGAAGTGCGCGAGCTCATCGCCGTCAACGACCAGCCGGTCGGCCACGCGCTTCCCCCTCTTCCGCTTCCTCTTCTTCCACTTCCGGGCCCTCGCTCCGGCACCCGCCAGTGGCACGAGTAAGAGACCAGTAAGGAACTGTAACGGTTCCACTTGTGAAGCGCGGGACGGCTGAAGCCCAAAACCGGGAAGGGCGACCGTTGGATCTCCTACATCGCCGTGCCTGTACGTTCATTCATGTCATGCGGCAGCGAGCAGGGCGGGCGGAGGCGGCTGGGATGGCACGGTGGCGAGACGGCCGGGGGACGTTGCTCGTGCACGGGGAGGGGGGCCAGGTGGAGGCTGTTCCGCTGGAGATCGCCACCTCTTATCGTGCGCGCACCAGAGGGTTGCTCGGGCGTGACGGAATTGACGGGGCGATCCTGCTGTCGCCCGCCAACGGGATCCACACCTTCGGGATGCGCATGGCGATCGACGTCGCCTACCTGGACCGCCGGCTGAAGGTGATCGCCGTGCGGACGATGCCGCCGGGCCGCCTCGGCCGGCCGCGCCTCCGCTCCCGGCACGTGCTGGAGGCGGCAGCGGGGGTCATGGCCGGATGGGGAGTGCGGACGGGCGCGCGGGTGACGGTCGAGGTGGAGCTCAGCTCTCCGTCCGCGGGAACGTGACCTCCACCCGGCGGTTCTTCTTCCTTCCCTCCTCCGTCGAGTTGTCCGCGATCGGGTACTGCTCGCCGTAGCCGCGGACGTCGAAGGTGATGTTCGGGTCGTTCAGGTCCTGGTCCAGGACACCCTGCACGGCGTTGGCGCGCTGGCGGGAGAGGACGTCTCCGTGGGCCGAGGTGCCCAGGTTGTCGGTGAAGCCGAAGACGCGGACCTGGGTCGGGTTCTGCTTCCTGATCTCGTCCGCGATCGCCCCGATCCGCGCCTTCGCCGCCGCGCTGAGCTTCGCACTGTCCTTGCTGAACAACACCTCGGCCTGGAGGGCGAAGGTCACGTCCGCGTTGGTGTCCTCACGTCGTTCGTCCCCGCTCTGGTCCTCCACGACCGACTTGATGTCCAGGACCTTGGGATCGGCCAGGGTGGCGCCCTCGGGGAGCTTCAGGTCGGGGTCGGTGGGGTCGATCTTCACGGGGGCGGAGGCGGAGGGTTCCGTGCCCGGGGGGACGCTCGGGTCGCCGCCGTCGGCACGGGCGGCCGTCGCGCCGCAGAGGTTCGCGGCGAGGAGGAGCGCCGCGGCGCCCAGGGTCAGGGGGAGGCGTGGAGTGGTCACTTCGGCCTCACCCGGAGATCTTGATGGTGCCGCTGGCGAAGGTGGGGAGTTGGAGGGTGACCTCGGTGGTGTCGGCCGGTGGGGCGGGGAACTGCATGAAGACGGGGATGGTCTGGCCGGCGTCCACATTCGTGATGCCGGTGCTGGTGAGTGGCCGGCCGTCCGTGTCGCGGAGGACGTAGTAGCGCTTCTTGCCCTTGGAGTCCACCAAGGTGGCCCCGCCGAGCGAGAAGCCGTGTTTGGTGATCTCCGTTTCGTCACCGCTGACCTGGGCGGGGATGACGACCGAGTTGGCGCCGTCGTTCTTGATGTCCCCGTTGACGGTGACGAAACCGCCCGAGTCCCGCTGAACCGAGGTGACCTGGAGGAGCAGGCCGTCCGTTCCCTTGAGTTCGGCCAACGGCGTCTCGGACTGGCCTTCCTGAGCACTCGGGTTCGATCCGCCGCCCTTGGAGGCAGAGGCCGACGTCCGGGGCTTGTCCGCCTTGTCGTCGCCCCCGCCACCGCAGCCGGTCGCCACCGCCAGACCGGCCGTTACCAGCAACGCGACCGCCCCCCTGCGAGCCATCGCAGTGAACCGAATGCTCATCGCACCGCTTCCTTCTTCACTCGTCGATTCGCTTGTCAGTCGGCCAGATGGACATCGAAGAGGTCCTCGGGGCCCGGAAGGTCCTTGAGGTCGTCCGGGTCCAGGGTCCAGTTCCGGTCCTTGCAGGTGAGTTCGGGGAGTACGCCGCCCGTTCCGGACAGCGTGAACGTGCAGAGCGGTTCGATCACGGCGGTGGCTTGTGCCGTCGACCTGATGCTCTCGGTGCCGGGAACGACGGAGTCGCCCACGGTCTTGTTCGTCCTGGCATCGACCATGTAACTCAGCGGCGGCTCTGGTGTGCACTGAGCTGTCGCATCGTTCTGTGACGCCAGCTGGGCAGCACGCCAGCAGGAGTCCGCGACGTCCACCTTGCCGTCGAAGATGTCCTGCCACTTGGTCGGGTCGAGTACGTCCTGCACCCACTGGTCCGCAAGCTCGTCACGCGTGTTCATGGCCGCGGCGAGCGCCGCCGCGTCGGCGGCCGTCTGGGCACCGTTCCGGTTCACCGCGGCCTGGCCGACCGCGAGGTACGCGAGCGCGAGAAAGAGCAGGCCTCCCACTACCGTGATGTAGATAGGGAAGGCCTGCCCCGAGTCGCCGTAACGGCGAACACCTATCACGTGATCTTGTTGATCTCCGCAGTGATCTTGGTGAGGATCGTCTGGCCGATGCTGGTACCCGTAACCGCCAGCACGATCGCCACCACCACCGCGATGATCCCCAGGTACTCGACCGCGGTCTGACCCCGGTCGTCGGCACGGCGCTGCATTGCGACAAGCATCCGCAGCATCAGGTTGCTCATGGTGCTCCCCTCCGGGTTCGGTTCCGATCCTGGCAGCGTATGGCGGAACATACCCTTCGGCGGAGGGTCCCGGGACCCAAATCCGGACCCAGTTCACCCGGTTCTTCTCCGGCCTCATCTCAGGCCACCCCCAGCCACTTGGCCGTCGCCTGGGCACGGGTGGTGGTGTGGAGTTTGGCGAAGATGCGGTTGATGTGGTTCTTGACCGTCTTCTCGCTGATGAAACAGACGGCGGCGATCTGCTGGTTGTTCATGCCGGACGCGATGAGGTCCATGATCTCCGCCTCTCTGCCACTCAGTTGAAACCGGGACTGGGATGACTGTCCCACGGTAGATTGCAATCGCGAAAGATGGCGAGGGGTAAAATCCCTACGGAGAACGCCTAGTTCCGGTTGAGTGTGTGCAGTTGCGTTCCCTCTGACATGCTCCAGCAACGCGTTCGTCGCCGTCGGGGTGAAGTGCGGGCGGCCCCGGCCCACGTCCCGTACCGCCTCGGTCAGCTGCCGTGTCGTGAACTCGCCGTGGACCAGGTAACCCCCGGCGCCCAGCCGGACCGCCTCCTGCACGAGGGCCGTCGCGTCGCTGTACGTCAGCATCATGACCGGGGCGACGCGGACCAGGTGGGGCAGGGCCGCGATACCGTCCACGCCGGGCATGCGGACGTCCAGGAGGATGACGTCGGGGCGGTGGTGCAGGGCCGCCTCGTAGGCCGCGCGGCCGTCCTCGGCCTCCGCCACCACCGTGAGGTCGTCCGCCGCGGAGAGGACGGCGGTCAGGCCCGCGCGGATCACCGGGTTGTCGTCGGCCACCAGAACACGCAGTGGCCTCGGCTGGTCGGTCACGTCGCCGGTCACGTCAGTGGCACCTCCACTCGGATCTCCGTGCCCTTGTCGGTGGTCAGTTGGATGCGGGCGCCCACCGCCGCCGCCCGTTCCGTCATCCCGAGCAGGCCGAAGTGGCCGGTGCGGCGCAGGTCTTCGAGGGACGTGTCCGAGGGCAGGCCCCGGCCGTCGTCGTGGATCGTCACCACCAGGTGGGTGGGGGTGGTGGCGGCCCGTACGTCGACTCTCGTCGCGTGCGCGTGGCGGTGCGCGTTCTCCAGGGCCTCCGCCGCGATGCCCAGCAGCTGGCGGGCGGTGGGGGGCGGGAGCGGGACCGGGGCGGCGGGGCCGTCGTACCGGGCGGAGAGGGCCGTGCGCGCCGTGAAGCCGGTGGTCAGCGACTCCAGTTGGGACAGCACGTCGTCCTCCGGGCCGCCGCGCAGGTCCGTCAGGAGTTCACGGGACTCCGCCGCCGCCCGGCGGGCCGCCCTGGCCAGCAGGTCCGCCTGCTGCCTGATCAGGGCCGGGTCCAGACGGTCCGGGGAGACGGCGGCCGACGCGGCGAGGCCGTCGGCGACCAGCGCCACGCCGTACAGCGTCTTGGTCACCGAGTCGTGCATCTCGCGGGCCAGCCGGGCGCGTTCCGCGCTCGCCGCCTCGCTCGCGGCCAGGCGGGCCCGGGTCTCGGTCAGGGCCTCGGTGGCGGCGCCGAAGCGGAGCATCAGGTTGCGCAGGGTCGAGCCCATCGCGCCGGTGATGACACAGAGGCCGGGGAGGAGGAGGGACTCGGCCAGTACGGAGTGGTGCCGCAGCGCTTCCTGGGCCACCAGGAGGATCAGCGACTGGAGGGAGGCGAAGACCGCCGCTCCGCGCCAGCTGTAGAGGAGGCCGGCGAGGAGGGGGGTGCAGACGCTGACGTACGCGAGGGTGGTGTCGGGGCCCGCCGAGATCAGGAGGAGGGAGCCGAAGAGGGTGTCGGCGGCCAGGAGGGTCGGGTGGCGCAGGAGGAGGGGGCCGAAGCGCTGCCAGTCCCGGAAGAGGACGTAGGAGACCATGAACGTGACGACCACGGCCGAGCCGACCAGGCGGGCGCCGAGGCCGGGACTGGCGTTGAGGAGGGCGGCCGGGGTCGCCACGGCGATCATCGCCAGGCGGAGGCCGAAGACCTGCCGGCACATCGCCTGGAGAGCACGGACCTCGACCTTCGAGCCGTCCGCGACGGTCGAACGGTCCGTGTCGGTCGAACGGTCCGCGACGGTCGAACGGTCCGCGACGGTCGAACGGTCCGTGTCGGTCGACCGGTCCGTGTCGGTCGACCGGTCCGTATCGGTCGAACGGTCCGCGACGGTCGAACGGTCCGTATCGGTCGACCGGTCCGTGTCGGTCGACCGGTCCGTATCGGTCGAACGGTCCGCGACGGTCGAACGGTCCGCGACGGTCGAACGGTCCGTATCGGTCGAACGGTCCGCGACGGTCGACCGGTCCGTATCGGTCGAACGGTCCGCGACGGTCGACCGGTCCGTGTCGGTCGAACGGTCCGTGTCGTCCACGCCGACCTCGGCGGTCGCACCGGCCTCGACGGTCGCACCGGCCGCTTCGTCCGCGCCCGCCGCACCGGCCACTCCCGCCGCGCCGTCCACTCCGACGGCGCGGGGCGCGGCCTTCTCCTCGTCCTCGCTGGTCGCCACGGTCGTCACCTCCGCCTGCTTCCCGCTACTTACCCGTGACCGACCCGAAGTCGACCCCGGAGCCGAGCAGCAGGCCCGCGGCCAGCAGCAGCATCGTCGCCGGGACCATGAACGTGGTGATCATGAGGGTGGCCCTCGGTACCGCGCGGGCCGCCTTGCGGCGGGCGTTCTGGGCGTCGGTGCGGCGCATGTCCTTGGCCAGCGCGACCAGGGTGTCGACGATCGGCGCGCCCAGTTCCTCGCCCTGCTGGAGTGCCGTCACGAACATCGCGACCTGTTCGGAGTCGTTGCGGCGGCGGAGTTCCGCGAAGGCCTGGCGGCGGCTCATGCCGAGGTCCATCTGGCGCAGGGTGATGCGCAGTTCGTCGGCCCAGGGGCCCTCGTAGTGGGTGGCCACCCGGTCCAGGGCCTGGCGGAAGCCGAGGCCGGCGCCGACCACCACGGCGAGGACGTCGAGGAAGTCCGGGAGGGTGCGTTCGATGACGTCCTTGCGCAGGCGGATCGCCGACCAGATGCCGACCTCCGTCCAGAACGCGCCGAAGAGGAGGAGCAGGACGGCGACCAGCCACTGGCCGCGGAGGAGGAACACCAGGAAGCCGGTGCCGCCGAGGGCGCCGTAGACGGCGCGGCGGGCCGCGTAGCGGTCGATGGTGAGGCCGCCGGGGTTGCCCGCCAGGTCGATCCTGCGGCGGTACCTGGCCACCTGGCGCGGGCCCATCAGGCGCAGCACGGCGGGGGCGTAGCGCATGCCCATGCGGTCGATGAGGGAGTTGGCGGCGCCCGTGCGGGTGGCGCCGACCTCCAGGGCGATGGCCAGGTCGGCGGGGAGCTTGGCGTCCGCGCGGTACATGCGGACGCCCGCGAAGACGCCGTAGACGGCGAGGGCCATGAGGAGGGCCAGGAGGAGTGCCATGTGACATACCACCTCTTCCCTATACGTCGATGCGGCTGAGGCGGCGGATGAGGACGAACCCGATGACGTACAGCCCGAAGGCGATGATCACGGCCGCCTGGCCGAGGCCGGTGCCCGTCATGCGTGCGAGGGTGCCGTCCTTGACCCCGTTCATCAGGAACAGGGCGCCGACGCCGAGGACCGGGACGGCGTACGACGTCATCGTCACCTGGGAGAGCTGGGTGCGGATCTCCCGGCGGGTCTCCTTGCGCTCCTCCAGGGTCTCGGTGAGGTTGCGCAGGGCGGAGACGACCTGGCCGCCGGCCCGGTTGGAGAGGACGAGCGTGGTGACGAGGACGACCAGTTCGCGGGACGGGAGCCGCTCGGCGAGCTCGCCGAGCGCGTCGTCCATGGAGTGGCCGATGGCCAGCTGGTCGGCGACCTTGGCGAGTTCCTCGCCGGCCGGGGCCTCCAGCTCCTCCGCCGCCATGCCGATCGCGGTGCGCAGGGCGAGGCCGGCGTTGGTGGCGTTGGCCAGGATCCGGGACAGCTCGGGGAGTTGGCCGATGAACCGCTCGATGCGTTTCTGCCGCTGCCAGTTGAGGAACTGGACGGCGGCGAAGACACCGAGGAGGCCGGCGACCGGGCCGAAGAAGGGGGCGAGGGCGGCCTGGCCGATGAGCCAGAGGGAGGCGACGGCGGCCAGCATGTAGACGAGGAACTCGCCGGGCGTCACGTCCAGGCCCGTCGCCGCCAGCCGGAGTTCCAGGCGTCGGCCGACCGACGTGCCGCGCAGCCGGCGGTCCAGGTTGCGGAACCGGCGCCGGCGGCCGGAGAGCGGGGCCTGGCCGGAGTAGGAGAGTCGGTCCACCAGGGCGGCGCGCTGGGCCCGGCCGGAGGCGTAGGTGTGCAGGCCCAGCACGGCCAGCAGGCAGGCCAGCAGGGTGATGCCGGTGGTGAGGGTGACGAGGTCGTGGAGGGACATGGGCCGCCTACCGGGCTTCTCGGGTGGTGAGCTGGTCGAAGTGCTGGGCCACGCCGAAGGCCTGCGGGATGGGCTGGCTCGCCATGTAGAGGCGGTCGGCGGTGCGGCGCGGGAGCGGGAAGTACTGGAAGGCGCCGAAGACCCGCCCGTCGTGGGTCATGGGCTGGGCGTCGAAGCGGGCCACGGTCGCCAGCCGGTACGGCTCGCTGCCGTGGCTGTCGAGCATCGCGATCTCGGTGATCCGGCGGGCGCCGTCGGCGAACCGGGTCAGCTGGACGAGGACCTCGACCGCGCTGTTGATCTGGTCGTGCAGGGCGACGAAGGGGACCTCGACGTCCGACATGGAGGACAGGGTCTGGAGCCGGGTGAGCGCGTCCTCGGCGCTGTTGGCGTGGACGGTGGCCAGCGAGCCGTCGTGGCCGGTGGACATGGCCTGGAGCATGTCCAGGGCCTCGCCGCCGCGGACCTCGCCGACCACGATCCGGTCGGGGCGCATCCGCAGGGAGTTGCGGACCAGGTCGCGGATGGTGACCTGGCCCTTGCCCTCGACGTTCGGCGGGCGGGACTCCAGGCGGACCACGTGGGTCTGCTGGAGCTGGAGTTCGGCGGAGTCCTCGATGGTGATGATGCGTTCGTGGGCCGGGATCAGGCCGGACAGGGCGTTGAGCAGGGTGGTCTTTCCGGTGCCGGTGGCGCCGGAGACGATGATGTTGAACTTCGCCTGCACCAGGGCCGCCAGCAGGAACACCATGTGCTCGTCGAGCGAGCCGAAGCCGATCAGCTCCTGGAGGGTGAAGGAGCGTGGGAAGCGGCGGATGGTGAGGGTGGGACCGGTCAGGGAGAGCGGCGGGATGATCACGTTGACGCGTTCGCCGGAGGGGAGGCGGGCGTCGACCATCGGGTTCGACTCGTCGACGCGGCGGTTGACGGTGGAGACGATGCGTTCGATGGTCTGCATCAGCTGGTCCGCCGAGACGAAGCGGAGCGGCAGCTGCTCGACGCGGCCGCCGCGTTCGACGAAGATCGCGTCCGGGCCGTTCACCATGATTTCCGTGATCGAGGCGTCTTCGAGGAGCGGTTCCAGGATGCCGAGGCCGAGGGCCTCGTCGACGACGCGGCGGATCAGCTGGGAGCGTTCGACGGTCGACAGGACCGGGCCCTCGCGGCTGATGATGTGGCCGAGGACGCGTTCGAGACGGGCCCGGCGCTCGGCGGCGGCCAGTGCGCTCATCTCGGCGAGGTCGATCTCCTCCAGGAGCTTGGCCCGGTAGGAGGAGACCAGGTGGCCGTCCTCGCCCCGGCTGCCGTGCTCCTCGGGGGAGTTGATGCGTGCCCGCAGGCTCATGTTGCCGTGCTCCTCGTTCAGTGGTCGACGGGCATCGTGGCGGACTTGGTGGCGTTGCCGAGGTCCCAGACGATCTTGGGGATGTGGACCGTGGCGGTGACGGTGACCGAGTCGCCGCCGCCGGAGGTCGCGCAGCTCACGTCGATCCCGCTGCTGACCGCGGACGCGCAGGCGGCGCCGGCGTCCTCCCGCAGCGAGGCGGCGCGTGCCCCCGCCCGTGCCGCCGTACCGGCCTGTTCGGCGGCGTAGGCGACGGCGCCGAGCTGGATGCCGGCCAGGCCGACGATCAGGAGGATCGGGAGGAAGCCGAGGTACTCGACGGCGACCTGGCCGCCGTCGCGGTCGCGGTGCTGCCGACGGGGAAGACGGAAGCGTGGAAGGCCGAGGCGTGGAGGACGGGGGCGTGGAGGACGGGGGCGCATCTCAGTTCTTCACCTCCTCGACGGTGCCGGCGTGGCCGTGCACGGTGACGGGGAAGTCGACGGAGCCGGGGAAGAGGACCGGGACGCGCAGGTAGACGTCCGCGGTCACCGTGCCGGTCCCACCGCACTGTCTCACCTCGGCGCCCGCCCGCCAGGAGCCGGAGAGGTCCTCCAGCGCGGCGCGCTGACAGGCGGCGAAGCGTTCCCCGCGGGGGACGGCGGTGCCCGCCCGTACGCCCTCGTCGGCGGCGTTGCCCGCGAGGGTGAAGGCGTAGCCGACGAGGACGGCCTGCCACATGAGCACCAGGGTGAGGATGATGACCGGGGTCATGCCGAGGAGTTCGATGCTGACTTGTCCGCGGTCGGCTGCGGGGGCGTGGGGGTTGCTCGCGCAGTTCCCCGCGCCCCTGAAGGGGCGCTCACCGCAGCGCCCTGCTTTCGGGGGCGCGGGGAACTGCGCGGCCCACCCCCACGCCCCCGCACCCGCCCACCGGCCCCTCACGGCAGCTCCTTCCGTCGCCGGAACCCCACCGCCGCCCGCTCCCCGCCCCTGGCCCGTGCCCCGGACCGGCGTGGCGGTGCCGTCTCCCCCGACCTGACCAGTCCGAGCTCCCCGGCCAGCCCCCAGATCGCCTGCTTCACGGTGCTCCGCGCGTCCAGCTCGTGCATGCGGCCCGCGTCGACCGCGCCCTGGAGTTCCTTGAAGTTGGCAGGGATCGGGGTGCCCGCCATGGCCGTCCCGGTGATGCGGGCGATCAGCGCCGGCTGGATCTCCGTACCGCGCGTGTACCGGTTGACGACCACCGTCGTCTCCTCGGCCTTGCGGATCTGCAGCCGGTCCCACATCCGTACCGTCCGCTTCGCCGCCCGTACGGCGACCACGTCCGGTGTGGTGACCAGGAGGGCCAGGTCGGCGGACTCGACGGCCGCCGCGCTCGCCCCGCCGAGCTGGGCGCCGCAGTCGACGACCACCACCTCGTAGCGGGAGCGCAGGGCGCTGAGGATCTGGCGGGCGGCGCGGTCGGTGACCTCCTCGCCGCGTTCGCCCTCGGCGGGTGCGAGGAGCAGGGCGAGCCCGGAGTCGTGGCGGAAGACGGCCTCGGCCATGACCCGCGGGGAGATGTCGTTGACCGCGGCGAGGTCGGCGACCGAGCGGCGGAACTGGACGTCCAGGTAGGAGGCGACGTCGCCGGTCTGGAGGTCGAGGTCGACGAGGGCGGTGGAGTGTCCTGAGGCCTGGGCGGCGAGGGCGATCTGGACCGCGACGAGGGTGGCGCCGGTGCCGCCCTTCGCGCCGCTGACGGTGACGACGGTGCCGCCGACGCCGGCGAAGACGTCGGCGCCGTGGCCGAGGTGGCGCCGTACGCCCGTGGACCACTGGGCGACGGCCTGCACGCGGCCGGCCAGCTCCTCGTAGCTCAGCGGGAGGCCGACCAGGCCGCGGGCGCCGGAGTCCATGGCGGCGGCGAACAGGCCGGGGCTGGTGTCGGTGGTGACGAGGACGACGCCGACGGCGGGGAAGCGCAGGGCCACCTCGCGGATCAGTTCCAGCGCCGGTACCGGGCCGATGCGTTCGTGGACGACGACGACCTCGGGGAGTTCGTCGACGGACTCGGCGGCGGACCGGGCGAGGGTGTCGACGAGCCCGGTGGAGTCGACGACGGGGGCCAGCGGTTCGGCGTCCGGGAGCTGGCTGAGCAGGGAGACCAGGGAGCGGACGGCGTCCGCGTCACCGACGGCGGGGAGGATCCTGATGGGCATGGAGGGCGCCTCTCACTTGTCCGTCGCGAGTTCGTAGGTGCGGTCCTTGTCCGGCACGGTGGTCGTCGTACCGGGCGCGACCAGGGCGAGCCGGACCCGCTGGGCGAAGGACTCCGCGTAGGTGAGGCGCTGGGCGTCGAGCGTGGACAGCGCGAAGGTGATGGGGACGGCGTCGCTGGGCTGCTGGTTCCTGTTGTCCGGGTCCACGTAGCTGAGCTGGGCGCCGACGTCCAGGACCCGGGCGTTGGTCACGATGATCTTCGACTGGTCGGGGTCGCTCTGCTGCTTGCCCTCGAAGGTGGCGTAGACGTTGACCCGCGAGCCCGGGGTGATCTTGCCGGCCACCCCGGTGGCCGCGTCGATCATGATGGCGACCTCCTGCTCGCCCGGCTTCAGCTCGGGCTGGTCGACGATCATGTCGGTCTGGAGCAGCGAGCCCTTCTTCAGCGCGGTGACCGCGATCTTGCCCTGGATCTGGCTGAGGCTGGTGACCGCGTTGGCGGACAGCCAGCGCTTGGGCAGCGAGATCTTCCGGAACTGGTTCGGGCTCAGCGTGGTGTACGGCGTGACGTCGGAGCGGAGTTCGTACGCGGTGACCTTGGGGCCGACCTCGGACTTCGCGTTGTCGATGACCGAGAGCACGCCGGCGAACGCGGCGAGCGCGCAGAGCACCGACAGGATCAGGAGTATCACGCCGCGGCGCTGACGGGAGTTCATGGACCGTGCGACCTCATCGGGGAAGCGGTGGGAGTGGGGGAACCGAGCAGTGGGTGGTACGGGTCGGCCCGGGGTGTCAGGCGGGCGTCCGCTGTTCCAGCGCGCGGGGCGCCGGCGGGTCGTAGTCGGGCGGGGTGGCGGAGCAGAAGACGCAGCGGTCGCCGATGACGTCGATGCCGCACCAGTGGCAGCTGGTCTGCCGTACCGAGGTGACCAGTTGGTAGAGGACCGACAGGTCGGCGAGGTAGCTGGTGAACTCGATCATCCGGCCGGTGCCCCACCACACGGCGGACTCGGCGGGCAGCGGGGTCTCGCGCAGGCCGTGTGCGCCCCAGGCCTTGGCGAGGCCGCCGATCCAGTCGGACTGCAGCTGTCCTCTGGCGACCAGCATCCAGGTGCTGAACTCGGGGCCGTTCAGGACGGCCTCGGGGGCGATCCGGACCAGTTGCGGTTCGGGGTGGGCGACGACGCCGAACTGGCTGCCGGGCATCCAGGACTTGGCGTGCGCCTTGAGGCCGACCGGGACGCGGTCCAGCTTGGCGACGGAGCCGAGGACGGCGCCGGAGTGGATGTAGTGGGTGAGCAGCCGGCCGGCCGACGCGAGGACGCCGGGGCTGAGGTCGCAGGAGGCCAGCTGGCGCAGCTGCCGGGCCAGGACGGCGATGCCGAGCGGCGGCAGGTCGGGGCGGAACAGTGCGATCCGGTCGCTCTCCAGGAGGGAGCGCAGGGTGTGCAGGCGCCGGACCACGGCCTCCGGCACGGCGTCCGAGTAGACGACGACCACGTGTCCGTGCTGCTCGATGAGGCCCACGAACTCGGCGAGGGTGTGGTCGAGGGGCCGCTGGTCGAGGTCCTTCAGGACGACCGCGGGCATGGTCCGCTCGTCCTGGACGGGCAGCGCCATGTCGGCACTGGTCACGGCAATGGCAGTTGGCACGCGCAGCTCCCCGCTCTTCACACCCGGCGGCCCACCGGTGTTACTCCAATGAGCCGGGACGACTTCATTGCGTGACTTCCTCAGCACTGTAACCACGCGTCTGTGACCGGAGAACAGCGTTTGTGCAGCTGTCTGGGATCCGTGACCACACAAGTGACTTCAAAACGGGACAGGTTGTGCATATGACCGGGGCTCGTTCGGCCCCGCGGGGACTTCCCGGACCTTTGAATTTGGTCTGGACCTATTGACACGTGAATTGGTCTGGACCACCTTGATTGTCATGCCCAGACTCATCCCCCGGCTCGCGTCCCGGCATGCCGGACAGCGACGCATCCGCATCTGGTCGGCCGTGGCCTCCCTCGCCACGGCACTCGCGATGGCGGGGCTGGCCTCCGCGCCGGCCTCCGCCGCCGACGTCAACAACGTGAAGAACCCCGGCTTCGAGTCGGGCCTGTCCAACTGGACCTGTTCCGCGGGCAGCGGGACGACGGTCTCCTCCCCCGTGCACTCCGGCGCCGCCGCGCTGAAGGCGACCCCGGCCGGGCAGGACTACGCCCAGTGCAGCCAGACGGTGGCGGTGAAGGCCAACTCCACATACACGCTGAGCGCGTGGGTGCAGGGCTCCTACACCTACCTCGGCGTCACCGGCACCGGCACCACGGACGTGTCGACCTGGACCCCGAACACCGCCTGGACGCAGCTGTCGACGACCTTCACCACCGGCGCCTCGACCACCTCGGTGACGGTCTGGACGCACGGCTGGTACGGCCAGCCCGCCTACTACGCCGACGACGTCTCGGTCTACGGCCCCGACGGCGGGGGCGGCTCCGACCCGGCCCCGACCGTCCCGGCGACCCCGGCCGGCCTCGCGGTATCGGGTACGACGTCGTCCTCCGCGTCCCTCTCCTGGAGCGCGGTGTCGGGCGCGACCGGCTACAACGTCTACCAGAACGGCACCAAGGTCTCGGCGGTCACCGGCGCCTCGGCGACGGTCACCGGGCTCGCGGCCTCGACGTCGTACTCGTTCCAGGTCACGGCGACCAACTCGGCCGGTGAGTCGGCGAAGTCGTCGGCGGTGACGGCGACCACGACCGCGTCCGGCGGCAACGGCGGCGGCTCGCTGCCCAAGCACGCGGTGACCGGCTACTGGCAGAACTTCAACAACGGCGCCACCGTCCAGAAGATCGCGGACGTGCCGTCCTCGTACGACATCATCGCCGTCGCCTTCGCGGACGCGACCAGCACCCCGGGCGCGGTGAGCTTCACCCTCGACTCCGCCGGGCTCGGCGGGTACACGGTCGACCAGTTCAAGGCCGACATCCAGGCCAAGAAGGCGGCCGGCAAGAAGGTCATCATCTCGATCGGCGGCCAGAACGGCACCATCTCGGTGAGCGACTCGGCCTCCGCGACGAACTTCGCCAACTCCGTGTATTCGCTGATGCAGACGTTCGGGTTCGACGGCGTCGACATCGACCTGGAGAACGGCATCAACGCCACCTACATGAGCCAGGCGCTGCGCTCGCTGTCGTCGAAGGCGGGCTCCTCGCTGATCATCACGATGGCCCCGCAGACGATCGACATGCAGTCGACGTCCAACGGGTACTTCCAGACGGCCCTGAACATCAAGGACATCCTCACGGTCGTCAACATGCAGTACTACAACAGCGGTTCGATGCTGGGCTGCGACGGCAAGGTGTACAGCCAGGGCTCGGTGGACTTCCTGACCGCGCTCGCCTGCATCCAGCTCCAGGGCGGTCTGGCGCCGTCCCAGGTGGGCCTCGGCCTGCCGGCGTCGACCAGCGCGGCGGGCAGCGGCTACGTGTCGCCCACGGTCGTCAACAACGCTCTCGACTGCCTGACCAAGCTCACCAACTGCGGCTCGTTCAAGCCGTCGACGGCCTACCCCGACCTGCGGGGCGCGATGACCTGGTCGACGAACTGGGACGCGGCGGCCGGGAACGCGTGGTCGTCCTCGGTGGGCGCCCACGTGCACGCACTGCCGTAACGACAGGTGAGTGGACTCCGGCGGCTGGGCAGGCCGCCGGAGTCGGGGCTGTGCGGTGCTACGGCTGTCGCCGACCGCAGCCGTCGCACCCGCAGGTGCCGAGCTCGAACCACACGGTCTTGCCCGGCCCGTCCTGGTGGCAGCCCCAGCGCCGGGCAAGCGCATCCACCAGGTACATCCCTCTGCCGCCCTCCGCGAGGCCCGCCTCCAGCAGCCGCGGCGGGCGGCGGTCCTCGTCGGCGACCTCGCAGCGCAGCACCCCGTGCGAGGCCGCCAGGGTGAGCCGGAACCGGGTCGCCGCATGGCACAGGGCGTTCGCGGCCAGCTCCCCGACCAGCAGTTCGCACACGTAGGCGACCTCGTCCTGCTCCGCGAGCCCCCACTCCTCCAGCTGCCGCCGCACCGCCGCGCGCGCCTCGCCGGCCGCCGTGGGCCGGGGGTCGTACTCGACGCTCAGATGACCGGCCCGGGTCGGCGGCTGCGGGTACGCGGCGTACTGGGGGTCGGGATCCGGGAACCGGCTCCCGGCGGGCAGCAGCATGCCTCCCAGCCTGCCCGGACCCGTCTCCCCGCACACGGGGAGGAATACCTGATCCGGTACCCGCGTATGCGCCGCCGCGGGGGTACGCGCGTACGGCGTCTCGCTCACGCGTACTGGACGCGGATCTTCGCCCCGTCCCCCGGCGCCCCGTCCCGGACATCGACGTACGCGCACACCTGGCGCGTGAACCACAGCCCCTGCCCCGGCTCCGGTTCCGCGCCGGACGGCGGCACGAAGCCGGCCAGCGGGTCCGCCACCGCCCGGCACAGCCGCAGCTCGCAGACGCAGGCCGGGGCCTCGCCCCAGGCGAGGACCTCGACCACCGGCCCGTGCGCGTCGGCCGCCGCGCCGACGGCCCGGCCGAACAGCCCGGCGTCCACGGCCGGCAGCCCGCGCCCGGCGGCCCAGGACCGGACCGCCTCCGGCGCGGGCAGCCGGGCCGCGGACTGCGGCGGCGGGGGCAGTGGCACGGCGTCCAGCTCGCGCACCAGCACCGGCGGCTGCTCGTACACCCCCGTACCCGGGTGGGCCCTGCGGGCCGCGTCGACGACGGCCGGGCCCGCCGTGCGGGTGTCGTACGCACACAGGGCGGTGGTCGCGAAGGGGGCGAACAGGAGGTTCGCGAGGGACTCGTAGCGGATCCACTCGGTGCTCTCGCGCGCCGAACGGCCCGCGCGCCCCGCCCAGTCGGGCTCCATGAGGAGGTGCACACGGCCGCCCGGCCCGGCGTTCGCGGCGAGGTAGCCGGCGCCCTGGGCCACGGCGTTGGCGGCCGTGCCGGTGTACCAGTCGGTGTGGTCGATGAAGCCGACGTCCCGGGCGTCGCTGCCGAGCGCGTCGCGCAGGGCGGCCAGCAGGCCCGGGGCGGCGATGGCGACGGGCGGGGGCTCGTCGGGGGCGGCGAGGCCCTCGGCGAGGAAGGGCAGCGCGGCGGCGACGAACGCGTCGTCCGAGCCGAACACGGCCATCCGGTGGTCGAACTGCCCGTGGGCCGCGGCGGGGCGCGCCCCCGTACTGGTACTCATCGGGTCTCCTGTGCGTCAGCGCCGGGCGGTCACCCAGGCGGCGATCTGGCTGCGGTTGCTGAAGCCGAGCTTGCCGAGGATGCGTTCCACATGGCCCTCGGCGGTGCGGCGGGCGATGACCAGCCGGTCGGCGATCTGCTGGTTGCCGAGTCCCTCGGCGACCAGCTCGGCGACCTGGGTCTCACGGCGGGTGAGCCGGGCGGGCGCCGTCCGCGACTCGGGCTGCCGCGGCGGCGGCTGCGGCTGCTCGTCCAGCGCGTACGCCACGGCCTGCGCGAGACCGAACGCCGCGCCCCGGCCGTACGCCCGCTCGTACCCGCCCTGTCCCAGGGCGGCGCGGGCGTGGGTCTCGCAGTCGCGGCGGGCCGAGTTGAGGGCGGTGGAGCCCCAGCGGTCGCGGTCGATGTCGGACCAGACGCGGTCGGCGCCGCCGAGCAGGACGGCGGTGCGCTCGGCGTCGCCCAGGCCGTCGGCGATCCTCGCCAGCAGGTCGAGGGTGAGCCCGATGCCGATGACGTCGTGGACCTCGCGTTTGCGGCGCAGCGCCTCGCGGGCGCGGGGCTCGGCCTGACGCCAGTCGGCGCGGACCGCGTGGGCGAGGGCGAGGATGCGCAGGACGTAGGAGCGGACCCAGTCCTCACCGTGCGCCTCGCACAGGCCGAGCGCCCGCTCGCAGACGGCGGCGGCCCGGTCGGCCTGCCCCAGGAGGGCGTACGCGCAGGCCAGTTCGACCAGGTCCAGGCCGTGCAGGCTGAGGTGCTGGCCGGGTACTTGGCCGCGGGCGACGGTGGTCTCGTAGTGGGCGCGGGCGGCGTCCAGGTCGTCGGCGAAGAGCTGGACCACGCCGATGACGTAGTCGGCGTGGGCGGCCTCCGCCGGGTCGCCGAGCCGCTCGGCGAGGTCACGGGCCTCGCGGGCGCGGCACAGGCCCCGGGTGAGGTCCTCGGGACTGCCGGCGAGCAGCGCGGAGAGCCACAGGGCGCGGGCGCGGCCGGCGGTCGGGGCGGGGTTGGCGTCGAGGGCGCGGTCGAGCCAGTAACGGCCCTCGCGCGGGGCGCCGCAGGCATGCCAGTAGAACCAGAGGGTGCCCGCGAGCCGCAGCCCGGCACCGGCCTCGCCCGGGGTGGTGAGGCTGAAGTCGAGGGCGGCGCGCAGGTTGTCCTGGTCGGCGCGGAGCCGGGCCACGATCTCCCGCTGACCCGGCCCGAACCAGGCGGCCTCGCAGGCGCCGGCGTGGAGCTGGACGTGGTCGCGGTGCCGGCGCCGGGCGGCGTCCTCCGCACCGGGCTGCTCCCTGAGCCGGTCCAGGCCGTAGTGGCGGAGGGTGTCGAGGAGCCGGTAGCGGGCGCCGCCGCCGTCCGGGGTCTCCTCCCGGACCAGCACGGACTTGTCGACGAGCCCGGCGACGGCTTCGAGGATGTCGAGCGGTTCCGGCTCCCGGGCGGCGGGGCCGGACCCCCGGCCCGCGGCCGCGGGTTCGCGGCACACCGCCTCGGCCGTCTCCAGGTCGAAGCCGCCGGCCAGCACCGACAGCCGGGCCCACGCCGACTGCTCGTGCGGGGTGCAGAGTTCGTGGCTCCAGTCGACGGCCGCGCGGAGCGTGCGGTGGCGGGGCAGGGCCGCCGGGCTGCCGGCGGAGAGGAGGCGGTAGCGGTCGTCGAGGCGGGCGAGGAGCTGGTCGAGGCCGAGGACACGCATCCGGACGGCGGCGAGTTCGATGGCGAGCGGGAGCCCGTCGAGGCGGCGGCACAGGCGGGCCACGGCGGCACGGTTGGCGGGGGTGAGCCGGAAGCCGGGGAGCACGGCGGCGGCGCGGTCGGCGAAGAGGGCGAGGGCCGGGTGCGACTCGGCGGCGGAGAGGTCTCCGTCCGGGTCGGGGACCGGCAACGGCCGTACCTCCATGAGGTGTTCCTCGGTGAGGCCGAGGCGGTGCCGGCTGGTGGCGAGGATGCGGACGCCGGTGGTGCCGCGCAGCAGGGCCGCGGCCAGGCCGGCGCAGGCGGCGAGCAGATGCTCGCAGTTGTCGACGACGAGGAGCAGGCGGCGGTCGCGGAGCCGCTCCACCAGCGCGTCCAGGGGCGGCCGGTCGGAGTGGTCGTGCAGGCCGAGGGCGTCGGCGGCGGCCAGCGGGACGAGTGCCGGGTCGTGCAGGCCGGCGAGGGCGACGTAGCGGACGCCGTCGGGGAAGGCGCGTTCGACACGGGCGGCGACATGGGCGGCGAGCCGGGTCTTGCCGACCCCGCCGGGGCCGGTGAACGTGACCAGGCGGGCCTTGGCCAACAGCTCACGGCCCGCGGCCTGTTCGGCTCTCCGGTCGACGAAGCTGGTCGTCTCGACCGGCAGCTGGCAGCCCTCGCGCGGCGCCGATCCGCCCATGATCAGCCAGCCCTCCTCCAGACCGTCCGACCACGTTCTCCCGGCGGACCGGGAGAACGCACACGGGCGTCACGCGGGTGGGTGCACTTCGGCGGGGGCCGCTTGCGGCGGCGGGTACGCGCGTACACTGCGCGGCCGCTGCGCACGGCCGGCGCGTCCCGTCGCGGGAGCCGGGCGCGGGACAGGGCACCGGCTCCGGCCGTGGGGCAGCCACCAGGGCCGGAGCGGCTCGATCGCGGACGGGGCGGGACTACTCCTTGCCGAGGACCTTGTCCTCGGCCTTGTCCTCGGCCTTGTCCTCGACCTTGTCCTCGACCTTGTCCTCGACCTCGGCTTCGTCCGTGGCCTCGGCCTCGGCCTGGTCCTGCGCCTCGGCGTCCGCCTCGGTGAAGCCCTCGTCCTCGTCCCCGTCTTCCGTACCGTCGTCGAAGTACGCGTCGAGGACCTTGTCCAGCTGCTCCTCCCACTCCTTGAAGCGGGAGCGGGACGTCGCCTCGATCTCGATGGGGTACCAGCGGCGCTCCGGCATGTGGACGGTGATCGTGAACCGCTTGCCGAAGCGCGGCGCCTCGGTCTCGACCGCACCGATCTCGTCCCAGCGGAACTCGCACTTCTCCTCGTCGAGGCTGAGGTGCACGCCCTGGTGGTCGGCCACTATCCGGGCGCGCCGGTCGGCGGCCTCGAAGACGGGGCCCGCGGGGGTCTCCTCGTCGTCCGTGGCGTCCGCGGCGTCGGCGTCCGTCGCGGCGTCGGCGTCCGCCGTGGCCCCGGCATCGGCCGCGGGCGCGGGTTCCGCCGCCGCCTCCGCCTGCTCGGTCTGCTCCGGCCGGGCGTCCTCCGCCTCCGCCTCCGCCTTCGCGTCCGCGGGCTCGGCGGACGCGGGTGAGGTGAGCCCGGGGATGAAGGCCGGGTCGAATCCGGCGCCCTCCAGGGGCTGACTGTTGGCTCCTATGCGCTGCTCCACAGCGGGCAGTATGGTCCAAGAACCTGTGCCGGACACAGCCAGCCCCGGACTTCGTTATCAGACGCCTACACGAAGACGCCGAGGACGCCCGCCACCGCGAACCCCGCGACCGACAGCACCGTCTCCAGCACGGTCCAGGTCTTCAGGGTGTCCCGCTCGCTGATGCCGAAGTACTTGGCCACCATCCAGAATCCGCCGTCGTTGACGTGCGAGGCGAAGATGGAGCCGGCCGAGATGGACATGATGACGAGGGCGACGAAGGCCTGGGAGTGGTGGCCCTCGGTGAGGAGCGGGGCGACGATGCCGGCCGTCGTCACGATCGCCACCGTCGCGGAGCCCTGGGCGACCCGCAGCACCACCGAGATCAGGTACGACAGGACGATCACCGGGAGCCCGACACCGTGGAAGGTGTCGGAGAGGGCCTGGGCGACGCCGCTCGCCTTCAGTACGGCGCCGAAGATCCCGCCCGCGCCAACCACCAGCAGGATGTTGCCCACCGGCTTGAGGGACGCGGTCGACACGGTCTCCAGGGACTTGCGGGACCAGCCGCGCCGGATGCCGAGCAGGTAGTAGGCGAGGACCAGGGCGATGGTGAGGGCGACCATCGGCGTGCCGAAGAACTCGAGGACCGAGCGGCCGGTGGAGGGGTCCAGGGCGATGGAGGAGAAGGTCGCGGCGAGGATGAGGACGAGGGGTGTGCCGATGATGGCGAGGACCGTGCCGAGCGGCACCGGCTTCTCCTGGGGTTCCACTCCCGCCGCCCGCTGCTCCGCCACCACCGCCTGCCTGGCCTCCTCGGCCGCCTCGACCATGTCCTGCGGTACGGCGACGAAGATCCGCCTGCCGATCCACGCCGAGTACGCCCACGCGGCCAGCACCGCCGGGATGCCGCAGACGACGCCCATGAGGATGACCCAGCCGAGCTGGACGTGCAGCAGCGCGGCGGCGGCCACCGGGCCGGGGTGTGGCGGCAGGAAGGCGTGGGTCATGGAGAGGCCGGCGAGGAGGGGGAGGCAGTACAGGAGGATCGACTTGCCGCCGCGCTTGGCCGCCGCGTAGACGAGGGGGGCCAGGACGAAGATGCCGACGTCGAAGAAGACGGGGATGCCGAAGATCAGGCCGGTCAGGCCCATGGCGAGCGGGGCCCGCTTCTCCCCGAACAGGTTGAGCAGACGGGTCGCCAGGACCTCGGCACCGCCGCTGACTTCGAGGATCGCGCCGAGCATCGTGCCGAGCCCGATGATGATCGCGACGTGGCCGAGGATGCCGCCCATGCCGGACTCGACGGTGGAGACGGCGTCCGAGCGCTGGACGGTGCCGAACAGCTCGGTGACCGAGAGCCCGGCGAGCAGGCCGACGGCTATGGAGACGGCGAGGAGGGCCACGAAGGGCTGGAGCCGCGCCTTGATGATGAGGAAGAGGAGCAGGGCGATGCCGATGGCGGCGACCGTGAGGAGGCCGGCGGTGCCGTCGAGGAGGAGGAGCAGGCCTCCGGTGTGGGGTGGGGTGGTGGGGGCGGTGGGGGCGGCGAGCGGTAGGGACATGTGGGGGTCCTCTGCGTAAGGGCATGGGGCTTTCGGGCAGGGGGCATCGCGGCACGGCGGCCCGAGCGGGCGCCGCCGTGCCGTGACAGGCGTACGGTGTGCGGGAGTTGAGGGGTGTCGGCCTCAGCCGAGGACGGCGAGGGCGTCGATCTCGATGAGGAGGCCGGCAGGCAGACCGACGTACACGGTCGTGCGGGCGGCGGGCGGCGCGGTGAGGCCCTGCTCCTCGAAGTAGGCGTTGTAGATGCCGTTCATCTCGGCGAAGTGGTCCACGTCCGTCAGATAGACGCGGATCATCATTGCGTCGTCCCAGGAGGCGCCGCCCTCCTCCAGGATCGCCTTGACGTTGGCGAGGGTCTGCAGGGTCTGCTCACGCAGGGTGGGACCGGCCGGGGTCGGCGGCCTGCCCTCCTCGGCGGGCAGGAAGCCGACCTGGCCGGCGACCTGGAGGATGTTGCCCTTGCGGACGCCGTGCGAGAACTTCGCGGGCGGGGTGGTGTGGGTCGTGGGGGTGAGGGCGGTCTTCTCGGTCATCTGGTGCCGGCTTCCGTGATCGGTGTTCTGCCTGAGTACTCGCCGCTGATCGCGTCCGCCGTGCGGCGGACCTGCGGGAGCAGGGTGAGGAGTTCGTCGGCGGTGACGACGACGTTCGGCGCGGAGACCGACATCGCGGCGACGACCCGCCCGTCGGCGCCGCGGATGGGGGCCGCGACGCAGTTGATGGACTCCTCGTGGCCGCCGAGGTCGGTGGCCCAGCCCTGTTCGCGCACCCTGGCCAGTTCCCTGAGGAACGCCTCCGCGTTGGGCGTCGAACGGGCTGTGTACATGGGGTAGTCGAGCTTGTCGGCGAGGGCCCGCCGCTCGGGCTCGGGCAGGTCGGCGAGGAGCAGCTTGGCGACGGCGGCGACGGTGATGGCGACGGGCTTGCCGATCCGCGAGTACATGCGCACCGGGTAGCGGCTCTCGACCTTGTCGATGTAGAGGACCTCGCCCTCCTCGAACACGGCGAGGTGCACGGTGTGTCCGCAGGCCGTGTTGAGGCGGGCCAGGTGGGGGTGGGCGATCTCGCGGACGTCGAGGTTCTCCATCGCCTCCTGGGCGAGGGCGAAGAGGCGGGCGCCGAGGCGGTAGCGCTGGTCGGACTGGCGGTAGACGAGCCCGTGTTCGTGCAGGGTGCGCAGCAGCCGCAGCGCGGTCGACTTGTGCACGCCGAGTCGGTCGGCGACCTGGCCGAGGTCGGCGGGGCTCTCGGCGAGCAGCGGCAGGATGCTGAGCGCTCGGTCGACGGTCTGGCTCATGGGGTGCGTTCCTCCTCTTCGGCCGCGCCGGCTTCGGTCCAGCCGGGGCCGAGTCGAAGTCTCTCCCACCCGTCGGCGTCCAGGGCGGTCAGCCGGTCGGTGGTGTCGCGGTCGGGGGGCGGGGCGAGGTCGGCGGGGGTGGTGAGGGCGGCGGCGGCGAAGAGGTGTCCGAGCCGGAGCGTCTGCCGGACCGGCAGGCCGCGCAGGATGCCGGAGAGGAAACCGGCGGCGAAGGCGTCACCGGCGCCGACGGTGGCCACGACGTCGACGGCGGGGGCGGGTTCGAAGGTGCGGCCGGTGGGGGCCGGGGCGGGCGTTCCACTTGCCGGCGTTTGCGGGGTGCGGTCGGCGGGGGCTGGGCGGGGGTGGGTTTCACTCGCCCGCGCTTGCGGGGTGCCGCCGCGCCCACCCGTGCCGCCCTGCGGCACGCCTGCCCGCAGCTGGGTAGCTGTGAAGCGCCCCGTAAGGGGCACGGGGAACTGCGCGGCCAGCCCCCACCGGGCCGCGGGCGAAACGAAAGCTGTCGCCCCCTTCGCGGCCTGCTTCACGACCAGCACCCCCGGCTCCGGCAACACCTCCCGGATCCCCGTCGGCCCTCCCGTCACCCCCCACGCCTGCTCCGCCTCGTCCTCCCCCACGAACACGATGTCGGCCCGGCGGGCCAGCTCCAGCAGGACCTGCGAGCCGTCGCCCGAACCCCACAGCCCCGCCCGGTAGTTCACGTCGAACGACACCAGCGGCGGCCGTTCCCCGGCGGAAGCCGTCAGCTCGCGCAACAGCCCCAGGCAGCCCTCCGACAAGGCGGCCGTGATCCCCGACAGGTGCAGTACCCGGCCAGCCCGCACCGCCGCCAGGTCCACCGTCGCCGTCGACATCGCGGACGCCGCCGACCCCGCCCGGTAGTACGCGACCTCGTGCGCGTCCGTCGCCCGGTCCCCGGCCGTACGGAAGTACACCCCCGTCGGCCGCGCCGGATCCCGGCCCACGGCCGAGACGTCCACGCCGTGCGAGGCGACGGTCGCCAGCAGGTGGTCGCCGAACCCGTCCGCGCCGACCCGGCTGACCCAGCGCACGGCGTGCCCGGCGGCGGCCAGCGCGCACGCCACGTTGGACTCGGCGCCGCCGATCGCGCGGTCGAAGGACGGCACGTCCGCGAGCCGCCCCGGCCGGGTGGGCAGAAACGTGACCATGGACTCGCCGAGCGCGACGACGTCCACGGCGTCAACTGCGCCGGTGGCCTTCACGATGGTCGTGGCTCCTCGTCGTCGGGGAAGGGTCGCTGCGGGCTCCATTGACCCGGCGTTGGCGTGGATGTTAGACAGCGATAAGCGACATAC
Organism: Streptomyces sp. NPDC090499; assembly: GCF_044769305.1. Lineage (NCBI taxonomy): Bacteria > Bacillati > Actinomycetota > Actinomycetes > Kitasatosporales > Streptomycetaceae > Streptomyces > Streptomyces sp. NPDC090499. The sequence continues at coordinate 51,427 of NZ_JBIVXP010000003.1, forward strand.
GCAATGGACGTTGCAGAGAATGCAACCAACCTGATCAGGGAGGCTCCGTGTCCCTCGACACCGGCACCGAAGCGCTCGCCCGGCTCGCGGAGGAACGCGTCGACCACCGTTTCAAGGGCCTCCCGCCGGACGCCGAGGGCCTCACCGTCGGCGAACTGGCCGCCCAGCGCCGCAACCTGTTCACGGACGGCTTCGCGACCCCGGTACTGGCCCTGTCCGCCGAGCGCCTGGAGCACAACCTCGCGCTGATGGAGTCGTACACCGAACGGCACGGCCTGGCCTTCGCCCCGCACGGCAAGACCTCGATGGCGCCGCAGCTCTTCCACCGGCAGACCGGCCGCGGGGCGTGGGGCATCACCCTCGCCGTGCCGCACCAGGTCCGGGTGGCGCGGGCGTTCGGCACCCGTCGCGTCTTCCTCGCGAACGAGCTCGTGGACGCCCCGGCGCTCCGCTGGATCGCCGCCGAGCTGGAGCGCGACGCCGACTTCCGCTTCGTCTGCTACGTCGACTCCGTGCGCGGGGTCGAGCTGATGGACGCCGCGCTGCACGGGACCGGCCGCCCGGTGGACGTCGTGGTCGAGCTGGCCGCCGGGGAGGGCGCCCGGACCGGGGTGCGTACCGAGGCGGAGTGCGCGGCGGTCGCGGACGCGGTGGCCGGGACGCGGACGCTGCGGCTGGCCGGGGTGGCCGGGTACGAGGGCGAGGTCCCGCAGGCCGATCCGGACCGGGTGCACGCCTATCTGCGCCGGCTGGTCGCCCTCGCCGTCGAGTTCGACAAGGCGGGCCGGTTCGCGGGTCTGACGGAGATCGTGGTGAGCGCGGGCGGCAGCGCCTGGTTCGACGCGGTCGCGGACGTCTTCGCCGACATCCCCGAACTGTCCGCGCCCGTGCTGAAGTTGCTGCGCTCGGGCGCGTACGTCTCGCACGACGACGGCCGCTACCGGGACGTCACCCCCTTCAACCGGGTTCCCGAGGAGGGCGCCCTGGAGCCCGCCTTCCGGCTCTGGGCGCAGATCGTCTCCCGCCCCTCCCCTGAGCAGGCCTTCGCCAACGCGGGCAAGCGGGACGCGGCCTACGACCTCGACCTGCCCGTGGCCCAGGTGATCCGCCGGGCGGGCAGCGAGCGCCCGGCGACCGGCGTCTCGGTCACCGGCCTGTCCGACCAGCACGCCTGGCTGCGCACCGAGGCCGGGGCGGACCTGGAGGTCGGGGACTGGGTGGGCCTCGGCCTCTCCCACCCGTGCACCTCGTTCGACAAGTGGCAGCTGATCCCGGTGGCCGAGGCGGACGGGACGGTCGTCGACTACATCCGCACGTTCTTCTAGGAGGGGCCGTGGAGCAGCTCGTCATCCGGGACGCGGACGTCGTCGACGGCAGCGGGGAACCCGCCTACCGCGCCGACGTGGTGATCGACGGAGGCCGGATCGTGTCCATCGTCAAGGAGGCCGCGGCGGCGGGCTGCCAGCGCCCGCGGGCGGTGCGCGAGCTGGACGCGGAGGGCCTGGTCCTCTCCCCCGGCTTCGTCGACATGCACGCCCACAGCGACCTGGCCCTGCTGCGCGACCCCGACCACAGTGCGAAGGCCGCACAGGGGGTGACCCTGGAGGTGCTGGGCCAGGACGGCCTCTCGTACGCCCCGGTCGACGACCGCACGCTGGCGGAGGTCCGCGGCGCGATCGCCGGCTGGAACGGCTCGGGCGACGACATCGACGTCGACTGGCGGTCGGTGGGCGGATACCTGGACCGCCTCGACCGGGGCATCGCCGTCAACGCGGCCTACCTCGTCCCGCAGGGCACGGTCCGCGCGCTCGCCGTCGGCTGGGAGGACCGCGCGGCGACCCCGGCCGAGCTGGACCACATGCGCCGGCTGGTGGCCGAGGGCCTGGCCCAGGGCGCGGTCGGCCTGTCCTCCGGGCTCACCTACACCCCGGGCATGTACGCGCCGGACGCGGAACTGACCGAGCTGTGCCGGGTGGTGGCGGAGTACGGCGGCTACTACTGCCCGCACCACCGCTCCTACGGCGCGGGCGCCCTGGAGGCGTACGCGGAGATGGTGGCCCTGGCCCGGGAGGCCGGCTGCCCGCTCCACCTCGCCCACGCCACCATGAACTTCGGCGTGAACAAGGGCCGGGCCCCCGAACTGCTGGCCCTCCTCGACGAGGCCCTCGCCGCCGGCGCCGACATCACCCTGGACACCTATCCCTACACCCCCGGCAGCACGACCCTCGCGGCGATGCTGCCGAGCTGGGCCAACGAGGGCGGCCCGGCGGCGGCCCTGGCCCGCCTGGCGGACGACGACACGTCCGAACGCATCCGCCACCACCTGGAGGCCGTCGGCTCCGACGGCTGCCACGGCGTGCCCGTCGAGTGGGACACCATCGAGATCTCGGGCGTGGGCGACCCCGCGCTGACGGAGTTCGTCGGCCGGACGATCGAGGAGTCGGCGCGGCTGCGTGGCGAGCCCCCGTGGACGACGGCCCGGCACCTCCTCCTGACGGACCGCCTCGCCCCCTCGATCCTCCAGCACGTCGGCCACGAGGAGAACGTCCGCACGATCATGCGCCACCCGGTCCACACCGGCGGCTCGGACGGCATCCTCCAGGGCACGAAACCCCACCCCCGCGCCTACGGCACGTTCCCGCACTACCTCGGCCACTACGTGCGGGAGCTGGGCGTGCTCTCCCTGGAGGAGTGCGTCGCCCACCTCACCGCCCGCCCCGCGGCCCGGCTGCGCCTGCCGGACCGCGGCCTCGTACGCGAGGGCTACCGGGCCGACCTGGTCCTCTTCGACCCGCGGACGGTCGCGGCAGGCTCGACGTTCGACAACCCCCGCCAACTGCCGACGGGCATCCCGCACGTCCTGATCGACGGCCGCTTCGTCATCGAGGACGGCCGCCGCACGGACGCCCTGGCGGGCCGAGCAATCCGACGCACCCCGCTGTAGCGCCCCTGAAGGGGCGCGGGGCTGTATTCGATATGCGGCTCCGCCGCGTGGGCGCGACCGGCCCCCACCGACCCGCACCCGAAAACGGCGCCCCCAGCGAAGCGCTACGGCTTGGGCAGGGTGCAACCACTCGCGCTGAGGTTCAGCACGTTCCCCGTCGTGAAGCACGCCGGAATGATGTACGTCTCCTCGGCGTAGTTGATCCCCTGCCGCACCGTCACGTTCCCACTCTCGTCCACCTCGCACGGGTTGTCGACGGTGCACCGCTCCCCGTCCTCGTTGCCCGTGTTGTTGACGGCGACGACCTGCCCCGTGGTGGTGTCGATCACCGGCGACCCCGACGTCCCCCCGATCGTGTTGCACGCGGAGGTGTAGCGGACGGAGTCCTTCCAGGTCCAGTCGCCCTCCTTGAGCCGGTACACGAACCCGTCGATGCTGCAGCTGTAGATCGTCTTCCAGTAGCCGGAGACGACCTTGATGGCGGTGCCGGCGACGGGGTGACTGGCGTTGACGGTGAGCGGGCTGATGCCGTAGGAGCTCTTGATCGCCGCGTACGTCGTGGTGGTGCGGTAGATCGTGATGTCGGTGTCGGTCATCGTCGAGTAGACGACCTGGTTGGCGCGGAGCGTGGCGACCTTGGTGCCGGAGGAGTTGAGCAGGCCGAAGGTACGGCTGGAGGACTGGCCGGTGATGACCTCGCCGGGCTCCGGGAAGCCGGTCTCCAGGCAGTGGCCGTTGGTGAGGACCAGCGCCGGGTCGCTGTCCGCGGAGTTCGGGAAGCGGATGACGGAACCGGAGCAGTTGCTGAGCGAGACGGTGCCCGCGAAGTTGACGGTCACCGCGGCGGCCTTGGCCGTCTGCGGCGCTGCGACCGCCGGTGCCGTGCCGATCCCGGTGATGGCCAGGGAGGCGAGCGCGGCGACGAGAGGCTTGTTCATGTGGGGGTCCCCTCTATACGACGAGGTGACCGGAGATCTTCCGGCCACCCGCTGTTTTTGTCATGCACATTCTCAACACAAGTGGCCGCGCGGGCAAGGAGCTGTTTCAGGAAGGGCGTTGGCGGATTTCCGCGCAGGCGGCGTCGATGTGCTCGAAGAGAGCCGAGGAACCGGACGTGATGCGCGCGCCGAGTTCACGGCTGCGCTGCTCCCGGGCGGGGGTGACACGGCCGACGAAGAACACGACGGGACCGCCGAAGAGGCCCCTGCTCCGCCAGGCCGCCAGATCGGCGAACCCCGCGTCCCGTTCCGTGCCGCGCGTGACATCGGAGATCACCAGGTCGACGGGGTGGGTGGAGAGGATCCGGTCGGCCGTCGGGCCGCTCTGGGCCACCAGGACGTCCGCCCCGTGCGCCCGGAGGTGGCGCACGGAGGTCGCGTTCTGTTCCGGGTAGTCGTCCACCCACAGGACGCTGACACCCCGGTACTCGTCCCGGCCCTCCGCCCGCCCGGCCGTCGGTTCCTCGTCCGCGCGGGCCGCGACGGGCGCGGCGCCCTCCTGCAACCGCCGCAGCAGTTCGTCCGCCTGGGGCAGCCGCATCCACTCCTCGACGAGATGGACGAAGCCGTGGTCCCTCGCCAGCTCCGGGAACGCGGTGGGCAGCTCCTCCTCCAGCCGGGTCAGCACCGCCTCCCAGCTGTCCGGAGCCCCGGTCTCCGGCGCCACGAGCCCGTGCCCGGTCACCGAGTCCACCGTCGTACGCCACGACTCGGCGTCGACCTCGACCCACCGGCTCAGCACCCGCCTGGCCGTCCGGTACTCCAGGAACTCCCGGGCCGCGTGCCCGTAGGTGCCGTCGCTGGAGACGAGGAGGCGGTAGAAGTCGCCGTACAGGTGCTGCAGCAGAAGGGTCCTGACGACGGCCTCGGGCCTGAACCGGGCCCACACCGGATTGAGCGCGCACTCAAGACCGAAGCCGTTGATGAGGCGCTTGATCCGGCGCGGGTTGCGCGCCGAGCGGGCGGCGATCAGCCGTACCAGGTCGTCGTCCAGCAGCTCACGCAGTCCCGAGCGTTCGGCACAGCTCCGGACGTACGCCTCCAGGTGCTCGCCGCCCGCCACCGGCAGCCGGTAGCTCGTCTGGAAGATCTTCTCCATGAACGCCGTCCCGGCCGGCCCCAGATCCCGCAGCAGCCCCGACGACCCGAGCGCGGCACGGTCGCAGCCGATGACGAAGGCGAGGCCGGGGACGTCCAGATAGACCTTCACCGCCTCGCACACCGCGAGGACCGTCTCCTCGGCACAGCGGTCGAGGTCGTCGACGAAGACGACCAGCATGCGGCGGGGCCGGTCGCCGGCCCCCTCCGCCCAGGCGGTCGCAAGTCCTCGCAGCTCGGTCCGCAGGTCGTTGCGGGCCTTCGCGTCGACCGACAGCTCCTCCCAGAACCGGTCGACCAGGCCCGCGAGCCCGACCGTCGCGCCCGCCACCGTCAGCGTCGCCCGCAGGGTCGTGAGCCACGGTCTCCTCCCGGAGAGCCGGGCCACCGCCCGCCGCAGCACTCGCTCGTCCAGCTGCATCAGGACGGTCTTGATGAGCCCTTCGAGGGCGTCGGCGCCGGTGGAGGTCCAGGCGTTGTACCAGACGGTCTCGACGTCCTTCCGCCGTAGCTCCGCCTCGACCAGCCGCATCAGACTGCTCTTCCCCATGCCCCAGCCGGCGTCCACGGCAAGCGTCAGCGGAGTCGCGGACCGGGAGTCGTGCAGCAGCTTGGCCAGCTGCCGGGCGGCCTGCCCGGCGCCGAGCAGATCGGCCGCGGGGCCGGTCACGGGCTCGTCGTTGAGCAGCGAGAATTCCATGCGGCCCCCTTCACCCAGGGGGCCAAACTACATATGTCCGCGGCCATTTGGGACCGAGCGTGCCGCCCTGCCCGCGGGGCTCGCCGCTAGCGCCCCCTGCCGCCGCCCCGCCCGTGCCCCCAGCCGTGGCCCCCGTACGTGGGGCTCACCGTCGGGGACGTGGCGGCGGCCGTCGGCGACGGTGTCACGCTCGCACTGCGCGTCGGGGTGGCACTCGCCGAGCGGGTCTCCGCTGCCGACACCGGTGTCCCGGCCGTGGACGTGCCCCGGGCCGACGGCGACTCCACGACCGGCGCGGCCGACTTCACCGAGGGCGTGGCGGACGACGCGCCGCTCGGGCTCTCTCCCGGCGCCTGGGCCGGCGCCGACGACTCGCCGGCCGTGTGCTTCGCACGGTCCTGCTGGACCTGGCCGCCACCGGACGACGAGGAGAAGGTGAAACCGGCGACCAGTGCGGCCACGGACGCGGCGCCCACCGCACCCACGGCGACCGCCACGTGCTTCGCGCGCAGGCCGCCCACGCCACGGGCCGCCCGCCGCCGCTCCGCCCGGCCCGGTCCCGGCGCGGCGAGCGCGACCCTCGGCAGCTCGCGCGTCTCGTCGTATGCGTTGAGCCAGCCGTGCGCGAAGGCCGGATCCCGGTACTCCTCGTAGGCGGGGGCCGGTTCGCCCTCGGGTCGGTAGACGCTGGGCGCCCCGGTCTCGTCCTCGGCAGGTCTCGGCATGAACGCGGATTCTAGGGAGGGGAGCGGCCTTTGAGACAGCTACCGGCGATAACAGGCCAAAGCGCCGGACCTGCGGCTGTCCCCCACACGGGTCTCACGTGGTGGAAAACACGGCCCGACAGGCGTTACCGCCCCGTAAGCTCACCGGCATGCAGGTGATCCAGTCGACCAAGCTCGCCAACGTCTGTTACGAGATCCGGGGCCCGGTTCTCGAGGAGGCGATGCGGCTCGAGGCGGCGGGGCACCGCATCCTCAAGCTCAACACCGGCAACCCGGCCGCCTTCGGCTTCGAGTGCCCGCCGGAGATCCTGGAGGACATCCTCCGCAACGTCTCCTCGGCACACGGCTACGGTGACGCGAAGGGGCTGCTGGCCGCCCGGCGCGCGGTCGTCATGCACAACCAGACCATCGGCATCGAGACCGACGTCGAGCACGTCTTCATCGGCAACGGCGTCTCCGAGCTGATCGTGATGGCCATGCAGGGGCTGCTCGACGACGGGGACGAGGTCCTCGTACCGGCGCCGGACTACCCGCTGTGGACGGCGGCTGTCTCCCTCTCCGGCGGTACGGCCGTGCACTACCGCTGCGACGAGCAGTCGGACTGGATGCCCGACCTCGCCGACGTCGAGCGCAAGGTCTCCGACCGCACCAAGGCGATCGTCATCATCAACCCGAACAACCCGACGGGCGCGGTGTACGACGAGGCGGTGCTGCGCGGGCTGACCGACATCGCCCGCCGCCACAACCTCCTCGTCTGCTCGGACGAGATCTACGACAAGATCCTCTACGACGGCGCCACGCACACGCCGACCGCCGCGGTCGCCCCGGATCTCCTCACGCTCACCTTCAACGGCATGTCGAAGGCGTACCGGGTGGCCGGCTACCGGGTCGGCTGGATGTCCGTCTCGGGGCCCCGGGCGCACGCCGACTCCTACATCGAGGGCCTGACGATCCTCGCGAACATGCGGCTGTGCGCGAACATGCCCGGCCAGCACGGGGTCGTGGCCGCGCTCAGCGGACGCCAGACGATCGACGACCTCGTCCTGCCGGGCGGGCGACTGAAGGAGCAGGTGGATCTCGCCTACGAGCTGCTCACCCAGATCCCGGGCGTGAGCTGCGTCCGCCCCAAGGGCGCGCTGTACCTCTTCCCGCGCCTCGACCCCCAGGTCTTCAAGATCAAGGACGACCGGCAGATGGTCCTCGACCTGCTGCGGCAGGAGAAGATCATGGTCGTCCAGGGTACCGGCTTCAACTGGCCGGAGCCGGATCACTTCCGGGTGGTGACCCTGCCGACGGTCGGGGACCTGCGGGACGCGATCACCCGGATCGGCCGGTTCCTGGACGGGTACGGCCAGCCGTAGGCGGCCGCCGGGCCACCGTCCGCGACCCCGGTCAACTTTAGACGGAATCTAAGCTAGGATGGTTTCCTGTCAGAGCACAGGAGGCCATCTCCCATGTACGAACCGATCCGCACCAAGTCGGTCCACAGCACGATGGCCGGCTCCCCTTCCGACTTCCCCCACCGGACGCGCGAGGAGGAGCTGGACATCCAGCTCGCGGGACACCTCGCGGCACTCCTCGCCGTCACCGACGAACTGCGCGCACTCGCGCCGTCCACCGACCTCGACACCGCCGCGACCCGGCTGGCCGAGCAGGTGGCCCGGCTGCGGGGCGGACGGACACCGGTCCGCGCGTCGCCGACGGCGGCCGCGGAGCCGACCGCCCTGCACCAGCGCGCGCACGCCGTCGCCGGCCGCGCCCTGCTGGTCGCGGCGTCCCGCGCGGACACCGCGGCGGCGATCCTCGCGGCGGAACGCATGGACGCCCACGCGGCAGCCGGGGAACTCACCACGGCCGGCTGACCCACCCCATACGGCCCCGGTCCGCGCGCTCCCGCAGCGACGCGCGGACCGGGTTGCCATAGGTCAGTACGCTGAGGTCATGGGCATGGACTACCCAAAGATGCGCGGGATCGCCGAGCAACTCGGGGCCTACGCCGAGCAGCTCGAAGGGACCTGGAGCGTCGAGATCGGACCGTCCGGCCCGATACTGGCGATGATGTGCCCGTCGAAACGGCGTGAGGGCACGATCAGTCGTATCCGCAATCAGCTGAACACCCAACTCCAGGTCACCCACCCCGGCTACATGTGCGAGAACGGCCCGGAGATCGAGCACCCCGCATGCGCCGCCCCGACGCCGTGGTCATCCCCGAGGACGTGCTCGACGAGGAGGGTCTCGCTGTCGACGCCTCACAGGTGCTGGCCGTCGTCGAGATCGTCTCACCGTCCAACCCGGAAAATGACTACGTCGAAAAGATCAGCGAATACCCGGCCATGGGCATCGCCCACTACATGATCGTCGACCCCCGGAAGGGCACGATCGAAGTGCATTCCGACCCGTGCGGAAACCGCTACCGGCACATGGACCCTTATATCTACGGCGACATGGTGCCCTTCGGCCCCTGGCAGGTGGAGACCTCCGCCTTCCGCCGCTACGGCAAGGCAGGAAACGACCCGAACGGCCCCGTCTGACGGCGCCCGGCGGACTTCGGCGCTCCGGTTTCGTTCCGGGGCGCCCCCTTCACCCCCCGTTCATCCGTTCCACCCAGGACTGAGGGATTCCGGGAGCACTCTCCACCTCGTGAGACGTATCGCAGGAATCGTCCTCGCGGTGCTGCTGATCGGTGGCGTGGTGGCTGCCGTCGTCGCAGGCCGGCAGGGGGATGACAAGGGCACGGCAACGAAGACCGTGCGTGGTGTGATCGGTTCGGAGAAGTCGGACTTCTTCGCCGATCCCGATGTGGTGAAGGCCCTCGCCGCCAAGGGCTACACCGTGAAGACGGAGGCGTCCGGATCCTGGGCCATGGAGGATCTGGACCTGAAGGGCTACGACTTCGCCTTCCCGTCCAGTTCGGCGCCGGCCGACACGCTGGCCGCGAAGTACCATGCCCGCCAGCCCCTCCCCCGCCCCTTCTACTCGCCCCTCGTCGTGGTCGCCCACCGCAGCGCGGCCGAGGTGCTGGCCGCCAACGGGCTCGCCGTCCTCGACGGCAAGGGCAAGGGGACCCTGAAGATGGCCGCCTACCTGGACGCCGCCCGGCACGACCGGACCTGGCAGCAGCTCAAGGGGGCAAAGGCGCACGGGGAGCTGACCGGGACGCTGTACATCACCAGTACGGACCCGGAGACCTCCAACTCCGGTGCGCTGTACCTCGCCGCCGCCTCCTATGTCGCCAACGGGGGGCAGGTGGTGGCGAGTGACGCGGACGTCGCGCGGACCGCGCCGCTGCTGCACAAGCTGGTCAGCGTGCAGGGAGCGCAACAGCCCAGCAGCGACTCGGTGTTCAGGGACTTCGTCAGCGGCGCCGGAAACCCGCTGGTGTGCCTGTACGAGTCGCAGGTGGTCTCGCTGCTCGGGGAGCAGCAGGGCGCCGACGACCTCGTCGTCCTCTACCCGGACACCACGGTCAACAGCGACCACACCGTCGTACCGCTCGACGACGCCGGCCGCCGGCTCGGCGAACTCCTCAGCACCGACCCGACCCTGCGCAGGCTCGCCGTCAGACACGGCTTCCGGCCCCAGGGCGACTCCGCCGAGTTCGTCAAGGCCACCGCAGGCCACACCGCCTACCTCAACCAGACACTGACCGGCGTCCGGCAGGCGCCCGTGCCCACCTCCGCGGTGCTGCACGAGATGGCCCGCCGGGCGCGCGGCTGACCCGGGGGGACCCTGTGAGCAACTTCGACAAGATGGTGCCGAGCGGCGGTGCGCACCCGCCCACGCTGAGCGGCGACGACGTCTTCACGCTGACCCCGCCGGAGGCGGTGGTGCCCGTGCCGCGGGAGAAGGCGGGCGGGCTGGTGCCCGTCGACGACGGCGTCCGTACGGACATGGCGCGCAGGGCCTCCGACTACGTCCGGGACCTCGCCGCCCTGGACGCCCGGTCCCCGGAGTTCGCGAGCAAGGTCGGCGAGATCACCGGCCTCGGCGCCGGCGAGATGCGCACCGCCGCCTCGCAGTCGAACCGCATGCTGGAGCGCGCCGTGCGCAGCCTGCCCGACAAGGGCGGTGACGCCCAGGCCAAGGTGGCCGGCTCGCTCGTCGAACTCCGCCGGGTCGTGGAGGACCTGGACCCGCGCGACCTGCCCGCGAGCAAGGGCCGCAAGTTCCTGTCCCGGCTGCCCGGCGGCAACAAGCTCCGCGACCACGTCGCCAAGTACGCGTCCGCGCAGGGGACGTTGAACAAGATCGTGGGCTCGCTGCGCGGCGGCCAGGACGAACTGCGGCGGGACAACGCGGCGTTGCAGACGGAGCGGGTGCGGCTCTGGGAGACGATGGGCAAGCTCCAGGAGTACGTCGTGCTCACCCAGGCCCTGGACACCGCCGTCGAGCAGCACGTCGCCCGGATCCCGGACCCCCAGGAGGCCGACGCGGTACGGGCGGACGTGCTCTTCCCGGTCCGGCAGAAGCACCAGGACCTGCTCACCCAGCTCGCGGTGTCCGCGCAGGGCTACCTCGCGATGGACGTCGTACGGCGCAACAACGACGAGCTGATCAAGGGCGTCGAACGCGCCGCCACCACCACCGTCTCCGCGCTGCGGATCTCGGTGATGCTGGCCTCCGCGCTCGACAACCAGAAGAAGGTGATCGAGCAGGTCAACGCGTTGCGCGGGACGACCGAGGACCTGATCCGGGGCAACGCCGAGATGCTCGCGACCCAGAGCGGGGAGATCCAGCGGATCGCCGCTGACCCGGCGGTGGGCGCCGAGACGCTGCGGGCCGCGTTCCAGCAGATCTACCGGACCCTCGACGCGATCGACACCTACAAGGTGCAGGCGACCGAGGTGATGGCGACCACCGTGCAGTCGCTGACCGACGAACTCCACCAGGCCAGTGCCTACCTGGAGCGCAGCCGCTCGAAGAGCGCACTGGAGGGCGGCCCCGCATGAGCAGACGCCCGCTCCTCGCCCTCCTCGCGGCGGCGGCCGTCGTCCTGACCGGCTGCACCTCCGAGGACCACGGCGACGACTCCACGGCCCCGAAGCCGGGCACCCTGCGCGTCCTCGCCTCCTCCGAACTCAGCGACATGACGGCCGTCTTCGACCGGGTCCGCAAGGACACCGGCGTCACGATCCGGCCCACCTACATGGGCACCCTGGACGCCATCGACCTGCTGGCGAAGGGGAAGACGGACGGCAGGTACGACGCGCTCTGGCTGTCCTCCGACGACTATCTGCGGCTGCGCCCCGAGGCGGCGAAGAAGGTCGTCTCCGAGACGTCGATCATGTCCAGCCCGGTCGCGATCGGCGTGAAGACGACCACCGTGCAGACGCTGGGCTGGAAGCCGGCCGACGTCACCTGGTCCCAGGTCGAGCAGGCCGTGGAGGCCGGCAGGCTGACGTACGGCATGACGGACCCGGCCCGCTCCAACTCCGGTTTCGCCACCCTGGTCTCGGTGGCCTCCGCGCTCTCCGGCGCCCAGTCGGCGCTCACGGACGCCGACGTCACGAAGGCGACTCCCCGGCTGAAGAAGTTCTTCAAGGGCCAGACCCTGACCTCGGGCTCCTCCGGCTGGCTGGCCTCGGCCTACCAGCGGCGCGGCAACGTCGACGCCCTGCTCAACTACGAGTCGGTGCTCCAGGGCATCCCCGGTCTCACCGTGATCCGCCCGAAGGACGGCGTGGTCACCGCCGACTACCCGTTCTCCTCGCTGGCCTCGTCCTCCTCCGCCACCCGCGAGGACGTCCGCCGGGTCACGGAGGACCTGCGCACCACGGCCGTGCAGAAGCTGATCACGGACACCACCCGCCGCCGCCCGGTGGTGGCCTCCGTCGCCCCGGCCGCCGGCCTGGACACCAGCCGCCGCCGCGAACTGCCCTTCCCCGGCAGCCGGTCGGTGGCCGACGGGCTCATCTCGGCCTACGAGAACGACCTGCGCCGGCCCTCCCGCACGGTCTACGTCCTGGACACCTCGGGCTCGATGGAGGGCGACCGCCTCTCCCGCCTGAAGGCCGCCCTCACCGGCCTGACCAGCGACTTCCGCAACCGCGAGGAGGTCACCCTGATGCCGTTCGGCTCGGCCGTGAAGAGCGTCAGCACCCACGTCGTCGACGACAAGTCCGACCTCGCCGCGATCCGCAAGGACACCGACGCCCTGCACGCCGACGGCAACACGGCGATCTACACCTCGCTGGAGAAGGCGTACGGCCGGCTGAACACCTCCGCGGACGCCTTCACGTCGATCGTGCTGATGACCGACGGCGAGAACACCACGGGCGCCAAGGCCGGTGACTTCGACGACTTCTACCACAAGCTCTCCGCCGACCGGCAGCAGATCCCGGTCTTCCCCATCCTCTTCGGCGACTCCTCCCGCACCGAGCTCCAGCACATCGCCGACCTGACCGGCGGCCGTCTCTTCGACGCCCAACAGGGTTCCCTGGACGGCGCCTTCGAGGAGATCCGTGGCTACCAGTAAGGCTCTCGCCTACCTCGAATCCCGTAAGAACCTCACGGGCAGCGGGGCCGGTCTCGTCGGCCTGGTCCTGACCTTCACGGGGGTGGCGGGCACGTACTGGCCGGTGGTGGTGGCGGGCCTGTACGGCGCGGGCGCGCTGATCGCCCCGCCGGAGCGGCCGCCGCTGCCGGACTTCCCGACGCCCTCCGCCCAGCTGGAGGAGGTACGGGCCGACTTCCGCAAGCTGGAGACCTATCTGGCAGAGGTCGGCCTGCCCGCCTCGACGGAGGCCCGGCTCGCCGAACTGACCGACCTGCTCACCGCGTTGCTGGACCCCGGCTGGGCCGCCGAGCTCCTGGCCCAGGACCCGGAGGGCGTCCACGTCCTGTCGCGCACGGTCCGGCAGGACATCCCGGAGGCGGTCGACAGCTTCGTGCGGACGCGGTGGTGGACGCGTCTGACGCCCGGCCAGGAGCCGCCGGAGCGGCATCTGGAACGCCAGCTGTCCCTCCTTAAGGAGGAGGCCGAGCAGTTGGCGGCCGGGCTGCGGGACGCGGAGGCCAGGCGCCAGGAGACGCACACGCGGTACCTGGAGGACCGCAACAACTGAGCCGGCCCCCCGCGTGCGCGCGAGGGGCCGGGCCGGAACGGGGGCTCAGGGGCAGCTGATGCGGCCGTCACCCGGGTCGGTGGTGCAGGTGTCGAAGCCGGCACCGCCGTTGGCGGTGTCGTTGCCTGACACCCCGTCGGTGGTGACGACACGGTCGTTGCCGGCGGATCCGTTCACGGTGTCGTTGCCCGGACCGCCGTAGAGCGTGTCGTTGCCGGCGCCGCCGTCGATGGTGTCGTTGCCGTAGTCGCCGTAGACGGTGTCGGTGCCGTCGTTGCCGCGGAGGGTGTCGTTGCCGCCCAGGCCGCAGATCACGTCGTTGCGGAGGGTGCCGTTGAGGGTGTCGGCTCCGCTGGTGCCGATGATGGTGCAGCCCCGGGAGTTGTTGACGGTGCCGGTCGCGGTGGCGGTGTTGTTGCCCGTGGCCGGGTCGGTCTGGGTGGCCGTGACCGCGGCCGTGTTGGTGAGCGTGCCGGTGGCGCGGGGTTCGGCGACGACCGTGACCGTGGCGCCGGCGCCCGGGGCCAGGGTGCCGAGGGCGCAGGTCGCGCCGGTGGCGGTGGTGGTGCAGCTGCCCTGGGAGGGCGTGGCCGAGATCAGCGTCGCGCCCGCTCCGGAGAGGGTGTCGGTCAGTGTGACGCCGGTGGCGGACGCGGTGGAGGCGGTCGCATTGGTCACGCGGACGGTGTAGGTGGCCCGGTCGCCGATGGTCACGGTGGACGGGCCCGTCTTGGTGACGGAGAGGTCCGCGCTGGGCGGCGGCGGGGGCGGGGGTGTGCTGCCTCCGCCGCCCAGGTAGCGGGCCAGGGCGAAGTCGTTGTCCGGTCCGCCCTGGCCGGCGGCGACGATCCGTCCGTCGGACTGCACGGCCACGCCGTGGGCGGCATCGCTGCCGCCGAAGCTCGTGGCCGTCCGGCCGCCGTTGCCGAAGCCGCTGTCCAGGCCGCCGTCGGTGTTGTACCGCAGGACGTTGAAGCCGCCCGGCCCGTTGCCGGCGACGACGATCCGTCCGTCGCTCTGCAGCTTCATGTCCTGGGCGCCGCCGCCGGGGGTGACGACCAGGCCGTTTCCGTCGAAGCTCGGGTCCAGGGCGCCGTTGGTGCTGTAGCGGGCGAGTGCGACCCTGCCACCGCTCGAACCGGCGGCGACGATCTTGCCGTCGGGCTGGATCGCGAGCGCCTCCGCGGAGTCGTAGTCACCGAAGTCGGTGCGCTGGATGCCGCCGGTACCGAACCCGGTGTCGAGGCTGCCGTCGGTGTTGTAGCGGACGAGCACGAAGTCGAAGCGGGTCGTCCCGACCTCGCCCGCGACCAGGATCTTGCCGTCGGGCTGCACGGCCAGGGCGCGCACGTCGCCGCCCTCCTGGAGAGAGTCGCCCAGAGCGGTGGTCACCTTGCCGTCACCGCCGAAGGTGGTGTCCAGGGAGCCGTCGGCGTTGTAACGGGCCACCGCGGCATCGCCGCCGACATAGCCCGCGGCGACGATCTTGCCGCCGGGCAGCGCCACCACGTCGGTGGCCTCTTCGGGGACGCCGAAGTCGGTGAACACCCGGCCGTCGCCGTTGCCGAAACTCGTGTCCAGCGAGCCGTCGCTCGCCCTGTACCGGACCAGCGTGAACCAGCAGCAGTTCTCGGGCCCTCGCCAACTGCTGCCCGCCACCACGATGTTGCCGTCATCGGGCTGCAGGGCGACGGCGTGCGCCTCGCTCCACTGGAGGCCCTCGCTCGACGGCAGGTTGTTGACGGCGGTCGTCACCCTGCCGTCGCCGCCGAAGGTGGTGTCCAGGGAGCCGTCGGCGTTGTGCCGGGTCAGCGCGAAGTCGCCCTCCGACGCGGAGTTGTCGAAGGAGGTGCCGACGGAGACGATCCTGCCGTCGGACTGCACCGCCACGTCGGCGGCGGAGTCGTCGCCGCCGAAGTCGGTGAGGACCGTGCCGTCGCCGGCGAAGGCGGGGTCCAGGTCGCCGGGAGCGGCGACCGCGGTGCCGGGCAGGGCCAGGAGCAGCGCCAGGAGGGTGGCTGCCACGGTGCCGGCTCGGACCGTGAGTGATCGAACACCAGGTGTGAACGATCGAACCTGAGGTGTGAGCATGGGCGACAGCGTTCCGACGCCGGTCCACAAGTCGGCTCGCCACGAGCCGTCTTGCGCTCACCGGCCGCAGGAATCCACCCGCGCGGGTGAGGCCCGCACCCAGGCGAAGGCCTGTCGCCACCGGGCTCCCGTCGGGGCGGACGGGAGCAGGTGACGACAGGCCCAGGAGCCGCGCACGCCGTTGTACGCAGCCTCGCCGGTCTCACACCGCGGCCGGTCGTGACGATCGCTGGTCAGGGCACATCCCCCAACCGGCCGCGGAGTCTTTCCGGAGGGGACTTATCCGAGCCGCTCCACCAGCGCCCGGTACTCGGCCCACAGCTCCTTCGGCGTGTGCTCGCCGAAGGTGTTGAGGTGGTCGGGGACGAGCGCCGCCTCCTCCCGCCAGACCTCCTTGTCGACGGTCAGCAGGAAGTCGAGGTCGCTGTCGTCGAGGTCCAGCCCGTCGGTGTCCAGGGACTCCCGCGTCGGCAGCACGCCGATCGGCGTCTCCACGCCCTCGGCCCTGCCCTCCAGCCGCTCCACGATCCACTTCAGGACGCGGGAGTTCTCGCCGAAGCCGGGCCAGACGAACTTGCCCGCGTCGTTCTTGCGGAACCAGTTGACGTAGTAGATCTTCGGCAGCCTGGCCTGGTCCTTGTCCTTGGCCACGTCTATCCAGTGGGCCATGTAGTCGCCCATGTTGTAGCCGCAGAACGGCAGCATCGCGAACGGGTCGCGGCGCAGTTCGCCGACCTTGCCCTCGGCGGCGGCGGTCTTCTCGGAGGCCACGTTGGCGCCGAGGAAGACGCCGTGGTTCCAGTCGAAGGACTCGGTGACCAGCGGGACGGCGGTGGCGCGGCGGCCGCCGAAGAGGATCGCCGAGATCGGCACGCCCTTCGGGTCCTCCCACTCCGGCGCGATGATCGGGCACTGGGCGGCGGGGACGGTGAAGCGGGCGTTGGGGTGGGCGGCCGGGGTCTCGGAGCCCGGCGTCCAGTCGTTGCCCTTCCAGTCCGTGAGGTGGGCCGGGAGCTCCTCCGTCATGCCCTCCCACCAGATGTCGTCGTCGTCCGTGAGCGCGACGTTGGTGAAGACCGCGTTGCCCCACAGCGTCTTCATCGCGTTGGCGTTGGTGTGCTCACCGGTGCCGGGTGCGACGCCGAAGAAGCCGGCCTCGGGGTTGATCGCGTAGAGGCGGCCGTCGGCGCCGAACCGCATCCAGGCGATGTCGTCGCCGATGGTCTCGACGGTCCAGCCGGAGACGGTGGGCTCCAGCATGGCGAGGTTCGTCTTGCCGCAGGCGCTCGGGAAGGCTGCGGCGACGTACTTCGACTCGCCCTGCGGGGGCGTGAGCTTGAGGATCAGCATGTGCTCGGCGAGCCAGCCCTCGTCGCGCGCCATGACGGACGCGATGCGCAGGGCGTAGCACTTCTTGCCGAGCAGGGCGTTGCCGCCGTAGCCGGAGCCGTAGGACCAGATCTCGCGGGACTCGGGGAAGTGCGAGATGTACTTGGTCTGGTTGCACGGCCAGGCCACGTCCGCCTCTCCTTCCGCGAGGGGCGCGCCGAGGGTGTGGACGGCCTTCACGAAGAAGCCGTCGTCGCCGAGTTCGTCGAGGACGGCCTGGCCCATGCGCGTCATCGTGCGCATCGAGACGGCGACGTACGCCGAGTCCGTGATCTCCACGCCGAGGGCGGACAGCGGCGAGCCGAGGGGGCCCATGCAGAACGGGACGACGTACATCGTCCGGCCCTTCATCGAGCCGCGGAACAGGCCCTTCTCGCCCGCGAAGATCTCCCGCATCTCGGCGGGGGCCTTCCAGTGGTTGGTCGGGCCGGCGTCCTGCTCCTGCTCGGAGCAGATGAACGTGCGGTCCTCGACCCGGGCGACGTCGGTCGGGTCGGAGGCCGCGTAGTAGGAGTGGGGGCGCTTGATCGGGTCGAGCTTCTTGAAGGTGCCCTTCGCCACGAGCTCCTCGCACAGGCGCTCGTACTCGGCCTCGGATCCGTCACACCAGACCACGCTGTCCGGTTGCGTCAGTTCGGCGATCTCGTTGACCCACGAGACCAGTTCCTGATGGTGGGTGGGGATGACGGTGGGAGCCGCGTTGTCGCGCGCCACGATTGCTCCTAAATGAGGGATTTTTGATCTTGTGGCCCTTTTTCAGGCCTTGTTGCCCCGTGGGGGCTGCGACCCGGATGCTTCGTAGCCGCTCATCCGGTGCCGACCGCACTCATTTGATCCTCCGACTCGATCTCCCATCTGTCCAGAGGGAGTCACAGATGAGCGACGTGAGGAAGGCCACGGTTTCTGGGTCCACCTGCGTTTCTTTGCGTCCACATTGAGTTCGCCTCAAGGTCTTTTTGCCCACCGATGTGAGCGCAACCGAGGCTCCGTGAGACGATGGCCACTCTCGGCCGGTCATGGAGCGGGACTGATCCGTAACCTACGGTTCCGTAGGTACGATGCCCTTCATGACTGCGCCCGTCCCCGACGCGCCCACGGACTCGCCGGCCGCCGGCCGTGGCCCCGCCGCGCTCTCCTCCCTGTCACAGCAGGTCAAGCCCAAGCTGCGCGGCTGGCTGCACCTGGGCATGTTCCCGGCCGTCCTCGTGGCGGGTCTCGTCCTCACCGCCCTCGCCGACTCACCGCGCGGCCGCATCGCCTGCGGGATCTTCGCCCTGACCGCGTGCCTGCTGTTCGGCGTGAGCGCGCTGTACCACCGGGGCAACTGGAGCCCGCGCATGGACGGCATCCTGCGCAGACTCGACCACGCCAACATCTTCCTGATCATCGCGGGCACCTACACGCCCCTGACCATGCTGCTGCTGCCCGAAGCGAAGGGGCAGTGGCTGCTGTGGGGCATCTGGGGCGCCGCGGCGGCCGGGATCGCCTTCCGGGTCTTCTGGGTCGGCGCCCCGCGCTGGCTGTACACGCCCTGCTACATAGCGATGGGCTGGGCGGCGGTCTTCTTCCTGCCCGACTTCATGCGCACCGGAGGCATCGCGGTCCTGGTCCTGGTGGTCGTCGGCGGCCTGCTCTACAGCGCGGGCGGCGTGATCTACGGCATCAAGCGCCCGAACCCGTCACCGCGGTACTTCGGCTTCCACGAGGTGTTCCACTCCCTCACGCTGGCCGCGTTCGTCGTGCACTACGTCGGCATCTCCCTGGTGGCCTACCAGCACGCGTAGCCCCACCGCCGCTCCTCGAAGTGGCCACGGCTCCCCGAGCCGTGGCCACTTTTTTCATGCCCTCCTCCACATTACGACATCGACTCGCCATTGACATCAACTGGATTTTGAGAGCTACTCTCATTTCATGGCTACTGTCACTCATCTTGAAGAGACGCACCAGAACCCCCGCCGCTGGTGGGCCCTCGGTGCCCTGGTCGCGAGCATGCTGGTGCTCGGCTTCGACACGACGATCCTCAACGTGGCGCTCCCGACGATGGCCGGGGAGCTCGGCGCCACCACCAGCCAGCAGCAGTGGATGGCGGACGCCTACGTCATCGTCTTCGCGTCGCTGATGCTCCCCGCCGGACTCCTCGGCGACCGCTTCGGCCGCCGCCGGATGCTGGTCGTGGGCCTGCTGATCTTCCTGGCCGGGTCGGTGATGGGCTCGCTGGCCGGCGACGTGAACTGGGTGATCGCCGCCCGCGCCGCCATGGGCGTCGGCGCCGCCCTGGTCATGCCGCTCGCGATGTCCGTGCTGCCCTCGCTGTTCGGGCCCGCCGAGCGCACCCGGGCCGTCGGCATCGTCTCGGCCGCCTCGGCGCTCGGGCTGCCGCTCGGCCCGATCATCGGCGGCTTCCTGCTCAACCACTTCTGGTGGGGCTCGGTCTTCCTGATCAACGTGCCGATGGCCGCCATCGGCGTCGCCGCCTGCGTCTTCCTGCTCCCCGAGACCCGCGACCCCGCCTCCCCCAAGGTCGACACCCTCTCCACCGCGCTCACCGCGATCGGCCTCGGCGCCCTGGTCTACGCGATCATCGAGGCCCCCGGCCGCGGCTGGGGCGACCCGCTGGTCCTCGCCCTGTTCGCGGTCGCCGCCGTCCTCGTCACCGCTCTGGTGCTGCGCGAGCGCCGGGCCCACCGCCCGATGCTCGACATGGAGCTCCTCACCCACCGCGGCTTCCTGCTCAACACCCTCGCGGCCACGCTCGTGATGTTCGTGCTGTCCGGCCTGCTGTTCGTGCTGCCGCAGTACCTCCAGGCGGTCCTCGGCAACGACGCCTTCGGCACCGGCCTGCGGCTGCTGCCCATGATGGGCGGCCTCATCGTCGCCGCGCGGGCCGCCCAGCCGGTCGTCGCCCGCTTCGGCGCCCGCGCCGTGGTCGCCGCGGGCCTGGTCGTGCTCGCCTTCGCCGCCCTGCTCGGCAGCCGCACCTCGGTGAGCGACGGCTACGGCTTCACCGCACTGTGGCTCTCCGTCGCGGGCCTCGGCTTCGGCTTCTCGGTGGTCCCCGCCATGGACGGCGCCCTCGGCGCCCTGCCCGCGGACCGGGCCGGCAGCGGCTCCGGGCTGCTGATGACCACCCGCCAGGTCGGCGGCGCGATCGGCATCGCCCTGCTCGGCAGCCTGCTGGCCAGTACCTTCCGCGACCGCCTCGACGTCACCGGGCTGCCCGCACCGCTCGGCCACACCGCGGGCGAGTCGGTGGTCGCCGCCCACCTGGTCGCCGAGAAGACGGACTCCGCCCACCTCGTCGCCTCCGCGAACGCCTCCTACGTGCACGGCATGGGCCTGGTCCTGCTGGTCTGCGGCATCGCCGCGCTCGCCACCGCCCTGCTGGCCGCCGCGCTCCTGCCCAACTCCCCCGCCGAGCGCCCCACCGAAGGGAACGATTCCCCGGCCGTGGCCCCCGCCACCGCCGATGCCGGACAATGACCAGCATGACGGCACCGCACACCTCCCCCCAGCCCGGCCTCCGCGAACGGAAGAAGATCAAGACCCGCGAGGCCATCCGCGGGGCCACGTACGCGCTGGTCGAGGAGCAGGGCTGGGACGCCACGACGATCGAGCAGATCGCCGAGCGTGCCGAGGTGTCGCCGTCGACGGTCTTCCGGTACTTCCCGACCAAGGAGGACATCGTCCTCACGGACGAGTACGACCTGCTGATCATGGAAGAGCTCCGGTCACGGCCCGCCGACGAGCCGTGGCCGACGTCCCTCCGCTACGTGATGCACCGGGCGATCCGGCTGGGCGTCAAGGACGATCCGGTGGTCTCCCGGCTGCGTACCCGGCTGATGGTCGAGGTCCCCGCGGTGCGCTCCCGGATGATGGAGAGCATGTCGTCCACCGGGCGCCTGCTCTGCCAGGCCATCGGGGAGCGCACCGGCCGTTCCCCGGACAGCCTGGAGGTCCGGGTCTACGCGATGTCCTTCATCGGCGGGCTGATGGAGGTCTCGATGTACTGGGCGGAGAACGCGCACGAGGGCGACTTCGAGGCCCTCGTCGACCGCGCCCTGGACGTCATCGAGCACGGCCTGCCCCCGGAAAACCACTGAGGTCACGGCCGCCACCCGTGCCATCCTGACCAGGTGAACGCTTCCGAGATCCAGGTCGAAGTCGCCCCCGAGCTGGCCCTGTTCGTCCCGCACGCCCGCCGTGTCGGCGTCCATCCCCTCGCCGTCGACGGCGTCTCGACCCTCGGCCACGTCATCGAGTCCCTGGGCGTCCCCCTGACCGAGGTGGGCGCCCTGGTGGTCGACGGCCGGGAGGTCCCCGTGGCCCACGTCCCGGCACACGGCGAGCGGGTGACCGTACGCCCGGTCACCCGCCCCCAGCGCGTCCCCGGCGCCCCGCTCCGCTTCCTCCTCGACGTCCACCTCGGCACCCTCGCCCGCCGCCTGCGCCTGCTCGGCGTCGACACGGCCTACGAGTCGACGGACATCGGCGACCCTGCCCTCGCCGCCCGCTCGGCGGCCGAGAAACGCGTCCTGCTCAGCCGCGACCGGGGCCTGCTGCGCCGCCGCGAGCTCTGGGCCGGCGGCTACGTCTACAGCACAGGACCCGACGAACAGCTCCGTGACGTCCTCGACCGGTTCGCCCCCGACCTGCGCCCCTGGACCCGCTGCACCGCCTGCAACGGCCTGCTGAAGGAGGCCACGAAGGACGAGGTGGCGGACCAGCTGAAGGGCGGGACGCAGAAGTCGTACGACGTCTTCGCGCAGTGCGCGGAGTGCGGCCGCGCGTACTGGAAGGGCGCGCACCACCAGCAGCTGGAGGCCATCGTGGCGCGCGCCCTCGCCGAGTTCGCCTGAACCGGCGCCGGTTCGCGGTCAGCTGCGGCCCAGCGCCCGGTACTCCCAGCCGGCCGCGCGCCACTCGGCGGGGTCCAGGGCGTGCCGGCCGTCCACGACCCGGCGCCGGTTCACCACGGCGCCCATGGCCTCCGGGTCGATCTCCCGGAACTGCGTCCACTCGGTGAGCAGGACCACGACGTCGGCGCCCGCGGCGGCCTGCAGCGCGTCGGTCCCGTAGTCCAGCTCGGGGTGGACGCGGCGGGCGTTGTCCATCGCCACCGGGTCGTAGACCGTCACCCGGGCGCCGGCCCGGTGCAGGGTGGCGGCGACGTCCAGCGCCGGGGCGTCGCGGATGTCGTCGGAGTTGGGCTTGAAGGCCGCCCCGAGCGCGGCCACCCTCGTCCCGGCGAGGTCCCCGCCGACCAGCTCGCGGACCAGGTCCACGGTGCGGGCGCGGCGGCGCTGGTTGATCGCGTCCACCTCGCGCAGGAAGGCGACCGCCTGGGCGACGTCCAGTTCCTCGGCGCGGTGGATGAACGCCCTGATGTCCTTGGGCAGGCAGCCGCCGCCGAAGCCGAGCCCCGGCTTCAGGAACCGGCCGCCGATCCGGTCGTCGTAGGACAGGGCCTCGGCCAGCCGGTGCACGTCCGCGCCGGTGGCCTCACAGACCTCCGCCATGGCGTTGATGTACGAGATCTTCGTGGCCAGGAAGGAGTTGGCGGCGACCTTGACCAGTTCGGCGGTCGGCAGGTCGGCGACCACGACCGGGGTGCCCTGGGCGATGACGGGCGCGAACGCCGCGCGCAGCTGCTGCTCCGCCCAGGCGGACTCGGTGCCGAACACCAGGCGGTCGGGGTGCAGGGTGTCCTCGACCGCGAAGCCCTCGCGCAGGAACTCCGGGTTCCAGGCCAGCTCCACGGCGTCCCCGGCCGGGGCGGTGGCGCGGACCAGCTCCGCGAGGCGGGCCGCGGTGCCCACCGGCACCGTCGACTTCCCGACCACCAGGGCCCGGCGGTTCAGGTGCCGGGCCAGCTCGGTCACCGCGCCCTCCACGTAGGTCAGGTCGGCGGCGTAGGAGCCGGGCTGCTGCGGGGTGCCCACGCAGACGAAGTGGATGTCGCCGAACTCGGCGGCCTCGGCGAGGCTGGTCGTGAAGTGCAGCCGGCCGGACTCCTGGGCCTTGACCAGGAGCTCGGGCAGTCCTGGCTCGAAGAACGGCACCTCCCCCGCTCTCAGCAGCTCGATCTTGCCGGGGTCGACGTCGACGCCCAGCACCTCGTAGCCGAGCGCCGCCATGCACACGGCGTGCGTGGCGCCCAGGTAGCCGGTGCCGATGACCGTGAGACGGGGAGCGCCGGCGCCGACGGTGGATTCAGTGCCGTGGGTGGTGGCGGGAAGAGTGTCCATGATGCCTCCGAGGGGATTTCCGAGCTGGCTGCGCGCATGCCAAAGACACGCGTGGGTGCGGTGGTGGGAAGAGCGGGAGCCGCGACCATGCGGGGCCCGGGTGCGGACCGGGCCCCACGCCGTCAGGAGGAGCAGGCGACGTTGGCGAGGCCCTTCGCCGCGTCGGTGACCTTGTTGTCGCAGGTGACCTTGTTGTTCTCGACGGGCGCGAAGTGGAAGCCGTAGCCGGGGCCGTCCACCTGTGCCGTGTTGCCCTGGAACACGTTTCCGGTGCCCCAGCCGTCGAGGATCCGGTGGGTCTGGAAGCCGTCCTCGTTGGAGTGCCGACCGACGTTGCCCTTGATCAGCCAGCCGTTGCCCTTGACGTCGACCCAGGAGTCGTCGTGCCCCCCGCTGAGGCCGGCGCCGTCGAAGGTGTTGCCGACGAGGGAGCCCCCGGCGGTGCCCTCCTTGATGTCGACGGACTCCGCGGTGGTGTCGCTGACGTGGTTGCCGCGGATCACGTTGTCGTCGCTCTTGTCGGGCTTGCAGTCGGTGACGGTGCACCAGTTGGACTCCGCGGACCCGACGTAGATGCCCTCGCCGAACTGCTCCTTGCGCTTGCCGGTGGCGCGGACGGTGTTGTTCTCGACCACGTTCCCGGAGCTGAAGTCGCGCAGGTGGATGCCCTCGTCGCCGATGTTCTCGACGGTCAGGCCCTGGACGACGGTGCCCTGGACCTTGTCGGCCATGACCCCCTTCTGGCCGTTGCGCACGGTGAAGCCGATCAGCCGCCAGTGGCTCGCGCCGTCGAGGTGGAAGGCGTAGCCGCCGTCGACGCCGCCGGCGTCGATCACCGCGCCGGGACCGCCGCACAGGAAGATCGGGCGGTCCGCCGTGCCGGGGGTGGCGGCCGTGAAGCGGTCCGAGTAGACCCCGTCCCGCATCTCGATGACGTCTCCCGGCCGGGCCTGGTCCAGCGCGTCCTTCAGGGACTTGGCGTCGCTGACGGTGACGGTGGCGGCCGGGCACTTCACCGGACCGGAGGCGACGGCCGGACCGGTCGCGGTGGGCGTGGCCGGTCCGGAGGCCGCCGTGTCGCCCGGTGCCGGACCGGAGGACGTGGCGCCGGCATCACCGGGGTCGCCGGTGTCGTCCCCGTCGTCGGTGGGTTCGGCGACCGGGATGGTGGGGCCGGCGGTGGGGCCGGCGCCGTACACGACGGACCGGTCGTCGCCGGCCGAGACGCCCGCCACGATCAGCGCCACCACCGAGATCAGCAGGGCGGCCGAGGCCACCCAGAGCGGCAGCCCGCCGGCGAGCCAGATCCGGCGCGCCCGCTCGGCGGCGGACTCGGCCGGTGCAGCACCGCCGCCGTCGCCCGGAGCACCGCCGTCGGGCGGACCACCGTCGCCCGGAACGCCGCCGCCGGGCGGCACTGCCGGGGTGTCCTCGCTCATTCGCTCATCACCGGCTCCCGGCGGCGGCCGACCACGGCGACCTCGTTCGGCGGCGGGGCGGGCAGCGGCGCCTTGTCGGAGTACGGGTGCACGATGCGCGCACCCTGCCCGGCCGCTCGCCGCCTGCGCCGGCCCATGGCGGCCGAGAACAGGATGAGGAGCAGGATGCCCGTCCACAGCAGGGTCATCGGGCTGGCGTAGTGCTTGACCTTGACCCAGAAGGAGCTGGTGTCGTACCAGGCGAAGGTCTGGTTCTCCTTGATGTCGGCGCCGCCGTGGGAGCGGCTGGAGTCCACTGCACTGGGACCGACCCCGCCGATCACGTTGAAGGAGACCGTGGTGCCGTCCACGCCGCCGACCAGGCTGACGCCGTGGTTGGTGGCGTCCTGGACGGTGTTGCCGCGTATCTCGGCGGCCGAGTCGCGGACGTAGACGCCGGTCTGCGGCCCGTCGATGATGTTGCCGGTGACCGTGGCGTCGGTGACGCCGTCGCGGACCGAGATGCCCTGCCGCTTCTGGCCGCTCAGGCGGTTGCCGGTGATGGACACCTTGTCCGACGCCAGGCGGGCCACGATGCCCATGTCGCCGCCCTCGATGCGGTTGTTCTGCACGCCGACGTCGAAGCCGCCGAGCACCTCGACGCCGTAGCGGCCGTTGTCCTTGGCCACGCTGTTGGCGACCGAGTTGGAGCCGTAGCTGTCGACGGCCTGCCCGGAGGCGGAGGGGCCGTCCGCGAGGGGCTTGCCGCTGAGCGTGTAGCCGTTGCCGCCGTTGCCCTCGGCGGTGGAGCCGCTGACCCGCACCTGCTGGGTGGCCCGGGAGAGGATGAAGCCGTCGCCGCCGTTGTCCTTGGCGACCGTGCGCTGCACGAGCGAGCTGGAGACGAACCGGTGCATGACCACCCCGTCCTCCAGGCTGTTCTCCACGGTCGTGTCGCTGATCTCGATCCCGGTGGCGCTGGAGATGAAGATCCCGAAGGCGTTGCCGGTGATGGTCGAGTGCGTGATCGACCCGGAGACGTAGGAGAGACCGCCGGTGGAGAACCGGGCGTCGGGCGTGGTCAGTTCGCCCGAGGGCATCGCGGTGACGTCACCGCTGCCGGAGTCCTGGCCGTCCTGGTCGCCCTGGGCGTCGGCCCGTTCGCGCGCGGTCTTGCCGTGCACCTGGCCGGTGTCCTCCAGCGAGCCGGTGTTCGGCCGGTCGGTGCCGGTGAGGCTGAGCCCGCCGGTACGGCCGCTCCAGAACCCGAGGTTCGCGAGTCTGGCGTGCGCCATCTCGAACTGGCCGCCGATGGTGCGGATATAGGCGCGGCCGTCCCGGACGTCGCTGTCGGCCTTGTTGGCCTGCGGGTCCCAGCTGGTGACCGTCAGCGGCGCCTGGGCGGTGCCCTGGAGGGTCAGTTCGCCGCCGAAGGAGACGATGGAGACGAAGCCGCTGCGGTTGCTGGCCATCCGCAGGGTGAGGCCGCCGGGGTTGGACAGCTTCAGCTTGGCGCCGACGTTGAGGTAGATGTTCTCGGTCAGCAGGTACGAGCCGTCCTTGCGCCGCACGAAGGTCTGCGGGGCGAGCTTCAGCAGGTCGGCGATGGTGTAGGCGTTGCTGCGCTGGGTGAGTACCAGGGTGTACCCGTTGTCGGTGTCCAGCCGGTACGGCACGGTCCACTTGGTGCTCTGCAGGGGCGCCACCGAGCTGAACGCCCGTACCTGGTTGAGCCGGTGGTCCTCGTCCGCGACCAGCGCGGCCTCGGTCTCCGCGTCCTCGGCGGCCGGCTGCTGCTTCTTGTCGCCGTCCCCGCCGGCGTGGGCCGTGGCCGAGGCGCCCAGCAGCAGCGTCGCCGCCACCGCGAAGGCGCCCAGCAGGGCCGCCGTCCTGGCACCGGCCCGGCGCAGCCGGGTGCCGGGGCCGGGTCTTCTCTTCTTCGTGGGATGCGTCATGAGGGGGGTCGTCATGGCGTCAGATCACCTCGGGCTGGAGTGCGGTGTGGCTCTGGCCGCCGCCGGCGGATCCGGAGAGCGTGGCCGCGCTCTGGCCCTCGCCTCCGATGCTGGTGCTGGTGCGGGTGAGCCAGCCCTGCTTGTTGATGGTGACGAATGCGTAGAGCTTGATCGGCAGCGAGATCATGATGACCACGACGGCCGTCAGCGGCAGCAGGAGGATCTCCTGCGGGTGCCTGCGCAGGTGCGAGTAGCCGCGGACGGCACGGCCCAGCAGCAGCCAGATCAAAGTGAGGACGACACCGCGCGGGCTGAAGTCCAGCCGGCTGAGCAGCAGATAGCCGAGGGCCATGCCCATGGTCACCGGGGTCAGCAGGATCTGCAGCACGGTGATCTTGGTGACCAGCGGGACCCGCCACAGCCAGCCCTTGTAGAGCGCGGTGAGGTAGCACCGGTAGGAGTTGCGGCTCCACCGGACGCGCTGCTTCACGAAGGCCCGGAAGGACGACGGGAACATGGAGATGGCCCGCGCGGAGGACTGGTGCACGGTCTTGTAGCCGGAGGCGAGCACCAGCCAGGTCAGCCGGCCGTCGTCGCCGGCCACGCAGCGGCGGCCGAGGAAGAACTCGTTCTCCAGGTTCTCCAGCACCGGCAGGACCGCCTCGCGGCGGTACGCGGCGGTACGGCCGGACAGACAGGCCACGGCACCGGCCCGGCCCATGGCCGGAACGTAGTCGTAGTAACGGAGGTTGACCAGCCAGTCGGCGACACGGCGCCAGACGCTGGTGGTGCGCTGGTAGACGTTCTGCTGGGTGCCCACGCCGCCGACCGCCGGGTCCTCGAACGGCATCTGCACGGCGTCGAGCAGCCCCGGCTCCCAGCGGGTGTCGGAGTCCACCAGGACGAGGAGCTCGCTGGTGGCGGCCCGTATGCCGACCCCCAGGGCGGAACGTTTCCCCCTGTGCTCGAAGGCGAGCACCCGGACCCGGGGGTCCTCCACCAGCGACAGCCGGTGCAGTACCTCGTGGTCCTCGACGTCAGGAACGATGATGATCTCGGCCGGATCCTGGGCGAGCCAGGTCTCCAGGCACTCCAGCAGGATCTCCGGGTCCTCCCGGTAGGCCGGGACCACCACGGAGACGCTGGTACGGAAGTTGTTGACGACCGGCTTGGCGAACCGCGAGAGCACCGCTCGGTACAGCCACAGGGCCCAGACGAACAGTCCGGCCAGCCCCAGCGGCATCAGCTCTCGCCACGAAGTCTCCCCCACAGCCTCGACGATCCACGACCAGACCTGGTCGAAGAACTCGGACAATGTTGTGCTCTCCCCCCACATGACATGACTGCCACGGTCCGAAATACGACAGAACCGGGCACTGCTCCAGCGATGCTAGGGGCTCTCGGGTGAACGGCGATCACACAAAGCACAAACTTCACTTACAAAGTCTTCACACCCATCCCGCCCCAACCGTGACGGCGGGTCACACCCGTCACGGCATGGGGTGGATCCTATGAGGGTGATGTGAAGAGCGTGAACTCGGCTGATAAATGGCATGTTTCAAGACAACGGACACAGCGCGCCGTCAGGGGCGCCGGGGGTACCCCCCGGCCGGAGGCTGGGGGAGGAACTGCCCGAGCAACCCCCACCCACCCGCAGCCGGCAACGCACCACAGACGTCCACGGACGTCGCCGGACTTCGGCGGCCTTCAGCCCCCCAGTGCCGCCCGCAGCCGCTCCGGCTCAACGGTCGGCGCATCACACGTGAAGTTGCGGCACACGTACGCGGCCGCCTCCCCGCCGACGAGCGGCCGCCCCGCGAGCAGCGGGAACTCGTCGCTCTCCACCGTCCCCACGGCCACCACCGCGCCGGGCGCGGTGCCCAGCAGCGCCGTACGGTGCAGATCGGCCGTGCGGGGATCCGTCACGTCCGGTCCGACGACCGCGACCTCGCGCGGACCGTCCAGCAGCGCCTCGGCGACGGCGAGCCCCCACCCGACGAAGCGCGGCACGCGCGGTCCGAGGGTCCGCACGATCCCCAACGCCCGCTCCGCCGCGGTCCGGTGAGGTTCGGAACCGGTGTGGGCCGCATAGCCGAGCAGGGCACCGGCGGCGGCGGTCCAGCCCGAGGGCGTGGCGTTGTCGGTCGGGTCCTGCGGCCGGCGGATCAGCTGCTCGGCGTCGGCCGCGGTGTCGTACAGGGCCCCGCTCTCCGGGCTCTCCTGGTCGGTGAACCGGGCCAGGACATGGTCGAGGAGGAGTCCCGCGAACTCCAGCCAGACCCCCTCGCCGGTCACGGACGCGAGCGCGAGGAAGCCCTCGGCGACGTCGCCGTAGTCCTCCAGCACACCGGCGTTGGCGCCGGCCCTGCCGTCCCGGCTGGTGCGGGCGAGCCGCGCGCGGTCGTCGAGATGGAGCCGGACGAGGAGGTCGGCGGCGCCGACGGCGGCCTCGACCAGGTCGGGGCGGCCGAAGTAGGCGCCGGTCTCGGCGAGCGCGGCGACGGCGAGGCCGTTCCAGGCGGCGACGACCTTGTCGTCCCGGCCCGGGGCCGGGCGTTCGGCCCGTGCGGCCAGCAGCCGCCGCCGGACGGACTCGATCCGCTCGGCGTCGAACACGCCCTCCTGCTGCGGGAGTTGCAGCACGGACCGCCCCTCCTCGAAGGTGCCCTCCGCGGTGACCCCGAAGTACCGGGCGGACAGCGCCGCGTCGTCCTCCCCGAGGACCTCGCGGAGCTGGGCGGGCGTCCACACGTAGTACGCGCCCTCGACGTGCCGACCGCTCCCGTCGTCGCTGTCGGCATCGAGCGCGGAGGCGAACCCGCCTTCGGCGGTGCGCAGTTCGCGGACCATGAAGTCGGCGGTCTCCAGGGCGACCCGGCGGGCCAGGTCGGACCCGGTGGCCCGCCACAGGTGGGCGTACACCCGGCAGAGCAGGGCGTTGTCGTACAGCATCTTCTCGAAGTGCGGTACGACCCAGTCGCGGTCGACGGAGTAACGGGCGAACCCGCCGCCGAGCTGGTCGTAGAGGCCGCCCCGGGCCATCCGCTCGCAGGTGTCCACGGCCATCTGCAGCGCGCCCTCGGAACCGGTCCGGGCGTGGTGCCGCAGCAGGAACTCGATGACCATGGACGGCGGGAACTTGGGGGCACCGCCGAATCCGCCGCGCTGCGGGTCGTACTCACGGGTGAGCCCGAGCAGCGCCTGCGCCAGCTCCTGGTCACCTGGCGGCCGCCCGCCCTGATGCCCGAGCTCCCGCTGGGCGAGATCCCGGACGATCTTCCCGGCCACCTCGGCGACCTCCTCCCGCCGGTCCGCCCACGCGGCCCGCACCCCCTCCAGCACCTGCCGGAACGAGGGCATGCCGTGCCGCGGGGCGGGCGGGAAGTAGGTGCCGAAGTAGAAGGGTTCGGCATCCGGGGTGAGAAACACCGTCATCGGCCAGCCGCCCTGCCCGGTGGCGGCCTGCACGGCCTCCATGTAGACGGCATCGACGTCCGGGCGCTCCTCGCGGTCGACCTTGATGCTGACGAAGTGCTCGTTGAGGTAGCCGGCGGTGGCCTCGTCCTCGAAGGATTCGTGGGCCATGACGTGGCACCAGTGGCAGGAGCTGTACCCGACGCTCAGCAGCACGGGTCTGTTCGCGGCGCGCGCGACCTCGAAGGCCTCGGCCGACCAGGGCCACCAGTCGACGGGGTTGTCGGCGTGCTGGAGGAGGTACGGGGACGTCTCATGGGCCAGTCGGTTCACTTTCCCACTCTCCCACGGGCTCGGGCACCGCGTAGAAACGCATGCTGACCTGGCGCGCCCCCTCGGCGGCGGTCTCACGGGAGTGGGCGTAACGGCCGAGGAGGGCCTCGTACTCGCGCATGAACGCGAGGAGTTCGTCCTGGGTGAGCCAGGTGCCGTACCGCTGCACCTGCGCCCACCCCTCCGGCCCGCGGTACTCCCGGTGGGCGCGGCGGAACAGTTCGGTATCGACGTCGATCTTGAGTGCGGCGAGCCGGCGTGCGGCGGCGTACTCGTCCGGGGCCATCGTCGCCGGGTCGGGTGTGGTGTGGCTGAACGGCAGGCTCCGCCACCAGCGTTCCCGGCCGCCCGACTTCTCGGGGATCTCCTCGATGAGCCTCTGCTCTGCGAGTTTGCGCAGGTGGTAGCTGGTGGTGCCGGAACTCTCGCCGAGTTCGCGGGCGAGCACGGTGGAGTTCGCCTCGCCGTGCCGGCCGAGGTAGTCGAGGATCCGGCGGCGCAGGGGGTTGCCGAGGGACTTGTAGAGGGCGGTGCGCTCCAGGCTGGTCAGCTCGGCGGGGGCGGCGGGCTCGGGTGCTCCGGCCCCGCGGGGCGTGCCGTCGGTCATGCGGCCACCGTAACCCGGAGAACCCTGAGACATCCCTGAGCCTCCCCGACCCTTCCCCGATGTCTGCCGAATTTCCTTTGCAGAATTTTCTCTGCGGTCTAGCGTGAAGCCATGGCCCGGGATGGGCGGAGGACCCGAGCGATTCACAGGTTCCACAGCCACCCGTCCGGAACAAGGCGAGGGGGATCAGGTGTTGAAGTGGTTAACGGCGACGCAGACCCGAAGGGCGAAGCGGATGAGGCGGCTGAAGCGGTGGGCACTGATCCTTCTGGGGTCGTCCGCCGTGCTGCTCGTACCGTGGATGGTGGTGCTGGCGCTGACGCTGCCCACCAAGACCGAGGTGCACAACTGGGCGGTGGCCTGGATCGGGCTGGACGTCCTGATGGCGGCGGGGTGTGCGGCAACGGCGGTACTCGGTCTGCGGGGCGACGCCCGAGCCCGGCTCACGGCGTCGGCGACGGCATCGGTCGCGGTGCTGGACGCGTGGTTCGACATAACGACGTCGGCGGTGGGCACCGAGTTGCTGGAGGCGCTGGCGAGCGCGGTGGCGGAGGCGGGGCTGGCGGCTGCCTGCGTGTACCTGGCCCTGTCCAAAGGGTGGGGTCGCATGGCCACCGCCCAGCCCGGCCCGGCCACCCGGTAACCCGGCCGCCCGCCCGGCCCGGCCGCCCGGTGGCCCCGACCGCCACCGAACCCTCACCCACCCCTGATCGCCGCCCCCTCGCCATCGCGCCCCTCCGCAAGGACACTTGTGGACAAAGGAGTTACCGCTGGAGGGGGACGGAACATGCGGGACGCCCATCGGGCGGAAGCCGACCGGCTGCTGGTACGGGCCGTGGAGGAGGAGGTCCGCCGCTCCGGCGGCCGCGTCGACGGGCAGGTGCTGCTGTCCCGGGCACGCGGCGGGCTGGCGGAGATGGAGCGGACGGCCGCCGAGGAGTACACGGCGTACACCCACGCCCTCGACGAGACGGAGGCCGACCGGCCGAGCTTCGGCCGGCGTTACGCCAAGGAGGGCTCCGGAACTCCCCTGCTGGTCGCAGCCGTCGCCGCGGTCGCCGCCACCGTCGCCGACCTCTCCCTGGGCACCGGGGCGGCCACGGCCCTCGGCGCGGGAGTGGCCGTCGGGGTGATCGGGGCGGCCGCCACGGTCGTCAAGGCCGCCGCCTCCCATCTGCCCGCCGCCCATCACCACGCCGGCGCGGCCGGCCAGCCCGGCGGCCCCGAGCAACTGCGGCTGCAGTGGCTGACCGCGCTGGAGGTACGGGGCATCCGGCCGTTCCTCGACCAGCAGCGGGTGCTCAGCGCCTCCACAGGACCGAAGAAGCAGGGCCCGGGGCTGCGCGGCGCGGACAAGAGCGCGGCGGCCCGCAGGCGTACGGTGCTGCAGCAGTCGTTCGGGCAGCTCCCCGACGGAGACGGCCCGTTCGCCGGCCGGCAGCAGGAGCTGGCGCGGATCCGGCAGTGGGCGCAGGCGGCCCGAGCGGCCACGGAGACCCGGCCGACCGTCGTCGTCCTGCACGGGGAGCCCGGCTCCGGCCGTACCGCCCTCGCGGTCCGCGCCACCCACGAGCTGAAGGACCTCTTCCGGGGTGCGGTCGTCGTGGACCTGCGCGGCGCCAGCCAGGAGGAGCCCCCGCTGCCCACCCGGGACGCCCTGCTGCATCTGCTCAACCGGCTGGGCGCGCCGCGCGAACAACTGCTGTTCCGTGAGCGCTCCTCCGCCGACCAGCAGGTCAAACGGCTGAGCGAGCTGTACCACCAGCACCTGACGGGGCTCCCGGTGACGATCGTGCTGGACGACGCCTCGGATCCGGAACAGGTGCGCACGCTGGTGCCGGAGCGTTCCGACAGTCTGGTCCTGGTCACCGCCCGGGACCAGCTCGACCTGCCCGCCGACCTGTCCGCGTGGGTGCACCGGCTGCCGGTCACGGCGCTGGACGCGGCCGGCGCGGAGGAGCTGCTGGACGCGGCGGCCGAGGACGCGTCGGGGCCGTACGACGCGCAGTCCGCGGACCGGATCCGGGAGTTGTGCGGCGGGCTGCCACTCGCGCTGCGGGTGGCGGGGTCGTCGCTGGGTTCGCGTTCGCCGCTCCAGCTGGCCACGGACCTGGGTGCGTACGGCCCGGTCGGGCCGGTGGAGCGGGTGCTGTGGCTGCGGTACACCGACCAGCCGGAGACCGGGCGGCGGCTGCTGCGCAGGCTGGCGCTCGCGGGCCGGGCCTCGATGGGCGCGGCGGCCGCCGCCGCCCTGCTGGGTGCCGACGAGGCCGAGGCCACCCGGCACCTGGTCGCACTCACCCGGGCGGGCCTGATCGACCACGTCCGTGGCAGCCGCTACCGCCTGCACGACCTGGTCCGCTCGTTCGCCCAGGCCCGGCTCCTGGACGAGGAGTCCCCGGCCGACCGCACGGCGGCGCAGGAGCGGCTGATCGTGAACTACGCGGAGCTGGCCGACTCGGTGCTGCGGCTGGTCGACGGCAACATGTCGACCCGTTCGGACCGGTTCAGCCCGCACGGCTTCACCTCGCTCGACGAGGCGCTGCGCTGGCTGGACGACGAGTCGAGCTTCATCACGGCGGCCCTGCGGCACGCGGAGGGCGTCGACCAGGCGGCCGTGCAGAACCTGCTGGGCGCGCTGTGCGACTACTGCCTGCTGCGCGGCGACCTCTACCGGCTCGGCGAGATCAGCGAGTTGGCCCAGGCTGTCGACCAGGGTCTGCTCGTCCGCTCGGTGCAGTGGCGTACCGGCATCGCGGCCCGTCAGCTGGGCGAGCTGGACAAGGCCCGCACCACGCTCACCTCCGTCGTCGACCTCTACCTGGAGGCACATCACGACGCCGGCGCGGCCCGCGCGCTGTGCTCGCTCGGGATCACCCTGCACCACCAGGGCAACCTCACCGAGGCGGCCGCCAAGCTCCAGGAGGCCCTGGATCTCCAGGCGGCCCCCGAACTGGCCACCGACCGGGCGTGGACCATGCACGCCCTGGCGGCGGTGCAGCGCGACCGGGCCCGGCTGCCGGAGTCCCTCGACCTGCTCACCCGCTCGCTCGTCCTGCACCGGGAGGGCGGTTCGGTGCACGGCGAGGCCTGGGCGCACTTCCAGCTCGGCCAGCTGGCGCTGCGCATGGGCGACGTACCGCGGGCCGAGCGGGAGCTCGGGGCGGCGCTGGACCGCTACGGCCGTACCCGGGACGCCCGCGGCGAGGCGTGGGCGCTGACCCAGCTGGCACGGGCCCGGCTGGTGGCCGGCGACGCGTCCCCGGCGGCCGACGGACTGCGCGCGGCGGCGGCCCGGCACCGGGAGAACGAGGACGCGCGCGGCGAGGCCTGGACGGTGTACTACCTGGGCCTGGCCCTGGAGGAGACCGGCAACCTGGACCAGTCGGTCCGTGAGCTGGAGCGGTCGCGGTCGATGTTCTCCCGGATGCGGGACGTCTACGGTCTGGCCTGCGCCCGCCACCACTCGGCCCGGGTCACCCGCGACCAGCGGGCGGCCCAGACCGGCTCGCTGCGCAACTCCGGCTTCGCCCGCCAGCTCCTGGTCGACGCCCGCGCCGACTTCCAGCGCATCGGCGTGGTGCACGGCGAGGCCTGGACCTGCCTGGAGCTGGCCGTCGTCGACGCCGGCAACACCCGCACCCAGCAGGCCCTCGCCCTGTGCGAGGAGGCGGTCACGCTGTTCACGTCGTACGGCGACCGGCGCGGCGAGGACTGGGCCCGGTTCCTGCGCTGCACCCTGCTGCCGTACGCCGCGCCCGGCGGCGTGGAGGTGGGCACGGCCGTCGCCCAGGAGGAACTGGCCCAGCTCGCCCGCGCGGCGCACCCGCTGCGCGACGGAAAGCTGGCCGAGTACGTCACGGCGTACGGACTGCTGCTGGAACGCGGAGTGCAGCTGGAGGCGGGCTGGCAGGCCTGGCGTCTGGGCATGGTGCCGGGCCGGCACGCCCGCGAGGTGATGGGCGTGCCGGTACCGGCCGCGATCTGACGCCGGTCAGTTCCCGGGGTCGGCCGTCGGCGCCTTGGAGTCCGCCCCGGTCTGGGCGGACTCCTTGAAGTCGACCTTCTGCATGTGCTTGTTCATGGACTTCATCAGGCCCCAGACCGCCAGGGCCATCACCGCGAAGACGATGAAGCCGAGGACTCCGGGGGTGACCTTGTTCTCGTCGACCTCCTTGGCGAGGGGGACGAGGTGCGTCAGTGCCAGGCTTGCGCTCATGTCAGGCATTGTCGCGGATGCCCGCAAAGAGGTCGTCCTCGGGGAGGGAGGTGTCGACGAGCGACTTCGCCAGCTCGTACTCCTCGGTCGGCCAGACCTCCTTCTGGAGGTCCATCGGCACCTTGAACCAGCCGCCGTCCGGGTCGATCTGCGTGGCGTGCGCGATCAGCGCCTTGTCGCGGATCTCGAAGAACTCCGCGCACGGGATGTGCGTGGTCAGGGTGCGCTCGGTGCGCTCCATCTCGCTCCACCGCTTCAGCCAGTCCCCGTACGGCGACTCCAGGCCGCGGTCCAGCATGGCGTGGTGCAGCGCCTCGGTGCGCGGGCGGTTGAAGCCCTGGTTGTAGTAGAGCTTCTGCGGCTGGAAGACCGGCCCGAACTCGGCCTCGGGGTACTTCTCGGCGTCGGCCGCGCCCTCGAAGGCCACCATCGAGATCTTGTGGGTCATGATGTGGTCGGGGTGCGGGTAGCCGCCGTTCTCGTCGTAGGTGGTGATCACCTGCGGGCGGAACGCGCGAATCCTGCGCACCAGCTCGCCGGCCGCCTTGTCGACGTCCTCCAGGGCGAAGCAGCCCTCGGGCAGCGGCGGCAGCGGGTCGCCCTCGGGCAGACCGGAGTCGACGAAGCCGAGCCACTGCTGATCGACGCCGAGGATCTCGCGGGCCTCGTCCATCTCCTTCTTGCGTACCTCGTGGATGTGCTCCTCGATGTACTTGTCGCCCTGCAGCTTGGGATTGAGGATGGAGCCGCGCTCCCCGCCCGTGCAGGTCACGACCAGCACGTCCACCCCCTCGGACACGTACTTCGCCATGGTGGCCGCGCCCTTGCTCGACTCGTCGTCGGGGTGCGCGTGGACGGCCATCAGTCGCAGCTGGTCAGTCAAGACTCAATCCTTGGTAAGTCGGCGCCCCGGTGTCATGGGGTGCGATCGGCGGCTTCTATAGTGACCGAATCGGGGGGCGAATAATTCCGGGGTCCGGTTCCCGACGGGTCCGGGGGTGGTTCCTGCCAGGAGGACGATCATGAGTACCGCGAGCACGCGGCTGCCCGAGGGCCGTTACGGCAGCTCCTCGGACGAGCGCGCCGACCGCAAGCTCAGGGTCGCCGGTGCGGTGCTGGGTGCCCTGCTGCTCGTCCTGGTCGGCTACTGGGCCTACCACTATGTCGTACAGAACAAGATCAGCGCCCAGGTCGTGACCTTCGCCGCGTCGGACGACGCGGTCGAGGTGCACCTGGAGGTCCACAAGGACTCCGGCACCTCCGGCTACTGCACACTGCGCTCCCAGGCGGCGGACGGCTCCGAGGTGGGCCGGGCCGACTTCCGCTTCACCGGTTCCGCGACCGAGATCGACCGGGTGGTCACCCTCCGTACGACGGCCCGGGGCACCACGGCGGAGCTGCTCGGCTGCCACGCCGACTGACGTCAGCCGCAATACGTAGGGCCTGACCTGCGTTGACGTAATTCTGATGGCTTATGTCCTCCCCCTTCCGTCGTTGAATTGTTAGGCTCGTGGTTTCGCCCTTCCAAGAAGGAACATGCTTCCGGGTAGGGCGATGCTTTGTATTCCCAGTACCGACGAGGAGCACCTGTGACCCAGACCAGCGAGAACGTCACCTGGCTGACCCAGGAGGCGTACAACCAGCTCAAGGCCGAGCTGGAGTACCTGTCTGGTCCTGCGCGCACGGAGATCGCCGCCAAGATCGCCGCCGCGCGTGAGGAGGGCGACCTGCGCGAGAACGGCGGGTACCACGCGGCCAAGGAGGAGCAGGGCAAGCAGGAGCTTCGCGTGCGCCAGCTGACCCAGCTCCTGGAGAACGCCAAGGTCGGCGAGGCCCCGGCGTCCGCCGACGGCGCCGTCGCGCCCGGCATGGTGGTGACCATCGCCTTCGACGGCGACGAGGACGACACCATGACCTTCCTCCTGGCCTCCCGCGAGTACGCCAGCGCCGAGGTCGAGACCTACTCCCCGCAGTCCCCCCTGGGTACCGGTGTGATCGGCCACAAGGTGGGCGAGGACGCGGAGTACGAACTGCCCAACGGCAAGAAGGCCTCGGTGAAGATCCTGAAGGCCGAGCCCTACTCGGGCTGACCCGGACAGACACCCGCCCCCGGCGTCCGCGTGACGCCGGGGGCTTTTGCCGTGCCGGGCGTCAGGCGGTGGCGGAGCGGTACTTGCGGAC
The DNA here is from genome assembly GCF_044769305.1 of Streptomyces sp. NPDC090499. Classification (NCBI taxonomy): domain Bacteria; kingdom Bacillati; phylum Actinomycetota; class Actinomycetes; order Kitasatosporales; family Streptomycetaceae; genus Streptomyces; species Streptomyces sp. NPDC090499. The sequence continues at coordinate 88,808 of NZ_JBIVXP010000003.1, forward strand.
CGCCAGAGTCCGGAATATCGCGATGATCAGAACCGAGTAGATCAGCGACGCCCACACCGGGTGCTGCATCGGCCAGGCTCCCGACAGGGACTGGCCGGGGTTCCCGAAGAGCACCCGGGCCGCCTGCACGGTGGCGCTGAACGGGTTCCACTCGGCGATGTGCCGCAGCCACGGGGTCATGTGACCGGTGTCCACGAACGCGTTCGAGATGAAGGTGACCGGGAACAGCCAGATCAGTCCGCTGGAGGTGGCCGCCTCCGGGGTGCGGACGGACATCCCGATCAGGGCGCCGATCCAGGTGAACGCGTAGCCGAGCAGGAGCAGCAGCCCGAAGGCGGCGAGAACCTTGCCGGCGTTGGTGTCGCCGTCGGTACCCACGCGCCAGCCGACGATCAGGGCGACCACCGCCAGGACCACCAGGGTCAGGGCCGTCTGCACCAGGTCGGCGAGGGTGCGCCCGGTCAGCACCGCGCCGCGCGCCATGGGCAGGGAGCGGAAGCGGTCGATGAGCCCCTTGTGCATGTCGTCGGCGATGCCGGCTCCGGAGCTGGCGGTCGCGAAGGTGACGGTCTGCGCGAAGATGCCGGCCATCAGGAAGTTCTTGTAGTCGACGGCGCTGGTGCTGCCGCCGATCTGCATGGAACCGCCGAAGACGTAGGTGAACAGCACCACGAACATAATGGGCTGAATCAGCCCATAAATAATCATTTCAGGGATCCGGGACATGCGGATCAGGTTGCGTTTCGCCACGACCATCGAGTCGCGGAACGACTGGGTCAGGGCGTTGCCGGGGGCGGCCGGCACCCGTGTGGTGTCGCTGACGGCACTCACTTCACGGCCTCCTTGCGGCTGTCCTTGCGGGTGTCCTTCTTGTTGTCCGGCCCGCCGCCGCCCTCGGGCTTCTCCTCGGCCACGTGTCCGGTCAGGGAGAGGAAGACGTCGTCGAGGGTGGGGCGGCGCAGGGCGATGTCGTCGATCTCGATGCCCCGGGAGTCCAGCTCGCGGATGACCTCGGCGAGCAGCTTGGCGCCGCCGGTGACGGGGACGGTGAGCTTGCGGGTGTGCTCCTCGACGGTGGTGTCGCCCTTGCCGAAGCCGCGCAGCACCTCGGCGGCGGTCCGGATGTGGCCGCGCTCGTGCACCACGACCTCGACGCGCTCGCCGCCGGTGCGGGCCTTGAGTTCGTCGGAGGTGCCCTGGGCGATGACCTTGCCGTGGTCGACGACCGCGATGTCGTGGGCGAGGTGGTCGGCCTCTTCCAGGTACTGGGTGGTGAGCAGCAGGGTGGTGCCGCCGGAGACCAGTTGCTGTATGACCTCCCACAGCTGCTGGCGGTTGCGTGGGTCGAGGCCGGTGGTCGGCTCGTCCATGAACATCACCGGCGGGGAGACGACGAGGGCGGCGGCGAGGTCGAGGCGGCGGCGCATGCCGCCGGAGTAGGTCTTGGTGGGGCGGTCCGCGGCGTCGCTGAGGTTGAACTGCTCCAGCAGCTCGACCGCGCGGGCCTTGGCCTGCTTGGCCCGCATCTGGTAGAGCTGGCCGACCATCTGCAGGTTCTCGCGGCCGGTGAGGTATTCGTCGACCGCCGCGAACTGTCCGGACAGGCCGATGGAGCGGCGTACGGCGTCCGGCTGCCCGAGGACGTCCATGCCCGCGACGACGGCCTTGCCGCTGTCGGGCCGGAGCAGGGTCGTCAGGCAGCGGACGGCTGTCGTCTTGCCCGCGCCGTTCGGCCCGAGCAGTCCGAGGACCGTGCCTTCGGGGACATCGAGGTCGACGCCGTCCAAAGCCCTTACGTCACCGAAGGTCTTGACCAGCCCTTCGGCATAGATGGCGCCTGGCATATGGGTCTCCACGTCGTCGGGGATTCTGTGAGAAGGCTAGGTATGCGACCCTCGGTCCGCCTGTGGTTTTCCGCCGGCACGGCGGCGGGCGGAAGAGAGCGCGGTGGCCACGCGACACACCATAACGCGATGTATCGCGTCCGTCGACGGATTTCCTCGAACGAGTGAATGAACGGGCGCGGACCTGGACCTTTACCGCCGGAAACGGCCGCCGTGCTCAGTCGATGACCGTGTAACCGGCCTCGCGCAGGGACCGGCCGACCTCGGTGCAGTGGGCCGGGCCCTTGGTCTCCAGGTGGAGTTCGACCTCCGCCTCCGTGAGCCCGAGACGGGGGTCGGTGCGGACGTGGCTCACGTCGAGGACGTTCGCGTCGACCGCCGACAGCACCCCGAGCAGGGTGGCGAGCGCGCCCGGCCGGTCGGTCAGCCGCAGCCGCACGGCCAGGTAGCGGCCCTGCGCGGCCATGCCGTGCCGCAGCACCCGCTGCAGCAGCACCGGGTCGACGTTGCCGCCGGACAGCACGGCGACCACCGGTCCGGCGAAGGCGCCGGGCTCACCGAGCAGCGCCGCGACCGGACTGGCCCCGGCCGGTTCCACGACCATCTTGGCCCGCTCCAGGCAGAGCAGCAGCGCGGCGGACAGCTGGTCCTCGCCGACCGTGCGGACCTCGTCGACCAGCTCCTGGACGAGTGCGAACGGCACGTCACCGGGCCGTCCGACCCTGATGCCGTCGGCCATCGTCGCCGGGTTCGCCACCGTGACCGGTCGCCCGGCCGCCAGCGAGGGCGGATACGCGGCCGCGCCCGCCGCCTGGACGCCGACGATCCGCACGTCCGGCCGGACCGCCTTCACCGCGACCGCGATCCCGGCCGCGAGCCCGCCACCGCCGATCCCCACGACGATCGTGCCGACCTCCGGGCACTGGTCCAGGATCTCCAGCCCCACCGTGCCCTGACCGGCGATGATGTCCGGGTGGTCGAAGGGGTGGATGAACACCGCGCCGGTCTCGGCCGCGTACTCCTGGGCGGCGGCCAGCGTCTCGTCGACCACCTGGCCGTGCAGCCGCACCTCCGCGCCGTACTCCCGGGTGGCACTGATCTTGGGCAGCGGGGCGCCGTGCGGCATGAACACGGTCGAGTGCACGCCGAGCAGCGACGAGGCCAACGCCACGCCCTGCGCGTGGTTCCCGGCGCTCGCGGCGACCACCCCGGCGGCGCGCTCCTCGGGCAGCAGCCCGGCGATCCTGACGTAGGCGCCGCGCAGCTTGAACGAACCGGTCCGCTGGAGGTTCTCGCACTTGAGGTGCACCGGCGACCCGACCAGCTGGGACAGGTGCCTGCTGCCCTCCATCGCGGTCGCCCGCGCCACGCCCGTGAGCATCTTCTGGGCGCCCCGCACGTCGTCGAGGGTGACGGGGCGCAAGGAGTCAGCCGTGCCGTAGCTCATGACTCAAGTCTCGCAGTTCACAGGCCGAAGGCGCGGGTGTGACCAAGCTCCGAGACCGGTTTGCGCAGCGCCGGTACGGCTCGCCCCCTGTCCGCGTACTCTGTCCCCCACATCAGCACTCCTTTCATGAAGCGAGCCCCCGGCCATGCCCACAACACCTGAAATGTCGATGGACATGACGACCGTCGGTGACACCGGTCTTCTCGACACTCTGCAGCACGAGGTGGCGGTGTTCGCCCGCCGTGCCGAACAGACCCGGCTCGGCGGTGTCGGACAGGTGCGCAACTCCATGGACCGCGCCGCGTATCTGCTGCTCAACCGCCTCGACAAGGAAGGCCCCATGGGGGTCAAGGCGCTCGCCGCGAGCATGGGGATCGACTCGTCCACGGTCACCCGGCAGGTGGCTCCGCTGGTCGACACCGGGCTCGTCAAGCGCACCTCGCACCCCGAGGACGGCCGGGCCGTGGTGCTGCAGCTGTCCCCGCGCGGGCTGTCGCGGCTGGAGGAAGTGCGTTCGTCGCGGCGCCAGTTGATGGCGGAGCTGACGCAGGACTGGGAGCCGGAGGAGCGCGAGACGTTCTGCGCGCTGCTCACCCGATTCAACAGCGCGCTGTCGGCGCGGATGGCGGTGTCGCCGGGCTCGGACACCCCGTCGGCCTCCTGACCGCCGGCCGGCCGTGGGCAGCCGCCGCATCCGGCACGCGCGCGTGCCGCACTCATCCGTCACGCACGCATCCGTCGCGCACGTATCCGTCGCGCACGCGTGCCGCGCGGCTCTTGACCGTGGGCCCGGCCCTGGCCTCATATGAGACCGGGCCCCGGTGTGACCGCGTCCGGGCCCCCACAGCCGAGGAGGGGCGGTGCGTGATCGGCAGGCTCTGCAGGACGCCCGCCGGGCCCGGGAGTTCGAGGCGTTCGTCGCGGGCGCGGCAGGCCGGCTGCTGCATGCCGCCACCCTGCTGACCGCCGAGGGCCCGGACGCCAATCCCCGCGCCCGGCGCCTGCTGACCCTCGCGCTCGCGCACACGTACGCGGGCTGGGACCGGCTGCGCGGCGAGGACCCGTACGACCGGGCCCGTCAGCACCTCGCGCTGCGCTTCGCGAACTCCGCCTGGCACCAGTACGGCGGCCCGCTCAGCCGCACCCGCCCGCACCCCCGCAGCGCCCTCGCGGGACTCACGCCCCAGGAGCGCCTGATCCTGGTGCTGCGGCTGTACGAGGGGGTCGCCGAGGAGCAGACGGCGGCACTGCTCGGCCTGCCCGCGGAGCGCGTGCACGCCCTCTGCGACCGGGCGACGGCCACCCTGCTGCATCCGCCGCGGAAGGCGGCGCCCGCGGTGCTGGGGGCGAAGGTGGCGCCGTCGTGAACCGGGTCGAACGCGAGGCGGCGGCCCGGCGGGTCATGGAGAGGACACCGCCCCCGGTACCGCCCGACCTCTACGGCGAGGTGCTGCGCCGGGGCGGCCGGATGCTGCGGCGCCGGCGCAGGGCCCGCCGGCTGCTGTGGCTGCTGCTGTGCGCGGCGGCCGTGGCGTTCGCGGTCTGGGCGGCATCGGTGCATCCGTGGGTGCAGCCGCCGTCCACGACGACCCCACCCATCGTCGGCTGGTAAGACCGGTCGACGGCCGGTGAGCCGGTCGACAGCCGGTGAGCCGGTCGACAGCCGGTGAGCCGGTCGACAGCCGGTGAGCCGGTCCACGGCCGGTGGACCAGTCCCCGGCCCGCGGACCGGTCCACGGGCGGTGAAACGATCAGCCGAGCGCCTGCTGGAGGTCTTCCAGCAGGTCGTCGACGTTCTCGATGCCCACGGAGAGACGCACCAGGTCGGCGGGCACCTCCAGGGCGGAGCCGGCCGCCGAGGCGTGTGTCATCCGTCCCGGGTGCTCGATCAGCGACTCGACGCCGCCCAGGGACTCGCCGAGCGTGAACACCTTGGCGCGGTTGCAGACCTCGACAGCCGCCTCCTCGCCCCCTGTGACCTGGAAGGACACCATGCCGCCGAACGCCTTCATCTGCTTGGCGGCGGTCTCGTGCCCCGGGTGCTCCGGCAGGCCCGGGTACAGGACCCGCGTCACGCGCGCGTGCCGGCTCAGCATGTCGGCGATCTTCGTGGCGTTCTCGCTGTGCCGGTCCATGCGCACCGCGAGCGTCTTGGTGCCGCGCAGCACCAGCCACGAGTCGAACGGCCCGGCGACCGCGCCCATCGCGTTCTGGTGGTAGGCGAGCTCCTCGCCGAGCGTCTGGTCGGACACGATCAGCGCGCCGCCGACCACGTCCGAGTGACCGCCCATGTACTTCGTCAGCGAGTGCACGACGACGTCCGCGCCGAGCGCGAGCGGCTGCTGGAGGTAGGGCGTGGCGAAGGTGTTGTCGACGACGAGCCGGGCACCGGCGTCGTGGGCGACCTGGGCGACGGCGGCGATGTCGGTGATGCCGAGCAGCGGGTTGGAGGGGGTCTCCACCCAGACCGCCTTGGTCTTCGGGGTGATCGCGGCCCGCACGGCGGACGGGTCGCTGGTGTCGGCGACGGACCACTCCACGCCCCACCGGGAGACGACCTTCGCGAACAGCCGGAACGTGCCGCCGTAGGCGTCGTTCGGGATGACCACGTGGTCGCCGGGGCTGAGCAGCGTGCGCAGCAGGGCGTCCTCGGCCGCAAGGCCGGACGCGAACGCGAGCCCGCGCCGCCCGCCCTCCAGGGCGGCGAGGTTCTCCTCCAGGGCGGTCCTGGTCGGGTTGGCGCTACGGCTGTACTCGTAGCCGCCGCGCAGACCGCCGACGCCGTCCTGCTTGTAGGTCGAGACCTGGTAGATCGGCGGTACGACCGCACCGGTGAGGGGGTCCGCCGTGTTGCCCGCGTGGATGGCGAGCGTCTCGAAGTGCTGACTGATGTGGTGCCTGTCGCTCATGGTTGACGAGCCTAGTGCTCCGGCGGCCCCCGTGCGTTGTCCACAGGCCGGACCGCCGGTTGTCCACAGGTCACCGGGCCGCCTGTTGTCCACAGGTCACCGGACGCCGGTTGTCCACAGGCCCAGGGACCGGTTGGCCAATTGTCGGCGCCGTCTGGTTCGCTTGACGCATGGCGATTCTCTGGGCCCTGATGGCGCTGCTCCTGCTGAGCTTCGCGCTGCTCCCCGTCCTGCGGCGGCGGCGCGGCATGATCGAGCGGGTCCACCCGAGCCACCCGGACGCCGCCGACCCGGCGGACTACGGCTTCGTGCGCGAGGAGGACCTGGACATCCGCATGCCCGGACCCGACCAGGACCTGCTGGACGTCCTCGACGTGGTGCGGCGCACCCAGGACTACCGGGCGGCCTCGCAGCTGCTCGCGGGCACGGAGATCGCGGGTGAGCTGCGCTGGCAGCGGGTGCAGGCCTTCGCGGGCGCTGCGGCGCTGGAGCTCAAGGAGCGGCCGGGCGGGGTCAGCGAGACGCCGGGCGGGCAGTGGCTGCGGGTCTGGCGGGCCGAGCAGCCCAAGGACGCCGGCGGCGCCGCCGTGCACGCGGAGTTCCTGGCGCAGCAGGCGTGGCGGACGTCGGTGCCGGGCACCGACGACTTCCGGATCATCATGGAGGAGGCCAGGGACGCCTGCGGGCAGGCCGCCCTGCTCTCCCCCGGCGACCCGGTGCCGTACATCGTCGAGCTGTCGGTGGCCCGCGGGCTGAACTACCCGCAGCCGGAGTTCGAGCAGCTGTGGCTGAAGATCCTGGACCGCGCGCCCGCCCACATGGGGGCGCACCTCGCCGCGCTGCACTACTGGTGCGAGAAGTGGCACGGCTCGCGCGAGCTGGCGTACTCCTTCGCCGAGGCCGCCGCCGCCCGCGCCCCGCAGGGCTCGCTGCTGGCCGCGATGCCGCTGTTCGCGGTCTTCGAGCACCTGCCCGAGGTGAACCTGGTGGTGAGCTTCTACCAGAGCGAGGTCGTCACCAAGGCCGTGCACGGCGCCCTGCACGCGGTGCACTCGGCGCGCCAGGACGACCCGATGCTCGCGCACGTCCGTCACCTGCTGGTCTTCTTCCTGGTCCGCTCGGAGCGCTGGGCGGAGGCCATGGGCGAGCTGATACACGTCGACGGGCATGTCGGGGCCCTGCCCTGGACGCTGTCGGCGAACCCGGCCGCCGAGTTCGCCCTCTTCCGCGCACTGGCGGTGGCGGGCTACGAGGCGAACGGCGGGAGCCCGGCGACGCTGCACAGCTGAGGGGGCGCCGTCGAAAGGACACGTCGAGTGTCGGCCGCGGGCCGGTGGGGGGCCGGTCGTGCAGTTCCTCCCCCGGCCTTCGGCTGGGGGTACCCCCAGCGCCCCTGACGGGGCGCTTGAGTCCCGTTCGTTTTCCGTTGGCCCCGTTTCACGGGGCTGTACGGGGTTGCATGGGGGGATCTGCCCGATGGGCGCAACTCTGCGGGCGCTGCGCGCCCTTGTTCTGTTCTGCGGCTTCTATCTGCTGAGCCTCGTCCTGCTGGCGGTGGCGGCCGCCGTCGACGTGGCGGCGGTGACGTGGGCGCCCGACGCCTTCGCCGGGAAGGTCGTGATCGTCTCCCTGCTGCTGGCGGTGCCGGTCGTCAGGGGCATGTTCATGCTCCGCACACCCAGGGGCGAGGAACCGCCCGGCCTCCCGGTCACCGAAGCCGACGAGCCCCGGCTGTGGGCGCTGGTGCGGGAGCTCGCGGCGGCCACGGGCACCCGCGCGCCGGACGCCGTGGTCCTCACCGGTGACGTCAACGCGGGGGTCGGCGAGGAGCCCCGGTTGCTCGGCCTGCGCCCCGGACCGCGCCGCCTCTACCTGGGCGTGCCGCTGCTGACCGGACTGACCGAGGCCCGGCTGAAGGCCGTACTCGCCCACGAGTACGGCCACTTCACCGGCGGAGACACCCGGCTGTCGGTGCTCGCGGTGCGCGGCCGGGTGCAGATCGCACGGACCGTCGGGCACTTCCACGCGCAGGCCGACGGCAGGGAGGCCGCCGAACGCACCCGGCAGGAGAAGGCCGCAGCCAGGCGCACCGCGAAGGGCAGACAGGCCAGGAAGGTCGACACCGCCGGGGCCGGCATCACGTACCGGCTGATGGCGGCGGTCTACACGGCGTACGCGCGGCTCTACATGCGGGCCACGCTGTCGACGGCCCGCGCGCAGGAGTACGCCGCCGACCTGGCCGCCGCGCGGATCGCGGGCCGGGACGCGACGGTGTCGGCGCTGCGTGAGCTCCCGGTCCTGTCCGCCGCCCACGGCTTCTATCTCGACACGTACGCGACACTCGGCCTGCCGGCCCGGCAACTCCCGCCGCGCGGGCAGTTCTTCGGCGGCTTCGGCCGGATGCTGACGGCGCGCGAGACGGAGTTGGCGGGGCTGCGGGAGCAACTGCCGACGGCGCCCGGATCGCCGTACGACTCGCATCCGCCGATCGCCGACCGGGTACGGCGGATCGGGGAACTGCCCGCCGACGGGCGCGGCGCGGACGACGACGGCCCGGCCCTCGCCCTGCTCACCGACCCGGCCCGGACCCTGGCCGCGCTGGAGGACGCGGTGCTGACCGACGAGGTACGGCAGTTCGAGCGGGCCGGGGAGTGGGAGCAGTTGCTGTGCTCGTCGATGGCGGCAGGGCTGGCCTCGCTCGACACTCCCCTGCACCGGGCGCTCGCCCTCCACACCGAGGACCGGCCGACGCTGCCCGCGCTGCTCCGGCTGATCGACGACGGCCGGCTGTGGCAGCTGGCACTGCGGCTGCCGTCGCCCGAATAGGCGCCGACCGAACAGGCGCCGACCGCGCAGGCGGCGACCGAGCAGGCGGCGACCGAGCAGGCGCCGACCGAGCAGGACCCGGCGTTCCGGGAGTCCGTGCGGCCGGTGCTGCGCGACTCGCTCCGGAGCATGGTGCTGGCCGAGTTCAGCGCCCGGTCGCTGCTGCACTGGGAGTTCTCCTGGTCGAGCCCGGCGGCGGTCCGGCTGCCCGGTTCCGCGTCCGACCTCGACGGCGAGACGGGCACGGAGGCCGCACTGCACGCCGCGCTCACCGCCGCGCTGGCCGATCACCCCGACACCGGGCCCCTGCGAGCACTACTGCCACCGACCCCGCAGCCGGCCTGACCGGCCGCGCAGTGGCCGCGCAGTGGCCGCGCGCGAGGCCGGACACCGCAGCGCTGCCGGGGATCCCTGCCGCGGGCTCGGGGTGATCGCCGGAAGCCGCATACGCATCGCCGGGCTCTTCGGCGGCGGGCTGCACACCACGACCGAAGACGGCTGGACCCTGGAAGTCGTCGCCCCGGCCTGGCCGAACGAACGGGTCCTGCTGCCGGGCGACGGCGGGCTCCCGCACGCGGGTCCGCACGGAGAGGAGTGGTGGCACATCTGGCACATCTCTGACCGGCCCGCGACTGTCCGTACCGCCCCCGCACCACCGCGACATCGGCCGTCCTCCACCCCCGCACCACCGCGACATCGGCCGTCCTCCACCCCCGCACCACCGCGACATCGGCCGTCCTCCACCCCCGCACCACCGCGACGTCGGCCGTCCTCCACCCCCGCCCACCGCGACATCGGCCGTCCTCCACCCCCGCACCACCGCGACGTCGGCCGTCCTCCGCCCCCGCACCACCGCGACGTCGGCCGTCCTCCGCCCCCGCACCACCGCGACGTCGGCCGTCCTCCGCGCGCGCTGCCGCAACCTGATCGTCCCGGCGAAGCCGACAGTGGCCGTGGCCGTCCCTTTCGCGGCAGGCGGTGTCCGCCGAAGGTCCGGGCCGGGCGGAGCGGGAGAGTCGCGGACGGAGAGCGCGGGGAGGACCATCGAAGGCACGGAGGCAAGGTGATGGCCATGGGGACGCCCTCGACGCACTTCAGCGAGAGTCCCGAGGACCCGTTCGCCCTCGGGCGCGGGGCCTCGGCCGTGCTCGACGCCCGGGGCACCGTGGTCGGCTGGAGCACACGTGCGCAGGAGTTGCTGGGCTATCCGGCAGGCAAGGTGCTCGGCCGGGCGTGGCGGGACGTCCTGGTGGACGCCGACGACCTGCGTGTCGTGCGGTCCGTCGTCGTGAACGCCGTGAAGGCGGGGGGCTGGTTCGGTGTCCTGCCCGTCCGGCACCGCGACGGACACCGCGTGCAGATGGGTTTCCGGGCCCGTGCGATCACCCGGGAAGGGGGCGGTCAGGAGTGGCTCCTGGTCGGTGCTCCGGCCGCGGAGGTCATCGCCTGGCAGCGGGACCGTGCGCTGCTGGACGGCCTGTACCGCCGCTCGCCGATCGGACTGGTCACCTACGGCCCGGACCGGACGGTGCTCCGGGTCAACCGCGCCGTCGAGAAGGCGAGCGGCGTCCCGGCCGAGGCGCCGGTGGGCCGTCACCCCCGCGAGTTCATGGTCGACGAGGACGCGGGGCCGACCGACGACCGGGTACGGCACGTCCTGGAGACCGGCGAGCCGTTGATCTTCACGGAGCAGTCCGCCCGCGCACGCCACGACCCCGGCCGGGAACGGATCGTGTCCGTCTCGGCGTTCCGGATGGAGGACTCCTCGGGCCGGGTTCTCGGAGTGGCGGAGACGATCCAGGACGTCACCGACCGCCACCGGGCGCAGCGCAGGCTCGCGCTGCTGAACGAGGCGAGCACCGAGATCGGAACCTCGCTGGACGTGATACAGACCGCCCGGGAACTGGCCGAGGTGGCCGTCCGCGGCCTGGCCGACCACTGCTCGGTGGACCTCCTCACATCGGTGACACTCGGTGACGATCCTGTTGCGGGTACGGCAGGTCCGCTGCTCCGGGCCGCCCTCGCGCCACCGGAACACCGGGTGCCGTACCAGGAGGGCGAGGTGGTCCCGCTGCTTCCGGAGTCCCCGCAGGCGCGGTGCCTGACCGAGCGCCGCCCGATCCTGGAAGGGCTGCTGTCGCTGCGCCCCGAGTGGTACGCCATGGACCGGCGGCGGATCGAGATCGCCTCCGGTCTCGGTGTCCATTCCCTGATCGCGGTGCCCCTGGTCGCGCGCGGCCTCGTACTGGGCGTGGTGAGCCTGTGGCGGTCGCGGCACGCGGAGCCCTTCGAGGACGACGACGCCGCGGTGGCCCAGGAGCTGACCTCGCGTGCGGCCGTGTGCATCGACAACGCACGCCGCTTCACCCAGCAGCAGAGCGCCGCGCTGACTCTTCAGCGCAGTCTGCTGCCGAGCGTGGCGTCCGACCTGCCGGCCGTGGAGGTGGCCTGCCGGTACCTGCCCGCGAGCGCCGAGCCGGGGATCGGGGGCGACTGGTTCGACGTGATCCCGTTGTCGGGGGCCCGGGTGGCCCTCGTCGTGGGGGACGTGGTCGGCCACGGGATCCACGCCGCGGCCTCGATGGGCCGTCTGCGGGCCTCCGCGCGCACCCTGGCCAGCCTCGACCTGGAACCGGACGAGGTGGTGGCGCGGCTGGACGATCTGGTCAGCCTGCTGGCCACCGAACTGGAGGCGAACGCCGAGGGCAACCACTCGGCGATCGAGCAGGTGCTCGGGGCCACCTGCCTCTACGCGGTCTACGACCCGGTCTCCCAGCGCTGCTCCCTGGCACGCGCCGGCCACCCGGCGCCGCTGCTGTCCACCCCGGACGGCGAGGTGACCGTGCTCGACCTGCCCGCGGGGCCGCCGCTGGGCCTGGGCGGCCTGCCGTTCGAGACGTACGATCTCGACCTCCCGGAGGGCAGCCTGCTCTCGCTGTACACCAACGGTCTGCTGGAGGCACGCAACGGCGACATCGACGCCGCGTTGAAGACCCTGAACGCGTGTCTCAGCCACGTCACCGAGCCTCTGGACCAGACCTGCCACGCCGTGGTCGAAGCACTGCTGCCCAAGGACCACCGGCCCATCGACGACATCGCGCTGCTCGTCGCGCGCACCCGGGTGCTGCAGCCGCAGAACGTCGCCTCCTGGCAGCTGCCGCTGGAAGCGACCGCCGCCGCCCGGGCCAGGGAGCTGACCGCGGCGAAGCTGACCGAATGGGGGCTGTCCGAGCTGGCGTTCACCACCGAACTGGTCGCCAGCGAGCTCGTCACCAACGCCTACCGGTACGCGACCGGCCCCGCCACCCTGCGCCTCATCCGCACCCACTCCCTGATCTGCGAGGTCTCCGACGCCAGCCACACCTCGCCCCACCTCCGGCGGGCCCTCAGCACGGACGAGGGCGGGCGCGGGCTCTTCCTGGTCGCGCAGCTCACCGAGCGGTGGGGCACGCGCTACACCCACGACGGCAAGACCGTCTGGACGGAACAGCCCCTGCCACCCACATGACCCACGCCCACCGGTGACGGACGGTCATGCCCGCCACCGGGCGGCACGCGCGCGGCGCCCGCGAGCCGGGCCGGCTGCCGCCGTGGGGGCTCCGGCACGCAGGTCCGCCCGGTCGCTAGGCCGGTTGGCGTCCTCGGGGTGCGTGCCGCAGCGGCCCGCCACAGGATCCTGGTCATGCGGACAACTTCTGAGATACGGCCCTGTTCTCCTCCGGCGCGGCACGGCAGTGCGCGTCATGCCATAGCCGCGGCCCTCGCCTGCGGCGTGCTGCTGGCCGGCACCACGGCGTGTGCCGGAACCGGCGGGCACAGGAGTCACGTCGGTGCCCCGGGTGTCAACAACCCGGCCGCCTCCGGCTCCCCCGGCCCGGAAGCGGGCCCGCGCCTTCCGGGCGTCGGGAGCCGCATGGGCAAGCGCGTACCGGCCGACGCCCGCCAGGCCGTGGTCGTCTACGGCGACGACACGGACTCCGCCGAGAGCACCGTCGTGCTCTACGAGAAGCAGGGCACCGCCTGGAAACGCGAGGGCAGTTGGCCCGCGCACAACGGCAGGCTGGGCTGGACGGCCGACCATCGCATGGACGACGAGCGCAGTCCCGTCGGCGTGTTCTCCCTGACGGATGCGGGAGGCTCGCTCGAGGATCCGGGCAGCCGCCTGCGCTACTGGTACGACGACAACGCCTTCGCCTCCATGGTCGAGGACGGCGACGACCACGTCCACGACTTCGACTACGTCATCGCCATCAACTACAACCGGCTCAAGGGGGTCCCGCCGTTCGACTGGAGCCGCCCCGACGGAGTGGAGAAGGGCGGCGGCATATGGCTGCACCTGGACCACGGCGACGGCACGTCCGCCTGTGTCACCGTTCCCGAGTCCGGTATGAAGACCCTGCTGCACACCCTCGATCCCCGTCTCCACCCGGTCGTGGTGATGGGTGACCGGGAGCGGCTGAGCGCCTGAGCGCCTGGCGGCCGGGCCCGCGGAACCGGCGTCGGTTGCCGCCGATCGGCGATGCCCGTTCGCTGCCGGCTCGGCCGCCGCGACTACAGGGCGGCAACAGGCGTGCATCGGGTGGGCGGCGACGCCGCCCACCCGACGGCGCTCGCCCCTAGCATCCGGGGAGAGGGGGCCCGCAAGCCCTCCGGGCGGGAGGGGGAGCCGTGCGACCGACCACTTCACCACCGGTGTTCCGGCGCTTCGTCGGTGCCGTCGTGGCCGGCGTCGCCTTGGCCGCGACGTCCGGGTGCACGGTTCCCGTCGACGCCGTCGCCGGTGTCTCCGTGACCGGCGACGGACACCTGCTCGGCGTCATGATGATCTGCGGGCACCACATCGACGGCGCGACCCTCTACGTGGACAGCGACGACACCGACAAGACGGTGACGGTCGGTTCGTGGACGTCCGCTCGCCCGCACAAGGCCGGTCTCGTCGTCTGGCCCCTCGAATCTCCCGCCGCCGGCTGGACCACGACCCGGGCGCTCACCCCGCTCACCGCCGGGACCACCTACGCCTTTTACGGCGGGACCAAGGACAACTCCTGGTCGACGAGCAGCGTCTCCTTCACCCGGGCCGACCGGGACCGGCTCGCGCCGGGAGAAGTCCTGTACGACCACGTCTCGGACGACGGCGACGAATCCGCGGCCGTCGTCCCGCTGACGCAGTTCAGAGCGACGGCCTGCCGTGACATGTGACGCCGCGGTCCTCCGGCCGGGCGGCGGAACCGCCTTTGTTCCCCGGCCGGCGGTGTGGCGCGGTGCGGTCCGCGGTGCGTCGGCCGAGGAGGCCGTTGCGGAGGGCTGCCGCCAGGAGGGCGCCCAGCAAGGGGGCGAGCAGGTAGACCCAGAGGAAGTCCGGCCGGGCGGCGACGACGGCGGGGCCGAACTGGCGGGCCGGGTTGACCGAGCCGCCGGTCGTGGTGCCCAGCAGTGCGATGGCCGTTCCGATCAGGAGTCCGACGAGCCAGGGGACCAGCCGGGCGAGTCGGGGCGCGGCCAGGAAGAGCCCGACGAGGAGCACGATGACCCCCATCGAGACGGTCTCGGCGGCGAACAGCGTCCCGGCGGACCAGCCGGGGCCCGGCCGGAGCGCGGCGTCCTCGGCGGGCGGGCGGCCCAGCGCCGGACCCCACACGGCGCGGCCCGCGGCGGTGCCCAGGAGGGAGCCGAGGAGCTGGGCGGCGATGTAGGGGACGACCGCGGCGCCGGGGAAGAGCCCGAAGCGCCACATGGCGATCGAGATGGCCGGGTTGATGTGCCCTCCGGACGCCCGGCCCGCCGGACTGAGGATGAGCCCGGCGAGCAGCAGTCCCACACACGCGCCGATGACCAGCAGCTTCTCGTGGATCTGGGGGATCGCCGCCGAGACGGGTGAGGGTCCGGCGACCCAGCGCACGATCGTGGTGACTCCGAAGAGCAGCACCGTGGCCAGCAGGCACTCAAGGACGCTGCCGAGTGCTGCCGTACGCCAGCCGGGGGCGGAGGCGGAGGCGGGCGGGAGCGAGGGGGCCTGTGGTCCCGCTTCCGAGGTCATGGTGGTGGCCTGTCGGGGTCGGGGGTACGGGGTCGGTGCGTGCGGAGCCGGTTCACGGGCAGATGACGACCCGGCCGCGGACCCGGTTCTGCACCGCGAGGTAGGCGTCCCCGCCGTCGTCCAGGGGGTAGCGGTCGGCGACGGGCAGCGGCCTGAACTGCCCGGAGTCGAAGAAGGGCGCGAGCCGCTGCAGCCGCGTACCGCACTCGGTGACGTCGAAGTGCGCGCTGTTGCAGCCGAGGATCCGGTGCTCGTTGCGGTAGAGGGCGAGCAGGTCGATCTCCACGGTCGGCGAGCTCACGGCGCTGATCACGACGAGCCTGCCCCGGCGGGCCAGCGAGGCCAGCGCCGCCGGTGTGGTGACGCCCCCGACCGCGTCGTACACCACGTCCGCGCCCCGGCCCCCGGTGAGGCGCCGGACCTCGGCGCCGATCTCCTGCGCGGAGCCGTCCAGTGCGACGAAGCCGTCGATGACCGACGCGGCCGGGCTGCCGTCGTCGGGGCGGGCCCGCCCCAGGCCGATCACCCGGGCGCCGAGCGCGTGGGCGATCTGGGCGACGGCGCCGCCGACCCCGCCGGAGACGCCGATGACGGCCACGGTCTCGTCCTTGGCCAGCTGGGCGGCCTCGACGGCGCCGAGCCAGGCGGTGACGAAGTTGACGCCCACGGCCGAGGCCTCCTCGAAGCTCAGCCGCTCCGGCTTGCGGGCCAGCGCTGCCGCCGGAACGGTGATCATCTGGGCGTGCGAGCCGTCCCGGGTGAAGCCCACGTCGCCGCCGGTGCCCCAGACCTCGGCGCCGAGCCATTCCCGTGGTCCGCCGACGACGACGCCTGCGAAGTCCCGCCCGGGGGTGCGGGGCAGAGTCGTGTCCTCGAACCGGCCGGCGACGTTCTTGAGGTCCGAAGGGTTCACCGAGGCGGCCCTGACGGCGACGACGGCCTCACCGTCCCCCGCCACCGGATCGGGCATCTCGGTCAGCGCCAGGACCGAGGGTCCACCGAAGTGGTCGAAACGCAGAGCACGCATGACGGGGGCCTTTCTCACGGGGATTCTCACCGGGTCTCACCGAGGCTCTGACCGAGGTACTGACCGAGGTTCTGACCGGGATGGCTTTGTCCGTCCGCCGGTGGCGGCCCCCCCCATCTCCATCCAGCGTCACGCTCCCGGGCGATCGCGTCCAACGAAATCGTTCGATCAGCCCCATCGATCCGGGAGATGAGCCGGGGATAATGGGAGCGTGGAGCTGCGGCAGTTGGAGTACTTCGTCGCGGTCGCCGAGGAAATGAGCTTCTCCCGGGGAGCCCAGCGGCAGAACGTCGTCCAGTCGGCGGTGTCCGCGGCTGTCGGGAAGCTGGAGCGGGAGCTCGGTACGCCCCTCTTCGACCGGTCGAGGCAGCACATCAGGCTCACGCCGGCCGGTCGGGCGTTCCTGACCGAGGCCAGGTCCACCCTGCACGCCGCCCAGCGGGCGAAGGAGACGGTCACCGGCTTCCACGGACGGCTCAGCGGCACGGTCGACCTGGGCGCGCTCATGTCGTCCGGCCCGCTCGACGTCCCCGCCGCGCTGGGCCGGTTCCACGCGGCGTACCCGCTGGTGTCGGTGCGGATGCGGCAGAACCACGCGGGATCGGCCGGCCACCTCGCGGCGGTCGCCGACGGCTCCCTCGATCTGGCCCTGGTGTCCAGGACCGGCAAGCCCGCGAAGGTCACGCTGCGGCCGCTCGTCGCGGAACCGCTGGTGGCCCTCTGCCACCCCGATCACGTCCTGGCCGGCCGCGGTGAGGTCCGGGCCGCCGACCTGGCGGACGAGACCCTCGTGCAGTTCGTCACGGGCTGGGGCATCCGCAGTCTGGTGGACGAGGCCCTTCGTGACGCCCACGCGGAACCCGCCGCCCCGTACGAGGTCTCGGACTACGCGACCGCCGCCGGACTCGTCCGCCACCGGCTGGGCACCGCGCTCGTGCCCCGGTCGGCGGCCGCCCTCTATCCCGAGCTGCGTGCTCTCCCCCTGGTCCCCACCGTCACCTGGCACCTCTCGCTGGCCGTACCCGACGGGCGGAACCTCTCGCCCGCCGCCAGGGCTCTGGCGGATGCCCTCGCCCGCCAGGCGGACCGGAGCGGCCGGTGACGGATCACCGGCCGGCGCAGGTCAGCGGTCAGCGGTCAGCGGTCAGCGGTCAGCGGTCAGCGGTCAGACTGAGCGGTTCTCCGCGCTGACCATCCACGCGTGCTTCTCCAGGGAGTCGATGACCGTGTGCAGCAGGTCGGCGGTGGACGGGTCCTCGGCGTCGACCTCGTCGTGGACGCGGCGCACCGTGTCGACGACGGCGCGCAGTCGTGCGGTGATCAGGTCGACCACGGCACTCACGCTCCGCTCGTCCGCCGGAAACTTCGGGAGGGTGGTGGTCGCCGCCACGGTGTCGGAGCGCCCGTCCGGGCAGGAGCCCAGGGCCCGCATCCGCTCGGCGATCGTGTCGGCCGCCTCCCGCGCGTCGTCGACGACCTCGTCCAGCTGCAGGTGCAGGTCGCGGAAGTTGTGCCCGACCACGTTCCAGTGCGCCTGCTTGCCCTGCAGATGCAGTTCGACCAGATCGGCCACGATCTCCTGCAGGTGTCCGGCGAGCTGCGCCGAGGCCGTGAACTGCGGGGCGTCTTCCTTGCGGCGGCGCGAGGCGCCCTTCGAGCTGCTGGGGGACATGCCTCTGCTCCTTCGACGGGACGATCCGCGCTGTCTGTGGATCCGGTCGGATTCAGACTCGTGAACGGAGCGCGTCGCCGCCATCCGGGGCGTCCATCCGCGTCATGAGGCGGCCCGGCACCCGGCGGAGCCTCGTGCGATGGCTTCCACCGGGTGCCGGGCCCGTCCCCGTCGTCAGCCCTCCGCGCGGACCGGCAGCTTCCAGCCGGGACGCGGGAAGTGGCAGGTGTAGCCGTCCGGGTAGCGCTCCAGGTAGTCCTGGTGCTCGGGCTCGGCCTCCCAGAAGGGGCCGACCGGTTCCACCTCGGTGACGACCTTGCCCGGCCACAGCTGGGAGGCGTCCACGTCCGCGATCGTGTCCTCGGCGATCCGCTTCTGCTCGTCGTCGACGTAGTAGATCGCCGAGCGGTAGCTGAGGCCGATGTCGTTGCCCTGGCGGTTCCTGGTGCTCGGGTCGTGGATCTGGAAGAAGAACTCCAGGAGAGCCCGGTAGTCGGTCTTCTCGGGGTCGAAGAGGATCTCGATGGCCTCCGCGTGCGTGCCGTGGTTGCGGTACGTGGCGTTGGGCACGTCACCCCCGGTGTAGCCGACCCGGGTGGCCGTCACGCCCGGCTGCTTGCGGATCAGGTCCTGCATCCCCCAGAAGCATCCGCCGGCCAGTACGGCCCTCTGCGTCTGCACAGTCATCGTGACCCCTCCAGTTCTCGTCGGCCCGGTCACCCGGGCTCCTCGGCTCGCACACCGGCGGCCTCCGATGTCCACCCACCTCAACGCGTGCGGGTTCCCGGCGATTCCGCGCCCGCCGTCCGGCCGGTCGCCGTCCCGGGGGCCGGGTCCGGGGCCGGGTCCGGGGCCGGGTCCTCGTCGAAGGTCATCTCCGGCGGGGACTTGCGGAAGCCCCGGGTGAGGTAGGCGAGGTAGCAGACGCCGAGGGCCAGCCAGATCAGGCCGAGGGTGCGGGCCCGGTCGTCGAGGTGGCACAGCAGCCACACGTCGACGACGGCGCCGACCGCCGGGAGCAGGACGTACGACCACACGGCGGGGCGGCGGCCCGCGCGGCGCTCCCGGACGTAGGTGGCGATGACGGAGAGGTTGACGAAGGTGAAGGCGGTGAAGGCGCCGAAGTTGATGAAGGAGGTGGAGGTGGCGACGTTCAGGCGCAGCGCGATCAGGCCGACGGCACCGGCGAGGAGGATGTTCAGGGCGGGGGTGTGGTACTTGGGGTGGATGCTGCCGAAGACCTTCTTCGGCAGCACGGAGTCGCGGCCCATCGCGTAGAGCAGCCGTGACGTGCTGGCCTGGGCCGCGATCCCGGAGGCGAACTGGGCGACGATCAGGCCGGCCAGGAACACGGAGGAGAACAGGTCGCCGCCGACCGCCTTGGCGATCTCGAACGCGGCGGAGCTGGAGTCGGTGAACGCGTACCCGGGGTGGGCCAGCTGTGTGGTGTAGGCGACGACGACGAAGATGCCGCCGCCGATCAGCGCGGTCAGCAGGATGGCGCGGGGGATGGTGCGCTGCGGCTCGACGGTCTCCTCGGTCAGCGTGGTGACCGCGTCGAAGCCGAGGAAGGAGTACGCGGCGATCGCGGCCCCCGCGGAGATGCCCGCGAGGCCGGTCGCGTGGTTGGCGAACGGGGTGGCGCTGACGAGTCCGGCCGCTCCCCGGTGCTGGAAGACGTGGTGCAGGCAGAGCAGCGCGAAGATCGCGACGACCAGGACCTGGAAGACCATCAGCAGGTCGTTGACCCGCTCCGCGGTCTTGATGCCCCGGATGTTGAGCGCGGTGGTCACGACGATGAACGCGATGATCCACACCCAGAACGGCACCGAGGGGTACTCCGCCTGGAGGTAGGCCCCGCCGATGAGCCAGATGACCATGGGCAGGAAGAAGTAGTCCAGCAGGGTGGCCCAGCCGACGAGGAAGCCGACCCGGGAGTCTATGGAGCGCCGTACGTAGGTGTAGGCGGACCCGGCGACGGGGTGGGTCGCGGCCATCTTCCCGTAGCTGTGCGCGGTGAAGAGCATGGCGACCAGGGCCAGCAGGTAGGCGGTCGGCACGGCGCCGTGGGTGCTGTCGGCGACGACGCCGAAGGTGCCGAGCACGATGATCGGGGTCATGTAGGCGAGCCCGAAGAGCACGACGGATCTCAGGGTCAGGCTGCGGGTGAGCGCAGGCGGGGAGGAGGGTGCGGAGGGTGCGGACATGGCGTTCCTTGCGGGAGGAGGGGACGGAACGGATCAGTCGCCGGCCGGCCGCCAGCGGCGGGGGTCCAGACGGCCGTCGTAGAGCGGGAGGTCGATGGGGGCGTCGGCCTCGGTGAACTGGTCCCACATGCGGTTCAGGCCCGCGGTGCCGAAGGTCCGTACGCGGGTGACGTCGTCCAGGTCGAGGACGTCGGTCAGCACGGTGGGCGCGGAGTCGGCGGCCTGGACGCGGACGCGTCCCTCCGGGTCGACGACCAGGCTGCGCCCGGTGCCGAGGGGGCCCGCGGTGTTGACGCTGACGACGTGGACCTGGTTGACGATGGCGTTGGCCCGGGCGAGGACGAGTTCCTGGGCGCGGTCGGCCGAGGTGGTCATGACCGGGTTGACGATGACCTCGGCGCCCATCCAGGCCAGGTGCCTGGCCACCTCCGGGAACCAGGCGTCGTAGCAGATGGCGAAGCCGACGCGGCCGGTGCCCGGGAGGTCCAGGACGACGAAGCGGTCGCCGGGGGTGTACGGCTCGAAGGGCCGCCACGGGAAGAGCTTGCGGTAGTGGGCGGCGAGCCGGCCCTCGGGGGTGAACGCGAGGGCGGTGTTGAAGAGCTCCCCGGCCGGGCCGCGCTCGGCCACGGTCCCCGGGAACAGCCAGACGCCCAGGTCGCCCGCGAGCTCGGCGAGCTGCCGCACCCGGGGGCCGTCGAGCGGCTCCGCGGCGGCCGCCAGGCGGGCCTCCGACTCGGCGGGCGGGCCTTCGGTGCCGCACAGGTGCAGCTCGGGGTAGACGACGAGGCGGGTCTGCGGGAAGCGCGCCAGTACGCCCCCGACGTCTTCGGCGAAGCCGGACAGCGGGTCGGTGGCCGGGCGGGGAGGGGCCTGGACCAGGGCGACGGGGAGGGGTCGGGACATGGCCAGGAAATTAACTCAATATGAGCCCTTATACAATGGTCTCATTATGAGCAGTTTTACTGGCCGCTACATTGAAGGCATGACCGGCACCCCCGACGGATCCGCACCGGCGCACCCCGAGGGGCCCGTCCTCGCCCTCAACTCGCCCAAGCTGAACGGGATCCGCCGGCTCACCGCGCTGGATACGGTGCGCGCCCGGATCGCCATGGCGGTCGACCTCGGGCTGCTCTCCCCCGGCGAGCGGCTGCCCCCGACCGACGCCATAGCCGAGGCGCTCGGCGTCGGGGAGATCACCGTGCGCCGCGCGCTCGGCTCCCTGTGCGCGGACGGCGTCCTGGAGCGCAGGCGCGGCCGCAACGGCGGCACGCTGGTCGCCGAGCAGCCGGCCCGGGGGGTCGTCGGCGCGGCCGAGGCGTACCACGGGCAGAGCGCCGAGGTGCACCGCCTGATCGACGAGCGGACCGTCCTGGAGTGCGGGATCGCCCATCTCGCCGCCCGCGGCATGACCGGCGCGGCCCTCGACGAGCTCGACGCGCTGGTCGCGGCCATGGACCGGGCGGTGAGCTGGGCGGAGTTCCACTCCTGCGACGAGCGGTTCCACCTCGCCGTGGCCCGCGCCACCGGTCTCGACGCGAGCGTCGGGACCTACGGGACCGTGCTGCGCCGGCTCTACGCGTACTACCTCCCCTACCCCCTCGCCGCGCTGCGCGAGTCCAACGACGAGCACCGGTCCCTGGTGGCGGCGCTCCGCGCGGGTGACGCGGCCGCGGCGGCCGACATCGCCCGCCGCCACGTCGAGACCCTGCACCGGACGATGTTCGTGGGACTGCTGCGCTGAGCGGCAGCGCGCCCCGCAGGGGTCGCCGCGGTCCGAGACGACAGATCGCGGCACCGCCGGGGCACCGATATTCGGTTGCCGGGACTCGCGCGTGCGGGCTCAATGGCAGGCATGGCCGATATCCAGGGCTCGTACGACGAGTTGTTCTCCGCCGTGCCCTCCACACTCGCCGGATTCGTCGACGAAGGTGACGTGGGAGGTGCCGTGGCCGTCTTCGTGGACGGGCGGCCGGTGGTGGACGTGTGGGCCGGGTTCGCCGACGCCGGACGGACCCGGGCCTGGGAGCGGGACACGATCGTCAACGTGTTCTCCGTGACCAAGACGATGACCGCGCTGTGCGCGCTCGTCCTGGTCGACCGGGGGAAGCTGGACCCGGACGCGCCGGTCGCCCGCTACTGGCCGGAGTTCGCGGCGGCCGGCAAGCGGCACGTGCTGGTGAGGCATCTGCTGTCGCACACCGCCGGGCTGCCCGACTGGGTGGGACCGGTCGAGGAGCTGTACGACTGGCCGGCCGCCACGGCGCGGCTCGCCCGGCAGGCACCGCTGTGGGAGCCGGGGACCGCGGCCGGGTACCACTCGCTCACCCAGGGGTTCCTCGTGGGCGAGGTGCTGCGCCGGATCACCGGGCGGAGTGTGGGTGAGTTCTTCGCCGCGGAGGTGGCCGGGCCGCTCGGCGCGGACTTCCACCTCGGCCTCGGACCCGAGCACGACTCCCGGGTGGCGCCGACCCTGCCGCCGCCGGGGCGGGACGAGGACTACACGGCGGGTGCGGCGAACCCCGACGCGACCCCCGCCGACCCCGCCACCGCTCCCGCCACCGCCTTCCGCCTCCGGGACGGCAACGGCATCGCCTGGCGCCGCGCGCAGATCCCCGCGGCGAGCGGCTACGGCAACGCCCGCTCGGCCGCCCTCGTCCAGTCCCTGCTGGCCTGCGGCGGAACCGTCGGCGGGGTGCGGGTGCTGTCCCCCGAGGGGTGCGAGCGGGCGCGGGAGGTGCAGTTCGAGGGCGAGGACCGGCGCCTTGGCATGCCGGCCCGGTACGGCCTCGGCTACGGCCTCTTCGGCAACGCCCTCGGCTGGGGCGGCTGGGGCGGCGCGCTGGTCTGGGTCGACCCCGGCGAACGGATGGCGATCGCGTACGTGACGAACCAGATGCGCGAGCCCGCCGCCGACAACCGGGGCATCGAGCTGGTCATGGCCGCCCAGGACGGCCTCACCGGGCTCCGGGCCTGACCTGGCCCGACCTGGCCCGGGGTCAGCCGCCGCTGCCGTAGGGGCGGGTGAGGATCTCCAGGCGGTGGCCGTCGGGGTCGTCGAAGTAGGTGCCGCGGCCGCCGTCGTTGGTGTTGACCTCGCCGGGACGGCTGTGGGACGGGTCGGCCCAGTAGCTGAGGCCGGCCTCCCGGACGCGGGTGAAGATCTCGTCGAAGTCGTCCTCGGAGACCAGGAAGGCATAGTGCTGTGGCGAGATGTTCCCGGGGGTGTCCAGGTAGTCGAGGGTGACACCGTTGGGCAGCGCGACCGGGGCGAACGGGCCGTAGTCCGGGCCGACTTCGAGACCGAGGATGTCGGCGAGGAACCTCGCCGAGGCGTGCCTGTCGTGTGCGGCGACAATGGTGTGGTTCAGGTTCACGGTCATCGTGGGACCTCCTCCCGTCCAACGTACTCCCGGCACCAGCTAAGGTAAGGCTCGCCTTAGTCATTGATCGGGAGAGTCAGTCGTGCGTGCGTTGAGGTTGAGGGCCGTCGTGGCGGTGTCCGCCGTGTCCGTGGTGGGCGGCCTGCTGGCCGGCTGCTCGTCGTCCGGCGGTGACGACGACGCCGGGGCCGCCGCCCACGGCGACGGAACCGTGAACAAGGTCGCCGGCGCCTCCGAGGGCCCCTCCGCCGCGCCGAGCGCCCTCGCCGACGGGATGGGCTCCGACACCGACACCGACGGCGTCTTCCCGCGCACGGTCACCCACTTCGAGGGAGAGACCACCGTCAAGGCGCAGCCGAAGCGGATCGCGGTGCTCAGCACCGGGCAGCTGGACGACCTGCTGACCCTCGGCATCGTCCCGACCGCCGGCACCCGCGCCGAGAACGCCGGACTCGTCCCCGGCTACCTCGCCGACGCCTTCCCGCAGTACAAGAAGAAGCTCGCCGCGATGACCGACGCGGGCACCCGCACCGCGCCCAACCTGGAGTCCCTGGCCGCCGCCAGGCCCGACCTGATCCTGGTCAACGACTCGCTCGGCGACCTCTACCCCCAGCTGTCGAAGATCGCGCCCACCGTGGTCACCGCCGGCCAGGGCATCAACTGGAAGCGGGACCTGCTGCTCGTCGGGGACGCGGTCGGCGAGGGGCAGAAGGCGCAGGAACTCCTCGACGACATCGTCGGCAACGCGAAGGACAGCGGCTCCGCCCTCGACGGCTCGGCCACCGTCTCCATGGTCCGCTTCACGCCCGACCGCACCCGGATGTTCGGCGTCTCCTCCTTCACCGGCTCGATCGCCGTCGACATGGGCCTGTCCCGCCCGAAGTCCCAGCGGTTCAACGCCATTTCGCAGGACATCAGCGCGGAGAAGGTCGACATCGCCGACGGCGACTGGATCTTCTACTCCGTGCAGGGCGACGCACAGAGGACGGACGCGGCGACCGTGCTCGCCGGACCGCTGTGGAAGTCGATGAAGGCGGTCACGGCCGGGCACGCCGTCCAGGTCGACGACGACCCCTGGTACCTCAACGCCGGTCCCACGGCCGCGCGTCTGGTGGTACGACAGCTCGCCGAGCACCTCCGGTAAGTGCGCCGCGCCCTGCTCTGGCCGACGGCCGCCCTCGCGGTGGCCGTCGTCGCCGTGCTCAGCCTCGCCGTCGGCACCCGTGCGGTACCGCCGGCGACCGTCCTCGACGCCCTGCTGCGCGGCGGGTCCTCCCCCGACGCGCTCGTCGTCCGTTCCCTCCGCCTGCCCCGCACCGAGGTCGGCCTCACCGCGGGCGCCGCGCTCGGCCTCGCCGGGGCCGCCCTGCAAGCCGTCACCCGCAACCCGCTCGCCGACCCCGGCATCCTCGGCCTGAGCCAGGGGGCGGCGGCCGGGGTCGTGCTCGCCATCGTCCTCGGCGGCTCCGGGTACGGCTTCGGGGCCTACGTCTGGTACGCCTTCACCGGCGCCGTCCTCGCCGCATGCCTGGTGTACGGGGTCGCGGCACGCGGGCGGGGCGGGGCCTCCCCGGTGAAACTCGCCCTCGCCGGCACCGCCCTCGCCGCGATGACCGCGGGCGCCACGACCGTCGTCCTCACCTCCAGCTCCGCCACCCTCGACCAGTTCCGGTTCTGGCAGGTGGGGGCGCTGAGCGGACGGGACGCGGGGACGGTCGTACGGATGCTGCCGTTCCTCGCGGCGGGCGCCGTGCTGGTGCTGTCCTGCGCCCGCGGGCTGGACGCACTCGCGCTCGGCGACGAGACGGCGCGGGCGCTGGGGCACCGGGTCCACCTGGTCCGGGGGTGCGCGGCGCTGGGCGCGACGCTGTTGACGGCCGCGGCGGTGGCCGCGGCCGGGCCGATCGCGTTCGTCGGGCTGGTGGTGCCGCATCTGGCACGGCGGCTGGTCAGGGGCGGCGGGTACGGGCGCGTGCTGCCGCTGTCGGCGCTGCTGGGGGCGGGGCTGCTGCTGGCCGCGGATGTCGTGGGCCGGGTGGTGCGGGCTCCTGCGGAGGTGCCGGCCGGGGTGATGACGGCGTTGGTGGGGGTGCCGGTGCTGGTGCTGCTGGTACGGAGGAAGGGTGCCGTGTCGTGAGGCGTACCCGGGATGGGGGCTGGAGGCGGGGGGTGCCGCTCACCGGCGCTGGCAGGGTGCCTCCCCCAGCCTTCGGCCGGGGGGACCCCCAGCGCCCACCCGTGCCGCCCCGCGGCACGCCTGCCCGCAGCTGGGTGGCTGTGAGGCGCCCCGCAAGGGGTGCGGGGAACTGCGCGGCCCGCCCCCACCGGCCCGCAGGTGCATTCGTGCTGCGGCCGCACCCCCGTCTCTCCCTCGTCCTCCACAAACGTTCGATCCTCGTCGCCCTCGCGCTGTTCGCCCTGCTCGCCGCCGCCATGGTCACCTCGGCCTGCGTCGGCCAGACCTACATCTCTCCCCCGGACGTGTGGCGCACCCTGCGCGGCGCCCACACCCCCTACGAACTCGTCGTCAACGAGCTGCGGGTCCCCCGGATCGTGCTCGGTGCTCTCGTCGGCGCGTCCCTCGGGCTCGCCGGAGCCCTCGTGCAGACCGTGACCCGGAATCCGCTCGCCAGTCCGGACGTCATCGGCGTCGGGCACGGCGCCGCCGCCGCGACCGTGCTCGCGCTGGCCACCGGCGCCGTCGCCGCGCCCGGTGCGATGCCCGTGGTCGCCGTCGGCGGCGGGCTGACCGCCGCCGCCCTCGTCTACGTGCTCGCCTGGCGCCACGGCATGCAGCCCAGCCGCTTCGTGCTCACCGGCGTCGGCATCGGCGTCGCCCTGTCCGCCGTCGTCCAGCTGTATCTCACCGACAGCGAGCTGGACGCGGCCGAGCAGGTCAAGCTGTGGCTGACCGGCAGTCTGAACGGGCGGGGCTGGGAGCAGGCCGGACCGCTCGCCGTGGTCGTCGTGCTCGCGCTGCCGGGACTGGTGTGGGCGAGCCGGGCCGCGCGGCCGCTCGGGCTGGACCCCGACACCGCCGCCGCCCTCGGCCTGCGCGTCGACCGGGCCCGGCTCGGTCTGACCGCCCTCGGCGTCGTGCTCGCCGCCGCCGCGACCGGAGCCGCGGGACCCGTCGGGTTCGTCGCGCTGACCGCGCCGCAGCTGGCGAGGCGGCTCACCCGCACCCCCCAGCTGCCACTGGTCTGCTCGGCGCTGACGGGTGCGGTCGTCCTGGTGGCCGCCGACCTGGTGGCCCGCACCCTGGTCCCTCCGCTGGAGATCCCGGTGGGTGCGCTGACCTCCCTGGTCGGCGGCCCCTGTCTGCTCTGGCTCCTCGGCCGGAAGCAGAGTCGGTGACTCAGATCGTCGCCGTGTCGATCACGAAGCGGTAGCGGACGTCGCTGTTGACGACCCGCTCGTACGCCTCGTTGATCTCGTCGGCGCTGATGAGCTCGATCTCGGCGCCCAGGTTGTGCGCGGCGCAGAAGTCGAGCATCTCCTGGGTCTCCGGGATACCGCCGATGCCGGAGCTGCTGAGGCTGCGGCGGTTGCCGAAGACGGAGGAGAGCAGGATGTGCACCGGCTCCTCGGGGATGCCGACGTTCACCATGGCGCCGTCCGTCTTCAGCAGCGACAGGTAGGCGTCGAAGTCCAGCGGCGCCGACACCGTGTTGAGGATGATGTCGAAGGTGCCCTTGAGGTTCTCGAAGGTCTTCGGGTCGCTGGTCGCGTGGTAGTGCGTGGCGCCCAGCTTCAGGCCGTCGTCCTTCTTGCGGAGGGACTGGGACAGCACGGTGACCTCCGCGCCGAGAGCGGCGGCGATCTTCACTCCCATGTGGCCCAGGCCGCCGAGACCGACGACCGCGACCTTCTTGCCGGGACCGGCGTTCCAGTGCCTGAGGGGCGAGTACGTGGTGATGCCGGCGCACAGCAGGGGGGCCGCCACGTCGAGGGAGAGGCCGTCGGGGATGCGGACGACGTAGTTCTCGTCGACGACGACCTTCTGCGAGTAGCCGCCGTAGGTGGGCTGCCCGTCCTTGCCGACGGCGTTGTACGTCCAGGTGGGGCCGCCGCCGGTGCAGTACTGCTGGAGACCGGCCTTGCAGTTGTCGCACTCGCGGCAGGAGTCGACCATGCAGCCGACGCCCACCCGGTCCCCCACCGCGTACTTGGTGACACCCGGGCCGACCTCGGAGACGACGCCCGCGATCTCGTGACCGGGCACCATCGGGAAGATCGCCGTACCCCAGCCCTCGCGGGCCTGGTGGATGTCGGAGTGGCAGATACCGGCGAACCGGATGTCGATGAGGACGTCGTGTTCGCCGACCGCGCGCCGCTCGATCGTGGTCCGCTCCAGCGGTGCCTTGGCGGCGGGCGCGGCGTAAGCAGCAACAGTGGTCATGAGGGGGGTTCTCCTAGAGGTGTCTTCGCACCCGGTCGCCTTCTTCCGTCCCGGGCACGTTTCCAGGCTCCTCCACGCTACGTCCGTCACCCAGCCCCCGCCTCTGCGTACGTCTGCCGTGCCTACCACTGGCGGGATCAGGTTCGGGGACGTACGACCGTGAATACTGGATGTATGGAAGACCGGTCCCTGCCCGCCGCCCCCGCCGCCTCCCCGTCCCTTGACCGGCGTGCCGAGCTCAGCGAGTTCCTGCGCACGCGGCGGGCCCGGCTGCGCCCCTCCGACGTGGGACTGCCGGACTTCGGACGGCACCGCAGGGTGCCGGGGCTGCGCCGCGAGGAGCTGGCGCAGCTGGCCGGGGTGTCGGTGGCGTACTACACGCGCCTGGAACAGGGCAACGGGCGGAACGTGTCGGCGGAGGTGCTGGACTCGATCGCCCGCGCGCTGCAGCTCACCGACGCCGAGCACGCGCATCTCACCCACCTCGCCAAGGGCAAGCAGCACAAGAAGAAGGCATCGGCGCGGCCGCAGCAGGTGCGCCCGGCGCTGGGCCAGCTGCTGGCGGCGATGGACGGCGTACCGGCGTACATCGGGGGGCGCCGCTCGGACATCCTGGCGTGGAACGGGATGGCGGCGGCGGTCTTCGGCGACTGGTCGGAGCTGCCGGTCGCGGAGCGCAACTGGGCGCGGCTGGTGTTTCTGCGTCCCGAGTACCGCGATCTCTTCGTCGAGTGGGAGCAGAAGGCGATCGACATCGTCTGCCTGCTGCGTATGGACGCGGGCTGCTACCCCGACGACCCCCGGCTCTCCGCCCTGGTGGGCGAGCTCTCGGTCAAGAGCGAGGAGTTCCGCCGGCTGTGGGCGACGCACGACGTCAAGGAGAAGAGCCACGGGGTGAAACGGCTCCGCCATCCCCTGGTGGGCGAGCTGTCCCTCAGCTACGAGTCGTTCCGGATGCCGGACGACCCGGAACAGTCCCTGGTCACGTACCACGCGGAGCCGGGCTCCCCGTCGGCCGAGGCGCTGCGGCTGCTGGCCAGCTGGGGCTCGGACGCCACCCGGGTCGCCCCGGCACCCTGACCGGCGGCCTGCACGGCATGGAGAACGGCCCGCCGGAAGCCGCGCTTCCGACGGGCCGCTCGCTGGGGTGCTACTCAGCGGCCACGGCTCACTTGCCGTAGTACGCGTCGTAGATCGAGACCGACGACGTGTTGCCCTTCTTGTCGGCGATCGTGGCGCGGAGCGAGACGGCCTTGCCCCTGGCCGGGTTCTTGACGGTGACCTTGCCGTGGCTGACCGTCGCCTTGCGCCAGTTCCGGCCGTGGTCGTAGGACACGTACACCGTGAGGGACTTCAGGTTGCGGCCGGCGGCCGCGCCCTCGACGGTGACCGGGAAGGTGGCTTTCCTGCCCGCCGCGACGCGGCTGTCCAGGCCGGTCCCGGCACCGAAGTGGACGGTGGAGGCCGGCAGCTGGGCCAGCACGGTGCCGCTGCCCGGCTTCTTCGAGCGGAAGGTCCAGCTCGCGTCGATCCGGGTGGAGGCGGCGGCGACCTTGGCCGAGCGGACGACCGAGGTGGTCAGCCGGTACGCGGCGTCACCGGACGGCACCGTGAAGACGCCGTCGCCGAAGAGCGGGTCCTTGTTGGAGCCGACCTTGGTGCCGTTGCGGTAGAGGGTGGTCTTCACCGACAGGAAGTCGGAGGACCCGGCGTGCCGGCCACCGTCGGAGAAGAGCGGGACGATGCCGTAGATCTGGTTGCCGTCCCGGTACAGGCCGAACCCGCTGCTCAGCTCCGGTCCGAAGACGGCCGTGTTGAAGGTGTTCCGGTAGGTCCTGCCGGCCTTGTACGTCTTCGGGTCGCCCAGGGTGTAGAAGGCGTCGGCGACCGGCAGGCCGTAGGCGTCGTGGCCGGAGTACTGGGTGGCGTCGAAGCCCCACTGGGCGCGGTCCACGGTGGAGACGTGGAAGGTCCGGGTGCCGGGCAGCTTCTGCTCCACCGCGTCACCCACGACGAAGTCCTCGCCGACGACACCCCACGGGCTGACCGAGCCGGTCTTGTCCGGGGCGGAGGCGCCGACGGTGTTCCGGACCGTGGCCAGCTCGCTCGTCCTGAAGTGCCGGACCTTACCGCCCTGCAGCTTCTTGACCTGGGAGCTGGTGGCGACGTCGTACTCCTCGTTGCCGCCCTTGGTGAACTGGCCGCTCCAGGTCTGGGTGAGACCGTTCGCGACCTCGCCGCCCAGCGGCGCGACCCGGATCTTGTCGAAGCTGTCGAAGCCGACCCCGAATCCGACGCCCGCCGGGTCGTACATGTAGTCGATCGTCGCCGTGTGCGGCTTGGCCCCGGCGTCCGGCACGGTGATGTCGGCGGCCTTGGCGGTGCGGGCGTCGATGGTGAGCGTGAGGTCCTTGGTGACGCTCACCTTCGGGTTGACCAGCCAGTCGACACCGCCGTCGAAGGTGGTGAAGTCCTTGGCGATCAGGGCGTCCAGCAGGTACGTGCCCTTCGGCACCCGGAACGTGACGGTCCCGGTGCCGGAGACCGGCACGACGTAGTCGCGGCCGTTGCCGAGGCCCGCGTAGCTCGTGAGGTCGGTGCTGTAGACGCCGGTCGGGTTGCCGTCGCGTCCGATGTGCTTGACGGTGACGCTGTACGACTGCACCTCGCGCTGGACCGCGGCCGCCGTGCGGATGCTCTGGCCGCCGCCGGTCGCCGTCACGTACGCCGAGTAGGCGCCGTCGAGGGTGCCGCCCAGCTTGGTGTCGACGGTGAGGCCGACGGAGGCCGTGCCGCCCGCCGGGACGGTCACCTGGGTCGCGCCGAGCTTGAAGAAGCCGGCCGGGGCCGCCGCGCCCTTGGGGTCGGTGGCGGACGACTTCAGGGTGAGCGTCACGTCGGAGGTGCCGGTGTTGCGGTACGTCAGCTGCCTGGTGACCGGGGTGTCGTCGGTGTGCGGCCACTGCTGCACACCGAAGTTCACCGACACCGGGTCGGCGAGCACGGTCTGCTTGATGGCCTTGTCGACGGCGATCCGGCCCGAACCCTGCTGGAACGGCGTGTAGTTGCCGCCCTTCGCGGAGCCGGTCAGGGCCGCCTTCAGCTCCTGGAAGCCCCAGTCGGGGTGCTCCTGCTTGAGGATGGCGGCGGCGCCCGCGACGTGCGGGGTCGCCATCGACGTACCGGAGATGGTCAGGTAGCCGGGCGGGTTCTCGCCGACCTCCTGGTCGATGACGCTGCCCTTGGCCGCGGCCGCGGTGATGTCGACGCCGGGCGCGGTGACGTCCGGCTTGATGGAGCCGTCGGCGGCGGGTCCGGTGGAGGAGAAGTCGGCGAGCTTGTCCTTGCCGTCGACGGCGCCGACGGTGAGCGCGTCGGCGGCGCTGCCCGGCGAACCGATCGACTCGGGGCCCTCGTTGCCCGCGGCGATCGCGAACAGGATGCCCTTCTGCTCGGAGAGCTTGTTCACCTCGGCTTCGAGCGGGTCGATCTCGGGGGTGTCGAAGCCGCCGAGGCTGAGGTTGACGATGTCCGCGCCCTCGGCCGCCGCCCACTCCATGCCGGCGAGGATGCCGGAGTCGTCACCGGAGCCGGTGTCGTCCAGGACCTTGCCGTTGAGGATCTTCGCGCCGGGCGCGACACCCGTGTACTTGCCGTGCGACTTGGCGCCGGTGCCGGCCGCGATGGACGCGACGTGCGTGCCGTGTCCGAAGTGGTCGGAGGCGTCGGCGGCCGTGCTGAAGTTCCTGGACTCGATCACCTGGTCCTTGAGGTCCGGGTGGGTCGCGTCCACGCCGGTGTCCAGGACGGCGATCTTGACGCCCTTGCCGTTGTAGCCGGCCTTCCATGCCACGGGCGCGCCGATCTGCGGCACGGACTTGTCGAGGCTGGCCTTGCGGACGCCGTCGAGCCAGACGTGCGCGATGCCGGCGGCGGCCTTGTCACCGTTGGTGACCGCGTCCCACAGCTCGGGCGTCTCCTTGGCCGGGGTCTGCACGGCGTCCGCGTTCAGCGTCTTCAGGCTGTGCCGCAGGGTGCCGGCGTCCCGGACGTCGGCCTTGGTGGCGGTGGCGGCGCCCTGGTAGCCGACGATGACCTTCAGGCCGTTCTGCTGCGCCTTGCGGGTCGCGGCCCTGTTCAGCTCGGTGACGTCGAAGAGCCGTCGGTCCAGCTTGCCGGAGGCGATCAGCTGGACGGCGTCACCGGGGACGACGAGGGTGTGCCCGGCGGCCTTGCTGATCCGGAAGGGTATGTGCCCGCGCCCCTTCGCCCGCTCCAGGCCGACGACCCGGCCCTTGGCGTCGAGGGCGACCCGGTCGCCGGTGATCAGGGTGACGTGGTGCTTGGCGGTGAGCGAAGAGGCGGCCGCGGCCGAGGCGGCGCGCGATTCCGGCTTCGCCGACGCCGGGCTGGTCATGCCCGCGGCGAGCGCGACGGCCGCTGCCGTGGCCACGGTGGCCACGGCAGCTTTTTTCACTTGTCTGCGCAAGACTCCCCCAGGAGACGGTGTGCCGGGCGAACTCCCCGTTCACCCGGCCGGGGGCAGTCCCGTACGCACATACGTCAACCCCCCGGAATACGGAGTATGCCGGGGGGTGATCAGCGGGCTCAATAGATGAGAGACCGGTAAGAAGAGTGCGGGACAACTGTTACGCGCCGGGGCGAACACCGTTACACAACCGCGCGGTCCTGCGCGGCGCGCCGGTGTTACGCGCCCGCGTTCTCCTTGACGGTGATCTTGCCCTTGCGGATGGTCGCGAGGCGCGGCGCCTTCTTCGCGATCGCGGAGTCGTGGGTGACCATGATGAAGGTCAGCCCGTGCTCCTTCCACATGCGCTCCAGCACGTCCATGATCTCGTCGCGCATGCCCTCGTCGAGGTTGCCGGTGGGCTCGTCGGCGAGCAGCACCTTGGGCTGCTTGACCAGGGCCCGCGCGATGGCGACGCGCTGCTGCTGGCCGCCGGACATCTCGCCGGGCAGGTGGCCGAGGCGCTCGCCGAGACCGACCGACGTCAGCGCCTCGGCGGCGCGCTCACGGCGCTCCCTGGTCTTGGTGCCGAGCGGGACGAGGGCGGTCTCGACGTTCTCCTGGGCGGTGAGCGTCGGGATCAGGTTGAACGACTGGAACACGAAGCCGATGTTCTCGCTGCGGACCCGGGTCAGCTTGGTCTCGGAGAGCTTTGCCAGGTCGGTGCCGTCGAGTACGACCTCGCCGGAGGTCGGCCGGTCCAGGCCGCCCAGCATCTGCAGGAGGGTGGACTTGCCGCCGCCGGTGGGGCCCTGGATGACCAGGCGGTCGCCGTCGGCGATGGTGAGGTCGATGCCGTCGAGGGCGCGGACGGTGTCCTTGCCGCGTGTGTAGAGCTTGGTGACGCTTCTGAGTTCGTACATGGTGGCTCCCGTTGTTCTTTGGGGTGGGGCGGCTCGGATTTCGGCCGCGGGCCGGTGGGGGCTGGTCGCGCAGTGCCCCGCGCCCCTTACGGGGCGCTGCTGTCGTCCCCACCCCCCGCCCCGGCCGACGTCGACTACTCCACGCGCCGCAGCGCATCCGCAGGACGGAGCCGCGACGCGCGCCAGCCGCCGAACGCGCCCGCGATCAGGCCGCCGGCCACCGCGAGGCCCACCGCCAGCGCGATCGTCGTCACGCTGACCGGGGCCGTGAGGGCGACCTCCAGGGTCTTCGCGGCCTGTCGGCCGGGACCGCCGGCGAAGCCGCCGCCCCCACCGCCGCCGCCGAAGCCGCCACCACCGGTGCCGCCACCGCCGCCGCTGCCGACGGAGGCGTCCAGCGTGGGGCTGATCGCGGTGACCACGTACGCGCCGACCAGACCGAGCCCGATCCCGAGCGCACCGCCGACCAGGCCGTTGACCATGGCCTCGCCGATGACCTGCCGGGTGACCCGGCCGGACTTCCAGCCCAGCGCCTTCAGCGTGCCGAACTCACGGACGCGGCGGGAGACCGCCGAGGAGGTGAGCAGGCCGGCGACCAGGAACGCGGCCACGAGCACCGCGATGGACAGCCACTTGCCGACGTTGGTGGCGAGCGAGGACGCCGTGGACAGCGAGCCGGAGACGGTGTCCGCGAGGTCGGCGGAGGTGGTGACCGTCGTACCGGAGACGTTGCTCTGGATGGTCTTCTTGACCGAGGAGATCTGCTTGGAGTCGGTCGCCTTGACGTAGATCGTGGTGACCTTGTTCTTCTCGTCGGCGAGCGTCTGTGCCTGCTTCAGCGGCATGTACAGGTTGGCCGCCGCGTCACCGCTGTCGGCCGTCGCGATGCCGACGATCGTGAACTTGACCTTGTTGATGGTGACGGTCGAACCGACCTTGTACTTCTTCTCCTTGGCGTACGCCGAGTCGGCGACCAGCACCTTGGCGTCCGTCTCGGTGGTCTTGAAGGTACGGCCGCTGGTGATCTTCGACGAGGTCAGCGGGCCGACCGCGGTCTGGGTGACGTCGGTGCCGTAGACCGTGTACGAGTTGACGTCGAAGTTGGCGCCGCCGCCCTGGACTTCGCCCTGCGGTGCTCCGGTGCCGCCACCGCGGTTGCCGCCGGTGCCGCCGGAGCCCTGGTTCTGCTGGAACTGACCCCGGGTGAACTGGCCGCTGATCTTGACCACGTTGAGGTTCAGCCCGCCGACCGCGGTCGCGACGCCCTTCTGGTCGCCGACCTTGGTGACGGTGGTGGAGGCGAGGGTGGTGAAGCCCTGCACCATGACACGGTCGCTGCTCTGTGTGCTCGACGAGCCGTTGTTCTGCGCGTCGAAGTTGAAGCGGGGCCGCTGGGAGGCGCTCGTGGACGCCGATGCGGCCTTGGTGACCGTCATGTCCGTACCCAGGCCGTACAGCGACTGGAGGACCTTGTCCTGTGCCTTCCCCATGCCGTTGGACACGGAGTTGACCACGATGACCAGTGCGATGCCCAGCGCGAGGCCGGAGGCGACGACGAGAGCCGCCTTTCTGCGGCGGCGCAGTTCGCGCCTCAGGTAGGTGAAGAACATGACCGCAAGGTAGGGACGCACCGTGATGGCTCGATAAGGCCCAAATAAGAGATGCATGAGAAGGCTGTACGGAGGCCAGGAACGACCCCGCACCGGGCTGTCAGCGCAGGACGTGCCGAAGGCGGCCGTCCCCCGGGGGAACGGCCGCCTTCGCTGCGGTACCGGGACGGCTCAGACGGCCGAACCGGCCTTCCAGTCGGCCCAGTTCATGTTCCAGCCGTTGAGGCCGTTGTCGGGGGCCACGGTCTTGTCGCCGGTGTGGGAGATGACCACCACGTCGCCGACGATCGAGTGGCTGTACATCCAGTAGGCGGGCGTGCTGGTGTCGTTGGCGCCCTTGGTGTCGGACAGGCCCACGCAGCCGTGGCTGGTGTTCACGGCGCCGAAGACGGACTTGGCGCCCCAGTAGTTGCCGTGCAGGAAGGTGCCGGAGCTGGTGAGGCGGATGGCGTGCGGCACGTCCTTGATGTCGTACTCGCCCTTGCCGTCACTGTCGGTGAAGCCCACGGTCGCGCCGTTCATGCGCGTCTCCTTGAACTTCTCGGACATCACCATGATGCCGTTGTACGTCTTGTTCTCGGGCGAACCCGCCGAGATCGGGATGGTCTTGACGGTCTTGCCGTCCTGGGTGACCTTCATCTCCTTGGTCTGGGCGTCGACGTAGGAGACCTGGTTGCGGCCGATGTGGAAGGTGACCGTCTTCTGCTGCACGCCGTAGACACCGGAGGCGCCCTCGACACCGTCGAGCGCCAGCTTCAGCGTGACGGTGGAGTTCTCCTTCCAGTAGTCCTCGGGGCGGCAGTCCATGCGCTGGGTGGAGAACCAGTGGCAGGCGACCTCCTGGCCGCTGCTGGAGGTGACCGTGACGCCCTTCTGGACGGCGGCCTTGTCCGTGATCTGCTTGTCGAAGTTGATCGACACGGGCATGCCGACGCCGACGGTCGAGCCGTCCTCGGGGGTGAAGGTGCCTATGAAGCTGTTGGCCGGGGAGACCGTGGTGAAGGAGGCGTTCTCGTGCGCGACCAGCCCGGCGGAGTCCTTGGCCTCGGCGGCGACCTTGTAGGTGGTGGACCGCTCCAGCTGGGCGGACGGCTTCCAGCTGGTCTTGTCGGCGGAGAGCGCGCCGGCGACGGCGGTGCCGTCGGCGGTGGTCATGGTGACGCCGGTGAGCGTACCCTTGCTGACGGTGACGGCCGCGGAGTTGTTGATCGACGCGTTGGCCGAGCCGTCCTTGGGTGTGATGGTGATGTCGGCCTTCGACGACTTCTTGGCCGCGGCCTCGTCCGCCTGGGCCTGCGAGCTCTGGCCGCCGCCGGACGCCTTGTCGTCGCTGCCGGAACACGCCGTGAGCACCAGAACACCACCGAGCAGTGCGGACGCGGCCACCAGGCCCCTGCGCCGCTTACTGTCCGTCATCACACGCTTCTCCATCGTTGCCGAGTCCGCGAACACACCGAGAGCCCCCGTCAGGAACCTTCAACGCTAAGGCCGCGTCGCCCCGTTCCACATTCCCCGGATCTGTGGGGCACACCACGTCCACAGGGGCGGCCGGTGCGGAAGGGACCGGTCCGCGCGCCCTCTGAGACGACGAAACCCCGGGCGGCGGTTGCCGCCCGGGGTCACCGGTTCCCCGGATCGCTCAGCCGATGCCGCCCTCTTCGTCGTCGCCGTCGCCATCATCCTCGTCGAGATCCCAGTCCGGCGAATCGGGGTCGTAGGAAATCCGCTCGCTGGACCAGGAGGCCTGCTGGAGCTCGACCCCGGGCACCTCGCTGACCAGGTCGAACGGATCAACGAGATAGGCAAGCGCCTCGGCGGTGTCTTCCGTCACAGCGGCCTCGGCCTGCGCCCGCTCGTCGCCGGGCAGGTCGGGATCCCCGGCGATCCGCCGCAGCGCGGCCTTGGTGACCTCGCCGGCGTCCTCCACCTCGAGGACCAGCTCCACCCGAAGTCGCACAAAACGTGATGTCTCTGGAGTGCTCATGACGGGAGCGTACGACCGAAACCTCCCGTGACTTTCCCGTGACCCGCGATTTTCACTAACATCGGCCCACACGGCCAATTCGCCAGCGTCACAAGGGGATCGATATTCCGTGTCATCCGCTCGCCGCCCGTTGCTGACCGCCACCGCCGCAGGCACGCTCCTGTGCGCGCTGTGGTTCGTCCCGTCCGCCCACGCGTCGCAGGACGCCCCGGCGAGAACCGGCACGTCGGAGAGTACGGCGACCCGGGTCACCCAGCAGGCGAGGGCGCTGTCCGAGGCCACGTCCGAGGCGACCGGGGACGCCACCCACCTCGCCGACACCGGCAGCCCGGACACCACGCCGTACGTCATCGGCGGCACCCTCTTCCTCGCCGTCGGCGCGGGCTTCGTCGTCTACTCGGTCCGCCGGGAGCGCCTGGAGTTCTAAACGACTTGACCACTCCTTGACCGGGGACTCACAGTCCTCTCATGAAGAGATCACCGGGCGTGCGGACCTGCGCCCTCGCCGTCGGCGGCGTGCTGTCCCTCGCCCTCATCACAGGCTGCTCCGACGGGAGTTCCACGGACACCTCGGGCACCGCGCGGGAAGCGTCCGCCGTCAAGGCGCTGAACACCGGAGAGTTGAAGCAGCGGATCCTCGCGCAGGGCGAGGTGGACGGCTACAAGGTCAACGCGGTCGGGGAGGCGGCGCCGACCCGGAAGACCATCAGGTCCAGCGACGAGAAGTGCCGCCCGCTGGCCTACGTCCTCACCGGCCTCGCCCCGGCCGACCCGGCGTCCGAGATCGGCCGCACGGTGCGGGAGGAGAAGAAGGACCCCACCGACGACGCGACCTCCCTCGACGACATGGCCGACGGCAAGTTCGAGAGCGCGCTCAAGGACTCCCTGGACCTCGACGTCACCTCCCTCGACCTGTCGTCGTACGACGGCGACGGCGCCCAGCAGGCCCTGCGGGCCGTCTCGGCCGCCCTCAAGGAGTGCGCGGCAGGCTTCACGGGCGGCACCTCCGCCGACGCGCAGAAGGTCACCGAGGTGACGCCCACCAAGGCGTCCGGATCGGGCGACGAGTCGATCGCCTTCACCGCCACCACCGACGTGGACGGCGACAAGGGCCCCCTGCACGCCGAGGTCGTCCGCTACGGCAACACGGTCGCCACGTACTTCACGATGAACATCGGCGCCATGATGACCGGCAAGACGTACACGGTGCCACCAGCAGTGATCAATGCCCAGTCGACAAAGCTGAAGTAGCACGCGAACTCCCCGCGCCTCTTCGAGCAGGGGCGCGGGGAGCGCCCCAGGGGCGCGGGG
>NZ_JBIVXP010000003.1:126956-133323 GCF_044769305.1 Streptomyces sp. NPDC090499
GAACTGCGCGACCAGCCCCCACCCGCCCGCAGCCGACGGACTACCGCAGCACCCCGGTCACCTCAAAAGGGCGCAGGGAGCACCCCAGAGTCGCGGCGAACTGCGCGACCAGCCCCCACCCGCCCGCAGCCGACGGACTACCGCAGCACCCCGGTCACCTCAAAAGGGCGCAGGGAGCACCCCAGAGTCGCGGGGAACTGCGCGACCAGCCCCCACGTGCCCGAGGTCGAGTGACTACCGCAGCGTCCCGGTCACCTTCTCCGCCGCGTCGACAACTCCCCCGCTCCGCACGAACTCCTCCGCCGCCGCCAGATCCGGCG
This sequence comes from Streptomyces sp. NPDC090499, assembly GCF_044769305.1. Classification (NCBI taxonomy): domain Bacteria; kingdom Bacillati; phylum Actinomycetota; class Actinomycetes; order Kitasatosporales; family Streptomycetaceae; genus Streptomyces; species Streptomyces sp. NPDC090499. The sequence continues at coordinate 127,277 of NZ_JBIVXP010000003.1, forward strand.
CCAGGAACCGGTCGGGCCCAGGCCCCTGCACCCCCGCGGAGCGCACCGCGTCGATCACGGCCCGGGACGCCGGCGCCGGCGCCAGGCCCTCCCGCAGCTCGACCGCCCGGGTGGCCGCGTACAGCTCGACGGCGATGATCCGCGTCAGATTGCCCACGGCCGTCCGCAGCTTGCGCGCGGCCGACCACCCCATCGACACGTGGTCCTCCTGCATCGCCGAGGACGGGATCGAGTCGGCCGACGCCGGAACGGCCAGCCGCTTCAGCTCGCTCACCAGCGCCGCCTGCGTGTACTGGGCGATCATCAGCCCCGAGTCGACGCCCGCGTCGTCCGCCAGGAACGGCGGCAGCCCGTGGCTGCGGTTCTTGTCCAGCAGCCGGTCGGTCCGCCGCTCGGCGATGGACCCGAGGTCGGCCACCGCGATGGCGAGGAAGTCGAGGACGTAGGCGACCGGCGCGCCATGGAAGTTGCCGTTGGACTCGACACGGCCGTCGGGCAGCACCACCGGGTTGTCGACGGCCGACGCCAGCTCCCGCTCCGCGACCAGCCGGGCATGCGCGAGCGTGTCCCGCCCGGCCCCGGCGACCTGCGGAGCACACCGCACCGAGTACGCGTCCTGGACGCGCGGCGCGTCGTCCTGGTGGTGCCCGGTGAGCTGGGAACCCTGCAGCACGGCGAGCATGTTGGCGGCGCTGTCGCCCTGCCCCGGGTGCGGCCGGATGGCGTGCAGCTCGGGCGCGAGCACCTTGTCCGTGCCGAGCAGCGCCTCCAGGCTCAACGCGGCCGCGACGTCGGCCGACTTGTAGAGCATGTCCAGGTCGGCGAGGGCCATGACCAGCATGCCGAGCATGCCGTCGGTGCCGTTGAGGAGGGCCAGCCCTTCCTTCTCGCGCAGTTCGACGGGAGCGATCCCGTGCTCGGCGAGCAGTTCGCCCGCGGGGCGGACGACACCGTCCGGGCCCTCCGCGTCCCCCTCGCCCATCAGCGTGAGGGCGCAGTGGGAGAGCGGGGCCAGGTCCCCGGAGCAGCCGAGGGAGCCGTACTCGTGCACGACCGGGGTGATGCCGGCGTTCAGCACGTCGGCCATGGACTGGGCGACCTCGGGACGCACACCGGTGTGTCCGGAGCAGACGGTCTTCAGCCGCAGGAACATCAGGGCCCGTACGACCTCGCGCTCCACCCGCGGCCCCATGCCGGCCGCGTGCGAACGGACGATGTTGCGCTGCAGCTGGGCCCGCAGCTCCGGGCTGATGTGCCGGGTCGCCAGGGCGCCGAAGCCGGTGCTGACGCCGTAGACCGGGTCCGGCTTGGCCGCCAGCGCGTCCACGATCCCGCGGGCCGCCGCGAGGGCCGCGACCGCCTCCGCGGACAGTTCGATCCGGGCGCCGCCGCGCGCCACGGCGAGAACGTCGGACGCGGTGACACCGGACGTCCCCACCACCACAGTGTGCATATCCATATTCAGGAGCGTACGCATTGAATGCAGGGGCTGTCACTACTGGGTCACGGGTTCGCCCCTTACTTGTACGTCACAGCCCCTGGCGCCCGCGGAAGCTCCGCCGCTCCGCCCGTTCCGGCGGCGGCGCGTCGGCCAGCCGCACCACGGGATCGTCAGGACCCTCCCGCCCGGCCACCACCGGCCGCCGGGCGCGCAGCGCCTTGGCCCGGTACTGGGCCGCGTCGGCGAGCCGGAACAGCCGACGCCCCGAGCGCACCGGACCGATCGGGTCCGCGGTCGAGGCGACCCCGCACGCGACCCCCTCCCCCAGCTCCAACTCCCCCGCCCGACGGCAGAGTTCACCGGCCGCCTCGACCACGTCGTCGGCCGGCGGCCCGACCGCGAGGAGGCAGAACTCGTCCCCGCCGAGCCGCGCGGCCAGCGCACCCGGCAGCATCGCCCCGCACAGCGACAGCACCGAGCCGAAGCGTTCCAGGAGACGGTCGCCGACGGCGTGCCCGCAGGTGTCGTTGACCTTCTTCAGCCCGTTGAGGTCGCAGACGACGAGACTGACCACCTCCCCCTCCGCCCGGTGCTGCTCGACCGCCTCGTCGAGGCGCACGTCGACGGCACGGCGGTTGGCGAGTCCGGTGAGGGCGTCGGTGTACGCGAGCCGGCGGGCCTCCTCGAGACGCTCGGTCTGCGCGATCCCGGCGGCGACGACGGAGGCGAGGACGGTGGCGAAGTCGGCGTCGGCGCGGCCGAAGACGGGGGCGCGGACGGCGCGGGCCACGTACAGCTCGCCCCAGGCCCTGCCGTGCAGCACGATCGGGGCGACCAGGCAGCAGCCGCGGCCGCGCCGGCGCAGGGCGGCGACGCGCTGGTGGGAGTAGCCGGGGCGGCCGGCGGCGGGACCCTCGGCCGTCTCGACCCAGGCGTTGGGGCCGCCGCCGCCCGCCCAGCGTTCGTGGAGGAACTCGGTGATCTCCGGGAACTGGTGCACCGGATAGGCCTCGGCCTCCGGGAACTCCTCCTCGTCGGGGGCACGCTCCCCGACGTTCACGAGGACCCGGAGCCGGCCGAGTTCGCGCTCCCAGACGGAGAGCGCGGCGAAGCTGCCGTCCAGCGCACGGCAGGCCCCGGCCGCGGCGGCGTGCCAGCACTCATGTGGGGTGCGAGCCGCAGCCATGCCCTGGGCCAGCGCCACGACGGCGGCGAGCCGGTTGTCCTCACCCATTACTCCAGGTTAGGGACGAATTGGATGATTCGGGACGTTGGTGCGGCGAACAGGTGTTGCGACGACCCGTCTCGTCGCGGACCGCGGCCCGGCGGGGGTTGCTCGCGCAGTTCCCCGCGCCCCTTACGGGGCTCCTCGGCTGCAGGCAGTCGCCCACCCGTACGTCACTCCCCCGGCCACTCCGGGCGCCGCTTCTCGTTGAACGCCGCAACCCCCTCCGCCCGGTCCCCCGAGAACGCCACCGTCCGCCATGCCGCGTCCTCGACCTCAAGGCCCGTCCGCAGGTCCAGCCCGTGCCCCAGCCGCAGCGCCCGCTTCGCCGCCCGCAGCCCCACCGGCGAGTTCGCCGCCATCCGCGCCGCCAGCTCCAGCGCCGCCTCCCGGTCCCGCCCCGCCTCCACCAGTTCGTCGACGAGCCCCAGCGCACGCGCCTCCGCCGCCTCCACCCGCCGTGCCGAGAAGACCAGCTCGGCCGCGCGGGCCGCCCCCACCCGGCGCGGCAGCAGCTGGGTGCCGCCGCCGCCCGGGATCACGCCCACCGACACCTCGGGCAGGCCCACCACGGCCGTGCCGTCGGCCACGATCACGTCGCAGGACAGGGCCAGTTCGAAGCCCCCGCCGAGCGCGTAGCCGTGCACGGCGGCGATCGTCGGCATCGGCAGCTCCAGCACGCCGGTGTACGCCCCGCGCGACAGCGGCCGCGACCGGAGCAGCTCCGCGTCGCTCATCGCGTTGCGCTCCTTCAGGTCGGCGCCGACGCAGAACGCCCGCTCGTGCGAGGAGGTGAGCACGACCACCCGGGCATCCGGGTCGGCGCCCAGCGCGGCGCACGCGGCCACGATCGAACGTGCCATCTCCGCCGACACCGCGTTCATCGCCTGGGGCCGGTCCAGCACGAACTCGGCCACCTTGCCGTGCCGTCGTACCAGCACGAACTCCCCGAACCGCTGCTCGCTCACGACACGCCCTCCGGTTAACGCGGGTTAACATCCTGGCTTCGATCATCGCAGCCGAGGTGCGAACGGGAAAGAGCAGCCGCCCGGTTCCCGTACCGAACCCCGGCAACCCGTTCGAGTGACATCCCGCCCAAGTCGCACCGCACCGCCCAGGGGAGCGCATAACGTGCGCTCGCCATGGCGCATCGGGGGCGTGAGCGCACGGGGAGGGATCGTGATGACCGAGACGTCGACGCAGCCGACGCGAGACACCGACCTCACGGCAGCGGAGCCTGCGGCTGCTGCCGCGGACCCCGCCCCGGCAGGCCCACGCCGCTTCGTTCCGCACCCCCGGGGCCGGCACCGCCGCCCCCGCCCCCGCCGGGTCCTGCTCGTCGCAGGCGGTATCGCGCTGGCCGCCGGGGCCCTGAGCCTGGTCCGGGTGAGCGTCGACCCGGGTGCCGGCGGCCCCGGCGCCGCCGAGGCGGAACCGCGGCTGGATCCGGGCACCGGGACGGACCGGTCGACCCCCGCCGCCGCCACGGTCGCCACGGCGACCGCCATTCCCCGGCCGGACCTCTCGCCGACCTCGGTGACGGTCGGGGCGAGTCCGGCGCCGACGACGGCCTCCACGCTCGTACCCCTGCAGACCGCGCCCTCGGGCCCGCCCACCGCGCAGGCCACCGCACAGGCCACCCCGGACCCGACCACCATCCCCGAGTCCCCCAACACACCGGCCCCCTCGGCCACCTCGCGGCCGACCTCGGCACCGCCCGGGAACACACCCGCCCCCACCCCCACACGGCAGCCCACCACGCCGGCCGGGTCCGGCCTCTGCGTCCCGATCATCGGACTGTGCGTCGACGCGGCGGCAGCGCCGAGCGGCTGACGCCAAATCCGCGGATGCCGGGTACGTACCGGGAAGGGGCGCTGCCGGTCTTCGGGAGGCCCAGACCCGTGCCCTGTGCGCTATGCCCTATGCGGGCGGGACCGCCTCGTCCCTGCGGGTGAGCAGCCAGGGCTCGACCACGCCCAGGCCACGCACCGGACGCTGCCACATCGGCTGCAGCGCGAAGCGGTACACGGGGGGCTCCTCGCCCTCCTTCTCGGCGGTCGCCGCCTCCTCCGCGGCGGCCGCCTCCGAGGCCGGCGCCTCCCCGACCCGGATCAGCTCCTCCGCGAACGCGCTGTCGACGAGCACCGCGTCGCGCGGGGCTATCGAGGTCAGACGGGAGGCGAGGTTCACGGTCGTGCCGAAGACATCGCCCATCCGGGTGGTGACCGTGCCGAAGGCCATGCCGACCCGCAGCTCCGGCATCGTCTCGTCGTGCGCCATGGTCTCCACCAGGCGCAGCGCGATGTCGGCGGCGACCCCGGCGTCGTCGGCGGCGTACAGGACCTCGTCGCCGAGGGTCTTGATGAGCCGGCCGCCACGGGCCGCCACCAGGTCGGCGGCGGTGGTCTCGAAGGCCTCGACCAGTTCGCCGAGTTCCTCCTCCTCCATGCGCCGGGTCAGCCGGGTGAACCCCACCAGGTCGGCGAAGCCGACGGCGAGGCGCCGGTCGACCATCTCCTCGTCGTCGGTGGCCTGCACGACCCGGCCCGCGGAGGCGGCGAGCTGGCGGCGCCAGACGTAGACGAGGAACTCCTCCAGCTCGGGCAGCAGCAGTTCGACGATCGGGTACGTGACCTCGGTCCGGGTCATGCCCGGCTCGGGCGGCTCGGTCAGGCCCTCCAGGAAGGAATCCATCTGCCACTCGGCCAGACGGGCGGTGGTCTGTCCCGTGGACCGCGCCACCTGCACGGCCATGGCCTCGCTGAGCAGCCCCGCCTCGACGAGACCGGCGAGCCGGCGCAGGGCCAGCACGTCCGCCTCCGTCAGCGCCTTGGCCTGCCCGATGTCAGCGAAGCCCATCGCCCGCCAGAACCTCGACGCCAGCTCCATGGAGACGCCGGCGCTGCGGGCCGCCTGGAAGGGGGTGTAGCGGCGCTCGGCCCCGAGGATCAGGCCTTCGAGACGCAGCGCGAGGGGGTCCTCGCCGGAGTCGGCGGCGTCCGCGCCCTCGCCGGAGCCCGTGTCGTCGACGGTCACGCCTGCTGCCCTTCCGATCTACCGCGGTCGCATACCGACCAGGCTCAACTCTACGGCAGCTGTGCGGTAGCTCACTTCGTGAGGAAAGCCGACATCGGTGTGGTGAGGGGTCGGGTTTCGGGTGCCGGCGAGTGGGGGTTGGCCCAGCCTTCGGCCGGGGCGCCCCCAGCGCCCCTTACGGGCCACCCAGCTGCCGGCAGACGCTCCACCGCGGGCCGGTGGGGGCGAGTCGCGCAGTTCCCCGCGCCCCTATCGGGGCCACCCAGCTGCCGGCAGACGCTCCACCGCAGGCCCGTGGGGGCGAGTCGCGCAGTTCCCCGCGCCCCTATCGGGGCCACCCAGCTG
>NZ_JBIVXP010000003.1:133420-792651 GCF_044769305.1 Streptomyces sp. NPDC090499
ATGCCGGCAGACGCTCCACCGCAGGCCCGTGGGGGCGGGGCGCGCAGTTCCCCGCGCCCCTATCGGGGCCACCCAGCTGCCGGCAGACGCTCCACCGCAGGCCCGTGGGGGCGGAGCGCGCAGTTCCCCGCGCCCCTATCAGGGCCACCCAGCTGCCGGCAGACGCTCCACCGCGGGCCGGTGGGGGCGGAGCGCGCAGTTCGCCGCGCCCCTTACGGGGCCACCCGGCCGGCGCCGGTAAGCGAAGCGACCCCCGGCCTCACGCCGGGCGCAGGTGCACGATGTCGCCCGCTCCCACCGGCTCCTGGACCCCCTCCTTCGTGGCGATGACCAGGCGCCCGTCGCCGTCGATCGCCACCGCCTCCCCGACCAGCGCCCGGTCCCCGGGCAGCTCCGCCCGCACCGTCCGCCCCAGCGTCGAGCAGCCCGCCGCGTAGGCCTCCTGGAGCCCGCTCGCGCCCGGATCGCCGCCCGCCTCGCGCCAGCGCCCGTACCAGTCCTCCAGGGACCGCAGAACGGCCCTCAGCAGCGTCTCCCGGTCCGTGCTCACCGCCCCGGCCAGGGCCAGCGAACCGGCCTGCGGCACCGGCAGCTCCGCCGCGCGGAGCGTGACGTTGATGCCGACGCCGACCACCACCGCGTCCTCGCCGGCCCGCTCCGCGAGAATGCCCCCGGCCTTGCGCTCCTCGTCACCGACGGTGACCAGGAGGTCGTTCGGCCACTTGAGCGCCATGTCGACGCCCGCGCCCCGCGCCAGCCCCGTCGCCACCGCCACCCCGGTCAGCAGCGGCAGCCAGCCCCAGCGGGCCACCGGCACCTCGGCCGGCTTCAGCAGCACCGAGAAGAACAGGCCCGAGCGCGGCGGCGCCGTCCACTGCCGGTCCAGCCGCCCCCGCCCCGCCGTCTGCTCCTCGGCGACCAGCACCGCACCCTCGTCGGCATCCCCCGCGACGGCACGGGCCACGAGGTCGGAATTGGTGGAACCGGTGCGGTCCACGACCTCGATGTCGCAGTACAGGCCCCCGTGCCCGCCGTCCCGCACCAGGGCCCTGCGCAGCCCCGCCCCGTTCAGCGGTGGACGGTCCAGGTCGGACCAACGATTGTTGTTCGCGTCTGCTGCGTCTCGCGGCGTCATGCAAGCCACCCTAGGTGTGTTGTATGCCGCACTGCCGTTTGGTAGGCGCCCCACTACGCTACGGATGAGTAACCGTCCCCCCTTTTGAGCAGGCAGGGAGCCGCATCCCGATGTCCGAGCCGGAAGAGATCGACATTCACACGACCGCGGGGAAGCTCGCGGATCTCCAGCGCCGTGTCCACGAAGCGACACACGCCGGTTCGGAGCGCGCCGTAGAAAAGCAGCACGCCAAGGGCAAGCTGACGGCCCGTGAGCGGATCGAGCTGCTCCTCGACGAGGGCTCCTTCATCGAGCTGGACGAGTTCGCCCGGCACCGCTCCACCAACTTCGGCCTGGAGAAGAACCGCCCCTACGGCGACGGCGTCGTCACCGGCTACGGCACGGTCGACGGCCGCCCCGTCGCCGTCTTCTCGCAGGACTTCACCGTCTTCGGCGGCGCCCTCGGCGAGGTCTACGGCCAGAAGATCGTCAAGGTGATGGACTTCGCCCTGAAGACCGGCTGCCCGGTCATCGGCATCAACGACTCCGGCGGCGCCCGCATCCAGGAGGGGGTCGCCTCCCTCGGCGCGTACGGCGAGATCTTCCGCCGCAACACCCACGCGAGCGGCGTGATCCCGCAGATCTCGCTGGTCGTCGGCCCCTGCGCCGGCGGCGCCGTGTACTCCCCGGCCATCACCGACTTCACGGTCATGGTCGACCAGACGTCCCACATGTTCATCACGGGCCCTGACGTCATCAAGACGGTCACCGGCGAGGACGTCGGCTTCGAGGAGCTGGGCGGCGCCCGGACCCACAACTCCGTCTCCGGCGTGGCCCACCACATGGCCGGCGACGAGAAGGACGCCGTCGAGTACGTCAAGCAGCTGCTGTCGTACCTGCCGTCCAACAACCTCTCCGAGCCCCCGGTCTTCCCCGAGGAGGCCGACCTCGCCGTCACCGACGAGGACCGCGAGCTGGACACCCTGGTCCCGGACAGCGCGAACCAGCCGTACGACATCCACACGGTGATCGAACACGTTCTCGACGACGGTGAGTTCTTCGAGACGCAGGCCCTGTTCGCCCCGAACATCGTCACCGGCTTCGGCCGCGTGGAGGGCCACCCGGTCGGCATCGTCGCCAACCAGCCGATGCAGTTCGCCGGCTGCCTCGACATCAAGGCGAGCGAGAAGGCCTCCCGCTTCGTCCGCACCTGCGACGCCTTCAACGTCCCGGTCATCACCTTCGTCGACGTCCCCGGCTTCCTGCCCGGCGTCGACCAGGAGCACGACGGCATCATCCGCCGCGGCGCCAAGCTGATCTACGCCTACGCGGAGGCGACGGTCCCGCTGATCACCGTCATCACCCGCAAGGCCTTCGGCGGCGCGTACGACGTCATGGGCTCCAAGCACCTGGGCGCCGACCTCAACCTCGCCTGGCCCACCGCCCAGATCGCCGTCATGGGCGCCCAGGGCGCCGTCAACATCCTGCACCGCCGCACCATCGCGGAGGCGGAGGCCTCAGGTGAGGGTGAGACCACCCGGGCGCGGCTCATCCAGGAGTACGAGGACGCCCTCCTCAACCCCTACACGGCGGCCGAGCGCGGCTACATCGACGCCGTCATCATGCCCTCGGACACCCGCCGCCACGTCGTACGGGGCCTGCGCCAGCTCCGTACCAAGCGCGAGTCCCTGCCCCCGAAGAAGCACGGCAACATCCCCCTCTAAGGAGCCGCTGTGACGATCAAGGTCATACGGGGCAACCCGACCCCGGAGGAGCTGGCCGCGGCCCTGGCGGTCGTCAGGGCACGCGCGGCGGCCCTGGCAGCCGTCCCTCCCGGCACCCCCCGGCCGACAAGCGCCTGGTCCGACCCCGCCCGCGTCGCCCAGCAGCGCGTCCCGGCACCGAGCCCGACCGCCTGGAGCCGCACTTACTGGCCGGCCTGACAGCAACAGACCCAGGGGCGCGAGGCTGTATCCATTTGCGGCTCCGCCGCGCGGGCGCACCCAAGAGGAACCCCGGGCACCGATTTGAGTACCCCTACTCAGGCGCCGCCCCCGGCCAGGCCCCACGCTGGTGACATGCTGTGGTCGGACCCCGAAGACGAGCCGCCGAAGGACCTGCAGGACATGCAGAACACCCTCCGGCGGCTCGGCGTCTTCCTGGCCCTGGTCATGATCGTCCTGATGATCGTGCTCGGCGTGAGGTGAGCAGCCCCCTGTCGGCCCACCCCGATACGCTGCCCCCATGCGCAGACTCGTCCTCGCCTCCCAGTCCCCCGCCCGGCTGAACCTCCTGCGCCAGGCGGGTCTCGCCCCCGAGGTGATCGTCAGCGGCGTCGACGAGGACGCCGTCACCGCCCCCACCCCGGCCGACCTGGCCCTCGCCCTCGCGGAGGCGAAGGCGTCGGTGGTCGCCGCCCGCCCCGACGTGCAGGGCGCGATCGTCATCGGCTGCGACTCCGTGCTGGACCTCGACGGCCGGGCTCTCGGCAAGCCGGGCGACGCCGAGGAGGCCGCCGCCCGCTGGAAGTCGATGCGCGGCCGGGTCGGCACCCTGCAGACCGGGCACTGCGTCTGGGACACGGCGAGCAAGCGCTGGGTGTCGGCGACCGCGTCCACGGTCGTGCGGTTCGGCGAGCCCACCGACGAGGAGATCGCCGCCTACGTCGCCACCGGCGAACCCCTCTACGTGGCGGGAGCGTTCACCCTGGACGGCCGCAGCGCGCCGTTCATCGAGGGCATCGACGGCGACCACGGCAACGTGATCGGCATCAGCCTGCCCCTGGTCCGCCGGCTCCTGGCGGAGCTCGGCGTCGGCATCACGGAGTTGTGGGCGCCGGTGGAGTGAAGGGCCCCGCGGGCGGCGTGTCGTTCTTCGCCTCCGCCGCCGGCCCCGGTTCCGGCTCGCTCGCGGGCCCGGAACCGCCCTCGCCCCCGCCGCCGGCTCCGGTCCCGGCCGTACCGGCCCCGTCCACCTGGTCGTACGTCATCAGCAGCAGCACGACGAGCGCGAGGACGACCACCATGAACAGGAACGCCGTCCAGCCGATCAGCCCCCACGACACGGCGCCCAGGAGGGCGTGCACGACCGCCACGCTGATCAGGAGCACCCGGCCGAGGCCGGCGGGCGGCCGGTTGCGGACGGCGACCAGGAGGGCCACCAGGCCGCACAGGGCGAAGTAGAGGCCGAAGACCACGGCACCGGCCTTCGCGGACATCGACATCCGGTCCGGGTCGAGGCCGGCCAGGGACATGTCCTGGCGATCGACGACCACTCCCATGAACCAGTTGAGTGCCGCGATGCCCAATGCCTCGGCGAAGAGTATGACCGCCACGACCCACGCCACCGGTCTGCGCACCACCGGTCCCCACCCACTTTCGTTCACGGCCCGACCACGCGACCAAGCCGGTGTTACTTGAAGTTCGTTCAAGACATCGCGAACGCTACTAACGGGTAAACCGCGGGACAAGGGTCCGGTCGGCAGCAAAGAAACGTTGGGCCATTCGTAGGGACTCAACAAAGAAACGGAGTGGGGCGCGGCACGCTCTCACAGAGACCTTGACCACATGACAGGGCTAGGGTTTCCCGAAGGAGTCCTGCGTACCGAGGTGCGACAAGGGATTTCGCGGGTTGGGTGAGCTTCGCATCACGCTCTGTGTGGGCAAGGTCACCATTGGGGACGGGTCGAAGTGCCGTGTCGGCAGTCCCTAAACTCGGCTTGTTTCAAGGAGGGAGCCTCAATCGTGCGCAAGGTGCTCATCGCCAACCGTGGCGAAATCGCTGTCCGCGTGGCCCGGGCCTGCCGGGACGCCGGGATCGCGAGCGTGGCCGTCTACGCGGAACCGGACCGGGACGCTCTGCACGTCCGCGCCGCGGATGAGGCGTTCGCCCTGGGCGGTGACACCCCCGCCACCAGCTACCTGGACATCTCCAAGGTCCTCAACGCCGCCCGCGAAGCCGGCGCGGACGCCGTCCATCCGGGCTACGGCTTCCTCTCCGAGAACGCGGAGTTCGCGCAGGCGGTCCTGGACGCGGGCCTGACCTGGATCGGCCCGCCGCCGCAGGCCATCCGCGACCTCGGTGACAAGGTGGCCGCCCGGCACATCGCCCAGCGCGCAGGCGCCCCGCTGGTGGCCGGTACCCCGGACCCGGTGAACGGCGCCGACGAGGTCGTGGCGTTCGCCGAGGAGCACGGCCTGCCGATCGCCATCAAGGCGGCCTTCGGCGGCGGCGGGCGCGGCCTGAAGGTCGCCCGCACCCTCGAAGAGGTCCCGGAGCTGTACGACTCCGCCGTCCGTGAGGCGGTGGCCGCCTTCGGCCGCGGCGAGTGCTTCGTGGAGCGCTACCTGGACCGCCCCCGGCACGTGGAGACCCAGTGCCTGGCCGACACCCACGGCAACGTGGTGGTCGTCTCCACCCGTGACTGCTCGCTGCAGCGCCGCCACCAGAAGCTGGTCGAGGAGGCCCCCGCGCCGTTCCTCTCCGAGGCCCAGGTCGCCGAGCTGTACCGCGCCTCCAAGGCCATCCTCAAGGAGGCGGGCTACGTCGGCGCCGGCACCTGCGAGTTCCTGGTCGGCCAGGACGGCACGATCTCCTTCCTGGAGGTCAACACCCGCCTCCAGGTGGAGCACCCGGTGACCGAGGAGGTCGCCGGCATCGACCTGGTCCGCGAGATGTTCCGGATCGCCGACGGCGAGGCGCTCGGCTACGACGACCCCGAGCTGCGCGGTCATTCGTTCGAGTTCCGGATCAACGGCGAGGACCCGGGCCGCAACTTCCTGCCCGCCCCCGGCACGGTCACCCGCTTCGACGCCCCCTCCGGCCCCGGTGTCCGCCTGGACGCGGGCGTGGAGGCCGGCTCGGTCATCGGCCCCGCCTGGGACTCGCTGCTGGCCAAGCTGGTCGTCACCGGCCGCACCCGCGCGGAGGCCCTGCAGCGGGCCGCCCGCGCCCTGGACGAGTTCCAGGTCGAGGGCATGGCCACGGCGATCCCGTTCCACCGCGTCGTCGTCCGCGACCCGGCGTTCGCCCCCGAGCTGACCGGCTCCGAGGACCCCTTCACGGTCCACACCCGCTGGATCGAGACCGGGTTCGTCAACGAGATCAAGCCCTTCACGGCCCCGGCCGACGCCGAGGCCGAGGAGGAGACCGGTCGTGAGACGGTCGTCGTCGAGGTCGGCGGCAAGCGTCTGGAGGTCTCCCTCCCGGCGTCCCTGGGCATGACCCTGGCCCGCACCGGCCTCGCCGCGGGTGCCAAGCCGAAGCGCCGCGCCGCCAAGAAGTCCGGCCCGGCCGCCTCCGGCGACACCCTCGCCTCGCCGATGCAGGGCACGATCGTCAAGGTCGCGGTGGAGGAGGGCCAGGAGGTCAAGGAGGGCGACCTGATCGTCGTCCTGGAGGCCATGAAGATGGAGCAGCCCCTCAACGCCCACAAGGCCGGCACCGTCAAGGGCCTCGCGGCCGAGGTCGGCGCCTCCCTCACCTCCGGCGCCGTGATCTGCGAGATCAAGGACTGACGCCACCCCGCACCACACCGCCCGGCGAACGTCACCCGTTCGCCGGGCACCCGACTTTCTGGACGGCTTCCCGGACCATGGAACGCCCCATGCGCGCGGACGCCCGCCGCAACCACGACCGGCTGCTGGCCGAGGCCCGCACCGTGTTCGCCGAGCACGGCACGGACGCCTCACTGGAGGACGTGGCCCGCCGGGCCGGCGTGGGTATCGGCACCCTCTACCGGCACTTCCCGAACCGGCACGCCCTGATGAGCGCGGTCTTCGAGGATGCGGTGCGCGAACTCCTGGCCAGGGCCACCGAGTTGCAGGCCGCCGCCGACCCCTGCCAGGCCCTGCTGACCTGGCTCCGCGAGGTGGTCGCCCACGCGGCGGCATACCGGGGCCTGTCGAGGGCCCTGATGTCGGCCTCCCCGACCTCGGCCCTGTCCCGCTGCGGCACCCCGATGCGGGAGGCGGGCGCGGCCCTGCTGACCCGCGCTCAGGAGGCGGGCACGGTGAGAGCGGACGTGCAGATCACCGATCTCCTCCAACTCACCCACGCCATCGCCCTGGCAGCGGAGGAGTCACCGGGAGACCCGCAACTGGCGGACCGCTTGCTGACCCTGACCTTGAAGGGACTCAGACCCGGGAAACCCAGGGGCGCGGGGAACTGCGCGGGCGTCCACGGCGGACCCGCACCCGCCCACGACCCCCACCTCCACGGCGGCTAGGCATCACCGCCGCCGCATGTCGGCAACCCGCCCCCGCTCGCCTCCCGTCGGCTGCTCTCCCCCCAGCATCGAAGCCGGCCGCAACCCCGACCCCGCCCCCGGCGCCTGACTCCGCCGCGGCCCCGGCAGAGCAACGTCCCGGCGCTGTTGATGCTGCTGCCGCGCCGGGGCCTGATCACCCCCCGGGTTTCCCGACGCCCCGGCCACGGCGATCTGCACCCCCTGGTCGGCAAGGGCCTGCAGCTCGGTGACGGCTCGGTCGTCGTGGGGCGGCGGCTCGTCGGTGACCAGCCGGGTGATGACATCGGTCGGCACGGTCTGGAACATCGTGTCCGTGCCGAGCTTGGTGTGGTCGGCGAGGATCACGACCTCCGCGGCGGCCTGCACCAGCGCCCGGTCGACGGAGGCCGACAGCATGTTGGACGTGGACAGCCCCCGCTCGGCGGTGAGCCCGCTCCCGGACAGGAAGGCCTTCGACACCCGCAGCCCCTGCAGGGACTGCTCCGCACCGGAGCCGACGAGCGCGTAGTTGGAGCCCCGCAGAGTGCCGCCGGTCATCACGACCTCGACCCGGTTGGCATGGGCCAACGCCTGTGCCACCAGCAGCGAGTTGGTGACGACGGTCAGGCCGGGCACTCTCGCCAGCCGGCGGGCGAGCTCCTGCGTGGTGGTACCCGCCCCGACCACGATGGCCTCGCCCTCTTCGACGAGGCTCGCGGCGAGATCGGCGATGGCCGTCTTCTCGGCGGTCGCGAGATGAGATTTCTGCGGAAAGCCGGACTCCCGCGTGAACCCGCCCGGCAGTACCGCACCGCCGTGCCGGCGGTCGAGGAGTCCTTCTGCCTCCAGTGCGCGCACGTCCCGCCGTACGGTCACTTCGGAGGTCTGGACGACGCGGGCGAGCTCACGGAGCGATACGGCCCCGTTCGCTCGCACCATTTCGAGGATCAATTGGCGACGTTCTGCAGCGAACACGAAACTGACAGTAACCCCAACGACCGTCTGCTTTCAGCAGTTTGCGCCGAATAGCAGAAGTTGTTCGCACAGCAGGGTCAGGAGTGGTATAGGACCTACCCCGCGCGACTATGCCGTACGCATGCCCGACAACTCCCCGTGACCAGCGGGGAGTCGGTTCCGGCCGTCAGGCCTCCCCGGTCGCCTTCCGCGTGTGCAACTGCCGTGCCACCTCGGCGATCGACCCCGAAAGAGACGGATACACGGTGAACGCGTTCGCGATCTGTTCGACCGTCAGATTGTTGTCGACGGCGATCGAGATCGGATGGATGAGCTCCGAGGCCCGCGGCGAGACGACCACACCGCCGACCACGATCCCGGTCCCCGGCCGGCAGAACATCTTCACGAAGCCGTCCCGGATGCCCTGCATCTTGGCGCGCGGGTTGCGCAGCAGCGGCAGTTTCACCACCCGGGCGTCGATCTTGCCCGCGTCCACGTCGGCCTGCGTGTACCCCACCGTCGCGATCTCGGGATCGGTGAAGACGTTCGACGAGACGGTCTTCAGGTTCAGCGGGGCCACCGCGTCGCCCAGGAAGTGGTACATCGCGATCCGCCCCTGCATGGCGGCGACCGACGCCAGAGCGAAGACACCGGTCACGTCACCGGCGGCGTACACGCCCGGAGCCGTGGTCCGCGACACCTTGTCGGTCCAGATGTGCCCGGAGTCGCGCAGCTTCACGCCGGCCTCCTCCAGCCCGAGCCCCGCACTGTTCGGAATGGCACCGACGGCCATCAGGCAGTGCGAACCGCTGATGACCCGCCCGTCCGCGAGCGTGACCTCGACCCGGTCCCCGACCCGCTTGGCGGCAGCCGCACGCGACCGGGCCATCACGTTCATCCCGCGCCGCCGGAAGACGTCCTCCAGCACAGCAGCCGCGTCCGGGTCCTCACCGGGCAGCACGCGGTCCCGCGAGGACACCAGCGTGACCTTCGACCCCAGCGCCTGATAGGCACCCGCGAACTCGGCGCCGGTCACACCGGACCCGACCACGATGAGTTCCTCGGGCAGCTCGGTCAGGTCGTACACCTGCGTCCAGTTCAGGATGCGCTCGCCGTCGGGCAGGGCGTCGGGCACCTCCCGCGGATGCCCACCGGTGGCGATGAGCACCGCGTCCGCGACAAGAGTCTCCTCACTCCCGTCCGCCGCACTGACGACGACCTTCCGCGACCCGTCCAGGGCCTGCATGCCCTCCAGCCGCCCCCGCCCGCGCATGACCCGCGCACCCGCGCGCGTCACCGAGGCGGTGATGTCGTGCGACTGCGCCAGCGCCAGCCGCTTCACACGCCGGTTGACCTTCCCCAGGTCGACGCCCACCACCCGGGCGGCCTGCTCCAGCGGCGGGGTGTCGTCGGCGACGATGATCCCCAGTTCCTCGTACGACGAATCGAAGGTCGTCATGACCTCGGCCGTAGCGATAAGAGTCTTCGACGGCACGCAGTCGGTCAGCACCGACGCTCCGCCCAGACCGTCGCAGTCGACGACGGTCACCTCCGCGCCGAGCTGCGCGGCCACCAGCGCCGCTTCATAGCCGCCGGGTCCGCCACCGATGATCACGATCCGAGTCACGTACTCCATTGTCCCGCACGCTTCAAGGTGCCACTGCCCGGGGGCGCCACCCGCCACCGCCTGGGGCAGGAGTGGCACCCGTGACGCCTGCCGTACCCTCTCCCCATGTCGTCGCTCTACGCCGGGTACGCCGGCAATCTCGACGCGCGGCTGATGTCCCGCCGCGCCCCGCACTCGCCCCTGCGCGCCACCGGGTGGCTGAACGGCTGGCGGCTGACCTTCGGCGGCGAGCACATGGGCTGGGAGGGCGCGCTGGCGACGATCGTCGAGGACCCGATGTCCCAGGTCTTCGTCGGCCTGTACGACATCGCCCCGATGGACGAGGAGTCCATGGACCGCTGGGAGGGCGTCGGCCTGGGCATCTACCGCCGTGCCAAGGTGCGCGTGCACACCCTGGAGGGCGAGGAGACCGCCTGGCTCTACGTCCTGGACGGCTACGAGGGCGGCCTGCCCTCCGCCCGCTACCTGGGCGAGATCGCCGACGCCGCGGAATCCGCGGGCGCACCACACGATTACGTGATGGAACTGCGCAAGCGACCCTGCTGACAGACCGCGTCCCTACACTGGTGGGACCGACGCATCACCGGGAGAGCGGATGTCCCCCACCACGTACGACGTGTACTACACCGTGCAGGCCGCGGCCGCCCGCGACCGGCTGGACGACCGTCAGCGCATGGCGTTCGACAAGGGCATCGCCCTCCTCGCCCGGGACCCCTTCCTCTCCGTGTCCCGCCCCATAAGCTCCACCGGGGACGACCGCACCATCCGCCTCACGCAGAACGTCCTCGTGGAGTACACGGTCAGCCGTGGCCGGCTGCTGATCTTCATCGTCGAGGTCTTCAACGACAAGGACGTCCTCGTCGCGGACGAGTGACCGCACCCCGAAAGCCGCACAGACCCCTCACAGCAGCCACAAAGGTCACCTGCGTCACACCCCTCGTCGGAAACGACAAGACAACGATCGCAATCCCATGAGCTCCGTCATCTACGCGCGTAGGCCCAGACCAGCTACTCTCATCCGCGTGAACGCATCTCTTCTTCCGGACGACATCCAGGGCGACCCCCACGCCGCCGCCGACGCGGCCGCCGCCCGCCTGCGCGAGCTCACGGGCGCCGACACCCACGACGTCGCCCTCGTGATGGGCTCCGGCTGGGGCCCGGCCGTCGACGCCCTGGGCGCTCCCGACGCCGAGTTCCAGGTCACCGAGCTGCCCGGCTTCCCGCCGCCGGCCGTAGCGGGACACGGCGGCAAGATCCGCTCGTACTCCTCCGGTGACAAGCGCGCGCTGGTCTTCCTGGGCCGCACGCACTACTACGAGGGCCGGGGCGTCGCCGCCGTCGCCCACGGCGTCCGTACCGCCGTGGCCGCCGGCTGCAAGACGATCATCCTCACCAACGGCTGCGGCGGCCTGCGCGAGGGCATGCGTCCCGGCCAGCCGGTCCTCATCAGCGACCACATCAACCTGACGGCGACCTCCCCGATCATCGGCGCCAACTTCGTCGACCTCACCGACCTCTACTCCCCCCGCCTGCGCGCCCTGTGCAAGGAGATCGACCCCAGCCTCGAAGAGGGCGTCTACGCGCAGTTCCCCGGCCCGCACTACGAGACGCCGGCCGAGATCCGGATGGCCCGCGTGATCGGGGCGGACCTGGTGGGCATGTCGACGGTCCTGGAGGCGATCGCTGCGCGCGAGGCGGGCGCCGAGGTGCTGGGCATCTCGCTCGTGACCAACCTCGCCGCGGGCATGACGGGCGAGCCCCTCAACCACGAGGAGGTCCTCCAGGCGGGCCGCGACTCGGCGGCGCGCATGGGCGAGCTCCTGGCGCAGGTGCTGGGCAGGCTCTGAGGACGCCGTCCGGGCTGCCCCGTACAGTCCGCAGGCGTCCGCGGGCCCGTCGTGGCCACCCGCGCAGTTCCCCGCGCCCCTCACGGGGCGCTGCAGCCACCCCCGCCGAACGGGACCCGCAGTCACCACCCCGCCGAACGGAGCGCTGCAGTCACCCCCACCGAACGGGACCCGCAGTCACCACCCCGCCGAACGGGACGCTGCAGTCACCCCCACCGAACGGGACCCACAGTCACCACCCCGCCGAACGGGACGCTGCAGTCACCCCCACCGAACGAGACCCACAGTCACCACCCCGCCGAACGGGACGCTGCAGTCACCCCCACCGAACGAGACCCACAGTCACCACCCCCGCCGAACGGGACGCTGCAGTCACCACCCCTGCCGAACGGGTCCTGCAGTCACCACCCCCGCCGAACGGGACGCTGCAGTCACCCCAGCCGAATGGGGCGGTGCAGTCGCCCGCGGCGGGAAGGGGACGGGGTGGGGAGTTCCCGCCCGCAGTGGCCGGCGTTGGCCGGCCCGTACCGCACGAGAGACAGGACCGCCGGTCCGAGGACGGGGACTTCCCGCCCCGGCCCCGGACCCACCACCCACCCGTAGGCGCTACGCGCACCCCCACCGAAGCCGCGGTTGCGCCGCAGGCACACCACGAGAGGTTGGACGACGACCGTGCACGACGATCTCATCGCCCGGGCCCGCGCCTGGCAGACCGAGGACCCCGACCCGGAGACCCGCGACGAGCTCGCCAAGCTCATCGACTCCGGTGACGTCACCGAACTGTCGGCCCGCTTCAGCGGCACCCTCCAGTTCGGCACCGCAGGCCTCCGCGGCGAACTCGGCGCCGGCCCGATGCGCATGAACCGCTCCGTCGTCATCCGCGCCGCCGCCGGCCTCGCCGCCTACCTGAAGGCCCACGGCCACGCCACCGGCACCGTCGTCGTCGGCTACGACGCCCGCCACAAGTCCGCCGACTTCGCCCGCGACACCGCCGCGGTCATGACCGGCGCCGGCCTGAAGGCCGTCGTACTCCCCCGCCCCCTCCCCACCCCCGTCCTCGCGTTCGCCATACGGCACCTCGGCGCGGTCGCCGGCGTGGAGGTCACCGCCAGCCACAACCCGCCCCGCGACAACGGCTACAAGGTCTACCTCGGCGACGGCTCCCAGATCGTCCCGCCCGCCGACGCGGAGATCGCCGCCGAGATCCAGGCGATCACCACCCTCCACGACGTCCCCCGCCCCGACACCGGCTGGGAAACCCTCGACGACACGGTCCTGGAGGCCTACCTGGCCCGCACGGACGCCGTCCTGTCCCCCGCCTCCCCCCGCACCGCCCGCACGGTCTACACGGCCATGCACGGCGTCGGCAAGGAAACCCTCCTCGCCGCCTTCGCCCGCGCCGGCTTCCCCGCCCCCGCCCTCGTCGCCGAACAGGCGGACCCGGACCCCGACTTCCCGACCGTCGCCTTCCCCAACCCGGAAGAGCCCGGCGCGATGGACCTCGCCTTCGCGAAGGCCCGCGAGACCGACCCCGACCTGGTCATCGCCAACGACCCGGACGCCGACCGCTGCGCCGCCGCCGTCAAGCAGGACGGCGAGTGGCGCATGCTCCGCGGCGACGAGGTCGGCTCCCTGCTCGCCGCCCACCTGGTCCGCCGCGGCGCGCAAGGCGTCTTCGCCGAGTCGATCGTCTCCTCCTCCCTCCTCGGCCGCATCGCCGAGAAGGCGAACCTCCCCTACGAGGAGACCCTCACCGGCTTCAAGTGGATCGCCCGCGTCGACGGCCTGCGCTACGGCTACGAGGAGGCCCTCGGCTACTGCGTCGACCCCGACGGCGTCCGCGACAAGGACGGCATCACCGCGGCCCTCCTGATCACCGAGCTGGCCTCCGTCCTCAAGGAGGAGGGCCGTACCCTCCTCGACCTCCTCGACGACCTCGCCGTGGAACACGGCCTGCACGCCACCGACCAGCTCTCGGTCCGCGTCGAGGACCTCTCCGTCATCGCCGACGCGATGCGACGCCTCCGCGAGCACCCCCCGACCGAACTCGCCGGCCTCCCCGTCACCAGGGCCGAGGACCTCACCCGGGGCACGGACAAACTGCCCCCCACCGACGGCCTCCGCTACACCCTCACCGGCGCCCGCGTCGTCGTCCGCCCGAGCGGCACCGAGCCGAAGCTGAAGTGCTACCTGGAAGTCGTCGTCCCCGTGACCAGCCACGACGAACTCCCCGCGGCACGAGCGAAGGCCACCGCCCTGCTCACGGCGATCAAGCACGACCTGTCGGCCGCGGCCGGCATCTGAATGCACCGCGGGGGTGCCCCCGAACCCGGGGCACCCCCACCCGGCCGTCAGCACTGACGAGCGACGGTGAACCGAGTAGGCGCCGGGCGCGTTCGCCGGGTCGAACCCGTTGCCCGGCAGGGTGAACCGGGCCTCGTTGCCGCCGTACGCGTTGGGTGAGTAGCAGGCTTCATGTCGTGGTTGCCGAAGCCGACCATCCACGGCACCCGGCTGGACAGCGGCTCGATCTGGGCGAGGAACTGATCCCACTGTTGCCCCGTGGACGGGTCTATAGCACCCCATCGGGTGATTTCCCGGCGGCAGTTGACGCGGCGCCATGCACCGCCCCGGCGGCCGGGAAACGGTGAACGGGTAACCCCCGCCGTGACAGCCGTCGTACTGGAGCCGCCGCCGTGTCCTCGACCGCCCCCGACACCGCCCCCCGCGGGCACATCCCGGGCACCCGACGACCCCGCCTCCCCACCGCGGCCGTGCCCCGCCATGCCCTGCGCCGGGCGGCTCCGGCGCTCGCCGCGTACCTCGCCGTACGCCTCACGGGCCTGCTGGTCCTCACCGTGTGGGCGCACCGGCGCCACCACGGCGTGTGGCCGATGCTGGCGACGCAGTGGGACTCCCGCTGGTACCTGGGCATCGCCGACCACGGGTACGTCCACGTGCTCGGTACCGCGTACGACCACAACAACCTGGCGTTCTTCCCGCTGTACCCGCTGCTGGTGAAAGCCGTCGCGGTGCTGACCCCGGGCACCCGGGCCAGCACCGGACTGGCCCTCGCGTGGCTGGCGTCCCTGGCCGCCGCCTGGGGGGTCTTCGCGGTGGGCGACCGGCTGGCCGGCCGCAGGGTCGGCCTCCTCCTCACCGTGCTGTGGGCGGCGTACCCGGTGGGCCTGGTCCAGTGGATGGGCTACACCGAGTCCCTGTTCACGGCGTTCGCCGCGTGGACGCTGTACGCGGTGCTGACCGGGCGCTGGCTGTACGCGGCGGCCGGCTCGGTGCTGGCCGGCCTGACCCGGCCGACCGGCATCGCCGTGGCCGCCGCCGTCACCGTCACCGCCCTGCTCTCCCTGCGCACCCGCTTCTCGTGGCGCGCCCTGACGGCGGCCCTGACGGCCCCGCTCGGCTGGTGTGCGTACGTCGGCTGGGTGGGCGTCAGACTCCACCGCTGGGACGGCTACTTCGCCGTGCAGCGGATGTGGCACAACGAGCTGGACGGCGGCGCGGAGACGCTGCGCTGGCTGCGGCACCTGTTCGGGCAGGTCTCACGCCCGGAGCTGTTCCTGGTCGTGGTGAGCCTGACCATGCTGGCCTCCGTCGTCCTGTTCGGGCTGGCCGCGGCGGACCGGCAGCCGCTCCCGCTGCTCGTGTTCAGCGCGGTCCTGCTGGTGATCGTGGTGGCCAGCGGCGGCGTCTACTTCCCGCGCGCCCGCTTCCTCCTGCCCGGCTTCCCGCTGCTGCTTCCGCTCGCCGGGTATCTGGCCCGCGCCTCGACGCGCGTACGCGTCCTCGCCCTGACGGCGGCGATCGCGGGCTCGGCGTACTGCGGGGCGTACATGCTGCTGGTGTGGCCGAGCGCACCGTGAGCGGTCAGTCCCGTACCAGGTAGCTGAACCCGGTGTCGGGGCCCACGCACGACTGGAGGGTGAGGTCGCCCCAGTAGAGCCCGGCGGCGGGGGCGCCGCGGCCCGGGGTGACGTAGTTGGCGTACACGGTGTACGTCCAGGTGCCGCGCGGGGTGCCGATGGTGACCCGGGTTCCGACGCGGAGGGTGGCGAACAGGTCGAAGCCGCAGTAGTCGTGACCGACGATCACGACGGTCCGCATCTCGTAGCCGTCCTCGGTGCCGATGTTGGGGCCCGCCCACTGCACGGCGTCCTTGCAGGCGTCCACCTCGTCCTGCCCGCCGCGGATCACGCCCGCGGACCAGGTGCCGATCCGGATGGTGGTGCCGGTCGCGGCCTCCGGGGTCTTCGGCACCTCCGGCACCTTCGAGGCCGGCGTACTGGCGGCAGGACGGCGTGACGACGTGACGGGCACCCGGCTGGACAGGTCCGGGCCGGGCACCCGGCCCCCCGCGCTCGCCGACGGACGAGGCGTACCCGACCGCGGGACACGGCGCACCGGCGGCGCGAGGGAGGCGGAGACGGACGGAGCCGACCGCGACGGCGTCATCGACGCCGAGGGCGTCGCCGCCCGGTCAGCCGTGTCCGGGACCCGCGCCCCACCTGCGGCCTCACTCCCGGCCCCACCCCTGTCGCTCTCCCCTGCCCCCGCACCCGCCCCGACCCCGCACCCGGCGAGAAGCAGCACCGCCGCCAGCGCCCCGGCGGCCCACCCGCCGCCCGCCCCCGTCACCCGAAACGTCCGTTCACGTAGTCCGAAGTCCGCTCGTCCTGGGGTGAGTTGAACATCGCGTGGGTGTCGCCGTGCTCGACGATCACGCCGGGCGTGCCGTGCGAGGCGAGGAAGAAGGCGCAGTTGTCGGAGACGCGGGCGGCCTGCTGCATGTTGTGGGTGACGATGACGATCGTCACCTCGTCCTTGAGGTCGTGGATGGTCTCCTCGATCCGGCGGGTGGAGGTCGGGTCGAGCGCCGAGCACGGCTCGTCCATCAGCAGCACCCGCGGCCGTACCGCGAGGGAACGCGCGATGCACAGCCGCTGCTGCTGACCACCCGACAGCGCGCCGCCGGGCTGCCGGAGCCGGTCCCGGACCTCCTTCCACAGGCCCGCCTTGGTGAGGCACTCCTCGACCAGGTCGTCCCTGCCGTCGCGGCCGACCTTGATGGCGTTGAGCCTGAGGCCGGCGACGACGTTGTCGTAGATCGACATCGCCGGGAACGGGTTCGGCTTCTGGAAGACCATGCCGATCTCGCGGCGGGCGTGGGTGATGCGCCGCCCGCGGTCGTAGATGTCGACCTCGTCGAGGAGCACGCGGCCGGCCAGCGAGGCGGAGCCGATCAGCTCGTGCATCCGGTTGAGGATGCGCAGGAAGGTCGACTTGCCGCAGCCGGAGGGGCCGATGAGCGCGGTGACCTGACGGGCGGGCATGGTGAGCGAGACCCGGTCGAGGACCTTGTGGTCGCCGAACCAGGCGGAGACGGCGTCGGCGCGCAGGGAGGCGGGGCCGTCCCCGAAGCGGGGTCCGCCGCCGCGGGCGCTCTCGACGGGCGGCTGGACGACGGTGTCGACAAGATCGGTGTTCTCGGACATGCGGTGGGTCAACTTCCGTGCGGAGGCCGGTGGTTCGGAGCGGTGTCAGAGCAGGTTGGGCAGCAGTGCGGTGAGGGACTGGGAGTCGGCGAGGCCCAGCGCGAGCAGCAGCGGGCCCGCGCAGATCCAGGTCTGCCAGCGGCCCCAGACGCGGAAGGCGACCACCGCGAGCAGCGAGGCGAGCAGCAGGCCCTGGGTCCACAGGAAGACGCCGAGCCAGGCACCGGAGTCGGTGCCGAGGGCCTGTTCGGAGTCGGCGATCCAGCCCGCCCGCAGATCACGGGGCGGGTTGGGCTGCACGGCCGTGACCAGCTTGGCGTCGACCCGGAGCACCCCGCTCGGGGTGTACGGCGCGCCGGTCGCGGTGATGAGGGTGAGCCGTCCCTGTCCCTCGGCGACCGGGGCGGGCAGTTCGTCGCCGGCCCGGCGGACGCCGGTGACCTCGTAGACCGACCTGTCCTGGCCGGTGGTGATCTCGATACGGCTGCCGACGGGCAGCTGGTGCAGGTCGTGGAAGGGGCTGCCGTATCCCCACTGGCGGCCCATGATCACCGCGGTGCCTGCCTGGCCGGGCAGCGGGGTGTCCCTGCGGTGTCCGGGCCCGGCCATCAGCACCTCGGAGGTGGTCCCCTCGGCGACGACCTCCTTGAGACCGAGGGCGGGGATGCGCAGCAGGGCGACGGGCGCGCCCGGCTTCAGCAGCTTGCCCTCGTAGTCCCGCTGGCCCACCGGGGCGGTGCCCAGGGCGAGTTCCTTGCGCAGCTCGTCGTAGGCGGTCTGCTGGTCGCGGGCGTGCTGGAGGTGGCCGACGATCGTGAGGTTCGCGGCGAAGCCGAGGAGCACGGCGGCGAGAACGCACACGGCCGCCCCGGCGAGTGCGAGCCCGGGGCGGGCGGGGGGCCGCGGGGTCTCCCGGCGCGGCTCGGCGGTCGGCGGGGGCGGCGGCGGGTCGGGCGGTCCGTCGGCGGGCGCCGACGCGCCGGCCGAGGGTGGGGCGAGGGTGGTCACGGGGTGCGCTCCTCGAAGCGGAGGGTTCTCTGGCGGGTCCTGGGTGAACGGGCGGGCCCGGGGACACGTCGGCGTGTGCCCCCGGGCCGGCCCGTCGGCCGATCGGTCGGTCAGCGGTGCTGCGGGGTGTCGCCGCCGAAGGTCAGCAGGCCCTTGCGGCGCATGTGGAGCACGAGTGCACCACCGGCGGACAGGAAGGCGAGGGAGGCCAGGCCGATGGCGCCGACCTGGGCGCCGGTGGAGGCCATGGAGCCGCCGCCGCTGCCGGAGCCGCCGGTGTCCCCACCGGTGGAACCACCGGTGTCCGAACCGCCGCTGCCGGTACCGCCCGTGTCCGTGCCGCTGCTGTCCGAGGCGGAGGCGCTGGGCTCGGGGGACTCGCTGGAGTCGTCGGAGCCGGTGGTGAACGCGAAGTCCACGCTGTGCCCGTCGGTCTTGTCCTCGGCGAGGGTCAGCGTGTGGTCGCCGTCCGCGATGTCCTTCGGGACCGTGAACGCGTAGTTCTCCACGGTGCCGTCGGCGTTCGCCTTCGCGTCGTCGAACGTCGCGTCGCTGTCGGCCAGGGTGACCTTGACCCCGGCGCTCGCGCTGTAGCCACGGGCGGTGATCTTCACCTTCTGCCCGGCTTCGAGGTTCGGGTTGGTGTCGAGGGTGTTGCCGTCCTCGTCGGTGACGGTGAGGTCGGGGTTGTCGGAGGGACTGGGGCTGGAGGTGTCCGCGTCGGTGCTGACGAAGGGGTAGTTCGCGCGCTTCCCGGACGAGACCTCGAAGTACAGGCTGTGCTCGTCGTTGGGCAGGGCGTTGGGCACGGTGAACGCGTAGTCCGCGATGGTGCCGTCGGCGTTCGCGGTCGCGTCGGCGAAGGTCGCGGTGCTGCCGGAGACGCCCACCTTGGCGGTGTCGCCGGGCGTGAAGCCCTGGACGGTGACCTTCACCTTCTGGCCGATGGCCAGGGTGGGCTTGTCGGCGAGGGCCTTGCCGTCGGCGTCCTTGGCGGAGAAGGCGTAGTCGATCGTGGCGCCCGTGGAGGCCTCCGCGGTGGAGTAGGAGTCGGCGTCGGTGGGCGTGAACGCGGCGGTGTAGGTCGTGATGCCCGCGACGGCGGGCGCCTTGACCGTGAGTTCGGCCTTGCCGTCGGTGACCTGCGCCGTGCCGAGCGACGTGTCGCCGTTCTTGAACTCCACGGAGCCGGCTGCCGTCGCGGGCGACACCGTGGCGGTGAGCTTGAGGTCGCCGCCGACGGCGACGCCGGAGGCCGCGCTCATAGCGAGCGTGGTCGCCTGCTGTTCGAGCAGGGTCCAGGTGTCGCCCGTGATCCGGACCTTGGCGAGGAAGACCGGGACGTCGGTGCCGCCGCCGCAGCCCAGGCCCAGGGTGTAGGTGCCGTCGAGGGAGCCGTCGGGGATCCAGGTGCGCAGCCGCGTCTCCAGGCTCTTCGCGGCGGCCAGGGTCGTGATGTCCGTCGTGAAGGGACCCGAGCCGGCCACGATCTTGGTGGCGCTCTGGCCGAGGGTGGCCTGCGTGGTGTCGCTCGTGGGGTTGAACACCTTGAGGATGGCCGCCTTGCCGGCGGTGTCGTCCGGGCAGCCGGCGGTCGTCGTCACCGACGTGATCATGGGGTAGGTCGAGATGGCGCCCGTGGTGGGCGTGATCGTGAACTTGCCGAGCTGGGTGGCGGCATGGGCCCGGCCCGAGAAGGCGAGGACCCCGGCCAGGGCGGCGCACAGCAGGGCGATGCCGGTCAGCAGCGCCACCGGTGATCTGAGTGGTGCGAGACGGTGATTCATGTGGTGGTCCCCCCGCGGGGTCTGGGTCGTGGATGGATACGCCGACAGGGCCGGACACCCGTGGGGTGCCCGGCCGTTGCGCGGCTACTGGACGGTGATCAGCTCTCGCCCTTGAGGGTCGTGCTGCCGCAGTCGCTGCCGAGGGTGCCGAAGCCGTAGTCGGTGATGACGCTGGTGTTCGCGCAGACCTTGGAGCCGGTGCCCACGAAGGTGTCCGCGATCACCGAGTCCGACAGCTTGGCGGTCGGAACGACGTTGTAGACGTTCCGCAGGTAGGGGAAGGAGAGGTTCAGGGAGAGGTCGTCCTCGTTCCGCGGGGCCTGGCCCTCCACGGAGCCGAGCACGGCGTCACCGCGGCGGTCGTCCACCACGGAGGTCTCCTGGGCCGTGTACTGGGCCACGGAGTACGGGAAGATGTCGCCCGCGCTGTCGATGACCGAGCCGTCGTTCTCCTGGATGGAGGAGTTCGTGGTGACGCAGGAGCCGGGGGTGGTCACGCCGATGGAGCTGAGGAAGAAGGCGCGGGTGCCCGAGGCCGACTGCGGCAGGATCGGGGTGAGCGTGACACCATTGAGCGAGGTCAGGCTGCAGGTGTAGATCGCCTGGAGCTGCGCGGTCGTCAGGTTGTCGGGCAGCGCGCTGCCGGCCTGCTTCACCCAGGACACGGCGTCCTTGGCGTACGGGATGAAGGTCAGGTCCGTGGTGGTGGTGTTGTTCGGGCCGCGCGAGGAACGGGCGAAGTCCACACAGCCGGTGCCGCCGTCCAGAGCGGTGTTCAGCGCGGTGATGCCGGCGCCGGAGCCGTCGGGGCGGTTGATCGTGCAGCTGCCGGTCGCCTTGGTCGTGATCGTGGAGGAGCCGGTGGCGTTCCACGAGGCGATGACCTTGCCGTTGCTGTTCGTGATCGCGTTACCCAGAGCGTTCATCACGTCCTGGGTCGTGTCGGAACCGACACCGGCCAGCTGACGGTAGTCGGTGGCCGAGCTCGGGTCGGCGTAGGCGGCGGGGGCGGCCAGGGCACCCAGGCCCAGGGCGACCGTACCGACGGCGGCACCGATACGCACGCGGGACTTGACGTTCACTTGATTTCTCCTCCGTTGAAACGGATCGAGCAATGGACGTGCAAGCAAATCCGGATTCTTTCTTTCGCCACCGACCCGTCGGCCGGCCACGCAGAACAATTCCTCAGACTCGAACCAGCGACCACAAAATCCAACCGGTCTTCAGGTTACGAGTCCGTTTCCTAGGTGAATCCAAGGGAATTCGCCTGACGGTGCACGGATTCCCCGGGGCATGAATACGTCCCGGGGAATCCGGTGATTATGGGGTGGTGATCACTTCTCTCCCTTGAGGGTCGTGCTGCCGCACTCACTGCCGAGGGAGGCGAAGCCGTAGTCGGTGACGACGCCGGTGTTCGCGCAGACCTTCGAGCCGGTGCCCACGAAGGTGTTCGCGATCACCGAGTCCGACAGCTTGGCGGTCGGGAAGACGTTGTAGACGTTCCGCAGGTAGGGGAAGGAGAGGTTCAGCGAGAGGCCGTCCTCGTTCCGTGGAGACTGACCGTCCACGGAGCCGAGCACGGCGTCACCACGACGGTCGTCCACGACGGCGGTCTCCTGGGCGGTGTACTCGGCCACGGAGTACGGCGCGATGTCACCTGCGCTGTCCAGGACCGTGCCGTCGATCTCCTGCATCGCGTCGTTGGGGGCCTGTACGCAGGAGCCGGGAGTCGGCACACCGATGAAGGAGAGGAAGCTGCCCCAGCGGTTGTCCACCCCGGCGCCGCCCAATGGCAGGATCGGAGTGATCCGGACACCGTTCAGCTCGGTCAGAGTGCATACGTAGATCGCCTTTAGCTGAGCTGTCGACAGGTTGTCCGGCAGGGCACTGTCCGAGCGCTTCACCCAGGACACGGCGTCCTTGGCGAAGGGGACGAAGGTCAGATCCGTGGAGTTGGTGTCGGACGGACCACGCGAGGAACGGGCGAAGTCCACACAGCCGGTGCCACCGTCCAGGGCGCCGTTCAGGAAGGCGATGCCACCCCGGTCGCCCTCGGGTCGTGTGATCGTGCAGGAACCGGTCGCCTTGGTCTTGATCGTGCTGGATCCGGTGGCGTTCCAGGACGCGATGACCTTGCC
This sequence comes from Streptomyces sp. NPDC090499, assembly GCF_044769305.1. Taxonomy (NCBI): domain Bacteria; kingdom Bacillati; phylum Actinomycetota; class Actinomycetes; order Kitasatosporales; family Streptomycetaceae; genus Streptomyces; species Streptomyces sp. NPDC090499. Next base: position 155,632 of record NZ_JBIVXP010000003.1, read on the forward strand.
GTTGGAGTTCGTGATCGCGTCGCCCATCGCGTTCATCACGTCCTGGGTCACTGCGGAGCCGACACCGGCCAGCTGACGGTAGTCGGTGACCGGATTGGGGTCCGCGTAGGCGGGAACGGCCACAGCGCCCAGGGCCAGCGCCAACGCACCGGTACAGGCGCCAGTGCGCCGGCGAGACACGACTTTCACTCGGGTTCTCCTCCGTGGAAATAGGTGGAGCAGGAAAGGCGAGGGAATTCACGGAACCGGATCCGCAACACTCAGCCGCCGGCCGCCCGACGGGCCGAGAGTCGGAGCATGACCGGCCCCGCGAGCGCGGCTACTCCACCCGCGACCAGGACACCCAGCAGCACCCAGCGGATCAGGCCGAGCACCTCCGCCGGTGTGGAGCCGCCGGACTGGGCCACGTTCTGCTTGGCAGGGTCGGTCTCGCTCGGGGCGGTGGAGGGCTGGGCCGTGTCCGACCCACCGGCACCACCGGCCGCGGCGCCCGACGTCCCGGCGGAGTCGCCGCCGGTGCCAGTGCCGCCGTCCGCGCTGCCGCCTGCCGCGCCGCCGCTGCCGGTGCCGCTCAGGTCGTCGCCGCCTCCGGACGTACCACTGGACGACGGGTCCGCGTCCGGGGCGCCCTTCTCCAGCCTGTCGGCGGCCTGCTTCGCCTGCGTACGCATGGCGGCGGGCAACGGGGCGTACCCGTAGGGCAGTTCACCCTTTGCGGCGCCCTGGGTCTGCCCCGCACCGGCCGCGTAGCGCATCACCTTGGCGTAGTCCTGGCGGGCGTCCTTGGCCTGGTCGAGCGAGGACGCCGCGTAGACCACGGCGGTCAGCGGGTAGGCCCCGTCCTTCATCTTCGCGGGGTCGGACGTCTTGACGCCGGCCACGTCAGAGTCGGGCATCTCGGCGACCGCCTTGAGCAGGGACGCGTTGGTCGGCGTGATGTAGTCCCCGTCGGCGTTCGGCAGGGCGGCGGCGCCCAGCTGGTAGCGCACCGCGGAGGCGTTGTCGACGATGCCGTACTGACGCTGGTTCGTGGGGATCGGACGGGGTTCGGCCGACAGTCTCGGCAGCGGATCGCCCGACGCGCACGTGTACGCGGTGCCGATGGAACCGCGGCGTACCTTCAGCGCCCCGTCGTGCATGTCGTTGACATAGGGGACCACGTCCTGCGCGGTGCGCATCACGTTGCCGGTCAGGCAGACGACCTGTGTGGGCGTGAGATCCGTCTTGGGGAAGAAATCCAGGGAATCCGATATGACCCCGTCCTTGTAGGCAGGGTTCACCTTCATTCCCCAGGGGTCTTTCTTCCCTTCGATGAACTCCTTCGCGTCGGAGTCCGCCAGAATGTATTTCCATACCAGTCGGGCGGAATCGGTGTTGTCCGCGGTGACGGCCAGACCCAGCGGGGCATTGACGGCCGCCTGGCCCTCAAGACCTGGATTCAGCTTGAGGAATTCAGGGTCCTTGACGATGGACTCCGGGTTGCCGGCGAGGTAGTCGGGAACGCCGTCGCTCGGCTGGGTCACACTGAAGGGATAGGACTGGGTGAGCACCTTGGCCAGCAGTCTCTGATTGAGCTTGAGCTCCGTCAGCGGCAGCTGCTCATTGTGCGGGTCGTCGCCCGTTCCGGTCGTGTGCGTGTACATCCAGACGAAGCCGATCGTCAGGCCGCTCACCGCGACCGGCGCGTGCACCACCTGGGCCTGCCCGTCGACCGGCTCGACGGGATCCACCGTCAGGGCGAGCCCGGCCTCCGAGTCGCCCGACGTCACGGCGGACCTGGCCTGCCCCTCGCCGGACTGGGTGAAGTTGAACCGGTAGGTCCCGGTCTCGCACAGCGCGGTCTGCCATGACGTGATGGCGTCGGTGGCCAGTTCGGACCCCATGATCCCGCGCTCGGGCTTGTCCGGGTCGCAGTTGTCCGCGATCGGCGCGAAGCCGAGCCGGAACACGATGCGCTGGTCCCAGTTCGACTGGCTGAGCGAGGAGGTGACCTGGGCACCCCCGGTGTGCGTCCGCCCGTTGGGGTCGTGGGTGCCGCGGGGCACGACCACCAGCCAGCACGGCTGGATGCCGCCGGCCGACGTGGTGCGGGCGCCGCAGCCCAGGGCGGGTTGTTCCACAGCCGACTTCAGCTCGAACGAGATGTCGCCGCCGCCGTCCCCGTCGTTCGGCATGAACGGGTCAGCGTTGGTGTCCCCGTCGGTGAAGTACGTGGTGTCGGTGGGGCCCGCAGTGGGGTCCCCCTGCCCCTCGACCGGCTGGAACGGCACATAGTGGGTGCCGTTCTTGTCGACCGGGGTGGAGGAGTCGGACTCCAGCGGGTCATGGCCCGAGGTGTCACCCTGGGCCACGGCCCGGCCGTCCCCGTTCTGCCCGCCCGCCGCCAGTCCGAACTCGCACTGGGTACGGTCCGGCCCGGAGTCCGCGTCGCCCCAGCACTGCATGACCGACAGGAAGTTGGTCTCGGAGTTGGTGGACGGCTCCCCGCCCGTCCACGTCACCCGCACGCCCTGCCCGGTCAGGTCCTTCGTCTGGTGCACGGTGACCTTGAGATCCGAGAAGTCGTCCCCGTACACCCCCTTCGCCCCGCTCTTGGTCACGGCCGAGCTCTCTGCCGTGGCCGCGTGCGCCTGGTCCGCCCCCCTGGGCAGTGGCAGCACCGCCAGCACCAGCGCGGAGAGCAGGCACCCCACCCCCGCGGTCACCCGGCGCCGGCCGGGCGACATCCGTACCGTCGTCGACCGTCTCATCACAGCTCCCCCTTACGGCGGCGCGAACGTCCCGCGAGCAGCCGCGCGGTGAGCGGTGGCCCCACGACCACCGCGACGAGCAGGACGGCGGACAGCGCCATCAGGGCGCCGCGCATCCCGAGACTGTTGTCGGAGGCGAGGGCGACGGGGTTGGCGGCCACGTTCGAGTCACCGGTGCTCGCCCCGTCGCCGCTGACCACCTCGCCGGTGTCGGGGTCGATGCTCGCCCCCGAGGTACCGCCGGCGGCGGCACTGGCGTTCGCGTCGGGCTTACCGTCACCGTTCGTGTCGGTACCGCCCGTGCCGCTGCCGCCCGTGGCGGAGGAACCGCCGGACGACGAACCGCCGGAGGAGGACCCGGAGCCGCCCGAGGAGCTACCGCCCGTCGCGCCCTGCTTCACCGGGGTGTCGGTGCCCGCGGCGCCCGCCGTGCCGGTGGTGCACTGCGTCGGCCCCTTCTTGTCGCAGGACTTGGGGTACGGGGCGTTCTTGATCAGGGTGTTGACCCCGCCGGAGAAGGTGGGGTTGCGGCAGGTGTTGATGTTGATGCTGCTGGTGGGCGCGCCCGGCACCTTGCGGAGCTGGTCGAAGCCCGCCTGGACGAGGTTCTTCGGCAGCGGCGAGTAGCCGAGGTCGTCCGCCTGCTGCTGGCCGTCGCAGAGGAAGTAACGGCCGAACGTGCCCAGCGAGTTGCCCTTGGCCGCGGTGAAGCCGGACTCCACCTTCGTCGGCAGGATCATGTAGCTGTAGCTGGACAGCGGGTAGGTGCGGGCGTCGGCGTTGGTGTAGACGCCGTCGAGGATCTGGGTGAGGTAGTTGGCCGAGGCCTTGTTCTCGTTGATCTCGGCCTTGGTCAGCGCCACCGCGACGCTCGCGGCGGTCGGCTCGACGTAGTAGCCGTCCTTGTTGAGCACCTTGGCCACCGGGAAGCCGGTGTTCTTGGCGTAGGAGTACTCGACGTAGGTGATGGCGCCCTCGCCGGAGGGCTGGCGGACGTGGCCGGAGACGCCGAGCGAGCCGGACTTGGCGATCATCGCGGAGCCGCTGAGCAGCGGGTAGTTGGAGGTCATGCCGCAGTTGGCGCTGCCGCGGCCGGTGCGCGAGCAGTAGTCGGCCCACAGGGAGCCGTACTGCTTGGACATCCACATGGTGAACTGGGCGCTGGTGCCGGAGCCGTCGGAGCGGACGACCGGGACGATCGCGCGGGCCGGCATGTTCAGGCCCGGGTTGTCGGCGGCGATCGCGGGGTCGTTCCAGCGGGTGATCTTCCCGGTGAAGATCTTGGTGACGACGTCCCCGGACAGCCGGAGGTTGGTCACCATCTTGCCGTTGATCTTGAGGTTGTACATGAACGCCGTACCGCCCGCCACGATCGGCATGTAGGCGTAGCCGCGGCTCGGCGGGGTGTCGGTGACGCCCTGTTCCTTGAGGCCGTAGGGGATCTCGGAGACCGCGAAGTCGACGGTGTTGTTCTTGAACTGCTCACGGCCCTGGGAGGAGCCGTTGGCGGTGAAGTTGACCGTCATGCCGTAGTTGGCCTTGACGTTGCGGACCCACTGCTGGACGGCGTTGGAGCTCCAGGTCGAACCGGAGCCGGTGATCTTGGCGTAGGAGGCCGCGGCGGCGGGCTGCGGCTGGACGGCGAACAGGGCGCACAGCAGGGACACCAGTGACAGCGCGGTGGCCGCCAGACGGAAACGAGTGGCGGGTTTCACGACGAACTCCCGGAATCGGATGCGACAGGGGTGGTGACGGGGTCGGCCGTCGGGCGGCGCTCGGCGAATCGACGCGCGTCACGCCGGGACGCGAGGACGCGCCGGTGTTCCTGACGGCGGGTGAGGTGGCCGGGGCCCCGGCCGCCGAGGATGCGGGCGGCGACGAACAGCAGCAGCACCAGCGCCATGAGCAGGGCCGCCGTACCGAAGCCGCGCGAGATCATGTTCGGCTCGGGCGACTTGACGAACTCGAAGGTGACCAGCGGCAACGAGACCATCGGGTCGTGGAAGGGGTTGAGGTTGAGCTCGTTGGTGAAGCCCGCGGTCAGCAGGACCGGGGAGGTCTCGCCGATGCCGCGGGCGGTGCCGAGGATGACGGCGGTCGTCAGGCCCGAGCGGCAGGTCGGGAGCACCACGTGCCAGACGGTGCGCCAGCGGCTCGTGCCCATCGCGTAGCTGGCCTCGCGCAGGGTGCCGGGGACCAGCCGGATGACGACGTCGGCGGCCCTGATGATGATCGGCAGCATCATCACCGAGAGGGCGAGACCGGCGGCGAGACCGGACTGGTCGAGGCCCAGGCCGAGGATCACGGTGGCGTAGATGAACAGACCGGCGACGACCGACGGCAACGCTGTCATCGCCTCGACGATGGTGCGCACGAACCGGGCGTAGGCGCCGGGCACCTCGTTCAGGAACACCGCGCAGACCAGCCCGGCCGGGACGGTGATCAGCAGCGCGATCGTGATCATGATCAGGGTGCCGGCCGCCGCGTGCAGGGCGCCGCCCACGCTGAGCGGCTGCAGCGGGCCGGCCAGCTCCATGCTCTGGGTGAAGAAGTTCAGGTGCACCAGCGCCTTGCGGCCCTGGACGAGCGCGTAGAGGACGACGAACGCGAGGATCACCACGAGCAGCAGACCCATCGACCGGACGAGCGCCGCCGCGATCCGGTCGACGATCGCGGGCCCGTCCTCGTCGAAGGAGACCAGCAGGGCGTACACCAGCAGGAAGAGGACGTACGCGACGACGACGAAGCCGACGACGCCGTTGAACGGCAGCAGCCAGTGGAACAGCAGCCAGGTGATCGACAGCGCGGCGGTGGCGGCTCCGACCATGGCGTACACGTCGGTGGCGTGCAGCTGCGTCAGGGCGCGGCGGCGCTCACCGGCCGGATCGGCGCCGCGGGCCGGGCCCGGCAGCGTGGTTCCCGGGCGTCCGGTCGCCTGACGCGCGCCGGGCGCTTCAGGGGCAACGGTCATGGTCGCTCATTCCTGTGTGGCGTACCTGTGTGGCGTACCTGTGCGGCGGAGGGGACTTGCGGGCGCCGTGGGGGGTTGGCGATACCGGGGCGGAGAGGCTCATCACGCGTCGCTCGCCGCGCCCGAGCGGGAGCGGGCGACGATGGAGGAGGCGGCGAAGTTGACGATCAGCGTCATGACGAACAGCGAGAAACCGGCCGCCATCAGCGCGGACATGCTGAACTCGCTGGCCTCGCCGTACCGCAGGGCGATCAGCGAGGAGACCGAGCTGGTACCGGACTGCAGGATGTGCCACTGCACCTGGAAGGTCACCGAGATGATCATGAAGACGGCGATCGTCTCGCCCAGCGCCCGGCCGAGCCCGAGCATCGTGCCGCCGATCATCCCGCCGCGCCCGAAGGGCAGCACCACGCTGCGGATCATGCCCCAGCGGGTGGCGCCGAGCGCGTAGGCGCCCTCGCGCTCGCCGGCGGGCGCCTGCGAGAAGACCTCGCGCATGATCGAGCAGATGATGGGCGCGATCATCATGCCGACGACGAGTCCCGCGATGAACGTCGAGGAGGTGTAGATGCTCTCGGGCGCCAGCGGGTCGTTCGGGTCGGCGCCCTGCACGTCGAAGACGGGGATCCAGCCGAAGTAGGTGGAGATCCAGCGGGCGATCGGCAGGACCTTGTCCTGGAGGAAGAACACGCCCCACAGGCCGTAGACCACCGACGGCACGGCGGCCATCAGGTCGACGACGCTGATCAGCGTCCGGCGCAGCCGCGGCGAGGCGTACTCGGCGATGTACAGCGCGGCGCCGGTGGCGAGCGGCACGGCCACGGACACCGCGACGGTCGCGATCAGGATGGTCCCGACGATGACGGCGGCGATGCCGAACTTCCCGCTGCCGGGCTCCCATTCGGCGGTGGTCAGGAACGACCAGCCGGCCTTGTCGAGCGCCAGCCAGGCCCGGTAGAGCAGGAAGCCGCCGACGAGCAGCATCACGGCCAGCACGAGACCGCCGCCGGAGCGCAGCACCGCGCGGAACACCCGGTCGGGCAGTCCGGGGTCGGCGTACAGGCGTCGGCGTACGTCGGGGTCGCCGACGTCGGCTCCGGCGTCGACGGAGCCGACGCCCGCGATCACGGGCTGCGGCTGTCTGGTTCTTCTCAGCGAAGGCACGGACCCGACACTCCGTGTCATCGGTTGACATGCACATCCTGAGGTGTGAACTACGGGTTCCCTAAGGGCAACATCGGTCCCGGCCGTGCAGGCATGCCTCACCCCCGACCAGGGCCTCTCCAGGCCCGGTTGACGTGCGGCTCAACCCTGGCTCACTCGCCCCATAACTCGGGCCCGGCATATACCAGTTCGGCGATCATCGTGCGGAACCGGTCGTAGGACGCACGGCAGGTGGCATGCCGCTCGTACGTCCGTGCCGAGCCGGCCAGATGGCGGCCGGAGTCGTCCCAGACCACCCACACCCAGCCACCGCCGTCGGATCCGTGCTGCACTCCGCCCCCCGTACGGGAGTGCAACGCGCACATGCGATGGAACGCGGCGCGGCATCGGGCATGGGTGTCGTGCGAGGTGAGCGACACCGCGACCGATCTCCCGTTCGGCGCCACCAGGCGCCAGCCGAACCTGCCCTGCCCGTCGATGTCCACCTGGCATCTCATGCCCGCTGCCCCGGCGGCAGGTCTTGCCGCCCTCTCGGACCGCTCCATGTCCCACCCCCGCCGCCCAATAGGTAAGTAAAATCCGCAGGTACGGCACTCTGGGGCGGCAGCAGCAATCTACTGAGACACGGGTGACGACGCCCGGACAAAACTGACTGCCGAGGCCACGCTTCATGTAGAGGTATCCCCTAGGTAACCCGTAGGCAAGACACAGAGAAAGCGCTCCCACCCGGACCGGGACAACGTTGCCAATTGGGGCGCCCGTCGATACCCCGCGGTACAACGGGCGGGCGCCTGGGCGCACTTCGGCTCCGAGCTCCCCCGCACGGACCGGACGTGGCCCCGCGGTGTGCGAGGGTTGGCCCGGCTCCCCCTCAGCCCGCGACCCGCAACAGGAGCTTCCCCGTGCTCGTCCGGCCGCCCATCAGGCGGTGCGCCTCCGCCGCCTCCGCCAGGGCGAACTCGGCCGTGACCGGCAGGGTCACCGTGCCGTCCGCCGCCTTCGCGAAGGCCCGGGCGGACAGCTCCCGCAGCACGTCGGGCGCCGTCTGGGCCAGCGACAGGATGGAGAACCCGGCGACCGACAGGCCCCGCGGATACAGCTCCGCCTGACCCGCCGTCCAGGCCGGTTCCCCGCTCGCGTTGCCGTAGGAGACCAGGCGGCCGAAGCGGGCCAGGGACGCCAGGCTCGCGCGCAGCGTCCTGCCGCCGACGGGGTCGAGGGCCAGGTCGACGCCCCGGCCGCCGGTGGCCTCCCGGACCTGCTCCTCGAAGTCGCCGACGAAGACCTCGTCGTAGCCATGGTCCCGCGCGTACGACGCCTTCGCCGCGCCCGACACCACGCCGTACACCGCGCCCGCGCCCGCCGCCCTCGCCAGCTGCCCGGCCGCCGTGCCGACCCCGCCCGCGGCACCCTGCACGAGGACGGTCTCGCCGGGCTGGAGGCGCCCGACGGTGTGGACGAGGGCGTACGCCGTGGGCAGGACGGACGGGAGCGTGGCCCCGGTGCGCAGGTCCGCCCCCGCCGGCAGCGGGAAGACGGTCGCCGCCTCCGTCACGACCACCTCCGCGTAGGCGCCGCCCTGCGTCAGCGCGGCCACCTCCTGGCCGACGGCCAGGTCCGTGACACCGGCGCCGAGGGCCCTGACCCGGCCCGAGACCTCCAGTCCCGGACGGAACGGCAGGCCCGGCACGCGGTAGCCCTCCGAACGCGCCTTGAGGTCGGCGAAGTTCACGCCCACGTACGCCACGTCGATGCTCACCTCACCGGGGCCCGGCTCGGGGACCGCCGCCTCGACGGCCTTCAGGACCTCCGGACCGCCGTATTCCTGGAACTCGACCGCACGCACGGCACACACCCCTCGACAAGTGTTCAACACGAATCGAACACTTGGGAGTGTATGGTTTTCATCGAACACTCGGCAAGCGGAACACGGCGACGAGGAGGACAGAATGACCGGCACGAGCCACCGGGCCGCCCCCGCGCACACCCACCCCGACGAGGTGCCCGTCCTCACCGCGCTCGCCGCCCTCGCCGACCCCGTACGCCTCTCGCTCGTGCGGGAGTTGGCCGCCGACGCCGACTGGTCCCGCAGCTGCGGCAGCTTCGACGTACCCGTCGGCAAGGCCGCCCTCAGCCACCACTTCTCCGTACTGCGGGCGGCCGGTCTCGTCGAGCAGCGCGACGAGGGGCCGCGCCGGGTCAACCGCCTGCGCCGAGCGGAGTTCGAGGCCCGCTTCCCGGGGCTGCTCGACCTCGTCCTGCGGCCGGAGCCGCACCCGTAGGACCCGGCACGAGGATGTCCGTCAGGGACTCCCCTTCCCGCCCACCTCGAACCAGAGCAGCTTCCCGGTACCGCGCGCCGGCGGGCCTTCGTCAAGAGACCAGCCGCCCCAGCGGTCGGCGTACGCCTGCACGAGACACAACCCCCGCCCGCCCTCGGCGTCCGCCGGCACGACCGGAACACGATCCCGAGGCGGCTCACCGAAGGGGGCGGGAATGCGCGGATGGCCGTCCCAGACCCCGACCCGCAGCCGTCCGTCGGCGAGGGCGGTGAGGCGCAGGGAGACGGGCCCGCCGCTGTGCAGGTACGCGTTGGTGACCAGTTCGGAGGTCAACAGCTGCACGGCGTCGAGGACTTCGCCTCTCCCGTGGCTGTCCAACACGGACCGTACGGTCATACGTGCGACACGTGCGGCGCGGGGGTCATGGGGCAGGCGGAGGGCGTACACCCAGGTGTCGTGCGGGGCTACGGTGACCATGAACGGCTCCTACGGTGGGAGGACCTGGTTCACTCGACAACCGACCGGGCGGTGGCAGTGCCGCGCACGGACAGGGCGGCGCGGTGCGCTTCCGGCTTGTGGGGCGGGTGTTGAGCGGCTTGGGCTTCACCGTAGCGGCGGCAGTAGAATGGTTTCTACGAAATCTGCCGATACATGCGACGCTGCACTCGTGTGGGTGACCGTGTACGACGCAATGCGAAGGAGCGGAAGAGCATGCCGCCACGGCAGACACCCACGGCGCGACAGCTGCGCCTGGGCGCCGAGCTGCGCAAGCTCCGCGAGAAGACAGGTCTCACCGCCCGGGAAGCCGGCGAGATGATCGGCGCGAACCAGGCGCGCATCAGCAACATCGAGACGGGCCGCTTCGGCCTCAGCGAACAGCGCGTCCGCACACTCGCCGACAACTACGGCTGTACGGACCCGGCCCTGATCGACGCACTCGTGGCCATGGCGAGGCACCGGGACCGCGGCTGGTGGGAGGAGTACCGAGGCACTCTGCCTCCTCACTCACTGGACCTTGCGGAGATGGAGCACCACGCCGTCGCCCTGCGCGTGGCCCAGGTCATCAACATCCCCGGTCTGCTCCAGACCCCGGAGCAGGCCCGGACACTGTTCCGCCAGGTGGTCCCCGAGTTGCAGCCGCACGACATCGAGTACCGCATCTCCCATCGCATCAAGCGCCAGGCCGTCCTCCACCGCGAGCGACCGACCCCGTACACGGCGATCATTCACGAGGCCGCTCTGCGCATGCGGTTCGGCGGCCGGGATGTGGCCCGAGCGCAGCTGGACCACCTGACGAAGATGAGCGAACTCCCGCATGTCACCGTGCGGGTGATCCCGCTCGACGGCACCGCGTTCCCCACGGTGGGCCACGGGCTCGACTACGCCTACGGCCCCGTCCCCGCCCTGGACACAGCGCAGCTCGACGCCGCACACGGCAGCGAACTCATCGATTCTGTCGCACAGTTGACCAAGTACCGACTCATCCTGGACCGCATGCAGGAGTCCACCCTGACGCCCGAGGATTCCCGCGACCTCATCCACCGCATCGCACAGGACACCTGAAAGCCGAGCCATGACCGCACTCAACTGGCACAAGTCCACATACAGCGAGGAAGCTTCCTCCTGCGTCGAGATAGCCCCCACCCCGACCACGATCCACATACGCGACTCCAAACACCCCTCCGGCCCCCACCTCACCCTCCGGCCCACCGCCTGGGCGGACTTCGTCAGGCATGCGGCGCAACCGGGCAACTGAGCGCGGGGCGGTCGGTCCTTGTCACCGGGCCTCCGGGAACCGGGCGTTCAGAGGCGGTGATCGGGCAGGGTGGGTGGATGCATGAGTCGCCACTGCCCGGAGGTTTCGTCAACGCGGTCGTCCGGGTCGGGGACACCGTGCGCCGTCCGGCCTCGGCTCGTACGGAGTTCGTCGGTGAGCTGCTGAGGTTGCTCGAAGCCGGTGGCTGGCGGGGTGCTCCGCGGTATCTCGGCATCGACGACGAGGGCCGTGACGTCCTCACCTACCTCGACGGCCATGTGGCGTGGGAGCCGCGGCAACCCGCTTCCGTGTCGTCCGACGAGAGTCTGGTGGCGGTCGCCCGGCTCGTGCGCGAGTTCCACGACCTCACGGCCGGCTCCTCCCTCGCCGGAGACCAGGAGGTCGTGTGTCACAACGACCTGTCGCCCAAGAACACCGTCTACCGGTTGTCCCGTGGCGAGCTTCGGCCGGCGGCGTTCATCGACTGGGACCTTGCCGCGCCGGGCGCGCGCATCCACGACATCGCTCACGTCTGCTGGCAGTACCTCGGCCTGGGCCCTTCGGTCACCGACGTCGAGGAGGCGGGCCGGCGCATGACACTGATCGCCGACAGCTACGAGTTGCCGGACCGGCAACATCTCGTGCCCACGATCCTGTGGTGGCAGGACCGTTGCCGGCGGGGCATCGAGGCGCAGGCCGACGCGGGTGACGTCGCCATGGCCCGGCTCCGTGACGCGGGAGCGGTGAGGCAGATCCAGGCGGCCCACCAGTGGGTCACCGATCACCGGGACGCGTTGGAATGCTCCGTACGGTGAGGGCTCACCGCACGGCCAGCCCCGCCAGCCAAGGGTGTCCGGGATACATGCGCGTCAGCCACGCGCTGAGAACGTCCCGCCGTGCCGGACCCAGCAGCGGCAGCACCCCGTCGAAGTCGGCGTGGTCCTTGGGCCGTGGCTCCTTCGCCTTGAACAGCAGCACCAACTCCGGGACCAGGTAGGGGATGCCGTCCGCCGTCCGTTCGACGACCGCGTCGTACGGCAGCCGCAGGGTCTCGTCCCGCCGGCAGATCCAGGTCCCGCCCTCGTGCGGCTCGCGGAAGACGTCGAAGAGGAACCGGCCGCTCGCCGGATCCCGTACCCAGGTCTGGTGGGTCGCCGCGAGTACCGCGTCTCCCGCCGCTGCCCAGACGCGCCCCGAGCCCGCCGCGTCGAACGCGTACTCCGGGAAGCGGTCGCGGACCTGCGCGAATCCCGCCATGGGTACGGCGATCTCCAGGTCGCCATGGGGCCGCGACTGCCCGCCGCGGAACAGGTCCAGCGCCCACCCCGCCGCGACGCACCAGGGCACGCGGACCCCGGCCAACCGCTCCGCGACCTGTTCGGGCCGCCAGGCGTCCGCCCAGCGGGCGGCCAGTTCGTCCGCGCCGAGAGCCGCGCCGCCGGGCGGCAGAGAGTCGGTCATCGGCACAACGTACCGCCGCGTGATCACCCGTCGGCCGTCCAGGTCGCCTGCCGACGTGGGCCCGCAGGCACCCGGCCGGGTTCGGGCTACCGCTTTCTGGACTTGCTGGTCCATTTTCCTCGGCGCACAGTGGGCCGCGTCCGACGGGGAAGTGAGTGACACGGAGGGTTGATCATGGCCATGCGGCTGGCAGGCAGGACCGCGCTGGTGACCGGTGCGACCAGCAACATCGGGCGGGCGATCGCGGAGGCGTTCGCGGCGGAGGGCGCGCATGTCGTCGTCTCGGGGCGGAGTGCGGGGCGTGGGGCGGAGGTGGTGGACGGGATCCGCGCCCTCGGCGGACGTGCCGACTTCGTGCGGGCCGACCTGGACGGCAGCGCCGCCGCCTCGCGGGCGCTCGCCGAGGAGGCGACGCGGGTGCTGGGCGGGCGTATCGACGTGCTCGTCAACAACGCGGGCATCTATCCCGGCGACGCGACCACGGCCACCGACGAGAGGACCTTCGACGAGGTCTACGCGGTCAACGTCAAGGCCCCGTTCTTCCTGACCGCGGCCGTCGCGCCCGCCATGGCGGAGGCCGGGGGCGGGGCGATCGTCAACCTGGGGTCCTGGATCGCACGCCTCGGCATCCCCGTCGGTGCGCTGTACAGCTCCACCAAGGGGGCGATGGAGACGCTGACCCGGGCCTGGGCGGCGGAGTTCGGGCCGCGGGGGGTGCGGGTGAACGCGATCTCGCCGGGTGTGGTGCTGGCGGCGGACGCCGAGGACACCGGGGTCGCCGCGGCCATGATGAAGGGGACGCCGGCGGGCCGGATGGGCACGCCGGAGGAGATCGCGAGCGCGGCGGTGTATCTGGCGGCCGAGGAGTCGTCGTTCGTGCACGGGATCGTGCTCGACGTGGACGGCGGCCGTACGACCGCTGCGGTCATCGCGGCGTAGCCGCCCCCGCGGGCTCCAGATCGCGGCGCAGGTCCGCGATCCCCTGGTCGAGGGCGGCGCGGAGGTGGGCGGAGTCGCCCGTCGACAGCAGGATCGACACCCCGCCCTGGATCGCGGCGAGCAGGGCCGCGGCCCGCGTGTCCACGTCCGCCTCGGCCCGGGGGCCGCCCGCCGCCCGCACCGCCCGGATGCCCGCCGCCAGGTACTCCTGCCAGCGCTGCATCAGCTCCACCACGATCGCCCGCGCCCCCGGCGTCGAACGCCCGACCTGGAGGAACAGCGAGCCGAGCGGACAGGTGTCCCCCTGGGCCTCGTAGCGGGTGATCACCACGTCCCGCCACCGGGCCCAGTCCTCCCAGGACTCGATGCGGCCCAGATACGGCTGCTGGTCCTCCAGCACCTGCTCCGCCTCGAACCGCGCGACGGCCAGGAGCAGTTCGTCCTTGCCTTCCGGGAAGTAGTGGAAGAGCTGGCTCTTGCTGGTGCCGGTCCGCGCCATGACGTCCTCGAGGGTCGCGGAGCCGACGCCCTGTTCCCGCAGCACCTCGGCGGCCCCCTCGACGATCCGGCGCCGGGTGGCCCTCCCCTTGGCCGTCAGTTCCTTGCGTTGCATCGCCCGACCTCCGCGCAGTGGACCGTACAGTCCACCGTAGGGCTCAGCCGGCGAAGACGGTGCTGGCCAGGGCCACGCTGACGACGGTGCCGCCGATGATGCTGAGCAGGGCGTTGCGGCGCCACAGGTGCAGTCCGACGGTGACCGCGAGCGCGGCGAGGGGCGCGGTGACGCGGGGCTGGGTCAGCGGCAGGTCGCGCAGGCAGTAGACGAAGAGGATCACCATCACCCCGGCCGGCATCCGGGCGCCCAGGTAGCGGACGGTCCTGCTGGCCCGCAGCGAGGCCAGCACGGTGAAGGGCAGCGCGCGCAGCGCCCAGGTCACGGCGGCCGAGACGGCGACGGCCAGCAGCAGGTAGCGGGTGTCATGCACGGGACTCCTCCTTGCGGCTCCGGACCTTGCGGCTCCGGACCAGCAGCGCGGCGGTGAACAGGGTGAACGCGGCCAGCAGCAGCTGACCGGGCAGGACCAGCCGTGCGACCAGGGCGCTGAGCAGTGCCAGGACCGGGGTGGGCAGGTCGTCGCGGCGCTCCCGGACGGCGTCCAGGGCGAGTACGGCGAACAGGGCGGTCATCGCGAAGTCCAGGCCGCCGACACTGTCGGGCACGGCCGAGCCGAGCAGGGCGCCGACGGTGGCGCCGCCGACCCAGTACGACTGCATGAACAGCTGCAGCCACAGGATGCGGGCGCCGGACCAGGACCGGGCCCGGTCACCGGCGGTCAGGGCGTAGGCCTCGTCGGTCAGGGCGAAGGTGCCGTAGGCCTTGCCGAGCGGTCCGGGTATGCGGTCGAGGGGAAAGGACAGCGCGTAGAACACGTGCCGGACGTTGACCAGGAACGCGGTCAGCGCGACCGTCGCCAGCGGGGTGACCGCGACCGCGAGGCCCACCAGCAGGAACTCGAACGAGCCCGCGTAGACGACGGCGGTGAACAGGCTCGCGCACCACCAGGGCAGGCCGGCGTGGGTGATGAGCACCCCGAAGGCGAGGCCGAGCGGGAGCAGACCGAGCCCCACGGAGGCGGAGTCCTTCAGGGCGGCGACGGCATCCCGGCGCGGGCCCTGACCCGCCGGGGGCGGAGGCGGGGCGGCGGGGACGGGGCGGGGAGGATCGCCCGCGGCGACCGAAACCGTACGCATACTGAAATTTTAGGCGGATTGTCGCCACATATGGTTTCCAATAATTCCCGTAAGCTGATGACGTGCGCAATGAAATAAAGCTGGATGCCGTCGACCGGGAAATTTTGTTTCATCTGCGCCAGGACGGGCGCCTGAGCAACGTCGACCTGGCCAAGCGGGTCGGCCTCACCCCGCCGCCGTGCCTGCGCCGGCTGAAGCGGCTGGAGGACGCCGGGGTCATCGCCGGCTACCGCGCCGTCATCAATCCGGAGGCCGTCGGCCGAGGACTGGAAGTCATGATCGACATCGAGGTCTCCGCGAACGACCTGAAGACCATCGAGACCCTGGAGGAGACCCTCTCCTCCTACGAGGAGGTCGTCGAGTTCCGCCGGATGTACGGCCGCCCCGACTACTTCCTCCGCGTCGCCGTCGCCGACGACGCCGCGTACAACACCTTCCTCACCGGCAAGCTCACCGGCCTCCCCGGCATCCTGCGCGTCGAGTCCCACCTGACCATGAAGAAGATCAAGACCGAGGACTGAGGCGCCACCGGGCTTCTCGACACACCCCCTGGGGACACGCGAACCTCTCCACCCACGGCACCGCCCCCCCAGGGGCGCTGGGGGTACCCCCGGCCGAAGGCTGGGGGAGGAACTGCGCGAGCACCCCCCACCGGGCCGCACCCGGCCGACGACCCGCACCCGCGGCCCTACCCCCACCACGGCGCTACCCCACCACCAGCAGAATCGTCAGCAGCACCGCCCCCGCCACCGCCGGCGCAGCCACCTCGTACGCCCACCGCACCGTGACCTCGCCCTGCGCCGACTCCGCAGGCCCCCTGTTCTCCAGCATCTCCCGCAGGTCGTCCATGACCTTGTCGGTGTCCGCCCGCATCGGCCCGCCGTCGTGCTCGGACTCGCCCCGCCCCCCGGCGCCGCCGAACCCACCGAACCCGTCGAAGCCACCGAGCCCGCGCCCGCCGAATCCGCCCGATCCCGACCCCGTCCGCCCGCGCCGCGCGTCCGCCGCCGACTTCGCCTGCCGCCGTGCCGCCTTCTTGCGGCCCCGCAGGGACACCGGGATCGCCCACAGCTGGTACTTCGTGCCGGACTTGACGACCACCTCGTTCGAGAACCCGGACCGCAGCGAGGCGATCTCCCCCCAGGGCAGCGTGATCACCCGGAACGGGTTCCGCACCCGCAGCCTGTCCTCGCCCGCGAACACCGCGGGGCGCAGGGTGAACGCGACGATCAGCGGCACGATGAGGATGAGCGCGGCGAGGGCCAGCCAGGGGGTGTGGCCGTGCCCCCGGACCAGCGCGTCGATGCCGAGCCAGCCGACGATGACGAGGAGCAGTACGCCGCCGATCAGCGCCTGGGGCGATCGGTAGATGCGGTCCTTGACGAGGGGCGAGGTCATAGGGCCGATTCTGCCTCAGGCGTGCGCCCGCGCGCCGCGGGGTGTGCGCCCGGTGCGCGGGCGCGGATCGTCAGTGGTTGCTCGCGCAATCCCCCGCGCCCGTTTCAGGGGCGTGACGTCACCGGCTCCAATGAAGAACCGTTCCCTCGGGGTGTACAGCCGCTACGCGCGTAGATATGCTCGGCTGGTGACCATGCCCACCACCGCACCCCACGCACTTGCTGACGTCACCGCGTCCGACAGCACGCTGCGCCGCTTCCTTCACGGGCTGCCCGGCGTCGACGCGGTCGGCCTGGAGGCGCGTGCCGCCTCGCTCGGCACCCGTTCCATCAAGACCACCGCGAAGGCGTACGCCATCGACCTCGCCATCTCGATGGTCGACCTGACGACGCTGGAAGGCGCGGACACCCCGGGCAAGGTCCGGGCGCTCGGCGCCAAGGCGGTCCACCCGGACCCGACGGACCGTACGACGCCCGCCACGGCCGCCGTCTGCGTCTACCCCGACATGGTGGCCACCGCGAAGGCGGCCGTCGCCGGCTCGTCCGTCAAGGTCGCCTCCGTCGCCACCGCCTTCCCGGCCGGCCGCGCCGCGCTCGACGTCAAGCTCGCCGACGTGCGCGAGGCCGTGAGCGCCGGTGCCGACGAGATCGACATGGTCATCGACCGGGGCGCGTTCCTCGCGGGGAACTACCTGAAGGTGTACGACGAGATCACCGCCGTGAAGGAGGCCTCGGGCGCCGCCCGCCTGAAGGTCATCTTCGAGACCGGCGAGCTGTCGACGTACGACAACATCCGCCGGGCCTCCTGGCTGGGCATGCTCGCGGGCGCCGACTTCATCAAGACGTCGACCGGCAAGGTCGCGGTGAACGCCACCCCCGCGAACACCCTCCTCATGCTGGAGGCCGTGCGCGACTTCCGGGCGCAGACCGGCGTCCAGGTCGGGGTCAAGCCCGCCGGCGGGATCCGGACCAGCAAGGACGCGATCAAGTTCCTCGTTCTCGTCAACGAGACCGCCGGCGCGGACTGGCTGGACAACCACTGGTTCCGCTTCGGCGCCTCCTCGCTCCTGAACGACCTGCTGATGCAGCGTCAGAAGCTGGCCACCGGCCGCTACTCCGGCCCCGACTACGTGACGGTGGACTGATCACCATGGCCAAGGAAAAGATGACCACCGCATTCGAGTACGCACCGGCGCCCGAGTCCCGCTCCGTCGTCGACATCGCGCCCTCCTACGGCCTCTTCATCGACGGCGAGTTCACGGACGCGGCCGACGGCAAGGTTTTCAAGACGGTCAGCCCGTCGACCGAGGAGGTCCTCTCCGAGGTCGCCCGCGCCGGTGCCGAGGACGTGGAGCGCGCCGTCAGGGCCGCCCGCAAGGCGTTCGAGAAGTGGTCCGCGCTGCCGGGCTCCGAGCGCGCCAAGTACCTCTTCCGCATCGCCCGCATCATCCAGGAGCGCTCGCGCGAGCTCGCCGTCCTCGAAACCCTCGACAACGGCAAGCCGATCAAGGAGACGCGCGACGCCGACCTCCCCCTGGTCGCCGCGCACTTCTTCTACTACGCGGGCTGGGCCGACAAGCTCGACCACGCCGGCTACGGCGCGAACCCGCGGCCGCTCGGCGTGGCCGGCCAGGTCATCCCCTGGAACTTCCCGCTCCTGATGCTGGCCTGGAAGATCGCCCCGGCGCTCGCCACCGGCAACACGGTGGTCCTCAAGCCCGCCGAGACGACCCCCCTCTCCGCCCTGTTCTTCGCGGACATCTGCCGCCAGGCGGGCCTGCCCAAGGGCGTCGTCAACATCCTCCCCGGCTACGGCGACGCGGGCGCCGCGCTGGTCGCCCACCCCGACGTGAACAAGGTCGCCTTCACCGGCTCCACCGCCGTCGGCAAGGAGATCGCGCGCACGGTCGCGGGCACCCGCAAGAAGCTCACCCTGGAGCTGGGCGGCAAGGGCGCGAACATCGTCTTCGACGACGCCCCCATCGACCAGGCCGTCGAGGGCATCGTCACCGGCATCTTCTTCAACCAGGGGCAGGTCTGCTGCGCGGGCTCCCGCCTCCTCGTCCAGGAGTCGATCCACGACGAGCTGCTGGACTCGCTGAAGCGCCGGCTGTCGACGCTCCGGCTCGGCGACCCGCTGGACAAGAACACGGACATCGGCGCGATCAACTCCGCGGAGCAGCTGGCCCGCATCACCGCCCTCGCCGACCAGGGCGCGGCGGAGGGCGCCGAGCGCTGGTCCCCGGCCTGCGAACTCCCCTCCGCCGGCTACTGGTTCGCCCCGACGCTCTTCACCAACGTCACCCAGGCGCACACCATCGCCCGCGACGAGATCTTCGGCCCGGTGCTGTCGGTCCTGACCTTCCGCACGCCCGACGAGGCGGTGGCGAAGGCCAACAACACGCAGTACGGCCTGTCCGCCGGCATCTGGACCGAGAAGGGGTCGCGGATCCTGGCGGTCGCGAACAAGCTGCGCGCCGGTGTCGTCTGGTCCAACACGTTCAACAAGTTCGACCCGACCTCGCCGTTCGGCGGGTACAAGGAGTCGGGCTTCGGCCGCGAGGGCGGCCGCCACGGCCTGGAGGCGTACCTCGATGTCTGACCGCACCCATGAGCGTCTGACTGTCTTCAAGACCTACAAGCTGTACGTCGGCGGGAAGTTCCCGCGTTCCGAGAGCGGCCGGGTGTACGAGGTGACGGACTCCAAGGGCAACTGGCTGGCCAACGCACCGCAGTCGAGCCGCAAGGACGCCCGGGACGCGGTCGTCGCCGCCCGCAAGGCGTTCGGCGGCTGGGCGGGCGCCACCGCCTACAACCGCGGCCAGGTCCTCTACCGCGTCGCGGAGATGCTGGAGGGCCGCCGCGACCAGTTCGTCCGCGAGGTCGGCGACGCGGAGGGCCTCGGCAAGTCCAAGGCGGCCGCGGTGGTGGACGCGACGATCGACCGCTGGGTCTGGTACGCCGGCTGGACCGACAAGATCGCCCAGGTGGTCGGCGGCGGCAACCCGGTCGCGGGCCCGTTCTTCAACCTCTCCTCCCCCGAACCGACGGGCGTCGTCGCCGTCCTGGCCCCGCAGGAGTCGTCGTTCCTGGGCCTGGTGTCGGTGGTCGCACCGGTGATCGCGACCGGTAACACGGCGGTCGTCGTCGCGAGCGAGAAGGCGCCGCTCCCGGCGCTCTCACTGGCCGAGGTGCTCGCCACCTCCGACGTCCCCGGCGGCGTGGTCAACGTCCTGTCCGGCCGTACGGCGGAGATCGCGGCGCCGCTCGCCGCCCACCAGGACGTCAACGCGATCGACCTCGCGGGCGCCGACGAGGTGCTGGCCAAGGAGCTGGAGATCGCGGCGGCCGACAACCTGAAGCGCGTGCTGCGTCCACAGGCTGTGGACGACTGGACGGCGACCCCGGGCACCGACCGCATGACGGCGTTCCTGGAGACGAAGACCGTGTGGCACCCGACGGGGTCGCTGGGGGCGTCGGGGTCCGCGTACTGAACATCGCGGGGAACTGCGGGCCGTACGTGGCCGGTCGCGCAGTTCCCCAAGCCCCTTACAGGGCGCCCAGTACCTGCCCCACCACCGGCACCGCCGCGACCGACGGCGCCTGCGCCACCGGTCCCGTCACCATCTTCGACGTCAGCGGCTTGAAGTCGGCCAGCTGCGTGCCCACCCCGTTGTCCAGCGGGTCGACGCCCGTGCCCGCGAGCGGGTTGGGCTTCAGGCCCGCCACCGGACCGGTGACGTACGGCAGCATGGCGGTGAGCACCCGCACGCCCGCCTGCGGGTCGATGTCGCCGAGCGAGGTGGGGCGGGTGTGGACCACGTCCACCGCGGGCCGGGTGTCCGCGGCCGCTGTCGCGGCGCCCGCGCCGAGCGCCACACCCGCCGTGGCAAGGGCGGTCAGGGCGCGCCGGGCGGTCGGGGTCGGGGAGGACGCGTGTCGGGACATCACTGGTGCCACCTTCTGGTACGCAGGGTAATGGTGTCGGCACACAGGGTAGTTGAGGTGTGACTCACGCTCCAAAGCCGACCCGCGGGGTCGGCAGGAGGCCCCCCATGCGTCAAACTGGTGTTCCGTGAGCATTCATCCGCCGTCCCCCGCCCGCGTCGTGCTGCTGTGCGGCCCCTCCGGCTCGGGCAAGTCACTGGTCGCCGCCCGTTCCGGACTGCCCGTCCTGCGCCTCGACGACTTCTACAAGGAGGGCGACGACCCGACCCTGCCGCTGGTGGCGGGGAGTTCGGACATCGACTGGGACCACCCGGAGTCCTGGGACGCGGAGGTCGCGGTCGAGGCGATCGGGCGGCTGTGTGCCACGGGGGCCGCGCCGGTACCGGTATATGACATAGCACTGAGCGCCCGCACCGGCGCCGAGACGCTGGACATCGGCCGCACCCCGCTGTTCATCGCCGAGGGCATCTTCGCCGCCGAGATCGTGGAGCGCTGCCGCGAACTGGGCCTGCTGGCCGACGCGCTCTGCCTGAGCCGGGGCCCGGTGAAGACGTTCCGGCGCCGGTTCCTGCGCGATCTCAGGGAGGGCCGCAAGTCGGTGCCGTTCCTGCTGCGGCGCGGCTGGCGGCTGATGCGGGCGGAGCGCACGATCGTGAACCGTCAGGTGGCGCTGGGCGCGTATCCGTGCGACCGGGACGAGGCTCTGGGCCGCATGGCCGCGGCAGCGGTGGGCCGGCAGAACCGGGACCGGACGCAGGCCACGGCGTAAGGCAGGGAGAGCGCAGAAAAAAAAGCGGGACTGGATGGACCCCCCGGCCCTCCAGTCCCGCTTTCCCCCGTCGCTCCGCCGAACACCCCCGTGTCCCCCGTGGCGGAGCTCCCCCGTGCTTTCCCCCCGGGTCCCCCCGGACCCGTTCCCCCGTGGTCCCCCCGGACCCTCCCCCGTCTCCCCCGTGCTTCCCCCGTCAGGATCCCCCCGGATCCCCTCACCTTCAGGCGACAAGCTCCCCGAAGGCGTCCTCCTCGTCACGGCCGAAGCTGAGGACCTCGTCCTCGCGCAGCCGGCGGAGCGACCGCCAGATGCTGGACTTCACCGTGCCGACACTGATGTCGAGGATCTCCGCGATCTCCGGGTCCGTGCGGCCCTCGTAGTAGCGCAGGACCAGCATGGTGCGCTGGAGTTCGGGGAGCCGGGACAGCGCCTGCCACAGGACCGCGCGCAGCTCGGTGCCGCTCATCGCGTCCGTGTCGCCGGGCGTCTCCGGCAGTTCCTCGGTCGGGTACTCGTTGAGCTTGCGGCGCCGCCAGGCGCTGATGTGCAGGTTGGTCATGGTGCGGCGCAGGTACCCGCCCACGGCCGCCTTGTCGCTGATCCGGTCCCACGCCCGGTACGTCGAGAACAGCGCGCTCTGCAGCAGGTCCTCGGCCTCGTAGCGGTCGCCGGTCAGGTGGTAGGCGGTCGCGTACAGGGAGGCGCGGCGCTCCTGGACGTAGGCGGTGAACTCCGCCTCGGTCAGCGAGCGGCGCTCCCCCGTGTCCTCCCTGTAGGCGGATCCCCCGTGTGCTTCCCCCGTGAAGCTGTCAACCACCGTCATGTAACCGGTGTGCTGACGCCCGGTGCCGCGAGCGCACCCCCGCCCGCTCACGGCACCGGACTTCTCGGAACCCCGGTTCACGTCGTGCAGACGCGTGATCACTGCGCTGGTGCTGTGACCGATCAGCGTGTTCATCTCGCGCCCCCCGTCGTGGACTTCCGGTAGTTCGGCTTGCTCAGGCCGCTCGCCGTGTTCGCTCGCCTGCCTGTGCCGAAAAGACTGCCGGGCCACCTTCACGGCCGTATCCGCCGACTGTCACAGACCTGTCACAGGGGTCCGGCACGGAATGTCCACAGTGCGTGCACAGGTGGTGACGGTACGGAGGTTTACGGGGAGCTGCGCGCCGCACAGGTCGTACGACAGGGCCCGCATGGGCCAGAATGAGCCCGTGCCTTCCCTGTTGCTGATCGAGGACGACGACGCCATCCGCACGGCCCTGGAGCTCTCTCTGACGCGCCAGGGGCACCGGGTGGCCACCGCTGCGACCGGTGAGGACGGTCTGAAGCTGTTGCGCGAGCAGCGGCCCGATCTGATCGTCCTCGATGTCATGCTGCCCGGCATCGACGGGTTCGAGGTGTGCCGGCGGATCCGGCGCACGGACCAGTTGCCGATCATCCTGCTGACCGCGCGCAGCGACGACATCGACGTGGTGGTCGGGCTGGAGTCCGGGGCCGACGACTACGTCGTCAAGCCGGTCCAGGGGCGGGTGCTCGACGCCCGGATCCGGGCCGTGCTGCGGCGCGGGGAGCGGGAGTCCACCGACTCGGCGACCTTCGGCAACGTCGTCATCGACCGCAGCGCGATGACCGTGACGAAGAACGGCGAGGATCTGCAGCTGACGCCGACCGAGCTGCGGCTGCTGCTCGAACTGAGCCGGCGGCCGGGGCAGGCGCTGTCCCGGCAGCAGTTGCTGCGGCTGGTCTGGGAACACGACTACCTCGGTGACTCGCGGCTGGTGGACGCGTGCGTGCAGCGGCTGCGCGCCAAGGTGGAGGACGTGCCCTCGTCCCCGACCCTGATCCGTACCGTGCGTGGTGTCGGCTACCGCCTGGACGCCCCTCAGTGACGGACGTGCAGGGGGGTTTCCGCGGCTGGGCCGCGGATCGCAAGGGGGCCATGTCCCGGCTGCGCTTCACCAGTCTGCGGCTGCGGCTCGTCGTCGTCTTCGGGCTCGTCGCGCTGACCGCCGCCGTGTCCGCGTCCGGTATCGCGTACTGGCTGAACCGCGAGGCCGTGCTCACCCGTACCCAGGACGCGGTGCTGCGCGACTTCCAGCAGGAGATGCAGAACCGCGCCGGGGCGCTGCCCGTGCACCCGACGCAGGACGAACTGCAGCGCACGGCCGGGCAGATGGCCAACAGCAGCCAGCGGTTCAGCGTGCTGCTGGTCGGTCAGGACAGCAACGGCAAGACGGTGTACGGCAGTTCGGACGGGCTCAGCGCGTTCGCGCTGGACGACGTGCCGACCTCGCTGCGCAAGGCCGTCGACAAGCAGCAGAAGGTGACCGAAAGCAACAAGTCGACGTACCACCTGTACTGGCAGCGGGTCGTCGACCACGGCACGCCGTATCTCGTCGCGGGCACGCGGCTGATCGGCGGCGGGCCGACCGGCTACATGATGAAGTCCCTGGAGCCGGAGGCGAAGGACCTCAACTCGCTGGCCTGGTCGCTGGGGATCGCCACCGGGCTCGCCCTCATCGGCTCGGCGCTGCTGGCGCAGGCCGCCGCCACGACCGTGCTGAAGCCCGTGCACCGGCTCGGGGTCGCCGCCCGGCGGCTCGGCGAGGGCAAGCTGGACACCCGGCTGCGGGTGTCGGGGACGGACGAGCTCGCGGATCTCTCACGGACGTTCAACGACGCGGCCGAGGCGCTGGAGAAGCGGGTCGACGACATGGCCGCGCGGGACGACGCGTCGCGGCGGTTCGTCGCGGACATGAGCCATGAACTGCGTACTCCGCTCACCGCGATCACCGCCGTGACGGAGATCCTGGAGGAGGAGCTGGAGGCGGAGTCGGGGTCGATGGACCCGATGATCGAGCCCGCCGTCCGGCTGGTCGTCAGCGAGACGCGCCGCCTCAACGACCTCGTCGAGAACCTGATGGAGGTCACCCGCTTCGACGCCGGTACGGCCCGTCTCGTCCTCGACGACGTCGACATCGCCGACCAGATCACCGCCTGCATCGACGCCCGCGCCTGGCTGGACGCGGTGGACCTGGACGCCGAGCGCGGCATCCACGCCCGCCTCGACCCGCGCCGCCTCGACGTCATCCTCGCCAACCTGATCGGCAACGCGCTCAAGCACGGCGGTTCGCCGGTGCGGGTGTCGGTGCGGATAGTCGGGGAGGAACTGGTCGTCGCGGTACGGGACCACGGCCCGGGTATCCCGGAGGACGTCCTCCCGCACGTCTTCGACCGGTTCTACAAGGCCAGCGCCTCCCGGCCGCGCTCCGAGGGCAGCGGCCTGGGCCTGTCCATCGCGACGGAGAACGCCCGCATCCACGGCGGCTCGATCACCGCCGCGAACTCCCCCGAGGGCGGTGCGGTGTTCACGCTCCGGCTGCCCCGGGACGCCTCACGGCTGACGGAGGAGAACAAGGACACCGGGGAGGCCGGGGAAGCCGGGGAAGCCGGGGACACCGGGGAGAAGGGCGCCTGATGCACGTAAGAGGACTGGCGGTACGGCGGCACGGCGGGCCGTTGCTGGCCGTCGCCGGGCTGGCGCTGGCGCTCTCCGGGTGCGGGATCCGGGCCACCGAGGTGCCGACCGACTTCGGCGGGGCGCCCTCGCGGGTGCCGTGCTCGATGACCCAGCCGGACCTGTCCGCGCAGGACGAGCACGGGGTGCCGGTGCAGGTGTTCCTGCTGTGCGGTTCGTCGCTGGTGACCGTCGACCGCCAGGTGCGGGTGCCGGACGGATCGGCGGACGCCAAGCGGCGGGTCATCGTCGCCCAGGGGCTGCTCGACCAGCTCGCCGAGACGCCGTCGGCCGCCGAGAAGGAGGCGGGCTACACGACGTACGTGCGGGGCGGGATGAGCGTGTGGGGGCCGCGGGCCGGGGATCCCGACGACACGCTGCGGCTGAGCACGTCGCCGCCGCAGCTGACGTCGTACGCGCTCGCCCAGATCGTGTGCACGCTGTCCGACTCGGCGGCCGCGGAGGGGGACGGGTCGGTGATCCTGGGCGGGCCGGGCAGGGAGCCGTTGCGGCGGTACGAGTGCACGGACGCCGTGCGGAACTCTCCGAGCGGGAATCGGCCGCCGTCCACCGAGGTGGCTTCCCAGTAAGGGGCGTGTGGACGCCTGACGGGGTGCCGGGGAGGGTTGTGCGGCGGGTGCGGGCCGGTGGCGGCTGGTCGCGCGGTTCCTCCCCCGGCCTTCGGCCGGGGGTACCCCCAGCGCCCCTTCCGGGACGCCCCCTTCGGGGGCGCGTCCGGGGAACCGGCGAAATGGCCTGATCAGCCGATACGGAGTGTCATGGAGATCGGGATCCCGCGCCCACCAAGATCATTTCCCACCGACCAGGTGAGGGACTCCCACGGAGCATGCGGGTACGACGCGGCTACGCCGAAGCCCCAGGATCGTCAGCCGACGCGGATGTCCTGGAGTGCCCGGAGGAACCGGTCCATGTGCCGGCGAAGGTTCACGTCGACCCGTAGATAGCGCGAGCCGAGGCCCTCGATGTCGGAACCGTCTTTGACGATCACTCCGCGTGCGAGCAACTCCTTGAAGACGCGTGTGGAGTCCAGTTCTGGGTCGAGGATCTCGGTCAGGAAGAAGTTGGCGCGCGAGCCGGGAACGGCGCGGAATCCGTCGAGGGCGTCGACGCCCGCGGTCACGTACTCGCGCATTTCCACTACGGTCCGCACGGCCCGGGCGACGTGGTCGTCGTCATCGATGCCCGCGATGCCGCCGGCGATCTGTATCTGGCCCATGTTCCAGGTGGGCTTGACCAGTCGCAGCGGCCGGATCAGGTCCACATTGGCGGAGATGCCGAATCCCACCCGCAGGCCTGCCAGTCCGAAGGCCTTGGACATGGTGCGCAGCACGATGAGGTTGTCGAACTCCCGCAGCAGGTCCATGCCGAAGGTGGCCCCGGCGTAGTGGACGTACGCCTCGTCGAGCACCACCAGAGTGTGTCCGGGTGCCGCTTCCAGGACCCTGCGTACATCCTCCTCGGGCAGCATCCGGCCGCTGGGATTGTGCGGATTGGTGACGAAGGCGATCTTGGGGGCGGTCTTCTTCAGGGTGTCCAGGTACAGCTCGATCTGCGGGTCGAAGTCCTCGCCCATCGGGACGTAGAGCGGCCGGCGGCCCTCGGCGTTGGCGTAGATCCGGTAGAGCGGGAAGCAGGGCGCGTGCATCAGTACGGGCTCGTCCGGCGCCGCGAAGGCGCGGATCACCATCGAGATGACCTCGGTCTCTCCGGAACCGCACACCACCTCTTCGGGGTCGAAGCCGTACTTCTCCGCGATGGCCTGGCGCAGCGCGAGCGCGGTCCAGTCGGGATAGCGGTCCAGCCGGTTGCGCGCTTCCTCGACGGCGGCCATCGCTTTGGGCGAGGCGCCGTGCGGGTTCTCCGCCGACGCGAGTTTCGCGACATCCTCGGCGGCGATGCCGTAGGTGTCCACGACGTACTCCGTGGACAGGCCCGGCACGTAGACCTCGCCGGAGAGCAGAGCCGGGGAGCTGGGACGGATCACGGGAGGCAGTCCAATCGTCCGGTGCTGAATGGACCCCAGGCTATGAACGGGGGGCGGCAGGTGTCAGGATCCAATTCCGTGCCCGCGGATGAGACCAAAGCGAGGTCGCAGCGGCCGTATCGGTCATCCCCGGGCGGCGCACAGCGCCTTCGCGAGCGCCGACACCCCGGCCTTGAGGGTGTCGGTGTCGAAGCCGGTGTAGCCCAGGAGCAGGCCCTGCCGCGGGGCGCGGTGCTCGTGGTAGTACGGCGACAGGGGAGGTGCGGAGATCCCGAACTCCGCACAGCGAGCGGCCACTTCGGTGTCGCGCAGGCCTTCGGCGAGCCAGCCGATCAGGTGCATGCCGGTGTCGTCGGGCGCGAGGGTGATCAGGTCGTCGCAGTGGCCTGCGACGGCGTCGATCAGCGCCGCCTGCCGTGCGGAGTAGAGCGTCCGCATCCGCCGGATGTGGCGCGCGAGATGGCCGTCCGCGATGAAGTCCGCGAGGACGGCCTGATCGAGTGTCGGGGGGTGGCGGTCGAGGACCGCGCGGGCCGCGAGCAGGCCCTCGACCAGGTCGGCGGGAACGACGATGTAGCCGAGCCGGATCGCGGGGAACAGCACCTTGCTGTACGTGCCGACGTAGAGAACCCGGCCCGTGGTATCCAGGCCCTGGAGCGCGGGGAGGAGCCGGCCGGAGTAGCGGAACTCGCTGTCGTAGTCGTCCTCGACGATCCACGATTCGTTCTCCGCGGCCCAGTGCAGCAGGTGCATGCGGCGGGCGACGCTCATCGTCGAGCCGAGCGGGTACTGGTGCGAGGGCGTCACGTAGGCCATCCGCGCCCGCGGGCTCAGCCGAATGCCGAGGTCGACGTCCATCCCGCAGTCGTCGATCTCCACAGGCACCGGCTTGGCGCCCGCTCCGAGCAGGGCGCTGCGGGCGCCGGGGTAGCACGGGTTCTCGATCCAGACCTCGTCGTCCGGGTCCAGCAGGGCGCGTACGGCGAGATCGATGGCCTGTTGGGAACCACTGACGATGATGACGCGGTCGGGATCGCAGTCGACGCCCCGGATGGCGTTCAGGTGTTCGGCGATGGCGACACGGAGTTGCCGGTAGCCGTGTGGTGTGCGGTAACCGAGCAGGTCGGGTGCCGGGTCCGTCAGACACTGGTTCCACAGCCGCCGCCAGATCCGCATCGGGAAGTGGTCGTAGGCGGGGACGCCCGGGTAGAACGGACGCGGCCTGCGCCACTCCACACTCGGCATCGTGGGGGACTGCGCGAGCGATTGGCCCCTGCGTGACAGGAGCCGGGGTTCGGTGGGCGCAGATCCGCTGGTGAGGGCGGAACGCCGCCGCGCCGGCGACATCAGGTCGTCCGGCAGGACCCGGGTCACATAGGTTCCTGAGCCCTGCCGTCCTTCGATGTAGCCCTCGGCGAAAAGCTGCGTGTAGGCGTTGAGCACCGTGTTCCGGGCGACTCCGAGCTGTTCCTGGAGTGCGCGGGAGGCCGGCAGGCGGGTCCCCGGCGGCAGTCGGCCGTCAAGGATCGCCTCACGGAGCCGGCGGTACAGCTGGATGTGGAGCGGCTGTTCGGAGTTCCGGACGAGGTCGCCGCGGAGCGAGGTGAGGTCCATGAGTGGCTCCCATCGACTCACTGAACGCGTGCCTGCCCCGGGGACCGACTCACCATAAGGTCGTGGCCCTGCGGCTGCCCACCGCGCCCGCGGTGCCTCCTAGCGCGTCCGGGACGACGGGTAGAGCTCCGGCCGCGGCAAGGGTTCGGGCTGGAACGGCACGAAGTGCGAGGAGTCGGTGCCGTTGTCGGCCGCGCGCCTGTTCATGGCCGCGGGACTCGTGCTCGGCCAGGTGCCGGTGCTCAGGCGCTGGTCGACCGTCTTGATCGCGGCGACCTGCTCGTCGGTGGTGAAGTTGCAGTGTCCCGGGGCGGACACGTAGGTCTGCCGGAGCAGCGCGTTGTCCTGATTGGCGCGCACCTTGGCGGCGTAGGGCGTCTCCAGGCTGGGGAAGACGGCGTCGTCCCCGGTGGTGTGCACGGTCAGGATCGGCATCTGCGGGTCACCGGTCGGAGCGTAGTCGTCCATCTTGGCGATCGCCTGCGGGTCACTGGGTTCGACCCGCGGAGCGGCCTGGAGTGCGCCCAGATCGCTCTTCACGCTGAGCCCGGCATCCTTGTAGAGCGCGTCGACCTCGGCCTTCGCACCCTTGCCGAGACCGCTGTACAGCTCGCGGTAGTCAACCCCGGTGTTCCAGGAGAACGAACCGCCCACCTTGGATTCCATGTCCGCGCGCACGGCCGACTGGAATGCCGTGAACGTGGTGCTGAGGCTGTAGTACTGGTTGCTCTCCTGGGCCGCGTAATCGGTACCGGCGGGCTCGGTCGTGCCGGGCTGCGACCACGTCGGCAGGGTGGTGAAGGAGGCCGCGAGCGCGAGCCGTGCCCGGCCTTCCGCGGTCTTCTGCGCGTTCTTCACGAGTTGCGTCCAGTAGCTCTGTGCCGAGGCCACGTCGGTGACGTCGACGAGCGGGACGGTTCCGTCCGGGTCGAGCA
Source organism: Streptomyces sp. NPDC090499 (assembly GCF_044769305.1). Lineage (NCBI taxonomy): Bacteria > Bacillati > Actinomycetota > Actinomycetes > Kitasatosporales > Streptomycetaceae > Streptomyces > Streptomyces sp. NPDC090499. The sequence continues at coordinate 184,895 of NZ_JBIVXP010000003.1, forward strand.
GGGTCCGCAGGGTGAACGCGCCGTCGAGATAGGTGTTGAACCACGGCACCGGCCCTGCGACATCGGGGCACATCGCGACCGCACCATCGATCTTGTCCGGGTACCGTTCGGACAGCAGCGTGGTGATCTCCCCGCCCATGGACCCGCCCGCGGCGATCACGCGTCGCGGTGCGGCGACCTGCACGGTGAACTGGTCGAGCGCGGCGATCTGAGAGCCCAGCGCGTCGGGGGTCTGCCACCCGACACCGGGGAAGGACCCACCGGCGAGGGCGTACCCGTCGGCGAGCAGTTCCTTGCCCACTTCGGGCGAGCCGGCGTCCTGGGCCGGGTTGGACGGTCCGGCGTTGTAGCCGTGGGAGTAGAGCAGGACCGTGCCGTTCCAGTTGGCGGGCACTTCGAACAGGTAGGTGGATCCGTCGGACAGCGTGCCGGTGATCCTGCGGGCAGTGCTGTCCGCCGTCTCGGCGATGGCGACGCCACTACCGGTGAGTGCCACGACCGTCATGGCGGCCGCGGCCGCCATGACGAGCTTCTTCTTAGCGCGCATCAGGAACAGTCCTCGTTTTCTCTGCACTGTGGGGGATGTGGGTGCCGGCGTCACTGCCGGCGGGGGTGTCCGCCGCCGGGACACCCGTGCGGACGTCGCGGGTCACCACGGCAAGGCAGACAAGGCTGACCAGTGAGACGACGACCAGGTAGGCGGTCACGGGGGCGGAGGAATCGGAGGCGGCGTACAGCGCCGTGGCCAGCGTCGGCGCGACCCCGCCGCCGAGGATCGACCCGATCTGGTAGCCGAGGGAGGCGCCGCTGTAGCGGACCTTGGCCGAGAACAGATCGGAGAAGAGCACGGCGACGGGTCCGTAGGTGATACCGAGGAAGACCGCCGTGCCGAGGATGCCGATCAGGACCAGCGCGGGGCTCGCGGTGTCGACGAGGGGGAAGAGCACGGCCGTCCACACGGCGAGGCCGCCCGAGCCGAGGAGCAGCACCCGGCGGCGGCCGTGCCGGTCGGAGAGGGCGGAGGCCCACGGGATGATCGCCAGCCAGGCCATGGCCCCGACGAGCGTGACGGTGAGCATCAGCGTGCGGGAGAGGCCGAGTTCGGTGGTGCCGTAGCTGAGCAGGTAGGACATGAAGATGTAGCCGACGGTGTTGTTGCCCATGAAGCTGCCGGCGGCGAGCAGCACCTGGACGGGGTGCTGCCTCAGGACGGTGACGATGGGCTTGCGGTCGACCTCGCCGGCGTCCTTGACCTTCGCGAACTCCGGGCTCTCGGTGATGCTGATCCGGATCACCAGGCCGACCACGACAAGCAGCCCGCTGGCCAGGAACGGCACCCGCCAGCCCCAGTCCTCGAAAGCCTTGTCGGTGAGGTTGTTGGAGACGACGAGGAAGACCACGTTGGCCAGGATCAGGCCGCCCGGCACACCCATCTGCGGGAAGCTGCCGTAGAAGCCGCGCTTGTTCTTCGGGGCGTGCTCGACGGCCATCAGGACGGCACCGCCCCACTCGCCGCCGACACCGATCCCCTGCACGAAGCGCAGGGTGACGAGCAGCACGGGCGCCCATACGCCGACGGTGTCGTACGTCGGCAGCAGGCCGATCCCGACCGTCGCGGTGCCCATCAGGACGAGCGAGGTGACCAGCATCGATTTTCGGCCGACCCGGTCGCCGAAGTGGCCCATGACCACACCGCCGAGCGGACGGGCGAGGAAGCCCACCGAGTAGGTGGCGAAGGCCGCCAGCGTGCCGGTCGCGGGGGAGAGGTCGGGGAAGAACTGCGGGCCGAAGACCAGCGCTGCGGCCATGCCGTAGATGAAGTAGTCGTACCACTCGACGGCGGTGCCCACGAAACTCGCTGAGGCCACTTTGAGGGGACTGACGCCCGGGTGCGGTGCTGTCACGGGATGCTCCTGCGGGATGTGTCTCGATGGCCGGATCCAGGTGCCTGATCACGGCGTCGGCGGCTCTCGTTCACTGTGGCAGCGGCGCCATACATTGGAAAGAGACAAGAAAACTCTGAGATACATAAGGTGAGCCAATAAGGTGACGCCATGAGTGAGCTCAAGTTCTCCCTTCGCCAGCTGGAGTACTTCGTCGCCATCGCGGAGGCCGGCACCTTGAGCGACGCGGCCGCCCGACTGCGCGTTTCGCAGCCCGGCCTGTCCCAGTCACTGACGGAGCTGGAGCGGGCGCTGGGAGTTCAGCTCGCGGTGCGACGCAAGGCGCACGGCGTCACGCTCACCCCGTCCGGCGCCCAAGTGCTCCGGCACGCCCGCGACCTGCTGCGGCGGGCCCAGGACCTGGGCAGCGCGGCGTCGGGCGGCGCCGCACTGACCGGCGTTCTCTCACTCGGCTGTTACGTGACGCTGGCGCCGACCATGCTTCCCGCGCTGCTCCAGGAGTTCTCGAAGCTTCACCCCGGCCTCACCCTCGACTTCGTCGAGGGCACCCAGGACGTGCTCCAACGACGCCTGCTCAACGGAGAACTCGATCTGGCGATCCTCTACGACATGGAGATCCAGCCCGAGATCGCACGGGCCGTCATCGGCACCATGAGGCCGCACATCCTGCTGCCGGCCGACCACCGCCTCGTGGGGGCGGCCAGTGTGTCGCTGGTCGACCTCACCGACGACCCGATGGTTCTCCTCGACGCTCCGCCCAGCTCGCAGAACACCCTGGCGCTCTTCGAGCGGTTCGGAGTGGTCCCCTATGTGCGCTACCGGCCGAGCACCTTCGAACTCACCCGCGCGCTGGTGGGCCGCGGGATGGGCTACGCGCTGCTGGTCCAGCGACCCGCCAACGACCGTACGTACGAGGGAAATCAGGTGATCATCAAGGAGATCGCCGAACCCATCGACCCGCAGCGGGTGCTGGTCGCGTGGCCGAAGGTGCTGCGGCTGAACCGACGGGCGGAGGCGTTCGTGGAGTTCTGTCGCGATCGCAGGGGCGCGGCCGACGGAGCGTGAGTCGACCGACGGCTGAGAGCGACTGCCGGCCGTGCCGGGCTCTGCCCCTCAGGTGGTTTCGCGGACGATCAGTTCCGGCAGGAGCAGCGTGCGTCCGGGAGTCTGCTGCGGTGCCTGGATGAGTGAGCGCAGCAGTTCGGCTGCGCGGCGGCCGGATTCGGCGAACGGCTGCCGGATGGTCGTGAGGCCGAGACCCTCCGCGAGCGGTCCGTCGTCGAAGCCCGCGACGGCGACCTGGTCGGGTACCGCGGTCCCGGCTGCGCGCAGCCCGGCGAGGAAACCCGCGGCGAGGACGTCGTGGTGGGCGATGACGGCGGTCGGCCGATCGGCACGTCGGGCGAACCCGGCGGCGAACGCCCGGGCCGTGGGCAGACCGTTGTCGGCCAGGACGAGCTCTTCGCAACTGTGCTCGGCATCGCCTGCCTCGCGGAGCGCACGGTGAATCCCCTGGTGCCGGAGCATGCCGGCGGAGACGTAGGTCTCCGAGCGCTGGGGCTCGTGCAGGTGGCCCAGTCGCCGGTGGCCGCGGCTGAGCAGGTGGGTGGCCAGCAGGTACCCCGCCTGCTCGTCGTCGAAGGTGACCGTGCTGAAGGCCGGGTGCGCGGAGTCGACCAGCACGGTCGGCGGCCCCCACTGCCGGAGACGGTCGGCTCCCCGCTCACCGAGCGGGATACCCATGATCAGCAGGCCGTCGACATCGCCGCGCACGGGCAGGGTCTCCAGCAGTGGTGAGTCGGCTTCGGCAGCCGACGGGGCGTCGAGTACGACGACCTCGGCGTCGTCGGGACGGAATGCCTGCAGGATGCCGACCAGCCGGGTCCGGTAGGTCTCATAGCTGCTGAACGGCGCCAGAACGGCGATCCGGCCGGTACGGCGCCGGGCTCGCGCGGACGCCGTCGCGCCGGGTCGGTAGCCGAGCTCGCCCGCGACTCTGATGATCTGCTCGCGGGTCGACACGCTGACCCGATCCGGGTGATTGAGGGCGAGCGAGACCGTCGAGATGCTGACGCCGGCTGTCTTGGCCACCTGGTAGATCGTCACGCCCGAGCTCCCCACGCCATCACCCTAGCTGTTCTACCCACGGAGGCTGGTGACAGGGCGCGCCTTGTACGCGTGGGACCGGCTGCGGGCGATTCTCCTCGCCTCGTGAGTGCCCCGGTCCCGTCACTTATGGGCGAGGTGCTCGCTCCTCTCCCGGCATCTCGCGGCGGCCTCGGAACGTGGTGCGGTACGCCTGGGGCGTGACTCCGATGGCCGTGTGCAGGTGCTGCCGCAATGAGTTCGCTGTGGCGAAGCCGACCTCTGCGGCGATCCGGTCGACCGTGAGGTCGGTGGTCTCCAGGAGATGGCGGGCCTGGTTCAGTCGCTGCTGGGTCAGCCAGCGGCCGGGGCTGGTGCCCGTCTCCTCCTGAAAGCGGCGGGAGAAGGTGCGTGGGCTCATCCGGGCGTGCGCGGCAAGGTCGCGCAGGGCGAGCGACTGGTCAAGGCGTTTCAGGGCCCAGGCGCGGGTGGCGCCGGTGCCCTCGTCCTTTTCCTTGGGCATGGGCTGGATGATGAACTGGGCCTGGCCGCCCTCCCGCCAGGGCGGGACCACGCATTGCCGGGCGACCTGGTTGGCGACGGCGCTGCCGTGGTCGCGGCGTACCAGGTGCAGGCATGCGTCGACTCCGGAGGCGACGCCGGCCGAGGTGAGGACGTCGCCGTCGTCGACGAACAGCACGTCGGGGTCCAGTGCCACATGGGGGAACAGTCGGCGGAAGTCGCCCGCGAGCGCCCAGTGGGTGGTCGCGGGCCGCCCGTCGAGCAGTCCGGCGGCGGCCAGGGTGAACGCGCCCGTGCACAGGGAGACGATGCGGGCGTGGGGGCGGATGCGGGCGAGCGCCGAGCGGACCGGCTCGGGCAGGTCGGCGGCGAAGCAGCTCAGGTCGTAGGGCGGGAGAATGACCGTGTCGGCGCTCTCCATTGCTTCGGGCCCGTGGTCGAGGGTGAGGGTGAGACCAGTACTGGTCGTCACCGTGCGGTCGCTCGTCACGGCGCAGCTGACCACCTCGTACGCCCCCACGACCCCGGCGTAATGGACCCCGCCGAAGACCCGTTCGGGGATGCCCAGGTCAAAGAGGTACACACCGTCCAGTGCGAGGACGACGACCCGGTGCGGCGGCGTACTGGGGGTGATGGAGGGTTTGAGCGTGGCCATGGCACGATTCTATGGGTTTATGACCATCTTGCCATTGGCGAGGTCAGGGCCCCTGCCGCAGCCTGAAGACATGAACACGCACACCATGCAGGCCATCAGCCAGGACACCCTCGGGGACCCGGAGGTGCTCCACCCGGTCGAGCGCGAGCGTCCGGAACCCGGCGTCGGACAGGTCCTGGTCGCCGTACACGCCGCCGGAATCAACCCGACCGACGGCCAGCACCGCAGGCTCGGCCTGTTCCTGGGCGAGCCGCCCTTCACGCTCGGCTGGGACGTGTCCGGCGTCGTCGAGGCGGTCGGCCTGGGCGTCTCGCTCTTCGAGGCGGGCGACGAGGTGTTCGGCATGCTGCCCTACCCCAACGGTGCCGGCGCGTACGCCGAGTACGTCACCGGTCCGGTCCGCGCGTTCGCGCCCAAGCCCGCAGGGGTGAGCCACGCCGAGGCTGCTGCGCTGCCGATGGCGGGCCTGGTCGGCTGGCAGGCGCTGGTCGACACCGCCGATCTGCGAGAAGGGCAGCGGGTGCTGGTCCTCGGCGCGGCCGGCGGGATCGGGCACATCGCGGTGCAGGTCGCCAAGGCACGCGGCGCGTACGTCATCGGCACGGCGTCCGGCGACAAATGCGACCTCGTGCGCGGCCTGGGCGCGGATGAGGTCATCGACTACCGCACCGCCGACGTCGTCCAGGAGGCGCAGGACATCGACGTGGTTCTCGACGTGGTCGGTGGCAAGGACCGGCTGCGCGCCCTGGAGACCCTCAGCCCTGGCGGCATCCTGGTCTCCAGCCTGCCCGTCGAGTTCGACGAAGTGATCGCGCGCGCCGCCGAGTTGGGAGTACGAGCGAAGAACCTGGTCGTCGAGCACGACCGCTCCGGCATGACCGGCCTCGCCGCCCTCGCCGAAGCCGGGCGACTGCGCCCGCATGTCGCCGCCACCTTCCCGCTCGCCGAGGCAGCCAAGGCCCACGCGCTGGCCGAGTCGGGCGGCGCCACCGGCAAGCTGGTGCTCAGCGTCCGCCCGCAGACCGAGATCCGCTCATGACGACGCTCGGCTTCATCGGTGCGGGCAGTGTCGCCGGCCAGGTCGCCCGGAAGGCCGCGCCGCTCGGCCACCGCGTCATCCTCAGCAACGCGCGCGGGCCCGAGACACCGGTGGACCTGATTGCCGAGCTGGGGCCCACGGCGCGTGCGGGGACTGGCAGCGGGCCCACACTTTTTTCGCCACTGCCGGAATCACCGTCCGCCGGGTCCTGACCGACAACGGCTCCTGTTACAGGTCCCACCTCTGGCGCAACTCGCTTGCCGATCAAGGAATTTCACACAAGCGGACCCGCCCCTACCGCCCTCAGGCCAACGGCAAAGCCGAACCGTTCAACCGCACCCTCCTCGACGAATGGGCCTACGCCAAGTCCTACCGCTCCGAAGCCGAACGACGCGATGCCTGCCGTCTCTGGCTGCACACCTACAACCACCATCGCGGACACACCGCGCTCACGGGCCAAGCACCCGCCAGCCACGTCCCCGACCTCGCGGGTCAGTACACCCAGCCCACTGGCTCAGGCGCCCGTCTCCCCGTGATTGACCGCGTCTCGAACCAGGCTTAAAGTGCTTCGTCGAAGCACTTCGATGGAGGTTTCGATGACGGATCACCTGGCATTCGCCCGTGCCGCGGGGTGTGAGCCGGCCGTGGTGGACTCGTTCGCCTCCCTCGGCGGGGTCGTTGCGGAGCTGCCCGACCTGCAGTCGCCCGACTGGGCCCGGCGGCGGCGCGCGGCACGAGAGCTCTCCGACGCTCTCGCCACGCGGTTCACCCTCCCCGGCCCCACCGAGTGCGAGGTGACCGAGCACCGCGTGCCCACCCGCGCCGGGAAGATCACCGTCGTGCATTACCGGCCGCCTCTCGCGGCCGGGCCGCGCACGGCACACCTGGCCTTCCACGGCGGGGGCTTCGTCCTCGGAAGCGTGCACGAGATCGTCAACGAGCGGATCGCGCGGAGCCGGGCTGTCGCCGGCGGCGTCGACATCTTCGATGTCGACTACCGGCTCGCCCCCGAGCACCCTTTCCCCGCCGGGCTCCACGACTGCCTCGACGCCCTGAGCTGGCTCGTCGAGTCGGCCACCGCACTCGGGATCGACCCCGACCGCATCGGTGTGGGCGGCGTTTCGGCGGGTGGCAACCTCGCCGGGCTGGTCGCGGTGCACGCCCGCGACCGCGGCCTCCGGCTCGACCATCAGGTGCTGGAGGTCCCGGGGGCGAGTCTGAGCTTCGAGCAGGACGACTCCTACCGCGCGTACAGCGCGCTGGGCGACTTCGGCGCGGATGTCGCCGACCTTCACGCCGCGTACCTCGGTGTGTCCGGTCCCGCCGAGGGCTGGGCCGCGCCCGCCGAAGTACCCGACCTGGCCGGCCTGCCGCCCGCTCTGGTGATCACCGCCGAACTCGACCCACTGCGGGACAGCGGGGAGGCCTATGCCGCCCGGCTCGCCGAGGCCGGTGTGCCGGTCCAGACCTGGCGTGCGCCCGGGCAACTCCACGGGAGCGGGGCGCTCACCCGGACGTCCGCGATCGCGCGCGAATGGCAGGACCGAGTCGGAGAATTCCTGCGCAACCGGTCACGCCGGTCCGCGAGCATCCCGTACTGACCGGAGGCGCACCATGCCCATCGACCCCAGTCTGATCCGTGCGATCGCCGCCCTCGGCGTCCCCGTCCCGGCGCTGTCGACAGACCCGCGGGAGCAACGCGCGCGTGCCTTCGAGTACGAGCAGGCGGTGTACCCGCACCTCGGTCCGACCGGGCCGCGGCTGCCCGTCCGCGAGCACGTCATACCCGTGGAAGGCCGGCCCGACGTGCTCGTGCGCCTGTACTACCCGCGTGAGCCGGCCGCCGACCTCAGCCTTCCGGCCTGTCTGCACTTCTACGGCGGCGCCTTCATCCAAGGCGGCCTGCACCATCCGAGTGTCGCCGCCATGTGCGCCCTGCGGGCAGTCAGGGCGGGTGTCGTCGTCGCGGCGGTCTCCTACGCGCTCGCGCCGGAGCATCCCTTCCCGACCGCGCTGGAGCAGGGCTGGGCCGCGCTGGACTGGCTGGTGCGCGAGGCCGGCTCCCTCGGTGTCGATCCGACGCGCATCGCGCTCGCGGGACAGTCCGCGGGCGGAAACCTGGTCGCCGCACTGACCCAGCTCAACCGCGACCGGGCGCAGCATCCGCTGTCCCTGCAGATCCTGGAGGTCCCCGCCGTCGACCTGGCGCTCGGCCCCAGGGAACGCGGCGTCGAGGGGCTCACCGAGGAACAACTGGCTTATCTGGAGATGTCCCTCGCCTGGTATGTACCCCGGGCCGAGGAACGGCTCGACCCCCTCGTGTCGCCGCTGCGCGCAAAGAGCTTCGAGGGGCTGCCGCCCGCGTACGTCTTCACCGCGGAATGCGACCCGCTCCGCGACGACGGCGAGGCATACGCGGCCGCACTCGCCGACGCCGGGGTGCCGGTGACCGCGCTGCGGATGCTGGGGCTGCCCCACGAGGGCGGGATGTACGAGCGGATCTCCGGCACCGCGCGAGTGGCACAGGCGGCTGTCGCGGAGGCGCTGCGCACGCTGCACGACTGATCAGAGCTGCCCGCGAGCAACTGTTCGCAGCGGCCCGAGAGCGAAGGACAATGATGTCCAAGATCATCGAATCGCCGCCAGACACCACCACAGCCGCTTTCCGGGGTCGGCAACAGCCTGCGACGTTCCTGCCCCTGTTCCTGCTCGCCTACTTCGGGGCGGCACTCGCCGGTCTCTCGGCAGCCGCGGTCAGCATCCCCCTGCGACTGTCCGCACTGGACCCCGGACACAAGACCCAGCTGCTCTCCGCGACCATCGCCGTCGGCGGCGTCGTGGTGATCGTGGTGACGGCCCCCCTCGGCCGCCTCAGCGATGTCTCGACCGCACGCGCCGGCATCCGGCGGCCCTTCATCCTCGGCGGCACTCTCGTCGGCGTGTGCGGGATGCTCATACTCGCGTCCGCGCCGAACTTCGCGTGGATCATCATCGGCTGGAGCATCACCCAGGCCGGATTCGGCGCGACGAACATGGCCCTCAACGCCCTGCTCGCCGAGCAGATACCGGCCAAGATCCGGGCCCGCGTCGCGGCGGCCTTCGGGATAAGCACCGCCGTCGCCCTGCCCATAGGCAGTTGGCTGGTCGGGGCGCTGCCCGGGAATCCGCTGTACTGGTTCGGCATTCCGGCGGCGTTCGCGCTCGTCGTCAATGTCGGCACGGTGCTGGTCCTGCGGGACATCGTGCGTTCCGAGCGGGTGCCGGTGGACTGGCGGAGCTTGCTGCGCAGTTACTGGATCAGTCCGGTGAGACACAAGGACTTCGCCTGGGCATGGGGTTGCCGACTGCTCGTCACGATGTCACTGGTGGGAGTGATCAGCTACCTGCAGTACTTCCTCACCGACCACCTCGGCATCGCCACCGAGGATGCCGCAGCGGCGCAGGGAACCGTGCTGGGTGTGTACTTCGTGGGCAGCGTCGTCACCAGCCTGGTGTTCAGCTGGATCTCCGACCGCACCGGCAGACGCAAGCCGATCGTCCTGTTCGCGGCGTTGTTCACCGCGGTCGGACTGCTGATCAGTCTGTTCTCCCAGGATCTGGCCATGTTCACCGTAGGGGTCGCGCTCGCCGGGATGGGCCAGGGGGCCTTCGTCTCCGTGGACGTCGCCATGATGACCGAGCTGCTCCCGGCCTCCGCCGACGCCGGAACCGGGCTTGCCGTCGTCGCACTGTCCTACCAGCTGCCGCAGGTCCTCGTCCCCGTCCTGGCTACCGGGCTGCTGGCGATCGGGAACGCGGGGCCGAACTACTCCGCCCTCTTCGTCGGCTCCCTGGTGGCCATCGTGCTCGGCGCACTCGCGGTGGTGCCGATCAAGAACGCGCGCTAGAGCGGCCATTGGTTCCAGGGGCGGGCTCACGCCCGGTGCCGGGCGTCGAAGTGCGCGGAATGAGCGGTCAGCTTCTCCAGCAGACCGATCAGCGTCTCCTGGTCCTGCCTGCTCAGGGCACTGGCCCATTCCTGCTCACGGGCGTTGTGCGCCGTGAAGGCGTCCTTGATCACCGACCGCCCCTGGTCACTGAGCCCCAGCAGGACCGCGCGGCCGTCGTACGGAGCCCGTTCCTTGGCCACGAGCCCGTCCCGCTCCAACGTGTTCACCAGGGCCGACACCGCAGCCCGGCTCATTCCGGTCAGCTCCGCCGCCTTGCGGGATTCCATGGGGCCGGCCAGCCAGAGGGCGAACAGCACCCTGAAGCCCGGCCACGACAGCCCCCGTGGCCGGTGCACGGTCGACTCCAGGTCGTACACGAGCATGTTGGCCGCGCGGTGGAGCGTGAGCACCAGGCGCATCGGCAGCGGATCCACGTCCGGCAGCTCACGGGCGACGGACGTCACCGCATGATCGATGAATGACCAGAAGTGCAACTGGTCCTCGGGAATGGCGGGCTGGTCCTCGTTCACGTTCGGAGTGTAGGCCGCGCAGAACGCCGTAGAACTTGACGGCCAGGGGTTTCCTTCCCCGGCATCGGCGGGTACTGTCGAAACAATCAAAGCTTTGATTATTCGCTCGGGATCAGCCGCCGGCTCCGCCCCTCGCCGATCCCCGCGAGCACCGCACCCGGTGCCCCGCCCCCTCGTCCGAGAACCCCGCGCGCCCCTCGGCTGCGCCGGAGCCGCCTCGGAAAGGCCCGTCCTTCCACCTCGTCCAGCCGCTGCCCGCGGCGTGAGAGAGCAGGTGAGCACCCTTGCCCCCGACCCTCGCCCCTCCCGGCCCCGACGCTCTGCGGGCCTGCATGTCCCGGTTCACGACGGGAGTCACCGTCGTGACGTACACGGGCGACGACGGCCCCCGGGGCGCGACGATGAACTCGTTCGTCTCCGTCTCCGCCGAGCCCCCGCTGATCCTCGTCAGCGTCGCCCGCCGGGCCCGCTGCCACGACGCGCTGCTCGACCGTCCCTTCTGCGTGAACGTCCTCGGGGCCGAGCAGGAGCCGCTGGCTCGCCTGTTCGCGGGGGCGCAGGGCGTCACCGCGCCCCGCTGGGCGGCCGAAGCGAGTGTGCCCCGCCTCGCGAACCCCCTCGCCTGGGTGGAGTGCGAGCCGTGGCGTGCGTACGACGGCGGCGACCACAGCCTCGTCGTCGGCCGCGTCACCGGCCTCGGTCACCGCGACGGCGACGCGCTGACCTACGCCTGGAGCCGTTTCGGCACGGCGGTCGAGTCGTCCGACGACTTCGAATACCTCATCTGATCAGGCTTCCACACACGTCAGGAGCACCACACCATGCCCGCACGTACCGGCAAGGAATACCTCGAACGCCTCTCCACCTCCGGTGCCACCGTGCACATCCAGGGCGAGACCCTCAAGGGAGGCATCCAGGACCACCCCGCATTCCGTAACGTCGTACAGACCTACGCAGAGCTGTACGACCTCCAGCACGCGGACGGCCACAGGGACGTCCTCACCTACTCCTCACCCACCTCGGGTGAGCGGGTCGGCACGTCCTTCCTCACTCCGAAGACGCCGGAGGACCTGGTCAAGCGCCGCCAGGCGTTCAAGGTGTGGGCCGACCACAGCAACGGCATGCTCGGCCGCACCGGCGATTACATGAACAGCTCCCTGATGGCCCTGGCCTCCGCCGCCGACTGGTTCGCCCAGGCGAACCCGGAGTTCGGCGAGAACATCCGCCGCTACTACGAGAAGGTCCGCGAAGAAGACCTGCTGTGCACCCACACCCTGATCCCGCCGCAGGTCAACCGTGCGGTGTCCGGCACCCAGCAGGCCGGCGGCAAACTCGCGGCCCGGATCGTGAAGGAGGACGACAACGGCGTCGTCATCCGCGGCGCCCGCATGCTGGCGACCATCGCCCCGTTCGCCGACGAGATGCTGGTCTTCCCCTCGACGGTGCTGCGCGGCACCCCCGAGGACAAGCCGTACTCCTACGCGTTCGCCCTCCCCAACGACGCGCCGGGCCTGCGCTACATCGCCCGCGAGCCGCTGGACTACGACCGCCCGCGCCACGACCACCCCCTCGGTTCGCGCTTCGAGGAGTCGGACTGCGTGGTCGTCTTCGACGACGTGCACGTGCCCTACGAGCGCTGCTTCGCCCTGGGCGACGCGGAACTGTGCAACGGCTTCTACTCGCGGACCGGCTCGGTCAACCACATGACCCACCAGGTCGTGACCCGCACGACCGCCAAGACCGAGTACGTCCTCGGCCTGGTGTCGCTGCTGACCGAGGCCATCGGCATCGAGCAGTTCCAGCACGTCCAGGAGGACATCGCCGAGATCATCACCACGCTGGAGATGCTCCGTGCCTTCCTGCGCGCCGCCGAGGCGGACGCCGAGACCAACGAGTACGGGGTCCTCACTCCGGCCTTCGCCCCGCTCAACGCCGCCCGCAACCTGTACCCAAAGCTCTACCAGCGCTTCCCGCAGATCCTGCGCAAACTCGGCGCCTCCGGTCTGATGGCCACGCCGACCGAACTGGACGTCACCGGCCCCGCCGCCGCCGACATCGAGGCCTACCTCCAGTCGGCCACCCTGTCAGGGCCCGAGCGCGTCAAGCTCTTCCGCCTGGTGTGGGACACCTGCATCTCCGCCTTCTCCAGCAGGCAGGCGCTGTACGAGTACTACTTCTTCGGCGACCCGGTCCGCATGGCCGGCGCGTACGTGAAGAGCTACGACCGAGAGCCGTACAAAACGAAGGTCCAGGCCTTCCTGGACCGCGTCTGACGTCGGGCGGACGACATGACACACCCACTCGGAAACCCTCCGTCGAAGATCGTCGCGGTTCATCTCAACTACCCGAGCCGTGCCAGGGAACGTGGCCGGATCCCCGGCCACCCGTCCTACTTCCTCAAGCCGCCCTCGTCGCTCGCGGGCACCAACGACCCTCTCGTCCGTCCCGAAGGGTGCGCACTCCTCGGGTTCGAAGGGGAGATCGCCCTCGTCATCGGCTCGCGCACCCAGCGGGTCAGTCCCGAGAATGCCTGGCAGCACGTGCGTTGGGTGACCGCCGCGAACGACGCGGGCATCCACGACCTGCGCTACGCCGACCGCGGCTCCAACCTCCGCTCCAAGGGTGCCGACGGCCTCACACCGATCGGACCGCGTCTCCTCGACGCTCGCCGACTCGACCCGGCGGCACTCCGGTTGCGCACCTGGGTCAACGGCCAGCTGGTCCAGGACGACACCACCGGCACGCTCCTGTTCCCCTTCGAGCAGCTGATCGCCGACCTCTCGCGCCTGGTCACCCTGGAACCGGGGGACGTCATCCTCACCGGCACTCCGGCCGGCGCCTCCGTCGTCGTCCCCGGTGACGTGGTGGCGGTCGAGGTGTCCGGCGACGACCTGTCCACCGGACGGCTGCGCAACCCGGTCGCCATCGGGCCCGCCCTGGAGCCGTACGGAGCGATGCCCAAGGCCGACCCGGCCGAGCGCGAGGCCGCGTACGGAACCGCCTACGTCCCAACAGACCTGCTGGACAAGGAAGTCGAGGACGGTCTGCGGTCGGTCGCCGTCGCCACCCTGAGCGCACAGCTCCGCTCCCGTGGGCTGTCGCACATGTCCGTCGACGGCGTCCGCCCCACGCTGCCGGACCGGACGATGGTGGGGGTCGCCCACACCCTGCGCTACCTGCCGCTGCGCGAGGACCTCTTCAAGAAGTACGGCAGCGGCATGAACGCCCAGAAGCGAGCGATCGAGGAGCTGCGGCCCGGCCACGTGCTCGTCATGGACGCCCGCCGCGACACCTCCGCCGGAACCATCGGCGACATCCTCGCGCTGCGCGCCCAGATGCGCGGCGCGGCGGGAGTCGTCACCGACGGCGGGCTCCGCGACAGCGCCGCGGTCACCGAACTCGGCCTGCCCGTCTATCACGGCGGGGAGCACCCCTCCGTCCTGGGACGCCGCCACGTGCCCTGGGACACCGGGGTGCCCATCGCCTGCGGCGGCGCACTGGTCCAGCCCGGCGACCTGATCGTCGGCGACCGGGACGGCGTCGTGGTCGTACCGCCCGACCTGGCAGAGGAGTTGATCGCCGACTGCCGCGAGCAGGAGCAGCGCGAACGCTTCATCACCGAGCAGGTGCGCGCCGGGCACGGCGTGGACGGCCTCTACCCGCTGGGTCCCGACTGGCGCGAGCGGTTCGAGCAGTGGCGACACGTCCACGACCCTTCGCCCGCCACGGACTTCCCCGACCCCGCTGACGCCTCGCACGCTCCAGACACCTCGGCCCCCGCGCAAGGAGAATCCGCATGAAGTTCCGCAGCGACCCCTCCGCCATCCGCGGGTCCATCGCGCCCGTCATCACCCCGTTCTCCGACCTCGGCGCCGTCGACCACGACAGCCTGCGCTCCCTGATCCGCTTCCAGCTGGAGTCCGGCTCGCACGGCATCTCCCTGGGCGGCTCCACCGGCGAGCCCAGTGCGCAGAGCGTCGAAGAACGGATCGCCGGCATGCGTACGGCGGTCGAGGAGATCGGCGACCGGGTCCCGTTCCTGCCCGGCACCGGCTCGCACAAGCTGGACGAGACCCTGGACCTGACCGCCGCCGCCCGGGACCTGGGCGCGGACGCGGCCCTCGTGATCACGCCGTACTACGCGCGCCCCACCCAGGAGGCGCTGTACAAGTGGTACGCCACAGTGGCCCGTGAGTTCCCGGACCTGCCGATCGTCGCGTACAACGTGCCCTCGCGCACCGCCGTCGACATCGCTCCCGAAACGGTGAAGCGGCTGTTCACCGACTTCGAGAACTTCGTCGGGGTCAAGGAGACCACGAAGGACTTCGAGCACTTCTCCCGCGTCCTGTACGCCTGCGGCCGCTCGCTGCTCGTCTGGTCCGGCATCGAGCTGCTGTGCCTGCCGCTGCTCGCCCTGGGCGGCGCCGGCTTCGTCAGCGCGGTCGCCAACCTGGCGCCGGGCCCGGTGGCGCGGATGTACGAGCTGTGGGAGGCAGGCGACTTCGAGGGCGCCCGCGATCTCCACTACCGCCTGCACCCGCTGGTGGACCTGCTGTTCGTGGAGACCAACCCGGCCCCGGCGAAGTGGGTGCTGCACCAGCAGGGCCGGATCGCCTCCGCCCACGTGCGGCCACCGCTCACCGGACCGACCGACACGGGCGTGGCCCGTATCCGTGCCCTGCTCGCCGAGGGCGGCGACCTCACCGCGCAGATCTGAAAGGCCATCATCATGCGACCCACCGGTGTTCCCGAAACCATCCGCCACTGGATCGGCGGCGAACTCCTCGACGCGGCCGACGCCCGCACCTTCGAGGTCATCGATCCGGTCAGCAACTCGCCCTACACCAAGGCCGCCGCCGGCGGGACCGAGGACGTCGACCGCGCGGTGGCCGCCGCCCGAGCCGCCTTCCCGGCCTGGTCCAGGCTGTCCAACCGGGCGCGGGCCACCACCCTGAACCGCATCGCGGACGCCGTCGAGGCGCGCCATGACCGACTCGCCGAATTCGAGTCCTACGACTCCGGCCTGCCCATCACCCAGGCGCGCGGCCAGGCACGGCGGGCGGCGGAGAACTTCCGCTACTTCGCCGACGTCGTCGTCGCCCTCGGCGAGGAGGCCTTCCGCCAGGGTGAGGAGCAGTTCAGCTACGTCGTACGCAGCCCAGTCGGTGTGGCGGGGCTGATCACACCGTGGAACACGCCCTTCATGCTGGAGAGTTGGAAGCTCGCGCCGGCCCTGGCCGCCGGTTGCACGCTCGTTCTCAAGCCCGCCGAGTGGACCCCGCTGTCGGCCTCCCTCTGGCCGGAGATCTTCGAGGAGGCGGGCGTGCCGGCCGGTGTGGTGAACATCGTGCACGGCATCGGGGAGGAGGCCGGGCAGGCGCTCGTCGACCATCCGGACGTACCGCTGATCTCCTTCACCGGCTCCACCGACACCGGCCGGCACATCATCCGCTCCTCGGCCCAGCACCTGAAGACCACCTCCATGGAGCTGGGCGGCAAGTCCCCGGTCGTGCTCTTCGCCGACGCCGACCTGGACGCCGCCCTCGATTCCGTCGTCTTCGGTGTCTTCTCCCTCAACGGCGAGCGCTGCACGGCCGGTTCACGGGTCCTCGTACAGCGGCCAGCGTACGAGGAGTTCACCCGCCGCCTCGCCGAGCGCGCCGCGAACGTGCGGGTCGGCCTGCCGTCCGACCCCGCCACCGAGGTCGGCGCCCTCGTCCACCCCGAGCACTACGCCCGGGTCATGGAGTACGTGGAGATCGGCCGCAAGGAGTCCGTACTGCTGGCCGGCGGCGCCCGGCCGGAACACCTTCCCGAGGGCAACTACCTCCAGCCGACCGTGTTCGCCGACGTACCGCAGTACGCCCGGATCTTCCAGGAGGAGATCTTCGGCCCGGTCGTCGCCGTTGCCCCCTTCGACGAGGAGGACGAGGCCATCGAGCTGGCCAACGCCACGCAGTTCGGCCTGGCCGCCTACATCTGGACCTCGGACCTCAAGCGCGGCCACCGCATCGCGCACGCCGTCGACTCCGGCATGGTCTGGATCAACTCGCACAACGTCCGTGACCTCCGGACCCCCTTCGGCGGCGTCAAGGCCTCCGGTGTCGGCCGCGAGGGCGGCGCCCACAGCATCGACTTCTACACCGAGTCCAAGATCGTGCACGTGGCCCTCGGCCATGTGCACACCCCCCGCTTCGGAGCCACCTCATGAACACCCCGGCACCTGACGTCGTCCGGTCCGCCTACGCCCAGCTCGCCGTCACCGACCTCGGCGCGGCCCGCTGGTTCTGGGTGGACATGCTCGGCTTCCACGTCCAGTACGAGGACACCAACTCCCTCTGTCTACGCGGCACCGACGAACTCACCCACCATTCCCTGGTGCTGCGCAAGGGCAGGATCGCCGCCCTGGACCACATCTCCTACCGCGTCCGCACCCCCGAAGACGTTGACAAGGCCGAACGGTATTTCAACGAACTCGGCTGCCCTGTACGGCGGTTGAAGCGGGGCGAGGGCACGCACGGTGTCGGTGACGCGGTCCGTGTCGTCGACCCGCTCGGCTTCCCCGTCGAGTTCTTCCACGACATCGACCGCGCGGAGCGTCTCATCCAGCGCTATGACCTCCACCGCGGCGCCGAGGTCGCCCGCCTGGACCACTTCAACATCTGCACCCCCGACATCCCGGCCGCCTACGCCCACTACAAGTCCCTCGGCTTCGGCTGCTCGGAGACCATCGAGGGCGACGAGCACGAGCTGTACGCGGCCTGGATGTACCGCAAGCAGACCGTCCACGACGTCGCCTTCACCGGCGGCGCCGGCCCCCGCCTGCACCACCTCGGTCTCGCCACCCACGAATCCCACCAAGTCCTGCGCACCGCCGACCTGTTCGGGGCAGTGCGCAAGGAACACCACATCGAGCGCGGCCCGGGACGGCACGGCGTTTCCAACGCCTTCTACGTCTACCTCCGCGACCCCGACGGCCACCGCGTGGAGATCTACACCTCCGACTACTACACCGGCGACCCCGGTCACGAGACGTACCGCTGGAACGTCCACGACGACCGACGACGCGACTTCTGGGGCAACGCGGTCATCGAGTCCTGGTACAAGGAGGCCGCTCCCGTCCTCGATCTGGGCGGCAACGTCCAGCCGGTCACCGAGAACCGGCTCGACGAATCCGCCGTCCGGATCGGCGCGGACGGCCTCGGCTGAGAGCGGCGCGGTGTGAATTCGGGCGTTTTACCCCGTTCCCGGTCCACCGCGATACCGATCATCGACCTCACCGCCCATCTGTGGCGCCACTTCCCTGTTCAGCGAGACGAGAGACACGCCCATGCACAACAAAGTCGAAGGTCCGGACACACCCGCCACACCTGAGGCGGACCGGACGGGCCCAACCAGGCCGCGCGGCAAGCGGATCGGACGCTTCGCCCGCACCGGGTTCCTCGTGGTGGCCCTGCTCCTGGCTCTGGCCCTCCTGGCCGGACAGCTGCTGGCGGTGACGCCGGTGGGCTGGTGGTCGCCGGTCCTGTCCGTCATGGCGCTGCAGAATGTCGTGCTCGGCCTCTCCGTGTTCCGGGACACGCTCGGCTCCTGGAACATCGTGCTGGGGGTCCTCGCCCTGGTCGCGGGAGTGATCGCGCTGCGCCGCCGCGGCCGAAGGCGGCTGCCCGTCGCCCTCTCCGCGGCAAGCGGAGCGGCTCTGCTGCTGGCACTGATCACCACCACCGTGCAGGTGGTATCGCTTCACGGCGCCACGGGCGACTGGTTCGTCTTCTCACCGGCCGCCCCGGCAACCGCCATCGGCTCAGGGCCCGACAAGACCGTCACCTACGCCACGCTGGGCGGCGAGCGGATGAAAGCAGATCTGTATCTGCCCGAGTCGTCGTCGACCAAGGCCACGCCGCTGGTCGTCAACATCCACGGCGGCGGTTTCATCGGGGGCTCCCGCGGTCCGACGGTCTACACGAGCTGGCTCGCCGACCACGGATACGCCGTTCTCGACGTCGACTACCGGCTCGCCACCAAGACCCGGCACACCTGGAACACCGCGGACGCCGACGTCGGCTGCGCCATGACCTGGGCCAACGCGCACGCCTCCGAATACCACTGGGACATGAACCGGGTGGCCACCTTCGGAGGGTCCGCGGGCGGCAACCTGTCCGTCAACGTCGCCTACAAGATCAACGCGGGGACCCTGAAGCCGAGTTGCGGAACGGCCGCCCAGCTGCCGAAGGTGAAGGCGTCGATCGCCTCGTACCCCGCGGTCGACATGACGGCCACGGTGGGCGACACGGCGATCGGCGAGGACAGCGGCGACAAGTACGTCGGCGGTACGCCCGCCCAGTACCCGGAGCGCTACAAGGCCATCGACTCCGCCGACCAGATCAGCCCGGCCGCCCCGCCGACCCTGCTCCTGCACGGCACCCGGGACCACCTCATCCTCGCCGACCACACGAATGCGTTCGCCGACAAACTGACGGCCGCCGGCGTCACCCACCGGTACGTCGAGGTCCCCTTCATGGATCACGCCTATGACGCGGTCTCCGACACCGTCGGCACGAAGGCCACTCGTGCCCTGCTGCTGCCGTGGCTCCAGCAGTACGTCTGAGACTGCCAAAGGGCAGCGGGAGGAACCCCGAGTCGCTCCCGTACGCGAATACCTACAAAGGGCAGCTGCCGTCGGCCGCCTAAGCCGGCCGAGGTCACCACAGCACCACCCGTGGAGCAACCAGCAGCTCAAATAGCAGGGCCCCGGCCGTGAGATACCTCACCGCCGGGGCCCTGTCACGTCCCTGTCCGGGCCAGGCCCGACCCGACCCGACCCGACCCGACCCGACCCGACAACGAGGAACGGGCCCCCACCATGACGATCACCACTGGTGAAGACCCGTTCCGTCGGTTCTTCCGTCCTCGGGGGCGTGTGGTCGAGGCCTCACTCCCCCGTCCGGAACCGATCGCGTGCGCGGGCGCGTCTACGGGGGCGTGCAGCGTCAAGGCTCCATCGGCGGCAGCGCCGCGATCCGCGTCCGTGTGGCAGGGGGTGTCCTCCTTGCCGCACATCTCGTGTTCGTCGCCTGGCTGATGCTGCGGCCGCTGGACGTGCCCTGGGTGATGCCCGCCAACCTGCACCCCCTCGCCGGTATCCGCGCCGACCTGGCGCTCGGCGGGCGTGAGGCGGCGCACCGGATCGGTGAGGGGCTCGCGCTGCTCGCGCCGCTCGGTGTGCTGCTGCCGATGACGCACGGGAAGCTCCGGGTCTCGACGCTCGCCTCCCTGATCAGTTCGGCCGCCGCGGGCGCGCTGATCTCGACGGGCATAGCCCTGCTGCAGACCGGGGTGCCCGGCCGCGTGGTGGACGTCGACTCGATCCTGCTCAACACGGCGGGCGTGGTGATCGCGCATCTCGCGGTGGTGCCGGCGGCCCGCGCCCGGCTCCGTCGGCGGGGTGAGCGGCAGCGGCCCGCCGCCCTCCCCCAGGAGGAAGCGGCTCAGGGTCGTACCCCGACGATTCCCAGGGTCGGGATCGCCCCGTAGAGCGACGCTTCGACCCGGTTCGTCTCCGTAGCGTTGGGGGTGGACGAGGGGCCGGAAGGGCCGCCTCGCACCGGACGCTCACGAAGGAGCCGCAGATGTCCAGCCTCGCCCGCCCCACCCACGGCCGCATGATCGGCGGAGTGTGCGCCGCGCTGGCCCGGCGCTTCGGCACCTCCGCGACCACGATGCGGGTCATCTTCCTGCTGTCCTGCCTGCTGCCGGGACCGCAGTTCCTGCTCTACATAGCGCTGTGGATCCTCCTCCCCTCGGAGGAGAAGGCCTCCACCGCCTGGTGATCAAGGGCGTACGGCAACGCCGTTGGGGCGCTCCGGACGTTTCCGGGGCGCCCCAACGGCGTTGCCGATCGGCCGGGGAGAGGTCAGCCGAGCGGAATCCCGTTCACCGGCAGGCCGTGCGTGGGCAGGCCCTGGACCGGCAGGCCGCCGAGGAGGCCGGCGACGGGCTTGGTCGGGCCGCCGGCGAGGACGTGCTTGACGGCCGGCTGGACGGCGGTCAGTCCGGCACCGAGGGCGCTCTGCCCCTGCGCCACGGCCTCGCCGGCGCCCGGCAGCGCCTTGGAGACGTTCTCGGCCGGCAGCGTCTTGGTGACGGTGTCCAGGGCCTGGGAGGAGTCCGGGACGGCCGGGGCCGCGTTGGCCGCGCCCGCGCCGACGGCGGCGAAGGCGGCACCGAGGGCGGCGACACCGAGGGTCTTGGCAGCAGACTGCTTCATCGTCAATGCGTCCTTGGAATACGGAGACGGGGATCAATAACACGCTGAGCGGTCCACGACCGTAAACATGCCGGGCAGTCCGCCGCAAACACCGAAATGCGGACGGCCGGTGAAGGCCTGTCCGCATTCCGTGCCCCGCCGGGAGATCCGATCAGCCCTCCGGATCGGCAGAACCGCTGGTGGAGGCGGTCTGCCGGAACAGCCATTCGGATTTCAGCTCCGCATACCCCGGCTTCACAACGTCATTGATCATGGCGAGTCGTTCATCGAAAGGAATGAACGCTGATTTCATCGCATTGACGGAGAACCACTGCATGTCGTCGAGCGTGTAACCGAACGCCTCGACGAGATGCTCGAATTCCCGGCTCATGCTGGTCCCGGACATCAGCCGGTTGTCGGTGTTCACGGTGGCCCGGAAGTGCAGCCGGCGCAGCAGCCCGATCGGGTGCCCGGTGTAGGAGTCGGCGGCGCCGGTCTGGAGGTTGGAACTCGGGCACAGCTCCAGCGGGATCCGCTTGTCGCGGACGTACGACGCGAGCCGGCCGAGCTTGACCGTGCCGTCCTCGTGGACCTGGATGTCGTCGATGATCCGCACCCCGTGCCCGAGCCGGTCGGCGCCGCACCACTGCAGCGCCTGCCAGATGGACGGCAGTCCGAAGGCTTCGCCGGCATGGATGGTGAAGTGGTTGTTCTCGCGCTTGAGGTACTCGAAGGCGTCGAGGTGCCGGGTGGGCGGGTAGCCCGCCTCGGCGCCGGCGATGTCGAAGCCGACGACGCCCAGGTCCCGGTAGCGGTTGGCGAGCTCGGCGATCTCCAGGGAGCGGGCCGCGTGCCGCATGGCGGTGAGCAGGGCGCCGACCCGGATCCGGCGGCCGTTCTCCCGGGCCAGCGCCTCACCCTGCCGGAACCCCTCGTTGACCGCCTCGACGACCTCCTCCAGGGTCAGCCCCCGCTCCAGGTGCTGCTCGGGGGCGTACCGCACCTCGGCGTAGACGACGCCGTCCTCGGCGAGGTCCTCGGCGCACTCGCGGGCGACCCGGACCAGGGCGTCCCGGGTCTGCATGACGCCGACGGTGTGCGAGAAGGTCTCCAGGTACCGCTCCAGCGAGCCGGAGTCGGCGGCCTCGCGGAACCAGATGCCGAGCTTGTCCGGGTCGGCCTCGGGGAGCCCGGCGTACCCGGTCTCCCGGGCGAGGTCGGCGACGGTGCCCGGACGCAGGCCGCCGTCGAGGTGGTCGTGCAGCAGAACCTTCGGCGCCCGGCGGATCTGGTCCGGCGTCGGGGTGTTCGCGGTGCTCTGGCTCGTCATTTCCGCACTGTAACTCCTACGCGCGTAGAACGCTCGGTACTCGCAGATTCCCGTTTCCGTCGATACGCAACGGTGACCGCACGGACGGGTCGCGTACACCGCCTCTTCTGACACTGTTCTGTCATGGCACAGCAAGCGACGCCGGTCCGAACGGCCAGCCTGAGCAGGGCAGTCGGCCAGGAGCCCACGACGGTGAGCGGCGCGGTCCTGCTCCTCCCCGGCGGGGAGGAGGTCTCCGCGCGACGGCCGTCCCTCGTATGGGCGACGGCCTTCGTCCGCGCGCTCGGCCGCCGGCTCGCCCGGGACGGCCGGGACGAGGGGCTGGCCGCGCATGTCGTGCACTACCGCTGTCGCGGGTGGAACGGCAGCGAGGCGAACCTCGCCGGGGACGCCGGCTGGGCGGCCGACGAGGTGGTACGGCGCTACGGCGACGTTCCGGTGTGCCTGCTCGGCGTGGGGATGGGCGGCCGGGCCGCGCTGCACGCGGGCGGGCACGAGGCCGTCAACTCCGTGGTCTCCATCGCCCCCTGGCTGCCCGAGGACGACGTGGCGGCGCCCGAGGAACCGGTTCGGCAGCTGGTGGGCCGGCGGGTGCTGATCGTGCACGGCACGAACGACGAACGGAGCGATCCGGAGCTGTCGTTCCGGCTGGCGGCGCGGGCGAAGAAGGCGAACCGGGAGGTGTGCCGGTTCGAGGTGCACTCGGACGGCCACGGGTTGCATCAGCACCGGGACGAAGTCCTCGCTCTCGCTTCGGACTTCGTCATGGGGGCGCTGTACGGGCATGCGGTGTCGCGGCCGGTGGAGGACGCGCTTGCCGCGCCGCCGCCGATCGGGTTGCGGATGCCGTTGGCTGCGGGGTTCGGCAAGTCGTTGAGACGGTAGGGGGTGGGGGGTTCGGTTGTGTTCGGGGTGCGGGTGCGTCGTGGTTGATCGCGCAGTTCCTCCCCCAGCCTTCGGCCGGGGGTACCCCCAGCGCCCCCAAGGGGCGCGCTGTCGCTAGGTGGGCAGCAGGTTGCCCCTTCTCGACAGCAGGAATCTCTTGAAAGCCGCCACCGGCGGGGTGTCCGGGTGGCCGTCCAGCCATGCCACGCCGATCTCTCTCACCGCTCTCGGAGCCGTGACCGTCAGTTCCACGACTCCCGGGCGGGGAAAGGCGGGTGGCGGGAGCAGCGCCACCCCCAACCCGGCCGCCACCAGGCCCCTCAGCGTCTCCGCCTCCTCCCCTTCGAAGGCGACCCTCGGCTTGAAGCCCGCCTCCCTGCACGCGTCGTCGGTGATGCGGCGCAGGCCGTAGCCCGGTTCCAGGGTCACGAAGGTCTCGTCGGCGGCCTCGGCGAGGCGGATGCGCTTGCGGGCGGCCAGCGGGTGGTCGACGGGCACCACCAGGCGCAGCTTCTGTTCGTCGAGGCGGCGGGCGGCCAGGTCCGGGGCGTCGGGTACCGGCGAGGTGAGGCAGAGGTCCAGTTCGCCCGCCCGCAGCTTCTCGAGCATCGCCTCGCCGTAGTTCTGCACGAGGCTGAAGCGGATCCGGGGATGGTCGACGCGGAAGGCCTGGAGCAGGCCGGGCACGGTCTCCGCACCCATGGTGTGCAGGAACCCGAAGGCGACCTTGCCCGTGGTGGGGTCGGCGTCGGCGCGCACCTCGTCGGCGGCGCGCCGGACCTCGCCGAGGGCGCGCTCGACCGAGGTGAGGAAGGTCCGGCCGGCCGGGGTGAGGGAGACGGTGCGGCCGTGCCGGGTGAAGAGGTCGACGCCCAGGTCCTGTTCCAGGCGGACCACCGCGCGGGAGAGCGTGGACTGGGGGACGTTCAGCTCCTGGGCGGCCCTGGTGACATGCTCCGTGCGGGCCACGCCGGCGAAGTACGCGAGGCGTGGAGCCAGCAACATCGCCATGTCTTCTGTGTCACTGTCCGGTGACAGGCGCTGCACTGACCTCTGCTGATGCTCCATGGGAACGATTATGGCGAATTCACGCATTGGACGGATCAACGGCGGGTCCGTACGTTCGAAGCATGTCTCCCGCCAGTACCGGGGCGTCCACCACCGTGGACGCCGTCGAGTCCGTCCCCGCCCCCGCCCCCGCCTCCGACTCCCGTCTGACCCCGGGCGGTCCCGGCTACCGCCGGATGAGCTTCGCGCTCTTCCTCGCCGGTGTCGCGACCTTCGCCCTCCTCTACTCCACGCAGGCCCTGCTCCCGCTGATCTCGGACGGCTACGGCGTCTCCGCGAGCGACGCGAGCTGGACGGTGGCGGCGGCGACCGGCGGTCTGGCGCTGTTCGTCATCCCGATGAGCGCCCTGTCCGAGCGGTTCGGGCGCCGTACGGTCATGACCGGCTCGCTGGCGGTCGCGGTGACCGTCGGACTGCTGGTGCCGTTCGCGCCGTCCCTCGGCGTGCTGATCGTGCTCCGCGGCGTCCAGGGCGCGGCGCTGGCCGGACTGCCGGCGTCGGCGCAGGCCTATCTGGCCGAGGAGGTCCGGCCGAAGGCGCTGGTCACGGCGATAGGCCTGTTCGTCGCGGGCAACAGCGTGGGCGGGATGAGCGGCCGGGTCATCACCGGTTGGGTCGCGCAGGAGTGGGGCTGGCGGGTGGCCGTGGGCACGATCGGCGTGATCGCGGTCGGCTGCGCGGTGGCCTTCCGGCTGCTCCTCCCGGCCCCGCGGCACTTCAAGGCGGGCTCGCTGCACCCGCGCCGGCTGCTCGGCACGGTCCGCGACCACCTGGCGAACCCCCTGCTGCGCCGCCTGTACGCGATCGGCGCGCTCTTCATGACCGTCTTCGGCGGCGTCTACACGGTGATCGGCTACCGCCTGACCCAGGAGCCCTTCTCGCTCCCCCAGGGCATCATCGGCTCGATCTTCCTGGTGTACCTGGTCGGCACGGTGTCCGCGTCGACCGCGGGACGCCTGGTCGGCCGCCTGGGCCGCCGCGGTGCCCTCTACCTGGCCGGCGGCACCACGGCCACCGGCCTGCTCCTCTCCCTGGCCGACTCGCTCCCCCTGGTCCTGCTGGGCCTGGTCCTGATCACCGCGGGCTTCTTCGCCGGCCACGCGGTCGCCTCCTCCGCGGTCAGCAAGACGGCCACCCACGGCAGGGCCCAGGCCTCGGCCCTCTACCAGTCCGCGTACTACATCGGCTCCAGCGCGGGCAGCACGGTGGGCGCGCTGGCCTTCCACGCCCAGGGCTGGTCCGGCACGGTCGGCGTAGGCCTCCTCGCGATCCTGGGCGTCGTGACCATCACGGTCCTGGGCTCTGTGGCAGCGCGCCGCACCCTCCTGGCCAACGCTCACTGACCGACGCCCCGCACTGCAGCGCCCCGAAAGGGGCGCGGGGAACTGCGCGACCAGCCACGACGGCGCCGCGCCCGCCCACGGACCGCACCCCCAGGTCCGTGGGCGCCCCCCCATCTCACCTGCACGTTTCCCCACTCCAGGGGCCATTGTCAGTCCCCTGCGATACCTTCCGAAGTGCTGAAGCGCAACGGCGCGCGAACAGGAACGGCCACAGGGGTGGGTGGACGGAAGATGACCGACAGCACGGCGACGGCGGATCTCGACGTCGCACTGGAGAAGCACCGGACCGAGCTGACCGGGTACTGCTACCGCATGCTCGGCTCGTCCTTCGAGGCCGAGGACGCGGTCCAGGACACGATGGTGCGGGCCTGGCGGAGCTACGAGAAGTTCGAGGGCCGCTCCAGCCTGCGGTCGTGGCTGTACCGGATCGCGACGAACGTGTGCCTGGACATGCTCACCGCGGGCAACAAGCGGGCCCGGCCGATGGATCTCAGCGAGTCGACGCCGCTGGCCCAGGCCGCGCTCTCGCCCCGGCCCGACAACACCTGGCTGGAGCCGGTGCCGGACGCGCGCGTGCTGCCGACCGTGGACGACCCGGCGGAGGCCGCCGTGGCCAAGGAGTCGATCCGGCTCGCCTTCATGGCCGCGCTCCAGCAGCTGCCGCCGAAGCAGCGGGCGGTGCTGATCCTGCGCGAGGTGCTGGCCTGGAAGGCCACCGAGGTGGCCGAGCTGCTCGGCACCACCGTCGCCTCGGTCAACAGCGCGTTGCAGCGGGCCCGCGCCACGCTGGCCGAGCAGCGGCAGTCGGGCGCCGCCGCGGAGGTCTCCGACCCGCTCGACGAGGAGCAGCAGAAGCTCCTGGAGCGCTATGTCGCCGCCTTCGAGGGCTACGACATGGCCGCCCTGACGGCGCTGCTCCACGAGGACGCCATCATGACGATGCCGCCGTTCGACCTGTGGCTCACCGGCCACGACGACATCGCCGGCTTCATGACCACCATCGGCTCCGCCTGCGAGGGCTCGCGGCTGTTCCCGGTCCGGGTCAACGGCCTGCCCGGGTTCGCCCAGTACAAGCCCGACCCGGACACCGGCGGCTGGAGCCCCTGGTCCATCCAGGTCCTGGAGATCTCAGACGGCCGGCTGACCGGGTTCCACTTCTTCCTCGACACCAAGCGCTGGTTCCCGCTCTTCGGCCTCCCCCTCCACCTGGAGGCGAAGGCCGAGGAAGCGGAGGAGGGAGCGTAGGGCGGGGTCGGGGTCGCGGAGCCGGATCCGCCCGCCGGCCCGCCGGGCCGTCAGCTCGAGCCGGGCCAGCAGGTCGACGGCCGCCAGACCCGGCGGCCCGAGCCCGCCCACGTCGCAGACGACGACCCGGCGGCACGGCCCGGCCCCGCCCGCCCCGAGCAGCTCACGCACGTCGTCACAGAGCCCCGGCACCTCGTCCCTGACGACGGGGCCCGACAGCACGAGCACGGCGGGGGTCACGGCATCCACGACCAGTAGACCGCCGCGGGTCCGACAACTCATCGGGCGGGGCACCCCGCCTTCCGTACGGTCGCGAAGATCACAAGGGCCACTACGTTGACCTGCACCTGACCGACCCAGAGGGTTGGTTGCATGCCCCACGGATCAGCAGCGCCCGCCCCGCCCGACGGCCTTCTCCGCCGCGAGGGGGTCCCGTGCAGGGGGTGCTGAGCGGATTCGCGGTGATCGCGATCGTCATCGCCGTCGGCTACGTCCTCGGCCGCGGCGGCCACCTGGGCGTGAACGGCCGCGAGGTCCTCACCAAGCTCGCCTTCCACGTGGCCTCACCCGCCCTCCTCTTCACCACCCTCGCCAGGGCCGACCTCGCGGTGATCTTCTCCAGCCGCCTCCTGGTGACGGCCCTGAGCACGGCAGCGGCGGCGGGCGTGTTCGTGGCGGTGGGTGTCGTACGGGGCTGGGGTGTGGGCCGTACGACGATCGGCGCGCTGTGCTCCAGCTACGTCAACTCGGGCAACCTCGGCATCCCGATCGCGGTGTACGTGCTGGGCGACGCGTCCCTGGTGGCACCGGTGCTGCTCTTCCAGGTGGTGCTCCTCACCCCGGTCGCCCTGACGGTCCTCGACCTGTCCGGCGCGGGCGAGAAGGGCCCCTGGTGGCGCCGCCTGCTGACCCCGCTCCGCAACCCGATAGCCGTGGGCTCCCTTTCCGGCGTCGCGGTCTCGGGGCTCGGGATCCACGTCCCCGGCCCGGTCATGGACCCCCTGACCCTGATCGGCAACATGTCCGTCCCGGCTGTCCTGCTCGCCTTCGGCATCTCCCTGCGCGGCAGCACGCTCCCGGGCCGGGGCCGCGACCGTCACCCAGTGCTGCTGTCGGTCGCCCTGAAGTCGGTGGGCCAGCCGCTGGCCGCCTGGGCCCTGGCGTCGACCGTCTTCGACCTGCACGGCGCGCCCCTGCTCGACGTGACGGTGACCTCGGCCCTCCCCGCCGCCCAGAACCTCTACACCTACGCCAGCACCTACCGGGTCGGCGAGGAACTGGCCCGGGACTCGATCCTGCTGTCGACGGTGCTGGCGGTACCGGTCCTGGTGGTCGTGGCGGCGCTGTTGGGGTGACGGACGGTCAGTCGACCGGGAACTCCCCGGTGTCGATCGTGAGGCCGAACGGCTCCGGCAGGTCGATCGGGTCGCCGAACTTCACGGCGCGGAGGACCCGGTAGACATCGCTCTTCGGCTCGCCGTAGAGCGTCGCGGTGGGGCCGCCGGGGGCCCAGCGGTCGATCAGGAGGTAGAGCGGGATGCCCGCGGTGGCGCAGGCGGCGGGCTTGCTGACGCGGTCGTGCCGGGCGTTGGACTTGGAGGTGACCTCGACGACGAGTTCCACAAGTCCGGCGGGGATATGGCTCTCCACAGAGGAATCGGTCTGCCGAGGAGCCACCACAATGTCCGGAATGAACATTCCGAGACGCGATGGCACAGCGATCGACAGCGTCTGGTAGACCCCCCAGTCCTCCGGAATCACGGAGTACAGGCGACGCTGGATACGCTCCGCGATGTCGTTGTGCCGGTAGGCGGGAGCAGGTGACACGGTGATGATCCCCTCGATGATCTCCACCTTGCTGCCCTCGGGCCATTCCATCTCCTCCCAGTACCGGACGAGTTCGTCCCAGTTCTGGTCGGGGTCCTGGCCCACGGTGAGTGCGCTCATGGCGGTCTCCTTCGGTCGCGTCACCGATCCCAGCATGCCGAACGGGACCGGCGGAGGTCCACCGATCCCGTTCACCCGAAAGAAGAAACACCTGGTCAGGCGATACGTTCCAGCACGACGGGCGCCGCCGTGAAGACCGTACCGGCCGCCGCGATGTCGTACGACCCCTCGACCGCCTGGAGCGCGTACTCGAAGCGCTCCGGGGTGTCCGTGTGCAGGGTGAGGAGGGGCTGGCCCGCGGTGACGGTGTCGCCGGGCCTGGCGTGGAGTTCGACGCCCGCGCCCGCCTGCACCGGGTCCTCCTTGCGGGCCCGGCCGGCGCCCAGGCGCCAGGCGGCGACGCCGATGTCGTAGGCGTCGAGGCGGGTCAGGACACCGGCCGACGGCGCCTTGATCACGTGCTGCTCCTTGGCGACAGGGAGGGCCGCGTCGGGGTCGCCGCCCTGGGCCGCGATCATCCGGCGCCAGACGTCCATGGCGGAGCCGTCGGCGAGCGCCTTGGCCGGGTCGGCGTCGCGGACGCCGGCCGCGTCGAGCATCTCGCGGGCGAGGGCGAGGGTCAGCTCCACCACGTCGGCGGGGCCGCCGCCGGCCAGGACCTCCACCGACTCGCGGACCTCCAGGGCGTTGCCGGCGGTGAGGCCGAGCGGGGTGGACATGTCCGTGAGGAGCGCGACCGTCTTCACGCCGTGGTCGGTGCCGAGGCCCACCATGGTCGAGGCCAGCTCGCGGGCGTCCTCGATAGTCTTCATGAAGGCGCCGGTGCCGACCTTCACGTCCAGGACCAGGGAGCCGGTGCCCTCGGCGATCTTCTTCGACATGATCGAGGAGGCGATCAGCGGGATCGCCTCGACCGTGCCGGTGACGTCGCGCAGCGCGTACAGCTTCTTGTCGGCGGGGGCCAGGCCGTCGCCCGCCGCGCAGATCACCGCGCCGGTGGTGTCGAGGACGTTCAGCATCTCCTCGTTGGAGAGCAGCGCGCGCCAGCCGGGGATCGACTCCAGCTTGTCCAGGGTGCCGCCGGTGTGGCCGAGGCCGCGCCCGGAGAGCTGGGGGACGGCCGCGCCGCAGGCCGCCACGAGGGGCGCCAGCGGGAGGGTGATCTTGTCGCCGACGCCGCCCGTGGAGTGCTTGTCGGCCGTCGGACGGGACAGCGAGGAGAAGTCCATGCGCTCGCCGGAGGCGATCATCGCGGCGGTCCAGCGGGCGATCTCGCGGCGGTTCATGCCGTTGAGGAGGATGGCCATCGCGAGCGACGACATCTGCTCGTCGGCGACCTCGCCGCGCGTGTACGCGTCGATGACCCAGTCGATCTGGTGGTCGCTGAGCTCACCGCGGTCCCGCTTGGTGCGGATGACGGAGACGGCGTCCATGGTGGCCATGGCGTTCCCTTCGGAGAAGTGCGATGCGTACGGCCCCTCCCAACCGGAAGGGGCCGTACGGGATTACTTGGTGAGATGGGCCGGGCCGAAGGCCTGGGGCAGCATCTCGGAGAGGGGCAGGACGCCCTCCGGGGTGTCCAGGAGGAGGTCCGGGCCGCCGAACTCGTAGAGCAGCTGGCGGCAGCGGCCGCACGGGACGAGGAGGCCGCCCGTGCCGTCCACGCAGGTGAAGTGCGTGAGCCGGCCGCCGCCCGTGCGCTGCAGCTCGGAGACCAGTCCGCACTCGGCGCACAGGCCGAGGCCGTACGACGCGTTCTCCACGTTGCAGCCGGAGACCGTACGGCCGTCGTCCACCAGGGCGGCGACCCCGACCGGGTAGCCGGAGTAGGGGGCGTAGGCGTGGGACATGGCCTCCCGCGCCTGCGTGCGCAGGGCCTCCCAGTCGAAGTCGGCGGCCTCGGCGGTCACTTGCCCTGTCCCTTCCGGTACGGCAGGCCGTCCGCCTTCGGCATCCGCAGGGACTGCGCGGACAGCGAGAGGACGAGGAGGGTGACGATGTACGGGGTCGCGGTGACCAGCTGACGCGGGACGTCGTCGGTGGTGGCGTACCAGACGAACATCAGGACCGAGATGACGATCGTGATGACGGCCGGGACGTACTTCTTCTTCCAGGCCAGGTAGGCGGCGCCGAACACCAGCAGGATCGCGAGCAGCAGGATCAGCGCGTGGACGTTGACCGTGCCGCCGCGCAGGTTGAGGCTGTCGGTGTAGCCGAACAGGCCGGCGCCGAGGGCGAGGCCGCCCGGCATCCAGTTGCCGAAGATCATCGCGGCGAGACCGATGTAGCCGCGGCCGGCGGTCTGGCCGTCGAGGTACACGTTGGAGGCGACGATCGACAGGAACGCGCCGCCGAGGCCGGCGAAGCCACCGCTGATGATCACCGCGATGTACTTGTACTTGTAGACGTTGACGCCGAGGGACTCGGCCGCGACCGGGTTCTCGCCGCAGGAGCGCAGCCGCAGGCCGAAGGCGGTGCGCCACAGGACCCACCACGTGATCGGTACGAGGGCCACCGCGATCACCGTCAGCGGCGAGAGGTCGGTGAGCAGGCCGCCGACCAGGCCCGCGATGTCGGAGACGAAGAACCAGTGCTTCTGGTTGAGCGTGTCCAGCCAGTCGGACAGGCCCGGGACACTGAACGTGCCGAGTGAGTCGATCGGCGGGGACTGCTTGGAGGAGCCGCCCTCGGCGTTCTCGAAGGTGAACTTCGAGAGGTAGCGGGTGGCGCCCAGGGCGAGGATGTTCAGGGCCACACCGGAGACGATGTGGTTGACGTTGAAGGTGACGGTGGCGACGGCGTGCAGCAGGGCGCCGAGCGCGCCGCCGAGGATGCCGAAGACGACGCCGACCCAGGGGCCCCACTGGTAGCCGGCCCAGGCGCCGAACCAGGTGCCGAGGATCATCATGCCTTCGAGGCCGATGTTGACGACGCCCGCGCGCTCGGCCCACAGACCGCCGAGACCGGCGAGGCCGATCGGGACGGCGAGGCGCAGCGCGGTGGACATCTGGCCGGTCGAGGTGATGCCCTCGGCGCCGGTGATGATGCGCACGGCCGAGGTCAGGATCAGTACACCGGCGATGACCAGCAGGAGTACCGGGAGCGACATTCGGCGGCCGCCCCTGCCGGGCTGCTTCGCCTGCGGCTTGGCGATGGTCGCGGTGGACATCAGGCCGCCACCTCCTTCTTGGTGTTCTTGGCGGCGGCCGCGGCGAGCTCCGCGCCGACCTGGCGCTGCTGGCGGCGCAGACCCCACTGCCGTACGGCTTCGTAGGAGATGACGACGGAGAAGACGATCAGGCCCTGCATGATCGTGGCGATCTCCTTCTCGTACGCCACCGGGGTCGCGTAGTCGAGGGCGGGCGAGGCCTTGTCGAGGAAGGCCCACAGCAGGGCGGCGAAGGCGATGCCGCCCGGGTTGTTGCGGCCGAGCAGGGCGATGCCGATGGCGGTGAAGCCGAGGCCGGCCGGGAAGTCGAGGCTGTAGGTGTGGGAGTCGCCGAGCAGCAGCGGGAGGCCCGCGAGGCCGGAGACGGCGCCGGAGATCAGCATGGACATCAGGACCATGCGCTTGGCGTCGACGCCGGAGGCGGCCGCGGCGGACTCGGAGGCGCCGGTGGCGCGCAGGTCGAAGCCGAAGCGGGTGCGGTTGAGGACCAGCCAGAAGCCGATGCCGAGGGCGATGGCGACGAAGACCATGCCGTAGATGTCGCCGACGTCGGAGCCCAGGTTGATGCCGGGGAACCAGCCGGACTTCTTCATCACGCCGGTCGTCATGTTGTTGCCGACCTGGACGCCCCACACGTCGGAGAGGGTGACGTAGCCGATGACGCTGGTGGCGATGGCGTTCAGCATGATCGTGGAGACGACCTCGCTGACCCCTCGGGTGACCTTGAGGACGCCCGCGATGCCGGCCCAGAAGGCGCCGGTGAGCATGGCGACCAGGAGCAGCATCGGGATCTGCAGGAAGGCGGGCAGGCCGACGTTGGCGCCGACCACGGCCGTCATCACGGCGGCGAGGCGGTACTGGCCGTCGACGCCGATGTTGAACAGGTTCATCCGGAAGCCGAGGGCGACCGCGATGGCCGCGATGTAGTACATCGCCGCCTGGTTGATGATCAGGACCTGGATGTCCGAGTACGGCAGCTGCTGGAGCATCAGCACGTACGGCTCGAACGGGTTGCGGTTCGAGGCCAGCAGCACGATCGAGGTCAGGGCGATCGCCAGGACGAGCGCGATGACCGGTCCTGCCACCGCGAGGAGCACCCGCTCCTTGTCGAACTTCTTCATCGGGCCTCGTCCTCCGGACCGTCGGCGCCTTCGCGTCCTTCTGGGGCGGTCTCTACGTGTTCCAGGTGGCCGGACGCGGCACCCGTCATGGCGGAGCCCAGCTCCTCCGGGGTGACGGTGGCCGGGTCGGCGTCCGCGACCAGCCTTCCGTCGAAGATCACCCGCAGGGTGTCCGACAGGCCGATCAGCTCGTCCAGGTCGGCGGAGATCAGCAGCACCGCCAGGCCCTCGCGGCGGGCCTCCCGGATGCGGTCCCAGATCTGCGCCTGGGCGCCGACGTCCACACCGCGGGTGGGGTGGGCGGCGATCAGGAACTTCGGGTGGTGGCTCATCTCGCGGCCGACGATCAGCTTCTGCTGGTTGCCGCCGGAGAGCGAGGCGGCGGTGACGTCGATGCCGGGGGTGCGGACGTCGTACTCCTCGACGATCCGCCGGGTGTCGGCCTGGGCGCCCTTGATGTCCAGCCAGAAGCCCTTCGCGTTGGGCTTCTCGGTGACGTGGCCGAGGATGCGGTTCTCCCAGAGCGGGGACTCCAGGAGCAGGCCCTGGCGGTGCCGGTCCTCGGGGATGTAGCCGACACCGGACTCGCGGCGCTTGCGGGTGCCCCAGCCGGTGACGTCCTCGCCGAGGAACTCGATCGTGCCCGAGTCGGCGTTGCGGGTGCCGATGAGCGCGTCGATCAGCTCGGTCTGGCCGTTGCCCTCGACACCGGCGATGCCCATGACCTCGCCGGCGTGGATGGTGAAGGTGACGTCGTCGAGGACGCGCTTGGCGGCGCCGGGGGCGGTGGCCTCGTCGAGGACGTCGCCGCGGGCGGTGGCGCCGGACGAGCCGACCGTGGCGGTCTCGGGCTGTGCGCCGACCTCGCCGAGGGAGGGGCCGCTGGCGTAGACGGTGAGGTTCTTGACCGTGACGACGGCCTTGTCGGTGACCGTGGACTCGGCGGTCTCCGGGGTGGGCAGCTCGCTGCCGACCATCAGCTCGGCGAGCTGGCGGGGGGTGGTCTCGGAGGGGATCGCGGTGCCGACGGTGGTGCCGCGCCGGATGACGGTGATGTCGTCGGCGACGGAGAGCACCTCGCCGAGCTTGTGGGAGATGAAGATGACCGAGAGGCCCTCGGACTTCAGCTCGCGCAGGTTGTCGAAGAGTGCGTCGACCTCCTGCGGGACGAGGACCGCGGTGGGCTCGTCGAGGATCAGGGTCTTGGCGCCGCGGAAGAGGACCTTGAGGATCTCCACGCGCTGCCGGTCGGCGACACCGAGGTCCTCGACCAGGGCGTCCGGGCGGATGCCGAGGCCGTACCGGTCGGAGATCTCCTTGATCTTCTTCCGGGCGTTGCCGCCGATGCCGTACAGCTTCTCGCTGCCGAGCACGACGTTCTCCAGCACCGTCAGGTTGTCCGCCAGCATGAAGTGCTGGTGGACCATGCCGATGCCGCGTGCGATGGCGTCGGCCGGGGACGAGAAGGAGACCTGCTCGCCGTCGACCGCGATGGTGCCCTCGTCCGGCTTCTGCATGCCGTAGAGGATCTTCATCAGGGTCGACTTGCCGGCGCCGTTCTCGCCCACCAGGGCATGCACGGTGCCCTTGCGGACGGACAGGTGGATGTCGTGGTTGGCTACGACACCCGGGAATCGTTTGGTGATCCCCGCCAGCTCGACCGCGGCTGTCGTCTCTGCGGTGAGCGGAGGGCTGCTGGACGCGTCGATGGCGCACTCTCCTCGGAAAAGGGGTCGCTCTACGCGCGTAGCGCCCCTGCTTTAAATAGTGCCCGGACCTGACCGAGCTCTTTCGACTCTCGATCCGTTCCGAGCATTCTGCCGCGCGAACGGGGGTTGCCCCTGCCGTCGGTCCCCGGGATCTCCGTCGATCTCCCGGACACCCGCCCGGGACCTCCGGCCGATCGCCCGGACCCGCACCCGAGTTTCCTGACCGAACTCTCGGATCCGCGCCCGGGGCCCCGTCGAGGTCCCCGGATCCATGGCAGGGGGCGCGGGAAGAACATCATTCCCGCACCCCGTTCCGTGGCCGTAACGCTGCCATTACAGCGTTCTTTTGACCATGCCTACGACGGGACCTGCCTTTCGGATCAGGTCGGCCGAGACAGACGGTGACTCTCGGCCGACCCGAGCGGGGTCTGGTGCGTGCAGCTGCAAGGCGGAGGAGGGAGTCGACGCGATGGGGGTCCCCCGCGCGAGCGAAGCCGAGCGTGGGGGAGTCGGCGACCGACGACAACGCCGCAGATGCACGTGCCAGGGCCCGCGTGGCCGAGCTGATCCGAAAGGCAGCTCCCGCGGTCATGCCCCCTGGGTCAGGAGGTCTTGACCGTGATCGAACCGTCCTTGATGCCGGCCTCGGCCTTCTTGAGCGCGGCCTGCAGGGCGGCGTTGTTCTTGAAGACCGGGTTGGAGTCGGCCAGGCCGACGCCACCGTTGTTCAGGGAGCCGCGGATGTCGCCGGACAGCGGCTTCTTGTCCTTGATGACGGACTTGGCCAGGTCGTAGACCGCGCCCTCGACGTTCTTGAGGGCCGAGGTCAGGATGTAGTTCTTGTACTTCGACAGCGCGGCCTGGTTGTACTGGTCGGAGTCGACGCCGATCGCCCACACCTTGTGCGCGGCGGCGGCCTTGATGACGCCCTGGCCGGACAGACCCGCGGCGGCGTAGACGACGTCGGCACCGGCGCCGATCTGGCCCTCGGCGGCGGCCTCGCCCTTGTCGGGGCTGGAGAAGCCGCCCTCCTGGGCGGTCTGGGTCAGGTACTGGGCCTTGACCGTGATGTTCTTCTTGGTGTCCTTGACGCCCTGCTCGAAGCCCGCCTCGAACTTGTGGATCAGCGGGACGTCCACGCCGCCGATGAAGCCCACGGTGTTCGACTTGGTGGTCAGCGCGGCGGTGACGCCGGCCAGGTACGAGGACTGCTCCTCGTGGAAGACCATGTCCGCGATGTTGCTCGCCTGGTCCTGGTTGTCGTCGATGATGCCGAAGGTGACCTTCGGGAACTTCGCGGCGGCCTCCTTGACGGCGGGCGCGTAGGCGAAGCCGACACCTATGACCGGGTTGTAGCCGGACTTGGCCAGGGTCTCCAGCCGCTGCACCTTGTCCGCGTCGGACTCGCCGTCCTGCGGCTCGATGTCCCGGCCGGTGACGCCGAACTCCTGGTCGGCCTTCTGGAAGCCGGCGTACGCGGCGTCGTTGAAGGACTGGTCGCCCTTGCCGCCGACGTCGTAGGCGAGACCGACACCCTTGGACGCGCCGGCCTTGCCGGTGGACGAGCTGGACGAGTTGCCGCACGCTGAAACGGTGACGGCAAGGGCTGCGGTTGCAACGCCCGCAACGGCGATTCGGGACACCCGGCGCATGGAACGAGACTCCTTCGTGCAAGCGCCCAAACCAGGCGCTGGTTCCGCGGCAGCGTAACGCGCGTAGACCAGACGGAAAACCCCCAATGTCCGGTCCGTTATCTAGCTGTGGCCACAGTCACCACCAAGGCTACGGACAGCAGTGCGCCCCTTGCAGGAGGCAAGGGGCGCGGGGGCTGCAACGACGCGCGGGCGGCCGTACCCATCGGTACGGCCGCTCACCCGGCGACTTATATATGTCGCATTACTTCGTGTTGACGGTGACCTTGCCGTCGATGATGTCCTGCTTGGCCTTGTCGACGGCCGCGACGACCTTGGTCATCGCCTTGTACTTCGGGTTGGTGTCCGCGAAGCCGACGCCGCCGGACTTCAGGGTGCCCTCGACGGTGCCGCTCTCCGGCTTGCCCTCGTAGACCGACTTGACCAGGTCGTACACGGCGCCGCCGACGTTCTTCAGCGCCGAGCCGAGGATGTAGTCCTTGTACTTGGCGAGGGCGTCCTGCGCGTACTGGTCGGAGTCGACGCCGATCGCCCAGACCTTGTCGGAGGCGGCGGCCTCGATCACGCCCTGACCGGACAGGCCGGCCGCGTGGTAGATGACGTCGGCGCCGGAGTCGATCTGGCCCTGGGCGGCGGTCTTGCCCTTGTCCGGGCTGGAGAAGCCGCCCTCGGCCGCGGTCTGCGTCAGGTACTGCGACTCGATCTTGATCTTCGGGTTGACGGACTTGGCGCCCTGGTCGAACCCGGCCTCGAAGGTGTGGATCAGCGGGATGTCCACGCCGCCGATGAACCCGATGTGGTCCTTCTTGGTCGCCGAGGCGGCCGCGACACCGGCCAGGTACGAGGACTGCTCGGCGGCGAACACCATGTCGACGACGTTCTTCGACTGGATCGTCGAGTCGTCGATCATGCCGAAGGTGATGTCCGGGTACTTGGCGGCGACCTCCTTGACGGCGGGCGCGTAGGAGTAGCCGACCCCGATGATCGGGTTGTAGCCGGCCTTGGCGAGCGTGTCGAGGCGCTGCACCTTGTCGGCGTCGGACTCGCCGTCCTGCGGCTCGATGTCCCGGCCGCCGATGCCGAACTCCTTCTCGGCCTTCTCGAAGCCGGCGAAGGCGGCGTCGTTGAAGGACTGGTCGCCCTTGCCGCCGATGTCGTAGGCGAGGCCGATGCCCTTGCCGTTGTACTTGCCGGACGAGTTGGTGCTGGTCGCACCGCTGTCCGAGCTGGACTTGCCGCACCCGGCGGCCGCGAGGGCGATGACGGCAACGGTCACCGCAGCTTGGGAGAACCGAGTCCTCCGACCCGAGATATGACGCACAGCAAGCACCCCTTCGTCCCCACGGCACCGTCCCCGGCCCGCTTCCCCAACCGTCCACCCTCGGTGGCGATTTCGGCGCACAGTAACGCGCGTAGAAGGGGAGGGGAACGGGGTTTCTCCGGGCCGTTATCGAACCGTGCCGACTCCGGGTTACAAGCGGCCGCCGCCGGTTACGGCGGGGTGACACAAGGGGGCGAAGAGGTACCGACCGGGCACCTCTTCGCCCCCATGTGGGACTTGCGTGGGTTGCGGGGAAGCTGACCGTTTCTCCCGCCGTCCGCCATGCCGTCCGAAACGGCTGCCGGCGCTCCGGCTACATGGTCGCGTCGATCAGGGCGGCGGCCGTGAACAGCTCCACTCCGACGGTGATGGCCCGCTCGTCGGCGTCGAAGTCACCCTGGTGCAGGTCGCGCACGGTCCGCTCGCCCGGCGTGCGGACCCCGAGCCGGGCCAGCGCGCCCGGCACGTGCTCCAGGTACCAGGAGAAGTCCTCGCCGCCGAGGCTCTGCTCGGTGGTCTCGATGGAGTCGGTGCCGCGCCGGGCGGTCATCGCGTCCCGCAGCAGTTCGGTGATCACCGGGTCGTTGACGACCGGCGGCACCCCGCGCACGTAGTTGATCTCGGACTTGGCGCGGTGCATGGTGGCGACCTCGTCGATCGCCGCGTGCACGACGTCGGGCGCGGTCCGCCAGGCCTCCAGGTCCAGGCAGCGCACGGTCCCGGACAGCTCGGCGTGCTGCGGGATCACGTTGGGCGCGTGCCCGCACTCGATCCGGCCCCAGGTCACCGCGAGCCCGCTCCGGCTGTCCACGCGCCGCCCGATGAGCGCCGGCACGTCGACGGCCACCCGGGCGGCGGCGGTGACCAGGTCGGTGGTCAGGTGCGGCCGGGCGGTGTGCCCGCCGGGGCCGTCCAGGGCCACCTCCACCCGGTCGCAGGCGCTGGTGATGGCGCCGGTCCTGAGCCCGATCCGCCCCACGTCCACCCGGGGGTCGCAGTGCACGGCGATGATCCGCCCCACCCCGTCCAGCACCCCGGCCTCGATGGCGTCGGCGGCGCCGCCGGGCAGCACCTCCTCGGCGGGCT
This sequence comes from Streptomyces sp. NPDC090499, assembly GCF_044769305.1. Lineage (NCBI taxonomy): Bacteria > Bacillati > Actinomycetota > Actinomycetes > Kitasatosporales > Streptomycetaceae > Streptomyces > Streptomyces sp. NPDC090499. The sequence continues at coordinate 223,621 of NZ_JBIVXP010000003.1, forward strand.
GGAAGAGCAGCCGCACCGGCCGCGGCAGCTGCCCCTTCGCGTGCAGCGCGGCGAGAACCAGTCCGGCGCCCAGCACCACTGTCGTATGCACGTCATGCCCGCAGGCGTGCGCCCGGTCCGGCACGGTGGACCGGTAGGAGCACTCGGTCTTCATGTCCGGGATGGGCAGGGCGTCGATGTCGGCCCGCAGGGCGAGCACCGGAAGCCCGTCCCCTACCGGCCCGATGTCACAGATGAGTCCGGTACCCGCCGGGAGGACGCGCGGCCGCAGGCCGGCCTTCTCCAGCCGTTCCTTGATGGCGGCCGTGGTGCGGAACTCCTGGTTTCCTAGCTCGGGGTGCATGTGCAGGTCGCGGCGGAAGGCGACGAGTTCGGCGTGCAGTTCCTCGCTGAGCACGCCGGGGAGCACATCCCCGGGAAGGTCGGCCTCGGTCTCTAGGGACATCAATTGGTTCACCCTCTGAAGGGTAGGACGCCCGGAGGGTCAACTGACCCGAGATCAACAAAAGTTCAGCCCGTTAGGGGAAGAAAATCTGACCGCGGACGCATGACCTCGGACGTGGCTGGGTAACACGTATGTTTCCTCTTCCACGCATACCACGCCTGGCGACGATCACGCCCGTCCTGTCCACCCACCGGAACGGGACCGAGCCGCAACCGCGACTTCGCCACGGGGGCCCCGCCCGCCCGGTAGCGTGCGCGACCGTGACGGACTCGGAGACGACCGACTTCATACAGACCACCCGTACGTCCTACGACACGATCGCCAAGGACTACCGCGCCGCCTTCCCCGGTCTCCCCGACCGCCCGGTGGACATGTCCATGATCGCCGCCTTCGCCGCGCTGGTGAAGGCGAACGGCACCGCCCCCGTCGCCGACCTGGGCAGCGGCCCCGGCGACATCACCGCCCACCTGAACGACCTGGGTGTCCAGACCTTCGGCATCGACCTCTCGCCCGCCATGGTCACCCTGGCCCGCGAGGCCCACCCCGCGGTGCGCTTCCACCGGGGCTCCATGACCTCCCTGGACCTGCCCGACGAGACCCTCGGCGGCATCCTCGCCCTCTACTCGATCATCCACATCCCCGACGACCACCTCCCGGCGACCTTCGCCGGCTTCCACCGCGTCCTGGTGCCCGGCGGCCATGTCCTGCTGGCCTTCCAGAAGGGCGAGACCCCCGGCCTCCACCTCACCGAACGCTTCGGCCACGAGATCGACCTGCGCTACCACTGGCGTCCCGCGTACGCGGTCGGCGACATGCTCGCCAAGGCGGGCCTGGACGTGGCGGCGACGCTGATCCGGGAGCCGGTGGAATCGGAGAAGTGGCCGCGGGCGTTCGTCCTGGCCCGCAAGCCGGGCTGAGCGGGGCCTCCCGCGCGGTGCGCGTCACTCCTGGGTGCGCTGCACACACGCCGTGACGACGTCCCGCAGGCTCCCCGTGCCCGCCAGCAGCTCCCGCTGCTCGCCGGCGCCGTTGCCGCACCGCAGCAGCCGCTCCACGCCCTCCTCCACGGCCGCCAGGTCACCGCTGGCGACGAGGGCGTCCCGGGTGTGGGCGAGCAGTGCGTCCAGTACGGCGGGGGCCGGCCGGGGCCGCATGGTGCCGGGATCGAGCAGTTCGCCGCCGAGCCCGGACCGTGCGGCCCGCCAGCCGGCCAGCCGCTGCAGCCCCACCCCGTGGTCGACGGGCTCCCGCCCAGCCCGCCACTCCCGCGCGGCCGTCTCCACCAGCGCGCGGGCGAGGGTCGCCACGAGCACGGCGGTCCCGGCACGCAGGCAGACGTCCGCGACCCGGATCTCCACGGTCGGGTAGCGCCGGGCCAGCCGGGCGTCGAAGTACACCATCCCCTCGTCCAGGATCACCCCCGTGGCCACCATGTCCGCGACCAGCCGGTGGTACCGCTCGGCGGACCCGAACCGCTCCGCCGGACCGGCGGACGGCCAGCGCGACCACACCCGGCTGCGGTAGCTGGCGTAGCCGGTGTCGCTGCCCTGCCAGAACGGTGAGTTCCCGCTGACCGCGATGAGCACCGGCAGCCACGGCCGTACGCGGTCGAGGACCTCGACCCCCTCCTCGTCGGACTCCACGGCAACATGCACATGGCATCCGCACACCAGCTGCTCCCGGGTGGCGATGCCGTACTGCTCGGCAAGCCACTGGTACCGCGGGTTCACACTGATGGAGGGGCTGACGGGCAGCGGCGAGGAGGCGAGCGCGACGACGGCACACCCCAGCTCCCCGGCCAGCCTGGCGGCCTCCTTGCGGCACCGGGCGATCTCCTCCCCGAGCTCCGCCATGTCCGACTGCGGATGGGTGGCGAACTCCAGCATCTGCCCGTAGAGCTCCTTCTCGAACACGTCCTGCCCCGGATCCACCAGCGAGGCCCGCGCCAGCACGGCCGGCGCCGACGCCCGGGGCTCACCCGACTCCGGGTCGACGAGAAGAAGCTCCTCCTCCACTCCGACGGTACGCACGCAAAACCGCCCTCCGTCCGCGCCGCGCCCGTACGCGGCAGACTGCAACCCCCGACTTCCCAGGCGGGGCCGCCGGACACCTGCCGAGCACGCTCCCGCCATCACGCCACCCCCAACTCGCACCACACGTACTTGCCCCGCTCCCCGAACCGGGCGGACGGCTGCCAGCCCCAGCAGTCCGCACACGCCACCACCAGCCCCAGCCCCCGCCCCGCCTCCTCAAGGCCGGTCACCGCCCCCGGCGGCTCAGGTGGCACGGGATCCGCATCCCACGCCCCGATCCACACCACCCCCTCCGGGGAGCGCCGGACCCTGAGCGCGGCCGGCCCCTTCGTGTGCCGCACGGCATTGGCGACCAGCTCGGCGGCCAGCAGTTCCGCGGTGTCCGCGAGGCCGATCAACCCGTGCATGGTCAGGATCAGGCGCAGGGTGCGGCGGCAGATGGTGACCGCTCTGAGGTCGTTGGGAACGTGGAGCGTGTAGTCCCAGGTCTCGGGCATGCGTCATCAACTCCGGTCGGGTGAAGGGGATTTCACGCACGGTGGCATCGCCGCACGACAGAGGTGCGGTGCACTTCCACAGCGTGTCCGTTACGTCACCGACGGTAGGGGGCAATATTTCGATCCCGCAAGCGGGGCGCGTAATCTGACCCCGAAAGAGTCGCGCTCGACGGCGTGTTGGGAGGCCCGGTCGGTGGCGAAGAGGATCGAGCCAACGGCACGTCAGCTGCGCTTGGCGGTCGAACTGCGCAGGTTGCGGGACGCGGCAGGCCTTACCTCGCGGGAGGCCGCCGCACTGCTCGGGGTGAACGCACCGCAGATCAGCCAGATCGAGTCCGGCCTCGCCGGAGTGAGCGAGAAACGGCTGCGGCTTCTCGCCGCCAACTACTCATGCTCGGACAGTGGACTGATCGAGGCACTGGCGGCCATGACGAAGGACCGCACACGGGGCTGGTGGGAGGAGTACCGGGACCTGCTGCCGGCCCCCTTCCTCGATCTCGCCGAGCTGGAACACCACGCCACGTTCCTGCGGGAGGCACAGTTTCTGTACATCCCCGGCCTGCTCCAGACGGAGGACTACGCCCGCGCGGTCTATGCCTACCGCGTCCCGGAACTACCGCCGACGGGACTGGAGTTGCGCGTGCAGCACCGACTGCGCCGCAAGGCGGTCCTGGACGGCACACCGTTCGACGCCATCATCCACGAGGCGGCACTGCGCATCATGGTCGGTGACCGCGCGGCCTCGCGAGCCCAGCTGAGCGAGGTACTCGAGGTCTCCGAGGCGGACAACGTGACCGTGCGGGTCATCCCCTTCACCGAAGAAGGGTTCGCGGGCGCCGCGAGCGCCATGCTCTACGCGGGCGGCGCCGTGTCCAAGCTGGACACCGTCGTGCGGGACGGGCCGAACGGCGCCGCCTACATCGACGCCGACGACCGACTCTGCGCTCTTCGAACACTTCTCCGTAAGCTGGAAGCCGCGTCGCTCAACCCGGACAGGTCGCGAGACTTGATCAACAGCGTGGCGAAGGAACTGTGATGTCCGTCCCCGACAGTTGGCAGAAGTCGTCCTACTCAAGCTTCGGCGACGGCGACTCCTGCGTGGAGATAGCGAACTCCCCCACCCGCATAGCCGTCCGCGACTCCAAGGACCCCGCCGCCGGTACCCTCACCTTCCCGCCCGCGGCCTTCACCCCCTTCGTCGAGGCGCTCAAGGGCGACCCGCGCGGTTAGCGGCGGGGGCTACGGCGCGGGCGGCCTGGCGGGTGGTTCCCAGCCGTGCGTGAGGATGTCGAAGATTGCCTCGACGGCGGCTCGCCGGTCCTGCCGGCCGCGCGCGATGGCCGGGATGTCGAGTACGAACCGGGCAAGGGTCGCACAGGCGAGGTCGTCGTGGTCCACGCCGAACTCGTCGGCGATGGCCGCGCCGAGGCTGTCGGCGTACCGGGTCCACATGCGTTCGGCGTAGGCGCGCAGCACCGGCGTGGAGTCCACCAGTTCGGCGAACCCGGCCGCCTGGGGATGCGCCTCGATCGAGGGCCAGGTGTCGAGGACGTGCCGCCGGAGGGCGTCGAGGACGCTCTGGCCCGAGGGGCGCTGCCGCACCGCGGCGATCAGCTCCGACTCCCTGTCCTGGTCCTGGTCGAACACCAGGGCTTCCTTGCCGCTGAAGTGCTTGAAGACCGTGGCGGTCGACACGTCGGCGGCGTCGGCGATGTCACGGATGCCTACGTGGTCGTAGCCGTGCTCCAGGAAGAGCTGCAGTGCGGCGTCGGCGATTGCCTGCCGGGTGGCCGCCTTCTTGCGGTCGCGGCGGCTGACGGGGGGATCGGTCATGGCTGGAGCGTATCCGATACTCGAACCGGTCGCTAAGTAGAGTCGTTGCACTTTTTTGCTTGTTCTGATTTTATTGCGGTTGTGAGCACCTGAGCGGCACGTACGTGCCGGCTCGGTCATCGCCCTCTTCGCCGACCGACAGGAACGACCATGAACTCTCCAGAGCCCGCCCACGCCGGCATCAGCATCATCGGCGCCGGACCCGGTGGACTGACCTGCGCCCGCATCCTCCAGCAGCACGGCATCGCGGTCACCGTCTACGACCGCGACCCGGGCCCCGACGCCCGCAACCAGGGCGGCACCCTCGACCTGCACGCCGACAACGGCCAGATCGCCCTGCGCGAAGCCGGCCTGCTCGACGAGTTCCTCGCCCTCGCCCGCCCCGAAGGGCAGGAAATGCGGCAGCTGGACCCGGCCGGCACCATCACGTCCCATCAGGTCCCGGCGCCCGACGAGCTCTTCAAGCCGGAGATCGACCGCGGCCAGCTGCGCACTCTGCTGCTCGACTCCCTGCGGCCGGGAACGGTGCGCTGGGGCCGCGCCCTCGACACGGTCAGCGGACCCGCCGACGGGCCACGGCGACTGCACTTCACCGACGGCACGAGCATCGAGACCGACCTGGTCATCGGCGCCGACGGCGCCTTCTCCCGGGTACGCCCGGCCGTGTCCCCCGCCGTCCCCGGGTACACCGGGGTCAGCTTCCTCGAAGCCTGGTTCTCCGACGTCGAGAACCGGCACCCCGAGATCGCCGAGCTGGTCGGTGCGGGCAGCGCCCACGCGGCCGACGGCGAACGCGGCCTGTTCGCCCAGCGCAACAGCGGAAACCACATCCGCGTCTACATCATCCGGCGGGTGCCCCTCGACTGGATGAGCACCCGCGGGCTGACCGCCGCGGACACCGACGGCGTCCGCGCCGTGCTGCTCGACGAGTACGCCCAGTGGTCGCCCCGCATGCGCCGGATGATCACAGACAACGACGGCCTTTACATCGACCGCCCGATCCTCGCCCTCCCGGTCCCGCACAGCTGGGAGCACAACCCGACGGTGACCCTGCTCGGCGACGCCGCCCACCTCATGCCCCCGCTCGGCGTCGGCGTCAACCTCGCCATGCTCGACGCCTGCGAACTCGCCCTCGCCCTCGCGAACACGGCCACCGTCGATGACGCCGTCCGCGCCTACGAGAAGACCATGCTCCCCCGCTCCGCCGAGACGGCCAAGGCCCTCGAACACGGCACCGAACACCTGCTGTCCGCCGGCGTACCCGACTTCGGCGGCGCCGACGACGCCCAGCCCTAGACCGGGATCAGAACGAGGTCGTCAGCCGGCGCCGGGCGGAGCGCTCAGTTGCGCAGCATCACCACGAGCAGTACCACCAGGGCGATCAGGAGCGCGGCGCCCACCGACGCCAAGGTGATCTTCAGTGCGCTGTACGGCCGTTCGCCGATGACCTCGCCGGTGCGGGCGTTGACCATCACCGGCCATGCCCGGCCGGCGTGGATGTAGGTCAGGAACCAGACCGGCAGCAGCACCAGCTTGTAGGTGAGGGCGCTGTAGGCGGTGGAGACCGAGTGCACCCGCTGCTCGTCGCCGCCGATGTCCCGCCTGCAGTCGGCGCTGATCACCGGTGCCATCCGTGCCTTCGCCGCCTCCAGTCCGGCCTCCGGCTCGACGTCGTAGCGGACGGTGCGGAAGCCCGCCAGGTACTCCTCCTGGTAGGGAACCGTCTCCTGCAGCGGCCAGGGGGTCAGCTTGTCCAGTTCCTTGACCGGGACCTGGCCGCTGCCGGGCACCAGGACGTCGTCGAAGAACCGGCCGACCGTCCCGGACGTGTGGTGCCAGCGGGTGTGCCGTACCCGGCGGGTGTTGCCCTCGGAGTCCTCCTCCTCCACCCAGTAGTGCTCGCCGCGTTCGCCGGTGTAGTGGGTGGTGGTCTGCGCGTCGTACGTCCAGTGCGGCAGGTAGCTGCCGCGGAAGGTCTCCGCCTCGGTGACCTTCTTCAGTTCGTCGGGCGCGAACCAGCGGGACGTGGTCCACTTCGCCAGCGCCGCGCGGGCCTGCTCACGGTCCACCCCGAAGGGCAGCACCGCCTCGGGCACCACGCGCTCGGTGCCGGAGGCGTCCGAGACCAGCGGGGTGGCGCAGAACTGGCACTTGTCGCTGAGCGTGTCGCTCTCCGTGACCGCGTGGCAGCCGGGGCAGGTGTACACCTTCATCCGGCCGGGCGCGGCGGCCCGTCGGGGCAGCGCGGCCAGCTCCTCGACCGGGTGCTCGGTCACCTGCCGCGGTACCGGCGTGATGTCCTGCTCGTGCTTGCAGTACGGGCAGCGCAGCACGTAGGTCCCGGGCGCGTACTCGCTGACCCCGCCGCACGCCTCGCACCGGAACGCCCGGTCGGGCGCCGGCACGACGTCCTGGTCCGTCAACGCACTTCTCCGATCTCAGCTCTGCGGGGGCAGTGGCGGCGGGACGTCGGCGAGCAGCGAGGTGAGCTCCGGAACCTGGTCCGCGGGCTGCCAGGCGGCCTGCCCGCTGCGCCAGACCAGCGTGGTCCGGGTCAGGTTGCCGGCCGCCACCTGCCCGGCCAGGGCGCTCTCGTCGTAGGGGCCCTGCTGCCGGCCGCCGACGGCGATGAACCAGCGCGGCGCGGTGGGCAGCGGCGGTGGGACGTCGGAGGGGGCGGCGGGAGCGGGGGCGGGCTGCGCCGGAGGGACCGCGGCGGCGGCCGCACCGGACGTGCTCTGCACGATCCGCTGGCCCAGCGCCATGCCCACGCCCAGCCCGAGAGCCTCGCCGCCGGTGCCGGGGTTGGCGGCGGCGAGCGGGATCGCGTCGGCCGCCTGGAGCTTGGCGTAGTCGTCGAGGTTGCCGGTGATCGCCATCCGGGAGCGGGTGTCGATCGCCGCCTCGACCTCCGGCGGGACGCTGATGTTCTCGATGTGGAACCGGGGGATGGCGATGCCGGTGGCGGACAGCTCCAGGGTCAGCGCCTTGGCCAGCTGCTGCCCGATGCCGTCCTGCCGGGCGGCGAGGTCAAGCAGCGGCACGCCGGACGAGCCGAGCGCGGAGCCCAGCTTGGAGACGATCAGCTGGCGCAGGTGCTCGCCGACCTCCTCGGTGCGGAACTGCGGGTCGGTGCCGACGAGTTCGCGCAGCAGCGCGGCGGCGTCCACCACCTGGGCGGCGTAGGTGCCGAAGGCGCGGACCCGGACCATGCCGAACTCGGCGTCCCGCAGGATCACCGGGTTCTGGGTGCCCCACTTGAAGTCGGTGAACTGCCGGGTGGTGACGAAGTAGACCTCGGCCTTGAAGGGCGACTCGAAACCGTGCTTCCAGCCCTTCAGGGTGGACAGGACCGGCATGTTCTGGGTGGAGAGGGTGTAGGTGCCGGGCTGGTAGACGTCGGCCAGCCGGCCCTCGTTGACGAAGACGGCCACCTGCGACTCGCGCACCACGAGCCGGGCGCCCATCTTGATCTCGTTGCCGTAGCGCGGAAAGCGCCACACGATGGTGTCCCGGCCGTCGTCGGTCCACTCGACGATGTCGATGAACTCACCGCGGATGCGGTCCATCAGCCCCACAGCAACCCCCCACACTCCGCGCGGCAGTCAGACAATCAGCCGACAGTATGCCCAATACGGTCAGCGCGGCTACGGGCGGGCACCCACCCCCGACCCGCCCGCAGCCCGCTGGGTCCGACGGCCGCCTCAGCGGTGGGACCGCCTCACTTCCACGGTGCGTTGAACGCCCGCCCCGGTACCGGCTTGGCGATCAGGGCGACCGGGACGAAGAAGTTGACCTGGCCGATCACGAACATCAGGGTGGCCAGGGCCTTCGGCTCGTACACCTCGGCCGCCTGCGCGTACAGCTCGTCGGAGACCCGCTCGCCGTCCGCCGGGGGCTGGAGCACCGCCTCGACGAGGGCCAGCGCGGCCCGTTCCGCGGCCGTGAAGTACGGCGAGTCCTGCCACGACGCCACCGACGTGATCCGCTCCTCCGATTCCCCGGCCTTCCGCAGGAACCCGGTGTGCAGAACGGTCAGGTACGTGCTGCCGACGATCTGACCGGCCCGGAGCTGGACCAGGCCGATCGTGGGCCGCGGCACCGAGCCGTTGCCGGTGACCCGGAACAGTGCCGCCGACACCTCCGCCAGCTCGGGGACCAGCTGCGCGGGGTCGTCGGACATCCGGGGGGTCATCGGAACCTCTGCCGTGATCGGGCGTGCCGCCATCGTCGTCTCCTCGGTGAGCGCTGTTGTGTCGCTGTCACCGCACTGACGGAGCGGGGCGGGGAAATGTGACCGGCGGATGGGCCGCTGTAGATTCGTGGTCGTTCCCTGGTGAGAGGGGTTGGTCGAGATCGCCGCGCAAGCCGGTGCCGTCGCGCAGCCGCGGGTGCCCCTGAGCCGGACGCGGGTGCTGGGCGCGGCCGTCGCCCTCGCCGACGACGGGGGCGTCGACGCGCTCAGCATGCGCAGGATCGCGCAGGCGCTCGGTGTCGTCCCCATGGCGCTGTACAAGCACGTGGCCAACAAGAACGAGCTGCTGGACGGGATGATCGACGTCCTGGTCGGGGAGATCGACCCCCCGGCCGACGGGACCGGCTGGAAGGACACCGTCCGGCTGCGGGTGCTGTCGGCCCGCCGGATGCTGCTGCGCCACCCCTGGGCGCCCGAGGTGATCGAGGCCCGGATGAAGGCGCGGGCCACCCCGACCCCCGCGCTCCTCGCGTACCTGGACTCGATGGTCGGGATCCTCCGGGCCGGCGGGTTCCCGGTCGACCTGGTCCATCACGCCCTGCATGTGATGGGCAGCCGGCTGCTGGGCTTCTCGCAGGAGCTGTTCGAGGACCGGCCCGGCCGGGCCCCGGACGCGGACGCGCTGCCGGCCGAGGAGATGGCCGCGCGCTTCCCCCACCTCACCGAACTGGCCATGGCGGTCGCCCACGACCCGGAGTCGGTCGTCGGCTCCGGCTGCGACGACCAGTTCGAGTTCGAGTTCGCCCTGGACCTGACGCTGGACGGCCTGGAGCGCCTGCGCCGCGGCGCCGCCTGACCCCGCGGACCCGCCACGCCCCCCTTGACGGGTGTACGGCGTACACCTACCTTGCCCAGTAGAGGGTGTACGCCGTACACCACGAGGGGGGAGAGTCATGAAGGCGATCGTCCAGGAGCGGTTCGGGCCGCCGGACGTCCTGCGGCCGGCGGACATCGAGTCGCCGGAGGCCGGCCCGGGACAGGTGCTGGCACGGATCCACGCCGCCGCGCTCAACCCGTACGACTGGCACATGCTGCGCGGCGACCCGTACGTCGCCCGGCTGCTGGGCGGTGTCGGGCTGACCCGCCCGAAGTCCCGGGTGGCCGGGATCGACGCGGCCGGGGAGGTGGTCGCGGTCGGTGCCGGTGTCGACGGGCTGCGGCCCGGCGACGAGGTGCTGGGCTTCTGCCGGGGCTCCTTCGCCGAGTTCGCGTGCACCACCCCCGACCTGCTGGTGGCGAAGCCCGCCGGGCTCACCTTCGAGGAGGCCGCGGCGGTGCCGATGGCGGCGGTGACCGCGCTGCGCGGGATCCGGACCGTGGGCCGGGCCGAGGCCGGGCAGCGGGTGCTGGTCAACGGGGCCGGCGGCGGCATCGGCACCTTCGCCGTGCAGATCGCCGCGGCCCTCGGCGCCGAGGTCACCGGCGTGTGCAGCACGCGCAACGCCGAGCTGGTGCGCTCGCTGGGCGCGGCGCACGTCGTCGACTACACACGGGAGGACTTCACCGACCGGGGCGAACGCTACGACCTGATCCTCGACAACGTCGGCGGCCGTCCGCTCGGCCGGCTGCGCCGGGCGCTCGCCCCGCGCGGCACGCTGGTCGCCAACGGCGGGGGTTCACCCGGCCACGTCTTCGGGGCGATGGGCGCACTGCTGCGGGTCGCCGCGGTCGGCCCGTTCGTCCGGCAGCGGCTCCGGCCGATCCTCCCCGCGGTTCCGGACGGACCGGTCCACCAGGACCTGCTCGCCGTGACCGCGCTCGTCGAGGCGGGCAGGCTCGTCCCGGTGGTCGACCGGACCTACCCGCTGTCCGACACGGCCGCGGGCGTCCGGCACGTCGAGGAGGGGCACGCCCGGGGCAAGGCCGTGATCTCCGTCGCGTGATCCGAGGCGGTGCCGGGGCCGACGACGACCGGCTTGCGGCCGGACGCTCCCGCCTCCGGCAGGGGCGCGGTCACGGCCCGGTGGGCACCGTCGGGGTGAGGCGGGCGCGGAGGCGGGCCGCGTCCTGGACAGGTGGTAGGCCGTAGGCGGCACGGTACTCGCGGTTGAACTGGGTGGGGCTGACATAGCCGACGGCCTGGGCGATCTGGGCCGCCGAGGCGTCGCTGGCGAGCAGGCGGCGCCGGGCCTCCTGCAGGCGCAGGTGCTTCTGGTACCTGAGCGGGCTCATGCCGGTGGCCGCCTTGAAGTGCCGGTGCAGGCCGGCCGGGCTCATGTGCGCCACCGCCGCGATCTCGTCGATGCCGAGCGGCTCGGTGAAGCGGGCGCGGATCCAGCGGGCCACCTCGCGCACCCGGGTCGCGGTCGAGTCGGCCAGCGACCACTGGCGCAGCACGGGGCCGAGGGAGCTGCGCAGCAGCCGGTAGAGGATCTCGGTCTCGATGCGGGCGGCGAGCGGGCGGATGTCCTCGGGGGTGTCGAGGAGTTCGACCCAGCGGCTGACCGCGTCGGCGAGTTCGGGCGGCATCGGCGCGGCGACCTGCGCGGCCGGGACCGACGGGGCGCTCTGGCCGGTCTCGTCCAGCTCCAGCAGCAGTTCCGTGAGGGGCTCACCGTCGAGGTGCAGGGAGGCGGACCGGTACGGCACCTGCTCCAGGGCGGCGGTGACGGGCAGGTCGATGGTGGTGAGGAGCATCTCGCCGGGGCGGGCACGTCGAGCTGACACCCGGCGACCTCGCCCGGATCCAGGAGATCCTGCCGCGGGGAGCGGCCGGTTCCCGCTACCCGGCCGCGGTCATGCCGACCTGGCGGTAGCGCCCCAGAGGGGCGCTGGGGGTACCCCCGGCCGAAGGCTGGGGGGAGGAACTGCGCGACCAGCCGCTACGGTGTCGCGGACGACCGATGACGCAGCGCGGCATTTCCAGCGGAGCGCTCAGGCCGGGCTCGTCACCGCCGCCAGCCGGTGGACGTCCTTCGCCGTCCCGGTGACCCCGGACAGGAAGCCCTGGGCGCGCGGGGACGCGTTCTCCGTGAGCCAGGCCGGGTCGATGTCGCAGACGGCCACGCGGACGCCCGTGCCGACCAGCGCCAGCGGGAGGGTGTGCACGACCGTCGAGGGGAAGCTGAGGATCGTACGGCCGATGGGGCCGCGGCGGGCGATCAGTTCCAGGGGGAGGTCCGGGCGGACTATCTCCAGGCCCGTCTCGGCCGCCAGCCGGTGCAGTTTCTCGGTGCTCTCGCGGCGGTGCGCGAAGTAGCGGGTCGCGCCGTGCGCCTTGGCCAGGGTCTGGACGGCCTCCAGGTAGCGGTCGCCGTCCACGACGCCGGTCTCCACCAGGGAGGTGCCGACCATGTCGGCGCCCTTGGTGATGCGCGGCGGGCCGAAGCGGGCGCGGGTCCAGCCGAAGTCGTTCGCGGTGACCGTCACCCCGGCAGGGGTCTCGGTCATCGGCATGGAGGAGAAGACCTCGACGCGCCGGCGGTCGCTCGGGGTGAGGCGGCGGCGGGCGGAGGAGGAGACCGGCGCGAAGAGCAGGTCCCGGGCGCCGGGCCGGCCGCCCTTGCGGTGCCAGCGGACCAGGCGTTCGCCGCGGGCCAGCTGGGCGACGAACTCCATCGTCGCGGTGCCGTCGTCGACCACGACCAGGTCACGGGCGCGGGTGATGGTCAGCAGGAGCTGTACGTAGCGGGAGAACGGGTCTCCCATCACGATGCGGTCGGCCCGGCGGAGGGAGCCCGCCAGGCCGCCGATCGTCTGGAAGGGGGCGGTGGTGCCACCCCGTGCTTCCTCCCAGCGGACCCGGTAACCCTCGTCCCGGGCCAGGTCCGCCATACGGCGCAGCTGGCCCCGGGTCATGGGGTCCGTCGGGGACAGGACGACGATCGTGAGTTCCGCGCCGGGTGCAGATATGCCGGATGCCGGGCGCCGTACCTGACCGGGTACGGTCTGCAGCGGCTCCGCCGAGCCGCTCAGGGCGTGGACATGCGCCCACTCCAGCACGTTCAGCAACTGCACCGGACTCTCGACGAAGGCGAGGGTGTGGGGGCCGGCGTTCCCGGCGCGGGGGCTCATCGACGTACGACCGTCCCGTCGTCGTAACACATCAATCAGACTCGGACTCGGACCTGGACTCAGACCTGGACCGGCTCGCCGGCGGCCGCGGCGATCTCAGCCTCGGCGACGACGCCGGTGACGCGGCGCAGCTTCTTCATCGGGCCGAGCTCGGAGTCGTAGACCTTCTTGACGCCGTCACCGAGGGACTCGGAGATGATGCGGATGTCGCGGACCAGGCGGGTCAGGCCCTGCGGCTCCACGGAGGCGGCCTGGTCGGAGCCCCACATGGCGCGGTCGAGGGTGATGTGACGCTCGACGAAGGTGGCGCCGAGCGCGACCGCGGCGAGGGTGGTCTGCAGACCCGTCTCGTGGCCGGAGTAGCCGATCGGGACGTTCGGGTACTCCTTCTCCAGCGTGTTGATCACGCGGAGGTTGAGCTCGTCGGCCTTCGCCGGGTAGGTCGAGGTGGCGTGGCACATGAGGATGTTCTCGGAGCCGAGGACCTCGACCGCGTGGCGGATCTGCTTCGGGGTCGACATGCCGGTGGAGAGGATGACCGAACGGCCGGTGGCGCGCAGCGCCTTGAGCAGCTCGTCGTCCGTGAGGGAGGCGGAGGCGACCTTGTGGGCGGGGACGTCGAACTTCTCCAGGAAGGCGACGGCCTCGGTGTCCCACGGGGAGGCGAACCAGGCGATGTTCTTGCTCTTGCAGTACTCGTCGATCTGGCGGTACTCGTCCTCACCGAACTCCACGCGGTGACGGTAGTCGATGTAGGTCATGCGGCCCCAGGGGGTGTCGCGCTCGATGTCCCACTGGTCGCGCGGGGTGCAGATCTCCGGGGTGCGCTTCTGGAACTTGACGGCGTCGCAGCCGGCCTCGGCGGCCACGTCGATCAGCTTGAAGGCGTTCTCCAGCTCACCGTTGTGGTTGATGCCGATCTCGCCGCAGATGTAGACGGGCTTGCCGGGGCCGACCTCACGGGAACCGAACTGGCGCAGGCGGGAGTTGCTCATGACTGTGGGGTGTCCTTACTTCGGGAGGGAATCGAGAGAGGGGCCGAGGATCCAGCTGGCGATCTCTCGGATCGCGCCGTCACCGCCGGGGAGGGTGGTGACCGCGCGTGCGGCGCCGCGTACGACGTCGTGGGCGCTCGCGACCGCCACGGGCCAGCCGGCTACGGCGAAGCACGGGAGGTCATTGACGTCGTTTCCGACGTAGAGCACGCGCTCGGGAGCGATGCCCTGCTCCTCGCACCACTGCTTGAGTGCGAGGTCCTTGCGGTCGATGCCGTGCAGGACCGGAATCTGTAGCTTCCGGGCCCGGGCGGCGACGACCGGGTTCTGCTCCGTGGAAAGGACCAGCATCTTCAGCCCGCTCTTGCGCAGGGCGGCGATGCCGAGTCCGTCGCCGCGGTGCACGGAGACGAACTCCTTTCCATCGGCGTCGATCAGCACCCGGTCGTCGGTCTGGGTGCCGTCGAAGTCCAGTACGACCGCGTCGACGTCGTCGGCGGTCGGGAGGGCGCCGGGGCGGTCCGCGTCGAAGAGCGGGGCCAGGGCGCGGGCGCGCGCGAGCTCGTGGTGGTCGTCGATCTCCAGGACGCGCGCGGGGTCGGTCCGCACCAGTTCGGTGTGGCCGAAGAAGCGGTGCTGGTGCTCGCGGAAGCCGTCGGCGCGCATCGCGTAGGCGGCGCCGGTCTCCAGGAAGTCCTGGGGGCGGTCCTGCCGGCGCGGCCGGAACGACTTGTCGTGGTTGACGCCGAAGCCGCCGCTGGCGGACGCCTCGTCGGCGCCGACCGGCACCGGGGCGTGCACCTCGTCGCGCCAGACGAAGCCGTGGAAGGGGGCGACGGTCAGGGCCGTGTCGGCGCCGTTCTCGACGATCGCGCCGACCACCCCGTCGATGTCCTCGCGGACGATGAACGGGCTGGTGCACTGCACGAGCAGGACGACGTCGACCGTGGCGCCGTGCAGCGCCTCGTGGGCGTCCATGGCGTGCAGGACGGCGGCCTCGGAGGTGGCGGTGTCGCCGGCGATGGCGGCGGGACGCAGCACGACCTCGGCGCCGGCCGAGCGGGCGGCGGCGGCGATCGCCTGGTCGTCGGTGGAGACGACCACGTCGGTGACCAGCCGGGAGGCGACGCACTCGCGGACCGCGCGGGCGACCAGCGGGACGCCGCCGACCGGGGCGAGGTTCTTGGCGGGCACGCCCTTGGAGCCGCCCCGGGCGGGGATCACGGCGAGGACGCGGGGCACTACGGCCCCTTCGGGGTGGGACATCGGCTCAGTTCCTTCGGACGCTTGGAGCGGGGCTCGTTGACGCGGGATCCGGTCGCTCACAGCTCTCCCATTCGTCGGATCACGGGGGCCACCCGCTGGACGCCGTGGCGGTAGGCGCCGCGTGCGGCCCGGCGCACGATCTGGCGGACGGGGCCCGGGGCCTTGTCGGCGGCGGGCGCGCCCGGGAGCGGGACGCCGTCGGGGCCGAGGTGGTGGCGGGCCAGGATGCCGGGCAGGTAACCGGACGCGGTCTCGGGTGTGTAGTACGGGTTCAGCGGGGGCAGCCCGCCGGGCCGGGCGAGCAGCTTCGCGATGCGTTCGCGGCCCGCGTCGAAGGCCCTCTCATAGCTGCCTCCCCCAGAGGGGGTACCCCCAGCGGCGACGCCCTGCCGTGAGACCCACTCGGCGTCGGGCACCGGGCGGTGTCCGGCGTCGAGCTGGTCCCAGGAGGCGAGGCAGCCGGAGCCGACGAAGTGGTGGTTGCCGAGCGCCTCGCGGATGCCGAGGTCGGTGAGGACCACGGTGGGGATCCGGCGGTGCAGGGACTCCAGGGCGGCCGTCGAGCTCATCGTGACCAGCAGGTCGGTGCGGTCGAGGACCTCGCCCATGTGGCCGTAGACCAGCTTGAAGTTGGCGGGCACGTCCTTGCCCTGGACCAGCTTCTGGTAGGGCAGTTCCTCGATGTGGGTGGTGTGCTCGCCGGGCTTGGAGCGCAGCTTGAGCAGCACCTCCCGCTCGGGGTGCCTGCGGGCGTGCTCGATCAGCCGGTTGAGCAGGTAGGTGCGGTCCTTGCGGCTCTCCGGGACCGACGGCTGGGCGGCGAACACCACGGTGTACGGGTCGTGTTCGCCCTCGTAGGGCGCCCCGCCGAGGAACGGCAGCGCGACCTCGGTCACCGACGAGGAGTCGGCGCCGACCCCGTCGTACACCGCCCGGAACCGGTCGGCGTCCTGGCGGGAGTTGGCGAGGACGAGGTCCGCGCCGTGCCGCAGCAGCAGGCCGTCGGCGAGCTTCTCGTAGACGACGCCGACGTAGCCGGTGACGACGACGGGCCGCTTCTCCCGGCCGGCCCAGGCGCTGCGCAGCCCGTGCAGCATGGCCTGCGTGCCGCCGCCGACGAGGGAGAGGACGAGGATGTCGTACGACTCCTGTTCCATCTCCCTCAGGAACTCGACGGCCGTCACCTCGCGGAGCGAGTCCGCGTGGACGCCGACCTCCTGGAGCTGGCGGGCGGTGGGGGTGGCACGGCCGCGCAGGAGGTAGCCGTCGAGCCGGACGTCCGAATTGTCGGTTTCGTTGGGGATCAGGCGCTTCGCGGTGAGCGCCCCCCACTTCCACCGGGTGTCGGAGTCCGCCAGGACGGCCACCCGCAGGGTCTTCGTTGCACTTGCTGGCACACCGAAGACGCTAGGAAGCCATTCCGAGGAACTCCCGAACCCGAATCCAACAAAAGGTTAACAACACATCGCCGGATGGCGAATCAGCTCGGGATAAGCCCTGAAAATTGCCTGGTTCACAGCTTCGCCACGCGTCGTTCACCTGGATTCAATGCGACAGTCAAGACGGATGACGGGCGTCCCCCTAACGTCCTTCACGTGGTCAAGCTCTCCGTCATCGTGCCGTTCTACAACGTGCAGCAATACGCGCCCGACACCCTGAGGAGCCTGCGCGCGAACGCGCGTGAGGACTTCGAATTCATTCTCGTCGACGACTGCTCGACCGACGGGACACCAGAGATTCTCGCGCGGGCCGAGCGCGAGCTCCCCGGCGCGGTCCATGTCAGACACGAGCTGAACGGAGGGCTGGCCACCGCGCGCAACACCGGCATCGACAAAGCACGCGGCGAGTACGTCACCTTCCTGGACGGCGACGACTGGCTGGCGCCCGGCTACTACCCGCAGCTGGTCGACGCGGTCGAGTCGCTGGGCTGCGACTTCGTCCGCACCGATCATGTGCAGTGCACCGCGCGCGCCCGCGTCGTGACCCGCGTTCCGGTCGGCCGCCGCAACGTCGTGCTGAACCCGCGGGACGCCATCCTGCCCGCCGACCGGTCCACCTCCGTCGACTACGCCTACGCGTGGGCGGGCGTCTACCACCGCCGTCTGGTGGACAAGGGGCTCGTGCATTTCACGGACGGGCTGCGCACGGCCGAGGACCGGCCGTGGATCTGGAAGCTGCACCGGGAGGCCGGGTCCTTCGCGGCGGTGAACCTGCTCGGTGTCTTCTACCGGCGTGGCGTAGCCTCTTCACTCACGCAGATCGGCGACGTCCGTCAGCTCGATTTCATTCGCGCGTTCGACCAGGTGATCGAGGAAACGGCGCAGGACGCCGACGCGAAGGAACTCCTGCCGAAGGCCGTCCGCACCTATTGCGCCATCATTTCCCATCACCTGGGATCCATCGAAAGGTTCGAGCCCGCGGTGGCGAAGAAGCTGAAATCCATGAGTGCGGCCGCACTGCGGCGCATGCCGCAGGACGTGCTGGACGAGGCCCTGGACTCCATGGACCTCCAGCGCGCCACCAAGCTGCGCCGGCTGCGCCGCCGTCCCGCCCCCGCGGGAGCCGCCGCGTGACCACCCAGATCTTCCAGGCGTCCACCCTCTACGGCACGGCCACCCTCGCCGCCGCCCTGGACTCCGGCGCCTTCCGCCCGGCCGACCGGCGCATCCTGCTGGTCTGCAACAACGCGGCGACCCCCGAGACCACCCCTGGCCTGGACGAGGCGCCCGGCTTCGAGCGGCTGCGCGACCGCTTCGACGACGTGATCTCGTACAACGAGACGATCTTCCCGTTCCACCCCGGCGGCTGGGCCCCCCGGCCGGACGACTTCCCGCTGTGGGAACGCTTCCTGCGCCACGAGTGGCAGCTCGGCGACGAGGACGTCGAGATCGCCGTCGAGTCGATCCAGGTCAACCCCTCGCAGAGCCTCACCCAGATCTTCACCGGCGCCCCGGTCACGGTCTACGCCGACGGCCTGATGAGCTACGGCCCGACCCGCAACAAGATCGACCCGCTGGTCGGCACCCGCGTCGACCGGGTCCTCCACCTCGACCTGGTGCCCGGCCTGAAGCCGATGCTGCTCACCGAGTTCGGCGTCGAGGGCGAGATCGTGCCGACCGCGGCGTTCACCAAGGTGCTCGCCGAACTCGCCCCCAGCGGCGACGAGCTGCCCGAGATCGAGGAACCGGCCCTGCTGCTCGGCCAGTACCTCTCCGCGCTCGACATCCTCACCCCGGAGCAGGAGGAGAACCTGCACGTCCGGATGTTGCAGGGCGCCCTCCAGCTCGGCCACACCAAGATCGTGTTCAAGCCGCACCCCTCCGCCCCGGCCCGGTTCGCCCGCACCCTGGAGCAGGAGGCCGAGAAGCTCGGGGCCGACCTCACCGTGCTGGACACCACGGTCCTCGCCGAGGTCCTCTACCAGCGGATGCGTCCCGCCCTGGTCGTCGGCTGCTTCTCCACCGCGCTGCTCACCGCGTCCGCGCTGTACGGCCTGCCGACCGCCCGCATCGGCACCGACACACTCCTCGACAGGCTCACGCCGTACGAGAACAGCAACCGCGTCCCGGTCACCGTCGTCGACGCACTGGTGCCCGAGCTGACCGACCGCAAGGCCGTCGAGGAGCAGCGTCCGCGGATGAGCGTGGAGGCGCTCGGCGAGCTGATCCGCGCCGTGAGCTTCGCCATGCAGCCGAAGATCTACCCGCAGCTGCGCGCCGAGACGGAACGCTATCTCAGCAAGCACCAGAACGGTACTGCCAAGCGCTACTTCAAGCGCAAGCGGCTGACCTCCCTCGGTCTGCCCGGCGGCATCCCCGGGCGGCTCGCCTTCATCCCCCGCAACTCCACGGCCCGGCGGATGGTCCGCCGGGCCCGAGCGCTGCAGAAGGCCGTCAAGCGCTGAGAAGCGGTGCCCTGACGCGCCGGGAAGAGGCGCCGTCGCCCATCCACAACCTGTGACGAAACTGTCGATTCCCCCAGCCCCCCGTTTTCACAAGGTATGAAAACCCTGTGAGAACGGGGGGCTTCTTACTTGCCTGCCTCTCGCTTTTGCCCTGCCGCACAACCCGATGTCCCCCAGAGTTCACCCAAGGTTTCCAGTCGGTTCGACCCCCGGCCGAACGAGGTCGTATTTCATTCACTCACATGAAGGTTCGGGTGTGATCACGGTAAAAACGTGACCGCCCCACTGAAGATTGATTGCGTCCATGCGTATCGCTGTGTTTGTCGAGAACCGCAACGGCGTCGGTCTCGCCTCGGAGATCATGAAGGCGCCGGGAGCCGAGGCACACTCCTTCCACTTGGTCACGGCAGACCGGGACGGCGATGTCGCCGGATGGATCGAGCAGGAGGCGGCGGCCCGCTTCGACGACCTCAAGGTGCACAACCTGTTCCAGGTCGACGAGCCGATCAGCGGTGCGGAGTTCCTGGAGGAGGTCGGCCACCGCATCCGGGCCTACACCGTGCAGGAGCGCGTCGACCGGCTGGTGTTCTTCAACGACCAGTCGCAGCGCGGCCGCCGGGTGGCCGGCGAGCTGCACGACACGCTGCCGCTGGTCCTCGTGCAGGACGGGCACCTGGACTTCCACTTCAAGCGGACCGACCCGGGCCTGCGCGACCAGAACTGGTACTACGGCTCCTCGTCCCCCGCCGCCGTCTGCGTGTGGGGCCCGGCGACCGCCCAGCACCTGATGTTCCGCTCCGCGGACAGCGACGTGTCCGTCCACATCACGGGCGCGCTCGGCCACAGCGACGACCCCCAGCTGCTGCGTGCGGCCCGCTCCACCACCCACCGGCACACCAAGGGCTCCGGCGAGCCGCTGCGCATCGTCGTCCTCGACCAGCCGCTCAGCGACCAGCGCAAGCTCTCCAGGAAGGACCACCGGGAGCAGCTCACCGAGCTGTGCGAGGCGCTCACCGGTTTCGGCGAGGTGGAGATCAAGCCGCACCCCTCCACGCTCCGCGGCCACCTCGACTGGCTGCAGACCCTGCCGGACGTGACCGTGCTCGACGAGAGCGCGCTCCTGGACGCCGAGTCCCTCGACGGCTACGACCTCGCGATCACCTTCTTCTCCACCACCTACCTGCAGACGCTGCGGGCCGGCACGCCGCTGATCCTGTTCAGCCCGCCCGCGCTGAACATCGTCTTCCCGACGATCAACCACCCGCTGCTGCGCAACGTCGGCACGGTCGGCGAGCTCGTGGACGTCACCGCCGAACTGCAGCGCGCGGGCAAGTTCACGCCCAACGCGCACGGTGAGCCGATCGAGCACTTCATCACCTTCCACGACGACGTCCCCTCGCGCGTCCTGCGCCGTATCGAGGAGGCCGAGGTCCCGGCCGCACGGCCCGTGGCGCGCCGGCCGGCGCCCACCGGGGAGCAGACCCACGGTTCCCGCGCCGACCGCGCCCTGCGCGCCGTCGAGGAGCGGCTCAACCGGCCGCGCTCGCTGGCCGTGCTGGGCCTCGGGTTCTCCTACGTCACCGGTGTGGCGATCCCCGTGCTCACCTACACCCAGGCGCTGCTCGCCCAGAACCCGGTCGACATCCGCTACTTCGACCTCGGTGTCTACACGCGCACCGAGGACGTGCTGGCCGACCTGGCGGACACCGAGGTCGTCCTGATCAACAGCCTCGCCCCGTTCTGGCGTTCGCCGCTGGCCAACGAGCTGACGGAGGCGCTGGTCGCCCTGGGCCGGTCCGTGGTGGTGTACGCCCACGAGACCGAGTACGTCATGAACTTCGAGGGCGAGCAGCACGCGCTGCGGCACGCCGAGATGGTCAAGGTGCTGCCCAAGGTCAAGGTGCTGTGCGTCTCCACCTCTCAGGCCGACATGTTCCGGCAGCTCGGCGTGAGCGACCCGGTCGTCGTCTACAACACCGTGCCGCAGGACACCCACCGCACCCTGGCCCGGCGGACGCCCGGTGAGCGGCCGCGGATCGTGATGGTCGGCTCGATGCAGGACCGCAAGGGGCTCGACCTGTTCTCGCGGGTCGCGGAACTCGCCTACACGCAGGGCCTGCCGTGGGAGTTCGCGTGGATCGGCCACAAAACCTGGCGGATCAGTTCCTCGACGCTGCTGTCCGACCGCGTCGAGTGGATGGGAGCGCTCTCCCGCGACCGGGTACGCGAGGAACTCGCCGCCTCCGACGTGTTCTTCCTGTCCAGCATGGACGACCCGATGCCGCTGTCGGTGGTGGAGGCGGTGCAGCAGCGGCTGCGCACGGTCACCTACCACCGGGTGGGTTCCCGCGAGGTGCTCGAGGGGGTGCCCGGGTACCGGTCCTTCGCCGAGTACACGCCCGCGGCGGCCCTGGAGGCGCTGCGGCGCGTGCTGGAGGAGGAAGTGGCGGAGGACGAGTACCAGGAGGTCGAGGAGCTGTTCGACATCTCCGCCTTCACCGCCCGGATGACGACCGCACTGAACCTGGCGGGCCCCGACGACGCCGCGCGCGCCCTCGCCGCCGTCGCCGCCGCCACCGCCGACGCTGCCGACGCCCCCGAGGGGCAGGAGCCGGACGGCGAGACGGCCTATGCCGAGGGCCCGTTCTCCGCGGTGCTCTCCCGGCACGCCAAGTACCTCAACGAGGACTTCACCCGGCACTTCACGGCCGGCCGGCAGGACGAGGCGCTGCGCGTGGGCCAGGAGATCCTGCGCCGCAGGCAGCCGGTGGACGTCCTCATCGGCATGGCCGAGATACGCGCCTCGCGCGGCGAGACCGACGAGGCGTTCCGGCTGCTGTCCGCCGCGGCGATCGCGGGCGGCGACCGGGGCCGGGTGTGGTCGGAGATCTCCCGCGTGGCCGGGGACCTCGGCGCCCGGGGCAGGGCGATACGGCAGCTGGCCCGCAAGGAGTCGATCCGCATCGAGCTGTCCAACCGCTCGGCCCGGCTGCTGAAGTCCGACTGAGCCCTCGCGTCACGCGGCGGGCGGGCCGTGCGCCGTCCTGCCCGCCGCGTGACGCGCGACGCGTCGCCGGGTGCCGGGGTGCCGGCCGATCGCATGGCCGGTAAACGAACAAATAAATACCGTCATATGAATGATCGGGGCTGCCTCCTGTGACATTCCGGTGATTCACCCAGGTGACGGCGGTGGGCCTCCTTCGTACCGGCGATGTCCGAACCGATCGGATGATTAAAGGCCTGTTCCCGGGTAGGCGTCCCGGACCATGGCACTCGCATCCCCCCCACTGCCGTCGCCGCCTGCACGGACCACGACCGCCCCGGCCCCGCCCGGACGGCCCCGCCCCCGCCTTCTCGCCCTCGACGGGCTGCGGCTCGTCGCCGCGCTGATGGTCTGCCTCTACCACTACGCCGGCCGCGGCGGAGTCGTCTCCGCCTCCTGGCAGCAGAACCCCGACCACGTCTTCCCGACCCTGTCCAGAGCGGCCGTCTACGGCTGCCTCGGCGTCCAGTTCTTCTTCGTCATCAGCGGCTTCGTGATCTGCATGAGCAGTTGGGGCCGCTCCCTCGGCGACTTCTTCCGCTCCCGGGTCGCCCGCCTCTACCCCGCGTACTGGGTCGCGCTCGCGCTGATCACCGGCGCGTCCGTGGTACTGCCCGCGGTGGTGCACCCGGTACGGCTCGACGAGTTCCTGGTCAACCTGACCATGCTGCAACAGCCGCTGGGAGTGCCGCGCGTGCTCGGCGTCTGCTGGACCCTCTGGGTCGAGGTGCGCTTCTACGCCCTGTTCGCGCTCCTGGTGGTCCTGCCGGGCGTCACCTACCGCAGGGTGGTGCTGTTCTGCTCGGTGTGGACCATGGCCGCCGTCCTGTCCACCGCGGCGGGCGGCACCTGGGCCGAGCTGGTCGTGATGCCCGCGTACGCGCCGTACTTCGTCGGCGGTCTGGCCCTCTACCTCGTCCATCGCTTCGGCAACGGGCTGCTGCCCTGGGGGATCGTGGCGCTCTCCTGGATCCTCGGCATGCGCACGGCGGCCCAGGGCCTGTGGCACACGGGCTCGCCCCGTGACCCGTACGTCGTGATGCTCCTCGTCACCCTCGCCTTCGCCGCCGTCGCCGCGGTGGCGGCGGGCTGGACGAACTGGGCGGCCTGGCCCTGGCTGACCACCGCCGGGGCGCTGACGTATCCCTTCTACCTGATCCACGAACACCTGGGCTGGTTCGTGATCCGGGTCCTGCACCGGGCATGGGGACTGCCGCCGTGGCCGACGCTGGCACTGACGGTCCTCGGGATGCTGGGGCTCGCCCGGCTCATCCACCGGTACGTGGAGACTCCGCTCGGTCCGCGCCTGAAGCGGACCCTGAAAAACGCCTGACGCCGATGTTGGCCCGCCGTTCATCTCTGCTTGGGTTTCGGATCGGCACGGCGGGCAGGCACCTTGGAACCTTGCCTGTGCACAGGTTTTTCGCAGGGGTTCCACAGACCGCCGTTTCGTGTATCGAGGGAGTGCCTTCTCCGCATGGCGATAACCACCCAGGAAACGACCCGACCGCCCCGCCGTCTCGACGACGTCCCCGGCTGGTTCCCGGTGCTCGACCAGGTGCTCTTCGACTGGTTCCTGCGCCGCCAGGAGGAGGCCGGAATGCGCGGCGACCTCCTCGAGGTCGGGACCTACATGGGAAAGAGCGCAATCTTCACGGCCCGGCACCTGCGGCCCGGCGAGACGTACACGGTCTGTGACCTCTTCGAGGGCGACGCCCCGGACGACGCGAACCGGGCCGAGTCGACGAAGTCCTACAGCAAACTCACCCGGCGCGTCTTCGAGCAGAACTACCTCGCCTTCCACGAGGAGCTCCCCCGGATACTGCAGGGCCCCAGCTCCGTGGTCCCCACCGAAGTCGCGCCCGGCTCCTGCCGGTTCGTGCACGTCGACGCCTCGCACCTGTACGAGCACGTGCACGGCGACATAGAGGCGGCACGCGAACTGCTCGTGCCCGACGGCATCGTGATCCTCGACGACTTCCGCTCCGAGCACACGCCCGGTGTCTCCATAGCGGCCTGGGAGGCCGTCCTCAACGGCGGGCTGAACCCGATCTGCCTCAGCACCCAGAAGCTGTACGGGACTTGGGGCGACCCCGAGCCGGTGCAGGAGGCACTGATGGAGATGATCCAGCAGCGGACCGACTGCCACCTGAGCACCCAGACGGCGGCGGGGCACCGGATCATACGGCTGAAGTCCAAGGGGATGCAGGCACCGGAGTTCCCGCCGTCGCGCTACGCGGACGTCCCGGAGGAACCGGAGCCGGCGCCCGCGCCCCCGGCCCCGCCGGCCGCCGCCCCCGCCGCTCCGCCCCGGCGGCCCAGCAGGGTACGGCGGGTCGCCCGGGACCTGCTGCCTCCGGTGCTCACCCGGGCCATCCGGAAGGCGATGAAGTAGCGCCCGGCGGGGCCCCGGCGGGTGGCCGGGGCCCTGCCGGAGTGGTACAGACCGGAAGACTCCGCAGCAACGGATCGCATCCGTTTTATCCGTCCTGGCATCGGAAATCGCAAAAGAATTACACAGCATTCGCTATTGCAGGTGTTTATTCGACACCTTCCCGTCTTACCATTCTTTGACCGTTCACTTTCCCTCCGTTAACCTGAAATTAGTTTGATGTAACCGGTATGCAGATTTCATGAAACAGCCGGAGGCTGCGCGGGGGGCGCCAGAAAAAGGCTTGTTCAGGCACCCTCCCGTCGACCCTCGGGATTGTTTTTCCATTACAGGCTGCCGGGGGCTGCCGACGGGGGTGACGTCACGGACGCGCGATTGCTGAACAGGGCATTTCATCATTTCCACCCTGTATTTCTTCCTCATTCTGCCGGTTCCGGCCGCTCTGGTCCGATTCCCTCGGCCCTGCGTCGAATAACTGTTCCGGACATCGGGCCGGAACCGACGATGAGGACTGGAATGAGGGAAAGAACCGTGCCTTCCCCATGGCCGAGGCGCAAGAGACTCGTCACCCGCGTGCTGGGCACCGCGGCTGCCGCCGCGCTGGCCTGGCTGGTGGCGACGAACGGCCTGACCGGAGCCACCGCCCACCACGCCGGCTCCGCGGCGGCGCTCGGCTCGGTCGCCGACGAGGCGCCCGGTTACGCGGTCGAGGACTTCGCCTACCCGGGAGCCGACAAGATCCTCGCCGAGCAGGGCATCACCCTCAAGCGGGGCGACGGCCACATCGTGCTCGCCGAGTGCGGCCCGACCGGCCTGCTGGAGGTCTGGGCCCGCGACCGGACCGACAAGATCTGTTTCCGGGCCACCGGCAACTCCGGCTATCTGTCGCTGGAGATCCCCTCGGTGTACGCGATCCGCGGCAACGACTACTCCACCCAGGTCGACATGACCGTCGGGACCGAGGAGCAGTCGTACGACATCGCCGAGAACGCCTGGACCCCGGTGGGCGAAAGCGCTGACGAACAGGGGCGCGAATTCATGCTCGTGGAGATCAGGACCTCCAAGTAGCACCCGCGGCGCGCGGTTCGTGCGCCGTCGAACCCCTTCAACCAGCCGCTTCGCCGTCCGGTGCGTACCGGACGGCAGGCCTCGCCCCAAGGAAGTCATGGTCACCCGACACACCAGACCGGCCCGGCCCGCCGCATTCGCGGCGGCCCTGCTCGCCCTGCCGCTCGCGCTGACCGCCGGTCCCGCGCACGCCGTCACCGGCACCGCGGCGTCCGACACCAGCTACGGCTACACCGCCCGCCTCGACATCGGGGACGGCACCCGTGCCTGCTCCGGCACCCTCGTCGACTCCGAGTGGCTGCTGACCGCGGCCAGCTGCTTCGCGGACGACCCGGCCACCAGCCTCACCGTGCCGGCCGGCAAGCCGAGACTGACCACCACCGCGACCATCGGGCGCACCGACCTGACCACCACCGACGGGGTGGTCCGCACGGTCGTCGAACTGGTCCCGCGCACCGACCGAGACCTGGTGCTCGCCCGGCTGAACCGCCCGGTCGGCAACGTCACCCCGGTCGCCCTGGCCACCACCCAGGCCACCGCGGGCGAGTCGCTGACCTTCGCCGGGTACGGCCGTACCCAGGACGAGTGGGCGCCGCTCAAGCTGCACACCGGCGCCCTGTCGGTGGACGCCTCCGACAGCACCACCGCCACCATCACCGGCCAGGGCGGCGCCGCCGTCTGCGCCGGCGACGCCGGCGGCCCCGAGGTCCGCGTGAGCAACGGCAAGGCCACCCTGGTCGCCGTCAACAGCCGTTCCTGGCAGGGCGGTTGCTTCGGCACCGACTCCTCCGAGACCCGCACCGGCGGCATCGCCACCCGGGTCGACGACCTCGGCGACTGGGTCGCCTCCAAGGTCAACGCGACCCGGATCACCGACTTCGACTGCGACGGCGCCGAGGACGTCGCCGTGGGCGACCCGACGGCCTCCGTCAACGGCCTGTCCGAGGCCGGCATCGTCAAGATCGTGTACGGCGGCGGCCGCGAGTCCGCGGTGCTCCACCAGGACCTCGACACCGTGCCGGGCGGCGCCGAGGCGGGCGACCGCTTCGGCGAGCAGCTGGCCGTCGTCGACTGGGACGAGGACGGCTGCTCCGACCTGGTCGTGGGCGTCCCGCACGAGGACATCGGCGACGTCGTGGACGGCGGCGAGGTGACCGTGATCTACGGCTCCCCCGACGGCCTGGGCCAGGGCAGGGCCGCGTCCAACTACTCGCAGGGCAACGGCACCGGCGCGATCGACGACAACACGTCGGTGGCGGACGACGAGATGGGCGCCGCGCTGGCCGCCGGCACCACCGCCGACGGCGAGCCGTACCTGGCGATCGGCGTGCCCGGCAAGAACCTCAAGGGCCACGTGGACGCCGGCCTGGTCTTCTACCTGCGCGGCTCGGTCAACACCTCGATCCACCAGGACGACACCGGTGTGGTCGGCACCATCGAGGACAACGACCGCTTCGGCGCGTCCCTCGCGGGCTCGCCGAACAACCTGGCCATCGGCGCCCCGGGCGAGACCTCGGACTCCGGTGCCGCGAACGCCGGCTCGGTGACGCTCTTCAAGCACGAGCTGAGCGCGGCCGGCATCCCGACCCCGGTCGCGACGGTCGACCAGGACAGCACCGGCATCAGCGACGCCGCCGAGGCCGGTGACGAGTTCGGCGCCTCGCTGTCGATGATCGCCTACCGCCCGGACGGCGCGGCCTCCGCGACCGACTCGATCCTCGCGGTCGGCACCCCCGGCGAGACCCTGTGGGTCGGTACGACCTCCTACCCGAACGCCGGACAGGTCACCACGCTCCACATCACCGCCTCCGGCACGGTCTCGGAACTGGCCGCCATCAACCAGGGCGTCGCCGGGGTGAACGGCGCCTCCGCCGCCGACGACGGGTTCGGCGCCTCGGTGGCCGCCGCGAACACGGCGCCCCGGGCGGTCGGCACCGCCTCGACGCTGCTGCTCGCGGTCGGCGTGCCCGGCAAGGACGTGGACACCGCCACGGACGCGGGCGTCGTGCAGACCTTCTCGCTGCTGGGCGCTCCGGGCGACTCCGACCACTGGATCCAGGCGGGCAACGAGCGCGGTCTGCCCGGCACCCCGGGCGCCTCGCAGCAGGTCGGCGCGTTCCTGAACGCCACCGGCACCCACCTGTGGATCGGCATGCCGTACGGCCCGGCCGCGCGCGGCGCGGTCCACGGCATCCCCTGGTCGAACGCCATGGGCGGCACCGGTGCCACGGTGATCACCTACCAGCCCGGCGTGGGCGCCCTGCCGCTGACCGGCAAGGCGTTCGGCATGGCGATCCGCTGACGCTCCGTCGGCCGGTCTCCTGAGCCCCCGGAGGGCGCGATCCCTCCGGGGCCGATCCCGGCACCTCACTCCCGTGCGCCCACGAGGCGTCCTACCGCCATGGGCGCGCGGGAGCCGTACGTGACTTCCACCTCACCCTGATCCTGTCCGGCGGGCGGCCGGCGACGCGCCGCCGGGCACCGAACCCGAAGGACCACAGTGGACACCACACACTGGAGCAGACGGCGCCTGCTCGCCGCCCTCGCGGCCACCACGGTCGCGGCCGCCACATCCAACCTGGTACTCGGCTCCGCGCCGGCTCGCGCCGACGACTCGGACGGCACCGACGATCCGTTCAGCCTGCCGGACACGGACCGGGGCCAGGCCGTGAAGGCGTGGATGCTGGGCGGTCCGGCCGCCCGTGCCGCCGCGGAACTCGCACTCACCGGCTCCGACTCCGACGTGCAGACCTTCCTGGCGACCGGTCTACCGACGGCCACCGCCCTGGACAACCGCAACGCCGTCCTCACCGCGCTCGCGGGCGCCGGCAAGGGCACCCGGCGGGAGGCCGCCGCCGCCCTGGACGGCGGCGACACCGCCATCGCCGACTTCGTCGCCACCGGCTATGTGGCCGCCATCGTCGAGGACATGCAGGCCGCCACCTCCACGGTGATGGCCACCGGCGGCAAGGCCCTGCTGAAGGCGGGCAACACCGCTCTCAACACGGGTACGAAGGACGCACTGGCGACCTTCCTGCAGAACAGCCAGTACACGGCGCGCGAGGAGGACATGCGCGTCGCGGCGACCAGCCTCATGGTGTCCGCCGGCCCCGAGGTGCAGAAGTACGCCACTCGGGCCTTGGACGGCACCGCCTCGGACATCCAGTGGTTCCTGGAGACCGGACAGTTCATCGCCCGCGCCCGCGACCAGGAGTCGTCGACGATCGCCGAACTCGTGGCCGTCGTCGTCCGCGAGGGGCAGAACGCCGACGCGAACACGCAGCAGGCCGTGGAAGCTTCCGCCCGCGCTACGGAGGCCGCCGCGAAGGCCAAGGCCGCGGCACTGCAGGCAGCGGCCGAGGCCAAGGCTGCTCAGCAGGACGTGGCCAGGGCCGGCGCGGCCGCCCGCAAGGCGGCCGACGCCGCGTCCGGGGCCGCCGACGCGGCCCGGGTGGCCATCCGCGCCTCCCAGGCCTCCGTCCAGGCCGCCCGCCGGGCCTCGTACGCCGCCACCGCCGCGAGCCAGGCCGCGGCCGCGGCCGGATCGGCCGCCTCGAAGGCGTACAACGCGGCGATCGCGGCGTCCAAGGACGCCAGCCTGACAAAGGCCGCCGCGGACGCGGCCGTCGCCGCCAGCAAGGCGGCCGCGAAGGCCCGCAGCGCGGCGTCCGCGGCGGACGCCGCCAGGGCGTCCTGCAACCAGTCCAAGTCCGCCGCCGCCTCGGCAGCCGACGCGGCGAACGACGCCGCGGCCGCCGCGAGCGCTTCCGCCGACGCCGCCGAGGCCGCGGGAGCGGCCCAGTCCGAGGCGGCGGAGGCCAAGCGGCAGGCCCAGATCGCCGGCAACAACGCGGTGGTCGCCACCAGCGCCGCGGCCAAGGCCCAGGATCTCGCGGACCAGGCGGCTGACGCGGCCGCCGAGGCCCGCGACGCCGCGAACGACGCCGCCGACCACGCGGACGCCGCCGCGACCGCCGCCAACTGGGCCGTCGCGAACGCGGGCAAGGCGATCGACTACGCGAACAAGTCCACCGAGTTCGCGAACGCGGCCACCACGGCGGCCAACGCCGCCACCGCCGCCGTCGAGAAGGCCGTCACGGTGGAACAGCAGGCGCGGGACGCCGAGACCCAGCGCCTGGACTCCGACATGAAGGAGGCGATGGAGGAGTGCCGTCAACTCGCGGAGCAGGAGGCGCTGACCAACGCCGAGTACATCGGCAAGCGGACCAAGGCCGCGCAGACCACGCAGGCCACGAAGGACCTCATCGCCCAGGCCGAGCAGGCGCTCCAGGCCGGTGACATGGATCTGGCCACCAGCGTCGGACGCCGGGCCGCCGTCGGCGTGATGAACTCGACGGGCAACTGGTCGCGCGAGAGCGCACGGTACGCCCTGGCCGGTTCGGACGCCGACATCCACGCCTGGATCGACACCGACCGGCTGCTCGCGCAACGGCAGGACGACCGCGAGGCCGGCGTCTACATCGCCCAGACGCTGAGCAGCCCCGACGTGGCCAACGCGGTGGTCACGATGCTGACGAGCACCGACCCGGACGCGGGCACCGCCTTCCTCGACACCGGGCTGTTCGAGGCCGCCGCGGCCGACAACCGCGTCAGGGC
The DNA here is from genome assembly GCF_044769305.1 of Streptomyces sp. NPDC090499. Classification (NCBI taxonomy): domain Bacteria; kingdom Bacillati; phylum Actinomycetota; class Actinomycetes; order Kitasatosporales; family Streptomycetaceae; genus Streptomyces; species Streptomyces sp. NPDC090499. Next base: position 253,983 of record NZ_JBIVXP010000003.1, read on the forward strand.
CACCGCGATTCTCGCGCGCAACCCGGGCAGCGCGGTGACCGCGGCCGTGAACGCGGCGCTGGACGCCGGCACCGCCGACGCCCTGCGTGATTTCTTCCTCACCGCCTACGAACAGGCTCAGCAGGAGGACGACACCGAGGCCACCGCGGCCCTGCTGGCCACCGCCGGCCCCTACACCAAGGCCTACGCCCAGGCCGCGATGGAGGGTTCGGCGTGGGTCCGCCGCAACTTCGTCGCCAAGGTGCAGCACACGTCCGCCCAGCTCGACTACGACTGGGCGGCCCATGTCGCCGCCATGCAGGGGTCGATCGCCGCCGCCGCGAAGATCGCGCAGAACGCTCAGGCGGACGCGTGCAAGGCCCAGCAGGCGGCGGCCCTGGCGCGCCAGGCGGCCTCGGAGGCGCAGCAGTGGGCGGACAAGGCGACCGCTGCGGCCGCGCAGGCCGACACGTACGCGCAGCAGGCCGACGCGAACGCGGACGACGCCGAGCAGTCGGCGAAGGACGCGCAGGCCTCGGCCGACAAGGCTTCGACCGCGGCGACCGTCGCCCGTACGGCCGCGCGTTCGGCGAACTACTCCGCCAAGAAGGCCGCGAGCTCGGCCGCCAGTGCGGTCGCCTCCGCCAACTCGGCCCAGGCGTCGGCCACCCAGGCCCGCGCCTCAAGTCTTGAGGCCCAGGCGGACAAGGCGGTCGCCGCGGCCGCCGCGAGCCGGGCACTCCAGGCCGTCGCGGAGAAGCGCAACGCCGAGCTGCAGGCGAAGGCCAAGCAGGCGGCCCTGGACGCGCAGGACGCACGGGACTCCGGGGACTACCCTGCCGACTCCGCGGAGAACGACACCCTTGAGAGCGGCGACTCCGAGGAGAAGCTGGAGGCGAAGGAGGCGGCGGAGCGCTACGAGGAGCAGGCCACCAATTTCGGGTATCTCGCCGTGATAGCCGGGCTCTCGGGGGCGGAACTCGGCCCGGAGATGGAAGTGGCCGCGGTCGGCCTCTCGCTCTATGCCATCGGAAGCTCCGCCACGGCCGCGTACTACACCGGAGTCGCCTACGGGTACGGCAGCAGTGAGTTCTGGATGGCAGTGTCCAGCACCGCTCTCGAAGTGGCCTCGTTCGGCACGAGCCGGTACATCGGCGGGACCGAAGGCATCAGCGAAATGACCAGGACCATCGGTTCGGCCGCCGCCGACGCCGTCTCCCCCATCTACCACACACTCGGAAACCTGTTCTAGAACGGACCGTCCGGCTCCCGTCGGGCCGCTACAGGTATCGCGCCCCGATCCCCGCGATGACCACTTCGAGGCCCTCCTCGAAGTGCTGGTCGTAATCGTCGAAGATCTCCCTGCCCGCCTCCGCCGCCAGCGGGAAGTCGGCCAGCAGGCGGGCGCGTTCCTCGACGTCGTACCCCTCCCGGCGCTCGCCCGAGAGGGGTACGACGCCCTGTTCCTCGATGACGAAGCCGATGGTGTACGCGTTCGTCGTCATGCCCGCCCGAGCCGCCTGGGCGAGGGTGAAGCCGGCCTCCGTCATGACGTGCAGGTAGGCCTCCTGCTCCGGGGCGTGTTCGATGCCCGTGAAGCGTGAGCCGCTGTAGACCCTCGCTCCGTCGCGGTAGCCGAGCAGCGCCGTGCGCAGTCCGCGGCCCGTCGTCCGCAGCACGTTCTGCCAGCTCTCGGTGGGGTCGAGCCGCGTCTCCGCGACCATCCGGCGGTACATCTCCGTCGCCATCTCGTCGAGCAGCGCCTGCTTGTCCTTGAAGTGCCAGTACAGGGCCGGGGCCTTGACGTCCAGCTCCTTGGCGATGGCCCGCAGGGTCAGCCCCTCCAGACCGGCCTCGTTCAGCAGGCGCAGGGCCGTGTCGGCGACCCGGCGGCGGTCGAGGGGGGCGCGTCGTTCCGTACTCACGCTTGACAGCTTAACAGCGTTAAGGGCAGCCTTGTCACCGACGGCACTTAACAACGTTAAGGAGAAATGCGATGGATACGCTGGATGTACTGATCGTCGGCGCCGGGCCCACCGGGCTCGCCCTCGGGGTCGACCTCGCCCGGCGCGGGGTGGACGCACTGGTCGTGGAGGCCGGCGAGAAGCTGTTCCCGGGCTCCCGCGGCAAGGGGATCCAGCCCCGCACGCAGGAGGTGTACGACGACCTCGGCGTGCTCGACGCGATGCGCGCGGCCGGCGGCCCCTACCCGCCCCAGCTGCTCTGGAAGAACGGCGAACCCCTCACCACGAAGCCGATGTTCGACGCGGTGCCGGCGGACGAGGGGGCGCCGTACACCGAGCCGCTGATGGTCGCGCAGTGGCGCACGCAGGAGGTGCTGTACGCGCGGCTGCGGGAGCTGGGCGGCCGGGTCGCGTTCGGGCGCGGGCTGACGGGCCTGGAGCAGGACGCGGAGGGGGTGACCGCCCGTTTCACCGACGGCACGACGGCCCGTGCGCGGTACGCCGTGGCGGCGGACGGCGGACGTTCGACCGTACGGCGTGCGGTGGGCGTCGGGATGACCGGCGAGTCGGTCGACCCGAGCCCGTTCCTCGTCGCCGACCTGCGGGTGCGGGGCCTCGACCGTGAGCACTGGCACACCTTCACCGACGACGACGGCTACGGCGTGGCGTTGTGCCCGCTGGCCGGCACCGACGAGTTCCAGCTGGGCGCCCGGCTGCCCGAGGGCACGGAGGTCGACCTGTCCCTGGCAGGCCTGCGCCGGCTGGTGACGACGTACAGCCACCTCGGCGCGGCGGACGTCACCGAGGTGCGCTGGGCCTCCGACTTCCGCCCGCGCGCCGCGCTGGCCGACCGGTTCCGGGTGGGCCGGGTCTTCCTGGCCGGCGATGCGGCCCACGTCCACTCCCCGGCCGGCGGCCAGGGCCTGAACACCAGTGTCCAGGACGCCTACAACCTGGGCTGGAAGCTGGCCGCGGTGCTCGCCGGGCGGGCCCCGGACGCGCTCCTCGACACCTACGAGGAGGAGCGCCGGGCGAACGCCGCCGCCATGCTGGGCCTCTCGACGAGCGTCCACCACGGCGAGGTCCGGCGGGGCGAGGCCACGGTCCAGCTGGGCATCGGCTACCGGGAGTCCTCGCTGACCGAGGAGACCCGGGCGAACCCGGGACCGGTGCGGGCGGGCGACCGTGCGCCCGACGGGCGGAACGCGGACGGGGTGCGGATGTTCGACGCGTTCCGGGGACCGCACTGGACGCTGCTGGCCCCGGAACCGGTGGCCGGGATCGACGGGGGCCTGCCGGCCCCGGAGTCGTACGGCCCGGGGGTGTTCCTGGTCCGCCCGGACGGTTATGTGGGGTGGGCGGGGGAGACGGCGGAGGGGGTGCGGGAGTACGCGGCCCGCGTCGGCGTTCCGCTGGACACGCCGCGACATGCCGTCTGACGGCTGCGGCGCCGTCGTGACCGGTCGCGCAGTTCCTACCCCCAGCGCCCCTTACGGTGCGCCACGGCCCCGCAGGGCGACCCGGATCGCCGGGAGCAGGGCCCAGCACGCGGCGGCCCAGTGGGTGAGCAGGGCGACCGGTATGGAGATGAGGAAGGCCAGCATCAGGGCGGTCAGCCAGCTCATCGTGCTGGACACCGCCGCCGCCGAGCCGGCGGTGTCCAGCACCCCCGACCTGCGCAGGTCCCTGACGGCCAGCCAGAAGAACAGGCAGGTCAGGACCTGGACGGCGGCGTACACGATGAACTGCACCTCGTACGCGTCGGCCTCGCTGGTCAGCAGCTTCGTGGTGAACGGGGTGACGACGATCGCGAGCAGCCACAGCAGGTTCCACCGGATGGCACCGCCCGAGAGTCCGGTCGCGTACCGGAACAGCCGCTGGTGGATCATCCAGTGGATGGCGATGGCCCAGAAGCTGACCAGGAACGCGGTGTACTCCGCGAGGTGCTCGCGCAGGAAGTGCAGGACACCGGAGTTGCCGTGCACCTCCCCGGTGGGGACGGGCAGTTCCAGGGCGAGCAGGGTGATGGCGATGGCCACCACCGCGTCAGAGAAGTAGATCAGCCGCTCCGGGCTCGCCGGCCGGTCTCCGGAACCGCCTCCGGGGCCGGGCGCCTCCTCGGTGTTCTCGGTCAGGTCATCGGGCCCGGCGGTCTGCCGCGCGCGGATGTCGGGCATGTTCTGCTGCTTCCTCGTGCAGAGCCGTGCGGAGCGGTGTCGCACGGTGGACGGTTACGCCAGGGCCTGCGCGGCGCGGGCCCTGGCCCGTGCCGCGTACCGGCCGCCGACGGCGAAGGGGAGGACGAACGCCAGGACCTGGGCGGTGACGAGCGGCACCGTCGCGGAGTGGTCGTAGTCGACGACGGCGGCACAGGCGAGCGCGCCGAGGGTGAACCCGGCCGCCCAGATGGCGGTCAGCACCATGTTGAACCTGATGAACCGGGGGGACTCCCAGAACTCCCGGGGCACCTCGGCCCGTGCGAAGGCCAGGGTGAACGGGCGGCGGGCGGCGAGCGAGGCAAGGGCCGTGGCCGCCAGGGTGGCGTTGGCCAGGGCGCAGATCCAGTGCTGGAGCGCGGTGCCGGGGTCGGCCAGCGCGATACCGGCCATGACCACGAAGAACGCGCAGGTGGCGGCCCCCAGCAGGTCGACCGTGCGGGCGCGGAGCTGGCGGGCCAGCAGATACAGCGCGGCCAGGGCGGCAGCGCTCGTGCCCAGTCGCCAGTCGACCGGGCTCAGGGCCGCGTAACACAGCCAGGGCGCGAAACCGCGGACGTAGTTCACCGGTGTCTCCTTCGGGACAGACCGAGAGTCCAATATTGGACGGTCCAAGAATGGCCGGTCGATCTTGCTCTGTCCAGTCGTGACGGGTGAATTCCGGAAAGGTAGGGTGAGGCCATGAGCTTGCCCCACGCACTCCTCGGTCTCCTGGCCGAGCAGCCCGCCAGTGGATACGACCTGCTCAAGCGGTTCGAGTCGGGCCTGGCCGTGGTGTGGCCCGCCCAGAAGAGCCAGGTCTACGGCGAATTGGCGAAGCTCAGCGAGAAGGGGCTGATCGAGGTCACCGGCACCGGCGCGCGCCAGCGCCGCGAGTACGGCATCACCGACGCCGGGCGCGCGGAACTGCGCGGCTGGCTCACCGAGCCCGGCACCGACCTCGCCTTCCGCAGCGCCGCCCTGCTGCGGGTCTTCTTCCTGTGGACGCTCAGCCGCGAGGAGGGCGTCGACTACCTGGAGAACTTCGCCCGGATAAACCGCGAACGGCTCGCCGCCCTGGAGGCCGTGCGGGACAACGCCGAATGGGTCGGCGACCCGGTGCAGATCTGCGGCTGGCTCATCCTCGAATACGGCCTGCGCGGCTCGGCGACCTCGGCGGATTGGGCCGACTGGGCCGCCGAACGGCTGACCGAACACCTGTGACCCCGGCCGCCGGGACCGTCCGGCGGCTTCGGCTCAGGCGCTGGCCAGCGTCAGCTTCACCGCGAACCCGAGGAACAGCACCCCCGCCGCCGACGTGGCCGTCGCCGACATCCGCTTGCGGCGGCGGAACGCGTCGGCCAGCCTCGTGCCGCTGAATATCAGGGCGCTGAGATAGAGGAAGCTGGCCAGCTGGGCGAAGGTGCCGAGGACGACGAAGGAGATCGCCGGGTACGCGTACCCCGGGTCGACGAACTGCACGAAGAAGGCGATGAAGAACAGGATCGCCTTCGGGTTGAAGAGGCTGATCACCAGGGCGCGGCGGTACGGGCGCTCCTGCGCCGGGGCGGCGGCCGGGGCCGTCTGCTCCGCCGCCTGCTGCTTCCGCGACCGCCACATCGCCCAGGCCGCCCGCAGCATGCCTATCGCCAGCCAGGTGAGATAGCCGGCGCCCGCGTACTTCACGATCCCGAACAGCACGGCGTTGGCCTTGAGCAGCGAGGCCACCCCGGCCGCCGACAGCGTCATCAGCACGGTGTCCCCGCACCACACGCCCGCGGCGGCGGTGTAACCGGCCCGGATCCCCTGCCGGGCGGCGACGGACAGCACGTAGAGGGAGTTGGGGCCGGGCAGCAGGACGATCAGGACGAGTCCTGCCAGGTAGGTGGGGAGATCGATGACGCCGAACATGAGAAGTAGTCTCGCACGCGGGTCCGACAACGCCCCGGGCCGTTCGTCATAAGGATCCGCCGTAAGGATCCGCCGTAAGGATCCGCCGTAAGGATCCGTCACAAGGATTCGCCGTGAGGATCGCCGTGAGGAGCCGTCAGAACGCGTCCGCCGGGACGTACACCCCCCACACCTCCCGCAGCGCGTCGCACACCTCCCCCACCGTGGCCCGCGCCCGCAGGGCCTCCTTCATGGGGGGCAGCACGTTGTCGACGCCCTCGGCGGCCTTCTTCAGGGCGGTGAGGGCCGCGGCGACGGCCGCCCGGTCGCGGTCGGCGCGGAGCCTGGCGAGGCGCTCCGCCTGCCGGACCTCGATGGCCGGGTCGACCCGCAGCGGCTCGTAGGGTTCCTCCTCGTCCAGCCGGTAGCGGTTGACGCCGACCACCACCCGCTCCCCCGCGTCGGTCTCCCGCGCGATGCGGTAGGCGTTCCGCTCGATCTCGCCCTTCTGGAAGCCGTGCTCGATCGCCGCGACCGCGCCGCCGAGGTCCGCGACCCTGCGCATCAGAGCGAGGGCCGCCGCCTCCACGTCGTCGGTCATCCGCTCCACCGCGTACGAACCCGCGAAGGGGTCCACCGTCGCCGTCACGTCCGTCTCGTACGCCAGCACCTGCTGGGTGCGCAGGGCCAGGCGGGCGCTCTTGTCGGTCGGCAGCGCGATCGCCTCGTCGAAGGAGTTGGTGTGCAGCGACTGGGTGCCGCCGAGGACCGCGCCCAGGGCCTGGACCGCCACCCGCACCAGGTTCACCTCCGGCTGCTGGGCCGTCAGCTGGACGCCGGCCGTCTGGGTGTGGAACCGCAGCATCAGCGACCTGGGGTCCTTCGCGCCGAACTCCTCCCGCATCAGCCGCGCCCAGATCCGGCGCGCCGCACGGAACTTGGCGACCTCCTCCAGCAGCGTCGTACGCGCCACGAAGAAGAAGGACAGGCGCGGCGCGAAGTCGTCGACGTCCATGCCGGCCGCGACCGCCGTGCGCACGTACTCGATCCCGTCGGCGAGCGTGAAAGCGATCTCCTGCACGGGGGACGCCCCCGCCTCGGCCATGTGGTAGCCGGAGATCGAGATCGTGTTCCAGCGCGGGATCGCGGTCCGGCAGTACCCGAAGACGTCCGCGGTCAGCCGCAGGGACGGCTTGGGCGGGAAGATGTACGTGCCCCGCGCGATGTACTCCTTCAGGACGTCGTTCTGGATCGTGCCGGTCAGGGCCGCCGCCGGTACGCCCTGTTCCTCCGCCACCAGCTGGTACAGCAGCAACAGCACGGCCGCCGGGGCGTTGATCGTCATCGACGTCGACACCCTGTCCAGGGGGATCCCGCCGAACAGCACCCGCATGTCGTCGACCGAGTCGACCGCCACCCCCACCTTGCCGACCTCGCCGTGCGCGAGGGGTGCGTCCGAGTCGTGGCCCATCTGGGTGGGCAGGTCGAAGGCGACGGAGAGACCGGTGGTGCCGTGCGCGATGAGCTGCCGGTAGCGGGCGTTGGACTCCGCGGCCGTACCGAACCCGGCGTACTGGCGCATGGTCCAGGGCCGCCCGGTGTACATCGTCGGGTAGACGCCCCTGGTGAAGGGGTACGAGCCCGGGGCGCCGAGGCTGCCGGCCGGGTCCCAGCCCGCCAGGTCTCCAGGGCCGTAGACCGGCTCGACGGGCAGTCCGGACTCCGACTCACGGGCCATGACGGTGACCTCCGCAGTACGCCGATACACCGGTACGTCTGTCGGTTCCCACGATGCCCCCTTGTTCGTCGGCGGTCACCCGGGGAAGCATCCTCGGCATGAAGGTCTCGGGGTATTCGGGAGTCCTGGCCGCCGTACTGGCCGTGCTGTGCGGGTGCACGGTGCAGCCGGCGGGCGGCGGGGACGCCAAGGGGCACTCGCCCGTCCACATCGACCTCCCGCACAGCGCGGCACCCGCCGGCACCGCGCCCACCGCTCCAACGGCTCCCACGGCTCCCACGGCTTCCGCGCCCGCCGCGCGCACCTCCTCGCCGTCCGCCGTCGAGACGGTCCCGCCGCACATCGTGTACACCCGCGGCGACACCGGCACCGGCGTCCGCGAGCTCCAGGCCCGGCTGCGACAGGTCGCCTGGCTGTTCGACGGGCCGACGGGGACCTACGACGACCTCACCGCCCAGGCCGTCGAGGGCTTCCAGGGCAGGCGCGGGCTGCCGCGGACGGGCGAGACCGACGCCGTGACCTGGCAGCGGCTGGTCCGGATGACGCACAAGCCCGGGAAGTGGGAGCTGTACCTGATGGGCGGTCAGCCGGCCGCCGCGCCCGATCCGCGGTGCCTGACCGGGCGGGTGCTGTGCATCAGCAAGACCAGCCGCACCCTGCGCTGGATGATCGACGGGCGCACGGTGTCGACGATGTCGGTGCGGTTCGGGGCGCAGTACACCCCGACCCGTGAGGGTGTGTTCCACATCTACTGGAAGTCCCGCCACCACGTGTCGACGCTCTACCACTCGCCGATGCCGTACGCGATGTTCTTCAGCGGCGGGCAGGCGGTGCACTACTCCTACGACTTCGCGGCCCGGGGCTACGCGGGCGGCTCGCACGGGTGCGTCAACGTGCGGGACGAGGCGGCGATCGCGGACCTGTTCGCGCAGGTGCGCAACGGCGACAAGGTCGTCGTCTCCTGGTGAACCGGAGGGACGGGTACAGACGGGTGACGTTCGGGGCGCGGGCGGGACCGGGGGAACGTGTCCCGCCCGCGCCGATGCACGAGCCACGGGTACGGGGGGAACCCCGGCTCTGTGCGACGGCCGATGACCAGTCGGCTCACTCTGTACTGCGCCGCCGCGGCCGAAAGCGTCACACCCTGCGGGAAAAAAGTTCAGGGACTTTCAGAACCGCAGTTCACAGCGGTGCGCAAAGGTCAGAGCGCGCTGTACGTGGGGCTGGGCGAGGCGCCGGGCTGGTCGGGCCGCAGGGGCACGAAGGCGGTCGGGGCGGGGGTGGCCACGCCGTCCTGGCGGTGGTCGTTGCCCCAGCCGCCGTCCTTGCCGCCACTCTTGCCGTCGCCGTCGCCTCGGCCCGACCGGCCGTCGCCGTCGCCCGGACCGCTGTTGTCGCCCTGGCCGTCGTGCCGGCCGCCCTGGTCGTTGTCGTCGCCCTTGCCGTCGCGGGCGACGCCGTCCTTGCCGTTCAGCCCGATGTCGAGGACGGCCTTGCAGAACTTGTCGACCCGGCCCGCGCCGCCCGCCAGTCCCTCCAGGGCGCGCCTGCGGTCGGCGTCCAGGGACTTGCCGTTCCGGATCGCGCGGCAGGACGTCAGGGCACCGCTCCCTCCGCCGGCCGGGATGCCGGTCGAGCCGGTGTCCCGGTTCTTCGTCTTGCCGGACGGGTCGGGCGAGGGCTGCCCGGAGGCACCGGAGGCGGCACCGGAGGACGGCGTCCGGGTCTCGCCGCCGAGCAGCGACTCGGGCGACTGCGAGCCCTGCGGGCGTGCGGGGGTACCGGCGGCCGAGACCGAGGCGGCCGGTCCCGGGGGGTTGTCGTCGAACGGCGTCGGCAGCACCCCGGTGCCCGCGGCCACCGCGACCCCGCCGAGCATGCCGGCGGTCAGCGCGGCGGCGAGGCCCAGCCGTGCGGGGCGGGCCCAGCCCGGGACCCGGGACGGCCGGGAGCCGGCGCCGATCCGGAAGAGGCCCGCGTCGGCGTCGCGCTCGCCCCGGTGCGGCCACGTGGCCGCACCGGTCGGCGCGGCCACGGCGGTCCGGACGTCCTCGGCGGATTCGCGCGCTTTGCGGAAGGCAGCCAGCGCGGCTTCCTCACCGGGGAGTTCGGCAGCGGCCGGCGTGGCCCGCGCGGAGAGCGCGCCGAGCGTGTCGGCGAGGCGTTCTGCCTGGTCACGGGCGGAGGCGTCGACAGCTTCGAGCGACTCACCGCGCAGCAGACGTTCCGCCGTCACCCGGTTCAGCCACTTGTACCGCTCGTCGGCCATCACATGTCCTTCTGCGTCCGCGAACGCGTATGCGTCACACTCGCGGACGTCACCGCACGGGCGTTCGGTTCTCGCTGGGGTGGGAGCGCGTCGAGGACGCCTGCCGTCTCGGGGTCGGCGCCGAGCAGCTCGGCGAGTCTCTTCAACCCCCGGTGGGCTGCCGTCCGCACCGCGCCGGCGCGCTTGCCGAGGGTCTCGGCGGCGGTCTTGGCGTCGAGGCCCATGACGACCCGGAGGACGACGGCCTCGGCCTGGTCCTGCGGCAGCCGGGCGATGAGGGCGAGGGTGTGGTCGGTGGCCAGCGCCTCGATGGCCTCGCCGGCGGTGTCCGACTCGGCGGCCCGGCCGGTCAGTTCCGTCTCGTCGCCGCCGATCGCGGGGCGGCGGCCGCGCATCCGTATGTGGTCGAGGGCGCGGTTGCGGGCGATCCGGGCGGCCCAGCCGCGGAACCGGTCCGCGTCCCCGCTGAACCGGTCGAGGTCGCGGGCGATCTGCAGCCAGGCCTCGGAGGCGACGTCCTCGGCGTCCGGATCGCCGACCAGCGTGCGGACGTATCCGAGCAGGCGGGGCTGGACCGCGCGATAGACGATGCGGAACGCGGTCTCGTCCCCGTCCTGTGCAGCACGTACCGCGGCGGTCAACTCCGCGTCGTCCCCCAGCACCCGTGTGTTCCCTACTTTGGGCCCGAACCGGCGCCGCTCTCGCGGTCGTGGTTCTCGCCGTCGTGGTTCCTCGATTGATGGCTTCGGTGTTCGGGACCGCAGATCCTTGCGGTGGTCATACGTCCTCCGCGGCCCGGCGCGAACTGCACGTTACGACCTGAAACCGCTCGCCGTCCACGTCCGTACAAAGTGCAACTAACTCGTGACGCCGCGGGGTGTGACAGAAAACGCACTCATGGCGCTGAACAGAGTACGGGCCGCCGCGCGGCCCGTGCCGCGCGACGGCCGGGGCCTCTCCTGTGGGGGGTGGCGGCCCCGGCCGTCTCCGTGGCCCCCCTCTCCGGCCCGGCACGAGGCACTGAAACGTCTCAGATGTCGACTCTCGCGCTCCCTCAACTCCGCACGCTCGACGCGCTGGACCATGGCGCGGTCTGGCCAGTAGCGCTTTCCGAGCCGAGGGGACGGCATCACGCTGTTCGACCCGTGGCTCGGCGAGCTGCGACACGAGCGCTGCGCGCCGGTGTCAGCTGCCGTAAAGGGTGGGCAGATCGACCAGAAGGAGATCGTCACGACGATTGGCCAGGTCGACCAGGTCGGGATAGAAGCCGTGCAGGGAGTACAAGGCCAGGGTGACGGTGTCGGTGCCGTACCCCTGATCAGCAAGCAGATCACGGATACGCTCCAGGCGCTCCAGGTCACCGGTCCCACGGCGCGCGGCGGTCGCCTTGGCCTCGCCCAGCAACGCGATCCTTGCACGCGGAGCCTGCGGGCGCTCGCCGGCGGCCAGGGCAATGACATCGACCTCGTGCTTCGTCCGGGCGGCCTGGTCGGCGACCTCGGTTGTGCCGACCGGCCCGGGCAGTCCGCCGGGGAGCAGGGCGTGGGCGTAGCGGCGGGTGAAGTCTCGGGCCAGGTCCTCGAAGTGCGGTCCGAGGATCTTGGAGTTGAAGGTCGGGGCTGCCTGCTGCCAGACCTGCCCGGCGAAGCCCTGCTCCACGGCGGCGGCCTGAGGGAGGGTGATGAGCTGGTTGAAGCGGATGACAGGGTCGGCGAGGGTGATGACAGGGTGCTTGGAGCGAAGGATGTCCTGCTCCCGGCGGATGTAGCCGGTGGACTCCAGCACACCCAGGGGGTGGGCAACGGCATTGCGCGGCCGTTCCAGGGCGGCGCCGATCTTGCTGGGCGTGGTGGCGCCGTTCGCGATCGCGGTGAGGATGTCGTAGTACAGGGTGTGCTGGGTGATCCTGGGATCCTCGCGCAGCAGGTACTCGGTTTCGGTCCGCGAGTACACCGCCCGGCCCGGATCGAGCAGTGTCCGGGTGAGCCACGTGTCGAAGCCGTCGTCCGGATGCGGACGGCCGGCCACCGGTCGGTAGCCGGGTGCCCCGCCGAGGACCGCGTGCACCTTCAGCGCGGTCAGCGGGTCGGTGATCTGCCAGAAGTCCCGGCTGTCGCGGTAGTCGAAGGCCCCCAGCCGTAGATCGACCACGGCCCGGCCGCGAAGCGGCTTGGTTCCCGAGAGCAGTTCGTGCATGACGCTCATCGCGGAGCCGCACAGGATCAACCGCGGCCCCGGCCCGGCACCCTGCCGGGCGCCGCGCTGGCGTTCGTCGTAAAGCTGCTGGAGCAGTCCCGGGATCTCGGGCGAGTGCTGGAGCAGGTAGGGCAACTCGTCGATCACCAGGAGCGGATGCGCCGAGCGGGCTGTCACATCAAGGGCATTGGACAACACGTCACGCCAGTCGGTCAGGCGCAGACTGCCCGGCCTCAGACCGGTATGCGTGGCGACCGCGTCGCTGAACCGTTGGATCGCGGGCAGTCGCCCCTCTTCCCGGACTGCTGTGACGTACAGACCGCCGACCTGCTCGGACAGGGCCTGCAGAAGGTACGACTTCCCGTGCCGCCGCCGCCCCGACACAATGCCCAGCCGCATCGCCGGATCCGGATCGGTGAGGAACTCCGCGAGCAGATCCCACTCCCGGTCCCGGTCGACCACGTCGTCCGGCTTGATCGGCAGGCTCTCCTCCACTCACCCTCCTGTATCTCGACTGCGACGAGTTTCGTCTAAGTCTACTTCGACGTATGGCGTCGCACTGGAAATAACCCTGGCGATTGGCGAGCCAGCGTCGGGCCACATGTCCAACGCGTGACCAACAGCACCCAGGAACAGGCAGAAACACCTGGTCAGCGACTGGAGCGGTGAGCAAACGACGACACCTACCCGGACGACGAAACGCCTGCCCAGAGCCCTGTCACGGCTCCATCGGACCAGGGGTGGCGGCCCCGGCCGTCTCCGTGGCCTCCCTCTCCGGCCCGCAGACGTACGCCGTCCCGGCCGGTCCCAGACCGTGAAAACGCTTCCGGCCGACGTGTGTCAGGGCCGCGGCGGAAGCCGCGGCACACGTCGGGCTGAGCGGTCCGGTCCCCCCTCGGCTCATCGCCGCCGGTCGTCCCGGCGCCGGGTGCGGGTGCGGTGGGTGCCGGTGTCGCGGGCGGTGCGGAAGGCGGCCCCGTCGCCCCGGAACCGCCCCAGGTCCCGGGGCGATCTCCAGCCCGGCGTCGGCGGCCACGTCCTCTGCGTCGTTCCCGACGAACCCCCGGAGGGGCCGAGCAGACCGGGCTGCACCAGCCGGTAGGCGACCGCGAAGGCGGACTCGTCGCCCTCCTCGGCGCGCGCCACGGCCGCGCCGACGGGCGGATCAGGTGGCCGAGTCCACCGGTTCCGGGGTCCGCTCCGGCGGGGCCTGCGGGGTGGGGGCCCGGTCCGCGTTCACGACCACCCCGGCGATGAGGGCGCCGAGCAGCAGCGCGGCCATCGCCCACCAGGTGGCCACGTTGAAGCCGTGCACGGCGGCCTTCGCCTCCAGCAGCGCCCGGTTCGGGATGCTCGCGGCGTGCGCGGTGGCGTACCGGGTGGTGACGCTCGCGGCGATGGTGTTGAGCAGGGCGGTGCCGATCGAACCGCCCACCTGCTGGGCGGTGTTGAAGGTGGCCGAGGCCGCGCCCGAGTCGCGCGGGGCGACGTTGCCGGTGGCCAGGGAGACGGAGGTCATCATCGCCGTGCCCATGCCGAGGCCGAGCATCAGCATGCCGGGCAGGATGTGCGAGGCGTACGCCGGTTCGACCCCGACCTGGGCTATCAGCGCCAGCGCCCCGGCCGCCAGCAGCAGTCCGGGCACCATCAGCACGCGGGGCGGGACCCGGTGCAGCAGCCGGGCGGCGATCTGGGTGGAGCCGGTGACCATGCCGACGGTGATGGGGAGATAGGCGACGCCGGTCTTCACGGGCGAGTAGCCGAGGACGCGTTGCATGTAGTACGTCAGGAAGAGGAAGACGCCGAACATGCCGACGGTCACCAGCAGCACGGTGAGGAAGGCGCCGACGCGCTGCCGGTCGCGGACCACGGTCATGGGGAGCAGCGGGACCGGGGCACGGGTCTGCCAGTACCCGAAGAGACCGAGCAGCGCGACCCCGCCGATCAGCAGCGTCAGGACCAGGCCGTCGGTCCAGCTCCGGGACTCCGCCTCGGAGAAGCCGTAGACCAGGGAGAGCATGCCGGCCGAACCGAGCAGGGCGCCGGGGACGTCGAGGCGGGCGTCGGGATGCCGGCCGCCGCCGGGCAGCAGGACCCAGGCGCCGGCGAACGCGACCAGCGCGATCGGCACGTTGACGTACAGGCACCAGCGCCAGTCCAGGTACTGGGTGAGGAAGCCGCCGGCGAGCAGCCCGACCGCGGCCCCCGCGCCGATGATGGCGCCGAAGATACCGAACGCCTTCCCGCGTTCCTTCGGGTCGGTGAACGTCGTCGCGAGCAGCGACAGCGCGGCCGGTGCGAGCAGCGCGGCGAACACGCCCTGCAGGGCCCGCGCCCCGAACAGCATGCCCTGGTTCACCGCGGCCCCGCCGAGCGCGGAGGCGGCGGCGAAGCCGATCAGGCCGGTCATGAACGCGATCCTGCGTCCGGCGAGGTCGGCGATCCGGCCGCCGAGCAGCAGCAGTCCGCCGAAGGCGAGGGTGTAGGCGGTGATCACCCACTGCCGGTTGCCGTCGGACATGTGCAGAGCGACCTGGGCGGAGGGGAGCGCGATGTTGACGATGGTCATGTCGAGCACGACCATCAGCTGGGCCAGTGCGATGACGACCAGAGCCCACCAGCGTCGGTTGTCGGCCATGGGCCAATCGTGCTCCCCCACCGGCCGGTTGGGAACGCCCGCGTCTCTTATTACGCTGTTTTTGCCGAGCCGCGCGCCGCCCCGGGACCCCACGCCGCCCCGGAACCGCTCGCAGCCCCAGGACCGCTCGCCGCCCCGGGCCCCTTCGTCACCCCAGGGCGTCCCGGCACAGCAGTCGCAGTGAGCCGTGGCCGCCGTAGCAGCGCCCGGCCTCCTCGATCGGGGCCCAGAGCCTGCCGTCGGGGGTGCGGATCCAGTGCTCGCCGCCGGACGCCCACCACTCGGCGCCGGCGTGACGGACGATCACCTCACCGGCGTAGGCCCCGAGGCCGCGCAGCGTCTCCCGCACGGCGTCGAAGGGCGCGCCCTCCCGGCGTATCTCCTCGATCACCCGGTCGACCCGCCACAGGCTCTGCGCCGAGTAGTCGAGCCGGACCCGGGCGCCCTCGCGCATCATGGCGACCGCGTCCGCGGCCCACCGCGCCGGTCTGGCGGCGGCGTGCGGCCTGGTCTGTTGCCGTGCGGTCCCGTAGGGGGGTGTCACGTAGTGGACTGTCACATAGGGAAGATCCAGGTCGGCGGCGCTTTCGTCATCCGGATCCGGCGTTGTTCCCGCAACCGGCGCAGGACCCGCGCACCGCCCTCACCAATGGTTCACCCGAGCCCGCGGGCCCGCCGCGACACCACCGCGCGCAGCACCCGGCGCCCCTCGGTGGAGACGTCCAGTGCGCGGCGCAGCCCGGCCGCGCCGTGCCCCGCGAGCAGCTCCAGCACCGTGACCTGGCGGCGCAGTTCGGCGGCGACCAGCGGGGACATGCCCTCGGTACCGCCCTCCCGGCGGCTGTCCACCGAGGGCGCCCTGTCCTCGGCGGGGTCGAGAAGCCGGTGGATCTGCAGCGAGGCGACGGAACAGGCGTCGGCCCACATCCGGACGCCGGCGTCCTCCTGCGACCCGGGCGCGGCGTCGAGCATCCGGCGGGCGAGCGCCTCGGCCTCGTCGGCCTGGCCGCCCGCCGCCGCCCGCGCCCCCGCGCCGGTCTCCTCGCCGGCGCCGAGCGAGCCGCGCGCCTTCTCCAGTCCCGCGCTCCAGTCGGAGCCGTCGGCGAGGCTCGCCCACAGCGGCCGCAGCACCAGGTCGTCCCCGCCCAGCAGGGGTACGCACCGATCCAAACAGGCCAACCCGCTGGCAGCCAGCCCGCGTTCATCGGCCTGAGCGATCAGCTCCACCAGGCTCATCCCACGCCTCCCAGAAACGGTCCATACCAAGGCCCCACTTGCACGGAGCTCGTACTTTCCCTAACTGCGTGCGACGGTACGGCAGTGTCACACAGGCGCTGCACCCAGGATGCGGAGGAGTCCGAAGAAAGGCTTTTCGGCCAACGGCGGGGTACGCCGCGATGCGGTCGCGCGGCCGTGGCTCAGAGCCCGGCCGGAGCGGTGCCGGCCATCGCCTTCTCGTGCTGCATGCGGGTCAGCCGGAGCACGAGGAGGATGGCGAGGACGGCGGCGGCGATGTCGAGGGAGTCCGAGAGGATCATCTGCAGGGCGCCGTCACGGACCTGGGCGGCGCCCTCGGCCTCGTCGCCGTAGCCGGTCGTCGCGGCGCGGTCGGCGAACAGGGAGGCCAGCCACAGCGCCCACCAGGTGTTGACCAGGGTGTGCGAACGGGTCGTGCCCCAGGGGCTGCTGGCGTCCCAGATGTCGAGGGTGATCCGGCGCGGGTACCAGAGGTTCACGACCGGCACGAACCAGCCGCCGATCGCCCAGCCCGGCGACTTGCGGTGCCCGAGCGGGTCGAAGACCTGGGCGTTGGCCCGCACCCGCTGGAACCAGCACAGGTAGACGATCACGCAGGCGACCAGCGAGACGGCCTGGGCCCCGGCGGCGACACCCAGCAGTTCGTCGGCGCGGTCGGCCCGGCGGAACGCGGCGGCGCCGGTCTCGCCGTCGGCCAGCGCGCCGGTGGCGTCGTACTGCAGGAAGTCCGCCCAGACGGCGAACAGGTCGGCGGCGACGACCGCCCCGAGCAGTACGGCCGCGGCCCAGCCGAGGCCCACCGGCGAGCGCAGCCACAACCCGGGCGTGCTGCCGAAGGCCGGGGCCGGCTCGGGTGAGTCGCCCAGGCAGCGGTGGCACAGGGTGGCGCCGGGCGCGGCGGCGAAGTGGTGACAGCGGGCGCAGATCATGAAGGGTCCCCCGGGACGCGGTCGGGCACGGCACCCTCCCCTGGCCCGCGCGGAATGCGGAACATACGGCCCGTCACCGCCGTACGTCCACCCGTATGACCGCGATCGCCACGTCCCGTGCGGGTCAGCCCAGTCTGTCCGCCAGGGCCCTGAAGTCCGTCCAGGACATCGCGGGGGTGCCCGGGTCCCAGAGTTTCTGGACGGTCGCCCGCAGCGGCAGCCGGATGCCGGCCGCCACCTGGTCCTGGGTCTGCGAGTTGGCGAGGTCGCACCAGACCGCGAAGGAGCCGCCGAGGACCTGGGGTTCGTACCGCGCGGCCACCGCCGAGGTGCCGCGCAGCATGCGCGGGATCCACTGCTCGTAGATGCGCTGCCCGGTCGGGTAGACGAAGGTGTTGGGCTGCCCGAGGACGTAGTACAGGTACTCGTCGTTGTAGTTGAGGACCTTGCGGCCCGCCCTCAGGTACTCCACGGGCTGCCGGGCGCCGTTCTCCTTGCCGGTCCAGTAGGCGACCTGGAGGTCGTCGGCGGGCTGTACGGAGGTGCCCCGGAGGAAGCCGTCGTTCCAGGCCCGCAGGGTGCGTTCGTGGGCGCGGACGGTGTCGGCGCGGGCGTTCAGCCAGCCGGTGGTGAGGTCGGCGACGGTGGCCCCGTCGCCGTACTCCTGCTGGGCGGCGGCCGCGAGCTGCGGGTAGGAGGCCTGCGGGTTCGCGACGGTCAGGGCCTGGTACTCGTCGCCGCCGAGGTTCCAGTCGGAGCCGGGGAACAGGTCGGCGTACTCGTCGAGCAGGTCGTCGACGAGCTTCGCCGAGGCGTCCTTGGAGATGTCGACGGCACCCCTGGTGGCGACGCCCTGCGCGTTGCGCAGCTGCAGCTCGGGGTGGGCGGCGAGGACGGCGCCGAGGTGTCCGGGCGAGTCGATCTCCGGTACGACCTGGATGTGCCGGGAGGCGGCGAGCGCGACGATCTCCTTCACCTGGGCCTTGGTCAGGTGGTCCCGGGAGACGATCTCGGGGTGGGTGTCGGACTCGATGCGGAAGCCCTGGTCGTCGGAGAAGTGCAGCCCGAGCTCGTTGAACTTCAGGTCGCCCAGTTCTCGTATCCGCGACTCTATCCAGTCGGCGGTGAACGGCTTGCGCGCGATGTCCAGCATGAACCCGCGCTGCGGCTTGGCCGGCTGGTCCCGGACGACGCCCTCCGGGGCCGTACCGCCGCCGTGCACCTCCTGCTTGAGGGTCCGGGTGCCGTAGAAGACGCCGGCGTCCGCGGGCCCGCTGATCCGCACCGACCCGCCGCGCACGGTCATGGTGTACGACTCCGGGTCCCCGCTGCCGCCGAGGTCGAGCCGCAGGTCGCCCGGCCGGACGTCGTCGTCCGCGCCCTTCTGCCCGGCGTACGACAGCCCCAGTTCGCCCGCGGTCAGCCGCCCCTCGTCGGCCAGGGCCGGGTCGCTCACCACGACCCGGCCGCCCCGCTGCGGGCGCCAGCCGGGGCCGCGGGCGGCGGTGTGGGAGCGGACGGCGGGGATGGTGCGGGGGGCCTGGGAGAGGGGGTAGCTGCGGGTGGGGGTGGGGGTGGCCGCCCCGGAGCGCGCCCCGGACGAGGCCGCCCGGTCGCTGCCGGAGGGCTGCCGGGACGCTCCGGCGGTACTCCCGCCGTCGCCGCCCGAGGAGGCCCACACCCCGATGCCGGTACCGAGCGCGACGGTCCCCGCGAAGGCGGCGGCGACCACCACCGCCCGCCTCCGCGCGCCCTGCCGTGTCGACGGCCTGCGCCTGTGCTGGCTCACGGCTACAACTTACGACGCACCCACCGCAGGGCCGTCATCGACGCAATCTGAAACTCTCCCGTTCGGGTGAAATTCAGGCAACCAACGGACACACCGTGGACGTCCTCGATAACGTCGACGACACATATCTCACAGCATCCGCTGCCACCCCTGCCACACCGCATGTGACGCGAGGACCCACGCTGCCCGCCCACCGCCTGCCCCATCTCCCCACCCCGCTGGACGCCTTCAACGCCGCCTCCGACGACGAGGCCGGCGGGCTGCTCCTGCACTGCCTGCACAGCCGGCGGTGGTGCCGCCGCATCGCCGACCACCGCCCCTACCCCGACGTGGAGTCCCTCCTGGCCGCGGCGGACGAGGCGGCGTACGACCTGTCCCCGGGGGACCTCTCGGAGGCCCTGGCGGGCGAGTGCCTCCCGGAGCTGCCGGAGGACACGTACTCGGCGGCCCACACGGCCCTGACGGCGGCCCACGCGGCCTACGAGGCCAAGTTCGGCCACGTCTTCGTCATCTACCTGGGCGACACGCCGCCCGCCGAATCCCTGGACCGCGTCCTGGAAGGCATCCGGTCACGTTTGACAAACGATCCGGAGGAGGAACGGATCGTGACGGCCGAGGAGCTCCGGCGCCTTGCACGGGGACGTCTGCTGCAACTCCTCAGGGGCGCGGGGAACTGCGCGACCAGCCCAAACGCACCCGCACCCGGCAAATAGCCGAACCCACCACCCCGGATGCCGCCCGGCCAACCCACCGGCTAACCCATACGCGTGCCACTTTGATCACACCGGTAGGCCCGGCGTAAGCCCAGCGGCAGCGCCTCGCTACGATGCTGGGGGCCGGTGGACCGTACCCGGCCGGGCCCGACCGACACCCACAAGCCGGCGCGGCCCCGATACCCCGCTCCCGGAGGGACTTCCGTGCCGGCTGGAACGCTGTACCGCGGCCGGGAAGGAATGTGGTCCTGGGTGGCTCACCGAGTCACCGGCGTCCTCATTTTCTTCTTCCTGTTCGTTCACGTGCTGGACACCGCTCTCGTCCGCGTCTCCCCCGAGGACTACGACAAGGTCGTAGCCACGTACAAGACGCCGATCGTCGCACTGCTGGAGTACGGCCTGGTGGCCGCCATCCTCTTCCACGCCCTCAACGGCCTGCGCGTGATCGCCGTCGACTTCTGGTCGAAGGGCCCGCGCTACCAGAAGCAGATGCTCTGGACGGTCGTCGGTGTCTGGGTCGTCCTGATGGCCGGGGCCGTTTACCCCGTTCTCGGCCACGCCGCTCGTGTCCTGTTCGGGAGCTGACACAGATGTCGACCACTGAATCCACCGCAGCCGGCGTCGGCCCCGTCGAGGGCGCTCCCCTCTTCAACGTGGACAACCCGGCCCCCCTCATCGAGGCCCCGCGCAAGCGCACCAAGAAGACCCCGCGCTCCACCCGCGGCAACTTCGAGATGGCCGCCTGGCTGTTCATGCGCCTGTCCGGCGTCGTGCTGGTCGTGCTGGTCCTCGGCCACCTGCTGATCCAGCTGGTGCTCGACGGCGGCGTGTCGAAGATCGGCTTCGCGTTCGTGGCCGGCCGCTGGGCGAGCCCCTTCTGGCAGGTCTGGGACCTGCTGATGCTGTGGCTCGCGATGCTGCACGGCGCGAACGGCCTGCGCACGATCATCAACGACTACGCGGAGCGTGCGAACACCCGGCTGTGGCTGAAGGGCCTGCTCTACACGGCCACGGTGTTCACCATCCTGCTGGGCTCGCTGGTGATCTTCACCTTCGACCCGAACATCCGCTAGGCACGGGGCTGCGAGAATCATGAAGATCCACAAGTACGACACCGTCATCGTGGGCGCCGGCGGCGCCGGCATGCGCGCGGCCATCGAGTCGACGAAGCGCAGCCGCACCGCGGTCCTGACCAAGCTCTACCCCACCCGCTCCCACACGGGCGCCGCGCAGGGCGGCATGGCCGCCGCCCTGGCCAACGTGGAGGAGGACAACTGGGAGTGGCACACCTTCGACACGGTCAAGGGCGGTGACTACCTGGTCGACCAGGACGCCGCCGAGATCCTGGCGAAGGAGGCCATCGACGCCGTCCTCGACCTGGAGAAGATGGGCCTGCCGTTCAACCGGACGCCGGGCGGCACCATCGACCAGCGCCGGTTCGGCGGTCACAGCCGCAACCACGGCGAGGCGCCGGTCCGCCGGTCCTGCTACGCGGCCGACCGCACCGGCCACATGATCCTCCAGACGCTGTACCAGAACTGCGTCAAGGAGGGCGTGGAGTTCTTCAACGAGTTCTACGTCCTGGACCAGCTGATCACCGAGGTCGACGGCGTCAAGAAGTCGTCCGGTGTGGTCGCCTACGAGCTGGCCACCGGCGAGATCCACATCTTCCAGGCGAAGGCCGTCATCTACGCCTCCGGCGGCACCGGCAAGTTCTTCCGGGTGACGTCCAACGCGCACACCCTGACCGGTGACGGCCAGGCGGCCGTCTACCGCCGCGGTCTGCCGCTGGAGGACATGGAGTTCTTCCAGTTCCATCCGACCGGCATCTGGCGGATGGGCATCCTGCTGACGGAGGGCGCCCGCGGTGAGGGCGGCATCCTCCGCAACAAGGACGGCGAGCGCTTCATGGAGAAGTACGCGCCGGTCATGAAGGACCTCGCGTCCCGTGACGTCGTCTCGCGCTCCATCTACACGGAGATCCGCGAGGGCCGCGGCTGCGGTCCCGAGGGCGACCACGTCTACCTCGACCTCACCCACCTCCCGCCGGAGCAGCTGGACGCGAAGCTCCCGGACATCACCGAGTTCGCGCGCACCTACCTGGGCATCGAGCCGTACACGGACCCGATCCCGATCCAGCCCACCGCGCACTACGCCATGGGCGGCATCCCGACCAACGTCGAGGGTGAGGTCCTCTCGGACAACACCACCGTCGTCCCGGGCCTGTACGCGGCCGGCGAGGTCGCCTGCGTCTCCGTGCACGGCGCCAACCGCCTCGGCACCAACTCGCTCCTGGACATCAACGTGTTCGGCCGCCGGGCGGGCATCGCGGCCGCCGCGTACGCGCACGGCCACGAGTACGTGGAACTCCCGGAGAACCCGGCCGAGTTCGTCGTCGACCAGATCGAGCGGCTGCGCTCCTCGACGGGCAACGAGCGGGTCGCCACGATCCGCCGGGAGCTGCAGGACACCATGGACGCCAACGTCATGGTGTTCCGCACCGAGCAGACGATCAAGACGGCGGTCGAGAAGATCGCGGAGCTGCGCGAGCGCTACCGGAACGTCTCGATCCAGGACAAGGGCAAGCGGTTCAACACGGACCTCCTCGAGGCCATCGAGCTCGGCAACCTGCTCGACCTCGCCGAGGTCATGGCGGTCTCCGCACTCGCCCGCAAGGAGTCCCGCGGCGGTCACTACCGCGAGGACTACCCCAACCGCGACGACGTCAACTTCATGCGCCACACCATGGCGTACCGCGAGGTGGGCGACGACGGCGCCGAGTCCATCCGTCTCGATTACAAGCCGGTCGTCCAGACCCGCTACCAGCCGATGGAGCGTAAGTACTGATGGCAACCCCCGTTCTGGACAAGGCGGACGCGGCCGGCCGGCCCGAGCCCGGTTTCGCCGACTCCCCCTACATCACGGTCACCTTCCGGGTCCGCCGCTTCAACCCGGAGGTCTCCGCGGACGCGGTCTGGGAAGACTTCCAGCTGGAGATCGACCCGAAGGAGCGCGTCCTCGACGGCCTCCACAAGATCAAGTGGGACGTCGACGGCACGCTGACCTTCCGCCGTTCCTGCGCGCACGGCATCTGCGGCTCGGACGCGATGCGGATCAACGGCAAGAACCGCCTTGCCTGCAAGACCCTCATCAAGGACATCAACCCCGAGAAGCCGATCACGGTCGAGCCCATCAAGGGCCTGACGGTCCTCAAGGACCTGGTCGTCGACATGGAGCCGTTCTTCCAGGCGTACCGGGACGTCATGCCCTTCCTCATCACGAAGGACACGAACGAGCCCACGCGCGAGCGCCTGCAGTCCGCCGAGGACCGCGAGCGCTTCGACGACACCACGAAGTGCATCCTCTGCGCCGCCTGCACGTCCTCGTGCCCGGTCTTCTGGAACGACGGCCAGTACTTCGGCCCGGCCGCCATCGTCAACGCGCACCGCTTCATCTTCGACAGCCGTGACGAGGCGGCCGAGCAGCGCCTGGAGATCCTCAACGACCGCGACGGCGTCTGGCGCTGCCGCACGACCTTCAACTGCACGGACGCCTGCCCGCGCGGCATCGAGGTCACCAAGGCGATCCAGGAGGTCAAGCGCGCGCTGATCACGCGCCGCTTCTGATCCCGGTTCGGCTACGACGCCGAAGGCCCCGCTCCCGCGCAGGGAGCGGGGCCTTCGGCGTTCCCGGTCACCCCGCGGCCGGTCTGCGCCACTCCCAGGCGCCCGCCGCACGCATCAGCGCCAGGGCCGTTTCCGGGTCGCCGGAGACCAAGGGGTGCACGAGTTCGACGTAGCGGACCTGCCCGGCCAGGGACCTGCGGAGCCGGCGGAGGCTGCGGGCGTCGAAGGAGACCCGGTCTCGGCGGTCCACGACGCCCGCCGAGACGGCCAGCCCCTCGATGCCGACCTTGCACTCGGTCAGTGCGGTCCTGCGGCAGACGTGGATCTCGACGTCGCCCTGCCACAGACCGAGGACCGCCTTGTAGGTCACTCCCGCGCCGGCGTAGGCCGCGACGGCGAGATGCCGGTCCCCTTCCCCGCCGCCCGGCCCGTCCAGGCCCAGCCGCTGCGCGACCTCGGCGAACGCCGCCCGCGCCTCACCGTGGAAGGTCTCTGCTCCCGGAGCCATCCCCGCCCCCTCGCTCGCCCGGCACCGACGACGGCTCAGCGTACCGACGTGACGGCCCCTTCTCGGCCCAACGAGTGACCCGACGGTCAGCCCGCCCGGCAACCGTCATCTCCGCTCCTAATCTGATCGCATGTCAGATGACGAGTCGTACGAACTGCTCGGGTTCGACAACGTGGTGATGCCCGTCGGGAGGCTCGCGGATGCCGTGGCCTTCTACGAGCGGGCCGGGTTCACGGTGGGGTTCCGGTTCGACGAGGGCGGGATCGCGCTGCTGAAGGTCGGGGGCGAGACGCCCGGGATCCTGCTGCGGGCCGAGGAGGGTCTCGGGCACCGGCCTGCGGTGTGGGCGTCGCCGCGGGTGTGGCTGGAGGTGCCGGACGCGCGGGGTGCGGCCAGGCGGCTCAAGGAGGCCGGGGTCGCGGTGCTCGACGAGCCGTTCTCCGTGGCCACCGGCTGGACCGTCGAGGTCGCCGACCCCTGGGGGAACATCCTCGGCTTCACGGACTACAGCAAGCGGCCGGAGCTGGCGCGGCGAGGGTGAAAGGGGTCACCCCGCAACCGAGTTGAACGTGTTCAAAACTGGGTCTACAGTCATCCCTGTCAGCGTTTTGAACGCGTTCAAGAAGGGGTGGGGCATGGACCGCACGGTCATCGCATACGTCATCTACCTGCTCGTCAGCATCGGGCTGACCATCTGGGTGGCCCGCACGCTCAGCCGCAACGGGCGGATCTTCCTCTCCGACGTCCTGCACGGCAACGAGCAGCTCGCCGATGCCGTCAACCACCTTCTGGTCGTCGGCTTCTACCTCGTCAACCTCGGCTTCGTCGCGCTCTACCTGCACACCAGCGACACGATCGACGACACCCGGGGCATCTTCGAGGCGCTGTCCGCCAAGCTCGGTGTGGTGCTGCTGGTGCTCGGCGTGATGCACCTCGGCAACGTGTACGTGCTCAACCGGATCAGGCGCCGCGGGATCATGGAGAAGGAGCAGCTCCCGCCGGTCCCGCCGCAGGGCTGGACCGCGCCGGCGGCCGGGGCGTGACCGCCGTGACCGGAACCGACGACCGGGGCGCCGTGCGCGTCCCGGTCCGCGGGCTCACCGTCCTCTACGACGCCGAGTGCACCCTCTGCACCCACCTGCGCGACTGGCTCGTGCGGCAGCCGCAGCTGGTGCCGCTGGAGCTGGTCCCGGCGGGTTCGGCCGAGGCCCGCACCCGCTTCCCGGACCTCGACCACTCGGCCACCTTCGACGAGGTCACCGTCGTCGGCGACGCGGGGCAGGTCTTCCGGGACACCGCCGCCTGGATCGTCGTGCTCTGGGCGCTGCGGGAGCAGCGGCCGCTCGCGCACCGGCTCAGCACACCGGCCGGGGCCCGGCTGGCGCGGGGCGCGGTGCTCGCCGCCGCCCGGTGGCGGGGCGCGCAGTGGGGCGGGAAGGTCTACCGCCGCGCGGACGGGTGGTCGTACGACCCGGGTCTCGGGTGGACCTACGACCCCGCGGGCTGTGACGGCGACGCCTGCGGCACTCGTTAGGCTCTGTCCGTGTCCGCGAAGAACGACGGTCCCCTCGAGGCCGCTGCCCAGAGCAAGTCCGAGCAGACCCGCGCGCTGATCCTGGAGACGGCGATGCGGCTGTTCCGGGAGCGGGGCTACGAGAAGACCACCATGCGGGCCATCGCCACGGAGGCCGGGGTCTCCGTGGGCAACGCGTACTACTACTTCGCCGGCAAGGAGCACCTGATCCAGGGCTTCTACGACCAGCTCGCCGCCGAGCACCGGGTGGCGGTCCGCGAGGTCCTGGACAAGGAGACCGACCTGGAGAGGCGGCTCGCCGGCGTGCTCAAGGTGTGGCTGGACATCGCCCGGCCGTACCACGAGTTCGCGGTCCACTTCTTCAAGAACGCCGCCGACCCCGACAGCCCGCTCAGCCCCTTCTCCCCGGAGAGCGAGCACGCGCGCGTGGAGGCGATCAGCGTGCACCGCGAGGTGCTGGCCGGGGCGAAGACGAAGGTCGCCCCGGAACTGCGGGACGTACTGCCCGAGTTGATGTGGCTCTCGCAGATGGGGCTGGTCCTGTACTGGATCTTCGACCGGACCGAGGGACGGGAGCGGAGCTACCGGCTGGCCGAGCGGGGGGCCCGGCTGACCGCGCGGGGCGTGTCCCTCGCGCGGTTCCGGGTCCTGCGGCCGCTCGTGCTGGAGGTGCACGAGCTGTTCACGGACTTCCTGCCCGGGATGACGCGGGTGCTGCCGGATCCCGGAGGCAGGACCGGGGGCGGCGCGGCTAGCTGACCGCGTCCACCTCGTCCCCGCTCAGCTCCACGTCGTACACCACCGGCCCCTCCGCCACGGTCACGTGCCGGGCCTTCGAGCCGTACGACGCGGACGTGACCGCCAGCAGGTAGGCGCCCGGCGCCGGGACCGACACGATGTACGAGCCGTCCGCCAGGGACGTCACGCGGTCCAGTTGGCGGCCGCCCTTGGACATCAGGGTCACCGAGGCGTCCTCGACCGGGTCGCCGTCGGCTGTGCGGACGAAGCCGTGGATCGCCGTGGCCGGGCCGGCCGGGGCGGCGCCCGGCTCCGGAGCGGGCGTCTCCTGGGGTTCCACCGCCAGGTGCGGGAGCCGCTTGTCGAGCCAGGCCGGCAGCCACCAGTTGGAGTTGCCCAGCAGGTGCATGGCCGCCGGGACCAGGGCCGTACGCAGGATGAAGGCGTCCAGGGCGACCGCGGCCGCCAGGCCCACGCCCGCCATCGCGGCGCCCGAGTCGCCGCTGAGGACGAAGGCCAGGAAGACGCAGACCATGATCAGGGCCGCGGAGTTGATGACGCGGCTGGTCTCCGCGAGGCCGACCCGGACCGCCCGCGCGTTGTCCTTGGTGTGCACCCACTCCTCGTGCATCCGGCTCACCAGGAACACCTGGTAGTCCATGGAGAGGCCGAAGAGCAGGGAGAGCATGATGACCGGGAGGAACGCGTTGATCGGGCCCTCCTTGCCGAGGCCCAGCAGGTCCAGGCCCCAGCCCCACTGGAAGACCGCCACCAGGACGCCGAAGGAGGCCGCCGCCGCGATCAGGTTCATCACGGCGGCCGTCAGCGGCACGACCAGGGAGCGGAAGGCGACCAGGAGGAGCAGGAAGCCCAGGGTGATGATGGTCGCGATGAAGAGGGGCAGACGGTCGCCGGTGACGGAGGCGAAGTCCTTCGACACCGCCGTCACACCGCCGACGTGGGCCTCGGCGCCCGCCTTCGGGATCACCTGGTCGCGGAGGGTGTCGATGAGGTCGTCCGTCTCCTTCGACTGGGGCGAGGTGGTCGGGACCACCTGGATGACCGTGACGCCCTGCGCCGGGGGCAGCTCGGCGACCTGGTCGACGCCCGGGGTCGACTGCAGGCCCTGGACCAGCTTCGCGGTGTCGCCGCCGACGCTGACCACCTGGAGGGGGCCGTTGAAGCCGGGGCCGAAGCCCTCGGCGAGCAGGTCGTAGGCCTTCCTGGTGGTCGTGGACGCGTCGTCGTTGCCCTGGTCGGTGGCGCCGAGGCGGAGCGAGAGGACCGGGATGGCGAGGACGGCCATGACGACCACGGCGAGTGCGGCGATACGGCGCGGGCGCTTCTCGACGTTCGCCGACCAGCGGGCCGCGAGCCCGCTCGCCTTCTCCGGTTCGGGGCCCTCCGCGGCCAGCCGGCGGCGCTGGCGGCGGCTGAGGACGCGCGGGCCGAGGAAGCCGAGCAGGGCGGGCAGGAGGGTGGTGGCCGCGAGGACGCTCAGGACCACCGTGAGGGACGTGGCGATGACCACGCCCTGCAGGAAGGCCAGCCGCGTGACCAGCATGCCGGCCAGTGCGATGCAGACCGTGCCGCCCGCGAACAGCACCGCCCGGCCCGAGGTGTTGAGGGCGGTGACCGCCGACTCCTCCGGGTCCATGCCGCGCAGGATGCCGCGCCGGTGCCGGGTGACGATGAACAGGGCGTAGTCGATGCCGACGCCGAGGCCGATCAGGGAGGCGAGCAGCGGGGCGATGTCGGGGATGTCGGTGGTGTGGCTGAGCAGCTGGGTGGAGAACAGGCCCATGCCGACGCCGAAGACGGCGATCGCGATGGGCAGGGTCATCGCGAAGAACGAGCCGAAGGCGAGGAACAGCACGACGGCCGCGGCGATGATGCCGACCATCTCGGAGAGGCCCTGCGGCGGCTCCTGGACGCGCTGGATGGCCTGGCCGCCCAACTCCACCTGAAGACCGTCTCGTTCGGCGGCCTGGGCGGTGTCGAGGACCTTCTGCACCTGCTCCTTGGGGATCTCGTTCGCCCGCTTGGTGAAGGTCAGCTGGGCGTAGGCGATCGTGCCGTCCTTGCTGATCTGCGCGGAACCGCGGGCGCCCGCGTAGGGGCTGCTGACCGCGCCCACGCCGGGCAGCTTCGCGATCTTGTCGAGGGCCGGCCGGACGCGGTCCTGGACCGCCTGGTCCGTCACCGAGCCGCTGTCGGCCTTCCACACCACCGTGTCCGTGTCACCGGAGGTGTTCGGGAAGGCCTTCTCCATCAGGTCGTACGCGGTCTTGGAGTCCGTGTCGGGGAGGGAGAAGACGTTCGCGTAGTTCGTGCCCGCCGACGAGGCCGAGAAGCCCACGCCGACGAGTGCCCCCACCCACAGCAACAGGACCACCAGCCGGTGCCGATAGCACCACCGTGCCAATGCCGTCACGTTCAACAGCTCCTTGTCGTAGATCACTTCGGTCGGTCGGTCCCCCAGGTCCTGGGCAACAGGATCGGCAGCGGGGAGCGCGCCGGGACACGGGGCGCGCATGACTCTCAAGGAACTCCAAAGCTGCGCGCCCCCGGCTGTCGGTGGCGGCGCCGATACTGGGGGCATGACGGCTCCAGGCAGCACCGTGCTGGTCGTGGAGGACGAGCCGAGCATCGCGGACGTCCTCGCCATCGCCCTGCGCTACCACCGGTTCGAGGTGATGACGGCCGGCACGGTCCGCGACGCCCTCGCGCTGGCCGAGCGCACCCGGCCGGACGCGGCCCTGCTCGACGTGATGCTGCCGGACGGCGACGGGCGGGCGCTGGCGCGGGAACTGCGCGCCCGGCAGCCCGACCTCGCGCTGGTGTTCCTGACGGCACGGGACGCGCCCGCCGAGATAGTCGGGGCGCTCGGCTACGGCGACGACTACATCACCAAGCCGTTCAACATCGACGAGGTCGTCGCCCGGATCGGCGCCGTGCTGCGCCGCACCCGCCCGGCGGACGTCATCCAGCAGCGCCCGCCGCTGCGCTACGGCGACCTGGAGCTGGACGAGACGACGTACTCGGTGCACCGCGCCGGCCGCACGGTCGAGCTGACCCCGACCGAGTACGCGCTGCTGCGCTTCCTGGTGCGCAACGGCGGCCGGATCGTGCCGAAGGAGCAACTGCTCCGGCACGTCTGGCAGTACGAGCACATACCGTCCGAGTCGACCGTCGTGGAGACCTACATCAGCTACCTGCGGCGCAAGCTCGACGCCCTCGGAGCCCCGGTGATCACCACCCGGCGGGGCGTCGGGTACGGCCTGACATGAACCTCGGCAAACGCCGGCACCGGCACGGACTGCACTCGCTGCGCGGCAAGCTCACCCTGGCCAACGTCGGGCTGCTCGCCGTCGGCATCGTGGTGGCGGCCGTGGTGAGCATCATGGGCATGCGGCTGTACCTGCTCGACCAGGTGGACTCCGAGCTGCTCAAGATGCGGACGTCACTGGGGAGTTCGGGACTCACCCTGCGGCAGGTCGACTCGCTGAGCGCGCTCGGCGTGATCCGCGACCGGATCACCCCCACCGAGTCCGACCCGACACCGGACTCGATCTTCGCGGTCATCGACCCCAAGGGCGACGCGATCTCCCTCTTCGACATGAAGCCGACCGAGGCCCAGCGCTCCCTCGCCGCCGCCGTGTCCGACCCGCACGCCCTCGCCGCCGCGCCCGACCCGCGCGACATCGACGTGCACGGCGCCACCTACCGGGTGACCGCGACCCGGCTCGCCGACGGCCCCTACATCCTGCTGGCCACCTCGACCGAGCTGCTGCACAAGGGCATGGCCAAGGCGCTCCGGCTCGACTTCACGGTCGGCTCGCTGCTGCTCGCGCTGCTGTGCTGCCTGACCATGTACAGCGTGCGGCAACGGCTGCGGCCACTGGAGGACATGGTGGAGACGTCGTCGGCGATCGCCGAGGGCGACCTGACCCGGCGTGTGCCCTCCAGCCAGCATCCGACCGAGGAGGTCGAGCAGCTGCGGCTGGCCCTCAACGCCATGCTGCACCAGGTGGAGACGGCGTACCGGACCCGCGAGCGCAGCGCGGCCCAGCTGCGCCGGTTCGTCGCCGACGCCTCGCACGAGCTGCGCACCCCGCTCGCCGCCATCCGCGGCTATCTCCAGCTCTACGACAAGGGGATGCTGAGCGAGCCCGGGGAGCGGCGGCGGGCCTGGGACCGGATGCACGGCGAAGTCGACCGGATGGGCCGCCTCGTGGACGAGCTGCTGCTGCTCGCCCGGCTCGACCAGCGGCCGGAGATCAGGTTCCGGAACGTCGACCTGAGCCGGCTGGTGCGGGACGCGGCGGAGGACCTGCGGGCGCAGCAGCCGGGGCGGCCGGTGGCTGTGGAGGCCGACGGGGCGGTGCTGGTGCGGGCGGACGAGTCGGGGCTGCGGCAGGTGCTGGGGAACCTGATGGCCAACGTCCGCATCCACACGCCCTGTGACGCCGCCGTACGGCTGGGGGTGGAGCGGGCGGACGGGGCGGTGCGGGTGTGCGTGGCCGACGAGGGGCCGGGGCTGGCGGAGGAGGACGCGGCGCGGATCTTCGACCGGTTCTTCCGGGTGGGGAGCGCGGAGGGGAGCGGGCTGGGGATGGCGATCGTGCAGGGGGTGGTGGAAGCCCATGGGGGCGAGGTGCGCGTGCGGACCTCGCCGGGGGAGGGGCTGGCGGTGACGGTGACGCTGCGGTGCTGAGTCTCGGGTGCAGCTGAGTTGGGCCGGTCGCGCCCACGCGGCGGCGGCCGCACATCGGATACAGCCCCACGCCCCTGAAGGGGCGCGCACTGCAGCGCCCTTCTTCCAGGGGCGCGGGGAACTGCGCGGGCAACCACGACGGCGCCGCGGCCGCAATGACTACGGGTCGACCGAGATCAACGCCCAGACGGTCTTGCCGTGGGCTCCCCTGCTCCACACGCCCCAGGCCGCGGCGACGGTCTCCACCAGGTGCAGGCCACGGCCCGTCTCGTCGTCCTCCCTGACGATGCGCAGGCGGGGCTCCGCGCGGCCCTCGTCCGAGACCTCGATGAGGCAGGAGCCGTCCGCCAGGGCGGTCACCGCCACCTCGAACTCCCGCTCCCGCAACGGGCCGTGGCGGACGACGTTGGTGGCCAGTTCGGAGACGAGGAGCAGGGCGTCGTCGACCGCCGGGGTGTCCGGGCCGTGGCCCCACGCGGCCAGGTGGTCCCGGACCCGGTGCCGGGCCAGGCCGACGGACGCCGGGTGCCGGGGAAGCCGGAAGACGTTGCGTCTGAGCACGCCCGTCAGATCCAGTTCAGGCTCCACAGGCGGAACACGCCCGTGCTGTCCGTGAGGTACTGGGCCCCGCCCACGTCCTCGCTGCTGAGGACGTAGTCGGTGCGCTGCCACAGCGGGATCAGCGGGACGTCGTTCGCCACGTCCGTCTGGACGTTCCGGAAGTCCTGGTCGGCACGGCTGCGGTCGGCGTACCGCTGGCTGTCCTGGAGGAGGCCGTCGACGGCCTTGTTGCTGTAGCCGGTGCTCATCACGGAGTCGCTGCCGACCAGGGAGGCGCCGAAGGTGTCCGGGTCGGGATAGTCGGCGACCCAGCCGACCGCCCAGGCGTCCATCTTCCCCTGGGCCCACGACTTCTGGAAGTCGGTCCACTCGTAACCCTTGACGTCGACCTTGAACAGGCCGCCCGCCTCCAGCTGCTTCTTCAGTGCGGCGGCCTCCTCGGCTCCCGCGCCGTGGCCGATGCCGTAGCCGAAGGTGAACTCGACGGGCGTGCTGACCCCGGCCTCCGCCAGCAGCGCCTTCGCCTTGGCGACGCTCTGGGTCGGGTAGGTGTCGAAGAAGGACGTGGTGTGGCCGGTGAGGCCGCTCGGGATCAGCGAGTACAGCGGCTGCACCGTGCCGTCGTACACCGTCGAGGCCAGTTGCTCGCGGTCGATCAGCCAGGCGAGGGCGCGGCGGACCAGCACGTCGTGCAGGGGCGAGTGCTTGCGGGTGTTCAGGTACAGGTTGCGGGTCTCGGAGCTGTCCGACTCCAGGACGCGCTGGTCGGGGTCGCTCGGCGAGAGCTTGGAGACCATGCCGGGCGGCAGCGTCCGGGTCGCCACGTCGACCTGCTTGGCCTTGTAGGCGTCGGCGAGCTTGGCCGAGTCGGCGTAGTAGCGCAGCTCGACGGGGCGGCCGGTGCCGCTCAGCTCGCCCTTGTAGTCGCCGTTGGGCCGCAGGTTCGCCTGCTTGCCCTTCGTGTACGAGGTCAGGGTGTACGGGCCGGTGCCGTCCACCGAGTTGTCGGTGCGCAGCCTGTTCGCCGGGTACTTGTCCTTGTCGACGATCGCGCCGGCGCCGGTGGCCAGCTTGAACGGGAACGTGGCGTCCGCGGACGACAGGTGGAAGGTGACGGTCTTGCCGGAGGTGGTCACCGAGCGGAGCGTCGAGAGCAGGGAGGCCGGGCCGACATCGGAGTTGATCTTCTTGACCCGGTCGAAGGAGTACTTCACGTCCTCGGCGGTCATCGTGCGGCCGCTCGGGAAGGTGATCCCGTCGCGCACCACGCAGCGGTACGTCTGGAGACCGGAGTCCGTGAAGTCGCAGCTCTGCGCCGCGTCCGGGACCGGCTGGACGCCGCCGGGCTCGAAGGTGAGCAGAGTCTGGAAGATGTTGTTGAACAACGCCCAGGACCCGGCGTCGTAGGCGCCGGCCGGGTCGAGCGAGGTGACGGCGTCGGTCGTGCCGACGGTGATCGTCTTGTTCTTGTTCTCCTGCGACGGCAGCAGCTGCCAGCCGCCGATCCCCACGACCGCCAGAACGACAAGTGTCACGAGAATCCGCATGCGAACAGATCGCATGGTTGGTGCCCTCCCCAGGACCACCACGGGTCCGTTCCAGGCCCTGCCCAGGCCCTCCCCAGGTGCCACTCCCCTAAGTGACGCGGCTCACCTAATCACAGGTGTTTCATGTGGGGGAAGAGTGATCTGACTAGATGAGGAAGAACTTACCGATGGCTTGTTTCCGCCGGATTTCACAGCTCTTCCACAGCAGGTTCGAGTCGGTCCGGGTCAGGCCTGCCGCGACGCGAGTTCGATGACCGTGATGTCGGAGGGGGCGCCAACCCGGGTGGGGGGACCCCAGGCGCCGGCGCCCCGGGAGACGTACAACTGGGTGTCGCCGTAACGGTCCAGACCGGCGACGGTCGGGTTGGCCGCCGCGGCGACGATGTTGCCGGGCCAGAGCTGGCCGCCGTGGGTGTGGCCGGAGAGCTGCAGGTCGACGTGGTGGCGGACGGCCTCGTGGATCTGGACGGGCTGGTGGGCGAGGAGCACGCAGGCGCGGGCCGGGTCCCGGCCGGCCAGGGCACGGTCGAAGTCGGGGCCCTGGCCGGTGCTTTCACCGGCGAGGTCGTTCACTCCGGCGAGGTCGAAGTGGGTGAGTTCGGTACGGGCGTTCTCCAGCGGGCGCAGTCCCAGGGTCCGGACCTCCTCGATCCACTGCGGGGCGCCGGAGAAGTACTCGTGGTTGCCGGTGACGAAGTAGCTGCCGTGGCGTGCGGAGAGCTGGGCCAGGGGGGCGGCGGCCGGGCCGAGGTCCTGCACGCTGCCGTCGACGAGGTCGCCGACGACCGCGATCAGGTCGGGCTGGGTGGCGTTGACCGTGTCGACGACGCGCTGCGCGAAGCCGCGGCCGAGGACGGGGCCGAGGTGGATGTCGCTCACGACGGCGATGCGGTAGCCGTGGGCGGCGCGGGGGAGTTTGGCGAGGGGGACGGTGACGCGTCTCACGCCGGGGCCGCGCAGGACGCCGTAGGTGCCGAGGCCGACGGTGGTGACGGCGGCGGTGGCGGCTGCGCCGCCGACCACTCGGGAGACGAAGAGGCGGCGGGTGGGAGCGGAGGCGGGGGCGGGGGCGGGATTTTCGGTGCGGGTGAGTTGTCGGAGGGGGGCCTCTGTTTGTGGTGACAGTTGCTCGCCGTGGTGGCTGGTCGCGCGGTTCCCCGCGCCCCCGAAGGGGCGCTCCGGACCGGGGTGCTTCCGAGGCGAGCGCTCCAGGAGGCGGCCCAGCAGCGGCCTTGCCACCTCGCCCGCCACCACTGCCAGCAGCAGGTACAGCGAGAGCGCCATCCACAGGAAGCCCGGCCAGGCAAGCACCCGCTGGAGCAGGAACGGGGCGTGGCCCAGCTCCGCGAAGAGGGCCGCGAACATCATCGCCGGGCCGGCGACGAACAGGGCCGTGCCCAGCCGCCGCGGCCGGCCCCACCCCGTCGTCGTGTCGCGGACCAGGCGGCGCCAGAGGTACCGGTACAGGGCCGCCACCACGGCCAGGGCGAGGAGCCCGAAGACGATGATCACCCTGCCGTGCCTCCTCCCTGGCCTGTTTTCTATGACGTACGGCGCAGTGCGCGGACTCCGCGCAACCCGATGACCCCGATGACCGTCCCCAATACGAAGGACACGACGGCCAGCGTCAGGTGGATCCAGAAGTACGCCGTGGGATGCCCGTTGTCGAAGGCGAGACCGCTGCCGTCCTTGACGAGGTTTTTGACGAAAGTGATCCAGATGAACCAGCTCCACACCCCGAAGGCGAGCAGGAACCAGGAGACCGGACGGCTGAGCTTCATGGGTTCAGTATCTCCGGCCGCTGTCCGGTTCCGGTTCCGGGGTGGAGTCGGTGACGGGACTTCGCCCTCCGCGGCAGGTACGTTCTCGTCCGTGCCCGCTCCGAAGCCGAAGGCCAGCCGCTTGCTGCTGGTCGCCTCCGCCGCCCTGCTGTCCCTGTCGTCCACCGCGCCGGCCGCGCTCGCCGCGCCGACCCCGTCCACGACTCCGTCGGCCACTCCCCCGGCAGGCATGTCGACGGTGGGCGGTACCCGGCTCGGGCAGCCCGGGACCCAGGTGAACCCGGCCGCCGGGGTTCCGGTGCTGCCGAAGGACATCACGGGGCGGTCCTGGATCGTCTCCGACGCCGAGTCGGGCGAGGTGCTCGCCGCGCACAACGCGCACTGGCGGCTGCCCCCGGCCAGCACCCTGAAGATGCTGTTCGCGGACACCGTGCTGCCCCGGTTCCCGAAGTCGACCCCGCACACGGTGGTGCCGGCCGACCTCGCGGGCATCGGCGCCGGTTCCAGCATGGTCGGGATAAAGGAGGGCCAGAGCTACACGGTCCACGATCTCTGGCTCGGGGTGTTCCTGCGCTCCGGCAACGACGCCGTGCACGTGCTGTCGGCGATGAACGGCGGGGTCGAGCAGACCGTCCGCGACATGCAGGACCACGCGGACGAGCTGCAGGCGCTGGATACCCACGTGGTGAGTCCGGACGGGTACGACCAGCCGGGGCAGGTGTCGTCGGCGTACGACCTGTCGCTGTTCGCGCGTTCCGGGCTGCAGAAGAAGGACTTCCGGGAGTACTGCTCGACCGTGCGGGCCAGTTTCCCGGGCGACACGACGAAGAACGCGAAGGGCAAGTCGGTCCGCGGGTCCTTCGAGATCCAGAACACCAACCGGCTGCTGAGCGGCGACACCGACGTCCCGGTGTACCAGGGCATCGCGGGGGTGAAGAACGGCAACACCACCAACGCGGGCGCCACCTTCACCGGGGTCGCCGAGCGGAACGGCCGGGTGCTGCTGGTCACCGTGATGAACCCGGAGAAGAAGGAGCACAATGAGGTCTACAAGGAGACCGCCAAGCTGTTCGACTGGGGCTTCCGGGCGGCCGGCAAGGTGACTCCGGTGGGCGAGCTGGTGCCGCCCAGGGGGGCCGCGACCTCCGGTGCCTCGCCGCGGGCCACCGCCGTCGGCAAGGGCGACGGCGCGAGCTCGAAGCCGGTGGCCGCCTCCTCCGCGAACGGCTCCGGCGGGGTCGGGGTGGCGCTGGGCATCGCGGGCGGCGCCTTGGTGCTGCTGGCGGGCGCCGCGTTCCTGGTCAACCGCCGTTGGCCGCTGCCGGATCTGGTGCGCCGGCGGACTCGTCCCTGAACTCGGCGGTGGTCTCCTCCGCCGTCCAGGCGGCGCAGTACAGGACGATCCTGGCCGTGAAGTTGATCCACAGCAGCAGGGCCACCGGGACGCCGAACGCGCCGTACATGCTCTTCCCGGCGACGCCCTGGATGTAGCCGCTGAGCAGCAGCTTGAGGAGTTCGAAGCCGACCGCGCCGATCAGGGCCGCGACCAGCAGGCGGCGGCGCGGCGGTTCGACGCCGGGCAGCAGGGTGAGGACGTAGAGGAGCAGCAGGAAGTCCGCGGTCACGGCGACGAGGAACGCGGCCGTCCGCAGGAGCAGGCTGCCCCAGCTGTGTTCGGCGATGCCGAGCTGCCGGCCCGTCCAGCCGACCGCCGCCGAGGCGATCGTGGAGACGGCGAGCGTGACGAGCACGGCGCCGCCGAAGCCGACCAGGATCACGCCGTCCTTGGCCTTGGCGAGGATCGGGTTCTGGTCCTTGTCGGGCAGCTGCCACACCGCGCGCAGGCAGTCCCGCATCTGGCCGACCCAGTTGATCCCGGTGAACAGCAGGACGGCACCGGCGATGAGACCGACGGTGCCGGCGTTCTGCACCAGGGAGTGGATGTCCAGCTGGTCGGAGATGCCGGGCACCTGGTCGGCGATCTTCTTCTGCAGGTCCTGCTGCTGCGACTCGCTCAGCGTGGCGGCGCCGATCGCGGCGCCCACGGTCAGCAGCGGGAAGAGCGAGACGAAGCTGATGAAGGTCATGGCGGCGGCCAGCCGGGACCACTTCACCCGGTCGAGCCGCTCGTACGACCGCCACACGTGCGTCGTCATCAGCCAGCCCACGAGGGGGCCGACGACGGGGAGTTTTCTCAGCCAGTCCATGATCCGACTCTGCCCTCTCCGCGGAACACCAATGTGCGGGTACCCCAGAAGCGCAGGATCGTGGCCAGCGCCATGCCGACGACCGCGCCGGAGACGGTGTCGGCGCGCTGCGAGGTGAGGCCGAGTCCGTAGTGGCTGACGGCGAGGCAGAGCAGCTGGACCAGGGCGCCCGCGAGGTTCACGGCGACGAAGACGGCGTAGGCGCGCGCCCCGGTTGCACGGGTGTGGCGGTAGGTGACACAGGCGTTGCCGAGGTAGGCGACCGTGCAGCCCGCCACGAAGGACAGGGACTTGGCGGTGAGCGGGTCGAGGGCGGCCGGGCCGCGCAGCCAGCTGAAGAGGCCGAGGTCGGCGGCGTAGGCGAGCAGGCCGACGGCCGCGAAGCCGGTCAGCTCGCGGGTCGGCCCGGACAGCAGGGGCCGCGCCGTCACCAGTGGGCCACCGCGAGGCCGTACATCGCCAGCCAGGCCAGGCCGATCAGGGCGAGGGCGCGGTCGCCGAGGACGACGTCCTCGGGTTCGCCGGCGGTGCCGCGGTCGGCGAAGACGGCGTACCGGAGGATCGCCAGGATGAAGGCGACCATGGACAGCTGGCGCCAGGGCAGCAGGCCGGCGCCGGGCCCGTCGCGGCCCTCAAGCGCCCACAGGCAGTAGGCGAGGACGGCGACCCCGGCGGCCAGCTGCCAGACGAAGCGGAGGTAGCCGGTGGTGTACTCGGTGAGCAGCGCGCGGGTGGCGCCGGCCTTCCCGGCCATCTGCACGGCCTCGGAGTAGCGCTTGGCCGCCACCATGAAGAGCGCGCCGAAGCCGGTGGTGATCAGGAACCAGCGGGACAGCGGGATGCCGAGGGCGACCCCGCCGATCATCGCCCGCATCAGGAAGCCGGTGGTGACGACGACGAGGTCGACGACCAGGACGTGCTTCAGGGCGACGCAGTACGCCAGTTGCATGCCGAGGTAGGCGGTCAGCAGGACGGGGACGAGCGGCGGGGTGAGCCGGGCCGCGAGCACGGGCGCGAGGACGGCCAGGAGGCCGCCGACGGCGTAGGCGACGGGGACCGGGACCTGGCCGGCGGCGACCGGGCGGCGGCACTTGACGGGGTGGGCGCGGTCGGCCTCGGCGTCCCGGGCGTCGTTGATCAGGTAGACGGCGGCGGCGCAGGCCGTGAAGAGGGCGAAGGTCAGGGCGAGGCGGCCGAGCGCGGGCACCGAGAAGAGGCGTCCTGCCGCGGCCGGGGCGGCGACGACGAGGGTGTTCTTGACCCACTGCTTGGGGCGGGTGGTCCGCAGCAGGCCCGTGAGGAGGCCGCCGGGGGTGACACGCGCGCGTGCCGGTGCGTGGGCCCGGGAGGGGTGGGCGCGCTGTTCGCGCAGAGTCGTTTCAGCAGCGCCCGTCGCCGGAGCCGTCGCGGCAGTGCCCTGCGCCGGTGCGGTCGCGGGAGCGCCCTGCGCCGGTGCCGTTCCGGCGGCCTCCTTCGCGGCGGCGTGCGCGGTCTCAGTCACGGCCGCCTCCGCTCATCCAGCGTGCCCCGGCGCGGGCCGTGAGCGCCCCGAGGGCCGCGCCCGCCGCCACGTCGGTCGGGAAGTGCACGCCCACGACCAGCCGGGACAGGCACATGGCGGCCGCGAGCGGCGCGAGGGCGGGCACCCCGAGCGCGCCGAAGGCGACGGCTGCGGCCGTCGCGGAGGTGGCGTGCGAGCTGGGGAAGGAGTGCCGGCCCGCGGTGCGCATCCGGGGCCGCACGTGCGCGGGGCGGGCCCGGCGTACGACCCGTTTGACGCCCATGCTGCCGAGGTGCGCGACCGCGACGAGCGCTGTGCCGCGCACCCAGGCGCCGCGCCGCGCGCCGTCCACGGCGGCTCCGGCGAGGCCCGCCGCGAGCCAGAGCGCGCCGTGCTCACCCGCGAGGGAGAGACCGCGCGCGGCCGACGCGACGCGTGGATCGGCGCCGCAGGCGTGCAGTGCGGAGAGGATCCGGTGGTCCATGTCGTCCATTGGACTCACTGTTCACCTTCACCCCGCCAAAGCTACGACCATATTGAGCGACATTCGGATAATCACCCGTTTCGGGGAGTCAGGCGATCTCTCGTGGCCAATAGCGCTAATTGCCCATAACGGGCGTTACGGTCGCCGTATGTCTGGAGAGACCGTCCCCGTCACCGGCTGGGGCCGCACCGCCCCCACCGCCGCCCGCCTGATCCGCCCCCGGACCTACCAGGAGGCGGCGGACGCGATCCGGCACTGCGGGGCGCGCGGCGGTATCGCGCGGGGCCTCGGCCGGGCCTACGGCGACGCGGCACAGAACGCCGGCGGTGCCGTGCTCGACATGACGGGCCTGGACCGCGTCCACGCCATCGACGCCGACGGCGGCACCGTGCTGTGCGACGCCGGGGTCTCGTTGCACCGCCTGATGGAGGTGCTGCTGCCGCTCGGCTGGTTCGTCCCGGTGACCCCGGGGACCCGCCAGGTGACGGTGGGCGGCGCGATCGGCGCCGACATCCACGGCAAGAACCACCATGTCTCGGGGTCGTTCTCCCGTCACGTGCTGTCCTTCGAACTCCTCACCGCGGACGGCCAGGTCCGCACGGTGGGCCGCGGCACCCCGCTGTTCGACGCGACGGCCGGCGGCATGGGTCTGACCGGAGTGATCCTCACGGCGACCGTCCGCCTCCTGCCCGTCGAGACGTCGTACATGTCCGTCGACACCGAACGCGCCACCGACCTCGACGACCTGATGGCCCGCCTGACCGGGACCGACCACCGCTACCGCTACTCGGTCGCCTGGATCGACCTGCTCGCGCGCGGGGCGGCGACCGGGCGCGCGGTGCTCACCCGCGGCGACCACGCGCCCAGGGAGGCGCTCGCCGGGAACCGCCGCGCCGGGCGCGCCCCGCTGGCCTTCCGCCCTCGCGAGCTGCCACCCGCCCCGGCCTTCCTCCCCGACGGCCTCCTCGGCCGCACCAGCGTCGGCCTCTTCAACGAGCTCTGGTACCGCAAGGCACCCCGCGCCCGGGTCGGCCAGCTCCAGCGCCTCTCCGCGTTCTTCCACCCCCTGGACGGCGTCCCGCACTGGAACCGCGTCTACGGCCGGGCCGGGTTCGTCCAGTACCAGTTCGCCGTCGGACACGGCCAGGAGGCCGCCCTGCACCGGATCGTGGCCCGGATCTCCGAGCGCCGCTGCCCGTCCTTCCTGGCGGTCCTCAAGCGCTTCGGCGAGGCCGACCCCGGCTGGCTCTCCTTCCCCGTGCCCGGCTGGACCCTCGCCCTCGACATCCCCGCCGGGCTGCCCGGCCTCGGCACCTTCCTCGACGAACTCGACGAGGAGGTCGCGGGCGCCGGCGGCCGCGTCTACCTCGCCAAGGACGCCCGGCTCCGTCCCGACCTGCTCGCCGCGATGTACCCGCGGCTCGCCGACTTCCGCGCCCTGCGCGCGGAGCTGGACCCACGCGGAGTCCTCGTCTCCGACCTGTCCCGCCGTCTCGGTCTCTAGTCCTCCTCTAGCCCCAGGAGTTGCCGTGAAGGACGCCTTCGGAATGCCCCAGTCGCTGCTCGTCCTCGGCGGTACGTCGGAGATCGCGCTGGCCACCGCACGCCGGCTGATCGCCCGCCGCACCCGCACGGTCTGGCTGGCCGGCCGCCCCTCCCCCGGCCTGGAACAGGCCGCCGAGCAGCTGCGCGCCCTCGGCCCCGACGTCCACACCGTCCCCTTCGACGCACTCGACCCCGAGTCCCACGAGAGCGCCCTCGGCAAGGTCTTCGCCAACGGCGACATCGACCTGGTCCTGCTCGCCTTCGGCGTCCTCGGCGACCAGGCCACCGACGAACGCGAACCGGTCAACGCCGTGCGCGTCGCCCAGACCAACTACACCGGCGCCGTCTCGGCGAGCCTGGTCGCCGCACGGGCCCTGCAGGCCCAGGGCCACGGCTCCCTGGTCGTCCTCTCCTCCGTCGCCGGCGAACGCGCCCGCCGCGCCAACTTCATCTACGGCTCCAGCAAGGCGGGCCTGGACGCCTTCACGCAGGGGCTGGGCGACGCGCTGCACGGGACGGGCGTGCACGTGATGGTCGTACGGCCGGGGTTCGTCCGCACGAAGATGACGAGGGGCCTGGCGGAAGCCCCGCTCGCCACCACCCCGGAGGCGGTGGCGACGGCCATCGAGCTGGGCCTGCGCAGGCGCTCGGAGGTGGTGTGGGTGCCGGGCGTGTTGCGGGTGGTGATGTCGGGGCTCAGGCACACACCGCGTTCGGTCTTCAGGAGGCTGCCGATCTGATGCCGGCCCGCTGGAACGCGCCCCCTCAGGGGCGCTGGGGGTACCCCCAGCCGAAGGCTGGGGGAGGAACTGCGCGGCCAGCCCCCACCGGCCCGCGGCTACCGACCGGCGATGCTCCCCTGCTCCACGTGCCCCACCTGAGGAGGAACGACAGAACCCCCGAAGGCGTACTCGTGCAGCTTCCGCCACACCCCGTCCGCCCCCTGCTCGTACAACGCGAACCCCGTGCACGGCCACTCGGCCTCGAAGTCCGCGAGCTCGGCGAACGCCCGGTCCATCGCCGCCTCGTCGATCCCGTGCGCGACGGTCACGTGCGGGTGGTACGGGAACTGCAGCTCCTTGGCGAGCGGCCCCGACTCCTCCCGCACCCGCTGCTGGAGCCAGGCACAGTCGTCAGCGCCCTGGACCACCCGGACGTAGACGACCGGCGACAGCGGCCGGAAGGTATCCGTACCGCACAGCCGCATCGGGAACGGCCGGCCCACCGCGGCGACCTCGCCCAGGTGGGCCTCCACCGCGGCCAGCGCCCCCGCGTCGACCTCCGTCGGCGGCAGCAGGGTCACGTGCGTGGGGATGCCGTGGGCCGCGGCGTCGCCGAAGCCCGCGCGCCGCTCCTGGAGCAGGCTGCCGTGAGGCTCCGGGACCGCGATCGACACGCCGATCGTTACGGTCCCCACGTCATCTCCCGTCGGTCGTGGTGGGCGGACGCATGTCGGGTTCGTACCCGGGCGTCCGGCTATCGACTGTACGGCCACGGCCGCCTCCCGGGCAGCCGTGGCCGAAGTGATGTGCAGCGCTTCGCTTCGCGCCGTTTCCGGCTCAGTGCTTGGCGGGCAGGAAACCGACCCTGTCGTAGGCCTGGGCAAGGGTCTCGGCCGCGACCGCACGCGCCTTCTCGGCACCCTTGGCGAGGATCGAGTCGAGGGTCTCCGCGTCGTCCAGGTACTGCTGGGTGCGCTCCCGGAACGGGGTGACGAAGTCGACCATGATCTCGGCGAGGTCGGTCTTGAGCGCGCCGTACATCTTG
The DNA here is from genome assembly GCF_044769305.1 of Streptomyces sp. NPDC090499. Classification (NCBI taxonomy): domain Bacteria; kingdom Bacillati; phylum Actinomycetota; class Actinomycetes; order Kitasatosporales; family Streptomycetaceae; genus Streptomyces; species Streptomyces sp. NPDC090499. The sequence continues at coordinate 296,056 of NZ_JBIVXP010000003.1, forward strand.
CCCTCGTACTCCTGCTCAAGCTCGGCGATCGACTTGCCGGTGAGGGTGGAGTGGATGGTGAGCAGGTTGGAGACGCCCGGCTTGTGCTCGGCGTCGTAGCGGATGACCGTGTCCGTGTCGGTGACCGCGCTCTTGACCTTCTTCGCGGTCGCCTTCGGGTCGTCGAGCAGGTTGATGAGGCCCTTCGGCGTGGACGCCGACTTGCTCATCTTGATCGACGGGTCCTGGAGGTCGTAGATCTTCGCCGTCTCCTTGAGGATGTACGGCTTCGGGATGGTGAAGGTCTCGCCGAACCGGCCGTTGAAACGCTCGGCGAGGTCCCGGGTGAGCTCGACGTGCTGGCGCTGGTCCTCGCCGACCGGGACCTCGTTGGCCTGGTAGAGCAGGATGTCCGCGACCTGGAGGATCGGGTACGTGAACAGGCCGACGCTCGCGCGGTCGGTGCCCTGCTTGGCGGCCTTGTCCTTGAACTGGGTCATCCGGCTGGCCTCGCCGAAGCCGGTGAGGCAGTTCATGACCCAGGCGAGCTGGGCGTGCTCGGGGACGTGGCTCTGCACGAACAGGGTGCAGCGGTCCGGGTCCAGGCCGGCGGCGAGCAGCTGGGCCGCGGCGAGCCGGGTGTTGGCGCGCAGGTCGGCGGGGTCCTGCGGGATCGTGATCGCGTGCAGGTCGACGACCATGTAGAAGGCGTCGTGGGTCTCCTGGAGGGCTACCCACTGGCGGACGGCGCCGAGGTAGTTGCCCAGGTGGAACGAGCCGGCGGTGGGCTGGATGCCGGAGAGCACGCGGGGACGATCTGAGGCCATGCTCACCATTCTCTCAGAGAGCTCGGGTGGTTTCGGTGCGTGGGGAACTGCGGGCCGGTGGGGGTCGTTCACGCAGTTCCCCGCGCCCCTTACAGGGCGCTTCAGCCGAGGTCGATCTCCGGGTACAGCGGGAAGCCGGCGACCAGGTCCGTCGCGCGCTGGGCGATCTCCGTGGAGACCTTCTCGTCGAGGACGTGGGAGGCCTTGGAGGGGGCGCCGGACTTCGTCGTGCCCGGCTCGGTGGCGGTCAGGACGCGGTCGATGAGGCCCGCCACCTCGTCCATCTCCGCCGTACCCAGGCCGCGGGTGGTGAGCGCGGGCGTGCCGATGCGGATGCCGGAGGTGTACCAGGCGCCGTTCGGGTCGGCGGGGATCGCGTTGCGGTTGGTGACGATGCCGGAGTCGAGGAGGGCGGACTCGGCCTGGCGGCCGGTGAGGCCGTACGACGTCTCGACGTCGATCAGGTTGAGGTGGTTGTCGGTGCCGCCGGTGACCAGGGTGGCGCCGCGCCGCATCAGGCCCTCGGCCAGCGCGCGCGAGTTGTCGACGATGCGCTGGGCGTAGTCCTGGAAGGAGGGCTGCCGGGCCTCGGCGAGGGCCACGGCCTTGGCGGCCATGACGTGCGGGAGCGGGCCGCCGAGGACCATCGGGCAGCCTCGGTCGACCTGGTCCTTCAGGGAGTCGTCGCACAGGACCATGCCGCCGCGCGGGCCGCGCAGCGACTTGTGGGTGGTCGTGGTCACGATCTGGGCGTGCGGGACCGGGTCGAAGTCGCCGGTCAGGACCTTGCCGGCGACCAGGCCGGCGAAGTGCGCCATGTCGACCATCAGCGTGGCACCGACCTCGTCGGCGATCTCGCGCATGATCCGGAAGTTCACCAGCCGGGGGTACGCGGAGTAGCCGGCGACGACGATCAGCGGCTTGAAGTCGCGGGCCTGGGCGCGCAGCGCGTCGTAGTCGATGAGGCCGGTGGCCGGGTCGGTGCCGTAGGAGCGCTGGTCGAACATCTTGCCGGAGATGTTCGGGCGGAAACCGTGCGTGAGGTGACCGCCGGCGTCCAGGGACATGCCGAGCATCCGCTGGTTGCCGAAGGCCTGGCGCAGCTCGGCCCAGTCGGCCTCGGAGAGGTCGTTGACCTGGCGGGCGCCGGTCTTCTGGAGGAAGGGGACCTCGACGCGGTCGGCGAGGACGGCCCAGAAGGCGACCAGGTTGGCGTCGATGCCGGAGTGCGGCTGGACGTAGGCGTGCCGGGCGCCGAACAGTTCGCGGGCGTGCTCGGCGGCGAGCCCCTCGACGGTGTCGACGTTGCGGCAGCCGGCGTAGAAGCGGCGGCCGATCGTGCCCTCGGCGTACTTGTCGCTGAACCAGTTGCCCATCGCGAGCAGGGTCGCCGGGGAGGCGTAGTTCTCCGAGGCGATCAGCTTGAGCATCTCGCGCTGGTCGGCGACCTCCTGGCCGATGGCATCGGCGACCCGCGGCTCGACGGCGCGGATCACGTCCAGTGCGGCGCGGTAGGCGGTGGACTCGGTGGACAGGGGCGCGGACTTGTCTGGCATTCGGGACCTCCGGACATGGCGTTCGGCATTCACGGTTCGGCCCAGGCGCACGGCACTCGGTCACGACGCGGGCCGCTCCCCGATGGTCGGTCCCATCCTCGGGGTCTGCCGTCACATTCCCGCCTGCCCCGCGACGCCTGGCACGCGCTCCCCCAGAGGGGGTGCCCCCAGCGGCGTTGTCGTCGGTCACCGACGCTCCGCGTCGACTCCCTCCTCCGCCTTGCAGCTGCACGCACCAGCCGCCGCGGGGCCCGCCCTCCGGGCGGACGACGGGAATGTGACGGCAGACCCCAGCGCGCCAGTCACGGCCCGTGGATCACATTACCGGGCACGCCGGGCCCGAGGGCCGTGGCGTCCACCAGTCGGTCCGGGGCAGAGGGTAGGAAAGGGGGCAATCCCGCCGCGCCATCTGGAGTCGCCGTGACCCGTACGGAAGCCCTCGTCGCCGCCGCCGACGCGCACAGCGCGCACACCTACGACCCGCTGCCGGTGGTGATCGCGACGGCCGACGGCGCCTGGATGACGGACGTCGAGGGGCGCCGGTACCTGGACTTCCTGGCCGGTTACTCGGCGCTGAACTTCGGCCACGGCCACCCGCGCCTGGTCGCGGCGGCGAAGGCTCAGCTGGAGCGGGTGACGCTCACGTCGAGGGCGTTCCACCACGACCGGTTCGCCGCGTTCTGCACCCAGCTGGCCGAGCTCTGCGGGATGGAGACGGTGCTGCCGATGAACACCGGCGTGGAGGCCGTGGAGACGGCGGTGAAGACGGCCCGGAAGTGGGGGTACCGGGTCAAGGGCGTGCCGGCCGGGAGGGCGAAGATCGTGGTGGCGGGCGGGAACTTCCACGGCCGTACGACGACCGTGATCAGCTTCTCCACGGATCCGGAGGCACGGGCTGACTACGGGCCGTACACGCCGGGCTTCGAGATCGTGCCGTACGGCGACCTGACCGCGATGCGGGCCGCGGTGACCGAGAACACGGTCGCGGTGCTGCTGGAGCCGGTCCAGGGCGAGTCGGGAGTGATCGTGCCGCCGGAGGGCTACCTGGCCGGGGTGCGGGAGCTGACCCGCGAGCGGGACGTGCTGTTCGTCGCGGACGAGATCCAGTCCGGGCTGGGGCGGACCGGGCGGACGTTCGCGTGCGAGCACGAGGGGGTCGTACCGGACGTGTACGTCCTCGGGAAGGCGCTGGGCGGCGGGGTGCTGCCGGTGTCGGCGGTGGTGGCGAACGCCGAGGTGCTCGGGGTGTTCCGGCCCGGCGAGCACGGGTCCACCTTCGGCGGCAATCCGCTGGCCTGCGCGGTGGCTCTGGAGGTGATCGCGATGCTGCGGACCGGGGAGTTCCAGGAGCGGGCGGCCGAGCTCGGGGAACTGCTGCACCGGCGGCTGGCGGAGATGACCGGGAGCGGCCGGGTGACGGCGGTGCGGGGGCGGGGGCTGTGGGCCGGGGTGGACGTGGATCCGGCGGTGGGTTCGGGGCGGGCGGTGGCGGAGCGGCTGATGGAGCGGGGGGTGCTGGTGAAGGAGACGCACGGGGTGACGGTGCGGGTGGCTCCGCCGCTGGTGGTGGCGGAGGAGGATCTGGAGTGGGGGGTGGAGCAGCTGTGGGAGGTTCTGAGCGCCTGACGGGGAGGGGCGATTCTGTGGGTGGCGCTCAAAGGATCACGTGCGGCAGGAAGCGGGCGTAGTCGTCCGTCACCAGGCCCGACGACTCACGTATGCCGAGGCCCGCCGCCTCCTCGCCCACGACCCACGCGCCCAGCACCACATGGTTGCCGTCGAAGCCGGGTAGCGGAGCCAGCTCCTGGTAGCAGCAAGGCTCTTCGCGTACGACGGGCTCCGCGCCCGGCGGGTGGACGAGGACGCCCGCGCCCTCGCGGCCCAGCAGCGGCTTGCTGACGTAGCCGCGTCCGGTCGCGAGCTCTCCCGGTCCGTCGACGTAGGCGGGGAGGAGGTTCGGGTGGCCGGGGTACAGCTCCCAGAGGACGGCCAGCAGGGCCTTGTTGCTGAGCAGCATCTTCCAGGCGGGCTCGATCCACATCGTGGTGCCGGTGCCGCCGCCGTTGTCGAGGGTGTCGAGGACGTGGGCGGCGAAGGCGTCGGTGGTGAGCCACTCCCAGGGGTAGAGCTTGAAGCAGCTGCGGATGAACCGGAGCCGGTTGTCGACGAAGCGGCCGGAGAGGCTGTCCCAGCCGATCTCCTCCATGGGGATCCAGTCGGTGGCGAGGCCCGCCTGTTCCGCCGTCTCCTTGAGGTACGCGACCGTCATCAGGTCCTCGCCGAGTTCGTCGGCGGACGAGTGGGCGAAGTGCAGCGGGGCGCCGGGCGGGAGGAGGGGGGCCTGTTTCCGCCAGGCCGCGACCAGGCGTTCGTGGAGGCTGTTCCACTGGTCGGCGCCCGGGAAGCGGTCCTCCATCCAGAACCACTGTGCCGACGCGGCCTCCACCAGGGAGGTGGGGGTGTCCGCGTTGTACTCCAGGAGCTTCGCCGGGCCGGTGCCGTCGTAGCGCAGGTCGAAGCGGCCGTAGAGGGAGGGGAGTTCGGCGCGGCGGTGCCAGGAATCGGTGACGGCCGCGGCGACGCGCGGGTCGGTGATGCCCAGGTCGGCGAAACGATTCTCCGCGACCATGCGGTCCGCCGCCGCCAGGCACATGGCGTGCAGTTCCTCGACGGTCTCCTCCAGCGCCGCCACCTCGTCGAGGGTGAAGACGTAGTAGGCGCTCTCGTCCCAGTACGGGCGGAGGATGCCGTCGGGGTGGCGGGTGAGGGGGTAGATCAGGCCCTGTTCCTCGACGGTGCGCTGCCAGCCGGGGCGGGGTTCGGTCATGCGGCGTTCCACGGCGCGGTCAGCCGCCGGAGCTGCCGTGGCCGCTGCCGAAGCCGCCCCGCTTGACGCTGTGGCCGCCACCGGAGGAGCCGCCCGAACCGCTGCGCGGCTTGGTGAAGGAGCCGCCGCTGACCCAGCCGACCTTCTTCTTGCCGCCGTAGTAGTAGCCCGCGTCGACGGCGGACCTGGCCGAGGTGCAGTTCTTGTCGGAGACGACCTGGTAGCCCTTGGCCGCGGTGTAGCTGTCGCGGTCGACGCAGCGCTTGTCGGGGTCGGCGGAGCAGGCGGTCAGGGCGGCGGCCAGCAGGCCCATGCCGCCGAGGACGACCGTGCCCGAGCGCAGTTGCCGGCGCGTGTCCGCCATGTTCGTTCTCCCCCGTGCGATGCGATGTCCGGCGAAAGCTTAGACGAGCGGTTTCGAGCCACCACCGGACGGTGTCGAGTTGTCATGCACAGGTAAGAAAAGCATGTGAAGTCGCCGGACTCCTGTCGGCGCGCCACATCCCGCCGGTACCGTCCAGCTGTCCCTGGGTGAACGATCAACTTCGGACTCTACGCGCGCAGAACAAGCTTCGCCCCCACACCCGCGTTTCTCCGACCGCGTTTCCCTCTACGCGCGCAGACCGACTCGTGACGCACCACCCGCACCGCCATCCCTCTCGCACCCCCCACCGATGGAGGAATGACAGATGCCCGGCTTCGCCGTACCGCGCCGCAAACTCACCACAGCCCTGACCGTGCTCGGCCTGCTCACCGCCGGCGCCGCCGTCCAGGCCACCGGCGCCGCGACCCCCGCCCACGCGGCCACCACCTACAAGGTCCTGTTCGACGACGGCCACGCCGAGGAGGCCGGCAACGCGGACTGGATCATCTCCACCAGCAAGCCCGACCCGCTCGCCCAGGACTCCGCCCCGTCCTCGGACAAGGACTGGACCGGCGCGCTCTCCTCGTGGGGCATCGCCCTGCAGAAGACCGGCGACTACAGCCTGAAGACCGCGACGAGCGCCCTCACCTACGGGGGGTCGTCGACGACCGACCTGTCGAAGTTCGACGCGCTGGTGCTGCCGGAGCCCAACACCAAGTTCACCACCGCCGAGAAGACGGCGATCATGAACTTCGTGAAGGCCGGCGGCGGGCTGTTCATGATCTCGGACCACACCGGGGCCGACCGCAACAACGACGGCTACGACGCGGTCGAGATCCTCAACGACCTGATGACGAACAACAGCGTGGACTCGACCGACCCGTTCGGGTTCTCGATCGACTCGCTCGACATCGGCTCCGGCTACCCGAAGGCCGTCAGCGACAGCAGCAACGCGGTGCTGCACGGCGGCTTCGGCACGGTCACCAAGAGCCTGATCGCCGACGGCACGACCGCCACCCTGAAGCCCTCGGACAACTCCGCCGTCAAGGGCCTGGTCTACCGCAGCGGCTACACCGGGAACACCGGCGCCTTCTTCGCCACCAGCACCTTCGGCAGCGGCCGGGTCGCCTTCTGGGGCGACAGCTCCCCGATCGACGACGGCACCGGCCAGTCCGGCAACACGCTGTACGACGGCTGGAACGACACCGGCGCCACCAACGCCGCCCTCGCCCTCAACGCCACCGCCTGGCTGGCCGGCGCCAGCTGACGTCCGGGACGCCCGAGGAGCGGGTCCGGGGTCGCCCCGGACCCGCTCCTTCTCACCCTTCCCCGCGATCACCCCGGGCCCCCTCCCCTACAGTCCCTCTGTGCTCTTCGGAATGGTGTGTGCCCTCGCGGCCGCGATCTGCTTCGGTACGGCGACGGTCCTGCAGGCGATGGCCGCGCGGGCGGCCGGTGACGGCGCCGGCGGTGAGGCCGCCCTGCTGCTGCGGGCGGTGCGGCAGTGGCGGTACGTCGTCGGGCTGGGTCTTGACGGGCTCGGGTTCGTGTTCCAGATCCTGGCGCTGCGGGCGCTTCCCCTCTACGCGGTGAGCGCGGCCCTGGCCTCGTCGCTCGCGGTGACCGCGGTGGTCGCGGCGCGGCTGCTGCGGGTGCGGCTGAGCGGGATGGAGTGGGCTGCGGTGGGGGTGGTGTGCGCGGGGCTCGCGATGCTGGGGCTGGCGTCGGGCCCGGAGGGGGGCCGGGCCGGGTCCGTGACGTTGAAGTGGGTGATGCTCGGGACCGCGGTGGGGGTGCTGCTGCTCGGCCTGGCCGGCGGGCGGCTGACCGGGCGGGGGCGGGCCCTGGTCCTCGGTCTCGGGGCGGGGTTCGGGTTCGGCGTGGTGGAGGTGTCGGTGCGGCTGATCGACACCCTGCGGCCGGCCGGGCTGCTCACCAACCCCGCGACGTATGCGCTGCTGGTCGGGGGCGGGAGCGCCTTCATGCTGCTGACCTCGGCGCTGCAGCGCGGCTCGGTGACCACGGCGACGGCCGGCATGGTCATCGGGGAGACGATCGGCCCGGCCGCAGTCGGGGTGGTGTGGCTCGGGGACCGCACCCGGGAGGGGCTGGCCTGGCTCGCGGTGCTCGGTTTCGCGGTGGCCGTGGCGGGGGCGCTGGCCCTGGGCCGGTTCGGGGAGGCGCCGGTCACGGCCGAGGAGGAGTGAGCCCGCCGTCCGGGGGCGGCGTCCGACGTCAGTCCGTCACGACGTCCGCCCGTCACGACGTCCGCCCGTCACGACGTCCGCCGGTCACCGCGTCAGTCCGTCACGGCGTCGCGGGTGCGCTGGTAGTGGCGTCGCGCCTTCATCCGGTTGCCGCACACGGCCATCGAACACCAGCGGGCCTTGTTGGTCCTGCTGCGGTCGATGAGGAACAGCCGGCACTCCGGGTTGGCGCACGGCCGCAGCCGGCCCGGCAGCGTCTGCTGCACGCCGCTCCACGCCATGACCGCCTCCGCGGCCATGCGGTGCTCCGCGGGGGCGGCCAGCTGCCACGACACGCCCGTCGGCGAGAGCTGGGGGCGGGAGGTGACGCCCGCCAGGAGCGGGGCCAGTGCGGTGGCGGGCAGGCTGCCGCGCACCACCCCCTGGAGGGCGTCGCGAGCCGCGACGAGGCCGCGCAGCTCGGCCGCCGTCCCGCTGCCGCCGTGCGCCCGCTGCCAGGTCCGCGCCGCCGCCGGGTCCGCCAGCAGGTCCTGGGCGACCCCGTCGACGACCGGCGTGCTGTTGAGGAGCTCCAGCAGCAGCGCCTCCTGCTGTTCCCGGTCGGCCACCGCCATCCCTCCTAACCGAATCGACGCATCAGACAGGTTACACGGGCGACCGTGCACCCGACTGCCTCACCCGCTCGGCCAGGGAGAAGATGCCGCCGGCGGCGCGGGGCGGCCTCCCGGCCCCTCGCCTTCGGCCGGCGCACTCACCCCATCGCGGCCGTGATCCCGTCCCACAGCCGGGACCTGGCCTCCAGGGCGACGAGCACGGTCTCGGTGGCCTCGCGCCAGCGGGCGTCGTCCGTGCCGCACAGGTCGGCGACCATCTGGAGGGCCATGGGGGTGTGCTCCTCGCCGTCGACCTCGATGTGCCGGGCGAGGTAGTCCCGGAAGAGCGGGAAGCGGCCGGTGCCCTCCTCCTTGACGACCTGGTCGAACATGTCCGGGATCAGGTCCTCGCGGGAGAAGGCGAAGGCGGCGGCCCGGCAGTGCAGCGGGCGGTCGGCGATGATGCCGAAGGTGGTGCGCACGAACTCGGCGGCCGGCGCGGGCACCTGGGCCACCCGCAGCGCCGCCGGCACGTCGTGGCCCTCGGCGAGGAGCGCGACGAAGGTGTCGACGGGGGCGGTGTCGGCGTCCGCCTCCGTCATGGCGGCGCGGTAGAGCTCGAAGTGGCTGGTGAAGCCGCCGTTCAGGGCGTCGCTCTCCTCGACCAGCACGATGTCGTTGACGAGCCTGCGGGCCACCGCGGAGCCGCGGGGCACCCAGGGGACGTCGATGCAGGTCAGCTCCTGCTGGAGCGACTTGAGCAGGGACATGAAGTCCCAGACGGCGAACACGTGGTGGGCCATGAACGTGGCCAGGCGTTCCCGGTCCGATATTCGCTGGTAAAGCGGGTGCGCGGTCACTTCCTTGCGCGCCGGTTCGATCACGGATCGCGCCTGATCGATTGCCTGTCGACCCTCTTCGGTCAAATTCCAGACGTACCTCGACATGGCGGCCTCCTTGGTTCTGGGACGGCGATCGTGCAATGCCGGAGGACGGCCGGGCAAGCACTTTCCTGAATTACGGGCGAGTTACCAGAAGTAGCGGGCGGCAGACCACGGCAAGCACATAGAAAGCGCTATAAAGAGACACGATCCGGACATCAAAAAAACTCGTTGAATCTTTGAACGCGAGTTGTGTCCATTCCGTAAAGGACACCGTGACCAGTAATCCCGTCACCGTCACCGTGGCCTATCACGTGATGCCGGGTCGCGAGGCCGACTTCCACTCGTGGGGGTGGGCCATGCTGGGCGCGAGCGCCCGCCGGCCGGGGTTCCTCGGCGGCGGCGTCCTAGTCGACCAGGAGACGGAATGGCATGTCGTGTATCGCTTTGCCACCGAGGACTCGGCGCTGGCCTGGGAGAACTCCCCAGACCGGAGCGAGTGGGAGTCCCGCGCGGACGGCATCGCCCGGCCCACCGGGCGCCGTAGCGTACGCGGGTCGAAGGAGTGGTTCGACTCGCTGGCCGGGCCGCCGCCCGTGCCACCGACGCCCACCCCTCCGGCGAAATGGAAACTGTGGTTCATCAACATGAGCGCGGTGTTTCCGCCGGTCCTGCTCTTCAACATCATCGTGATTCCGCATCTCGGCGGCCTCAATCCGCTCATTCGCACTCTGCTGCTCTGCCTCTGCGTGACAGCGCTTGTCACGTGGATTCTCATGCCGCGGCTTCAGCGTTTCTTCAAGAAATGGCTGTATCCCCCGCTCCAGGCGCTGCGCGGGCGGCACAAACGACGGGCCGCATAGGCCCGGGAACGACCCGAGGGAGGTGGGCGGGTGAAGACCCTGCTCATCGACAATTACGACTCGTACACCTACAACCTGTTCCAGCTGATCGCCGAGGTCAACGGCGAGGAACCGGTGGTGATCCGCAATGACGAGCCGGCACCGCCCGCTCTCGCGGAGTTCGACAACGTGGTGGTCTCGCCGGGCCCCGGGCATCCGGGCGACGGCCGTGACTTCGGCGTCAGCGCCCGGGTGATCGCCGAGGCCGCGGTCCCCGTGCTCGGCGTGTGCCTGGGCCACCAGGGCATCGCGCTCGGGGAGCGGGCCCGGGTGGCACCCGCCCCGCAGCCGCGGCACGGACACCTGACCCGGGTGCGGCACGACGGGCGGGACCTCTTCGAGGGGCTGACCCAGGACTTCACCGCCGTCCGCTACCACTCCCTCGCGGTGCACGAGCCGCTGCCCGCCACGCTGGAGGCCACCGCCTGGGCCGAGGACGGCGTCCTGATGGGGCTGCGCCACCGCGAACGGCCGCTGTGGGGCGTGCAGTTCCACCCCGAGTCGGTGCTCACCGAGTACGGCCACCGCATGCTGGTGAACTTCCGCAACCTCACCGCCCGCCGGGCCCGCAGAGCGCGCACCAAGAACACCGCCGTCCCGCCGGCCGAGGCCGCGATCCCCCGGCCGAGGCCCCCGGCGAGCGCGGCCGTCCCCCGCCCCCGCCAGGCCGGCGTGCCCGCGTACCGCCTGCACACCCGGCAGATCGCCGGCGCCGTCGACACGGAGGCCGCCTTCACCCGCCTCTTCGCCGCCTCGCCGCGCGCGTTCTGGCTGGACAGCTCGCTCGTCGAGGAGGGCCGCTCGCGCTTCTCCTTCCTGGGCGACGACAGCGGCCCGCTCGCCGAGTTCGTGCGGTACGACGTCACGGCCGGCCGATGCGAGGTCGAGCGGGCCGGACGGCCGCCGCGCAAGGTGTCCGCGAGCGTCTTCGACTACCTGAAGCGGCAGTTGAGCAGCCGCCGGGTGGACGCCGGCGGGCTGCCCTTCGACTTCACCGGCGGCTATGTCGGCTACTTCGGCTACGAGACCAAGGCCGACTGCGGCTCCCCGAACCGGCACCGGGCCGACACCCCGGACGCCTGCTGGCTGTTCGCGGACCGGCTGATCGCCGTGGACCACGAGGCGGACGTCACCTACGCGGTCTGCCTGGCGGAGAACTCCCCGCAGGCGGCGCGGGCCGCCGACGAGTGGCTGACGGACACGCTGGCCCAGCTCAGCTTCCTGGCCCCGGCCGTGCCCCGGCCGGCGCCGCCCGCCGCCCCGGAACCGGACCTGGCGGCCGCCGAGCCCTGGCTGGTGCGCGACCGGGCCGCCTACCTCGCCGACATCGGGGCCTGCCAACGGGAGTTGCGGGCCGGCACCAGCTACGAGATCTGCCTGACCGACGCGGCCCGGCTGCCCGCCCCGCCCGACCCGTACGCCTTCTACCGGGAGCTGCGCCGCGTCAACCCGGCGCCGTACGCGGCCTTCCTGCGCTTCGGCGACCTGGACGTGGCGGGTTCCTCGCCGGAGCGGTTCCTGCGGATCACCCGGGACGGGGTGGCCGAGGCCAGGCCCATCAAGGGGACCGCGCCGCGCGGGGCGACCCCGTTCGAGGACGCACGGCTGCGGGACGCGCTGGCGGCGGACGCCAAGACCCGCGCCGAGAACCTGATGATCGTCGACCTGCTCCGCAACGACCTGGGCAAGGTCTGCCGTACCGGCACCGTCCGGGTCCCGCGCCTCATGGCCACCGAGTCGTACGCGACCGTGCACCAGCTGGTGTCGACGGTGACCGGGCGGTTGAAGGCCGGGACGGACGCCGTGGACTGCGTGCGCGCCTGCTTCCCGGGCGGTTCGATGACCGGCGCCCCGAAGCTGCGCACGATGGAGATCATCGACGGCCTGGAGACCGAGGCCCGGGGCGTGTACGCGGGGGCGCTCGGCTACCTCGGGTGCAGCGGCGGCGCGGACCTGAACATCGTCATCCGGACGGCCGTGATGACGGGCGGCCGGATGCAGCTGGGCGCGGGCGGGGCGATCGTCCTGGACTCCGACCCGGCCGCCGAGTACGACGAGATGCTGCTGAAGACGGCCGCGCAGATGCGGGCGCTGCGGGAGCACACGGCGCCGGCCGCGGCGGACGCCGTCGAGGAGGCCGCCCGATGACCCCGGCCCCCGCCGTCACGGCGACCGCCAACCTCGCCGCCCGGCTCACCGAACTCGCCGAGCGACAGGGGTGGCACGACCGTCCCGCCTTCCACCAGGGCCATCGCACCTGGACTCACGGCGAGGTGCACGACCTCGGGGCGCGCACCGCGACGGTCCTCGCCGGGCACGGCGTCGGCCCCGGCGACCGGGTGGTGCTCGCGCTGCCCGACGGGATCGCCTGGGTGGTGGCCTTCCTCGCCCTCGCCCGGCTCGGCGCGGTGGCCGTCCCGGTCAACCCGGAACTCCCCACCGCCGACCACGCGTTCATGGCCGCCGACACGGAGGCGGTGCTGTGCCTGACGGGCCCCGGTCTCGAGGACCGGTTCGCCAGACGGGTCCGCCTCGGCGCCGACCAGCTGCTCGCGCTCGCCCCCGCCGCCGCACCGGCCCCCGCCCACCCGGTGGACGCGGACAGCCCGCTGTACGTCCAGTACACGTCCGGGACGACGGGCAGACCCAAGGGCGTCGTCCACACCCACGCCCACCCCGCCGCGTACCACGACCTGATCGGGCGGCGGCTGCTCGGGATCACCGAGGCCGACGTGACCCTGTCGGTGTCCGGGCTGTACTTCGCGTACGGCTTCGGCAACGCCTTCGTCTTCCCGCTCTTCTCGGGGTCCAGCGCCGTCCTCGCAGACCGGCGTCCGAACCCGGCCGCCGTGGACGAACTGATCGCCCGGCACCGGGTGACCCTGCTGTACTCGGTGCCGTCCGCGTACGCGGCGCTGGTCGCCGACCGGGGCACCGGGCACCAGGCCTGCTTCACCTCGGTACGGGCCGCCGTGTCGGCCGGCGAGGGGCTGCCGGCCGGGCTCGGCGACCGGGTCACGGAGCTGCTGGGCGCGCCGGTCCTGGAGCAGATCGGCTCCACCGAGGCCGGGCACGCCTTCTGCGCCAACGGCCTCGGCCACAACCACCCCGGCACCGTCGGGCGTCCCGTCCCCGGCTTCGAGGTGGAGCTGCGCGACCGCGACGGGCACCCGGTGCCGGACGGCCACGAGGGCGAGCTGTGGGTGCGCGGACCGACGGTGACGCCCGGCTACCTGAACCGGCCCGAGGACACCGCGCGCACCCTCGTGGACGGCTGGCTGGCCACCCACGACCGGGCGGTCCGCGAACCCGACGGCGCCTACCGGCACCTGGGCCGCGCCGACGACATGGAGATGGTCGGCGGGATCACCGTCTCCCCGCTGGAGGTGGAGGCCGTGCTGCGCACCCATCCCGGGGTGCGCGAGGTCGCGGTGGCCGCCGTACCGGACGGGACCGGCACGGGACGGCTGCGCGCCTTCGTGGTCCCCGCCGCCACCCCGGCGCCGGACGGGCTCCCGGACGAACTGCTGGCGCTGGCCCGGCAGCGGCTGGCCGCCTTCAAGGTCCCGCGCAGCGTCAGCCTGCTGCCTTCCTTGCCCCGCACGTCGTCGGGGAAGCTCCGCCGCCACCTGGTCCGCCGGGGCGCGTGGTGACCATGACTGAGAGGACCGTCTCCATGCAGGAGTCCCTGATCGGCGACCGCGGCTTCTACCTCGGCCCGCTGTTCCGGCGGGCCGCCGACCGGCACGGCGGGGTGTTCGTCACCCTGGACCGGCCCCTGGACACCCATCCGGACCTCGGCGTCCGGCTGAGCTACCCGGAACTGGCCGACGCCGTCGAGGAGTTGTCGGCACGGCTGTGGGCGGCCGGGGTACGACCGGCCGAGCAGGTCGTCGTGCACAAGACCGACAACGTCGACATCGTGCTGCTGACCTGCGCGGTCTCCCGGATCGGCGCGGTGCCCGTGCTGCTCTCCCCCGCGCTGTCCGGCGAGACGGTCGGCAGGCTGCTCGCCCGGCTCCGGCAGCCGTGGCTGGTCACGGACGCGGCGAAACTGGCCGGCCTGGAGGTCACGGGCCTGGTCCGGCAGACCCTCACCGTCGACAGCGTGCCCGGTGTGGTGTCGCTGGCGGAGCACACCGGCGCGAAGGTCCCGCCGCCGATCCGGCTGCACCCGCGCGAACCCGCCCTGATCACCCACAGCTCCGGCACCACCGGCGTCCCCAAGCTCGCCGTGCACTGCCCGCAGACCATGTGGAACCGACTGGTCCCGCAGCAGGCGATGGGCTGGCCCACCCGCGGCGAGGTCGCGGCCCTGCACATGTCCTTCGTGCACTCCCGCTTCTACCACCTGCTCGGCGTCCTGCTGCACTACGGCAGCCCGCTGCTGCTGATCACCGACCCGGACCCGGCGAAGGTCGGCCCGATGCTGGCCCGGCACCGGCCCGGCATCGTCGAGACCCACCCCAACACCTTCGTCCTGTGGGAGGAACTGGCGGACGCGCCCGGCGCCCCGCTCTCCCGCGTGAAGTCGTACGGCTCGACCTTCGACGCCATCCACCCGCGCACGGTACGGCGGCTGCTCGACGCCTCGAAGCGGCGCAGCCCGTGGCTGCTCCAGCTGTACGGGCAGAGCGAGACCGGTCCGGTCGCCTTCCAGTGGTTCACCCGCCGGAGCGTGTCCCGCGCCGACGGGCGCCGGGTCGGGATCGGGATCCCGGGCTTCACCAGCGTCCGCGTCACCGGCCCCGACGGGCGGCCCGCCGCGCCCGGCACCCCCGGCCGGATCGAGGCCCGTACCCGGGGCCGCATCCTCACCTACCTCGGCGCCCGTGAGCAGTACGAGCGCCAACTGGACGGCGAGTGGTGGCAGATGGGCGACATGGGCTACCGGAACCGGCTGGGCGCGCTGTACCTGACCGACCGGGAGATCGACCGGATCGACTCCGTGCGCAGCAACCTGGAGGTGGAGGACACCCTGATGGACCGGCTGGAGGAACTGCGTGAGGTGGTCATCGTGCCGGGCGCGGAGAGGGAGCCGGTGCCGGTGGTGTGCGTGCGCGGGGAACGGCCGCTGGACCCCGAGCGGTGGCGGGCGGCGACCGCCGACCTGCCGGCGATGGCGGAGCCGCGGCAGTGGCGGTTCGAGGAACTGCCGATGACGGCGACCTGGAAGGTGAAGCGGGTGGAGATCACCCGCATGCTGGCGGAGGGGGCGCGCACGTGACCCCGGCCGTCGTGGTCGGTGCCGGTCCTGTGGGCCTGTCGGCGGCGCTTGCGCTGCGCGCGCACGGGCTGCCGGTGCTGCTCCTCGAAGCCGACCCCGAGGACCGTGAACGGCCGGGCAGCCGCGCCCTGTTCGTCCACCGCGAGACCCTCGCGCTGCTCGACGCGATGCGGCCGGGGCTGGCCGGGGAGATCACCTCGTACGGCCGGACCTGGCACACCAGGCGCACCCTGTACCGGGGGCGGGAGGTGTACTCCCGCACCTTCCCGCCCCCCTCCGGACGGCCGCCCTTCACCAGCCTGCGCCAGGTGGACACCGAACGGTTCCTGCGGGACGCGTGCGCGGCGGCGGGCGTGGAGTTCGCGTGGAACGCGCGCGTGATCGGCGTCCGCACCACCGCCTCGGACGTGTCGCTGAGCTGCGCCGACGGCCGGGAGCTGACGTGCGGCCACGCGATCGCGGCGGACGGCGCGCGCTCCGCCGTGCGGGCCGGGCTCGGCATTCCCATGGAGGGCACGCACGGCGAGGGCTTCCACGTGGTCGTCGACGTCGCGGACCGGCCGGGCGCCGAACTGCCCCTGGAACGGGTCTTCCACTACGAGCACCCCGGCGTCGGCGGCCGCAGCGTGATGCGGGTGCCCTTCACCGGGGGCTTCCAGGTGGACCTCCAGTGCCACGCCCACGACCGGGCGGAGGAGTACGGCACCGAGGAGGCCGTCCGCCGCTGGCTGCCCGGGGTGGTCGGCGAGGGCTACGCGGACCGGATCCTGTGGGTGTCGACGTACCGCTTCCTGCGCAAGGTCGCGGCCTCCTTCACCGACCCGCACCGGCGGGTGCTGCTCGCCGGGGAGGCCGCACACCTCTTCCCGCCGTTCGGGGCGCGGGGCATGAACAGCGGGATCGCCGACGCGGCGGCCGCGGCGGAGGCCGTCGCGAACGGCACGGTGGCGGACTTCGCGGTGGTACGGCGGGCCGCCGCGCTGTTCAACAGCGAGGCGGCCGGGGCCGCCCTGGACCAGCTGCGGCCCCGGCGCCGGACCGTCCGGCTGCGGCAGCGCGCGGCGGCGGCGCTGGCGCCGGTCCTGCCGTCCTGCGGCTCCTGGCTGGAGCACGCCCCGTACGGGCCGCGGGGCGGGGCGGCGGCGCTGTCGGGCCGGAAATACTGAGGGCGGCGAAGGAGGAGTCATGACACGACCGGCGGTGGCGGAAGGCGTGTTCGCGTGGTCACCGGCCGCGGGGCTGCGGCCCGTCGAGGACCCCGGACCCGGTGAGCCGCTGCTGGTCGCGGACTCCTGGCTGGTGCGGGACGGCCGGGTGCGCGGCCTCGACCGGCACCGGGACCGCTTCGTGCGGTCCTGCGGCGAGTGCGGCGGGCCGCCGGAGTACCGGCTGCTGGAGTTCTGGCGGGCCATGACGGCCGCGCTGCCCCGCGCCGGCGCCTGGTTCCCCCGCGTCGAACTCACCCTCCACCACGTACGGCTGCGGCTGCGGCCCGCCCCGCCGCTCGGCACCACGGTCGAGGTCTGGGCGACCGGCCAGCCGGACCCGCGCACCGTGCCCCGCCGCAAGGGCCCCGACCTCGACGCCCTGGCCCGCCTCCGCGCCCGCGCGGCCGAGGCGGGGGCTCAGGAGGCGGTGCTGGTGACCCCGTCCGGGGTGGTCCTGGAGGCGGCCACCACCAGCGTCCTGTGGTGGGAGGACGACACCCTCTGCCTGCCATCGCCCCGCCTCCCGGTACTCCCCGGCGTGACCCTCGCCCTGATCCGGGAGCGCGCCGAGCACACCGGCATCCGCACCGCCCACCGCGAACGCACCCTCACCGAGCTGGCGGCCCGCGAGGTGTGGCTGGTCAACGCCCTGCACGGAATCAGACCGGTGACACGGTGGGTGGGAGGACCGACCAAGGCCGGCACGGCAACACGGGCACCGGAATGGCGGAAGTGGCTCGACGAGGAGATACCGGAGCAGCTGGAAACACGCGACTGAACAGCGCCCCTTCAGGGGCGCTGGGGGTACCCCCGGCCGAAGGCTGGGGGAGGAACTGCGCGACCAGCCCCCGCCGGCCTGCGGCCGAAATACACAAAAAAACCGGCCCGGCGATAATCCACCGGGCCGGAAATCGCGTTTCTATTTGGGCTGATAAGCCCCGGGAACCATCCGCGTCGCAATAGCGATCCGGTTGTACGCGTTGATGACGGTCGCCGCCCACACGAGCGCCGCGACCTGCGCCTCGTCGAAGACCCCGGCGGCCTCCGCGTACACCGCGTCCGGCACGTGGCCGTCCGCGACGAACGTCACGGCCTCGGTCAACGCCAGTGCGGCCCGCTCCCGTTCACTGTAGAACGGCGTCTCCCGCCACGCGTCCAGCGCGTAGATCCGCTGCTCGGTCTCGCCCTGCGCACGAGCGTCCTTCGTGTGCATGTCGAGGCAGAACGCGCAGCCGTTCAGCTGGGAGGCACGGATTCTGACCAGTTCGAGTATTTCCGGTTCGACCTTGGCCTCCTGGGCCGCGGTGACCGCGGCGGCATGCAGGGAACCCATCGCCGAGGAGACGTCCGGGGTGATTTTCTTGAGGGCCACACGGGAAATCTGATCGCCATTGCTCATGGGGGAGACTCTAGCCTCCGTAATTCAATTACGGAGGCCGTTGTCCGGGAATTCAGGCGACGCCGGTCACAGCCGGGTCGGACAGCACCGTGCACAGGATGTCCAGCGCGCCCGACCAGGCGTGGTCGGGCGGGGTGCCGTAGCCGAGGACGAGGGCGTCCGGGGCCTCGGCGGCGGCCCCGGGATGGCGGTGGCGCGGGACGAGTCCCTCGACGGCGAGGCCGCGTTCGGCGGCGGCCCGGACCACCCGGCGCCCGGTGCCGGGCGGCAGCAGCAGCACGGCGTGCAGGCCCGCCGCGATGCCGGTGACCCGGATCGCCGGGGCGCGCTCGGCGAGGGCCCGGACCAGGGCGTCCCGGCGCCGCCGGTAGCGGGAGCGGGCGGCGCGGACGTGCCGGTCGTAGCCCCCGGAGGTGATGAACTCGGCCAGGGTCAGCTGGTCCGGTGCCCCGCAGGTGTCCGCGCCGCCCTTGACCGCCGCCACCTGCCCGGCCACCGCCGGGGGCAGCACCATCCAGGCCAGCCGCAGTCCGGGCGCCAGGGACTTGCTGGCGGTGCCCAGGTAGACCACCTCGTCGGGGGCGAGTCCCTGGAGGGCGCCGACGGGCCGGCGGTCGTAGCGGAACTCGCCGTCGTAGTCGTCCTCCAGGACCAGGCCGCCGGTGCGCCGCGCCCAGTCCACGACGGCGGCCCGCCGGTCGTGGTGCAGCGGTACGCCCATCGGGAACTGGTGGGAGGGGGTCAGCAGCACGGCCGCCGGTCCCCGGTCCAGTTCCCGGGTGTCCGTGCCGAGTTCGTCGAACGGCAGCGGGACCTGGCGGAGGCCGGCCGCCGTGAGCAGCTGCCAGTGCTCGTCGAGGCCGTACGACTCCACGGCGACCGTGTCCGCCCCGCGGGCCCGCAGCAGCCGGCCGAGCAGGCTCAGGCCGTGCGAGAACCCGGCGCAGATCACGATCCGTTCGGGGTCGGCGCGCACACCCCGGGCGCGGGCGAGGTAGGCGGCGAGCGCGGTGCGCAGTTCCACGCGGCCGCGTGGATCGCCGTAGCCGAAGGCCTCGTTGGGGGCGGCGGTGAGGGCGCGGCGGGCGGCCTTCAGCCACTCGGTGCGCGGGAACGCGGAGACGTCGGGGAACCCGGCGCGCAGGTCGTAGGCGGGCAGGTGGGCGGCCGTTCCCGCGGGGGGCTCCGGCTGCCGTGCCGGTGCCACGCCCGTCGCGACCCGGGTGCCGGAGCCCTGCCGGGCGGTGAGCCAGCCCTCGGCGACGAGGTCGGCGTAGGCGTCGGCGACGGTGTTGCGGGCGATGGCCAGGTCGGCGGCGAGGGAGCGGGAGGAGGGCAGCCGGGTGCCGGGGAGCAGCCGGCCGCTGCGCACGGCCTCGCGCAGCGCGTCGGTCAGGCCCCGGCGCAGGCCCGGACCGGCGGCCGGCTCCAGGTGCAGGTCGATACCCAGGGCGGCCCGCGTGGTCCGGGCGGCCGAAGCGGGCCGGGCCGGCGGAGTGGCCCATGCTTTCTCCATGGAAATGGACCATACCCCTGGGCTGCCTGGCACCTAGTGTCGGCACCATGAGCAATCAGGAAAGCGCCGAGTACGCCCCCGAGCACACCCCCCGCCTCGCCTGGGCACAGCACGCGCCCGACGTCTACAAGGCGATGGTCCGTCTGGACGGGGCCGCCCGTAAGGGCCTGGACGCCAAGCTGTTCGAGCTGGTGAAGATCCGCGCCTCGCAGCTCAACCACTGCGCGTACTGCCTCGACATGCACACCAAGGACGCGCTCGCGGCGGGCGAGAGCATCGCGCGGATCGTCCAGCTCAGCGCGTGGGAGGAGTCGAAGCACTTCTACACCGAGCAGGAACTCGCGGCGATCGAGCTGACCGAGGCCGTCACGGTGCTCACCGACGGCTTCGTGCCCGACGAGGTCTACGAGCGGGCCGCGAAGCACTTCGACGAGGTGCAGCTGACGCAGCTGATCGCGTCGATCATCGTGATCAACTCCTGGAACCGGTTCGCCGTGACGACCCGCATGGTCCCCGGGCACTACACGCCGGGACAGCACGGGTGATCCGGACCGGGCCGTCGAGGGCCCGCTGCGCATGTGCGCCCGCGTGGACGGCGAGGGCCCCGCGCCCGCCGGACTCGGCGAACTCGGGGCCACCCGCGGCGCCCCGTGCGGGGCGCGGTTCCGGTCAGACGTACGAGCTGCCCGTCCCGGGGCGGAAGCGCCGGTAGAGCACCGCGCCGGCCGCCAGGGAGGCCAGGCTCACGGCGGCCGGTGCCCAGGGGCTGGCCGCGCCGGTGTGGGCGAGCGTGCCGGTCGTCCGCTGGCGCACGACGGTGGTCCTCGGGTGCGTCTTGACCGGGTGCTGCGGCTCGTGGTGCACCCGCGGCGTCGACGGTGTGGCCGGAGTGGACGGTGCCGGCGCGTCGGGCTTGTCCGAGCCGTTGCTCGACTCGTTGCCGAAGACGGGGTTGAGGACGCCCACCAGGTTCGCGCTGTTGCCGCTGAGGTTCACGGGCACGTGGACCGGGATCTGGACGAGGTCGCCGGAGAGGATTCCCGGCGAGTCGTGGGCGGTTCCGTCGGCCGTGGACCGGCCCGACGTGCTGGAGCCCGCCTTGCCCGGTGCCTTGTGCCCCTCGTTGGAGCACTTGTTGCCCATCGCGGGGTTCAGCAGCCCGACCACGTCCACGGTGTTCCCGCAGACGTTCACCGGGATGTCCACCGGCAACTGGATGGTGTTGCCGGACGCCACTCCGGGCGAGCCGCTCGCGGTGCCCTCCGCCGCGGAGTCGGCGTGCGCCGTCCCCGCGACCGCCATCGCGCCAGAGGCGACGGCCATGGCGATCACACTGTTCCGGGTAACCCGCTTCATGGGGTACCTGCCTTTCCGGACGCGTCGCGGGCAGTCACCCGGACTCGGTGAAACGTTGGGGAGATCACTGGGGAGAAGAGAGGGGAGGAGAGAGGCGGACTGCCAGGTCAGAGCGCCTGGTTGTTGCAGCCCATGTCCGAACCGAGGTGGCTCTGCTGCGCGCCCGGGTTCCCCTCGCCGTTCAGCAGGTTGCCCGCCAGGCCGGTGAGGGCGCCGACGCTGCCGAGCACCTCGATGTTCATGTCGTGGGAGCGGCACTCGGTGCCCTGCGTGACGTCGATGTCGTGGCCCGGCTCACCGTGTGCGAAGGCGGCGCCGCCGCCGAACGAGCAGACGCTGCCGAGGACGGCGCCCACGAGGACCGCCTTGTGGAGCTTGCGCATGGGTTCTCCGTTGGTCGAGCGGACGGGGATCCGCTACGGGTCGATGAAAGGTACGGACGGTGTCGGGAGGGCGTCAGCCGAGGCGGGGAAGCCCCAGTTGGCCGACGGGAGGCGCCGCGACCTGGCCGAGTCCGACCGGTGCGAGTCCGGGCACGCCCGGCGCTCCGAGCACGGGGTTGATGAGCGGGTTCACCTGCGGGTTCACCTGCGGGTTCACCTGCGGGGTGACGCGCGTCGGGCCCTCCGGGGCGTAGCCCTGGGGAACGGCCAGCTGCGGGGCGACCTGCGGCATGACCTGGGGCATGACCTGCGGTACGACCTGCGGCGGGGCGGGCTGCGGCTGGGGCTGGGGGTACTGCGGCGCCGGCGCGTACTGCTGCTGCGGGTAGACGGGGGCGGCCTGCGGCTGGGCGTACTGCTGGGGCGGCGGGGCCTGCTGGTACTGCGGCGCCGGGGCGTACTGCTGCTGCGGGTACGCGGGGGCGGCGGTGGCCTGGGCCGAGCCCTGCGACGAGGCCGAGGCGGCGGCGTAACCGGTCTGCTGCTGGGGGTACTGCTGGGGCGGCGGGGCCTGCTGGTACTGCGGGGGCGGCGGCGCCTGCTGCTGGTACTGCGGCGGCGGCGCGGCCTGCTGCTGCGGGTAGGCGGGGACGGTCGCCTGGGCCGAGCCCTGGGTCTGGCCGGCCGCGTAGGGGGCCTGCGGCGGAGCGGGGGCCGGGGGCGGGGCCTGGGGATACGGCTGGTCCGGAGCCGGCGCCGGAGCCGGACCGCCGTATCCGACGGGAGCGTCGGCATAGCTGACGCCCGCGCCGATGGCGGACAGTCCGCCGGCCGCCGCCAGAACGAGCGCGGCCTTGTGAAGCTTGCGCATGAAACCCTCGGCCCTTCGATACCTGGAGATGAGAAAGTCCATTGCGTTCGGTGCGGTCGCGCGTGCGGACGGTGCGGTAATGACACTGCACTTTCAGCAGCGGTACTCCCGGGACAGCACGCGAACTTCGCATCGGAGCCGGCGGCGATTCGCCTCGTTCTCGTCAGGTCCTCGGCCGCTGCCCTCTCCCCACCGGAACGAGGAATGCCGGGCGATGGTCACGGGAATTCAGGAGCGCGTCACCCAATTGCCGTCACCGATACGGACGTTGCCGCTCATATGCCTTTCGGCAAACGGGTGACACGACAGCGCGCCCGTATCCGGGTCCACCTGCCTCTCGTTCCCCACGGGGTGAGGGCGAAGGGGCATCCCAGCCGCCCGGCGCGGCGGCAAGGCGATAACCGCGCTGCCGCATCAGTCATTTCATCAGGTTCCGTGCACAGATCAAATGAAGAGCCGAGGATTTCATGCGCAAGTTTCGGCAAGTCGCGCTCATCGTCGCAGCAGCCGGCGGTCTGACCGCTGTCGGTGCCGCCCCCAGCTCCGCCGCCCCCGTCTCCTACGGGACCGGACCGACTCCCCTGTCGCAGCCGGACGCCCAGGCCGCCGCGGCCACCTCCGCCCAGGCGACCGCGCAGACGTACGGCACGCCGGCCCAGCAACAGGCCCCGCAGCGCGGCACAGAGGTCGCCCCGCAGCTCAACCCCCAGCTGAACCCGCAGATCAGCCCCCAGATCTCACCCCAGGCCCCGCAACAGGCGCAGGGCGGGCCGGTGGAGCAGAACAACCTGTTCCGTCCGTACCAGGAGTGCAGCCCGCAGTCCCTGCTCGACGCGAACGTCCCGGTCGCCCTGCTCGCCGCCTCGCAGACCCGTGGCGTCGACTGCACGCAGGCCAACAGCCAGTCGAACGCCCTTGCCAGCGCGCAGTACCAGGGCTGACGGGCGTTCGACCCTTCGGGTGTTTCTGCCGTGTATCGCAGAGAACAGCGCGTCGTTGCCAGATTTGCCCTATTAGGTACTAATCTCCCGTAATTGTAAAAAGTCGATCTTCCACAGATCGCAACCCCCCACTCCACGGAGATGACATGCGCAAGCTTCGCAACGCTGCCGTCCTGGTCGCCGCCCTCAGCAGCATCGGCCTGGTCAGCGGCACGGCTTACGCCGGCGGCGAGGGC
The DNA here is from genome assembly GCF_044769305.1 of Streptomyces sp. NPDC090499. Lineage (NCBI taxonomy): Bacteria > Bacillati > Actinomycetota > Actinomycetes > Kitasatosporales > Streptomycetaceae > Streptomyces > Streptomyces sp. NPDC090499. The sequence continues at coordinate 319,329 of NZ_JBIVXP010000003.1, forward strand.
CACGGGCACGGCGACAAGTTCAACATCACCCAGAGCTCGCACTGCAAGTCGCACGACCTGAACCTCGACGTCCTCGGCGAGGTCGGCCTGCTCAACGGCCTGCTGGGCAGCGCCCTGAACGGTGAGGGCAACCCGGGCGCCCAGGCCACCAACCTCGGTTCGACGATGGGCTGCAACAACAGCGCCTTCTGAGGCCGGCAACAGCAGCACTGAATGGTCCCGGCGCCCGGCGCCGGGACCATTCGTGTGTGTCGACGGGTCAGCAATGCAGCGAAATACAGGGGCACTCGGCGCGTCGCGCGGTTATCTCGGGTATTTCGTATCAGCCTTTATGACACAGATCGCGATTTCCCGCAGATCACATCCACCTCGCTCATCGGAGATGACATGCACAAGCTCCGCACCGCCGCCGTTCTCGTCACCGCTTTCGGGAGCTTCGGGCTCCTCGGCGCCGGCGCCGCCCACGCCGACCAGGGCTGGGGCAAGAAGGGCGACGAATTCAACATCCAGCAGAGCAGCAGCTGTAAGTCGCACGACCTGAACCTCGACATCCTCGGCGAGGTCGGCATCCTCAACGGCCTGGGCGGCAACCTGCTGAACGGCGAGGGCAACTCGGGTGCGCAGCAGTCGTCCCTGGGTTCGAGCATGGGCTGCAGCAACAGCGCGTTCGGCAAGTAGGGCAGAACGAAAGTCCCCGGTTTCCCGGCCGATGGCCGGGAAACCGGGGACTTTCGTTTTCGCGGCCCTCAGAACTCGACGTGCGGCCTCTTGAAGCCCTTGGGCAGCTCGGCCTTGTTGGAGCAGTCCACGACCTCTCCGACGCCGTGGGATCCCTCACCCACCAGCTGGTCGTCCGGGAACACCACGCGCGGACGGTCCGAGGTCGAGCAGTCCTGCGCCTGCTTGAGGACATGCGTACCGTTCTTGTCGATACGCGTCTCGCTCTTGTGCACACAGACGGTGCCGCCCTGGGCGGTGGTCCTGCAGTCGCCCGGGGCCGGGTCCGCGTAGGCGTGCCCGGCGCCGACACAGAGCGCGGCGAGACTCCCGACGAGCCCCGAGACGGTGGCGATCTTCCGTGCAGTGAACATGAGTTGTCTTCCTCTGCGAAGGGCGACGCAAAGCAGCCCGGACGCATACCTCGACGGAGTCGGGGTGCGTCCGGGCTGCCTTCGCCATGGTTGTCACTCAGCACACCGGCGAGCGGACCGAAGCGGCGCCGACGCGGGATACCGAGTTCGTGCGGGGTGCGTTTTTACTCGCCACCCTGGTTCTGGTCGTAACCGCCCTGCTCGGGGCCGGAGTTCCCCTGCTCCTGCGGCTGAGCCTCGGGCTGCGCCTCGGGCTGCGCCTGCGGCTGGGCCTGCGGAGTGGCGTAGTAACCGCCACCGACGGCCAGGGCGTTGGCCGTCGAGTTGGCCACGGCGGTGATCTGCGGAGGCGCGTCCTCGCCACCGGCGGCGGAGCTGACCCCGGCACCGAGGAAGGAGAGCCCCGCAACCGTCGCCGCTACGAGTGCGACGCGCTGAAACTTACGCATGATTGACCCTTTCTGGTCCAGGCGATAGCGCCCGGCTCGACTACTTAATGTGAGCATATACACACCGTCCGTAGCCAACCGGGGATCTACGCCCGCCATGTTGCGCATCAGCCCCGTCTGCCGTATAGGCGCTACCGGCCGCCGACCGGAAGGATCCGGCCCATGACACCGAACGGGTCGGCGGGCGACTCCGGCTCGTCACCCTTCTCCACGGGCGCCACCCCGACGGTTCCGGGGGAACAGGTCACCTCGGGCCCGAGCCGCTCCGTCCCCTGGCCCAGGACCGCGGGCAACTGCACGGGCTGCACCGGCTTGCAGGTCTCCTGGTGCGGAATGGATCCGCCCTCGGGAACCTCGCCCTTGATCCGCTGGGTGCAGGTGAGGTTGCCCATCAGGTCGTCGGTGCACTTCCCCGGACCCGCCGCGGCGTACGCCGGGGCGAGGCCGGCACAGGCCACGGCGAGGCCGCCGACGAGCCCCGAGACGGCCGCGATCTTCTTCGCGCTGATCTTCCCGCTGAACATGTGATGCGCTTCCTGTCGTGAGGACACCCGCCGAACTCAGCCGCCGAAGGCCTGGTTGTACTGGCCGCAGGTGGTGTCGAGGGTGTCGGCGAGGCCGAGCACACCGATCGGGACGTCATTCTCGGACACCGTCTGCGGGCTGCACTCCTGGTAGGGGCGGTAGTGGTTGGACACCTGCGGCCCACTGTCGTAGGACTCGGCCACGGCGGGGGCGGCGGCGACGGCGGACAGACCGCCGGCTGCCGCCACTGCTGCGATCACGACCTGCTGAAGCTTGCGCATGGAACCCTCGGTCCTTTGCTCATACAGCGAATTGGTTGCCTAGCGTGATTGCATAAACACTAGCAGTAGCGGGACAAGGGGTTCCACAACGGACATCCATCCCCAGGGTGACATAGCAACACATAATCACCTTATGGGGAGGGGGAGTTGGGTCAGGAGAGCGCCAGCTCCGCGGGCCGCGGGCGGTCGGTCGCGGGCACGGACAGGATCAGGTCCCGCAGCCGCTCGACGTAGCGCCGCACGTTCTTGTAGGCGATGTCGGTGTCCGGGTAGCGGCAGGCGAACCACAGTCCCTCGTGCAGCCGGTTGACCCAGGCGCACACCTGGTCGCCGTACGAGACCCGGAGCAGCCCGTACGCCTTCTGCTCGGCCCAGTCGGCCGCGCCGGGGATGAGACGGGCGTCCACGTACGAGATGATCGAGTACATGTCGGGCGAGGTCGGCCTGAAGTCCGCGCCGAGCAGCCGCAGTACGCGGGCGAGCGGGATGCGGGCCAGGGACCGGTTGGCCCGCAGTTCGGCGCGGACCGTGTCGAGCGCGGTCTCCAGGTTCCGGGCCGCGGGCACCTCGATGGGTGCGCCGCCGACGTACCAGCCCACCGAGTCCGACCACGCGGACTTCAGCCGGGTGTGGAACGGCACGACGGTGCGGTACACCGGCTGGCCGCCGAGTTCGTGGACGATCAGGCTGGTGGCGGCCAGGATGCCCACCAGACTGCCGCCGTAGGGACGGCAGTACGCCTCGAACGCGGCGGCGGCCTCGGCGTCGACGAGCGGCTCGCACACCAGCTTCTGGGTGGGCAGCACCCCGCCGGGCTCCAGACCGAGGTCGACGGGGAACTCCGGGAGCCGGCCGCCGCACCGGGCGATGAACTCCCGCCAGCGCGCGACGATCGCGTGGGCGTCGTCGATGCCGTCCGCGTTCGCCCGCTCCTGCTCGCAGAAGTCGACGTAACTCCCCACGGACGGACCGGTGACGGGGCTTCCCGCGACGGCGGCCGCGTACAGTCCGTTGATCTCCTCCGGGAGCCGGTGGATCGAGTAGGCGTCGACGTTGGTGTGGTCGAAGGCCATGTACACGCTGGTGGAGTCCTCGCGCACGACCGCCGTGTAGATGAGGTTCGGCCAGCCGAGCGCGTCCGCCGCGGCGTCGAACCGATCCTGCAGGTAACGGGTGAGCGCCCCCGCGTCGGTGAACTCCCCGACCTCCTCGCGGTGCAGGGACACGTCGCCCTCGGCGAGCGTGAACCGCTGCATGTCGTCACCGGCCCACCGGAAGCCGCTGCGCAGCGTCTCGTGCCGCAGCGTCCAGCCGCGCAACGCCCCTTCCAGCGCGTCGAGATCGACCTCGCCCGGCAGGTCGAACGCCGCGCCGAGCCAGGTCGGTACGAACAGCCCGTCCTCGCGCACCGACCGGGCCGTTCTGATGTGCGACTCCTGGATGTACGCCGGCGGCCGCGGATCCGGCGGCAGTGCCGCCGCGGCCGCGATCGTCACCGGGCTGAACCTCCACTCGACGAGCCGTCCGGGCCGGATCTCACAGCGCTGGATGTCAGAAATTCGCACGGTGGCTCTCCTTCGCAGAAGACACCAGCTTCGTCATCAACGGCAAGCCGTACGCGCGCGATGATCGCTGTGTCGCCGTGAGTTCAGCGGGACGTGTGACATCTCGAACGGACAAGCGCACCGCCTCACTCGTATCCGTAGATCCCCCGCACGTCCTCCAGTTCGGCCGGAGTGACGGTCCAGGGCGGCAGTTGCTGGTGCCGGGCCACCACCCGGCCGTGCTGGGGGTCACCCGCGCCCGGGGGCTCGGCCGGAAGGTACGTGTGGCCGGGGTGCCGTTGCTGCCAGCGGGTCCACAGCAGGTCGACGAAGGAGTGATGCAGCCAGAAGACCGGGTCGTTGACGGACGCGGCGCTGACCATCACCCCGCCGACCCAGTGGTGGACCCGGTTGTGGTTCTGCCAGGAGACGCTGCCCCGGCCGCTCCCCCAGCCCTCCAGCCTGTTGCGGTACCCGCGGGTGACGGCCGAGTTCCAGGGCCAGCTGTCGTAGACCGGGTCGGCCAGCGCGGACTCGACGTCCCGCCCGGTCGGCAGCTGGATCGGGGCGCGGGCATGGCCGAGGTCGCGGGTGAGGTAGTGCACGTCGGTCACGTTCTCGGTGATCTTCCACCGACCCGCCCGGTAGGCGAACGGGCCGGTCATCACCTGCCGGTCCGAGCGCCGTCCGTTGCCGCCGAGCAGGTCGTCGGCCCACGGCAGGGAGTCCGGTGCCCGGTCCCGGGTCCAGTCCCAGTACGGCACCGTCACCGACGCGTCCACCCTGCGCAGCGCCCGCTCCAGTTCGAGCAGCAGCTTGCGGTGCCAGGGCAGGAAGGACGGCGCCATGTGGGCGGTGCGCAACCGGTGTTCCCGGTCGGCGGAGTTGTGCGCGATGTGGATCCGCACGAACTCGTCGTACTCACCCCGGCGTTTGACCTCCAGCAGCGCGTCCACGAACCGGCGCCGCTCGGCTCGGGTCAGCCTGTTGACGTTCTTGCGCGTGTAGACCACGTACGCCTCCCTCGGGCATCGGCCGGAGGGGTAACCGCCGGACATACCTTCGGGTCACCGGCCTGCGGCCGGACCGGTGACGCGGCGGCAGGCCCGGCGGCCGGCTCAGGACAGCCAGCGCTTCCACACCTCGGGGTGGCCGTCCACCCACTTCTTCGCGGCCTCCTCGGGGCTCAGCTTCTGGTCGGCGATCATCAGGGAGACCTGGTCCTGGTCCTCCGTCGTCCACGTGAACTTCTTCAGGAAGGCCGCCGCCCTGCCGCCGCTGTGCGCGAAGTCGGTGTTGAGGTACTTCTGCAGCGGGGTGTGCGGATACGCGCAGGCGACCTTGGCCGCGTCGGCGTCACACCCTTCCTTGTACGCGGGCAGCCGCACCTCGGTCATCGGCACCTTCTTGAACAGCCACTGCGGCGCGTACCAGTAGGTGAGGAAGGGCTTCTTCTCCTTGGCGAACTGCTTGATCTGGGTGATCTGGGCGGCCTCGGACCCGGCGAAGACGACCTGGTAGTCCAGCTTCAGGTTGCTCACCAGCGCCTTGTCGTTGGTGACGTACGACGGTGAGCCGTCCAGGAGCTGCCCCTTGCCGCCGCTCTCCGCGGTGCGGAAGAGCGGGGCGTACTTGTTCAGGTTCTTCCAGTCGGTGATGTCCGGGTGCTGCTTGACGAGATAGGTCGGCACGAACCACCCGATGTGCCCGGTGACCCCGAGCTCCCCGCCCCGGCTGATGGTCTTCTTGTCGTCGACGTACCGCTTCTCCTGGTCCGGGTGCCCCCAGTCCTCCAGGATCGCGTCCACGCGGCCCTGGCTGAGCGCGTCCCAGGCCGGCACCTCGTCGACCTGCACGGTGTCGACGCGATAGCCGAGCTTGTGCTCAAGGAGGTACTGGGCGACGGCCACGTTGGACTGCGCGCCGACCCAGGACTGCACGGACAGGGTCACGGTCTTCGACCCCTGCGCGTTGGCGAACGGCGAGGCCTGCCGGGTCATGTCGGCGGCACCGCACCCGGTGGCGAGCACCAGGACGGAGGCGGCGGCGACGAGTGTCGTACGACGCATGGTCATGCTCCCTTCTCCGTACGGCGTTCCGTGGGCTGGGTGACCCGGTCGAGCATCAGCCCCAGGCAGACGATGGCGGCACCGGCGACCAGCCCGGTGGCCAGGTCGCCCTGGGCGAGACCGAAGGCGACGTCGTACCCGAGGGCGCCACCGCCCACCAGGCCGCCGATGATGACGACGGCGAGGACGAGCACCACACCCTGGTTGACGGCCAGCAGCAACGCGGGGCGGGCAAGCGGGAGTTGGACCTGGGTGAGCTGCTGGCGGCCGGTCGCGCCGAGCGACCGTGCGGACTCCAGGGCGGCGGGGTCCACCTGGCGCAGGCCCTGCGCGGTGATCCGTACGACGGCCGGCAGCGCGTAGACGACGGCGGCGGCGACGGCGGGCGCGCGGCCGACACCGAACAGCGCGACGACCGGGATCAGATACACGAACTGCGGCATGGTCTGGAACACGTCCAGGACCGGACGCAGCGCGCGCTCCACGCGGTCGCTGCGGGCGGCGGCGATGCCGGTCGCGAAGCCGAGGACGAGCGTCACGGCGACGGCCGCCAGCACCTGGGACAGGGTGTCCAGCGACGGCTCCCACACCCCCAGCACGCCGATCGCGGCCATCGCCAGGACGGCGGTGAGCGCGGTGCGCCAGGTGCCGATCAGCCAGGCCAGCGCGGCGACCACGAACAGCACCGCCCACCAGGGCAGCCACTGCAGCCCGGAGCGGACGGGGTCGAGGACCCACGTGGTGAAGTGCCCGGCCCAGTCGGCGGTGCCGCCCACGACCGGCACGCCCGAGTACAGGTGGGCGGTCATCCAGTCGACGGCACGGTTCACCGGTTCGGCGAAGTCCAGGGTCCAGGCGGCGGGCCAGTCGAGGCGGCCGAGGAGCCGGGCGGCGAGCGCGACGGCGACGGTGACACCGAGGCCGTACAGGAGGCCTGCGGGGGCCTTGCGGACGTCGCCGCGCTCGCCCGCCGCCGCGGTGATGCGGTCAAGGACGACCGCGAGGAGCACGATCGGAATGCCGGCGGCGAGGGCCGCGCCGACGTCCACCGAGGCAAGCGCCTGGTAGACGCGGTCACCGAGGCCGCCGGCCCCGATGACGGACGCGATGACCGCCATCGACAGCGCCATCATGATCGTCTGGTTGAGGCCGAGGAGGAGTTCCTTCCGGGCCAGCGGGATACGGGCGGTCAGCAGCCGCTGCGTGCGGGTGGCGCCGAGCGAGTCGACGGCCTCCATGACCTCGGGGTCGGCGCCGCGCAGGCCGAGGGCGGTGAGCCGGGCCATGGGCGGGGCGGCGTAGACGACGGTGGCGAGGACGGCCGCGGGGACGCCGATGCCGAAGACCAGGACGACGGGGAGGAGGTAGGCGAAGGCGGGCAGCACCTGCATGGTGTCGAGGACCGGGCGCAGGGCGCGGTGCAGCCGGTCGGAGAGCCCGCCACCGAGGCCCAGCATGAGGCCCACGGCCACGGACGCGAGCACGGCCACGACCATCAGCGCGAGGGTCTGCATCGTCGGGACCCACATGCCGAGGGCACCGCAGGCGAGGAACGCGGCGGCCGTACCGGCGGCGAGCCGCGTCCCCGCGACACGGTGCGCGACGGCGGCGGCCACCACGGTGACGCCTGGCCAGCCCGCGGCGAGGAGGGTGAGGTAGACGGCGCGGACGGTGAGGACGACGGCGTTGCTGATGTAGCCGAAGAAGTAGAGGAAAAGGGGGTGCGTGTCCCGGTTGTCGATGACCCAGTTGCTGGCGGAGGTGAGGGGGGAGGAGAGATCGACGGTGAGGTGACTGGGCCAGGGGGCGGACGCCCAGTGGGCGTTGGCCACGGGAACGAGGACCGCGGCCGCCACCGCCAGGGCGAGAAGCTTACGGGCGGCCCGGCCGGCAGGAAGCGTCACCCGACGAGGGCCGGGAACACTGATCGTCGCCATCAGACGTCCTCCGGACTCGTGCGACCGCCCGCGGCCGAGTCGGCGTCAGCGACGCCGACGGCCGGGTTGCCTTCCGGCGGGACCTCCGCGTCCCCACCCAGGGGCGCGGGGAACTGCGCGCCCGGCCCACGACCACCCGCAGCCGCGGAACTCTGCGACCCACCGCTCGCATCCCCACCCAGGGGCACGGGGAACTGCGCGACCGGCCCACGACCACCCGCAGCCGAACCACCACCCGCAGCCGCGGAACTCTGCGACCCACCGCTCGCATCCCCACCCAGGGGCGCGGGGAACTGCGCGCCCGGCCCACGACCACCCGCGGCCGACGTACCGCCCGCATCGCCCTTCGCCACGACGCCGAGCAACGTGTCCGCGTCGACCACTCCGACGCACCGGTCGCCGTCCACGACCCGCGCGGGGACGCCGGTCCCCGCGACCACCTCGATCGCCTCGGCGACCGTCGCCTCCGGGCCGACCGCAGGGCCGTCGCCCTCCCCGGCCTCCCCCGGCTCCCGCATCGCCGTCCGAACCGTCATCACCTGCTCGCGCGGCACGTCGCGGACGAACTCGCGGACGTAGTCGTCGGCCGGGGAGCCGACGATCTCCTCCGGGGTGCCGAGCTGGACCACCCTGCCGTCCCGCATCAGGGCGATGCGGTCGCCGAGTTTGAGCGCCTCCGACAGGTCGTGGGTGATGAAGACCATGGTGCGGCCCTCCTCGCGGTGCAGGCGGACCACCTCCTCCTGCATGTCCCGCCGGATCAGCGGATCGAGCGCGCTGAACGGCTCGTCGAAGAGGAGGACCTCGGGGTCCACGGCCAACGCCCTTGCGAGGCCCACCCGTTGGCGCTGACCGCCGGACAGCTGGCCGGGGCGGCGCTGCTCCATGCCCTCCAGGCCGACCTTGGCGACGACCTCGGCGGCCCGCGCACGCCGCTCGGAGCGGCCGACGCCCTGGATCTCCAGGCCGTACGCCACGTTGTCGAGGACGGACCGGTGCGGAAGGAGCCCGAAGTGCTGGAAGACCATCGCGGCCCGGTGCCGGCGAAGTTCCCGCAGCCGGCCCTTGTCCATCGCGCGGACGTCCTCGCCGTCGATGGCGATGGCACCGGCCGTCGGCTCGATGAGCCGGGTCAGGCAGCGGACCAGAGTGGACTTGCCGGAGCCGGACAGGCCCATCACCACGAAGACCTCACCCTTGCGCACGTCGAAGGAGACGTCCCGGACGGCGGCGGTGCAGCCGGTGCGGGTGCGCAGCTCGGCCGGGGACAGGCCGGTCAGTTCGGGGTCGGCCGGGACGCGGTCGGCCTTGGGGCCGAACACCTTCCACAGGCCCTCGACGGAGAAGACAGGGGTCGCACTGCTCATCACGCACCGCCCTTCAGGAGGTCCACGGCCCGCTCGCCGACCATCAGCACCCCGATCATCGGGTTCACGGCCGGCATGGCCGGGAAGACGGAGGCGTCGGCGACGCGGATGCCGTCCAGGCCGCGGATCCTCAACTCGGGATCGACGACCGCCAGTCGATCGTCGGCCGCACCCATCCGGCAGGTGCCCGCCGGGTGGTAGACGGTGTGCGCGGCCTTGCGGGCGTACTCGCTCAGTTCCGCGTCGCCGAGGATCTCCGGGCCGGGGCACACCTCGCGCTTCAGCCAGCCCGCCAGCGGCTCGGTCTTCGCGATCTCGCGGGCGATGCGGATGCCGTCCACGAGGGTGCGGCCGTCGTAGTCGTCCTCGTCGGTGAAGTAGCGGAAGTCGAGCGCGGGCTTCACGGACGGGTCGGCGCTGGTCAGGTAGAGGCGGCCGCGGCTGCGGGGTTTGGGGATGTTCGGGGTCATCGAGACGCCGTGCGCGGGGCGTTCGTAGCCCAGGCGCTCGGGGTTGTCGGTGAACGGGACCTGGTAGAAGTGGAACATCAGGTCCGGGCCCGCCTGTTCGGGGTCGCGGCGGACGAACAGGCCCGCGTCGGAGTCCATCGCGGAGTTCTCCGGGATCGGGCCGTTCGTCTCCCACACGATCACCGACTCGGGGTGGTCGAGGAGGTTCTCGCCGACGCCCGGGAGGTCGTGCGCGACCGGGATGCCGAGGGCTTCGAGGTCCGGAGCCGGGCCTATGCCCGAGTGGAGCAGGAGGCGCGGGGAGTCGACGGCGCCGGCGCACAGGACGACCTCGTTGCGGGCCCGTACGAGGAGTTCCTCGCCGTCCTTGGTGCGGACGTGGACGCCTTCGGCCCGGGTGCCGTCCAGCTCCAGGCGGTACGCCCACGTCTCCAGCAGGAGGTGCAGGTTGGGGCGCTCGTCGAGCACCGGGTGGAGGTAGGCCACCGACGCGCTCGACCGCTTGTTGGTCTCGGGGTGGTAGGCGAGGTCGAAGAAGCCGACGCCCTCGGTGAAGGGCCGGCGGTTGAACCCCTCCACGCGCGGGACGCCCAGCGCCTCCTGGGCCGCGTCGACGAAGTCGCGGGCGATGGCGTTCCGGTCCTTCTCGTCGACCGGGACGATGTTGTTGAGGAGGCGGGCGTAGTAGGCCTCCATCGGCACCGCGCCCCAGCCCTTGGCTCCCGCCGCCTCCCACTCGTCCCAGTCGGAGGGCAGCGGCTTGAAGGAGATGAGGGTGTTGTGGCTGGAGCAGCCGCCGAGCACCCGGGCGCGGCTGTGCCGGATGTGGGAGTTGCCGCGCGGCTGCTCGGTGGTCGGGTAGTCGTAGTCCAGTTCGCCGCCGAGCAGGCCCATCCAGCGGCGCAGGGTGAGGACGTCGTCGCGGCCGACGTCGCTGGGTCCGCCCTCGATGACGGCGACGGTGACGTCCGGGTTCTCGGTGAGGCGGGAGGCTATGACGGAACCGGCGGTTCCGCCGCCGATGACGACGTAGTCGTAGACGTGGGGGGTGTGGGACATGGGAGGGAGCTCCAAAAGGCTTCTTCGGTACGGCGGTCGGAAGAACTCAGCCGGCGAACCAGCGCACCGGCTTCGGCGCGAGGTTCTGGTAGACGTGCTTGGTCTCGCGGTACTCGGCGAGCCCGGCGGGGCCCAGCTCGCGGCCGGTCCCGCTCTTTCCGAAGCCGCCCCACTCCGCCTGCGGCAGGTAGGGGTGGAAGTCGTTGATCCAGACGGTGCCGTGCCGCAGCCGTCCCGCGACCCGCCGGGCCTTCCCGGCGTCCGTGCTCCACACGGCGCCCGCGAGTCCGTACTCGGTGTCGTTGGCGAGGGCGACCGCCTCGTCCTCGGTGCGGAAGGTCTCGACGGTGAGGACCGGGCCGAAGACCTCCTCGCGCACGACCCGCATCCCGCGGTGGCACTGGTCGAGGACGGTCGGCTCGTAGAAGTAGCCGCCGGCCGGGCGGTCGGCGGACGGTTCGGGCCGCTTGCCGCCCGCGCGCAGCACCGCGCCCTCCGCGAGCGCCGACGCCACGTACGCCTCGGTCTTGGCGCGCTGCTGCTCGGAGACGAGCGGTCCGCACTCGACGCCGTCCGCGGTGCCCCGGCCGAGCCGGATCCGGGCGGCGCGGCGGGCGAGTTCGGCGACGAACCGCTCCCGTACCGGCTCCTCGACGATCAGCCGGGCGCCGGCCGAGCAGACCTGGCCGCTGTGGATGAACGCGGCGTTGAGGGCCTGGTCGACGGCGGTGTCGAAACCTTCCTGCGTGGCGCAGGCGTCGGCGAAGACGACGTTGGGGTTCTTGCCGCCCAGTTCGAGGGCGACCTTCTTGACGGTGGGCGCGGCGGCCTGGGCGACCTTGGTGCCGCTGACCAGGCCGCCGGTGAAGGAGACCAGGTCGACGTCGGGGTGCTCGGCGAGGCGGGCGCCGACGGTGTGGCCGGGGCCGGTGACGAGGTTGGCGACTCCGGCGGGCAGCCCGGCCTCGGCGAGCAGCTCGATCAGCGCGACCGTCGTCAGCGGGGTGAGCTCGCTCGGCTTGACCACGAAGGTGTTGCCGGCCGCGAGCGCCGGGGCGATCTTCCAACTCGCCTGGAGGAGCGGGTAGTTCCAGGGCGTGATCAACGCGCACACGCCGACCGGTTCGGACACGACGACGCTGTGGATGTCGGCCGAGCCCGCGTCGACCACCCGGCCCGCGCCCTCCGCGGCGACCAGGTCGGCGAAGTAGCGGAAGGCGTCGGCGACGCAGTCGATGTCGACGCGGCCCTCCTCGACGGTCTTGCCCGCGTCCCGGCTCTCCAGGCGGCCGAGCTGTTCGCGGTCGCGTACGAGGAGGTCGGCGACCCGGCGGAGCAGGGCGGCGCGCTCGGCGACGGGGGTCCGGGGCCAGTCGCCGGCGTCGAAGGCGTGCCGGGCGGCGGCCACGGCCGCCTCCGCGTCCTTCTCGTCGCCCTCGGCGACCACGGTGAAGGGCAGGCCGTCCGCGGGGTCGATGATCTCGCGTGTTGCGCCGGAGACCGCTGCCAGCCAGTCGCCTCCGGCATGGATGGTCGCTCGTGCCGTGCTGTCCGCCATGATCGGTATTGCCTTCCGTTCCTGTTCGGTGCCCCTGCGTGACCTCCGGGTCACACTCGGGGACCGCCAGCACCTGCCCTCGGCCTCGGATTGCATGCGCAATCGTCGACCGAAAGTGTGCGGCGTCACTGAACAGTCGGACATAAACGAACAAACCCCCGAGGGGCGCGAAGGCTCCCGGGGGGCGGTTCGGGTTCAGGGCGTGGTGGTGCCCGCCGATCCGGCGGGCGTGGCGTGCCGGGGGCCGCTCTTGGTCGAGATCTGGCCGACGAGCTCCCAGAAGCAGACCAGGGCGGTGACGGGCGGAATCCCGAAGATGACTAAGGACAGCAGCGCGTGGGAGGAGTGGCTGACGCACAGGGCCACGGCCACGACGGAGGCGGCCAGCACGACGCACCAGGACCGGCGCGCGCTGCGGCGCTGCGCGGTGGCCCGCAGGACGGACAGCGCCGCCACGAACCACGGGCCGTAGACCGTCAGCGGCCAGTACCGCGCCAGCCCGCCGGGGAGCACCGAGGAGGCGATGCCGCGCAGCTGGGCGTAGGAGTAGCAGAGGGACCAGGCCAGCATGGACACCGCGCACAGCGAGACCGTCGCGATCAGGAGCGTGATGTGCGTGACGCTCCGGCCGCCGTCGAGCAGGTGGGAGTCGTGGCGGACCCGGTGCCGGACCCGCCGGCGGCTGCCCCGGCGCTGGGCCGGCACGTCCAGCAGGGTGGGGGCCGTGGCCGCGCTCGGTGCGGACAGTATCTGCGCCAGCTCCTCGACCGGGTCCCAGTCGTTCGCCGCGACGTCCGGCTCCGGGGCACCCCAGGCATGGTCGTAGAGACCGGGGTGGTCGTAGAAGCCGGGGTGGTCGTAGAGACCCGGCCCCGAGTCGTGCTGAATCCCGTCCATCGATTACCTCCGCACCCTGCCTCAGAAGGCCCCGTACAGATCCGCCAGCGTCCGCCGATATTCATTTTCCATCGAGTTGATTCTCTTCAGGAAATCATCGAGCAGGTCCGAGCATGAGGTGATATCCATACCACCGGGCCAGCGGAGCACGGTTGTCGGATGATCTTCGGCTGCGCACCAGTCCAATCGCGTCACGGTCACCTTAACGACCGTCACGCCGGGCGGGATCTGGAGCGTTCGGGGGAATTCAGTCACCCGGAAGAGAAGTTATATAATTCCCACCGCCCGCACATTCGAAGAAATGGCGAATGCGCCGGATGCCGCACTCCGTCAATACTGAATTTAAATGAGCGGCTACGGCGCGGCACCGGCGGCGGCCCCGGAGGCCCCGGCCATCAGCTCGCGTACGCAGCCCCGCAGCCAGGCGTGTGCCGGGTCGGCGTCGTGGCGCGGGTGCCAGGCCAGGCCGATGGGGATCGGCGGCAGCGGCAGCGGGACCTCGAAGGTGGTGAGGCCCAGGGCGGTGGCCAGCGGGACGCCCCAGGAGGTGATCAGGCCGATCAGGTCGGAGTCGCGCAGCACGAAGAGGGAGGCCGGGAAGGTGCCGACGGTACCCACCACCCGGCGTTCCAGGCCGAGTCCGGCCAGCGCGGCGTCGACCGGGCCGTGCAGCTTGCCGCGCCGCGAGACGTTCAGGTGACCGGCCGCGGTCGCGTACCGCTCGGGGGTCAGCTCGCCGGCCAGCAGCGGGTGCCCGGACCGTACGACGCCGAGCATGCGGTCCTCGTGGAGCTGCTCCACCCGCACCTCGGGCGCGGTGGTGTCGATCGCCCCGACCTCCAGGTCGGCCGTGCCCTGCCGCAGGTACGGCAGGTCCACATGGGCCTCGGCGAGGAAGCGGATGCGGATGCCGGGCGCCTCCGCGGCGGCCCTGGCGAAGAGGACGGCGGCGTGGGTGCCGGCGATCGTGTCGGAACCGACGATCGTGAACGTCCGGGAGACGGTACGCAGATCGGCGTCCCGGCCCGGCGCGAACAGCGCCCGCGCCCGCTCCACCACCGCGCTCACCTCGGCGCGCACGGCCAGTGCGTGCGGGGTCGGCACCATCCGGCGCCCGGCGCGCACCAGCACGGGGTCGCCGAGCGCCCGGCGGATCCGGCCGAGGGTACGGCTCATGGCCGGCTCGGACAGGTGCAGCCGCCGCGCGGCCCCCTGCACGCTCCCCTCCTCCAGGAGCACGTCCAGCGCGACCAGCAGGTTCAGGTCGAGGCCCGCGGGGGATGCGGCGGATTGCGTCATACGCAGTCGTCCCTTGCAAAGGTTGCACTGGAAAGCAGGTCAGTGCCGAGCCTACGGTGACAGGGCAGCCCACACCACACCCACCAGCTCCCCGGGAGAAGCCGTGCCCCCGCACGCCCTGAAACGCCCCGTCCTGCTCGTCCTGTGCGCCTGCGTACTGGTCGCGCAGAGCATGGTCGCCGCCATCAACCTGCTCATCCCCGAACTGGCCGCGTCGTCCCTGCACCCCTCGCACAGCGAGATCCTGTGGACCGTCGACGCCTACGTCATCGCCTTCGCCGGCCTGCTCATCCCGGCCGGCGCGCTCGGCGACCGGCACGGCCGCAAGGGCGCCCTGCTCGCGGGCCTCGCCCTGTTCGCGGCGGGCGCGGCCACCAGCGCGCTCGCCCCGGATCCCGCCGTGCTGATAGCGGGCCGCGGCCTGTCCGGCGCCGGAGCCGCCCTGATCACCCCGGCCACCCTGTCGATCCTGGTCCACCTCTCCGCCCCCGAACGGCGGGCCCGCGCCCTCGCCTCCTGGACCCTGGCCCTCGGCCTGGGCGGCGCGGCCGGCAACCTGGGCGGCGGCCTGGTCGGCCAGTTCCTCTCCTGGCGGGCCCTGTTCGCCGTCATGGTCCCGCTGGCGGCCCTGCTCGCCCTGGCCGTCGCCGTCATCACCCCGCGCACCGGCCGCTCCGCGCACAGCAACCCCGACCCGCTCGGCACCGTGCTCCTCACGGCGGGCCTGGTGGCGGTGCTGTTCGGCATCATCGAGGGCACCACGTACGGCTGGACGTCGGCGCCCATCCTCGGCTCCTTCGCGGCCGGTGCCCTCCTGACCGCCCTCTTCACCGCGCACGCCCTGCGCTCGCCGCGCCCCCTCTTCGACCCCCGGGTCTTCGCCTCCGCCCGGCTGCGCTCGGCGTCCCTCGGCACGGCGGCCGGCTTCTTCGGCCTCTTCTCCCTCTTCTTCGTCAACTCGCAGTACCTGCAGGGCGTCAAGGGCTACGGCGCGGCCGTGACCGGTGTCGCGATCATGCCGCTGACGATCGGCATGGCCCTGGTCCCGAGGCTCGCCGCCCGCTGGTCGGGCCACCCGCGTGCGGTCGTGGGTGCCGGACTCGCCCTGATCGGCCTGGGTCTGCTCGGCGCGTCCACCGTCGACGCGGCCACGCCGTACTGGGCGTACGCCTGCTGGCTGCTGGTCATCTCGGCCGGCACCGGGCTCTCGATGCCCGCCCTCACCCTCGGTGTGGTCGACTCGCTCCCGCCGCACCAGGCGGGCCTCGGTTCGGGCCTCGGCACCACGGCCCGGGAGACCGGCGCGGCCCTCGGGGTCGCGGTCACCGGCACGATCCTGTCCGGGCACGGCGACCTCGCCTCCGGGATGGGCCCGGCGCTGCGCACGGTCGCCCTGCTGGTGCTCGCGGCGACGGCGCTGGTGGTGGCGGGTCACGGCGGTCGCACCCCGACACGCACTATCGCGTCCGATCCGGAACGCGTACTATCGCGTTCGACCGGTGCCTGAGCAACTCCCCCCGCACCCCGGCCCGTTGAGGAGCCCCCGATGCCCGCCCTCCTGAATCCCGTCCTCGACCTGCTGACCCTGCGCGGCACCGTCACCGAGGCCGAGCAGATCACCGCCCGGATGCGCCGGCTGCGCATCGACGGGGAGCAGCTCGCCGGCCTCGACGTCCGGCCCGGCCAGCAGGTCCGGGTCCTGGTCGCCGGCCTGACCCTGCGGACGTACTCGGTCTGGCACTACGACCCGTCCGGCGTCGTCGAGTTGTGCGTCCTCGACCACTCCGAGGGCGGGCCGGGCGCCCGGTGGGGCCGGACCGCCCAGAAGGGCGAGCAGGTGCGGCTGCGCAGGCCGGAGGGCACCTTCACGCTGCGCCCCGACGCCGCCCACCACGTCTTCGTCGGCGACGAGACCGCCGCGGTCGCCTTCGGCGCGATGCTCGCGGCGCTGCCCGAGGAGGCCCGGATCTCCGGCTGCGTCGAGACGGAGACGGCCGCCGACCGGCTGCCCCTCACCCACGCGGAGCGCCTCGACTGGGTGCTGCGCACCGAGACCTCGCTGCCGGAGGCGGTACGGCGGCTCGCTCCCGGACCCGGCGGGGTGGCCTACGTCGCCGGGGAGGCGCGGGCCGTGCAGGCGGTGCGCAGGGTGCTCGTCCAGGAGGCCGGCTGGGACCGGCGTGCGGTGCTCACCAAGCCGTTCTGGACGCCGGGGAAGCGGGGGATGGAGTAACCCGCTCACCGCACGCGGACGGGCCCCGCTCCGGAGGAATCCGGAGCGGGGCCCGTCGGGGTGCGGGAGGCTCAGATGAGGCCGAGGGCGCGGACCGCGTCGCGCTCCTCCGCCAGCTCCTGCACCGAGGCGTCGATGCGGGCGCGGGAGAAGTCGCTGATCTCCAGGCCCTGGACGATCTCGTACCGGCCGTCCTTGGTGGTGACCGGGAAGGAGGAGATGAGGCCCTCCGGGACGCCGTAGGAGCCGTCCGACGGGATGCCCATGGAGGTCCAGTCGCCGTCGGCGGTGCCGTTGACCCAGGTGTGGACGTGGTCGATCGCGGCGTTGGCGGCGGAGGCCGCGGAGGACGCGCCGCGGGCCTCGATGATGGCCGCGCCGCGCTTGGCGACGGTCGGGATGAACTCCTCGGCCAGCCACTTCTCGTCGCTGACGACCTCCGCGGCGTTCTTGCCGGCGACGGTGGCGTGGAAGATGTCGGGGTACTGGGTGGCGGAGTGGTTGCCCCAGATGGTCAGGCGCTTGATGTCGGCGACCGTGGAGCCCGTCTTCTTCGCGAGCTGGGTCAGCGCGCGGTTGTGGTCGAGGCGGGTCATCGCGGTGAAGCGCTCGGCCGGTACGTCCGGGGCGGCGGCCTGCGCGATCAGCGCGTTGGTGTTGGCCGGGTTGCCGACGACCAGGACCTTGATGTCGTCCGCGGCGTGGTCGTTGATGGCCTTGCCCTGCGGCTTGAAGATGCCGCCGTTGGCCTCCAGCAGGTCACCGCGCTCCATGCCCTTGGTGCGGGGGCGGGCGCCGACCAGGAGGGCGACGTTGGCGCCGTCGAAGGCGACGTTCGGGTCGTCGGAGATGTCGATGCCCTGAAGGAGCGGGAAGGCGCAGTCGTCGAGCTCCATGGCGGTGCCCTCGGCGGCCTTGAGCGCGGGGGTGATCTCCAGGAGGCGGAGCCGGACCGGCACGTCCGCGCCGAGCAGCTGGCCGGAGGCGATGCGGAAGAGCAGGGCGTAACCGATCTGGCCGGCCGCGCCGGTGACGGTGACGTTCACGGGAGTGCGGGTCATGGCGTTCTCCGTATGACAGCTGGCGGTGGGCGTCCTTGCCCTGGGTGCCCTGGGGTGCGGACGTACAAATGATCGATCTCTTGGTATCAAGAGATCCACCGGTCAGGCTATCGCGCATCAAGGATGCCGGAGGGCGAGGGGTCCGTGTGGCTCACCCCACAAAAGAGGCGGCCGCCTGCCCGGGAGAGGTGAGACAGGACGGCCGCCACTCGGGGGTACCGGATTCCGGACTCCCGTGGGGGGATACGTGTCGCGTGCCCAGTACGGAGGCGGGCATTCCTGTGTGCCGCAGATTTCTTCGCCGGCCGGCGTTGCCGCGAGGTCCGGGGGCTGCCGCCCCGGGCCCCGTCGTCGGTCTTCGGCCTCGTCCTCGAACGCCGGACGGGCTGTTCGAGGTCTACGTCGTGCACCCCTGCCGGCCCGACGCCAGCGTGGCGCAGGCCTTCGCCCGCGCCGCGTCCGGCACCGCCACCATCGGCGTGTACGCGATCGTGTCGCCGGCGGCCGTGATGTCGCCGCGTTCCGTGGTGGTGCCGGCCGTGACCCGGACCGAGTCGCCCTGGGCGGCCCCCGTGATCCGGCCCCAGGCGGCGCCGCAGGTCCGGCTGTAGCGGACCTCCAGGGTGGTCGCGCCGACGGTGACGGTCTTCGCGGTGGTCACGAGGTCGCCACTGCACCCCATGGCCTCCGCGTCCTTGCCGGTGCAGCCGGCGCCCGCGCACTTCACCCCGGCCGGGAGGTCGCTGCCGGTAGCGGTGGAGGGGGTGGCCGAGGCGGCGTTGCCCTGGTTCTTCCTCCCGCCGCCGTCGCCCCCGGTGAGGAAGAGGACCGCGGCGATGACCACGACCACGCCGACGGCCCCGGCGAGGAACATCGTCAGCCGCCGCCTGCCGCCGCCGGGCGGGGCCTGAGGCGTCGCCGGACCGCGGGAACCCCCCGCCCCCTCCCGGCGGTTCGCGTCGGGTGCGGTCGGCTGGGGCGGGATGGTGGGCGAGACACCCGCCGGTCCGGCGATCCCCGGCATCGCCACCGCGCTGCCCGCCCGGCGCGGCGCCTTGCCTTCTCCGGCGCCGGAGGGCGAGGTGGCGGGCGGCGCCCCGAACTCCCCCAGCGCCGCCCGCGCCTGGGAGATCCGGATCGCCTCCATGGTCATGTCGTGGCGCATCTCCGAACGGCTCCAGGCGCGTTCGGCCAGCTCCCACATGGTCGTGAGGTGGACGGGATCGGTCTCGGTGACCTCGGCGAGCGCGACGACCGCGCCCTTCGGTGCCAGCAGACGGCCGCTGAGATAGCGCTCCCAGGACGTCCTGGCGTAGCCGGTGCGGTCGGACAGCGCCGCGACGCTCAGGCCGCTGCGGTCCACGAGGCGCCGCAGCTGGGTCGCGAACTCCTTGACCTGCGGATCGAGTTCATCCGGCAGGGCTTTCCAACGAGGCATAGCTTCCCCCTCTTCCCCCGGTCCTCTTCCCCCGGTTCGGTGCCGTGTCTTCCCCCGCGCTTCCCCTCGCGCGGTGCCCCCGCGCCGGTCCCCGTCTGGCCTACCCAGCGAGATGCGGCGGCCCCGGAGAACAGTCCCCGGGCAGGGGGCGCACTGGAGCACCGACCCGTCCGGAACGCACCGTCGCACGCCTGCCGCCCTAGGTCCAACGGGCCCCCGGCTCGTCCCGATTGGACACGTTAGCCCGGTTGTGGGTCGGCTCCGTTACTTGTCCGCGAACTTGTCAACACATCGACACACCGGTCATCCGGCCGTGACCTCGCAGGTCACAGGGGGCACACCTCACCCGAGAGCCACGGCACCGACGACCGCCACGAGGAGCAGGACGAGCAGCAGCAGGACCGCGTACAGCAGCAGGCGGCCGTGCGGGCGGGGCGCCGGTTCCGGTTCCGGCCGGTCCCACCACGGGAGGGTCGGGTCGTCCTCGTACCCCTCCGTCTCCGCCGCGCCCGGCGGGCGGTCCGGGTCCGGCGCGGCCGCCGGGCGCGGCCAGGCCTCGACGGCCAGTTCCCATCGCACGGCGTGCCGTTCGGCGTCCGAGTCGGCGAGGCCCGCGACCCGGCACAGCGCGACGACGGCCTGCCGGGGCGGCGGCTGCACGCCGTTGAGATAGCGCTGCCACGACGACTTGCTGTACGCGGTACGGGCACCCAGCGCGACCAGGCTGAGGCCGGTGTCGTCCTTGAGGAGCCGCAACTGCTCCACGAAGTGCCGCACCTCCGGCGGGAGCCCCTCCGGCAGCGGCTGCCAGCCGCCCATCACGCACCTCCACGGCCTGCCTCGTCGCCGGTTCGTCGCCGGTTCGTCACCAGTTCAGAGCGGGTGACGACGGCGGGCGGCCCGCCGGTTCCCGCAGGCAGTGGCAGTACGGGCGCCCCGTAGCGGAACTGTCACCTCTCTGCCACAGCCGGCGGACAGCCGTTGAACAGCCGCCGCGCGCTGGGAAGGCTGATTCCCGACGGCGGCCCGTCCTGCTCGGGGGAGAGGACGGGCCGCCTTTCGGCCGGGGCGGGGGGGACTGCGCGGCCAGCCCCCACGCACAGGCACAGGCACCCGCACCCGCACCCGCCGGTGAATTCCCTAGCTCTTCATCGTGAAATGCAGCGTGTCCTTCAGATAAGGGATCACCAGCCACGGCTTCGGCTGCGCCATCAACGCCAGCAGCACGATCGCCAGCCCCAGCACCCCGTACGTGGCGATGTCCGTGAACCGCGACCGGACCGCCAGCATCCCCACGCTCGGCAGTATCCACCGCATCACCGCCCCGGCCAGCAGCGCCGCCCCGATCAGCAGCGCACCGACCCGGAACTGGTCCAGCGAGGTCAGCAGCAGCCCGATCGCGACGGTCGCAAGGACCACCAGCATCGGCCACTGCCGGGCCGGCGCCGGCAGATCCCCCGACGCGGCCCTGCCGCCCCCTTCGGGGCGCGCCGTGTCCCGGGTGAACAGCGGGAAGCGCCGCGTCGCCCGGCGCCCCGCACCCTGCTCGTGCCCGCGGTCAGCCGACACTGCGCTCCGCCGCCTCGACCACGTTGACGAGCAGCTGCGCGCGGGTCATCGGCCCGACCCCGCCGGGGTTCGGCGAGATCCACCCGGCGACCTCGGCGACCCCGGGGTGCACATCCCCGACGATCTTGCCGTCGGCGTTGCGGGAGACACCGACGTCGAGGACGGCGGCGCCCGGCTTGACGTCCTCGGGGCGGATCAGGTGCGGGGAACCGGCGGCGGCGACGATGATGTCCGCGCGCCTGAGGTGCGAAGCGAGATCCCGCGTACCGGTGTGGCACTGCGTCACCGTCGCGTTCTCGCTGCGCCGGGTGAGCAGCAGCGGCATCGGGCGCCCGATGGTCACGCCGCGGCCGACGACCACGACCTCGGCGCCCTTGATCTCGACGCCGTAGCGGCGCAGCAGCGTGAGCACGCCGTTGGGGGTGCAGGGCAGCGGCGCAGGCTCGCCGAGCACCAGCCGGCCGAGGTTCATGGGGTGCAGGCCGTCCGCGTCCTTGTGCGGGTCCATCAGCTCCAGGATGCGGTTCTCGTCGATGCCCCTGGGCAGCGGCAGCTGGACGATGTAGCCGGTGCAGGCGGGGTCGTCGTTGAGCTCGCGGACGACCGCCTCGATCTCCTCCTGGGTCGCGGTGGCCGGGAGTTCGCGCTGGATGGAGGCGATGCCGACCTGGGCGCAGTCGCGGTGCTTGCCGGCGACGTACTTCTGGCTGCCGGGGTCGTCCCCGACGAGGATCGTGCCGAGGCCGGGCGTGACGCCCTTCTCCTTCAGCGCCGCCACGCGGGCGGTCAGATCGGACTTGATCGCGGCTGCGGTGGCCTTGCCATCGAGAATCTGGGCGGTCATGGCTCCATCCTCGCGGATGCCGGTCTCCCGGTTCCAGTCGGGTGTGCGGTCATGATCAATGATGTTGCACTTGCACAACACATCGCTAATCGGACTGGACAACAACTCGCCCGTACTTAACGATGAACGGCGCAGTACCGCGGTCCGGTGGGGGGCAAAACCGCTCAGTTCATGACGTACCTCCGTCCTTGTCCGCGTCGTCCCCGCAGGTCAAACGGAGGAAACCCGTCATGAGTTTCGGCGCGCCCAACAACCCCTACGGTCAGCCACAGGACCCGCAGCAGGGCCAGCCCGGCTACGGCTACCCGCAGCAGCCCGGCTACCAGCAGGCCCCGCAGGGCGTCCCGCCGCAGCAGGGCTACGGCTACCCCCAGCAGCCGGGCTACCCGCAGCAGGGCGGTTACGGCTACCCGCAGCAGGGTTACGGCGCCACGCCGCCGTACGCGAACTGGGGCCAGCGCTTCGGCGGCACGATCGTCGACGGCCTGGTCTTCCTGGTGCCGTACATCCTGGTGCTCTTCAGCAGCAAGGCCGCGGTGCTGGGAATCATCGGCGGTCTGGCGATCCTCGGCATCGCGATCTGGCAGCTGATCATGGAGGGCCGCACCGGCCAGACCATCGGCAAGAAGGCGCTGGGCATCCGCCTGGTCAAGGAGGCCACCGGCCAGCCGGTCGGCGTCGGCATGGCGTTCGTGCGCCGTATCGCGCACATCCTGGACAGCCTCGCCTGCTACCTGGGCTGGCTGTGGCCGGCGTGGGACTCCAAGCGCCAGACGTTCGCCGACAAGGTCTGCGGCACCATCGTGATCCGCAGCAACTGAGCGTTCACCGGCACCCCAAGGGCCGTGTCCCCCGCGCAGGGGGCCACGGCCCTGGTGTTCACGGTCCCTGTGCGGCGGCTCAGTGGAAGAAGTGCCGGGTCCCGGTGAAGTACATCGTCACGCCCGCCTTCTTCGCGGCCTCCACGACGAGTTCGTCACGGACCGAACCGCCCGGCTGCACCACGGCCCTGACACCGGCCGCGGTGAGGATCTCCAGGCCGTCGGGGAACGGGAAGAACGCGTCGGAGGCGGCGTAGGAGCCGCGTGCCCGCTCCTCGCCCGCCCGCTCGACGGCGAGCTTCGCGGAGTCGACGCGGTTGACCTGGCCCATGCCGACGCCGACCGAGGCGCCGTCCTTGGCGAGCAGGATGGCGTTGGACTTCACGGCCCGGCAGGCCTTCCAGGCGAAGGCGAGCTCCCGCAGCTCCTCGGGGCTCAGCGCCTCGCCGGTGGCCAGGGTCCAGTCGGCCGGGTCGTCGCCGTCGGCCTGGAGGCGGTCGGTGACCTGGAGGAGGGCGCCGCCGTCGATGGGCTTGATCTCGACGGGGTTGGCGGGGGCACCCGGCGCCTTCAGCACCCGGATGTTCTTCTTCCTGGCGAGGGCTTCGAGGGCCCCCTCCTCGTAGTCGGGGGCGACGATGACCTCGGTGAAGATCTCGGCGACCTGCTCCGCCATCTCCTTGCTCACCGGCCGGTTGACGGCGATGACCCCGCCGAACGCGGACAGCGGGTCGCAGGCGTGCGCCTTGCGGTGCGCCTCGGCGACGTCCGGACCGACGGCGATGCCGCAGGGGTTGGCGTGCTTGATGATCGCGACGCACGGCTCTTCGTGGTCGTACGCGGCACGGCGCGCGGCGTCCGTGTCCGTGTAGTTGTTGTACGACATCTCCTTGCCGTGCAGCTGCTCGGCCTGGGCGAGGCCGCCGCCGGCGGCGTCGACGTAGAGAGCGGCGGGCTGGTGCGGGTTCTCGCCGTAGCGCAGGGTGTTCTCGCGCTCCCAGGTGGCACCGAGGAAGTCGGGGAACCGCGAGTCGTCGACCGGGGCGTACTCCGAGGCGAACCAGGAGGCCACCGCCACGTCGTACGACGCCGTGTGCTGGAAGGCTTCGGCGGCGAGCCGCTTGCGGGTGGCGAGGTCGAAGCCGCCCTCGGCGACGGCCCTGAGGACGTCGGCGTAGCGGGCGGGGCTGGTGACGATCGCGACCGAGGGGTGGTTCTTGGCGGCCGCGCGGACCATCGACGGACCGCCGATGTCGATCTGCTCGACGCACTCGTCGGGGGTGGCGCCGGAGGCGACGGTCTCGCGGAACGGGTAGAGGTTGCTGACCACGAGGTCGAACGGCTCGATGCCGAGCTCTTCGAGCTGGCGCCGGTGGTCCTCCAGGCGCAGGTCGGCGAGGATGCCGGCGTGCACCCTGGGGTGCAGGGTCTTGACCCGGCCGTCCAGGCACTCGGGGAAGCCGGTGAGCTCCTCGACCTTGGTGACGGGGACGCCGGCGGCGGCGATGCGGGCGGCGGTCGAGCCGGTGGAGACGAGCGCGACTCCGGCCTCGTGCAGCCCGCGGGCGAGCTCTTCGAGCCCGGTCTTGTCGTAGACGCTGACGAGCGCGCGACGGATGGCCCGCTTGCCGCTCTCGGCCGTGACAGTGCTCTCGGCGGTCACTGGATAACTACCTTTCGTCCCTCAATGCGATAGCCGTTGCGGGCGATCCGCCCCACGACCTCGACGAGCAGCCTTCGCTCGACGTCCTTGATGCGCTCGTGCAGAGCGCTCTCGTCGTCCTCGTCCCGGACCTCCACCACGCCCTGAGCGATGATCGGCCCGGTGTCGACGCCGTCGTCGACGAAGTGGACGGTGCAGCCGGTGACCCTGGCGCCGTACGCGAGCGCGTCCCGTACGCCGTGGGCCCCGGGGAAACTGGGCAGCAGGGCGGGGTGCGTGTTGACGGTCCGCCCCCCGAACCGTGCCAGGAACTCCTTGCCGACGATCTTCATGAACCCGGCGGAGACGACCAGGTCGGGTTCGTGGGCGGCCACGGCCGCGGCCAGCGCCCGGTCCCACTCCTCCCGGGTCGCGAAGTCCTTCACCCTGGTCACGAACGTCGGGATCCCGGCCCGCTCGGCACGCGCGAGCCCCTCGATGCCGGCACGGTCGGCACCGACGGCGACGACCTCGGCACCGTAGGCCTCGGCGCCGCGCTCGGCGATCGCGTCGAGGAGCGCCTGGAGGTTGGTGCCGGATCCGGAGACCAGCACGACGAGGCGCTTGGCCACGGGCTTGGCGGCCACGGTGGGGCCCTTTCTCGGGGGAGCGTCGGTACGGCGGCCGGCCCCGCACCCGCTTTGTACATTCGTACGAGTGCTTCGCGCCCCGGGATACGGGGAAGTCTACGAAGCGGCCGACCGTCAGCAACGATACCGGCACACCGGGCGGCCCCCACGGGACGGGGGCGTGGCCGGAAGGTAGCGTCTGGGAGGTACCGAGGCGGGAACGCGTCCGGGATACGACGCGTTCACCGGGTAGGCGGTCGTTTCGGCCGATGCGCACATCGCCCGCAGCCGTCCGCCGTGTCCAGCCGTATCCGTATCCAGCCCATCCGTCAGCTCTGTATCTGTTCATCTTGATCTAGGGGAAGACGCTCACTTGATGCCGGACCGCAGCCTGGGACTTCGCATGCTCCCCCCGCAGTCGGTACAGGGAGGGACGCGTTTCGCCGTGCTGCTGCGGGAGCGGCCGACCTCGCCGCCGGACGCGCCCTCGGACCGGCCGACGGGCGACCGGAAGGACGGCCCGAAGAACGGCCCGAAGAACGACTCGAAGGATGACAACCCCTTCGCCCCGCCACCGGAGGGCACGCCGGACAGCCCGTGGCGGCCGCGCCGCCCGGCCGGTGACGACGACCGGGAAGCACCGTGGGGCAGTCAGTGGAGCGACCGCCAGCCCGGCCGCCAGCCCGGCGGCTTCGGCCAGCGTCCCGACGGCGGACCGGGCGGCGGCGGCCAGAACGGCCCCGGCGGTCCAGGCGGCCCCGGCATGCGCTGGGACCCGACCGACCCGGCCCAGCGGCGGGCGCGGTACGCCCTGCTGTGCGGCATGTGGGCCTTCCTCTTCGCGCTCTTCAGCTGGCCGTACGTGGCGCTGCTGCTCGGCGCCCTGGCCGTCTACTGGGGCATCAGCGCGCTCCGCGCCAAGCCCCGCGACCCGGACGAGGCCGCCACCGGCCGCCCCCAGACGACGGCGGCGATCAGCGGCCTGGTCACGGCGTCCCTGGCGCTGGCACTGGTGGCGGCCAACTTCACGGCCCAGATGGTCTACCGCGACTACTACACCTGCGTCTCGGACGCCCTCACCAACGAGGCCAAGCAGTCCTGCGACCACCTGCTGCCGCAGGAGCTGCGCGGGGTCCTGGGGAGCGGGAACAGCTGACGGGACCGGGAGCGGGAGCGGCGACGGTGTCGGTGTCGGTGTCGGTGCCGGTGCCGGGAGGGTCAGGGGCCGTCGGTGGTCTCGTCCTCGGCCGGCTCGGACAGCTTCCGCAGCGCCGTCCAGCGGGCCTTGCGCGCCGCCTCGTCCTCCCAGGGACCGGGCAGCGGGTCGACGGGCGGTGCTGCCTGGCCGGGCGGTGCGTCGAGGGGCGGCGCGTGGCCGGGCAGCGGGTCGACGGACGGTACCTGGCCGGACGGCGGGTCGACGGACCGTACCTGGCCGGGCAGCGGGTCGATGGGCAGCACCTCGTGCGGCTCGGCCGGCAGCGCCTCGTACCGCTCGGAGGCGTCGCCGCCACCGTCGGCCTGGTCGGGCAGTAGTCCGGCCACGAAGACCGGGGCCGCGACCGGTGCCGAGGGCGGGGCCGCGGACGGGGCCGGTGCCGACGGTGCTGGGCTCCCCTGCGTCCGCTGCTTCTCCGCGGCCTGCGCGTCCCGCGGCTTCCGCCCGGCGAAGCCCAGCCACGCGGCGAGTGAGACGGCGCCCTCCCGCCGCCAGGCGCGCAGCGTCAGGGCTCCCGGCAGGCCGACCGCCAGGAGCCAGCCGCCGGTCGCCGCGCCCGTCTGCCACCAGACCGGGCCGAAGGAGGCGAGCGCGGCGACGCCCAGCGGGCCGCCCGCCAGCTCGGCCAGCGCCGCGAGCAGCAGCGCGCACAGCAGCGCCGCCAGTGCCGCCACCCCGGCCGTGCGCTCGGCCGACCAGCGCCGCTGGACCGCCCGCGCCGCCACGAACCACGCCACCGTCACCCCGGCCGCCACCGGCACCACCCCGGCCACCCAGTGCACCCAGGTCCCGGGACCGTGCTGCGGCACGGCCGCCAGCAGCGGGAAGGGCGGGAGCAGCGGTGCCGGATCCGAGGCCAGCGGGTTCACGGTGTGCCCGGCGCCGAGCACGAAGCCGGGACCCACGGCGTACGCCGCGGACCACACCGCGGCGTTCGGGATCAGCGAGACGCAGAGGAACAGCACCGCGCAGCGGCCCGTCCAGCCCTCCGTCAGCTGCAGGAACGACGCCCGCGCGGTGTCCCCGTGCCCCACCAGCGACACCGCGAGCAGCAGCGTCCCGCCGCCGAGGAAGACGGCCGCCCCGGCCAGGGACGCGCGCAGGGCCGTACCCCACCGCACCCGCGTGTCGCGCCCCAGCAGCCGCCGCCGTACCGCAACCGGCAGTACCGGCAGCAGGCGCAGCAGCGGTTCACGCGGACGGCCGTACGCCGTCCACACCCCGGCGCCCGCCGCGCACGCCGCGAGCAGGGGCGGAGCCACCGCCACCCACGCCCACTGGGGCCGCAGGTCACCACCGGGCGCGTAGAGGGCGGCGCAGCCGCCGACGCCGAGGTAGCCGGCGACGACGCCGGCCCAGGCCGTACGGGCGCGGACCGGCGGCGGCGCGTCGGGGTCGTCGCCGTCCGGCGCGTCCACCGCGTACCGCGCCGCCCGGTGCAGCAGCAGCGCCGGCACCAGAAGCAGCAGCAGCGGCGTCACCCCGACCGGCGCCGGCACGCCGGACAGCGTGTCGGTACGGACCAGTTCGACACCGTGGGCGAGCAGCCACAGCGCGGCCGCGACGTGCAGTGCGCCGCCCGGTCCGCTGTCGGGGTACGGCGAGCTGACCCACAGCGCGATCGCCAGCACGGCGAAGGAACCGAGTCCGAGTCCGGCCGCGAGCGCCCCGGCCGCCAGGCTCGCGCCCAGTCCCGGGGAACGGTCGCGCACCCGGCTGAGCAGCGGCGGCGACGAGCGCCGGCGGGAGGGCAACGACGGTCGGCGGGCGGTCATCCGAATCACGACCGCCATGCTCCCAACGACACGCGCTTTCCCGTCGTAACCGGTGAATGGCCGAAGTGTCGCTCAATATATGTTTATGTGCTTTTTCGAAGGGAGGTGCGCCCGATGACGCAGAGCCCTGGCCATGCCCACGAGGCCGGACCGTCCCCCGCTCTGACGCCCGCTCAGGCCTTCGACGCGCTGTACGCGTTCTGCGCCCCGGCCCTGGTACGGCAGGCCTACCTGCTCACCGGCCGCCGGGAGCTGGCGCTGGAGGCCGTCGAGCGGGCCTTCCAACTGGCCTGGCAGAACTGGCCGCAGGTGGCCCGCGACCGGGACCCGGCCGGCTGGGTGCGGGCGGTGGCGCACGAGTGTGCGCTCTCCCCCTGGCACCGGTTCCGGCTGCGCCAACGCCACCCCGAGGCGCCGCCGGCCGACGCGGCCGACCGCGCGCTCCTGGCGGCGCTGCTGAAGCTGCCGCCGACGTACCGGCGCACGCTGCTGCTGTACGACGGCATCGGCCTCGACCTGCCGGAGACCGCGGCGGAGACGGAGGCGAGTACGCCGGCTGCGGCCGGCCGGCTGACCCGGGCGCGGCGGCTGGTCGCCGGCCAGGTGCCGGAACTCGCCGATCCCGCCGCGCTGCACCGGCGGCTGGCCGAACTGGCCTCGACGGAGCGGTTGCGGGCGGCCCAGCCGCCCGCCGTGCGGACGTACGCCGAACGGCGGACCCGTTTCTGGACCCGGTCCGCGCTCGCCTTCACGGCGACGATCGTCGCGGCGACGACCCTCACGCTGCGGACGGCGCCGACGCACTACGAGGCGCCGATCGGTCCGGCGCAGGCGATCAGCGGGGTGCCGGCGGAGGTGGGGATGGGGCCGTTGTCGGCGGGGGAACGGGCGCTCCGGCTGAAACTGCAGAGGCTTGCCGACAACGGTCCGGAGAGAGTGGTGCCGGTGGCTCGGTAGTCCGTCGGCTGCGGGCCGGTGGGGGCTGGTCGCGCAGTTCCTCCCCCAGCGCCCCTTACGGGGCTACTTGGCTACGGGCAAGCGCCGGTGAGTGGAACGCCGGTAGGCCCGTCCCCACCCCGGGGACGGGCCTACCGGCGTTCGGTCACGCAGCTGTTCAGCCGGCGAGGATCTCGCGGGCCAGCTTCGCCGTCTCGGTCGGGGTCTTGCCGACCTTGACGCCCGCGGCCTCCAGGGCCTCCTTCTTCGCCTGGGCGGTGCCCGACGAACCGGAGACGATGGCGCCGGCGTGGCCCATGGTCTTGCCCTCGGGGGCGGTGAAGCCCGCGACGTAACCGACGACCGGCTTGGTCACGTTCTTCGCGATGAAGTCCGCGGCCCGCTCCTCGGCGTCGCCACCGATCTCACCGATCATCACGATCAGGTCGGTCTCGGGGTCGGCCTCGAACGCGGCGAGCGCGTCGATGTGCGTGGTGCCGATGATCGGGTCGCCACCGATGCCGACGGCGGTGGAGAAGCCGATGTCACGGAGCTCGTACATCATCTGGTACGTCAGCGTGCCGGACTTCGACACCAGGCCGATGCGGCCCGGCTTGGTGATGTCGCCCGGGATGATGCCGACGTTGGACTGGCCGACGGAGATGATGCCGGGGCAGTTCGGGCCGATGATCCGGGTCTTGTTGCCCTTCTTGCCGGCGTACGCCCAGAACGACGCCGAGTCGTGCACGGCGATGCCCTCGGTGATCACGACGGCCAGCGGGATCTCGGCGTCGATGGCCTCGACGACCGCGTCCTTGGTGAACTTCTCCGGCACGAAGATGACGGAGACGTTGGCGCCGGTCTTCTCGATGGCCTCGGCGACCGTACCGAATACCGGTACCTCGGTGCCGTCGAAGTCCACGGTCTGCCCCGCCTTGCGCGGGTTGACGCCGCCCACGACGTTGGTGCCGTCGCCCAGCATGAGCTTGGTGTGCTTCATGCCCGTGGCGCCGGTCATGCCCTGGACGATGACCTTGCTGTCCTTGTTGAGCCAGATAGCCATGGTGTGTTGTGTCCTCGTCCTGAGTGCTTACTTGGCGGCGTTGGCCAGTTCGGCGGCCTTGTCGGCGGCGCCGTCCATGGTGTCGACGCGCTGCACCAGCGGGTGGTTGGCGTCGGTGAGGATCTTGCGGCCCAGCTCGGCGTTGTTGCCGTCGAGGCGGACGACGAGCGGCTTGGAGACGTCCTCGCCGCGGTCCTCCAGGAGCTTCAGGGCCTGCACGATGCCGTTGGCGACCTCGTCGCAGGCGGTGATGCCACCGAAGACGTTGACGAAGACCGACTTGACGTCGGGGTCGCCCAGGATGATCTCCAGGCCGTTCGCCATGACCTGGGCGGAGGCGCCGCCGCCGATGTCGAGGAAGTTGGCGGG
This sequence comes from Streptomyces sp. NPDC090499, assembly GCF_044769305.1. Lineage (NCBI taxonomy): Bacteria > Bacillati > Actinomycetota > Actinomycetes > Kitasatosporales > Streptomycetaceae > Streptomyces > Streptomyces sp. NPDC090499. Next base: position 349,474 of record NZ_JBIVXP010000003.1, read on the forward strand.
CTTGACGCCACCGTGGTTCTCACCGGCGTACGCGACGACGTCCAGGGTGCTCATGACGAGACCCGCGCCGTTGCCGATGATGCCGACCTCGCCGTCGAGCTTGACGTAGTTGAGGTTCTTCTCCTTGGCGGCGGCCTCCAGCGGGTTGGCCGCGGCCTTGTCGTGGAGCTCCGCCCAGTCCGCGTGGCGGAACTCGGCGTTGTCGTCCAGCGACACCTTGCCGTCCAGGGCGATGACGTCACCGGAGGCGACCTTCGCCAGCGGGTTCACCTCGACGAGGAGGGCGTCCTCCTTGATGAAGGTGTCCCACAGCGTGACCAGCACGTCGGCGACCTTGTCGGCGACCTCGGCCGGGAACTTCGCGGCGGCGACGATCTCCTTGGCCTTGGCCAGGTCCACACCGTCGATCGCGTCGATCGGCGTCTTGGCGACGGCCTCGGGGCGGGTGGCCGCGACCTCCTCGATCTCCATGCCGCCCTCGACGGAGGCGATGGAGAGGAAGGTGCGGTTGGCACGGTCGAGGAGGAAGGAGACGTAGTACTCCTCGAGGATCTCCGGGGCGGTCTCGGCGATCATCACCTTGTGGACCGTGTGGCCCTTGATGTCCATGCCGAGGATGTCCGTCGCCCGGGCGACGGCCTCGTCCGCGGAGGCGGCCAGCTTGACGCCACCGGCCTTGCCGCGGCCACCGACCTTCACCTGCGCCTTGACGACGGACTTGCCGCCCAGCCGCTCGGTGATCGCGCGCGCCGCCTCAGGCGTGTCGATGACTTCACCGGCCAGCACCGGTACATCGTGCTTGGCGAAGAGGTCCCTCGCCTGGTACTCGAACAGGTCCACGCGCTTCCGTCCCTATCAGTGATCTCGCGGTTCGTTGGATGCGTGGGCGTGCCGCGAAGGGCAACGTGACGTCCGCAATGTGTCACAAGGGGTGCGCACACGGTGTCCGAGCGCGCGGCATGTCCGTCTCGCAGATTATCGCCGCTCGCTGGGGGTCTCTAAATCGGGAGTCACACCTGAGCGGTGATACCTGTCACATGATGCCGGGCATCCCGGGTTTTCGTGGCACGGCGTGCCGTCTTGCGTGCGATGTGCGAGGCCTCACCGGGCTGGGGTTGGCCCGGTGAGGCCTCAGCCCCCGAGGATTTCCGGTCCTCGGGGCGGGCGGCCGCACCCCGTCCCAGGGGGAGGGCCGCCCCGGCCCGTGGGGGTTCCGGCCGGACGGACCGACGGCGTTCGGCCGTCCGCACCGAACCGCCCACGGAGTCGCGGAGAGCCGGTCGCGCAGGCCTACGCCCGGCGGCCGGCCTCCGGGGTCACGGGGGTGCCTGCCGAGCGGAGGCGGCCGGGGAAGTGGCTGAGGGCCGTGTGGTCCGCGAGCATGGCCTCGGCGCGGTTCTGGAGGGCCTGGGCGTGCGCTCGGGCCGTGGCCTGCGCCCTGGCCGTGGCCGTCGCGGCGCGGGCCGCACGGGCGCCCTGGATGGCCTCGGCACCGCGGATCCGGGCCGCCCGGCCCGGCACGGCGGGCGGCTCCTCGGCGCCGGCCGCCGCGGGCCCGCCGAACGCCCCCGACCAGCTCCGGCCGGCGGCTATGACCATGGAACGGCCGATGTACTCGTTCATACGTGTGTCAGTCCTTCGAGGCTCCGGCGCGTCTTCCCCGCGCGTACGGAGCCGGGAGAGCCTCCGGTGGGGCCGGAAGCGCGGCTGGGGACATCGCCGCCCGGAGCGTCGGCAGGGGTACCGAGGCGTGCTCACGGAGTCCGGAAGGGGGACCGCCGAGAGGGTCCGGGCGGGCGGGCAGACCTGTTCCGCCCCGCGCGGCAGGTCTGCGGCGGGGAGGAGGGCCGCCGGTCCCTAGCCGGGGAAGAGGGGGATGTCCCGGTACCTGTCCCGGGTCCCGGCCGCCTCGGTACGCGCGGCGGTACCGGGCGCGAGCCCGAGCGGCGCCCGGCCCACGAAGGTCACGGCGTGCGCGTCACCCTGCCGGGAGGGGGCGGCGTCCACCGCGGCCTTGCCCAGTACGCCGTCCGGGTCTCCGGCGGGCGCCGGGTGGGCGGGAGCACCGGCGACGCGGTCGGCGCGGTGGCCGTCGGTGTGCGGCGCCCTGCCGGACGCGAACGTCACGGCGGCGGTGTTCCGCGGGCCGTACGACGCGGCGGTCGTCGCCGTCGCCGACGCGGCTTTCGTAGCGGGCTTCTCGTGCCCGGCGACGTGCGTGACCGGTGTCCGCGGCTGCGCCTGCGCGGGACCCGGCGCCGGTGTCACCGGTGCCGGGTCCGACCCGGCCTGCGGGTCGGAGACGACGGGAAGCTCCGGCACCTGCACCACCGGCACGACCGGCAGCTCCGTCACCTGCCGCACCGTTTCGGTGAGTGTCCTGGTGATCGTCTCGGTGAGTGTCCCGGTGAGCGATGCGGTGAGCGATTCGGTCAGGGCCGAGGTGACGGGAAAGGTGACGGGAGAGGACACGGTCCCGGTCACGGTGTCGCTCGCCGTGCCGGTCACGGACCGGACCGCTTCGCCGACGCCGTCCACCACCGGCACGGCCTTGACGACGGGCTTTCGCGCCGCCACCGGCTCCCGATGCGCCGCCACCGGCTCCCGATGCGGCGTCGCCAGCTCCCGATGCGGCGTCACCGCGTCCTGCGCCGGGCGCTTCTGCGGCACCGCCGAGGTCACGGCCGAGGTCACGGCCGAGTTCACCGTCGACGTCACGGCCGAGGTCACCGTCGAGGTCACGGCCGAGTTCACCGTCGACGTCACGGCCGAGGTCACCGTCGACGTCAACGACGGTGCCGGCGACGGATTCGGCGGCACCCCCTCGGCCGCCTGCGCCCGCTGCCCGCAGAGCAGGCCGAGCGCGAGCAGTCCGCCGACCAGCAGCGCCAGGTGCAGCGCACGCCGTCCCGGCGCCGTGCGCAACACGCGCACGGCGGTACCGGGCAGAACTGCTGGCGAGGTCAAGACGGGGAGGGTCCTCCCGTGCGGCGGAACAGAGCAGAAGGGGGCCAACGGCGTGAAGGCCGGTGAAAGACCAGTGGAGACTTCGATCCTTGCACGGGACTCCCGAGGTAGCGCAAGCCCCCCGTTACCGATGGGTAGTCATGTCCGTTTTGACGTCCGGTGCCGGACATCGCCGAGTCGACAAGTCGCTCTTCCGGCCACGTGTCACGCGGTGTCCGGTACCGGGATCGGCCGCTTCTCGATCGCCGCGGCCATCACCTCGGGGAAGAGGTCGGGCGTGCACGCGAACGCCGGCGCCCCCAGCGCCGCGAGTGCCGCCGCGTGCTCCCGGTCGTACGCCGGCGCGCCCTCGTCCGACAGCGCGAGCAGCGCCACGAACTGCACCCCCGACGCCTTCATCGCCGCGACCCGCTTCAGCATCTCGTTCCGTATCCCGCCCTCGTAGAGATCGCTGATGAGGACGACGACGGTCTCCGCGGGCCGGGTGATCTGCGACTGGCAGTACGCGAGCGCCCGGTTGATGTCCGTCCCGCCGCCGAGCTGGGTGCCGAACAACACGTCCACCGGGTCGTCCAGCTGGTCCGTGAGGTCGACCACCGCGGTGTCGAAGACGACGAGCCGGGTGTCGATCGACCGCATGGACGCCAGCACCGCCCCGAACACCGAGGCGTACACCACCGAGGCCGCCATCGACCCGGACTGGTCGATGCAGAGCACCACCTCCTTCTTCACCGACTGCGAGGCCCGCCCGTACCCGACCAGCCGCTCCGGTACCACCGTCCGGTACTCGGGCAGGTAGTTCTTGAGGTTGGCCGAGATCGTGCGGTTCCAGTCGATGTCGTGGTGGCGCGGGCGGCTGACGCGGGCGCTGCGGTCGAGGGCGCCGGTGAGGGTGGCCCGGGTGCGGGTGGCCAGCCGCTTCTCCAGGTCCTCGACGACCTTGCGCACGACCGCCCGAGCCGTCTCCTTCGTCGTCTCCGGCATCGCCTTGTTGAGCGAGAGCAGGGTGCCGACCAGGTGCACGTCCGCCTCCACCGCCTCCAGCATCTCCGGTTCCAGCAGCAGCGCGGCCAGCCCGAGCCGGTCGATGGCGTCACGCTGCATGACCTGCACGACGGACGACGGGAAGTACGTCCGGATGTCCCCGAGCCAGCGCGCAACCGACGGCGCCGACGCCCCCAGCCCCGCCGCACGCTCCCGCCCCGACTGCGGTCTGTCCCCCCTCCCGTACAGCGCGGCCAGCGTCCCGTCCATCGCCGTGTCCCGCCCCGACAGCGCGCACCCGGTCCCGTCGGCGGCCTCGCCCCCGAGCACCAGCCGCCACCGCCGCAGCCGCTCCTGCACGGGATCTGCGGTGCCGATGCCGGTCCCGGTCCCGGTGCCGCTCCCGGCTCCGATGCCGGTCCCGGTTCCGGTACCCGTCCCGCTGCCCGCGTCCGTCACGTCCGTGGTCATCTGCCCGCCCCCACAAGGTCGTCGTCCGATTCCGCCGCGTCCTCCCCGTCGCCGAGGCCGAGCAGCAGGCGCAGCACCGGCAGTACGGCGTCGGCGCGCCCGGCGTCCGGCTCGGCGCCGAACCCCGGTGTCCCGCCGGCCTGCCCCGCTCCGTCCCGCAGCCGCTCCCCCGGGCCACGGCGGACCAGTTCGCCGATCGTCCGGCGCACTCCCGGCTCGTACACCGAGAACGTCCGGCGCAGCAGCGGCAGTACGTCCGTGAACGCCTCCGCCGGGACCTCGGTGAGCCAGGCGTCGACCAGGCCGAGCAGCCGTTCGTCGTGCACCAGCAGCATCCCGCCCCCGCCGCTCCCGCCGACGAACCCCTCGATCCAGGCGGCCGCGTCCGCCGGCGGGGTTCCCGGCGAGAGCACCAGACCCATCAGCCGCGCCGCCTCCTCCGCCCCCAGCTCTCCCTCGTCGAGCAGGATCCGCACGGCCCGCCCGCGCAGCACCCCGGGCACGGTGTCCCGTCCGGAGAGCGTGCGCAGCACGGCCCGCCAGCGCAGGCGGAGGTCCGAGTGGCCGGGACCGGCCTGCGCCGCCGTCTCCCCGAGCAGTCCCACCGCCGTGTGCACCGCGTCCACATGGCCGCGCATCTCGTCGGCCGCGTCCGCGTCGAGGGCGGCGCAGGCCGGCGGGAGGCCGACGAAGACCCGCTCGGCGAGACCCGCGGCGACCTCGGCGAGCGCGCGGGTGTCGGTGCCCCGGACGTCGCCGTAGCGCAGGGAGCGGACCAGGGCGGGCAGGGCCTGGGCGAGCCGGCCCACGTCCGTGTCCAGCGCGGCCCGGTCGGCGAGCGCCCGCATCACCAACGGCAGCGCGTCCGGCAGCCCGGCGAGCAGGCAGTGCTCGGCGAGACCGGTGACGTCGGCGAGGTCGCCCGCCTGCACCGCGTCGGCCTCGGCCCTGGCCGTCGCCGCGCCCTCGACGGTCGTCCCCCAGACGCCGGCCTCGGCCACCCGCACCGACAGCTCCGGCTCCCAGCGCAGCCGCCAGGTCTCCCGGAACGTGCCCGTGCTCCCCCGCGACCGCACCGGCTCCCCCCACCCGACGCCGAGCAGCCGCAGCCGGTGCAGCAGCCGGCTGCGCCCGGCGTCGGTCTCCTTGCGCAGGTCGAGCTCCAGCTCCCGCTCCAGCGCCTCCGGCTTCAGCCTGAGCCGGCGCTGCTCCCGGGCCAGGTCCCGCTGCAGCGGCACCGCGGGCGCCGCCTCCGGGACCTCCCCCAGCACGTCCCCGACCACCAGCCGGTCGTGCACCAGCGCCAGCGGGACGTCCGAGCCCTCGCAGAGCACCGCCCGCACCGCGTCGGTGGTCTCGCCGAGGCCGGGCAGCGGGCGGCCGCGCATCACCGCGAGCGTCTCGGCCAGCCGCACCGCCTCGATGACATGGGCCGAGGAGACGATCCGGTCCTCCTCGCGGAGCAGCCCGGCCACCTTGGTGAGCCACCGCTCCACCGGCCGGTCCGGGGCGCGGAACAGGTGCCCGTACCAGCCCGGCGAGTCGATGCCCGCGCCGTAGCCGCTCGTCCGGGCCAGCCGGCGGTTCGTCCACGGCACCCAGGTCAGATCCGTCTTGACCTTGGGCAGCCCCTTCAGCAACTCCCGGTCGGCACCGACGGTGGTCTTCGCGCGCAGCGCCGGCACGTGCCACGCCCCGCACACCACCGCGACCTGCTCCCCGAACTCCCGCTGAGCGGCGCGCAGTCGGAGCCGCATGTGGGCCTCCCGCACGGGGTCCCGGTCGCGACCGCCCGCCCCGTACGTCTCCCGCAGCGCCCCCATGGCCTCCGCCACCGCGGCGAACGGCGCGAACACGTCCCGCTCCCCGGCCCCGCCCCGGTGCTCGACGACGTCCTCCCACCAGCGCTCGGGGTCGTCGTAACCGGCGGCCTCGGCGAGCGCGGCGAGGGGGTCGACGCGGACCTGGTGCGGCCCGCCGCCGGATCCCTCGGACCCCTCGGATCCCTCGGACCCTTCGTCCGGTTCGCCCGGGTCCTCCGGCCGCTCCCAGGCCAGCGTGTGCGTGGCCGGCAGGTCGATGAAGCGGGCCGGGACCCCGTGCTCCAAAGCCCAGCGGAGCGCCACCCACTCGGGGCTGAAGTCGGCCAGCGGCCAGAACGCCGAGCGGCCGGGCTCGTCCACGGCGTGCGCGAGGAGCGCGACCGGTGGCCGCATCTCCGGGTCGGCGGCCAGCGGGATCAGCGCGTCGGCCTCGGGCGGCCCCTCGATCAGCACCGCTCGTGGCCGGGCGGCGTCCAGCGCGGCCCGCACCGCCCGCGCGGAGCCGGGCCCGTGGTGCCGTACCCCCAGCAGCAGCGGCCCGGGGCCGGGCGACCGCCGCCACGCGGTGTCGTCGCTCACGCGCTCACCTCGCGGCAGGCGCGGTAGAAGTCCTTCCAGCCGTCCCGCTCGCGGACGACCGTCTCCAGGTACTCCTGCCAGACGACCCGGTCGGCGGCCGGGTCGCGGACGACGGCCCCGAGGATGCCGGCGGCGACGTCACCGGCCCGCAGCACGCCGTCCCCGAAGTGGGCCGCCAGGGCGAGGCCTCCGGTGACGACCGAGATCGCCTCGGCCGTGGAGAGCGTGCCGCTCGGCGACTTGATCCTGGTGCGGCCGTCGGCGGTGACGCCGTCGCGCAGCTCGCGGAAGACGGTGACGACGCGGCGGATCTCCTCGATGCCGTCGGGCACGGCCGGCAGGTCCAGGGAGCGGCCGAGCTGGTCGACGCGGCGCGCGACGATGTCGACCTCGGCCTCCGGGCTCTCCGGCAGGGGCAGCACCACGGTGTTGAAGCGGCGGCGCAGGGCGCTGGAGAGCTCGTTGACCCCCCGGTCACGGTCGTTGGCGGTGGCGATCAGGTTGAAGCCGCGGACCGCCTGCACCTCCTGGCCCAGTTCGGGGATGGGCAGGGTCTTCTCGGACAGGATCGTGATCAGCGTGTCCTGCACGTCGGCGGGGATCCGGGTGAGCTCCTCGACCCGGGCCGTCATGCCCTCCGCCATGGCCCGCATGACGGGGCTGGGCACGAGGGCGTCCCGGCTGGGGCCGTGGGCGAGCAGCTGCGCGTAGTTCCAGCCGTAGCGGATCGCCTCCTCCGGGGTGCCGGCCGTGCCCTGCACCAGGAGGGTCGAGTCGCCGCTGACGGCGGCGGCCAAGTGCTCGGAGACCCAGGTCTTGGCGGTACCGGGCACGCCGAGCAGGAGCAGGGCGCGGTCGGTGGCGAGGGTGGTGACGGCGACCTCGACGATGCGGCGCGGGCCGACGTACTTCGGTGTGATCACCGTGCCGTCCGGCAGGGTGCCGCCCAGCAGGTAGGTGGCCACCGCCCACGGCGACAGCTTCCAGCGGGCCGGGCGCGGCCGGTCGTCCTGTGCGGCCAGTGCCGCGAGTTCGGCGGCGAAGGCGTGCTCGGCGTGCGGTCGCAGCGCGCTCTCGACGGTCGTCGGGTCGGTCGGTTCCACGGACACAGTCATGGCTGAGGCCCCCTCCAGCTCGGCCGGTTCGGATCTGGTGTCCACCGTGCACCACGCCACTGACAATCGCCCTGACCTGCACAAACGCGCTCGCCGGGGCGATTGTCAGTGGCGGGATCTACCTTCGATGGCATGACTCAGCAGGGGGTGCGCTGGAGTGCGGACCAGGTGCTGGCCTTGGCGCCTGACGCCGCGTCACGCAAAGCGGGAAGCAGGCTCGGAGCGGCGGGGCCGTGGTCCGGAGCCGGCAGTGGCGAGGAGGGGACGGTATGGGGACTGTGCAAGGGCAGCGGCAGCAAGCCGTACCAGACGATCGTGGACGTCGCCGACCCGGCGGGGCCCGCCTACAGGTGCAGCTGCCCGAGCCGGAAGTTCCCCTGCAAGCACGCCCTCGGACTGCTCCTGCTCTGGGCGGGCGGGGACGACTCGGTGCCTGCGGCGCAGCAGCCGCCGGACTGGGCCGAGCAGTGGATCGCGGGCAGACGCGAGCGCGCGGAGGGGAAACGGCCGACGGGCGGCGGGAGTTCCGCGGCCGCCGCTGATCCCGAGGCGGCCCGGCGCCGGGCGGAGCAGCGGGCCGAGCGGGTCACGGCGGGCGCCACGGAGCTTGAGCAGCGGCTGTCCGACCTGCTGCGCGGCGGCCTGGCCGCGGCCGAGCAGGCGGGGTACGGGCTGTGGGAGGAGACGGCGGCCCGCATGGTCGACGCCCAGGCTCCCGGACTGGCGGCGCGGGTGCGGGAGTTGGGGGCGATACCGGGCTCCGGTCCGGGCTGGCCGGTGCGGCTCCTCGAGGAATGCGCGCTGCTGCACCTCCTCGACCAGGGCTGGCTGCGCCGCGACCGGCTCCCGGCGGGCCTCGCGGCCACGGTCCGCTCCCGCATCGGCCTGCCCGCCCCGGCGGACGGTACGCCGGTGCGCGACCGCTGGCTGGTCCTCGCCCAGTACGACACGGCGGACGCCAAGCTGACGACCCGCCGGATCTGGCTGCACGGCACCGATTCGGGCCGTACGGCGCTGCTCCTCTCCTACGGTGCGGCAGGCCGTGCTCCCGAGCCGGCGCTGCCTGTCGGGCTCGCCCTGGACGCGGAGCTGTCCGCCTATCCGGGCTCGGGGCAGCACCGGGCGGCGCTGGGCGAGCGGTTCGCCGCACCCGCGCCCTCCTCGGCGCGGCCGCCGGGCGTACCGACGGCACAGGCGGCGGCCCGGTACGGGGAGGCACTGCGCGAGGACCCGTGGCTGGAATCGGTGCCGGTGACACTCGACCGGGTCGTGCCGGTCCCGGACGGCGACTCCTGGCAACTGGCGGACGCCGAGGGCGAGTCGGCGCTGCCCCTGACGCCGGGCGCCCGTTCCGGTCCGGGGCTGTGGCGGCTGGTCGCGCTCTCGGGCGGCGCCCCGGTCACGGTCTTCGGCGAGTGCGGTCACCGCGGCTTCACCCCACTGACGGCCTGGCCGCAGGAGACCGGCGAGGCGGTACCGCTGTGCTGACCCGGCCGACACCCGCTCCCGCACCGGCACCGGCACCGGCACCGGCTCACAGAACTCACAGAACCCTCGGAACACACAGAGCACTTAGAACTCTCGGAACGCACAGAACTCTCGGAACTCCTGCATCTCTCGGAACTCCTGCATCTCTCGGAACTCCTGGATCTCGTGGAAGGGGAACCCCGTGACCGCTTGGGAGGATCTCGTCACCGCGGCCCTGCTGGGCACGGACCGGCGGCCGCCCGCGACCGGCGGGCCGCGGCGCGAGGCCCCGGTGGCCCTGCTGGACGAGGCGGCCGTGGCGACCGTACGACGGCGGGCCGGGCTGCGTCCGGCACCGGCCGCGCGCCGCCCCGAACCGGCCCCCGGGGACCCGCGCCCCGCGCTGCCGGCCGCCGCGGCACGCAGACTGGCGATGCTGCTGTCCGACCGCCCCGGCACCGCGACCGGCGGCCGCCGGGGCACCTCGCCCGACCTGATGGAGCTGCTGCCGCAGTGGCTCGCGGCGGCCAACGCGCGCGGGTTCGCCGCGCCCCCGCAGACGCTGCCCGCGCTGCTGGACGCGGCCCGGGGCCGTACCGACCTGCGGCCCGCCGCGCTGGCCTTCGCGGGACCGCGCGCCCTGTGGCTGGCCCGGCTCAACCAGGACTGGCGGTTCGCCCTGCGCGCGGCCCCGGGCGGGGGCGCGACCCTGCCTGACCCCGAGGACACCGACGGGATACGGCAGTTGTGGCAGGAGGGGCTGTTCGCCGAGCGGGTCGCGCTGCTGGCCGCGCTGCGGGCCCGAGGGCCCGAGGCGGCGCGCGAGCTGCTGGCCGGGACCTGGGCGACGGAGCGGGCCGAGGACCGGCTGATGTTCCTCGACTCGCTGCGCACCGGACTGGCCGCCGGGGACGAGCCGTTCCTGGAGCAGGCGCTGTCGGACCGCAGCCGCAACGTGCGGACGACGGCGGCCGAGCTGCTGTCCGCGCTGCCCGGCTCGGCGCTCGCCGGGCGGATGGCGGTGCGGGCCGGGGCGTGCGTGGCGGTCGATCACACCGGGGACGGTCCGGTGATCGCGGTGGAGGCACCGCCGGAGTGCGACCCGGGCATGGAGCGCGACGGCGTCGTGGCCAGACCGCCGACCGGACGCGGCGAACGCTCCTGGTGGCTGGGACAGTTGGTGGAGGCGGCCCCGCTCTCCACCTGGCCGGCCCGGCTCGGCGGCCGGACGCCTCAGGAGATCGTGGCGCTGACGGTGGCGGACGGCTGGCAGGGCGAGCTGCACGCGGCCTGGTGCCGGGCCGCCGTACGGCAGCGGGACGCCGCATGGGCACGAGCGCTGCTCGGGGTGCCGGGGGCACCGGAAGCGGGTGGTCCGGGCGCGGTGTCCCTGGCCGAGCGGGCCAAGCTGCTGGGCACGCTGGCGGGCGGGGAGCGGGCCGGCTGGGTGGCCGGCTTCATCGCGGCACACGGCCTGTCGGAGGCGTTCCAGCTGCTCGGTGTGTGCGCCGTGCCCTGGTCCGCGCCACTCGGCGGGTCCGTGGTGGACGCCCTCAACATCGCGCGGGACGCGGGAAGTTACCCGTGGAGCTTCAGCGGGGTGATGGGGCTTGCCGAGCGCTGCCTGGACCCCGCGGAAGCCGGCCGCCTGGACGCCCTCCTCGCGATACCGGACGACCGTGAGGACGCCTCACCGGGAGCCGGCGGCTACTGGGCAGAGGCGTTCCAGCGCCTGGTGACGACACTGAGGCTGCGGGCGGCGATGCTCTCGGAACTCGACGAGCGCGCCTCGTAGAAAGGCGAGCGATGGCGGCCCGCCAGGGGCGCCGGGGGCACCCCCGACCGAACCCGGCCGAAGGCTGGGGGAGGAACTGCGCGGCCGGTCCCCACCGGCGCGCGGCCGGCCCACGACCCGCACGCCGAAGTCAGCCCCCCGCGGACGCGGCCTACGCCTCGGTCGGCTGCCGCACGTTCTCCCGGACCCACTCCACGATCGACGACGTCGTCGCCCCCGGCGTGAAGATCGCCGCGACGCCCTTCTCCTTGAGGGGGGCGATGTCGTCCTCGGGGATGATGCCGCCGCCGAAGACGAGGATGTCCTCGGCGTCACGCTCCTTGAGGAGGTCGATGACCGCGGCGAACAGGGTGTTGTGGGCGCCGGAGAGGATGGAGAGGCCGATGGCGTCGGCGTCCTCCTGGATGGCCGTGTCGACGATCTGCTCCGGCGTCTGGTGGAGCCCGGTGTAGATGACCTCCATGCCCCCGTCGCGCAGCGCCCGCGCGATGACCTTGGCCCCGCGGTCGTGGCCGTCGAGCCCCGGTTTGGCCACCACCACACGGATCGGACCGGCTGCCACACCCATCACTGCCTCCATGACCACGAAACGAACACGCCAACATCCATGCGTACCGAGAAGTACCGCACATTCGGCGCGTTCCGCCACCCACCTCAAGTGAACGAACGTTATCTCCAGCATCCCGCAACCGGCAGTTTCGCGGAGGTTACAGAGGGGGAAATCACACACAGCGGGACACGTCAGGGAGCCGCAGCGTGGTCCGCGGGGACGGCAGGAGCGCGCGACGCGGCACGTCGTCGCACCCCGCCACCCCCGCAGCCTCCGCCCCGGCATCCCCATGAGGGCACACGGGGGACGGAGCTGTCCTCGGCGTGCCGACAGGAGGTCGGCCGATGAAGGTCACCGAGGTACTGCTGGAGCCCTTTCTCCCGTTCTGCCGCCGCTTCCTGCCCAGCAGACTCGCCGGCCTCTCGCTGGCCCTCCTGAAGTCGACCGCCCTGGAGGCCGCGATCCTGGCCGGGCATCTGCTGCTCTACCCGACCGGCCTCACCCCGGAGCGCCGCCCGGCGGTACCGCCCGCGCCGCCCGCGGAGCCCGACGGAACGGCCCGGCTGCCGGTCCGGGCGGCTCCGCCGGTCGTGCTGCTGCACGGCTTCATCGACAACCGCTCGGTCTTCGTCCTGCTGCGCCGCACCCTCGCCCAGCACGGCGGCCAGCGCGTCGAGTCACTCAACTACTCGCCGCTGACCTGCGACATCCGCACCGCCGCCGAGCTGCTCGGCCGGCACATCGAGGAGATCTGCGAGCGCACCGGCAGCGGCCGGGTCGACATCGTCGGGCACAGCCTCGGCGGGCTGATAGCGCGCTACTACGTCCAGCGCCTCGGCGGTGACCTGCGCGTCCGCACGCTGGTGACGCTCGGCACCCCGCATTCCGGCACCCGGGTGGCGCCGCTGGCGGACGCGCACCCGATCGTGCGGCAGATGCGCCCCGGCTCGGCGGTCATCGAGGAGCTGGCCCGGCCCGCGCCGGGCTGCCGTACCCGGTTCGTGAGTTTCTGGAGCGACCTCGACTCACTGATGGAGCCGGTGGAGACGGCCCGCGTCGACCACCCGGACCTCCTGACGACGAACGTGCGGGTGACCGGCATCGGCCACCTCGCCCTGCCCGTCCATCCGGCGGTCGCGACCGGTATACGACAGGCCCTCGACGAAACGCACCCGGAGGAGCGGATCGCCGGCGGTCTGACGGTGGCCTGAGGGCGCGCCGGAGCGCCCGTTCGGGAGCTGGCGGGGTCCCCGGAGACCTCCGGGGACCCCCACTCGCCTCGAACAATCATCGAACACAAAGCCAAACCCGCGCCCGCCGTCCCCCGAAACACGGCCGAATGCCCGTTTCCCGAAACAGCGAAACCTGTTGAAGATTGTCGCGCCCGCATACCGCCGGGTACAGTCGCCGCACTGCTCTGGCAGCCCCTGTTGTCGAGGCGAAAGAGAAGTTGGTGAACGACCGTCACCCGTCGGGGACCATGACCACCCCGGCCCCGGCTTCCGACGCCGACCCGGCGCACTACGCGTCGTACGGCACCCAGGAAGCCCAGTACGGCGACTTCACCACGTACAGCGACCACACCGCGACCGGTACCGCGTTCCACAGCGACCCGCTCTTCGGCAGCCTCCCCGGCGAGGGCCAGGCCACCGGTGCCTACGACGCCACGCAGTGGCAGACCGCCGGCGGCCAGACACCGAACTACGACCCGTACGCGGCCCAGCACCATGCCGCCTACGACTCCGGTGCCTACGACAGCACCGCGTGGACCGTCCCGGCACAGGGGACGGCCCCCGACGCCAGCGGCCAGTGGGACGCGAACGCCTGGCTGCAGCCCGAGCAGTCGGGCATGGCCGGTGCGACCCAGCAGTGGGAGTGGGGCACCCAGGCGTTCGACACCGGCGTGTACGACGCCACGCAGTGGAACTCCGACGGCACCCCGGCGCACGCCCCCGAGCACGAGTCCGAGCACGCGCAGCAGCACGAGCCGTACGGGGACTTCGGGGAGCAAGTGGAGCACGGCCAGTACGCGGAGTACGGCGGGCACGACGGGTTCGCGGAGTCCGCGGCGGACTCTTCGGACGGCGCGGAGTTGACCGCGACCGGCGAACTGCCTGCAGTAACGCCACTGCTGGAGGACCAGGAAGAGGTCACCCCGGCCGCGCCGCCGGCGACTCGCGCCGGCTCCCGCGCGGGGGCGCGTTCCCGTCGCCGTACGCCTCCCAAGCGGTCCGCGCTGCTGACCGTCGCGGTGCCCTCCGTGTGCGTGATGGGGGTCGCCGGGATCGCGGCCGCCTCCGTCAACAGCCTGACCGACGACGGCAAGGACACCACGGCCTCGGCCTCCGACGCGCAGTCGGTGAAGCCGTCCGCCGCCAACAGCAAGCTGGACGCCCAGCTGAGGACGCTCTCGGCGGGCGCCGACGACTTCGCCGACCGGGCCAGCCGGACGCAGGAGCGCATCGACCTCAAGACCCAGCAGGAGACCGAGAAGAAGAAGGCGGCGGCGGAGGCGGCCCGCAAGGAGCGGCTGCGCCCCAAGTACGCGCTTCCGGTCACGCAGAGAGGGCTCAGCGCCTATTTCGGCCAGGCCGGTGTCAACTGGATGTCCGTCCACACGGGCATCGACTTCCCCGTCTCCTACGGCACCACGGTGATGGCCGCGACCGACGGCGTCGTCTCCACCAAGTGGAACAGCGCCTACGGCAACATGATGATCGTGACGGCGAAGGACGGCACGGAGACGTGGTACTGCCACCTCTCGTCGTACCGCGTCGCCGCCGGTACGACGGTGAAGGCCGGCGACCCGATCGCGTACTCCGGGAACTCCGGGAACTCGACAGGACCGCACCTGCACTTCGAGGTGCGGCCGGCCGGCGGCGCCGCCATAGACCCGCTGCCGTGGCTGCGCAGCCACGGGCTCGACCCGACCTGATCCGGCCGGCAGGCGTGGGGCCCCGCCGCGGCGGGCCAGGCGCAGACGGCCGGTCTCGGTCAGAGGTGCACTACGGTGGGGCAAGAGGGCCTTCTCGGTACTCGGTGGAGATGTCGCAATCCACACCGAAGCCGGAAGGCCCTCACTCGTTCAAGACCACCTAGCCGTGCCGTCCGTCACCAACCTCTATGGACAGAACAGCTAGAGCTTCTCCACCGGCGCGTACCGCAGCAGCAGCCGCTTCGGCTTGTCGTCGCCGAAGTCGATCGTCGCCTCCGCGTTGCCGCCCGTGCCCTTCACCGCGACGACTGTGCCGAGCCCGAACTGGTCGTGGGTGACGCGGTCGCCGACCGCCAGCGACACCACCGGCTTCTCCGAGGTCCGCCGGGTGGCGAAGCCGGACGCGCCCGACGCCGAGGAGCGCGAGCGGGTCGAGGAGAGCGAGGCCGCCACGCCCGCGGCGGGCCCGGAGGAGACCGGCGCCATCGCCCCGGTCCGCTTCCACTCCAGATACGCGCCGGGAATCTCCTCCAGGAAGCGCGAGGGCGGGTTGTACGACGGCTGGCCCCAGGCGCTGCGCATCGCCGACCGCGTGAGGTACAGCCGCTCCCGCGCACGCGTGATGCCGACGTAGGCGAGCCGCCGTTCCTCCTCCAGCTCCTTGGTCTGGCCGAGGGCGCGCATGTGCGGGAAGACGCCGTCCTCCATGCCGGTCAGGAACACCACCGGGAATTCGAGGCCCTTGGCGGTGTGCAGGGTCATCAGGGTGATGACGCCGTCGCCGTTCTCGTCGTCGTCGGGGATCTGGTCGGAGTCGGCGACCAGGGCCACCCGCTCCAGGAAGTCGGCGAGGCCGCCGGTCTGCTCGCCCTCGCCGGACTCCTGCTCGAACTCCAGGGCCACGGAGGCGAGTTCCTGGAGGTTCTCGATGCGGGTCTCGTCCTGCGGGTCCGTGGAGTTCTGCAACTCGGCGAGGTATCCGGTGCGTTCGTAGATCGCCTCCAGGACTGTGGCGGGTCCGGCGCCGGACTCCACGACCGTGCGGAGGTCCTCCATCAGCGTGTTGAACCGCTTGACCGCGTTCGTCGACCGCGCGGCCATGCCGTACGCCTCGTCGACCCGCTTGAGCGCCTGCGGGAAGCTGATCTTCTCGCGCTGGGCGAGGGCGTCGATCATCGCCTCCGCGCGGTCGCCGATGCCGCGCTTGGGGACGTTGAGGATGCGCCGGAGCGGCACGGAGTCCTCCGGGTTGGCCAGCACCCGCAGGTACGCCAGGACGTCCCGGACCTCCTTGCGCTCGTAGAAGCGGACGCCGCCGACCACCTTGTAGGGCAGGCCGACCCGGATGAAGATCTCCTCGAAGACACGGGACTGCGCGTTGGTGCGGTAGAAGACGGCGACATCGCCCGCCTTCGCCTCGCCCGCGTCCGTCAGACGGTCTATCTCCTCGGCGACGAACTGCGCCTCGTCGTGCTCGGTGTCGGCGACGTAGCCGGTGATCTGCGCGCCCGCGCCCGCATTGGTCCACAGGTTCTTCGGGCGGCGGGACTCGTTGCGCTCGATGACCGCGTTGGCGGCGGAGAGGATCGTCTGCGTGGAGCGGTAGTTCTGCTCCAGGAGGATCGTCGTCGCGTTCGGGTAGTCCTCCTCGAACTGGAGGATGTTGCGGATCGTGGCGCCCCGGAAGGCGTAGATCGACTGGTCGGCGTCACCCACGACGCAGAGTTCGGCGGGGGGCAGGTCGTGCTCGCCGGGCGGGGTGTCGGTGCCGTCGGCGCGGACACCGGTGCCGACCAGTTCGCGCACGAGGGCGTACTGGGCGTGGTTGGTGTCCTGGTACTCGTCGACCAGGACGTGCCGGAAGCGGCGGCGGTAGTGCTCGGCGACGTCCGGGAAGGCGCGCAGCAGGTTGACCGTCGTCATGATCAGGTCGTCGAAGTCGAGGGCGTTCGCCTCGCGCAGCCGCGACTGGTAGAGGGCGTAGGCCTGGGCGAGGGTCTTCTCGAAGCCGTCGCTGGCGCGGGCGGCGAAGTCCTCCTCGTCGACCAGCTCGTTCTTGAGGTTGCTCACCTGGGCGCTGAACGACTTCGGCGGGAACCGCTTGGGGTCGAGGTCCAGGTCGCGGCAGACCAGGGCCATCAGGCGCTTGGAGTCGGCGGCGTCGTAGATCGAGAAGGAGGAGGTGAAGCCGAGCTTCTTGCTCTCCCGGCGCAGGATCCGCACGCAGGCGCTGTGGAAGGTCATCACCCACATCGCGTTCGCCCGCGGGCCGACGAGGTGCTCGACGCGCTCCTTCATCTCGCCCGCGGCCTTGTTGGTGAAGGTGATCGCGAGGATCTGGCCCGGGTGCACCTGGCGTGCGCCGAGCAGATGGGCGATGCGGTGGGTGAGCACACGCGTCTTGCCGGAACCGGCGCCGGCCACGATGAGCAGCGGTGAGCCGGCGTGCACGACGGCTGCCCGCTGGTTGTCGTTCAGCCCCTCCAGGAGCGCGGCCGTGTCCAGGGCCGGGCGGGCTGCGCCGTCGCGGTAGTAGGTGTCCCGGTCCGGGGGCACGTCGAACTTCCCGCCGAACAGATCGTCCGGAACCGGCTCCGGAGCGTGCTCGTCCTCGGGCGGCGGCGGAGGTTCCTCGTCATGGCCGCGGGGGGCCTGGAGGCTCGCCAGGAAGCTGTCGTCAAAGAGGCTGCTCATCGCTCTCCGAGTCTAGGGCGCCCCACCGACAACCGGCCGCCGCCCCGAAAACTCGCCCCGGTGACCGAACAGATCCACTCCGTCACGGCAGGTCGACGCGCGTCCCGCAGCCGCGAACACTCACCTCGAACCTTCCGACACCACCAGGCAAGTCGCCCATAACGTTCCGAATCGCCCCACCCAGATACGCCGCAACGCCAAGGTCACGAAAATGTATCGGGCATATCGCACATCAAACTTCACAGGGACCACACGAGTTGGCTAGCGTGCCGGGCAGGCCGTACGACCCCCACCGGCGAACATCGCCGGGCCGCACGGCCTCCGCCGAGTCCGGAGTGCCGCCGCGCACCCGGAGCCGGGGACCCACACCGACCTTGGGGTGAATCGGTCCCGACTCCCCACCGGGGGAACGGACCGTAGGGCAACCCTTCCGAACCACCCGCCCGAACCCGACAGCTAACTCGGTAGGCGGAACATTGGAAGGAGTCGCCCCCGTTGGCGTCGCACCGCAAGTCCCGGCCGTCAGGAACACGCGCGGCAGGCATACGCACCCCCGCCCTGGCCACCGCCGCCCTCACGTCCATGGCCCTGTTCTCCCAGACGGCCGAGGCCGCGCCCTCCGACGACGGCAAGCCGAGCCTGGAGGAGGTCGAGAAGAAGGTCGACTCCCTGTACCGGCAGGCGGAGTCGGCGACCGAGAAGTACAACGCGGCCAAGGAGCGGACCGGCAAGCAGCGCAAGCAGGTCGACACCCTGCTCGACGACGTCGCCCGGCGCACCGACCGGCTCAACAAGGCGCGTGAGGAACTGGGTTCGTTCGCGGCGGCCCAGTACCGGACCGGGGCGAGCGTCCCCGACACGGCGACCTTCCTGCTCGCGGACAGTCCCCAGGACTACTTCGACCAGGACCAGTTGATGAGCCGCCTGACCTCGCGCCAGAAGGGCGCGGTCGACGACTACGTCACCGAGCAGTCCGCGACCATGAAGAAGCGGCAGGAGGCCTCCCAGAGCCTCGAGACGCTCACCGAGACGCAGGACGACCTCAAGACCGCCAAGACCACCGTGCAGACGAAGCTGGCCTCCGCGCGGGAGCTGCTGTCCCAGCTGACGGCCGCGGAGAAGGCCCGGCTGGCGGCGATCGAGAAGCAGCAGCAGGAGGCGGCGGACCGCAAGGCGGCGGAGCTGGCGAAGCAGCAGGCCGCGGCGGCCGAACAGGCGGCGTCGTCGTCCTCTGCGTCGAGCGGCTCCTCTTCCGGCTCGGGCTCCTCTTCCGGCTCCAGTTCCGGCTCCGGCTCGGACTCCGCCTACGCCACGAAGGCAGCCAAGGCGATCGCCTTCGCCCGCGCACAGATCGGCAAGCCGTACGTCTGGGGCGCCACCGGCCCCGGCTCCTACGACTGCTCCGGGCTCTCCCAGGCCGCCTGGAAGGCCGCGGGCGTCTCCCTGCCCCGCACCACCTACGACCAGGTGAACGCCGGCACCACCGTCTCCCTGGCCGACGCCGAGCCCGGCGACCTGGTCTTCTTCTACGACGACGTCAGCCACGTCGGCATCTACATCGGCAACGGCATGATGATCCACGCCCCCAAGCCCGGCGCCTACGTCCGCGAGGAGTCGATCTACTACGGCGGCGAGTCGATCATCCACAGCGTGGTGCGCCCGGCCTGACCCCGCGGGGCGCCCGTCACCTCTCGGGCGCCCCCACCCGCTTCCCTCCGCCGGCCCGCACACACCACGGCGCCCGCCCGCCGTCACGCAACCCCGGCCTCCTGCCGAAGCCCCCTGGCACTCCTGTCCGCCGCGACCGTACGTTCGCGCGTCCGGCGCGGTTTTCGGGCCGCACGCGCGCGTGCCCCGCCCGCACCGCGGCCGGCTCTCCCTAGCATCAGGGACATATCCGGCATGTCACCTCTCCGCGCCTGGTGGGCGCAGCGTCCGCCCGCGGCCGGGGCCGCCGTGATGGCCACCGGCATCATGTCGGTGGGGCTGCACCTGGTCGGCGCGGAGACCGTGTCCAGGGTGGCGCTGGCGGTGGCCGGCGCGATGTGGGTGGCGCTGGCCGCGGACTTCGTCGTACGGCTGGTGCGCGATCGCCGGCAGTGGGCGGAACAGGCGCGAACGCCGGGCGCGCTCACCGCGGTGGCGGCGACGGCGGTGCTGGGGACACGGTTCTCGGCGCTCGGGTGGCAGACCCTCGCCGAGGCCCTGCTGGCGCTGTCGGCGGTGCTGTGGCCACCGCTGCTGGTCCTCGTCGTACGGCACTGGAGGCCGAGGATGCCCGGCGCGGTGTTCCTGGCCTGCGTGGCCACGCAGGGGCCAGCCGTGCTGGGCGCGACGCTGGCGGCGGCCCTGACCACGGCATGGCTCGCGCACCTCTCGCTGGTCCTGTTCTGGCTGGGGCTGGCGATGTACGGGCTCGCGGTGCCCCGGTTCGAGTGGCGGCAGATCACCCGGGGGCCCGGTGACCAGTGGGTGGCGGGCGGCGCGCTCGCGATCTCGGCGCTGGCCGGGGCGGGACTGCTGGCCGCCGACAGTGCGCGGCTGTACCTCTGGAACGACGACGACCGGGGCGTCCTGCGCACGGTGACGGTGGCGCTGCTGGTCCTGGACCTGGCCTGGTACGTCGTCCTGCTGGCCGCGGAGGTGGCACGGCCCCGGCTCCGTTACGACGTGCGCCGCTGGGCGACGGTGTTCCCCATGGGGATGACGGCGACGGCGACGCTGTCGGTCGCGGCCGCCGTCGGCGGCGCCTGGCTGAGGTGGCCGGGGCGGGTGCTGGTGTGGGTGACGGTGGCGGCCTGGCTGGCGGTGGCGGCCGGTGCGGCGGCGAGCGCCCGTGCCGCACTCACGAAGGCCCGCTGAGGGTGCCGGGGATCGGGTCGTCCGCAGGACGGCTCAGGTCCACAGGACGGCTCAGGTCCAGAGCACGGCGATGAAGATGTTCACCACCGTGAGCAGACCGACCAGGCCGAAGGCACCCTTCTCGACCTTCTCGTCGTCCCGTTTCACGTAGACGAGCCCGAGGATCACGATCAGCAGGGCGAGCTTCACGCCGATCTTGATCGTGTTGACGTGGTGGTCGTCGGCCTCGTTGAGGCCGACCAGGATCACGCCGGTCGCGAGCATGGTGAACGCGCCGTGCAGCATCCCGGGGACGAACCGGGCCGTGCCCTGGCCCATCGCCTTCATCTGGGTGAGGAAACCGCCGAGGAGCGCGGCGATGCCGATGATGTGCAGGCCGACGAAGAGATGGATGAGTACGTCCATGGCCCCGGAGCCTAATCAGGCCCGTACGGGGCACCGGCCACCGCCCCCTCCCCCGGCACCCGCCGCCCCGCATATATGCACGCCATAGCACCCCGCGTCCCTGATCAGCCCCGGAACCGCCGCTTCGGTCATCCCACCCCGAGAAGCCGACGTCTCCGGACCGGAATCCCGTTCACATACCGTCGGGCAACGATCCGGTCACGCCAATTCCGCGCATCGCGTTACCGGGCCGACACACCCGGGCCTAGCGTCCTCCCCCAGGTGACCGACTCCCCACCGCCGCCCGGGCCAGGGGCGGCAGTCGGACACCACCGCCGAGAAGGTCCTGCGGCGGCCCGTTCCCCCTGTGCGGGCCGCCGCCGGACACGCTCCGCACTCCCCCGCGGCCGTACGGACGCCCCCCGGCGTGCCTGCGGACGAGACGGCGGTCGTACGAAAGGACGGGACACTCCAGGTGGCAGCGCACCGCAGGCCCCGACAGCGCTCGCTAGGCGGCAGCACGGCCCGCACGGCCGTCACCCTCGCCCTGGCGGGCGCGGCCACCGCGACGGCCTTCGAAGGGACCGGAAACGCCGAGCCGCAACTGACACCGGCCCAGGTGAAGGCCAAGGTGGACCAGCTGTACCAGGAGGCCGAGGAGGCCACCCAGAAGTACGACGGGGCGAAGGACAAGGCCGACACGGCCCAGCGGCGGCTGACGTCGCTCCAGGACGAGACCGCCCGCGCGCAGCAGAAGCTCAACTCCGCCCGGGACGCGCTCGGGCTCGTGGCGGCCGCGCAGTACCGCGACGGCGGCATCGATCCGGCCTGGCAGCTGGCGCTGTCCAGCGATCCCGACCGGTACCTGGACGACGCGGCCATCGCCGAGCGGGCCGGCGACCGGCAGGCCGGTGCGGTGACACGGGTACGGCAACAGCTGCGGGACATCGAGCAGTTGCGGGGTGCGGCACATGTCGAGCTGACGGCGCTGCGGTCCCGGCAGGCCGAGCTGAAGCGCGAGAAGAGCGCCGTCACCGGCAAACTGGACGAGGCGCGGCAGCTGCTGGACCGGCTGTCACCGCAGCAGCGGTCGGCGGTCACGGCGGACGGCACCACCGCACGCGCCTCACGCTCCGCGGCGGACGCCCGCGCCCCGCTGACCGCCGGCAGCGTCGCCGCCACCGACTCGCGCGCCGCGGCCGCCGTGGCCTACGCCTACGCGAAGCTCGGCAGCCCCTACGTCTGGGGCGCGACCGGCCCCGACGCCTTCGACTGCTCGGGACTCGCCCAGGCCGCCTACCGCTCCGCCGGAGTCTCCATCCCCCGCACCACCTACGCCCAGATCAACGCCGGCCGCCGCGTCTCCCGCTCCGAACTCCAGCCGGGCGACCTGGTGTTCTTCTACTCGGGCATCAGCCACGTCGGCATCTACATCGGCGACGGCCAGATGATCCACGCACCCAACCCGTCGGCGCCGGTACGGATCGCCCCGATCGACGAGATGCCGTTCGCGGGGGCGACGCGGGTCGTCTGAGCGGCCGCCGACGGCCGGCCGGGCGCCACGGACCGGCGCACCGGCGCACCGGCGGACCGGCCGGGGGCACGGGCCTCAGACCAGGCGGCGTGCCGTCGCCCAGCGGGTCAGCTCGTGCCGGTTCGACAGCTGCAGCTTCCGCAGCACCGCCGAGACATGGGACTCGACCGTCTTCACGGAGATGAACAGCTGTTTGGCGATCTCCTTGTACGCGTAGCCGCGGGCGATGAGGCGCAGAACCTCGCGCTCGCGCTGGGTGAGGCGGTCGAGGTCCTCGTCGACCGGCGGGGCGTCCGTGGAGGCGAAGGCGTCCAGGACGAACCCGGCGAGCCGCGGCGAGAAGACGGCGTCGCCCTCCTGGACCCGGAAGATCGAGTCGACCAGGTCGGTGCCGGTGATCGTCTTGGTGACGTAGCCCCGGGCGCCGCCCCGGATCACACCGATCACGTCCTCGGCCGCGTCCGACACGGACAGCGCGAGGAAACGCACCGGCCGCTCGGCGTCCGCCGTCAACGGGGCGCACCGGCGCAGCACTTCGACCCCGCCGCCGCCCGGCAGATGCACATCGAGGAGGACCACCTCGGGCCGGGTCGCGGTGATCACCGAGACCGCCTGGTCGACGTCGGCCGCCTCGCCGACCACCTCGACGCCGGTCTGCTCGGTCTCGCCGATCTCGGCCTGGACGCCCGTCCGGAACATCCGGTGGTCGTCGACGAGGACCACACGCACCCGACGCCCGGACTGACCCGCGCCTTCCGCCGGGCCGTTCGCCTCGGTCGCGTCGCTCATGACGTCTTCTCCGCCCTCTCCATCTCCAGCTCGACCTCCGTGCCGCCGCCCGGCACGGACCGCAGCCGTGCGGTGCCGCCGTGGCGTTCCATACGGCCGATGACCGATTCTCTGACACCCATGCGGTCGGCGGGTATCGAGTCGAGGTCGAAGCCGGGACCGCGGTCGCGGACGGACACGAAGACCGTCCTTCCCTCGACTTCGGCGTAGACCTGGACGGCGCCGCCCTCGCCACCGTACTTGGCCGCGTTGACCATCGCCTCGCGCGCGGCCTGCATCTGCGCGCCCGTCCGTTCGTCGAGCGGGCAGTCCCCGACCACGACGACCTCTATGGGCACGCCGTGCTTGTCCTCCACCTCGGCCGCGTTGCGCCGGACCGCGTCGGCGAGGGTGGCGGGTTCGTCGGCCTCGTCCTTGCCGGTGCCCTCGGGCTTGTAGAGCCAGGTGCGCAGGTCGCGCTCCTGGGCGCGGGCGAGACGGCGCACCTCGCCCGCGTTCTCCGCGTTGCGCTGGATCAGGGTGAGGGTGTGCAGCACCGAGTCATGGACATGGGCCGCGACCTCGGCACGCTCCTGGGCGCGGATGCGCATCAACCGCTCCTCGGAGAGGTCCTGGGTCATCCGGACCAGATACGGACCGGCGAGCAGCGTGATGCCGACGAGCACGGCGAGAGCCGCCTGGAGCACCGCGCCGATGTGCGCGGCGGAGCCCTGCATGACGAAGACGCCCGAGACGCCCGCGGTGACGAGCAGGACACCGACGCCCGCGCGCAGCAGGCTGAGGGTGCGGCGCCGGCTGCCGACCTCGACCCAGCGGGCCCGGCGGGCGTTGTCGGCCTGGCGCCAGACCAGGGCGACACCGGCCGCGACCAGGACCGCGGGAAGGAGATAGGCCTTGGCGCCGCTGGTCAGGTTGACACTGCCCACGAACACCATGGACACGATGACCATGAGGAGCAGGGCGACGATCTGGCCCCGGTCCGGTTTGCGGGCGACGAGTCTGCGGCGGCCGTCCGCCGAGGTCTCGGTGGCGACCAGGGACGGCGGCTTCTGTCCGCCGACCCCGCCGACGCCGAGCGGCACGAAGAACCAGAACGCGGCGTACAGCAGGGCGCCGAGGCCGTTGGCCGTGAACAGGCCGACGAAGACGAGCCGGACCCAGACGACAGGCAGGCCGAGATGCCCGGCGAGGCCCCGCGCCACTCCGCCGAGCCAGCGGCCGTCGCTGCTGCGGTAGAGCTTGCGCGGCGGCCGCGGGTCGTCGAGGGGCGCTGCTGCGGCTTCCGGCATGCCATCGATGTTCACACGCCCGCGGTGGTGGAGCATCAGGGTCGACCCCCGAGACTCCCCTGATCTTCGGATTTCCCCCGCGGGAACTCCTCGCATCCGGCCGCTCGAACGCTTCCCGGTCCGGCCTCGGGGCAGATCTCAGGGTTCGGCCAGGGTCATCCCGACTGCCGCTGCGGCCGCCAGGCCGTCACCATTGACTCATGACTGATCACGAGCACGCCGCGACGGGTCCGGGACCCGGCCCCGGCCCGCGGCCCCCAGCGGGCACCGGGCCGTCGGATGCCGCGCCCGCCGCGACGGATGCGGCCGCGACGGGAGCCGACGCCTCCCGCACCGGCGCGGGAGCCGCCGACGCGGCCTCCGCCCGGTTCCGGCGCGACCGCCGGCACAAGATGATCGCGGGCGTGTGCGCGGGGCTCGGGCGCCACACCGACCTTGACCCGGTGATCTTCCGCATCACGCTGGCCGTGCTGGCCGCGACCGGCGGCATCGGTCTCCTCTTCTACGGCCTGGCCTGGCTCTTCGTGCCGTACGAGGACGACGAGGAGAACGAGGTCCGCAAGCTGCTGACCGGCCGGGTCGACGGGCAGGCCCTGGCGGCCGTGCTGTTCGCGCTGGTCGGCTGCGGCGTGCTGCTGACGATGATCAGGAACGGCCAGGTGCTGGCGTTCGCCGTCGTCCTCTCCGTGCTGCTGGCCGGCGCCGGATACTGGTCGCGGCGGCGCGGCGCCCCCGACCCCGACCCGCTGTCCGCCCAGGCCGTCGCCGACGCCCCGCCGGAGGCCCAGGCACCGCCGGTCCCGGTCTCCTACCCCTCGTGGTGGCGGGACCCGATCATCAAGGACGGCACGCATGTCGGGGGCACCGGCTACCTGTGGGGCCCGGCCGACGTTCCCGGCCCGGCGGCGCCGGGGCTCGACTTCCGGCTGAGCACCCCGTGGGTCCACGGCCAGGGCGTCAGGACCCGGCCGAGCCCGCCTCCGAGGCCGCGTGGACCGCGCTGGATCGGCGGCTGGATCTTCCTGTTCGCGCTGGTGGCGGGCAGCCTGGGCACGGGGCTGACGTGGGACGCGCACCCACTGGGCACCAGCCTCCAGGCCGGTCTGGCGTGCGCGCTGATCGTGTTCGGGGTGGGGACGGCACTCAGCTCGTTCCTCGGACGCACGGGGGCCGGCTCGCTGTTCCTGGCCCTGCTCACGGCGGCCCTGCTGGCGGCTGCGACGGCCCTGCCGTCAAACATCAGCACCCACTGGACACAGGCGTCCTGGACACCCGCCACCGCGGCGGAGGTGTCACCGGCCTACGACCTCGGGACCGGCGTGGCCACGCTGGACCTGACGCACATACGCGTCGCCCGGGGGCGGACGGTGTCGACCTCCGCCGAGGTGGGCGCGGGCCAGCTGAAGATCGTCGTGCCGGCGGACGTGACCGTGCGGATGAGCATCGACGTGGGGGTGGGCGACATCCAGTTGCCCGGTGACGACAAGAAGGACGTGGACGTGGAGCCGGGCAGGCACAAGAACGTGACGCTGCCGCCGTCGAGCGGCGCGAAGAACGCGGGGACGCTCGACCTGGACCTCCAGGTCGGCGCGGGACAGGTGGAGGTGACCCGTGCTGCGGCATGAGTTCCAGCCCGGACGACTGGTCGTCGGTGTCTTCCTGACGGCGGCGGGGATCGCCTACGCCGGTGACGCGGGTGGCTGGTGGGACACCGAGTGGTTCGCGGTCATCCCCGTGACGGTGGCAGGCCTCTTCCTCGCGGGGGTGGCCGCGGCGCTGGCCCGGGCGATACGCAGGCGCCGCGGCACCCCGGAGAGGTAGGAGCCGGAGCCGGTCAGAGTCCCAGCGAGGCCCGTGCCGAGCGGTGTCGGCGTCGGGCGCGGAGCATCGCGTCCAGGGACAGGTAGGGGGCGCCGGCGAGCACCAGGGGCAGCCAGGCCATCAGGTAGGCGAGGTCGTTCCCGTAGTAGTACGGGGAGTTGGCCCAGCTGATGGTCAGCCAGAGGCTGAGCGAGATCAGTGCGCCGCCGAGCGCGGCCAGCCGGGCCAGCAGGCCGAAGAGCGTGCCGAGGCCGACGGCGAGTTCGCCGATGGCGATCGCGGTGCCGAAGCCGACCGGGTTCTTCAGGGCCAGGTCGATCAGGGCCGGGATCGCGGCCGAGTCGCGGACGGCGCGCATGGTGTCGCCGATGGACCCGGAGCCGCCGGATTTGAGGAAGGCGCTGTCGGTCAGTTTGTCCAGGCCGGCGTAGATGAAGGTGACGCCCAGGAAGATCCGCAGGGGAAGGAGGGCGTATCGGGTGGCGGTGTCCCGCAGGCCGCGGTCGCCGTCGAGATACGGAGTGTGCGTGTCCGAACGAATGCCGTGAGTCATCGCCAGTAGCCGCCTCTCGCCGCAGTACCCGGGCCCCTCAACAGACCATACGTACGACGATGGCGGTCGGCTCAATCCTCCCCCGGACGTTTTTCCGAATTTCGGCCGGACCGAGACACCCGGGAGGGTGGAGAAAGGTGGGCAAGAAGGGCCTGGGGGTGGGCTCGGCCGGTTCCGCCCCGCCCTTCGCCGCCCGGCCGGCTCACTCCGTCACCTCGACCACGCACCGGTTGGTCGCCACTCCGGCCGCCGTCACCACCTGGACCTCGACGGAGCCGGGCTCCACGTCGGCCGGGACGGGGACGGTGAGGACGTGGTCCGTGGGGTTGCTGAAGCCGCCGGTGACGGGGACCAGGGGGACGTGGACGTTGACGGCGCCGATGCGGACCACCATGCGGGAGAGGCGGTCGGCGGTCTGGGCGCCGGGCGGGACGAAGCCGGTACCGCGGATCTCGATGTCGTCGCCCGTGCGGATCGGGGCGTCCAGGTCACCGGCCTCGCGGGCGCGGACGACGGAGAGGATCACCGGACGGCCGCCCTCGGCGTACTTGCCGGCCAGGTAGGTCGCGGCGGAGATCAGGACCACCGTCGCGAGGCCCCAGGGCAGGTCGGGGAGCTGGTCGGGTCGGCGGGCCAGCCGTACGGCGGCGAAGAGCAGGGCGACGGCGCTGATGACGACGTACTGGATGTCGGCGAAGGTGCCGCGGCCGGAGTCGTCGGTGAGCAGGTCGGCGGCGCGCGGGCGGTGGGCGCGCACCTTCTGCAGTCGCTGGCCGGCGATGCGCAGGCCGACCACCCGGCGCACCAGGACGGCGATGCCGCAGACCACGGCGAGGACGGTGACCGCCCCGGCGCCGCGGGCGAGGTCGAGGCCGGAGATGAGGGCGTCGCGCTCGGCGGGAGAGGAGGCGGCGGCCAGGCGGCCGGCCAGGACGAGGACGGCGTAGGCGACGAAGAGGACCCACAGGGCGGCGACGGTGCGGGAGGTGGACATGCGGTTGTCCTCGCCGATGACGGGGGCGATCACCCCGCCGCGCGAGCGGTGGAACCAGGAGGCGGCGGTGAGGGCGAGGGCCACGAGCAGGGCGGCGAGCAGTCCGGCGGTGCGGGCGCTGGTCCAGCCCGCGCCGATGGCGGTGAGGGCCTGGGTCAGGAGCATGATCACGACGGCGGCCCAGACGGTGCACGCGGTGCGCAGCCACAGGCGGGCGAGCCAGGCCTCACCCTCCGCGCGGCCGCGTTCGGCGACCACCCCGGCGGACTGGGCGAGTTCCTCGGAGACCCACTGGCGGGAGGCGGAGGCCGAGTGGGCCACCGCCGCGGGCAGCCCCTGTCCGGCCGCGAACTCCTCCCGTTTGAGGAGGAATTCGGCGACCGCCCGCCGGTGTCCCTCGCGTGCCCCGTGCGGGCAGTCCCCGCACGCGCAGCCGCCACCGTGGGCACCCGTACCGGCGCCCTGCCTCGCCTCCTGCACCGCCACGCCCGACGCCCGCCTTCCCCACGCCCGGGGCACGACGCGCAGGGCCCTCCCCGGGGCCGGACGGCGTCATGCAACTCCCTTGTGTCGAGAGCGAATTGTGCCCTACGCCACGCCGTTCGCGTTCAGTGGGCTGGTCACGACGAGTGAAGATACGGCAGACGTGTTGACCCGGCTGCGAGAATTTCCCCATGGCCGAGATCATCCAGCGGGACGGGACCTGGGCCTTCGACGGCAGCACGGTCCGGATCACGCCGGGACGCCACCGGTCCGTGCCGCTGTTCCGGCAGACATACGGGGAGATCGCCGTGCCCCTGGAGGCGGTGGCGGGGGTGGGGTACGAGCCGGAGCGCAGGCGGGGGCTGCTGAGGATGCGGCTGCGCGAGGGCGCGGACCCGTTGCTGCAGGCGACGGGCGGGCGGTTGCCGGAGGCGGCCGATCCGTATCGGCTGGCGGTGGACGCGGACCGGTCGGGGGTGGCCGAGTACGTCGTGGCGGAGATCCGGCGGTCGCTGCTGCTGGACCAGGTCCCCAAGGAGCCGGCGAGGACCTATCTGCTGTCCGGGCCGCCGGTGCCGGTGTCGGTGCGGTCCTCGGACGGCACGGTGTCGTTCGACGGTACGCAGGTGCGCATCGACTGGGCCGACACCTCCGACCGGGTCAAGCGGGCCACCGGGCCCCGGATCATCCGCGTCGGCGATCTGGTGCAGGTGGAGTGGCTGCCCAACTCCGGATACGAGGACGGTTTCCTGCGGTTCGTGACCCGGGAGACGACGTTCTCGAAGCTGCCGGCCGAGCGCGACCCGTACGCCCTGGACCTGTGGGGCAGCGTCCGCCGCGACCTGCTGACGGCGCTGGTCGCGGCGGCCGTCACGGCCCGGCTGCCGCACCCCTCGACCCGGCCCGGCGCGGAGTACGCGGAGCACACCGACCGGGACCGGCCCCCGGCGCCCGTACCGCGCCAGCCGGCCGACCACCACGACGTCCTCCTGCGCAGACTGCGAGAGCTGGGCGAACTGCACCGCGACGGAGTCCTCACGGACGAGGAGTTCGCACTGACAAAGGCAGCGGTGCTGCGGAGCTTCTGACCAGCGCCCCGAAGGGGCGCGGGGAACTGCGCGACCAGCCACGACGGCGCCGCAGACGACAGACCGCGGCACCCTCCAGCGGAGCGCCCTGCGGAGCGCCTAGCTCAGCAGATCCGGTTCGCTGCGGCTGATGTCCTGCCACAGGGGCTGGTAGTTGATCCACGCCACCAGGTCGCCGCCGAGCTGTTCCCGGGTGGCGACGGCGAGCTTGTGGTCGATGAGCAGCGGCCGGCCGGCCGCTTTCGCGGCCAGCTGGACCTGCGCGGACTTCTCCATCGACAGGAACCACCAGGCCGCCGCGTCCACCGAGTCGCCGACAGTCAGCAGCCCGTGGTTGCGCAGCACCAGCGCCTTGCGGGAGCCGAGGGCTGCGGCGATCCGGCGGCCCTCCTCGGCGTCGACGGCGACGCCGGTGTAGGCGTCGTAGAGGGCGTGGTCCTCGTAGAAGGCGCAGCTCTCCTGGCTGATCGGGTCGAGCAGGTCGCCGAGGGCGGACAGCGCGCGGCCGTGCACGGAGTGGCAGTGGGCGACGGCGACGACGTCCGGGCGGGCCGCGTGCACCTGGGCGTGCACGGTGAAGGCGGCCTGGTTGACGTGGTAGCGGCCCTCGATCACCTGGCCGTCCTGGTTGGCGAGGACGAGGTCACCGACGGTGACGTGCTTGAACGGCATGCCGAAGGGATTGACCCAGAAGCAGTTCGAGTACTCGGGGTCGCGGGCGGTGATGTGCCCGGACACGCCGTCCTCCAGTCCGGCCCGGCCGAAGATCCGCAGCGCTCCGGCGAGCCGCTCCTTGCGATGCCGGCGCTCGTCGTCGAGCGAGTCGTACATCGGCGGCATCGCGAACTGGAGCTGGTCGGTGGGCAGCGGAAGGGGCGGGGTCGGCCCGTGCATAGGTCCTCCAGCACTGGGTTTGTGTTACGGCCGGAAGTTACCGCCGGTCAGCGCAGGAAAACAGAGCTGTTCTGTAAAGATGACGCGCGCGAGCAGATCGCGACAGAAGATGTCGGGAATCGACAGTCGCGGTGGCCCTCGTGACACATGACGAAGAGGTGGCACGGCCGGAGCCGTGCCACCTCTTCACCAGGCCTACTCCCACTCGATGGTGCCCGGCGGCTTGGAGGTGACGTCGAGGACGACCCGGTTGACGTCACGGACCTCGTTGGTGATCCGGGTGGAGATCTTCGCGAGGACCTCGTACGGCAGGCGGGACCAGTCGGCCGTCATGGCGTCCTCGGAGGAGACCGGGCGCAGCACGATCGGGTGGCCGTAGGTGCGGCCGTCGCCCTGGACGCCGACGCTGCGGACGTCCGCGAGCAGGACCACCGGGCACTGCCAGATGTCGCGGTCGAGACCGGCCGCGGTCAGCTCCTCGCGGGCGATCGCGTCGGCGTCACGGAGCAGGTCGAGACGCTCCTTCGTCACCTCGCCGACGATCCGGATGCCGAGGCCGGGGCCGGGGAACGGCTGGCGCTGGACGATCTCCTCCGGCAGGCCGAGTTCCTGGCCGACCATGCGGACCTCGTCCTTGAAGAGCTTGCGGAGCGGCTCGATCAGCTGGAACTCGAGGTCCTCGGGCAGCCCGCCCACGTTGTGGTGGGACTTGATGTTCGCGGTGCCGGTGCCGCCGCCGGACTCGACGACGTCCGGGTAGAGGGTGCCCTGGACCAGGAACTCCACGGCCGGTCCTGCGTCGGCGATGATCTCGGCCTGGGCCTGCTCGAAGACCCGGATGAACTCGCGGCCGATGATCTTCCGCTTCTGCTCGGGGTCCGAGACACCGGCGAGCGCGTCGAGGAAGCGGGCCTCCGCGTCGACGACGACCAGCTTGACGCCGGTCGCGGCCACGAAGTCCTTCTCGACCTGCTCGGTCTCGCCCTTGCGCATCAGACCGTGGTCGACGTAGACGCAGGTCAGCTGGTCGCCGATGGCCCGTGCGACGAGGGCCGCGGCCACCGCGGAGTCGACGCCGCCGGACAGGCCGCAGATGGCGCGCCTGTCGCCGACCTGCTCGCGGATCGCGGCGACCTGCTCGTCGATGACGTTGCCGGTGGTCCAGGTGGGCTTGAGGCCCGCGCCCCGGTACAGGAAGTGCTCCAGGACCTGCTGGCCGTGCGTGGAGTGCATGACCTCGGGGTGGTACTGGACGCCGTAGAGCTTCTTCTCGTCGTTCTCGAAGGCGGCGACCGGGACGACGTCCGTGGACGCGCTGACGGTGAAGCCCTCGGGGGCGGCGGAGCAGGCGTCGCCGTGCGACATCCACACGTGCTGCTCGGCCGGGGTGCCCTCGAACAGGGTGGAGGCCGTCTTCGAGACGTGCAGGTCGGTGCGGCCGTACTCGCGGGCGCCGGTGTTGTCGACGGTGCCGCCGAGGACCTGCGCCATCAGCTGGAAGCCGTAGCACATGCCGAAGACCGGGACGCCGGCCTCGAAGAGCGCGCGGTCCAGGCGGGGGGCGCCCTCCTCGTACACGGACGAGGGGCCGCCGGAGAGGATGATCGCCGCCGGGTTCTTGGCGAGCATCTCGGCGACCGGCATGGTGCTGGGCACGATCTCGCTGTAGACCCGGGCCTCGCGGACGCGGCGGGCGATGAGCTGGGCGTACTGCGCGCCGAAGTCGACGACCAGGACGGTGTCGGGAGCGGCGGCAGCGGGAGTCGCTGATGACACGGGGTGCCTTCCGGCGGTCGGGCGGGGGTCTGTGGTTACCGATTCTAACGGGGTGGGCGCGGGGCACCTCGCCGTAGTGCTGTGGCATACTCGCCCCCATGCTCACGCAGACGACCGTCTTCTTTACCTATGGCAACCGGCCCACCGGCTGCCATGGTCGTGCCGCTTGAGCAACTGACGAGCGACTTCCCCAGGCGCCCCGGGCCGACAAGGTCCGGGGCGCCTGCTGTTTCTCCGGATCCGGTCGCTCCGGGGCACCGCACCCCTTCCGGCAAGGACAGACGAGGAGCCCCCATGAACGCGATCGACGTGACCGGTGCCCGTACCCACGAGGCCGCCGAGGTGATCACCGGTGCGCGGGAGCGCATCGACGCGCTCGACGACCGGATCATCGGTCTGATCCAGGAACGGATGGCCGTCTCCGCCGTCGTCCAGGAGGCACGGATCACCTCCGGCGGCCGCCGGGTGAACCTCTCCCGGGAGATGGAGATCCTCGGCCACTACAGCTCGGCCCTCGGCAGGCCCGGCACGGCCCTGGCCATGACGCTCCTGGAGCTGTGCCGGGGTCGCATCTGAGTCGGGCGGACCTGAGTTCGGGGCCCTTCTCACCCGTACGGCGCGTGACCGGCCCGCGAACCGCTTCGTTGGTGGGGTGTCCGTGTCAGCCAGGGGCGGGCCCGAAAGAACCACGCGTGGCTTCGCTGGAGCGATGAGGCGTACGGAACGTGCCGTGCGCCGTGGGACCTCGTTCCAGTCAAGTGACCGGACGGCAGGGGACAGCAGCCCGGTCACCCAAGAGACGGCCGGCTCCGGGGACGCCCGGGGCCGACCGGCGGAAAATTGCAAAAATGCACAAGGGCTGGGTCAAACGGTTGCGGAGGCCGCGTACATCCAGCACGATGCGTAGAAGGCCCGCAAGGCCTTCGGAGTTCCCAAGTCCCAGTTCAGGCAACGGAATTGCCGTGTACCGACCGTCCGCCAAAGGTCGAGACCTGCCGTACGCCCCGAGCGCGCCGGGGCGCCGACCCGGGGCACGGACGGCGGCACAGGGCACAGAGACCAGCGGCGCAACCCCCCGGCGCCGCTCCCAGGCACCGACGCTGCCCTGACGTCGGTGCTGACGAAAGAAGGGCCCCGCGGCTCCGTTCCGCGGGGCCCTTCGCCTGTCCGCACATGCCTGCACATGACATGCCTGCACGGGCCTGCACATGAAGCTACGTAGCCGCCTACGTACGGCTCACCTTGCTGCAAGCCTCCTCCTTGCCGATGTCACGGCTGCGGTCGTACGGGTCGACGAGCTGTCCGCTCGGAGTGGCGCTCCCGGTCGGGGCCTGGACCCGGGCCTGGGACGGGAACTGCGGGTGCAGATAGCCGTCGTTGATGCCGCAGATCGAGTTGCCGGCGTCCTCGTCGTAGCGGAGGAGGGTCAGGCGGCCCGAGGTGACCTGGTACCGCTTGGGGTCGGGGAGTTCGGCGTCCATGACGCGGCGCACGATCGTGCGGGTGACCTCGGTGGAGCCGTCGGCGCGGACGACGGGGTAGACGAAGGTGTAGTCGGCGTGCACGGCCACGCCGTGGTACTTGCCCTTGGCGAAGGTGATCCGGCCGCGCACCTTGACGATCTTCCCGGCCAGCTTCACGTCCTTCGGGTCGAAGCGGCTGATGAGGAAGAGCGGGTTGTGGGCCTCACTGGGGCTGCGCAGCGAGGTCTTGAAGTTGTCGATCACCCCGGGCTGCTTGGGGTCGAGCACCGAGAGGGCCGCACCGGGGTTGCCGCCGGCTATGACATCGGGGTTCAGGTTGGCATCCACCAGCAGCTTCCTGGTCTGCTGGAGGGCCAGTTCGACGCGGTCCTCCGGGATCGCGCCGAGCGCGGTGGCCTTCGGCAGCACGATGCCGGCGGCGCCGTCGGCCCAGCGCAGCGCCGGGGAACCGGCGAACGGGTGGGCGAGCGTGGGGGTGCCGGGGGCGGCCGCGGAGGGCGGGGCGGTCGGGGTGGTGGTCTCGGCGGGCAGCGGCGTGGTGGCGGCGTCCGTGCCGGCGGACGAGCCGAAGGGGTCGCCCGGAATCAGGGACGGCCGCATCGCCACGACGGCCACGGCGATCGCCAGCGGAAGGCCGACGACCGCCCAGATCCTGCGGCGCCGGGCAGCCCGCCCGTTCATCTCCTGCCAGGCCGGCCCGGTCCGCCAGCCCTCGGGCTGCCCCTGCTGTCCCTTGAGCCGCTCGGTCACCTCACGGGCCCGGGCGGACGGCTCCTTGGGAGCGGACTTGCGGATGTCCCGTTCGGTGTCCTGGAGGAACTGCTCCCACACCTCGTCGGATATGGAGGAGGACGACGGCTCGTCCCCCGACGATTCTTCGGACCGTCTGTCAGACATGACACTCTCTCGCTCGGCCGTTCGACGGGGCGAGAATAGCCTTGGAATCGGCTGTGTCCATGCCTTCCCATGACCCGACGGAAGAGTGACCCACCTCACATGAGGGTTCTGTGAATGCGGAGGCAACCATTCACAGGACTCACCGGTCACATCTGCGGAACCAGCGGTGACATCCATCCACCGCAGCTGACGCACGGGGGTCCTCATGAAACTTCGCCAGGTCATGGCAGCGGCGGTGGTAGCGGCCGTCATCGCGCCGGTCGCCCTGCTGTCCGCGCCGGCCGCGTTCGCGGACGAGTCGCCGTCGACGCCCGCGTCGGAGAGCGCACCGGGCGGGACCCCCGGCGACACGTCGTCCGCCTCCCCGTCGGACTCCGGCTCGGCCTCGCCGAGCGACGGCGCGTCGGAGTCCGGGTCCGCGTCGCCCTCCGGCTCCCCCAGCGGCAGCGCGAGCGCGTCGGCGTCGGCGTCCTCCTCCACCGGGCCGTCCCAGTCGGCGGAGCCCAGCGAGGACCCGTCCGACCCGGACGTGCCGTACTGCGAGGACCTCGACCAGGACTTCCGCGACGCCAGGGTGTCCGCCGACATCAAGGGCCTGCCCGGCAAGATCGTCGCGGGCGACGGCTTCCACGGCTTCGAACTGGTCGTGACCAACGACTCCAAGGCGGACGTCGAGGGCGTCGCCTTCTACGCCGAGATCGAGAACTACGAACTCGACGAGTCCAGGTACCTCAGCCCGTACGTCGACCTGGAGTTCAAGAACCCCGACACCGGGTCCTGGGACCGGATCGGCGACGACGACTGGGCCGGCGACTACTTCTTCTACGTGCCGAAGCTGAAGGCGGGCGCCAGCAAGTCGGTCGACCTGCGGGTCTCCGTCGACGCCAAGGCGCCCGCCGGTGACGCCTACTCCTTCGGCTCCGGCGCCTACCTCGACAAGGTCGAGGGCCAGGACTGCATCGCCGAGGGCTGGGCCCAGTACGACTTCACGGTCCTCAAGGCCGGCTCGTCCAACCCGGAGCCGGGTACGGCCACACCGGGCGACGACGGCGGCAAGGACTCCGTGAAGAAGCCCCAGGGCGACGTCTCCGACCTGCCGACCGGCAACCTCGCCGACACCGGCTCCAGTTCGGCGCTGCCGGTCATCGGCCTGGTCGGCGGAGCCGCCGTCGTGGTCGGCGCCGGTGCGGTGGTCCTGGTGAGGCGGCGGAGGACCGGCGCGGACTCATAGGCAAGGTCGCGCGGACCGTCGTATGCGGCGGCCGCGCACCGATCGAAGAGGGACCTGGGCTCGGAGGGGGGCACAGGTCCCTCTTCGGTGTCCGGCTACTTCTTCGGCGGTACGGCAGGGACGCCGAGGAACGGCAGCCGCAGCGCGCCGAAGGCCCCGGCCGGGACCGCCGGGCGGTGCGGCTCGACCGCCTGCAGGCGCTGGTACGGCTCGCCCTGCCGGGGCCGCGGGTCCGCCTCGCCCTTGTTGGGCCAGTAGGACATCGCCCGCTCGGCCTGCGCGGTGATGGTGAGGGAGGGGTTCACGCCCAGGTTGGCGGAGACGGCGGCGCCGTCCACGACCGAGATGCCCGGATGGCCGTAGAGCCGGTGGTACGGGTCGATGACCCCGGTCTCGCGCGAGTCGCCGATGGGGCAGCCGCCGAGGAAGTGGGCGGTGAGCGGGGTGCCCATCAGCTCGCCGACGTTGCTCCCGGCGAAGCCGTTGATCTCGGCGGCGAGCACGGTCGCGGCCTCCGAAGCCGCCTTGATCTGCTTGGGGTTGGGCGCGCCGTGGCCCTGCCGGGCGGTGAGCAGGCCCTTGCCGACGCCGTCCGGCTTCAGGTACGTCGTCAGGGAGTTGTCCAGCGACTGCATGACCAGGCCGATGATGGTCCGCTCCGACCAGCGCCGGTTGGAGAGCGAGCGCAGCACGAGGAGGGGGTGGCGGACCGCGTTCGCCAGCCACCCGAGGGCGCGGGAGGAGCCTTCCGCGTACGGCACCTGGAGGATCGACAGGCCGCCCATCGCGTTGGAGCCCTTGCCGTAGCGGACCGGCTCGATGTGCGTGTTCTCGTCCGGGTGGATGGACGAGGTGATCGCGACGCCCTTGGTGAAGTCGGCCTTCGGGGTGCCGTGCGCCTTGCGGTAGCGCCGGTCGTCGGTCTGGGCGCCGACCAGGGCCTCGGAGTTGGTGCGGGTGAGGTCGCCGAGGCGGTCGGAGAGGTACGGCAGCTGGCCGCCTGCCTTCATCCGGTGCAGCAGGGTCTGGGTGCCGTAGGTACCGGCGGCCACGACGACCCGGCGGGCCGTGAAGATCCGCCCCTCCGCCTTCCTGTCGTCGGTGGGGAGGGTGGCGATCGCGTAGCCGCCCCGGGAGTCGTCGGTGACGGAGACGACGGTGGTCATGGGGTGCACCTCCGCACCCGCCTTCTCGGCGAGGTGGAGGTAGTTCTCGTTGAGGGTGTTCTTCGCGCCGTGCCGGCAGCCGGTCATGCACTCGCCGCACTCGGTGCAGGCGTTGCGGGCGGGGCCCGCGCCGCCGAAGTAGGGGTCCTCCACCGGGTCCCCGGGCGCCGCCTTCGCCGCGCCGTCGGCGTCCTTGCCGTCGCCGAAGAAGACGCCGACCGGGGCGAGGTGGAAGGTGTCGCCGACGCCCATCTTCTGCGCCGCCGCCTTCAGGTGCACGTCGGACGGGGTCATCGTCGGGTTGAGCCGTACGCCGAGCATCCGCTGGGCCTGGTCGTAGTACGGCTTCAGCTCCTCCTGCCAGTCGGTGATGTCCCGCCACTGGGGGTCGTCGAAGAACGGCTTCGGCGGGACGTAGAGGGTGTTGGCGTAGTTCAGCGAGCCGCCGCCGACGCCCGCACCGGCCAGGACCATGACGTTGCCGAGGAGGTGGATGCGCTGGATGCCGTAGCAGCCGAGCTGCGGGGCCCAGAGGTAGTTCTTGATGTCCCAGGAGTTCTTGGGGAGGGTCTCGCGGGTGAAGCGGCGGCCGGCCTCCAGGACGCCTACGGTGTAGCCCTTCTCTGTCAGGCGCAGGGCGGTTACGGAGCCGCCGAATCCTGAGCCGACGACCATGACGTCGTAGTCGTAGGTGTCCTGGGGCACGGGTGCTCCTCGTCGAGTTTCGCGTGCGAGCCGTCGGTGGTTGATCGCGCAGTTCCTCCCCCGGCCTTCGGCCGGGGGACCCCCAGCGCCCCTGAAGGGGTGCTTCAGCGCAGCCTCAGTGCCTTCATCACCTTGAGACTCGTGCTCATGAACTGGGCGTACTTCTCGTCGTCCATGCCCAGCGAGGGGGCCATGGGAAGCAGCCGCTGCTGGGCGACGGTCTGGGCCTCGGTGTACTTGAGGATGCCCTCCGAGCCGTGCCGGCGGCCGAGGCCCGAGTCCTTCATGCCGCCCATCGGGGACTGGACGCTGCCGTACGCGGGGGCGTAGCCCTCGTTGACGTTCACGGTGCCGGTGCGCAGGCGGGCGGCGACGGCGCGGCCGCGGCTGCCGTTCTTCGTCCAGACGGAGGAGTTGAGGCCGTACGGCGTGCCGTTGGCGTGCTCGACGGCCTCGTCCTCCGTCTTGAAGCGGTAGATCGAGACGACCGGGCCGAAGGTCTCCTCCGTGCAGACGGCCATCGCGTCCTCGACGCCGTCGAGGATGGTCGGCTCGTAGAAGTAGGGGCCGATGTCGGGGCGGGCGGTGCCGCCGGCGACGACGGTGGCGCCCTTCTCGACGGCCTCGTCGACGTGGCGGGTGACCGTCTCCAGCTGCCGTTCCCCGACCAGGGACCCCATGTCGGCG
This sequence comes from Streptomyces sp. NPDC090499, assembly GCF_044769305.1. Taxonomy (NCBI): domain Bacteria; kingdom Bacillati; phylum Actinomycetota; class Actinomycetes; order Kitasatosporales; family Streptomycetaceae; genus Streptomyces; species Streptomyces sp. NPDC090499. The sequence continues at coordinate 387,491 of NZ_JBIVXP010000003.1, forward strand.
CCGTAGGCGAGGGAACGGCCCAGGCGCATGGCCTTGGTACGGGCGGCGAAGCGCTCGACGAAGGCGTCGGCGACCGACTCGTGGACGTACAGCCGCTCGATGGAGATGCAGAGCTGGCCGGCCGAGGAGAAGCAGGCGCGGACCGCACCGGCGGCCGCCTTCTCGATGTCGGCGTCGTCGAGGACCAGCATGGCGTTCTTGCCGCCGAGTTCGAGGGAGACGCCGACCAGGCGGGCGGCCGCGCCCTGGGCGACCTCGCGCCCTGTGCGGGTGGAGCCGGTGAAGGAGACGTAGTCGGCATGCCGGACGACCTCGGGGCCGACGACCGGGCCCTCGCCGAGCACGACCTGGAAGACGTCCGCGGGCAGCCCCGCCTCGACGAGGAGGTCGCGGGCCCACAGCGCGGTCAGGCAGGTCTCGGTGTCCGGCTTCATGACGACCGCGTTGCCCGCGGCGAAGGCGGGGAGCGCGTCGCCGACGGAGAGTTCGAGGGGGTAGTTCCAGGGGGCGATCTGGCCCACCACGCCCCGCGGGTGCCGGAGCTCGGTCACCTTGGTGAGGGTGGGCATGGCGCCCGCGTGCCGCTTGGGGCGGAGGTAGGCGGGGGCCTTGCGGCCGTAGTGCCGGGCGGCGACGGCGACGGCCTGCACCTCCTCGTGGGCGTGCAGGCGGGCCTTGCCGGTCTCCAGCTGGATGAGGTCGAGGACCTCGGCCTGGCGGGCCAGGATCAGGTCGTGGAAGCGGAGCAGCACGGCGGCGCGCTGCCGTACCGGCACCTTCGCCCACACGGCCTGCGCGGCGCGGGCCGCGCCGAAGGCCTTGGCCACGTCCTCGGGGGTGGACTCGGGCAGGTCGGCCAGTTTCTCGCCGGTGAAGGGCGTGTGGTTGGCCGTACGTCCGGAGCCGACGACACCCTTGGTGAGCTGGGCGACCAGCTCGGGCGTGACCACGTCGGCGGCGGTTCGGGCCCCTGCGGGCGCGGGGGCGAGCGGGTTCGTGCCGGTGGGGGCCGGTGCGTGGGCCGGGGCCTGCGAGTCCGTCATGAGCCGCAGGGTATTCGGGCGCGAGGCCTTTGGGTACCCGTGGGTAACCCGGTTTCACCGACCGCACACACACCGCCAGTGATCACTGGCAGCGAATGCGCTGATCAGCGCCCTCGGGTGCCCTCGGACGCGGACGATCAGCCGCGTTCCGGTTTTTTGGCGAGGAGCAGGCCGAGGGCGGTGAGGGGGGTGAGGCGGCGGGGCTCCGGGGCCGGGGGCGGCGCGGGGGCCAGGGCCGGGGGCGGTGCGGCGGTGGGTTCGGTCACCCAGGCCGGAAGGGGTGTACCGGCGGCCTCGGCGAGCGCCTCGGCGGCCTCCCGGGCGGTCGGCCGGGCTTCCGGGTCCGGGGCGAGGAGCCCGTCGAGAAGCGGGCCCAGGGCGCCCTGGGCGTCGCCGCCGATGGCCGCGCGGAGCAGCGCGCCCAGGGACCACAGGTCGGAGGCGGGACCCGCCCCGCGCCCCGCACCGCACTCCGGGGCGTCGAAGGGGCCGCACCCCTGTCCCCCGCCGATGCCGAAGTCGGTGACGACGACACGGTCGCCGTCCGCTGCGAGAAGGACGTTGGACGGCTTCAGGTCGCGGTGGACGATGCCGACGCAGTGCGCGGCGTGCAGGGCGCCGAGAACGGCGAGCCCGATCCGGGCGGCCTCGGCGGTCGGCAGCGGGCCGCGGGCGGCGAGGGCGGAGTGCAGCGCCGCCCCCTCCACCAACTCCATGACGACCCAGGGCAGTTCGTCATCCAGGAGTACGTCGTGGATGGCGACGGCGGCCGGGTGGTCGACGCGGGCGGCGGCTCGGGCCTCGTGCAGCAGACGGTGGGCGGCGCGCTGCCGTTCCTCGCCGTCCGGCTCACCGGCCAGCCGCGGCTCCTTGACGGCGACGTCCCGCCCTTCCTGCTCGTCCCGGGCCCGCCACACGGTCCCGGCCGGCCCCGAGCCGATACGCCGCGCGAGCCGGTAACGCCCGCCGATCAGCCGTCCCTCGACCGGCAGTTCGCCGTCTTCACTCATGTCACATGAGTACCTTGCGCACCATGCCGTTGTCGAAGCGGCGCGGTCAGAGACACGGCGGTCCGGAGGAGCCGTTCGGGACTCTGCCTCCCCGACGGAACGTCGGAGCGCCTGGCCGACTCGTTCCGACCAGGCGCTCCGCATGCAACTACCGGCTACCGAGGGACACTACGGGAAACGATCCAGTTGACCTCGATGAATCCTCGAGATGGCACTCTCCTGGATTTCGATCTCTCTGGCTCCGACGCGAGCCAGAAGCCCTTCCCGCAGCTCTCGATAGTTCACCTCCGACGGAATGTCGACCGCCACGAGATTCCCGAATCCGGGCGCGGTTTCCCAACTGCAGCCCGCCCTTTCCAGGAAGGCCTCGACTCCCTCACGGTCACCACCTCGCATGAAGATGATCCGAATGGCCGAATGCCCCGACTCGGATGTGAAGCTTTCGAAGACCAACTCCCTCCGCTCATGGTCCGGACGAACCATGACGAGGTCACCGAATGCGATCCCACGCACGAAGAACGGCGTGTTCACCACCCGGATCTCAAACCTGACGTCGGTCTTCTCGCCCCATAGGCGTTCCACCGAGACCGGCGGCCAGTCCTCACGCTCCTGCGGAAGGTCGAAAGCCACCTTGAACATCTTCGCACCGCTCGGCGAAATCGGTCGTCCGCTCGACTGAGTCACGTCCATCCTTACGGCTCCGCGAATTCACGGAGTTCATCGTCCCACTCTTCCACCGTCTTGGCCGACTTGTCCCGATTGCACCTTCGGCAGGCTACACAGCCGTTGTGCGAGGATCCGCAGCCGCCTTGCATCTTCGGAATCTCGTGATCGATCTGAGCGTCATCCGGCTTGCCCTTGATCGCCTTTCCGTCCGCACCTCTGGAGGCGCGCCGTTCCACGGTCTGACCGCAGTAGTCGCATTTGAGAACGCCGCCGTTCCTCTCCAGATTCTCGTCGTAGACCTCTTGACGTCCACTGTCGGTGAAGTCGAGGCCGGCGCGTTCGTCCGGGTGTACGCCACAGTTGTGGACCAGAACCGGCGTGGTCCCTGCCAGCACATAGTACGTGTGCACCTCACCGACCGTGAGGTTGTGGACCGTCGCCGTCAGGGCCGTCCAGCGCTTCACCGCGGTGATCTGGACACGGGTGCCCGAGCCGGTGGTCAGCCACTCGCCCGAGTGCAGGTCGGTGGCGGAGATCCACTCGCCCAACTCCGGCACCCAGAAAGGATGGTTGTCGGTCGCGGTGACCGACGCCGTCTTCGAGCCCTTTTTCCCGTCGACGTCGACGGTGACCTTCACGAGGTGTTTGAGGCCCACGCCCTTGATCTCGGCCGTGACCTTCTCCGGTTTGGTCTTCCCTGTCTCCGGATCGGTGGCCAGTACCTCGTCGCCGATCTTCACGTCCTTGATGGCCTTGGCCGTGCCGTCCGCCATCAGCACCCTGGTATCAGGAGTGAAGCTGTTGGGTTTCTTCACGACGCAGGCTTCGGCGGCCTCCGCCAGCCGGTCCGCTTCCTTTCTGCTCTTGCGCCAGTCCTTGAAGGACTTCAGCAGGTCCTTGCCCAGGCCGTAGATGCGTTTGCCGAGGGCTGCGGCCTTGTCCCAGCGGAAGAGGTACTTCTTGGCGAGCTTGGCCAGGGGGCCGCCGCCGAGGAAGGAGCCGACCACGTTGAGGGCCGTGTTGCCGCAGGCGCCCAGGTTGCCGGTGGTGAAGCAGTCGAGGGCGTCGGTGATGCCGAGCTCGTCCATCGCGATCTTGCCGAGTTCCTTGGCGACCGCGATCGCGCGCTGCTTGGCGGAGTCCTCCTTCGCTCTGGCGTCGTCCGCCTTCGCCTGGGCCGGGGTGTAGGTCGTACCGCTGCCCGTGCTGCCCGAGCCGCCGTTGTCGCTGGTGCCCACCGCGCCGCGGTGGGTGGAGGGGCCGGGGCCGCACTCGTTCCAGCCGCCGACGCAGTCGGCGAGGCGGAGGCCCGACGCGTCGTTGTGTGAGATCGGGCTGTTGTTGGCGTACGCGTAGCCGTTGATCTGCTGCGGGTCGGTGTAGTCGACCACCGGGTCCGCCGAGATGAAGCGGCCGGTGTCGGAGTCGTACTCGCGAGCGCCGAGTGTCGTCAGGCCCGTGGACTTCTGGACGGTGCCGCCGACGAAGCCCTTGTCGTTCACCCAGCCGGACGATGACGACGTGGAGTCGTCGCGGACGTTGCCGAAAGCGTCCATGCGGCGTCGGGTCGTGGAACCCGTCTTCGCGTCGACCGACAGCTGTGCCGTGCCCTGGTTGTCCGAGGCGAGGAAGTGGACGCCGCCCGCCTCCCGCATCGCGACCGTGGTGCCGGCGAAGCTGTAGTAGCGGGTCGCCGTGACCTTGGCGGTCGACTTGTCGTAGTGGAGTTCGGTGCCGGGGAGGTAGAACGTCTTCTCCGTCGGCGTGTCCCGAAGGACGCGGGAGCCCGACGCGTCGTACTTGTACGTCGTCACCGAGTTGTCGGCGTTCGTGACCGTCGTCAGCTCGCCCTGCTTGTCCCAGGCCAGCGACTGGGTGTCGCCGTCCAGGACACGGGTCTTCGTGTTGCCCGTGGCGTCGTAGGTGTAGGAGTTCTGGGAGGTGACGGCGGGCGTGGTGCTGGTCGCGTCCGTCTTCTCCGTCACCGACGACACCGTGTGGGCGCCGGAGGCGGCGCCGTTGGGGCCGGAGCCCGTCTCGCCGTACTTGTAGTTGCGGCTCGACGTCGCCGCGCCGTTCAGGCCGTGGCGCACCTCGCTCGTGCGGTTGCCGATGGTGTCGTAGCCGTAGTCGGTCCAGTAGGGGGAGACCCCGCCCACCGTCGTCGACGACGCTCCCGACGCGCAGGACGCGTCCGTCGGGCCCGTGCCCTTCGCGTCGTTCGACGCGACCGACGACGTCCACGCCGAGGAGACGCGGCCCAGACCGTCGTACGAGAAGCACTGGACGTCGCCCGTGCCGCCGGTCGGGGTGTCGGCGACGGAGAGGATGTCACCGGCGGCGTCGTAGGTGTAGTTCGCGTCGTAGGCCACGCTCGGCGCGCCCTGGACGTCCACCCGCGAGTCGGTCAGGCGGTCGGTGCCCGCCTCGTAGTTGTTGGTGATCCACGTCTTCTTCGCCGTGGACTCCCCCGTGTACAGCTCCAGCTGCTCCAGGTTCGACGTCGGCGAGTACGACGCGTCCGTGACGTAACTCAGGCCGCCCAGCGAGGTGTTGAGGCCGGTCGGACGCTGGAGGCCGTCGTAGACGTACCCGACCGACTCGGCGGACAGGTCACCGGTCGCCGGCAGGCCCTGGCTCTGCAGGGTGCCGTCGTCGTTGTACTGGGCCGTGAACTCGTACGTACCGCCCAGCTGCGGCTCCGCCGTCTTGGAGAGGTAGTACTTGGTGGAGACGGGCGCGTAGTCGTTGTCGGGGTCCAGGGTCGGGTAGGTCACCGAGGAGTAGACCGCGCCGTCCTTGTAGGTGTAGACGCCGTACAGCTCGCCCTTGTAGGCCGTGTCGTACTTGGTGACGGAGAGCTTGGTGCCCGTCGTCGCCTCGCCCTGCCAGGTGGAGACCGCCCGGCCCAGTTCGTCGTAGAGCGTCGACGTCTTGTCGCCGTTCACCGTGACGGAGGTCTGGCGGTCCAGGGCGTCGTAGGTGTACGAGGACGAGCCGGTGTCGGGGTCGACGGCCGTCTTCTTCCGGCCCAGCTGGTCGTACGTGTACTTCCAGTTGTTGCTCTTGTCGTCCGTGACGCTCGTCAGCCGGCCGGCGTCGTCGTAGCCGTACGACGTGGTGACCGCCGCGCCGTCCGCCGGGTACTGGATCTGGGTCGTGGTGTTGTCCCGGCCGTCCTTCACCACCGTCGTCCTGACGCCGCCCCTGGGCGGGGTGGTCGTGACGCGGTCGCCGCCGTAGGCGTACGAGGTGCGGTACTGCTCCGTGCCCTGGACCTGGAAGACCGAGGCCGTGGTGCGGCCCGCGCCGTCGTACTGGGTGACGGTCTGCGCGTCGAGGTCGGCGTTGACCGGGTCGAAGAGCGTCGAGGACGGGGCGCCGGTGGTGAAGTAGGTGTCGTTGACCTTCACCACCCGGCCCGAACCGTCGTAGAGCGTGTCGGCGACCATGCGGCCGCCCTCGCCCTCCGTCTGGTCCTGGCGGGGCCTGAGCCAGCCGTCGTACAGCGACCACTCGCTGCCGTACGACGTGCCGTCGTTCTCGATCTTCTGGGTGTGGACGGCGGCCGGGCCGCCGGCGCCGCGGATCAGGTACTCGTACGTGATGGACGGGGTGAAGTTGCCCGCCTTGGGGCGGTCCTGCAGCCAGACCTTGACCAGGCGGCCGAGGCCGTCGTAGGCGAGGTCGGTGCGCAGGCCGTTCTGGTCGGTCTTGGCGGTCGGCTGGCCCCAGGCGGGGGCGTACTCGGTGGTCGTCGTCCAGCCGTCGATGTTGGTGACCGTCGACTTGGTCGCCAGGCCGTAGGTGTCCGTGTAGACGGTGGAGGACGTGTACTGCGTCGACGACGACGCGGTCTCCGCGTCCTTCACCACCAGCGGGCGGCCGTTGGCGTCGTACGTCCTCACGGCGGTGGTCTGGTAGGTGGCCGTCGTGCCGTCGTGGGCCGACAGGCGCTTGGTCGTGGTGGGGTCGCCCTTGGTGGGGGCGGCGCCCAGCGTCGTCGAACCGTCGTAGTAGGTCAGGTCGTCGGAGATGACGTCCTTGGAGCGGTCGGGGGTGGACGCGCAGTCGACGCCGACCTTCTCGACCCGCGAGACCATCGTGTAGATGTGCGCGCTCGCGCTGTCCGCGTACTCGGTGCGGGTGCACTGGTTGTCGGCGACGCCGACCTCGCCGTCGTCGTCGACCGTCTTCTCACGGCCGGTCGCGTCGTCGTAGGTCGTGGTGGACCTGGTGTGCCGCCAGCCGCCCACCGCGAGGGCGGTGTAGGTGTCGGTGGAACCCGTCGCCACGTAACGGGCCTTGTACGTCGCCCAGTCCCGGGTCTCCGTCGCGGTCACCGCGGTCCACGGCACCGTCACCGACTTCTCGGTGATGTCGTCGCCGTTGTAGGTGAGCGTCTCCAGCTCCTGGCCGGCCTTCCAGTCGGAGTCGTCGTAGGAGACGCCGTTGGAGTCGGTGACGGTCGCGGAGCGGGTGGTGCCGTTCTTGTCGACGTCGCCGTCCAGGCCGCGGAAGAAGACGTGCTCGGTGCGGGTGTTGGCGGCGGAGTTGGTGCCGTCGGAGGTGACGACCCGGACCCTGCCGTAGCCCCGCCAGTCGCTCCAGGTGCGGTCCTCGGACTTGGTGATGCCGTCGGCCGGCGTCTTCCGCCAGCCCGCGTCGCCCAGGTAGGTGTACGAGGTGACCTGGTCGGCGTTGCCGCCGGTGAGGTCGGTCTGCACGACGGAGGCGACCACGTACTTGTGGAACCAGTCCGTGATCGGGTCGGTGGCGCCCGGCGGGCTCCACTTCACCGGGAAGCAGCGCTTGACGGAGGAGTCCTCCGCCGGGACGTTGCCCGTCGTGCACTGGTTGTCGGCGTAGTTGACGCTGAGCACACCGCCCGACTCGTTCTGCACCCCGGAGAGGCGGAAACGGTAGAAGGGCTGGATGTTGTCGCCGGTCTCGTCCACGCGGTTGGGCAGCTGGGTGCCGTACAGCTGGACGGACGGGACCGAGGCGTCCGTGCCGACCTTGCCGGTGTGATCGATCTTGCTCAGCCACAGCGACCTGGAGCCGTCGCCGTTGTCGGTGAAGTCGTGGGTGAGGCTCCAGACGTCGACCGGGGTGTACGTCGCGTCACCGGTACGGATCTGGGTGGTGATCTTCGTGAGCTTCTTGCGGGTCCAGAAGGTCGGCGAGTTCTGGCCGGGGCACTTGCTGCCCGACGTGCAGTTCTGGTCCCAGGGGACGTCCGGCCAGTCGGCGGCCGTGGCGTCCTTGAGGGCGTCGGCGGAGCAGTCGGTCAGCGAGCCGACGCAGCGCTCCGCGGTGGTGAAGACGACCTGGGCGGCGGGCTTCGTGGAGTACACCGAGCCGTCGCGCTGGCCGTAGTCGATGCGCTTGAGGTAGCCGCCGCGGACGTAGGCCTTGCCGTTCTCGGTGGTCTTCAGGCCCTGCGTGTAGTAGTTCGTCTCCGTGCCGTAGAAGTACGACATGGCGTTGCCGTGCGGGTCGACGACGTAGTCGAGGTTCCAGCGCCAGGCCTGCGTGCAGTAGGCGTCGGCGAACGTGGACTTGTAGCAGGGCTCGCCGGAGTCGTCGCCGTAGACCGGGACGGTCCAGGTGGAGTTGGTCTCCTCGTTGCCGCTCGCGTAGCCGGTGAGGTGGTTGAGGCCGAAGTAGTACTGGGTGCCGTCGCCGGTCGTGATCTTCCAGTACTCGCCGTTGTCGTCGCCGTTGACGGCACCGGTCAGGTGCTCGACCTTGGAGTCGTCGTCGGAGCTGATCCGCCACTCGCCGGTCTTGTCGTCCTTGACCAGCCGGCCCGAGCTGCCGCCCGTCAGCGACAGGGTGGCGTTGTCGAACGCCCAGCACTCGTCGCCGTTGGTGTCGTCGTGGCCGTCGTCGGCGCAGGCCTTGTAGCTGCGCTCGATGTAACCGGGGTCGTAGGAGAAGCCCTGGCCGATCCACGAGCCCTGGTTGTTGGTGGTGGCCGTCTGGCCGTCGATGGACTGCGAGTTGTAGCTCAGGCCGACGGTCGGCTGCATGCCGCCGGGGACCGGCGGGACGCTCATCGGGTACGACCAGGTGAACGCGCCGGAGCTGGTGTCGACGCCCCACTGCGAGGACTGCGAGAGACCGGTCGCCTTGTAGTCGCCGCCGTCGCCGCCGCTGCTCGCGGTGGCCGCGACGACCGTGGCCGTGGACGTGGCGGTGGACGCGGCCGTGGACGCGGCGGAGTCCGCTTCGAGGAGCTGGCCGGAGAGTCCGGAGGTGTCGGCGGCCGCCTGCACGGTCGCCGTCAGGGTCTGCTTGGCCGGGTCGTTCGCCGTCTTCAGATAGGTCGGCGTCGAGCAGGACTTCTTCTCCGGCGTCGTCAGCACGCACGCGGGGTACGTGGCCAGCCGCAGCCGGGAACCGTAGGAGCCGCCGAAGGCGTCGGCGAAGTCCGAGTAGTCCAGGGCGACCTGGGCCGGTCCCGCGGTCGCGGCGCCGTCGGAGCGGGCGACGGTGAACAGCACGCCGTCCACCCCGGCCGCCTCCGTGGCCTTGCGGCCGAGGACCCGGACACGGACCGAGTCGGCGCCCTTGGCCCCGCCGGCCGCCTTCGCGGTCAGCGGCAGGCCGTCGGCCCTGACCGCCTTGCCGCCGAGGTCGACCTCGGCGCTGCCCGCCTCGGGCCAGTGCGCCTTGGAGGTCTTCCTGACCGCGGCCTTCGCGGCCTGGTCGGTCTTCTTGAAGGTCTTGGCGGTGGCGCTCCTGCCGCGCACCGGACGGTCGAGGTCGGTCTGCGTCTTGGGCCGGGTGACACCGCTGTCGGAGGCGGTGGCCGTGGGGGCGTACTGCGGCAGCAGCCCTATGGACAGCGCCAGTCCGAGGACCACCGCGGCCCTTCTGCGACCGCTTCGCCAGGCCGGTCGTGCCGACCGGAACCAGGGAGGCGAGGACATCAACTCTCCTGTAGGTAGGGGATGTACGGGAACGGCAGGCATGCCGAGAAGGGCGGGCGGCTTACAGTCGAGCCGCCCGCCCACGCCTGGGGCCGGTTATGCCGAGGTCTCGTCGATGCTGGCGCCGCCCGGCAGGTCGGCGACGAGCGCGACCAGCGAGGCGTCCAGCGGACCCTGGTACATGCGCACCTCGTCCACGGCACCGGAGAAGTACTCGCCCGCCGAGGAACCGGTCAGCGCCCGGCCCACCTGGAGGCTGGTCGTGCTGAAGTCCCAGGTGTTGTCCCAGGACACGTCGACGGTGGCGACTCCGTTGACATAGAGGAGCGCGTCGCCGAAGACCGCGTTGTAGACCAGGGCGAGGTGGTCGCCGTCGCCCGCGGAGCTCGGGACGTCGCCCTTGTCCAGTTCGGTGACGGTCACCGGGGTCGCCGAGTCGGCGCCGGTCAGCACCAGTTGCCAGCGGGCGTCGGCCACCGAGTACCTGACCTTGACGGCGGTGCCGTTGGCGCCGGACAGCGACAGCACCGTCTCGTCCGCCGCCGGGCTCGCCGAGGCCAGCCGGGCACGGGCCGTCAGGGTGAAGCTGTCCTGGGCGGTGAGCGGTCCGGCGGCGGCGCGGGTGGCGTATCCACCGACGCCGTCGAGCGCCAGGTGCCCGTCGCCCCACAGCGGCTCGGCCGGCGGGGTGCAGTCCGGGTCGGCCTCGGGGTCGCAGGACTCGTCCGGTGTGTAGACGGACGCGCCGCCGCCGAGCGTGAGGCCGGTGCCGCCGCCGGTCTCCGGGGAGACGGCGTTCGTGGCCTCGTCCAGCTGCCAGTAGGCCAGCTGGTGCGGCTGGATGCCGCCGAGCTCCTGGCCCTCGGTGGGCGGGATGACCCGGTCGTGCAGCTTGACGTCCGCGACACTGCCCCTGAGGTTGTTGACGTAGCCGTCCAGGTCGATCCGGCGGCCGATCTGCACGGCGCCGGGCGCGCTCCACACGGTGTGCCGGGCCTGCACGTCGTCGGCGACGAGGACGCCGTTGACGTACAGCATCAGCTTGCCGAGCTCGGCGTCGTAGACGCCGATCAGGTGCGTCCAGCTGCCCGCGACGGCCGCCGCGCCGGAGACCTTCCAGCTGCCCAGCGTCTCCATGTCGCTGACCGGGATGCGGAAGGTCCAGGAGGCGGTGTCCTTGTCGTAGCCGAGCTCGAAGCCGGCCTGGGCGGTGCCGTCCTGGCTGACGACGGTCATGTTCTGGGTGGGCAGCGTCGGCAGCATCACCCAGGCGCTCACGGAGAAGGTCCTGCCGGTGTCGACGGAGGCGGTGCCCGAGTCGAGGTAGGCGTTCTCGGTGCCGTCGAAGGAGGCGGCGGTGTCGGTGGAGCCGAGCGGCCCCTGCGCCCCGAAGGTCACTCCGGAACCGGCCGTCGCGTCGGGCGTGGTGCTGCTGCCGGCCGCCTTGGTGGAGCCCCTGGCGTCACCGAGGGTCCAGGCGTCGACGGGCGCGCGGCCGTCGCTGACCAGGAAGACGTGCACGGTCGGCGTCTTCTGCGCGTTGCCGGCGCCGTCGACCGCGGTCACGTGCAGGGTGTAGGTGCCCTCGCTCGGCGGCATCCAGCGGATCGTCGCCGGTCCGCCGGTGGAGTCGGCGGCCACCGTCTTCTTCGTGCTGTCGGCCTGCGGGCCGGTGAGGTAGTAGGTGTACTTGGTGACGTCGGTGGACGGCGAGTCCATGGTGAAGTCGCCGTAGTCGCCGACGCCGGTGTGCCAGGCCTCGTCGTCGGGGTACTGGGCCGAGGTGATCGCGGCCGACTTGGGCTTGCTGGTGTCGTAGATGAACTCGCAGCGGGTCTGGTCGCCGTCGCTGGACCAGGGGCCGTACGACTGCTGGTCGTAGCCGCGGACCGCCCAGCCGACGGTGGTGTTCGCCGGGACGGTGAACCCGGCCTCCCCGTCGCCCGCGACATCGCTGCCGACGGTGTAGAAGAACGTGGCCACACCGGTCTGGTCGCTCCAGCTGGAGTCGACGGTGGTCTTCTTGGCCGTCGTGGCGTAGTGCGTGACCGTGTCGCCGCTGGAGTTGGTCCACCAGACCTTGAACTGGGCCTGGAGCGTCTCCGAGTTGGAGCCGGTGTCGCCGTGGTCGTAGTCCCGGATCACGGCGGAGACCCGCGGGGCCTCGGTCACGTAGTGCTCGGTGGCCGCGCCGTACTCGCAGGTACCGCCCGGCTTCATCTGCAGGTCGTCCTGGACGGGCTCCAACGGCGGCCGGTTGTAGGTCACTTCGAGGTGCGCGTTGCCGCAGAAGCGCTTCCAGTACGAGGTGTCGGACTCGCTGCCCGCCTTCAGCCGGAAGGTGGTGGTGTCCCAGGCCTTGTCGGCCGCGGTCTGGAGGGTGCCCTGCACGTCGAAGCGGACGTTCTGGTTGGTCGAGGTGCACGAACCGGCGTTGTCGGTGGGCGACTTGGTGCCGATCGTCGCCTTGGAGGACGGCTGGTTCGCCCAGTCGGTCTTCGAGCTGATCGCGCTCGCGCCGGTGCTGTTGACCCGGGCGAGCTGCACCTCACGGGCGCTCGAGCTGTAGGTGAAGACCTGCGTCACCGCGAACTCGGCGCTGACGATGTCCTTGCCCGCGAAGGTCCCCGTCGGGATCGCGAAGAACTGCCGCTTCACGTCCGTCGCGCTGCTGCACCGGACCGACACGTCGGAGGGGCACAGGCCGACGCCTTCGTCGTCGTCGAACTTCCAGAAGGAGGTGCCCGAGTAGTGCGAGGACACCATGGTCCAGCCCGTGCGGGTGGCGGTCTTCACGACCGGGTCGATGTAGACCGGGTAGACGGTGTCGGCGTCGGTGAGCAGGTCCGTGTCGGGGGTGAGCGTCATGGTGCCCGCGGACACGTCCACGCCCACGTCGGCGATCCGGGCGCCCTCGGGCGGGGTCTGGGTGCTCTCGGCGGCGGCGGCCGCGGCGTCCGCGGCGTCCGCGGTGGCGTGGCTGGAGTCCCACATCACCGGCTGCGGCGCCTCGAAGACCGCACCGCCGGCGCCGGTGTCGGTGGCGGTCAGCCCGCCGTCCCCGGTCTCGGCGAGCTTCACCGAGGAGGTCTCGACGGGGAGCCGCAGCTTCGCCAGCTCCGGGTCGGCCGCCGCCTTCGCGTCCTTGACGACCAGCACGTGCGAGAAACCCTCGGCGCTGGCGGTGACCTTGAGGTCGACGCCGTCCAGGACGTCGCGGTACGTGGCGGTGGAGCCGTCGATCTTCGGCTTCGGCAGCTTGCCCGGCCAGTCCAGGGAGACGGAGTGGCCGTCCTTCTCGATCTCGGCGAAGGTCGTGTCACCGCCGCCGGAGAAGGACATGGCGGTCAGCGCCGCCTTCGGGGCGAGGGTGCCGTTCTTCCGCCTGACCAGCGTGGTGTCGATGTCCGTCCACTTGCCGTCGACGCGGGTGCGGACGGGCTGGACGTACTCGCTGACGGTGAACGTGCCGTCCGGGTTGGCGACGGTGGTGCTGCGTTCGTCGCGCAGGCTCTGGACCTCGACGGCCTTGCCGGACTTCTTCGCCCGGGTCCGGGCGGCGTCCGGGGAGAGCGAGGTGCCGCTGCCGGCGGAGGTGTCCTTGCCGGCCGACGTCTGCTCGGCGGCCGGGGCGGGGACGACGCTCAGACCGGTCGTCAGCAGGGCCGCCACGGCGGCGGCCGCGACCAGGGGGCGGCGTCCGGGTGTGCTGCGGATCTTCATGGTGCGGTGCTCTCTGCTCCCGTGCCGGCCGTTCACCCGATCACCCCGAACGTCGAGCCCGCGTCGGGCAGGCCGCCCGAACCGGGCACGTGGACGGTGGTCCCCGTGCTGGTGGTGCCGTCGATGTCGGACCACGGCATGACGTACGCGACGCCCTTCGAGGTGGCCGGTTCCTTGCTGTAGGGCACGCCCACGTAGAGGTTGGTGCTGCCGCCCACCAACGCGACGCCCGTGTAGTCGCGGGCGGTGGCGGTGCCGGGCAGCCCCGAGCCGCGGAAGAGCTCCTTGTCGTTGGTGCCGAGGGCGGCGTCGAGCGGCCGGAAGATGTGCACGGCGCCCGCGTCCTTGACCGTCGGGGTGTCCTTGCCGGGCTCGCCGACGGCAAGTCGGACGTCGGCCGTGGTGGTCACGACGGTGGTGTCGGTGTTGGCGATCGCCACGCGCTGGCCCATGAAGTCACCGGCGACGGCGTCGCCCTCGACGTCCGCGACGCTGTTGTCGAAGGCCGCGACCTGGGTGTACGCGCCGGACGGCTGGATGCGGACGACCGCCACCCCGCCCGCGTCCGGCGTGGTCCCGATGTCCTCGCCCGGGATGCCCACGGCCAGCAGTACGTCGGAGTTGTAGGTCTGGTCGCCGGGCCGGTAGCCGGTCATGGAGACCGAGAAGCCGAAGCGGTCCCCGGCCTCCGCCGCGCCGCCGATCCCGGTGCTGTCCTGGCCGATCCCCACGAGCGGCGTGGGCATGCCGCCGGAGAGGGTGTGGCTGAAGACGTCCACCGCGCCGGCGAACGCCAGGTCACCCGCTCCCTCACCGGGAGCACCGACGGCGAAGTAGCGGTTGGTTCCGGCGAGCGAGGAGCCGAAGCGGTCGTTCTCCTCGGCGTCGCCGTGCACCCCGGGAGAGTTCTGGGTCAGGGAGACCTTGGTGGTGCCCTGGACGTACTCGATGCACCCGGCGTCGGCGTACGTCGTGCCGCTCACCGTGACCCCCTCGCCGGGGACCCCGATGACCAGGTACGGCGATCCGCTCGCGGCCGTGCCCGCCTTCAGCGCGTAGCCGAACCAGTCGTACGCCTCGGTGGCGGTACCGGAGTCGAACCCCGCCTGGCTGTACCCCTGGATCGCGGAGCCCGTCCCGATGCCGGTGGGCGTACCGTGGACGATGTAGATCGCCCCTGCGTCGACGAGATTCCTGCCGTCCTTCACGACGTCCTCGAACGGCGCACCGACGACCAGGTCGCTGCAGCCGTCGCCGTCGGCGTCGTAGGCGGCGTAGGACGTGCCGAAGCCGTCGCCGGTCTCGGGCGTCGCGTCCATGCCGCTGGTCGCCTGCGAGATCTCCGAGACGCCCTTGCCCCCGCCCAGGACCACCCGCACGAGTCCTGCGCGCCTGGCCCCGTTCACCGTGGCGCCCGGGTCGGCGATCACCGTGTCCTGGACCCCGTCGCCGTTGAAATCGCTCGCCGTCCCCGCCGTGCATGTGGCGGCGGCCGCCTCCGGCGAGGTCAGCGTCACGCCCCCCGTCGCGGCCAGGAGAAGGCCGGCCAAAGCGACCATTTTCCCCGCCAGATGTGTACGCGTACGCACACTCCACCCCTCGTTTTCCCGTCGGGCAAGCCCAGGTAAGACCACCCTATGAATGACGTAAGAGGAGACTAAATACGAACCAAATAAAGATCGTCAAGACCGCCCGGGAAACCAGCTGCACACGGCAACCACACAGAGTGTCACCATCTTTGCCTTATGCATCGCAACGAACGAGAAGGGGACCCCGGGTGCGAAAAAGGGACAAACGATGCACCACTCACACCCTCGTCCGAGGCAACTCAACGGTGCTTCACAAAATATTCACATGACGGCTCCTGAATGGTCGTGATATGTTCATGAGCGCAAGAAGCTTCATATCTGCAAACCACCACGGTCCGCGGCGGCCCCTTTTACCGGTATTCGGCGTCGCGATCCGTCGGGACAATTACGCCCGCCGACCCTCCCGGTAATTCGGCAGAATGGTCGAGCCTCGCGTTTCGGTTATCCGAATCCCGCGCGCGTATCACCCTCCCCGCTCCTGCAAACGGTTCGTCAACACTTGGCCAAGCAGGTAAAATCCGGGGAATGCCGAGAATCAAGGTCAGCGTCATCGTTCCCGTCTACAACACCGGGGCCTATGTCGACGAGTGCGCACCGTCGTTGCTGGGGCAGAGCCTGCCGGCCGACGAGTACGAGGTGATCTACGTCGACGACGGGTCGACGGACGACACCCTGGCCCGGCTGGAGAAGATCGCTGCCGCGCATCCGAACGTCCAGGTCCGCACCCGCCCCAACTCGGGCTGGCCGGGCGCGCCGCGCAACCTCGGCATACAGCACGCCAGGGGCGAGTACGTGCAGTTCGTCGACCACGACGACATGCTCGGGCCCGAGGCCCTGGAGCGGCTGTACGAGCACGCGAAGCGGAACGACGCCGACGTCGTGCTCGGCAAGATGTCCAGCACCATGGTGCGGCCCCGCCGGGTGTTCCGGCACACGGTGGACGCCTGCACGATCGACAACGACGAGCTGATGCAGACGCTGACGCCGCACAAGATGTTCCGGCGGGCCTTCGTCGAGCAGCACGGCCTGCGCTTCCCCGAGGGACCCTGGTTCCTCGAGGACATGCTCTTCGTCACCGCCGCCTATCTGAAGGCGCAGCGCGTGGCGATCCTCGCCGACTACCCCTGCTACTACTGGATGAAGCGGGACGACGGAGGCAACAACACCCAGCACCGGTTCAACCCCCGGTACGGGTTCTGGCCCAACCTCCGCACCATCGCCCGTCAGCTCAAGGACGGCACCCCGCCCTCCGACGACCTCGACGCGCTGCAGAACCGGCTGCTGCACCGCCTCTACCAGGTGGAGATCCTCGCCCGCGCCCGGGAACCCGAAGTCCTGCGCGAGGACCCGGCCGATCAGCGCCCGCGTTTCGAGACGGCCCGTCAGCTGGCCCTGGAGGAGTTCCCGCCGGCCGTACGGGAGGGGCTGCCCGCGGTGTCACGGCTGCGGGCCGAACTCCTCGAACGCGGCGACTTCGACGGCGCGGTCGCGTTCGCCGAGCACATCCGCGAGGTGCAGGCCCGCGGCGAACTCGGCCGGCCCCGTTGGGAGGACGGCCGGCTGGTCGCCGATGTCAGGCTGAGCCTGGTACGAGGGGACGGCGAGCCCCTGGTCCTCGTCCGGCGGGACGGGAAGCACTGGCTGGACCCGGAGTTGCTGGACGGGGTGCCGGGAACCGAGGACGGCTGGGACGTCCGTGACCCGTTCCGGCTCGCCTACGCCGAACTGGTCGTCAAGGACCGGGACCGGGAGGACTGGTGGTACCCGGAAGGCGACCTGGAGGTACGGCTGGAACCGCACGGGGAAGGCCGCTCCCGGCTCGTCGCGTCCGGCCGGCTCAGCCTGGATCCGGAGCGGCTGGCCGGCGGCCGGCCGCTGGAGCGCGGGCCGCACGAGGTATGGGCGTACGTCCAGTTCCTGGGCGTCGACCGGTTGATCCGCATGACCGGCGACGCCGCTCCGAACACCCCGGCCGCGGACCCGGCGCTGACCGGCGGGCGGCTCGCCCTCCCGTACTGGACGGCGGGCCGCGCCCAGCTCACCCTCGACGTGGGCCCCCGCCTGCGCAAGCTCGGTCCCGACACCGCCGAAGCCGCCGCCGCGAACTCCGCCCACGGCAGGCACTCGCTCCCGTTGCCGTACGTGGCGGTGGCCGCGTCCACCGCACCGGCCCCCGTCAAGGTCACGGTGTCCACGCTGGCGGTGAACGCCGAGTTGGTCCCCGACGCCGGTGCGGTGCACCTGCGCCTCCCGGCCCGCCTGCAACTGCCCTCCGGACGGCACCCGGTCACCCTCCCGAAGGCGCCGGCGCCGGTCGCGTACGCGGTCGTGCGCAACGGTGCCGTGCTGCGGCTGGAGGGCCCGGCCTACCGCCCCGGCACCGCCCGCCGTCTCGTGGACCTGGTCCGGCGCACTCGGTAGCGGTCCTTCCTCACGTGGCCGTGAACGTGTCGACGGCCACGTCGAAGTACTCCCGCGCCTCCCGCACCTTCCCGACCGGCGCCGACACCCACACGTCGTACAGCCGGCCGCCCTCCTCCCAGCAGAGGTCGTAGGTGTGCCGGGGGCCCTCCGCCGCGCTGAAGCCCTTCCAGGTGAACTCCCAGAAGGCGGCGGGATGTCCGGAGTGGGTGGTGTCGGTGACCCGGCCGTCGTGGTAGCCGGGGTTCGTGCTCGGCCCCTCGGCCGCCGCGCGCCGCATCACCCCGCCCGGTCCGCCGGTCTGCGTCTCGGAGAGCCTGATGCCGAGCCGGAAGGTCTGCCCCGGCGACATGTAGAAGACGCGCTCGCCCTGCGGGTCGCGGGTGAAGCCCTCCGGGACGGCGAGGGAGAAGCCGGCCGGGTCCCGCGCGAGGCGGTAGCCGGAGGGCGCGGTGCGGGAGTGGGTGGTGGGGGGCGGGGCGGACGGGGACAGGGACGGCGACGCCGTGGTGGCCGTGGCCGAGGGGGCCCCCGGGTGCGAGGCGGTGACGGCCGTCGTGCCTCCGGGGCCCGGGGCGGTGCCGCCCCCGCCCCCGTGGAACAGCAGCGTGGCCGCCGACACGCCCGCCCCGGCCATCGCGGCGACCAGCAGCGCGGCGACCAGCACCCCGCGGGTGGAGGTCCGGGGCGGCACCGCGGGCTCCGGGGGCGGCGGCCACGGAACGTCCCGCTGGGTCGGCGTGTACGACGCGACGTCCGCGCTCCGCGCCGCGCCACCGGCGCCCGTCACCGCCCCCGTCTCCAGGAACCCGCGCAGCATCAGCTCGGCCTCCGCCGCACCCAGCCGGCGCTCGGGATCCCGTTCCAGCAGCCCCCGTACGACCGGCAGCAGCGGCTCGGCCTGGGCCGGTGGCCGGATCTCGTCGGAGACCACGGCGTGCAGGATCCCGCCGAGCGAGTCGCGCCGGAACGGCGACTCGCCGCTGAGCGCCGCGCACAGCAGCGCCCCCAGCGACCACAGGTCGGACGCCGGGCCGGACCGGCCGCCCGACATCCGCTCGGGCGCGGTGTACTCGGGCGAGCCGACGAAGGACCCGGTCTCGGTGAGCGTGGTGGCGCCCGCGACCTGGGCGATACCGAAGTCGGTGAGCACGACACGCCCGGTGGCGGCCTCCACGAGCACGTTCGCCGGCTTGATGTCCCGGTGCAGCACCCCCGCCCCGTGCGCCGCCCGCACCGCGCTCAGCAGCGCGATCCCGATCCGCGCGGCCTCGCCCACGTCCACCGGCCCGCTCCGCGAGATCCGGTCGGCGAGCGAACCGCCCTCGATCAACTCCATGACGATGTAGGGCCGTCCGCCGTCCTCGACGACGTCGTGCACGACGATGATGTGCGGGTGGTGCAGCTGGGCGACGGCCTGCGCCTCGCGCAGCGTGCGTTCACGGCGCAGCCGGGCGTCGTCGTCCGAGAGCGAGTCGTCGACGGTGAGCTCCTTGACGGCGACCTCCCGCCCCAGTAACTGGTCGGCCGCGCGCCACACGACACCCATCCCGCCCCGCCCGAGCCGCGCCTGCAGGCGATAACGCCCCGCGATCAGACGGACGGCGTCCCCGTCGGTCCCCATGGCCCCATGATGCCGCACCGGACCCGAACCTTCCGGACGGTGACAAGCCAAGACACCTGACCGGAAGGCCCCTTTCCGGGGCTTTCCGCGGCGCGCGGGCGCGTCACCCGGACGACCCGGGCTCCTGCCAGCTCTGCAGGATCCACTTGAACTGCCGGTCGGCCGTCGCCCAGTCCTTCGCCGGCGACGACACGTAGATCGCGTACTCGACGCCCGCCCGTGAGTAGTACGTCTCCTCGATCGCCCGCCGGGGCCCGGCCGCGTTCGCCCCGTCCTTGGCCAGCGCCGTCCAGGTGTACTCCCACACCGACCCGTCCCGGTCCCGGTACAGGTTCTGCTTCATGGTCACGCGCTTGTAGTCGACCAGCTTCTGCAACTGCTGCTCCAGGTCCTGCTGGTGCGCGAGCGCGTTGGAGAAGTCCGGTGAGCTGTCGATGGCGATGCGCACGAAGTGCCTGCCGCCGTCGGGCGTGTAGTCGACCTGTCTGAGGTCGCCGTCGACGCCGAAGACCTTGCGCTGCCAGCCCTTGGGCAGCGAGAGGCCGAAGCCGAACGGGTCGTGCACGGCCTGCCAGTCGGCGGGAACGGCGCCGTCCGGAGCGGTGGTCGCGCCGTCCGAGGAGGACGGGCCGGAGGTGGCCGGCGAGGCCACGCTGCCGCTGCCGTCCTGCTGTCCGGAGCCCCACTGCTGCAGGGCCACGGCCGCACCGCCGCCGAGCAGCGCGGCCAGGGCGACGACGAGCGCGAGGGTCCGCAGCCGGCGCCGTCCGGGCCGGGCGGAGACGGGCGCGGAGGGCGGGCCGACGGTTGTCGGGGGGTTCGTGGCACCACTGGAGGGACGCTGCCCCTCGTAGGAGCCGCCGAGAGAACCGGCGTAGGAGTTCGGGTAGGAGTTGCTGCCGTACGAGCCCTCGTACGGCGCGCCCTCCTGGAAGCTCTCGTACCCGCCGCCGGAGTCCCGCCGCGTCCCCTCGCCGCTGCCGCTGCCGCGGAGCTGCGACTGTGTCGGCACGTACGCCTGTGCCCCGCTCGGCCGCCGGCCCTCCGCCGCCTCGGCGAGCATCTGCTCGGCCTCCTCGGGGCTCGGCCGCTCGGCCGGTTCCTTGCGCAACAGGGCCGTGATGACCGGTTCCAGCGGGCCCGCCGCGCCCGGCTCGGCGGCCTCGTCCTCGACGACGGCCTGCATGGTGGTCAGCGGCGAGGTGCGGCGGAACGGCGAGCGCCCCTCCACCGCCGTGTACAGCGTCGCGCCCAGCGCCCACAGGTCGGAGGACGGCCCCGGGTCGTGCCCGCGCACGCGCTCCGGCGCGAGATAGTCGACGGATCCGACCACTTCCCCGGTACGGGTGATCGTCGTGTCGCCCTCGATCTGGGCGATGCCGAAGTCGGTGAGCAGGACCCGGCCGTCCCGGCCGATCAGGACGTTGCCCGGCTTGACGTCCCGGTGCAGCACCCCGGCGCTGTGCGCGGCGCGCAGCGCGCGCAGCACCCACAGCCCGATCCGCGCGGCCTCCCGCGGCTCGATGCGCCCCTGTTCCTTGACCGCGTCGGCCAGGGAGTGGCCCTCGACGAGTTCCATGACGATCCACGGGCGGCCGTCGTGTTCGAGCACGTCGTGGACGGTGACGACGGCGGAGTGGTTGATGCGTGCCGCGGCTCGGGCCTCCGCCCGGGTGCGGGCCAGCAGGATGGCCTGGTCGCCCTCGGAGACGTAGAGCGCGGCCGTCAACTCCTTGATGGCGACAGCCCGGTGCAGCACTTCGTCATGGGCGCGCCACACCCGGCCCATGCCGCCGCTGCCGATGATGTCGGCGAGCCGGTAGCGGCCCGCGATGAGCAGGCCCTGCATCTGATTCACGTTGCCCCGCAATGCTCTTGTCAGGGTCAGACTAAGGACCGCTCCCCGGTCAGGGAACAAGGGGGGTCCCACGGAGACAGCACTGTGACGGTTCTCGCTTCCGCCACCGGATGTGAACGAAACCCCCGCACCGGAACGGGAACCAACTGCCCCGGGGACGCGTTGAATTCCGCCCGGCCCGCCCTCTGGTACGTCTGCGGCTACCTCTGCGTCTCAGCCCGTGTACCTGTACGTCGCCGACGCCTGCTCGTACAGCGTGGTGACCTCGTCCCGGTCGGCCTCCGGGCCGCGCACCTGCACGATGTGGTACCTCCCGTTGATCAGGAAGACCATGTTGCGCACGAACAGGTCGCCCTGCTGGCCCGTCCAGGTGAACTGGCCCTCCGCCGACACCTGCTGACCGACCGTGATGGTCCGCAGCCCGCCCGCGGTGGCCCAGCTGGAGTCGCGGTAGGGCTGCAGCTCCGGCTCCTTGTCCCGCTGGTACGCCATCGGGTCGCTGCCGAAGGCCGCCGCGCTGTCCCGTCCGGCCACGACGATCAGCTCGAACTTCCCGTGCGAGTAGATCACCTGGCCGCTGCCGTTCTTCGGGGAGCGGCTCCAGCCCTTGGCCACGGCGATCCGGAAGCCGTTCGGGTCGTCGCGCAGGGTGAACCCGTCGGCGACCGTGGAGCCGCCGGTCGAACCGGCGGTGGTCTGCGTCTCGGTGGACGGGGTCGACGTGGGGGTCGGCGTCGGTGTCGCAGTGGGCGTCTGGTTCCGGCTGGGTGCGGGACTCGCCTCGCCGGCCGCGCCCGTCCGGTCGCCGGTCGCCGCGCCGCCCTCGTCCCCGGTGCCCTTCTTCGGCAGGAACAGCATGGCGTAGGCGACCGCCGCGGCCAGCAGGAGCAGGACCAGCAGAAGCAGGGTTCGGCCCAGCTTGCGCGGGGACCTGGGCTCCTCCCGGGCCCGCTTGTGCCGGCCGTGCGGTGCCGGGAGCCCTGCCTTGCGCCTGCGCACCAGCTCACCGCGGCGCCGGACGATCGGCAGCCGCCTGGGGTCGGCGGGCGGGGCGGTGACGACGTGCGTACCGGCGTCCGGCTCGGGCGCGGACCGCACCAGCGAGCGCAGCCAGCCGCGCAGCTCCTCGAAGTCCAGCCGCTCGGTGGGGTCCTGCCGCAGCAGCGACTCCACGACCGGCCTGAGCGACCCGCACTCCTCCGCGAAGGCGGGCGGCTCCGAGCACACCAGCTGCACCAGCTCGGCCGTCGACTCCTCCGGGTACGGCGCGTGTCCCTGCACCGACCGGAACAGCAGCGCGCCGAGCGCCCACAGGTCGGTGGCCGGGCCGATCGGGGCCGCCAGCTGCCAGTTCTCGTGCACGGGAACGGCCTGCTCCGGCGCCCAGCGCTCGGTCACCGGCCCCACGACGGTCATCCGCACCTGCCGCGCCCGCTCGGCGGCCAGCGCGGTGCCGGGCCCCCGCCGCCCGGGGACGGCGGCACCGGGCTCGCCCCAGCGGGCGGCGGCGGGTCCGGCACCCTGCGCGGGGACGACCGCGTGCGGCTGTCCCTGGCCGCCGGGAAGTTCGGCACCGGTCCTGGGCGCGCCCGTACCGGGTCCGGCCGTCGGGAGCGCGGTGCGTTCCTGGCCGGGGGCCACCGCCGGGGGCGTGCCGGGGCGGGGGCGGGGTGCGGCACCGTGCCAGGGCGACGGCGCGCCGCGCACCCCGTACGGGTCCGCGATCTGGCCGGGCGGCATACCGGCGGCGGCCCGCTGCTCCCCGCCCGGCGGCTGCGCCTGCCCGTTCGCGTACGGCGGCTGCGCCACCCCGTTGGCATACGGCTGCTGCGCCGCCCCGTTGGCGTGTCCCGGACCGTACGGCGGCTGTGCCGCGGGCGCCGCGGTGTCGCCCTCGGCCGGCTGCCGGGCGCCAGGCAGCGCGGTCCGCCCGTTCTGCTGGGCCTCATGGACCCGGGCGGCGGCCCTGGCTCCCGCCCGGTACGCGGCTATCGCCCCGGCCCGCGCCGCCCGGATGTCCGAGCCGGTCTCCAGCGCCCGCCGCTCCACGGCACCCGTACCGGCGCCGCCCTGGCCGGTGCCGCCCGTGCCCTCGTCCGGACCGGCCCCCGGCAGGCCGCCGGCCGCCCGCGCCTGGATCGCGGCACGCCGGGCTGCCTCGGGATCGGTGTCCGACGCGCCGGGCGCCTGCTGCGCGCCGCCCGTACCACCGGACGCACCACCCATGCTCCCGATGCCCCCGACGGGGACGACCCCCGAGCCGATGGAACCGCCCGAAACACCCGAACCGGGCGCAGCGTTCGGGCCGGGCGGACCCGGTGGACCGGACGAGCCAGGCGGACCGGGCGGACCGCCGGGCGTGGCGTAACCTTCCGCCACGCCGGCCCACCGACGGCCGTCGGCCGGTGCGCCACCCTCGCCGCCCTCGCCCTCGGGCGCCGGCACCGGGTCGTACCCGCACAGCGCCTCTTCCGCGGCCCCGGCCGCGAGGCCGGTCAGCATCACCCGGCCGTCGTCGCAGACGAGGACCGTGCGGGTGGTGATGTTGCGGTGCACCCAGCCGTGGGCGTGCAGCACCCGCAGCGCCATCAGCACGTCGGAGGCGACCTCGGCCGCCCGGTACGGGCTCAGCGGCTGCTCCGCCAGCACCGCCGCCAGCGACCGCGCGGCGACCGACTCGCTGACGATCCACAGCGAACCGCCCTCGGCGAACACGTCGAAGACCTGGTCGAGCCGGGGATGGTCGGGGATCCGGGCAGCGGCCTGCGCGGCCTCCACGGCGCGCCGCACCACCGGGTCGCTGGGCCGGCGTGTCGCGGTGCGCGCCGTCGGCGGCCGCCGCGCGCCACGGTCACGCGCAGTGAAACCCTCCGGCAACCCCTCGGCGTCCAGCACCTCCGCCTCGACGACCTCCGGCAACGGCACCTGGCGGACGAACACCTCCTGCCCGCTGTAGGTGTCGAAGGCCCGGGTCTCGGTGTGTTCGTACTCGTCGGAGGGGGGCAGCGGCAGGCGGTAGCGGTCGGCGAGCACCCGACCCGCGTAGTCGTCCACGTTGCCTCCCCCGGCCGCCCGGCTGGTCAAATCCGTTCGTTTCGCGGCCCGTTCTGTATGCATACCTGGATGCGTACGGTCCGCAACCACTCACGATACGTGCCGGAGGCAAGTCTCATTGTGGGGATGCGAATTTGTCACTTGGGCTCGAAGGACACCGTCAGCGTCTTCCAGGTGTCCTTGCGCAGCTCACTGCTCCAGTCGTCGGCCTTCGCGGTGTACATCAGCGCGTACCCCTGCTTGGGGCTGACGACGAATCCCCGGTCGACCGTGTGGTACTTGGTGCCGCCGTCGACGTAGGTGAACTCCCAGTCGGCCGTGTTCCAGCCGCGGTAGCCCACCTCGGCTATGCGGATCTTCTGGTACTGGGAGCGCACCATGTAACGCGCCTGGTTCTCCCAGTCCGCGACCGGGTCGTCCTTGGGCGTACTCGTCCAGGCGATCAGCAGCTTCTGCCCGTCGGGCCCGGTGAACCGGTCCCCGGCGGCACTGCTGGTCTGGAACTTCCAGCCCTTGGGCAGCCCGATCGAGTACCCCTGGTCGCCCTTGTACGTCCGTACCACCGGCGCGCTGCCGCTGTCGGTGCCGCTGCCACTGGAGTTCGACGCCGAGGACGAGTCGTCGCCGGAGTCGTCCGAGCCGCCGCTCCCGGAGTCGTCGGCCGCCGAGGCGTCCCCGTCCGTCCGCGTGCCGCCGCTCGTGTCCTGCTTGGTGGAGTCGCCCCCGGAACCGGACTTCGCCCCCGAACCGGAACCGGTGCCCGCACTCGCCCCCGCGGACGCCACCGTCTTGGAACCGCCGCTCTTGCCGCTCCCCTTGCTGTCCCCGTCGCCGCCGTTCAGCACGACGGCGAGCACGGTACCGAGCACCGCGAGCACCACCACCACGGCGATGACCACCAGGGTGCGCTTCGGCACCACGTCGGTGAGCGGCGCCTTGGGCACGGGCCGGGGCGCCAGGTCCAGATCCGGCGGCGGCATCACGGGCCATCCCGAACTCGCCTTGCCCGCCGCGGGCTTGCTCCCCGCCGGGGCGGTGGCCGCACCGGACCCGCCACCGGCGGCCGGACGCGCACCCCCGACCGGCCCCGAGGGCGAACCGGTGACGACCGGGGCGGCGGGCGCCGAGGCCTTGCCCGCCTCGGCGCCCGTGCCGGAGTTCTTCGTCCGGGTCGCGGCCGCGGCGCCCGCCGCCCCCGCGGCCTTCCGCACCGACCGCAGCGCCCCGCGCAGCTTCTCCCCGGCCTCCTCGCCCCGCTTGGCCCCGGCGCCCTTCTCCTCCTGCGGCGCCTCGGGCTGCGGAGGCAGCGGTACGACCCGGGTGGCGTCCGCGGGCACTTCCGCCGGCGCGTTGATGACCGCGTTGAGCATCGCCCGCGCGCCCGCGTCGTCCAGCCGCTTGGCCGGATCCTTGGTGAGCAGCCCGTAGATGACGTCCTTCAGCGGTCCCGCGTTCTTGGGCTCCTCCAGCTGCTCGGTCATCACCGCCGTCAGGGTGGCGATCGCCGACCCCTTGTCGTACGGCGGTGCACCCTCGACCGCCGCGTAGAGCAGGCCGCCGAGCGACCACAGGTCGGCCGCCGGGCCGGGCTTGTGACCGCGGGCCCGCTCCGGGGAGATGTAGGAGGGGGCGCCGACGAGCATGCCGGTCGAGGTGATGGACGGGTCGCCCTCGACCTGGGCGATGCCGAAGTCGGTGAGCACGACCCGGCCGTCGCTCTCGGAGATCAGCACGTTGGACGGCTTCACGTCCCGGTGCAGGATGCCCTCGCGGTGTGCCGACCGCAGCACGTCCAGGATCGCCAGCCCGACCTCGGCCGCCCGCTTGGGCTCCAGCAGGCCGTCCTCCCGGATGACCTCGGCCAGCGACTTGCCCTCGACCAGCTCCATCACGATCCAGGGCCGGTCGTCCTCCTCGACCACGTCGAAGACCGTCACCGCGCTGTTGTTGCGGATCCGGGCGATCGCCTTGGCCTCGCGCAGGGTGCGCGTGATCAGGCGCCGCTTCTCCTCCTCGTCGATGTTCGACGGGAACCGCAGCTCCTTGACGGCCACCGTCCGCCCGAGGGTCTCGTCCTCGGCGCGCCACACTGTGCCCATGCCGCCGCGGCCGAGCACTCCTCCCAGCCGGTACCGCCCGGCGAGAAGACGCTCACTGTTGTCCTGACGAGTCTCCTGACGAGAAGTCCCCGCCCGCTCCGCCTCCGACATGCGTCCCCTCATGCAACCCGCCCTGACAGAGCCTCCATTGTCCCTCACCCGACAAGTGCCCGACGCCCAGGGGCCCCCTGATCGCGCATCGGGGCCGGCCGACCGGAACCCCCGGTGACGAGTGCGTCACACGGGCGGGATGATGGGCCGCGAGAAGGGAGGAACCCGGATGCCGTCGCTTCGGACACTGGTGGCCATACCGGTCGCTCTTGCCCTGCTGTTCGCCCCGCTGATGGCCGGTTCCGCCTCCTCCGCGGAGGCCACGAACCCCCTCCTGTCACAGTTCGTCATCAAAGGCGGAGCACCGGCCGCCGCGCTCCTGGACCGTGACGGCGACGACGTCCGCTACGCGGGCGCCGGCCGGGGCATCGCCCGCGCCGACCACTTCCGCGCCGGCAGCATCACGAAGACGTTCATCGCCACCGTCGTGCTGCAACTGGCCGCGGAAGACCGGCTCTCGCTCTCCGACTCCGTGGAGCGGTATCTGCCGGGACTGCTGCGCGGACACGGCGTCGACGGGCGGAGGATCACCCTCCGGGCCCTGCTCGGCCACACCGGCGGGCTCGCCGACTTCACCACGGTCACCCGGGGGGCCGTCCCCCTGGCCCCGCTTCAGGCCGTACGCATCGCCCTCTCCCTCCCTTCGACCCGGCTGGGTCACTACGCCTACTCCAGCACCGACTACATCGTGCTCGGCATGGTCATCCGTCAGGTCACCGGGCACTCGTACGCCACCGAGGTCCGGCGCCGCATCATCACCCCCCTCCGTCTCACGGGCACGTCCTTCCCCGGTGCCCGCACCTCACTGCCCTCCCCGCACGGCCGCGCCTACGCGACCGACGGCTCCGACGTCACCGAGCTCGACCCGCGCGTGGCCGGCGCGGCGGGTGAGCTGGTGACCACGCTCGACGACCTGGACCGCTTCTACGCGGCGCTGCTGGACGGCGAGCTGCTGCCCCCGCGCCGGCTGCGCGAGATGCTCGACACCCGTGCCGCACATGGCGCGTACGGCCTGGGGATCTTTCCTGTGAAGCTGCCGTGCGGGACCACGGTGTGGGGACACAACGGCCGGATCGCGGGCAGCTACGTGCGGAGCGCTGCCTCGATCGGCGGCCGGCATGTCCTCACGTTCCGTGTGAACACGACGGCGATCGCAGACCCGGACCTCGAATCCGCACTGCTCGCGGCCGAGTTCTGCCCTCGCACTCGTTAGAACGGCCGGGGCCGGGACGGAGATCCCACCGCTGGGTCGCTCGATCGGGTGATGTCGGACGGTCGGGTGGCGTGGGCGGTCAGGTGGTTTCCGGCGGTCAGGCACCGCCGGAAAGCCGCCCCGGCCGGGCACTACCGCGGCACGATCTCCGGTGCTCCCAGCCTTGCCGCGTCCGCTGTCTGGTCGTCCGGCTGGAGTTGGGACTCGCGTTCGGCCTCCACGCGCTTCTCGTAGTGCTCGACCTCGCGCTCGATCTGGTCCTTGTCCCAGCCGAGGACCGGGGCCATCAGTTCGGCGGCCTCGCGGGCGCTGCGGGTACCGCGGTCGAAGGTCTCGATGGAAATGCGGGTGCGACGGGTCAGGACGTCGTCGAGGTGGCGGGCGCCCTCGTGGGAGGCGGCGTAGACGACCTCGGCGCGCAGGTAGTCGTCGGCGGCCGACAGCGGCTCGGCCAGGCCGGGGTCGGCGGCGATGAGGTCGAGGACCTCCTCCGCCATCGAGCCGTAGCGGTTGAGCAGGTGCTCGACACGGACCACGTGCAGGCCGGTGCGGGCGGCGATCCTGGCACGGGCGTTCCACATCGCCCGGTAGCCCTCCGCGCCGAGCAGCGGGATGTCCTCGGTGACGCACTCCGCGACCCGCAGGTCCAGCCCGTGCACCGCCTCGTCGACGGCGTCCTTGGCCATCACCCGGTACGTCGTGTACTTGCCGCCCGCGACGACCACGAGCCCCGGCACCGGATGCGCGACCGTGTGCTCGCGCGACAGCTTGCTGGTGGCGTCGGACTCGCCGGCCAGCAGCGGGCGCAGACCGGCGTAGACGCCCTGGACGTCGTCGCGCGACAGCGGCACCGCGAGCACCGAGTTGACGTGGTTGAGGAGGTAGTCGATGTCGGCGCTGGAGGCGGCCGGGTGGGCCTTGTCCAGGTCCCAGTCGGTGTCGGTCGTACCGATGATCCAGTGCCGGCCCCAGGGGATGACGAACAGGACCGACTTCTCGGTGCGCAGGATCAGGCCGGTGGTGGAGTGGATGCGGTCCTTGGGGACGACCAGGTGGATGCCCTTGGAGGCGCGGACGTGGAACTGCCCGCGCTCGCCGACCATCGCCTGGGTGTCGTCGGTCCACACCCCGGTCGCGTTGACGACCTGCTGGGCGTGGATCTCGTACTCCCCACCGCTCTCCACGTCCAGCACCCGGGCCCCGACGACCCGCTCCCCCTCGCGCAGGAACCCGGTCACGCGCGCGCGGTTGGCCGCCTTCGCGCCGTAGGAGACCGCCGTGCGCACCAGGGTGGCCACGTAGCGGGCGTCGTCCATCTGGGCGTCGTAGTACTGGATGGCGCCGACCAGGGCGTCCTTGCGCAGGGCCGGTGCCACGCGCAGGGCGTGACGGCGGCTCAGGTGGCGGTGTGCGGGCAGGCCCCGGCCGTGGCCGCGGGCCATCGACATCGCGTCGTAGAGCGCGACGCCCGAGCCGGCGTACAGGCGCTCCCAGCCCTGGTGCTGGAGCGGGTAGAGGAAGGGCACCGGCTTGACCAGGTGCGGAGCGAGGCGTTCCAGGAGCAGGCCGCGCTCCTTGAGGGCCTCGCGGACCAGGGCGAAGTCGAGCATCTCCAGGTAGCGCAGGCCGCCGTGGATCAGCTTGCTGGACCTGCTGGAGGTGCCGGAGGCCCAGTCTCGGGCCTCGACGATGCCGGTGTTCAGGCCCCGGGTGACCGCGTCCAGCGCGGTGCCCGCGCCGACCACTCCACCACCCACCACCAGCACGTCCAGCTCGCGCTCGGCCATGGCCGCCAGGGACTCCGCACGCTGCTCCGGCCCCAGTGTCGCTGTCCTCACCGCTGCCTCCCGCTCTGCCGCTATGCGGCCATCGCTCGCCATCGGTCCATCGCTCACCATCGGCCGTCGCCGACCGCAGACCACCGGCCGCCATGGGCCGCCGACCGGCATCGGCCGCCGACCGGCATCGGCCGTCGACCGCCATCGGCCGCCGACCGCCATGGGTGATCGGGCGCCCACGGCCATCGATCGCCGTTCGTCACCGGATACCCGGCGGTCGCGGGCCGATGTCGGTCGACTGGTCGTCGTCGGTCACTGGTCGTCGTCGGTCGTCAGTCGTCGTCGGTCGTCGATCGCGTCATCGATCGCGCCGCCGAATGGGTCATCGAAGGGATCGTCGAATGGGTCGTCGACCGCGTCGTCCGCCGTCGAACACGTCGTCGGTCATCGGTCGCGTCGGCCGCACCCCCGGCGGGCGTGGCCCCTGCCCAAATTCTGACCGGCTTGCCCGACTTCAGCCACCACTCACCCCCAGCCTGTGGACAACGGTCACCGAACCCACGGAAGACACATGAACACAATCCCGCATAACGGTCATATTTACTCCTAGTCTGACCGTGCGCCTCGCTCATCCTGTCCACAGGGCTTGCGCACCTGTCCCGCTTCGGTTACTGGGAAGGACGGCCCACGCCATGCCCGCAGACCTCGCCGTCATCGGACTCGGTCCCTACGGCCTGCCCCTCGCCCAGGCCGCCGTGGCCTCCGGCGTCTCCACGATCGGCTACGCCACCGGCCCCGAGGCGGGCTCGCTGAGCCCCGCCGAGCTGCGCCGGATGCTCGCGAAGGGCTTCCGGGTGGCCGAGGACCCGGCACAGCTGGGGCGGGTGCGCACCGCCGTGATCTGCGCGCCGACCCCGCGCGGCGCCGACGGCGGGCTCGACCTGGGCCAGGTGGAGGCCGCCGCGCGCACCCTGGCCGAGCGGCTGCGTCCGCACACGACGGTGATCCTGGAGTCCCCGGTCCATCCGGGGACGACGGAGGACTTCCTGCGGCCCCTGCTGGAGAAGGGCTCGGGTCTGCGCGCGGGCCGCGACTTCCACCTCGCCTATTCGCCCAGCCGGGTGAATCCCGGCAACCGGGACTTCACGCCGGCCAACACCCCGAAGGTCATCGGCGGCCTCACGCCCGCGTGCACGGAGTCGGCCGCCACGTTCTACGGCCGGCTCACCGACAAGGTGGTACGCGCGCGTGGCCCGCGCGAGGCCGAGACCGTGCAGCTCCTGGAGACCAACTTCCGGCACGTCAACATCGCCCTCGTCAACGAGATGGCCGTCCTCTGCCACGACCTGGGCGTCGACCTGTGGGACGTCATCCGTTGCGCGGAGACCAAGCCGTTCGGGTTCCAGGCCTTCCGTCCCGGCCCCGGTGTGGGCGGCCACGGCGTCGCCCAGGACCTGTCCGGCCGCGCCGGCCGCGGCCTGCGCATGGTGGAACTGGCCCAGCAGGTCAACAGCCGGATGCCGGGGTACGTCGTGCAGCGCGCCGCCGCCCTTCTCAACGAGCACGGCAAGTCCGCGCGCGGCGCGCGCGTGCTGCTGCTCGGCGTCACTTACAAGGCCGACCTCGCCGACCAGCAGAACAGCCCAGCCCAGGAGATCGCGATGCGCTTCATGGAGCTGGGCGCCTCGGTCAGCTACCACGACCCGCACATCGCGTCCTGGAGCGTCCTGGACCGTCCGGTGCCGCGCGCGGACTCCCTCTACGAGGCCGCCGCCGACGCCGACCTGACGATCCTGGTCCAGCAGCACCGCACGTACGACCTGCAAGGCCTGTCGGTGAAGGCCCAGTTGCTGCTGGACACGCGCGGGGCGACCCCGACGGGGGCGGCGCACCGGCTCTGAGCTGGTCCGGCTCCCACAGCCGGGGCTCGCCGACCGGCGCGTGTGGGTGAAGGGGGGCGCGTGGGTGGCTGGGGCTCGTGAGCCGGTGGCGGGTGGGGTGGGACGCGGCTAACTTACGAGGGTGTTGGTGGAGCCCGTTACAGCGGGTGGTGCAGTACTGCGGAGGCTCCGGGGAAACGAACGGGTGTCCGCCCCTGGTTTCCGTGGGGGCGGCCGCTCTCCAGTGCGGATCCGCCGGACGGCGGATCCGGTACCGTAAAAAAGGTGGAGCCCACCACAGCAGGCACTGCGGCAGGCTCCTAGGCGAATGACGGAGTGTCCACCCCTACTTTCCTTAGGGGTGGCCGCTCATCGCCCGTAAATCCACAAGATCCACCTCCTCCGGCACTTCACCAGCCGCAGACGGATCCGATCCCAACGGGTGGGCTTGCGGTGGCGTCCCATGGGCGCCCCCTTCCACGATGCCGCCCAGTTGCCCGGTGGACGGTCCGTCGGAAGTCGGGCCGGGGTCCGAGGGCCGGGGTCCGAGGGCCGGGGTCCGAGGGCCGGGGTCCGGAACAAAGTCCTTGGAAGGGGGCTCCCAGGAAACTGGGGCGCCGATCAAGGACAATACCGCCCCCTACGCCCGTTCGGCCCACATTCGTCCCCAACGCAACCGCACGCCCCTCCCCCTCAACACGCGCCCCCACCAGCGCACTTGGGCATGCGAAAGGGCCGGTCACCCACCCGGGGTGACCGGCCCTCCGTCGGCCGTACGGCGGCTGCCGCCTACCGCTTGTGCTGCGAGTCCGCCACCGTCACCTCGACGCGCTGGAACTCCTTCAGCTCGCTGTAGCCGGTGGTGGCCATGGCGCGGCGCAGGGCGCCGAAGAGGTTCATCGAGCCGTCGGGGGTGTGGGACGGGCCGGTGAGGATCTCCTCAAGGGTGCCGACCGTGCCGAGGTCGACCTTCTTGCCGCGCGGGAGCTCCTCGTTGACGGCCTCCATGCCCCAGTGGTGGCCCTTGCCGGGACCGTCGGTCGCGCGGGCCAGCGGGGAGCCCATCATCACCGAGTCGGCGCCGCAGGCGATCGCCTTGGGGAGGTCGCCGGACCAGCCGACACCGCCGTCGGCGATGACGTGCACGTAGCGGCCGCCGGACTCGTCCATGTAGTCGCGGCGGGCGGCGGCCACGTCCGCGACCGCGGTGGCCATGGGGACCTGGATGCCGAGCACGTTGCGCGTGGTGTGGGCGGCGCCGCCGCCGAAGCCGACCAGGACACCGGCCGCGCCCGTGCGCATCAGGTGCAGGGCCGCCGTGTACGTGGCGCAGCCGCCGACGATCACCGGGACGTCCAGCTCGTAGATGAACTGCTTCAGGTTCAGCGGCTCGTGCGAGGACGAGACGTGCTCCGCGGAGACCGTCGTACCGCGGATGACGAAGATGTCGACGCCCGCGTCCACGACCGCCTTGGAGAACTGCGCGGTGCGCTGCGGGGAGAGCGCGGCCGCCGTGACCACGCCGGAGTCGCGCACCTCCTTGATGCGCGCGCCGATCAGCTCCTCCTTGATGGGGGCGGAGTAGATCTCCTGGAGGCGGCGGGTGGCGGTGTCGGCGTCCAGCCCGATGATCTCGTCGAGCAGCGGCTGCGGGTCCTCGTGCCGCGTCCAGAGCCCTTCGAGGTTGAGGACGCCGAGGCCGCCGAGCTCGCCGATGCGGATCGCGGTGGCCGGGGAGACGACCGAGTCCATGGGGGCGGCCAGGAACGGCAGCTCGAAGCGGTAGGCGTCGATCTGCCAGGCGATCGAGACCTCCTTCGGGTCCCGCGTACGGCGGCTGGGGACGACGGCGATGTCGTCGAAGGCGTACGCCCGGCGGCCGCGCTTGCCGCGCCCGATCTCGATCTCAGTCACGTCTGTGGCCTTTCCCTCTGCGTTTCAGCGTCTTCCAGTATCGCCGACGGGTACGGCAAGGGCGGCCCCGGTGCGCCCGGGACCGCCCTGGAAAGGCTCTGCCGACCAGTTGTGACTACTTGCTGCGGCTGTAGTTCGGCGCCTCGACCGTCATCTGGATGTCGTGCGGGTGGCTCTCCTTGAGGCCCGCGGCGGTGATCCGGACGAAGCGGCCCTTGGACTCCATCTCGTCGACGGTGGCCGCGCCCACGTAGCCCATGGTCTGGCGCAGACCGCCGACGAGCTGGTGCAGCACGTTGGCCAGCGGGCCGCGGTAGGGCACCTGGCCCTCGACGCCCTCGGGAACGAGCTTGTCGTCGGAGGAGACCTCGGCCTGGAAGTAGCGGTCCTTCGAGTACGACCGGCCCTGGCCGCGCGACTGCATGGCGCCGAGCGAGCCCATGCCGCGGTACGACTTGAACTGCTTGCCGTTGATGAAGAGCAGCTCGCCCGGGGACTCCTCGCAGCCCGCGAGGAGGGAGCCCAGCATCACCGTGTCCGCGCCGGCCGCGAGCGCCTTGCCGATGTCGCCCGAGTACTGCAGGCCGCCGTCGCCGATCAGCGGGATGCCGGCCGGGCGGGCGGCGAGGGAGGCCTCGTAGATGGCGGTGACCTGCGGGACGCCGATGCCGGCGACCACGCGGGTGGTGCAGATCGAGCCGGGGCCCACGCCGACCTTGATGCCGTCGACACCGGCGTCGATCAGCGCCTGCGCGCCGTCGCGGGTGGCGACGTTGCCGCCGATCACGTCGACGTCCACGCTCGACTTGATCTTCGCCATCCAGCTGAGCGCGTTGCTGTTGTGGCCGTGCGAGGTGTCGACGACCAGGAAGTCCACGCCGGCCTCGGCGAGCGCCTGGGCGCGCTCCAGGGCCTCGGGGCTCGCGCCCACAGCCGCGCCGACGAGGAGGCGGCCCTCGGAGTCCTTGGCCGCGTTCGGGTACTTCTCGGCCTTGACGAAGTCCTTGACCGTGATCAGGCCCTTGAGGACGCCCTGGTCGTCGACGAGCGGCAGCTTCTCGATCTTGTGCTTGCGCAGCAGCTGCATGGCCTCGGTGCCGGAGATGCCAACCTTGCCGGTGACCAGCGGCATCGGCGTCATGACCTCGTGGACGCGACGGGAGCGGTCGCTCTCGAAGGCCATGTCGCGGTTGGTGACGATGCCGAGCAGCTTCCGGTCGGGGTCGGTGACCGGGACACCGCTGATCCGGAACTTCGCGCACAGCGCGTCGGCCTCGGCGAGGGTCGCGTCCGGGTGCACCGTGATCGGGTCGGTGACCATGCCGGACTCGGACCGCTTCACCAGGTCGACCTGGTTGACCTGGTCCTCGACGGAGAGGTTGCGGTGCAGCACGCCGACACCGCCGAGCCGGGCCATCGCGATCGCCATGCGGGACTCGGTCACCTTGTCCATCGCCGCGGAGAGCAGCGGGATGTTGACCCGGACGTTGCGGGAGATGCGGGACGAGGTGTCGACCGCGTTCGGGAGGACCTCGGAGGCTCCCGGCAGCAGCAGCACGTCGTCGTAGGTCAGCCCGAGGGTGGCGAATTTGTCGGGCACTCCGTCGACGTTGGTGGTCATGACACCTTCCCCAAATGGCCTTGATCGGTGCGGATGTCCATGCTAACGGGAAGCACGGCTCCCAAATTCCACGGTACGACTCAGCTCCGGGCTTCGTATGTTCGTACGGGAACGGGCGTGCGCCTGTTCATCGGGGAGGGGCGGAACCCGTCGGCCACCGGGACGCGGCCCAGTCGGCCGCAGAGGGGCGGACCCCCGCCGTCTACTGCTCCGCCAGTGCCCGCAGCCGGCTCAGCGCCCGGTGCTGGGCGACCCGCACCGCGCCCGGTGACATTCCCAACATCTGACCGGTCTCCTCGGCCGTGAGGCCCACGGCGATGCGCAGCAGCAGCAGCTCGCGCTGGTTCTCCGGGAGGTTGGCCAGGAGTTTCTTGGCCCATTCGGCGTCGCTGCTGAGCAGCGCGCGCTCCTCGGGGCCGAGGGAGTCGTCCGGGCGTTCCGGCATCTCGTCCGAGGGGACGGCCGTGGAGCCCGGGTGGCGCATCGCGGCCCGCTGCAGGTCGGCGACCTTGTGGGAGGCGATCGCGAAGACGAAGGCCTCGAAGGGGCGGCCGGTGTCGCGGTACCGGGGCAGGGCCAGCAGAACCGCCACGCAGACTTCCTGGGCGAGGTCCTCGACGAAGTGGCGGGCGTCGCCCGGGAGGCGGGACAGCCGGGTGCGGCAGTAGCGCAGCGCGAGGGGGTGGACATGGGCGAGCAGGTCATGCGTGGCCTGCTCGTCCCCGTCTACGGCGCGATGGACGAGAGCGCCGATCGTCCCCACGGCAGTGACCGCCTCGTCGTCGCGCATCGGTCCATGGTGCCCTGCTGCCGTCGGCGGCGTGGCATCGCGTCCGTCGTTGTGCACCGAAGCGTTATGAGCAGGTGCGCCGGAACTCATCTCCTGCGCCCTCCCCTTCCGCTCGAACGACTCGTCCCCGAGAGACTCCACACCTCAAGGATGCGGCATCCGCGCCGAAACGAGCAGCGCGCCTTCGGCGCTCCGCCTTGTGAACCCCGCCCACCATGGGGTAGGCGGGGGCGTCCGGTCGGTCCGCTTCCCCGTTGCGGCGCAGCTCACCGCCGTACTAACGAACCAGACCCCAGCGGAAGCCGAGGGCCACCGCGTGGGCGCGGTCGGAGGCTCCGAGCTTCTTGAAAAGGCGCCGGGCGTGGGTCTTCACGGTGTCCTCGGAGAGGAACAGCTCGCGGCCGATCTCGGCGTTGGAACGGCCGTGGCTCATGCCCTCCAGGACCTGGATCTCGCGCGCGGTGAGGGTGGGCGCGGCGCCCATCTCGGCCGAGCGGAGGCGGCGCGGGGCCAGCCGCCACGTGGGGTCGGCGAGGGCCTGGGTCACGGTGGCCCGCAGTTCGGCGCGCGAGGCGTCCTTGTGCAGGTAGCCGCGGGCACCGGCGGCGACGGCCAGGGCCACGCCGTCCAGGTCCTCGGCGACCGTGAGCATGATGATGCGCGCGCCGGGGTCGGCGGACAGCAGCCGGCGCACGGTCTCGACGCCGCCCAGTCCGGGCATGCGCACGTCCATCAGGATCAGGTCGGATCGGTCGGCACCCCAGCGGCGGAGGACTTCCTCGCCGTTGGCCGCCGTCGTCACGCGCTCGACGCCGGGCACGGTCGCCACCGCGCGGCGCAGCGCCTCTCGGGCAAGCGGGGAGTCGTCGCAGACGAGGACGGATGTCATGACCGTCCTCCGCAGCTGATGCGCGTCACCTTGAGCCTCCAGGCTGGTACGGAATCGTCACCTGTGCGGTCGAACGTCTCGGACGCCTGCCCGAGGGCTTGTTGCTTCAACCGCCACCGCACTCTCAACGACGGTCACTCGAAAGAGTTACGGGGCTGCATGCCGTCTTCGGCACTCTACGTGAGGGGGCGGACACGGTGCAGACATGGACGTCAGACCCTCAACTTTTCATCACATCCAATGCCCCATTTAGACCTTTTTCTTCCCGTTTCACAGTGTCTGGGGCTAGATTGCCAATGAGTCATATTTTCATCTCTCTAGACCGGAGATGTACGGTCGTTGGCACCGTATCCGCCCAGAACGGCTACAAGGGGTCACGTAATGGCAGATTTCTCCCGCCTTCCCGGACCGAACGCGGACCTGTGGGACTGGCAGCTCCTGGCCGCCTGCCGCGGGGTCGACAGCTCGCTCTTCTTCCATCCCGAGGGCGAGCGCGGGGCGGCTCGGAGTGCCCGTGAGAACTCGGCCAAGGAGGTCTGCATGAGGTGCCCGGTCCGCGCGGAGTGCGCGGCGCACGCGCTGGCGGTCCGTGAGCCGTACGGCGTGTGGGGCGGCCTGACCGAGGACGAGCGCGAAGAGCTCATGGGGCGGGCGCGCAACAGGCTGGTGTCGGCGTCGACGACCAGCGGCGACTCCGCCTCCGACACGTGAAAGAACGTTTCTGCAATCTGTTGACAAGCCGCTGACGATCTGCCGACGATCGGGCACGCGCGTGTGCCCGGCGCCAGTCCGTCACGCCCGCCGGGCCGCCCGGCCCAGCTGATCGAGCGTCGCCGCCACCGCCGGTACCTGTGCCAGGTCGGGCAGGGTCAGGGCGACGATCTCCCGCCGCACCGCGGGTTCGAGGACCACCGTGCGCACGCCTCTCGGCCGTACCGACTCGACCGCCAGCCGCGGCAGCACGGCCACCCCCAGACCCGCGCCGACCAGGCCGACCACGGCCGGGTAGTCGTCGGTGGCGAAGTCGATGCGCGGCGTGAAGCCCGCGCTCTCGCACGCCTGGACGAGCTGCCCCCGGCAGCGCGGGCAGCCCGCGATCCAGGGCTCGTCGGCGAGTTCCCCGAGGGCGACCGACTCCGCGCGGGCCAGCCGGTGCCGCTCCGGCACCAGGCCGACGAGCCGGTCGGTGAGCAGCGGCCGTACCACCAGGTCGTCCCACTCCCCGGTGTCCGCGGCCCCTTCGTAACGGAAGGCCAGCGCGAGGTCGCAGTCGCCCGCGCGCAGCAGTTCCACGGACTTCGGCGGCTCGGCCTCCTCCAGGGAGACGCGGGTGCCGGGGTGAGCGGCGCGCAGGGCGGCGAGGGCCGTCGGGACCAGGGTGGAGCTGCCGCTCGGGAAGGAGACCAGGCGGACCCGGCCCGCGCGCAGCCCGGCGATCGCGGCGACCTCCTCCTCGGCGGCGGTGAGCCCGGCGAGGATCCCGGAGGCGTGCCGGACCAGGGCCTCGCCGGCCTGGGTCAGGCGCATCTCGCGGCCGTTGCGGACCAGCAGCGGGGTGCCCACGGAGGTCTCCAGGGCCTTCATCTGCTGGCTGACGGCGGGCTGGGTGCAGCCCAG
The DNA here is from genome assembly GCF_044769305.1 of Streptomyces sp. NPDC090499. Taxonomy (NCBI): domain Bacteria; kingdom Bacillati; phylum Actinomycetota; class Actinomycetes; order Kitasatosporales; family Streptomycetaceae; genus Streptomyces; species Streptomyces sp. NPDC090499. The sequence continues at coordinate 425,329 of NZ_JBIVXP010000003.1, forward strand.
TTCGCGCCCCGCCGCCGAGAAGGACCCGGTGCCGGCGACGGCCCGCAGGACGCGGAGATGACGTGCTTCTATCACCCCCTGAGCATAAGGCCGACTTGGACATGGCACCCGAAAACGCGTCGACGCTTTGAGGGTGGTCCCGTACCGTCGGAGCATGGAGCTTCTCTCGGTGAACCTCGGCCGTCCGACGCCGTCGCCGCACACGGACCAGGCCGACGGCGTGACCGGTATCGACAAGCAGCCGGTGGCCGGGCCGGTGCGGGTGGCGGCGCCCGGGCCGAAGGGGACCGCGGGCAGCGGTCTCGCCGGGGACGCGGTCTGCGAGCTGCGCCATCACGGCGGCGACGACCAGGCGGTGTACGCGTACGCGCGCGAGGACCTCGACGACTGGGCGAAGGAGCTCGGCCGCCCGCTGCCGAACGGCTGTTTCGGTGAGAACCTCACGACAAACGGGCTGAACGTGTCGGGGGCGCTGATCGGCGAGCGCTGGCGGATCGGTCCCGAGGTCGTACTGGAGGTCACCTCCGGGCGCATCCCGTGCCGTACTTTCCAGGGCCATCTGGGCGAGCGGGGATGGGTGAAGAGATTCACGCGGAAGGGTGCCACCGGTGCCTACCTCCGGGTGATCGAACCGGGCGAGATCCGGGCCGGCGACCCCATCGAGATCATCCACCTGCCGGAGCACGGGGTGACCGCCGCGATGGAGTTCCGCGCGACCACCACCGAGCGGGAGCTGCTGCCCCGGCTGCTCGCGGCGGGCGCGGCCCTGCACCCGGAGGCGCTGGCGCAGGCCCGGAAGTACGTGGCGGCGCAGAGCGGCTGAGCGGCCGTCACGCGCGGGCCGTTCACCGGTGCTTCACCCCAGGGAGAGCCGGTGCGCACAGCGGACGCCGTCAGTCCGGGTAACTACCCTTGGGCCATGACAACGGCTCTGATTACGGGATCGACCGCGGGGATCGGTGCCGCGTTCGCGCGGCGCCTGGCGGCTGACGGGCACAACCTCGTCCTGGTGGCCCGGGACACCAAGCGGCTGCGCGAGCAGGCGACCGAGCTGCACGACCGGCACGGCATCGAGGCGGAGGTGCTCACCGCCGACCTCGCCGAGGACCCCGGCATCGAGTCGGTCGCCGCCCGGCTCGGGGACCGCCGCCACCCGGTCGACCTGCTGGTCAACAACGCCGGTTTCGGCAACAAGGGCCGCTATCTCGACGTCTCGATGGCCGACGAGCTGCGCATGCTCAAGGTGCACTGCGAGGCGGTGCTGCGGCTGACCTCGGCGGCGGCCGAGGCGATGCGCGAGCGCGGCCGCGGCGGAGTGGTCAACGTGGCGTCGGTGGCGGCCTTCGTGCCGCGCGGTACGTACGGCGCCTCCAAGGCATGGGTCGTGCAGTTCACCCAGGGCGCGGCGCGCGACCTCGCGGGCACCGGGGTGCGGCTGATGGCGCTGGCGCCGGGGTTCGTCCGTACCGAGTTCCACCAGCGGGCCGGGATGGGCACGGACAACATTCCGGGCTGGATGTGGCTGGACGCCGACAAGCTGGTCGCGGCGGCGCTGGCCGACCTCGCGCGCGGGAAGACGCTGTCGGTCCCGGATCCCCGCTACAAGGTGCTGACGGGGCTGGCGAAGGTGGCACCGCGCGGGCTGGTGGGCGGCATCAGCTCGAAGACGGGCCGCAAGTACGGGCCGCAGTAGGGAGCCGACCGAGCCGACGGGCACATACCGCGACACATCCGGACACACCGGAACGGGGCCGGTGAGACGATGGTGTCGTTCGGTCGCGCCCGCAGGGGGGCCGGAGGCGGTGTCATGACGTTCGTGCAGCTCATCGAGTGCAGGACCAGGCGGTTCGACGAGATGGACCGGCTGATGGACAGGTGGGTCGAGCAGACCAAGGGGAAGCGGACGGCGACGCACACGCTGGTCGGCAAGGACCGCACCGACGCGGAGCACGTCGTGGAGATCGTGGAGTTCCCGTCGTACGAGGAGGCGATGCGGAACTCACGGCTCCCGGAGACCGACAAGGTCTTCCACGAGCTGCTGGCGCTGTGCGAGGGGACGCCGACGTTCACGGACCTGGACGTGGTGCGCGACGAGGGGCTGTTCGCCGGTACCGCGCGGCGGTTCTTCGAGACGATCGCCGCGCCCGGCCCGCTGGTTCCGCTGGACGGCCTGCTCGCCGAGGACTACCACGACCACGATCCGGTCGAGGGGCAGGACACCATCGGCATGGACGCGATGCGGCGCAAGCTGGAGATGTGGCGCGGGGCCTTCGACTTCACGTTCCTCGTCGAGGACCAGATCGCGCAGGGCGACCGGGTGTGCACCCGGTGGCTGTGGACGGGGGTGCAGAAGGCGGCGTTCATGGGAGTGGCCAACACCGGCCGGCAGGTCACCATGGCCGGGACCACCATCCACCGCTTCGGCGCCGACGGGAAGATGGCCGAGGGCTGGCTGCAGTACGACCGGATGGGACTGCTGGCACAGCTGGGAGCGCTGGACGCGCTGGAGAACTAGGCCGACCATCGAAGTACCCGCGAGGGGCGAAGCCCCCGTTCCCGGCGGACGACCGGGAACGGGGGCTTCCTCGTTGCCACCGTCGGGTCGGCGGCCCGACTGGCACAGAGGTGGCCGTCGGGTCGGCGGCCCGACTGTGGCAGGGGGCCGAACCGACGCAAAGAGGCCCGGCGCCTCCAGGGTGCCGGGCCTCGGTGCTGAGCTGCCTAGTGCGAGTGGCCGTGCGAGTGGCCCGCGGCGGCGGCCTCTTCCTCTTCCTTCTTCTCGACGACCAGGGTCTCGGTCGTCAGCAGCAGGGAGGCGATGGAGGCGGCGTTCTCCAGGGCGGAGCGGGTGACCTTGACCGGGTCGATGACGCCGGCCTTGACCAGGTCGCCGTACTCGCCGGTGGCGGCGTTGAAGCCCTGGCCCTTCTCCAGCTCGGCGACCTTGGAGGTGATGACGTAGCCCTCCAGGCCGGCGTTCTCGGCGATCCAGCGCAGCGGCTCGACGACGGCGCGGCGGACGACGGCGACACCGGTCGCCTCGTCGCCGGTCTTGCCGAGGCCGTCCTCCAGGACCTTCGCGGCGTGGACCAGCGCGGAGCCACCACCGGAGACGATGCCCTCCTCGACCGCGGCGCGGGTCGCGGAGATGGCGTCCTCCAGACGGTGCTTCTTCTCCTTCAGCTCCACCTCGGTGGCGGCGCCGACCTTGATCACGCACACGCCGCCGGCCAGCTTCGCGAGGCGCTCCTGGAGCTTCTCGCGGTCCCAGTCGGAGTCGGTGTTCTCGATCTCGGCCTTGATCTGGGCGACGCGGCCGGTGACCGCACCGGAGTCACCGGCGCCGTCGACGACCGTGGTGTCGTCCTTGGTGACGGTGACACGGCGGGCGGAGCCCAGCACGTCCAGGCCGACCTGGTCGAGCTTGAGGCCGACCTCCTCGGAGACGACCGTGGCGCCGGTGAGGATCGCCAGGTCCTCCAGCATCGCCTTGCGGCGGTCGCCGAAGCCGGGGGCCTTGACCGCGACCGCGTTGAAGGTGCCGCGGATCTTGTTGACGACCAGGGTCGACAGCGCCTCGCCGTCGACGTCCTCGGCGATGATCAGCAGCGGCTTCGAGGCATTGGACTGGATGATCTTCTCGAGCAGCGGCAGCAGGTCCGCGATGGAGGAGACCTTGCCCTGGTTGATGAGGATGTAGGGGTCCTCCAGGACGGCCTCCATGCGCTCCTGGTCCGTCACGAAGTACGGCGACAGGTAGCCCTTGTCGAAGGCCATGCCCTCGGTGAAGTCCAGCTCCAGACCGAAGGTGTTGGACTCCTCGACGGTGATGACACCGTCCTTGCCGACCTTGTCCATCGCCTCGGCGATGAGCTCGCCGACCTGCGTGTCCTGGGCGGACAGCGCGGCGACGGCCGCGATGTCGGCCTTGTCGTCGATCGGGCGGGCGGTGGCGAGGAGGTCCTCGGAGACGGCGGCGACGGCCGCGTCGATGCCCTTCTTCAGGGCGGCCGGGGAGGCACCGGCGGCGACGTTCTTGAGGCCCTCGCGCACGAGCGCCTGGGCCAGCACGGTGGCGGTGGTCGTACCGTCACCCGCGATGTCGTTGGTCTTGGTCGCCACCTCCTTCACCAGCTGCGCGCCGAGGTTCTCGTACGGGTCCTCGATCTCGACCTCGCGGGCGATCGTGACACCGTCGTTGGTGATGGTGGGGGCGCCGAACTTCTTGTCGATGACGACGTTGCGGCCCTTGGGGCCGATCGTCACCTTCACCGTGTCGGCAAGCTTGTTGACGCCGCGCTCAAGGGCGCGACGGGCGTCCTCGTCGAACTTCAGGATCTTCGCCATGGCAGCGGATGCCCTCTCGGAATTCTTGGGTGAACAAGACTGCGCCCCCGGCACCCGGCCTCTTGGAGGATCGCGGGGCCAGGGGCGCAGCTTCAAGCAGAGTGCTTGAGGTGGTAAGTCGCAGGCTTACTTCTCGATGATCGCGAGCACGTCGCGAGCCGAGAGGACGAGGTACTCGTCGCCGTTGTACTTCACCTCGGTGCCGCCGTACTTGCTGTAGAGCACGACGTCGCCGACCTTGACGTCGAGCGGCAGGCGCTCGCCGTTCTCGAAACGGCCCGGACCCACGGCGAGGACAGCGCCCTCCTGGGGCTTCTCCTTCGCGGTGTCCGGGATGACCAGGCCGGAGGCCGTGGTCTGCTCGGCGTCGAGCGGCTGGACCACGATGCGGTCCTCAAGCGGCTTGATGGCAACCTTGGAGCTGGCGGTCGTCACGATCCGACCTCCCCCTTCGGAGATCTCACGGGGTTAACTGTCTGAGGTGGCGACCAGGTCGATCCGTCGTCGCGGGTGCCGGACCTGCCCGTCGCGTTGTTGGCACTCTCATCTGCCGAGTGCCAGAGCCGAGACTATGACCGCGATTAGCACTCGGTCAAGCGGAGTGCCAATTGCGAGCGTCGCGGCGCCGGAATCGGCCTCGGAGGGGTCACAGGGCGACGGCGGCGTGCATCTCCCACACCAGGATCTCGGCCGGCTCCGAGGCCGCCACCCGGTGGCCGCCGACGGCCGTGAAGCGCGCGGCGTCACCCTCGCCGAGCGCCCCGAAGCCCTCCAGGTCCACCGCGCCGCGGGCGACGAACAGGTGCAGGTAGGGCGCCTCCGGAAGGGTGACGTGCCCGCCGGGGCGCAGCCGGGCCGCGTACAGGGCGGCGTGCCGGTTCCGGATCCGGATGGCGCTCGCGTCCTTGTGCCGGTCCATGCCGGACGCCACCGCGACCAGGCCGCCGGAGAGCAGTTCGGCGTCGATCTCCAGCTGTTCGTAGCCCGGGGCGACACCGGCCTCGTCGGGGACGACCCACATCTGGACGAAGTGCACCGGTTCGGCGGGCGGCCGGTCCGCGGCCCGGTAGGTGTCGTTCTTCCCCGAGTGCAGGATGCCGGTGCCGGCGCTCATCCGCTGGGCCAGGCCCGGGTAGATCACACCGGAGTGGCCGCCGGAGTCCTGGTGGACCAGCGAGCCGCGGAGCACCCAGGTGACGATCTCCATGTCCTGGTGCGGGTGGGTCTCGAAGCCCGTGCCCGGCTGCACCAGGTCCTCGTTGTGGACCAGCAGCACCCCGTGGTGCGTGTTGGCCGGGTCGGGCCGGTGGGTACCGAGGGAGAACGAGTGCTTCGAGTCCAGCCAGGACAGCCGGCTCGCGAGCCGCGCGTCACCGCGCCGCACCTCCACGCCGGGCACCAGTAGTGCGCTCATACCGCGCCTTCCGCTCCGCACAAGAATCCATATTGACGTGAATATTCAAGTCATCAGGGATCCATCGACCAGTTAGGAGAGGCAAACGGACGCGATTGAGCGCCACATTGACTTGAGTCTTTAAGTCTTGGCGAGCTCAGAGCTCAGGTCTCAGCCCTCAGAGATAGTCCTCAAGACGGCCCACCGTCAGCCCGCTCGCCTGCACCCGGCGCAGCAGCCGGGCGGTGCGCTCCCTGAGGGTGAGGCCGAGCGCCTCGTCGGGGCCCACCAGGATGATGTCGCCGGGGCGGAGCTGTCGGTCGCCGGTCCGGTAGGTGATGCCGTCGGGGGTCATCGCCGCCCGCCACAGCACCACCGCGGTGACCCCGCAGTCGGCCGCCGCGCGCAGGGTGGTGGTGTCGTAGGTGCCGTAGGGCGGGCGGAAGAGGCGGGGGCGGATGCCGAAGCGGGACTTCAGCTTCTCCTGCTGGCCGCAGATCTCGGCGCGCTGGCCGGCGTACGGCAGACCGGGCATGGCCGGGTGGTCGAGGGTGTGGTTCTGGACGCTCGCGCCGACCGACTGGAGGCGCGCGAAGTGGCCGTAGCCGGGGCCGACCACGCTGTCCGTGAGGAACATGCTCACCGGCAGCCGCAGTTCGCGGACCATGTCGACGAAGCGGGGGTCCTTCTCGGCGCCGTCGTCGTAGGTCAGGAAGACCACCCGGTCGGAGGTGGGGACGTGGTCGACGACCGGGGGGAGGTCGGCGCGGAAGGACAGCGGGTGCTGCGGCGGGCGGGGCGCCGGGGCGAGCGGCTCGGTCAGGCCCCACCGGCGGTACGGCGGCTCGCCGGACGGGCCGTGCGGGTGCACCCGGTCGGCCGCCTTCCGGCCGAGCCGTTCGATGGGGTCGACGGACGGCGCGCACGCGGACAGGAGGAGGGCGGCGGCCAGGACAGCGGCCGTCGCCCTCGGTCGGCTCACAGGTAGTCCTCCAGGCGCGCCACCGCGTAGCCGTCGCGGGTGACCTTGTTCAGGAAGCGGCGCATGTCGTCGACCATGGTGCCGTCCCAGTCGTTGCGGCCGCGGAAGTGCGTGAGGACGATGTCACCGGGGTGCAGCGAGCGGTCCCACTCGCGGTACTCCCAGTGGTCGACGTACACCTCCTCGTCCCAGATCGGGGCGTACTTGATGCCGCAGGCCTTGGCGGCGCGCAGGGTGTCGCCGTTGTAGTTGCCGTAGGGCGGCCGGAAGACCGTCGGCGCCTTGCCGAACTGCCGCTTCATGATGTCCTGCATGCCGCAGATCTCGTGCTTCTGCTCGTCGTAGGTCAGGCCGGGCATGTAGGGGTGGGTGAGGGTGTGGTTGTTGACGGTGTGGCCCTCGGCCTGCATCCGGCGGAAGTAGCCGTAGTCGTCCTTGACCAGGTAGTTGCTGAGGAACGCGGTGTACGGGACGTGCAGCTCGCTCATCATCCGCAGGAAGTCCGGGTCCTTCTCGGCGCCGTCGTCGATGGTGAGGAAGACGACCTTCTTCCTGGTCGGGATCGTGGTGAAGACCGGGGGCAGGTCGTCCTCGACCTGGCCGTCCACCTCGAAGCCGTCGCGAGCGGTGATCGTCGGCTTGCGCTTCGGCGGGGCCGGGGGGCGCAGCGGGACCGCGTCCAGTCCCCAGCGCCGGGCGGCGGCGACCAGGGCGGCGTGGTCGTCGGGGGCGGCGGCCGCCCGGTGGGCCTGCTGGCCCGCGGCGGGCCGGACTCCGGCCTCGTCCCCCGGCCCGGCGCAGCCGGAGACGACGGCGACGGCCGCTACGGCGGCGAGGGCGGCCATGGCCGAAACCACCCTATTTTTGTCATTTTGTACGACTGCTCGCATGGCCTCGGATCTTTCCAGCCCTCTCCCCGGAACCCCGGCAGACACCTCGGCCGGAGGCGAACAGTCCACCGACTGGCCGACAATGACCCGGTGAACGACCTCCTCTCCCCCCTCCTCACGCCCGAGGGCCACGCCCTCCTCGACGAGGTGCGCGACACCGCGCCCGCCGACGAGCTGGCCGTGGCCACCCGGCTGCGCCGCGAGCACCCCGCCGAGCTGGTGTCGGCGGCACTGGCCCAGGCCCGGCTGCGGCAGCGGGCGGCGGCGAAGTTCGGGGAGGCGGACGCGGGCCGCATGTTCTTCACGCCGAACGGGGTCGAGCAGTCGACGCGGGCGAGTGTCGCCGCGTACCGGGCGCAGCGGCTGAAGGCGCTCGGGGTGACCTCGGTGGCCGACCTGTGCTGCGGGATCGGGGGCGACGCGATCGCGCTCGCGCGGGCCGGCATCCGCGTCCTCGCCGTGGACCGGGACCCGGTGACCGCGGCCACCGCCCGCGCGAACGCCGAGGCGCTCGGGCTCGCGGACCTGATCGAGGTCCGGGAGGCGGACGTCCAGGAGGTGGACACGGCCGGCCACGACGCCGTCTTCGTCGACCCGGCCAGGCGCGGCGGCCGCGGCCGCATCTTCGACCCGGAGGCCTACTCACCGCCCCTGTCCTGGGCGGTCGCGACCGCCTCGACCGCCCGGGTGGCCGCGCTGAAGATCGCCCCCGGCATCCCGCACGAGGCGGTCCCGGCGGTGGCCGAGGCGGAGTGGATCTCGGACGGCGGCGACGTGAAGGAGGCCGTCCTCTGGTTCGGCACCGGCGCCCCGGGGGCCGTCCGCGCCACCCTCCTGCCCGGCCCGCGCACCCTGCTCGGCCGCGGCCTGCCCGACCCCGCCGTCCGCCCGGTCGGCCGTTACCTCTACGAGCCGGACGGCGCCGTCATCCGCGCCCACCTGGTCGCCGAGACGGCCGGGGAACTGGCCGGCGGCCTCATCGACCCGACGATCGCGTACGTCACGGCCGACACGCTCCGCGCCACCGACTACGCCACGGCGTACGAGATCACCGACGAACTCCCCTTCAACGTCAAGAGGCTGAAGGCGCTGCTGCGGGAGCGCGCGGTCGGGAACCTGACCGTGAAGAAGCGCGGCTCGGCGGTGGAGCCGGAGGAACTGCGCAGGAAGGTCAGGCCGCAGGGCCCGAACGCGGCGACCGTGTTCCTGACCCGGGTGGCGGGGGCGCCGTCGATGCTGCTCGGCCACCCCGCCCGGCCCTAGGTGTATTGCCCTGTGAGGTTGGGGACGCGGCTGGCGGGTGGTCGGCCCATCGCTGGGCTGTGGTCGGTGAGACCTGGAAACGTTCGGCGGCACGGCGCAGGGGCCAGCCGTCCTCGACCACGCAGCGGGCCAGGCGCAGACGGCCGGTCTCGGTCAGAGGTGCATTACGGTGGGGCAAGAGGGCCTTCTCGGTACTCGGTGGAGATGTCGCAATCCACACCGAAGCCGGAAGGCCCTCACTCGTTCAAGACCACCTAGCCGTGCCGTCCGTCACCAACCTCTATGGACAGAACACCTAGGCCTCCGCCGCCCGTCGCAGCAGCAGTTCCCGTTCCCGCTCGTTGCGTGTCAGGCCCGCGGCCCGTTCGAACTCCGCGCGGGCCTCGGCCGTGCGCCCGAGGCGGGCCAGCAGGTCGCCGCGGACGCTCGGCAGCAGGTGGTAGTCGCTCAGGGCGGGTTCGGCGGTCAGCGGGTCCACGATCGCGAGGGCCGCCGCCGGGCCGTCCGCCATCGACACGGCCACCGCCCGGTTCAGCTCGACGACCGGGGACGGGGAGCGGGCCGCCAGCAGCCCGTACAGGGTGGCGATGGCCTTCCAGTCGGTCTCCTCGTACGTGTACGCGTGCGCGTGGCAGGCCGCGATGGCCGCCTGGAGGGCGTACGGCCCGGGGGCGCCGGCCGCCGTGGCGTCCGCGCGGGCCAGGGCCCTGATGCCGCGGGCGACGAGCATGCGGTTCCAGCGGCGGCGGTTCTGGTCCCTGAGCAGGACCGGTTCGCCGTCGGGGCCGGTGCGGGCGGCCGTCCGGGAGGACTGGAATTCGAGGAGCGAGGTGAGGGCGTGCACCTCCGGCTCCTTCGGCATCAGTGCGGACAGGACGCGGGCCAGCCGCAGCGCGTCCTCGCAGAGCGACGGGCGCAGCCAGTCGTCGCCCGCCGTGGCCGCGTAGCCCTCGTTGTAGATGAGGTAGATGACGTCCAGGACCGAGCCGAGCCGGGCCTCGCGGTCGGGGCCGTACGGCACCTCGAAGGCGACGTTCTTCGTCGCGAGGGTGCGTTTGGCGCGGACGATGCGCTGGGCGACCGTCGGCTCGGGGACCAGGAAGGCGCGGGCGATCTCGGCCGTGGTCAGACCGCCGAGGAGGCGCAGGGTGAGGGCCGTGCGGGCCTCGGGCGAGAGCACCGGGTGGCAGGTGGTGAAGACGAGCCGGAGCAGGTCGTCGTCGATGTCGTCCGGGTCGGCGGGCTCCTGTGGCGGGGCCGTCGTCTCGGTGCCCCGGCCGATCTCGGCGAGCTTGCGGGCGTAGTTCTCCCGGCGCCGGACCAGGTCGACGGCGCGGTGCCGGGCGGTCGCCATGAGCCAGGCGCCCGGGTTGTCGGGCACGCCGTCCCGCGGCCACTGCTCCAGGGCCGCGACCAGCGCGTCCTGCGCCAGTTCCTCCGCGATGCCGACGTCCCGGACGATCCGGGCGACACCTGCGATCACGCGCGGCGATTCGAGCCGGAAGACGGTCTCGATGGCGTGGCGGGGGTCGGCCGCGGCGGAGGCGGCGGGCTCGGCGGGGGGCTGTGTGCTCACAGCCCCCCATGCAACACCCACCGCCGGACGGACGCCAGGAAGGTCAGCCCTCCGCGATCTCCCGGACCTCGCAGGTCACGGTCCAGAACTCCTCGTGCACCTTGAGGAACCGCTTGGTCCACTCCAGGGCCTCGGCCATGTCCTTGCACTGCATGATCGCGTACCCGCCGACGACCTCCTTGGCCTCGGTGAACGGCCCGTCGGTGACGGAGATCTTCCCGCCCTCCCAGTGCACCCGGGTGCCCTGGGCGGTCGGCGTGAGGCCCGCGGTGTCCAGCATCACGCCGGCCTTGGTGATCTCCTCGATCAGCTCGCCCATCCGCTGCATCAGCTCCTGGCTGGGGCCTTCGGCGGGCGCGGTGTTCTCGTCGATCTTCACGAGCGACAGGTAACGGGGCATGGTGGCTCCTGTTGTTCCGGTGCGGTGCGGGGTCCGTCCCCGCATCTCACCCTTGCGTCGAACGGCCCGCCCCCGGATCGACACGCTCACCGGAATTCCCCGAAGTTTTTTTCCGCCCCTGCGGCAGGGCCTACCGCAGCGACTCCCACAGCTCGCCCGCCGCCGGCTCCTTCGCGATCACCCGGTTGGGGTCGGAGGGCGCGGTCACCACCGGCATCATCACCGTCTTCGTGTGGTCGGAGGTCAGTCCCTTCAGGCTCTGCCCGAGCCGCATCAGCTCGCTGAGCGAGTCCAGGCCGGTGTCGGTGGTGAGGCTGGAGGTGACCGCGTCGGCGACCTCGTAGAGCTTGGCCGGGTCGGTCAGCAGGCTGATGGAGGCCATCCGGTCCAGGAGGGCCTTCACCAGTTTCTGCTGGAGGCCTATCCGGCCCAGGTCGCTGCCGTCGCCTATGCCGTGCCGGGTGCGTGCGAGCGCGAGGGCCTGGGTGCCGTCGAGGTGGTGGGTGCCCTTCTTCAGGTGCAGGTGGCTGTCGTCGTCGTCGATGTCCTGGTCGGTGGTCACGGTCACCCCGCCGAGCGCGTCGACGAGCTTCGCGAAGCCCGAGAAGTCGATCTCCAGGTAGTGGTCCATGCGGACGCCGGTGATCGACTCGACCGTCTTGACCGCGCACACCGCGCCGCCCACCGAGTAGGCGCTGTTGAACATCGCGTTGTAGGCGACGGACGTCGAGCCGCCGGAGGAGAGCGGGCAGGAGGGCCGGGTGACCAGGGTGTCGCGCGGGATGCTGACGATCGTGGCGGAGGTCCGGCCGGCGTCGACGTGGACGACCATCGCGGTGTCGGAGCGGGCGCCCGAGCTGCTGCCGCCGCCGAGCTTCTTGTTCTCCTTGCCGCTGCGCGAGTCCGAGCCCAGCACCAGGATGTTCATCGAGCCGGTGGGCAGCGGGGACGCGGAGGCCGAGGCGGACGCGGTGGCCGTCGGTGTCGTCACCGCCTTCGCCGGGCGGTCGTCCCCGAGCGCGCTGTTGATGTCGACGCTCTTGATGTTGTCGTTGAGGTGCCAGTAGACCCACCCCGCACCGGCGATGCCGAGCGTCATGACCCCCGCCAGGGTGAGGCCGACGATCTTCAGCGTTCTCGACCGCCGGCCGACCCGTCTGCCCGCGCCGCCTTGCTCCTCGTGTCCCGTCACAAGGCAGGAACGTAAGTCTGAATTATTAGGGGACTGTTAGCGCAGGCGCCGTGAAGGGGTTTTCTTCGGAAAATCTCACCGTTCTCACCCGGGGTTCAGCCCAGGGTGACGGCGGGCACCGGATTGCTCCCGCTCCAGGACGCGTTGAACCCGAAGGACACCGAACCACCGTCCGCCACCGTCCCGTTGTAGGAGGCGTTGGCACAGGAGACGGCCGCGCCGGACTGGGTGCACACGGCGTTCCAGGCCTGGGTGATCTGCTGCCCGGCGCCGTAGGTCCAGCTCACGTTCCAGGAGCTCAGTGCCGCCCCGGAACAGGAGACCGTCACCTGCCCGGTGAACCCGGTGTTCCACTGGCTGGTCACGCTGTAGGCGGCGGTGCAGGCACCGGTCGGCGGCGGGGTGGTCGTGGTGCCGCCGAGCGCCTCCGCGATGCCGTAGTACGCCGGTTTCGGCACGTAGTTCGCGTCGTACGGGGTCGCCGCGCCGTAGCCCGGGAAGGTGCTGTCCACCCAGGAGTCGGAGTCGGTGAAGCCCCACACGGTGACGTTGACGCAGCGGCCCACCGCCACGCACGCGGCCACCACCGACTTGAAGTCGGCCTTCTGCTGGGCGAGTTCGGTGCTGTCGGAGGGCAGTGCCATCCGGATGTCCAGCTCGGTGATCGCCACGTCGACGCCCAGGTCGGCGAAGCGTTGGATGTTCTGCTGGAGGGTGGACGGCACCTGGCCGAGGACGAGGTGGGCCTGCAGCCCGACCCCGTCGATCGGGACGCCGGCCGCCTTGAGCGACTTCACCAGGTTGTACAGGGCGGTGCTCTTCGCGTTGACACCCTCGACGTTGTAGTCGTTGATGTACAGCTTGGCGGCGGGATCGGCCGCGTGCGCCCAGGTCAGGGCGTTGGCGATGTAGTCGGAACCGAGCCCGTTGTACCAGAGCGTCGACCGGTAGCTGCCGTCCTCGTTGAAGGGCTCGTTGACGACGTCCCAGGCCGCGATCTTCCCCTTGTAGCGGCCGACCTCGGTGCTGATGTGGTTCTGCAGCAGGCTGCTCAGCTGGGCGGAGGTCCAGGTGCCGTTCGTCAGCCAGCTGGGGTTCTGGCTGTGCCAGACCAGGGTGTGGCCGCGGACCTGCTGGTTGTGGGCCTGGGCGAAGGCGACGATCTGGTCGGCCTCGGTCCAGTTGAAGCTGCCCTGGGTGGGCTCGACCGTCCCCCACTTCATGGCGTTGCCCGGGGTCAGCGAGCTGAACTGGCCGCCGGCCAGGTCGCCGTAGGTGCCGGTGAGCTTGGAGCCGGTGACCGCGGTGCCGATGACCTTGCCCTTCGCGGCGGCGAGGTCGCGCAGCGGGGTGTCGGCGGCGTGCGCGGGGACGGCGCCGACGGCGAACAGGCCGATGCCTGCGACCAGCCCGGCCAGACCGGCCGCCAGACCGGCCCGTAACGGATTCCTGAAAGCCCTGGAGGTTCTGGAGGTGCTAGAGCTGCTAGAGGTCCTGGCGGTTCTGGAGGTTCTCATGCGGGTGGCCTCCGAAAGTTTCGGTTGAGTAACCGATTGACTTCGGTGGAGTGTGGAGGCGCCCGCACCACCCGTCAATACGTCAACTTCTGGCCAAGCCCGCCTCAGGCCCCCGCGGGTGCCGCCGTGCTCGACCGCACCACCAGGCTGGTCGCCAGCTCCACCCGGGTCGCGGTCGTCGCCTCCTCCGCCCGCCCCATCTCCAGGACCAGCCGCGCCGCCGCCTCGGCCATCTCGGTCAGCGGCTGCCGTACGGTCGTCAGCGGCGGCCCCACCCAGCGGGCCAGCGGCAGGTCGTCGAACCCGACGACGCTCACGTCCTCCGGGATGCGCAGCCCCAGTTCGCGCGCGGCCTCGTAGAGCCCGAGGGCCTGGAGGTCGTTGCCGGTGAAGATCGCGGTGGGCCGGTCGGGCATGCGCAGCAGCTCCAGGCCGAGCCGGTAGCCGGCGTCGTGGTGGAAGTCGCCCGCCTTGATGAGGGCCTGGTCCACCGGCAGCCCGGCGGTCTCCAGCGCGGCCCGGTACCCGTCCACCCGGGCGCGGCTGCACATCATCCGGGACGGCCCGCTGATCGCCCCGATGCGCCGGTGCCCGAGCTCGACCAGGTGCCGGGTGGCGGCCAGCCCGCCCTGCCAGTTCGTCGCGCCGATCGACGGCACGTCCGGCCCCGGGTCGCCCGCCGGGTCCATCACCACGAACGGGATGGACCGGCTCAGCAGCAGCGCCCGCTGCGACTCGTCCAGGCCCGACAGCACCAGCACCACCCCGTGCGGCCGCCGCGCCGCCACCTGGTCCGCCCAGGTCCGCCCCGGGGTGAGCCGCCCGGCGCTCTCGCTGAGCACGACACTGAGACCGGCGTCCCGGGCCACGTTCTCCACCCCCCGGATGACCTCCATCGCCCAGGCGCTCTCCAGCTCGTGGAAGACCAGGTCGATCAACGGCGACCGGGAGGCCTCGGCGCGGCGCCGCCGGTAGCCGTAGGCGCGCAGCAGCTCCTCGACCCGGGTACGGGTGGCCGGAGCGACGTCGGCACGCCCGTTCAGGACCTTCGAAACAGTCGGAGCGGACACGCCGGCCTCACGGGCGATTTCGGCGAGCGTCGCCGTCTGCGTTTCTGTGGGCTTCGAAGGCGTCATGCCCGCGATCGTATCCCCGCGCTTCCCCTTGACGAAGACCTTCGCACGCCATAGGTTCCCGGAACATTCGGTGTGTGGTACGAAACATTCGTAGCAGCGTTCGTAGCAGAGAACCCGCAGGAAGCAGAGACGGGAGTTTCATGACCACCGCTCCTTGGCGCGATCCCGCGCTGCCCGCCACCGCCCGTGTCGACGACCTGCTCACCCGGATGACGCTGGAGGAGAAGACCGCCCAGCTGTACGGCGTGTGGGTGGGCGCCGCCACGGACGGCGACGGGGTCGCCCCGCTGCAACGCGAGATGACCGCCGACTACGACTGGGACGAGCTGATCGCTCTCGGTCTCGGCCAGCTGACCCGTTCCTTCGGCACCGCCCCGGTGGACCCGGTGCTGGGCGCGCGCGCACTGGCCCGCGCCCAGCACCGGATCACCGCGGCCGGCCGCTTCGGCATCCCGGCCATCGCCCACGAGGAGTGCCTGGCCGGCTTCACGGCCTGGCAGGCCACGGCCTACCCGGTCCCGCTCGCCTGGGGCGCCGCCTTCGACCCGCCCCTCGTCGAGGAGCTGGGCCGGCACATCGGCCACGACCTCCGCTCGGTCGGCGTCCACCAGGGCCTGGCCCCCGTCCTGGACGTGGTCCGCGACCCGCGCTGGGGCCGGGTCGAGGAGACCATCGGCGAGGACCCGTACCTGGTCGGCACCGTCGGCTCCGCGTACGTCCGGGGCCTGGAGTCGGCCGGAGTGATCGCCACCCTCAAGCACTTCGCCGGCTACGCCTCCTCCGCGGGCGCCCGCAACCTTGCGCCGGTCCGCGCCGGAGTACGGGAGTACGCGGACGTCACCCTCCCCCCGTTCGAGATGGCGCTCCGGGAGGGCGGGGCCCGCTCGGTGATGGCGGCCTACAACGAGACGGACGGCGTCCCGGCCTCGGCCGACCCCCGCCTGCTGACCGAACTCCTCCGCACGGACTGGGACTTCACCGGCACGGTCGTCGCCGACTACTTCGGCATCGGCTTCCTCCAGACCCTCCACCGCGTGGCGGGCACGGAGGCGGAGGCGGCCCGTCTCGCCCTTGAGGCCGGCATCGACGTCGAACTCCCGACGCTGAAGTGCTACGGCCGCCCGCTGGTGGCGGCGGTCCGGGACGGCGCGGTCCCGGAGTCGCTCGTCGACCGCGCGGCCCACCGGGTCCTGCTCCAGAAGTGCGAGCTGGGGATGCTGGACGCCGACTGGGACCCCACGCCCGCGGGGCCGATCGACCTCGACTCGACGGCGAACCGTGCGCTGGCCCGCCGCCTGGCCGAGGAGTCCGTGGTCCTCCTCGACAACCCGGACGGCACCCTCCCGCTCGCCCCCGACACCCGCATCGCGGTGGTGGGCCCGCGCGCCGCCGACGCCCTCGCCATGCTCGGCTGCTACTCCTTCCCGTCCCACGTCCTGACCCACCACCCCGAGGCCGACCTGGGCATCGCCATCCCCACCGTCCTCGACGCCCTCCGCGCCGAACTCCCCGACGCGAAGGTCACGTTCGCCGAGGGCTGCGACGTCTCGGACCCCGGCACCGCCGGTTTCGAGGAGGCGGTGGCCCGCGCCGCGGAGGCGGACGTGTGCGTGGCGGTCCTGGGCGACCGGGCCGGCCTGTTCGGCCGGGGCACCTCGGGCGAGGGCTGCGACGTCACGGACCTCGACCTGCCCGGCGTCCAGTCCGGCCTGCTGGACGCGCTGCTGACGACGGGCGTCCCGGTGGTCCTCGTCCTCCTCACCGGGCGCCCGTACGCGCTGGGCCGCTGGCACGGCCGGCTCGGCGCGGTGGTGCAGGCGTTCTTCCCCGGCGAGGAGGGCGGCCCGGCGGTGGCGGGAGTGCTGTCGGGCCGCGTCAACCCGTCGGGCCGCCTCCCGGTCAGCGTCCCACGCGTACCGGGCGGCCAGCCCTGGACCTACCTCCAGCCCCCGCTGGGCCTCGCGGGCGAGGTCAGCAACCTGGACCCGACCCCGCAGTACGCCTTCGGCCACGGCCGCTCGTACACGGCGTTCGCGTGGGACCTCGTCTCACCGGACACGGCGGAGATCGGCACGGACGGCTCGTACGACGTGACCGTGACCGTCCGCAACACGGGCGACCGCGCGGGCACCGAGGTCGTCCAGCTCTACCTCCACGACCCGGTGGCCTCGGTGACCCGCCCGGACGTCCGGCTGATCGGCTACCGGCGCATGGAGCTGGCCGTCGGCGAGTCCCGCCGGGTGACCTTCCGGTTCCACGCGGACCTGTCGGCGTTCACGGACCGGGAAGGGGCGCGGGTGGTGGAGCCGGGGGCCCTGGAGCTGCGGGTTGCGGCGTCCAGCGCGGAGGTGCGGGCGGTGACCCACCTCCGACTGACCGGCCCGGTACGGCGGTTGGGGCCGGACCGGGTACTGCGCTGCGAGACGGAGGTGAACTGACCGTCAGGCCACCCCCGCCGCGTGCGCCACGAAGGGGGCCCAGGCGGCGGGAGTGAGGTCGAGGTGGGGGCGGGCGCGGTCTTTGGAGTCGCGGATGTGGATGGTGGTGGGGGCTACGGCTACTTCTATGCAGTTGTCGCCCTCGGTACCGCTGTAGGTGGACTTGAACCACGCCAGTTCGATGGTGTCGCTCATAGCTCTCCTCTGATGCGCTCCAGCAGGCTCACCGACTCCAGGGGGCACAGTGCCTGTGAGCGGAGTGTCGCATAACGGCGATGCAGGATGGCGGCCTCTTTCGGGTCAACGATCAGCCGACCGGTCTTCTGGCCTTCGGAGTAGGCAAGATGCCCGCCTTCCGGCGTCTCCAGCAAGGCAAGCGGACCATCCAGCCCCGCGTGTACCTGGCAGTCGAGCGGCATGATCTGGATCTCCACATTGCGGAGTTGGGCGTATCCGAGCATGTGATCGAGTTGGGCGCGGGCCACCTCGTCGCCTCCCAGACGGCGCCGCACGATGTGCTCGTCCATGACGAAGCTGAACGAGGTGTTGGGCCGCTCCCGAAGCATCAACTGCCGCTCCATCCGGGCCTCGGCCTGCGCCTCTACCTGGGCATCGGACAAGGGCGGAATGCTGTTGCCGAACACCGCCCGTGCGTACGGCTCGGCCTGCAACAGCCCGGGAACCAGACGGCATTCGTACGTGGCCAGGCTCACCGCCTCCTGCTCCAACGCGGCCCATTTGCGGAACCAGACCGCGAACCCGGGCTGCCGTGAAACCCGTTCGAACCCTCTCCTCAACGCCCCGGTGTTCCCCAACACCCCCTCCGCCGCCTCCACGAAACTCTGGTCCGCCAGCCTCCTGCCCAACTCGATCGAAGCCACCGAGTGCTTGGACATGTGGACCCGCGCCCCGAACTCCTCCCGGCTGAGCCCCGCATGCTCCCGCAGCCCCTGCACGAACGCGCCGAACGTCTTCATGCTGTCCGACGACTCGGGCTCGCCATTCACCTCAACGCCACCGCTCATGCACTCAGCGTGACGGGCGTCGGCGCCCGCGCGCGGCCGTATCGCGTAAGCGGATAAGAATATCCGGTTAGTGTTACGGTGGCTGCGCAGCCGTCGTCCGAGGACATGAGGAGTGCCGATGTCGCGCAGCAACTGGCTCCCGGTGGGAGCCGCCGTCCTGATCGTGAACGCGTTGCAGTGGGTGATCGCCGAGGGCGTCACCGCGACGGCCTGGAACGACCCGCCCTACAGCTACGCCCGGAACTACATCAGCGACCTCGGCGTGCCCGACTGCGGCACGAAGTTCCAGGCGCGGGAGATCTGCTCGCCGTCGCACGCGCTGATGAACACGTCGTTCGCGTTGCAGGGGATCCTGTTCGCGGCCGGGGTGCTGCTGGTGGCGCTACCGCTCGTCGAGGGGCGGATGCGGCGCGTCGTCACCTCGCTGGCGGTCGCGCACGGAGTGGGTTTCGTGATGGTCGGGCTCTTCCACGGCTCCGCGAACGGGGCGAAGTACAGCCTGGTCCTCCATGTCGTGGGGGCCGGCATCGGCATCCTGTGCGCGAACACGCTGGCGATCATGGCGGGGGCGTCCCGGAGCCTGGGCGGGCGCCTGGGCCTGCCGAAGCCGTACCGCGTCTTCAGCGTCACGGTCGGGTCCCTCGGCCTGCTGAGCGAGCTGTTCGTGAGTGTCTCCACGAGCACGGCCGGTGTGTTCGAGCGCGGCGGGGTCTACTCCTGGCTGCTGTGGAGCGCGGTGACGGGCGGGCTGGTCCTGGCCAGGCGGTTCCGCTCGCCCGTCGTCGTGGAGAATGTCTTGGCGTGACCCCGGACACCACGCAACGCCCGCTCCGCGCGGACGCCGAACGGAACCGTCGGCTGATCATGGAGACGGCCGAGCGCATGTTCGCCCAGCGGGGGGCGGTCGCCACCCTCAACGAGATCGCCCACGAGGCGGGCGTCGGGGTCGGCACGGTCTACCGCCGCTTCCCGGACCTGCAGACACTGGTGGACGCCCTGTTCACGGAGCGGTTCACCGTGTTCCTGGAGGTCGCGACGGCGGCCGCGGAGCAGCCGGATCCGGGGCGGGCGCTGCGGCACTACCTGCTGGAGGCGGCGCGCCGACGCGCACAGGACAGGGCACTGGAGGTCATCCTCGCCCACGCGGACGTCGCCGCGGAGCCGATCGCCCGGATGCGCGACGACCTGGGCCGCCACGTGGACGGCCTGGCCGAACGGGCCGTGGCGGCCGGCGCCGTACGCGCGGACTTCGCCTCCGCCGACGTGTACGCGTTCCTCCTCATGATCGGTACGGTCGCCGACCGTACCGAGGACGCCGCCCCCGGCGCCTGGCGCCGCTACGCGGAACTGCTGCTGGCCGGCTTCGGCCTGGCGCAGGACCCGGCGGACCCGAAGGACCCGGCGCCGCGCCCGCCCGTGATGACCGACGCCCAGGCCCTCCAGATCTGGCCGAAGCGGACCGGCTTCGAGGCCTGAAGGCGCATCGCACCGGCGGACTAACCTGCCGTCCATGACGACACCGCAGCGCAAGCTTCCCCGGGGCACGAACGCCCTGCCGGTCGACGAGGTGGAGGCGCTGCAGCGGGGCCGCGTGTACGCGGCGCTGGCCCAGGTGCTGACCGAGCGGGGGTACGCCGCCGCCACCGTCGAACACGTCATCAAGCGGGCAGGGGTGTCCCGGCAGACCTTCTACCGCTACTTCGACTCCAAGGCGGACTGCTTCGCCGCGGCCTACCAGGCGGCCGGGGAGAGTCTGCTGGCGCAGGTGCTTCAGCGGCTCGGCGCCGCCGGGAGCGAGTCCCCGGCCGGTGCCGACGACGGCCCACCGCACCGTTTCGGACGGCTGGTCGACGCCTACATCCACACCCTGGCCGCCGACTGGCCCACGGCCCGGCTCTGCCTGGTCGAGGCGTTCGCGGCCGGTCCCGGTGTGCTTCCCGTGCGGGCGCCCCTGTACGACACCGTGGTCGACCTGGTCGCGGAGACGCTCGGGGTCACGGACCCGGAGGGCCTGCTCGCCTGCCGGATGATCCTCGCGGCCACCACCGCCCTGGCGACCTCGGCGGTGGCCGACGGCGACCAAGGCCAACTCGACGCGGCCGCGGTCGAGTTGAACCGCTACGTACGCCAGCTGTGGGACGCCGGCCTGCTCGGCCCGCGTCCCCGCCCGACCGCGCCGGACTTCCCGCCAACCTAAAAAGACATGAGTGTTCCTTTGCGCCGACGGAGCGGCTACGCTGCGGGAAGCACCGACGTCCGGACTCCCGAGCCGTCCGTTACGCACGCCCTCGGGACTCCGGCCTGATCAACTTCGCTTTGGCGGTACGGCGATCGGAGCAGACGCAGGTGAGAACCGAGAGTCACGGGAAACCACTGGACCGCGAGTCGGCCGGCACAGCCCGGATGCTCGAACTGACGGTCTCCGACCCGGCACAGCTCCGCGGACTACGGGACTGGCTGGGTGCGCAGGACGGGATCACCACGCGGATCAGTCCCGCGCCGCCGGCCCCCGGCGAACTCGGCACGGCCGACGTGCTGGCGGTACTCGCCGGCAGCAGCGTGCTGGCCACGGCCTTGAAGACCCTGCCCGACTTCCTCCGCTCGCGCCGCTCGAACCTCAGGATGCGGATCACCGTCGACGGCAGGCAGGTCGAGATCGAGCTGGAGAACGCGGACCGGGCGCTGGATGCCGTCGAACGGCTGCTCCGTGACAACCCCTGAGCCCCCGCCCCTGTACGACTACGCGCGCTCACGAGCGGTCCTCATCGGCGGCTGGGACTACGATCACCTGCCGCCCGTCGCCTCGGCCACCAGGAACAGTCTCGACCGGATGGCCGAACTGCTCCAGAGCCCGCTCTGCGGCTGGCCACGGCCTTCGGGCAGCCCGGCGGACCGGCTCCAGGTCCTCCGCAATCCACGGCGGCGCAACAACCTGCCCGACGACCTCATGCGGTGGTTCGAGGACGCCGCCGACCTGGCACTGATCTACTTCGTGGGCCATGGCCGCCTCTACGGGGACGAGCTCTGCCTGGCACTCGCCGAATCCCCGTTGAGCGGGTCCGCGCAGAAGACCACCGGGCTGCGGTTCTCCGACATCCGGGAGGCCCTTGAGGAGTCCGAGGCCGTGACCAAGGTGGTCATCCTCGACTGCTGCTTCTCAGGACAGGCCACGCTGCCCAGGAACACGCTGTCCGCGCCCGCCATCACCGAGCTGACCCACTGTTCCGGGGCCATCACGCTGGCCGCGACCGACGCCTACCGCACCGCATGGTTCGAACCGGACTCGGCGGGCGGCTACCCGCAGACCCACTTCACCCGCTACCTGGTCGACGCGATCGAGGCGGGTGCCGCCGGCCACCCGCACGGGGTCTCCCTCGAAACGGCCTTCGCGGCCGCTTCGGCGGCCCTGGTGCGGGACGGCAAGCCCCGGCCCACCCAGTCGGTCCGCCACCATGCCGGGCGGTTCGTCATCGCCGGGGGCCCGGCGCGCCACCGGCCGCTCCCCGGCCGGCCGGACGCCGCACCGGGCGAGGCCGCCGCCGGGTCCGGCCCGGCCCACCAGGACGCCGACGAGCTCTTCCGGGCCGCCCTCGCACTCGAGATGGACTGGGACACCACGGCAGCGGACCTGCCGCGTATCCAGTCGATGTACCGGTCCGCCGCCGAGGCCGGACATCCGGAGGCGATGACCCGCCTGGGCATGATCCTCGAAGGGCGGGCCCAGGAGCGCGTCAAGGGCACGCGCCACGGTGACGCCGTCACCCCGGACCTCGACGGTGCCCTGCACTGGTACACCCGGGCAGCCCGGCTCGGCAGCTCGCACGGCGCCTACTTCCTCGGGCTCTTCCACGAGGACCACCTGGGCAAGTGGCCGGAGGCGCTGGTCTGGTACCGGGAGGCCGCGCGCGACGAGCGGAACTGGGCGGCGCGCAAGGCCCTGGCCGGGCTTGAGGACCGCATGGCCCGCGGCCTCGGTCCGCTGGCACACGCCGGCGACTTCGGAAAGACCGGAATTTCCGCACACCAACAGGAGCAACAGAGCCAACAGGACGGAGAGTCAGTCGTGTTCAGCATGCGAGCGAACGAGCAGGGAGCACTGGTGACCAGGATCCTCGCCGGGGACGCCGGCCCGGACGTGGTGGCGACGGTCCAGGCCAACTTCCAACGATGGCTGCGCGATGTCTGGGGCGGTGACCAGAACCTCGCCATGGCCTTCTGCGTCCAGGCGCTTGCCGAAGCCTGCGGCGGGCTGCGGGGCGAGTGGGGCACGCTGAGCCCGAAGGACCAGTCAGGACTGGTCTGGTTCTTCAGCCTGCTGTGCCTGCCCACGAGGGACAGCGTCGACGGTGACGCGGCTGCCTTCCGCCATCAGGTCCGCGACGCGGGCCGACGCCTGCAGGACCTCGCCCGTACCGCGAACACGCTGCGCGGCCAGCCCTGAGTCAGCCCTGAGCCGGTCCTGAGCCGGTCCTGTGCCGGTCCTGAGCCGCGCTCAGTCCGCCGCCACCGACTCGAACCGCCACCGGTGCACCGGACGGGTCACCAACTCCTCCGGCGGGTCGGCGAGTTCCGGCAGGTCCGGGGTGTCGTACGACCCCTCCCACCACGTGATCACCAGCACCCGGTCCTGCGGTGCCCGGAGCATCTCGCGGCGCAACGGGGGCCCGGCGAGCGTCTGTTGCCGCGCCCACGTCAGCAACTCCCCGCCCCGGCCCGCCGTTGCCCGCGCCTCCCACATCAACGCGACCGTCACGTGTACAGGTTCTCCTTGCTGACCTCGTGCACGTGGTCGTGGTGGTGGCTGCCCGGGACGTGCGGGTCGGTCACCGGCAGGGAGCTGTCCGCGGAGAGGTCCCAGTCGGACGGGGTGCGGTTGCGGGCGACCATCTCCGCGCCGAGCGCGGCCACCATCGCGCCGTTGTCCGTGCACAGCTTCATGCGCGGCACCCGGAGCCGGATACCGGCCGCCTCGCAGCGCTCCGCCGCGAGGGCGCGCAGCCGGGAGTTGGCGGCGACTCCGCCGCCGATCATCAGGTGGTCGACGCCCTCGTCGCGGCAGGCCCGGACGGCCTTGCGGGTCAGGACGTCGACGACCGCCTCCTGGAAGGACGCGGACACGTCACGGACCGGGACCTCCTCGCCCGCCGCCCGCTTGGCCTCGATCCAGCGGGCCACCGCCGTCTTGAGCCCGGAGAAGGAGAAGTCGTAGGCGGGGTCGCGGGGGCCGGTGAGGCCGCGCGGGAAGGCGATCGCCGAGGCGTCGCCCTCCTTCGCGTACCGGTCGATGACCGGGCCGCCCGGGAAGCCCAGGTTCAGCACGCGCGCGATCTTGTCGAAGGCCTCACCGGCCGCGTCGTCGATGGTCGCGCCGAGCGGCCGTACGTCGGAGGTGATGTCCGAGGACAGGAGGA
Source organism: Streptomyces sp. NPDC090499 (assembly GCF_044769305.1). Taxonomy (NCBI): domain Bacteria; kingdom Bacillati; phylum Actinomycetota; class Actinomycetes; order Kitasatosporales; family Streptomycetaceae; genus Streptomyces; species Streptomyces sp. NPDC090499. Next base: position 448,899 of record NZ_JBIVXP010000003.1, read on the forward strand.
GCGAGGAGTGGCCGCCGGAGACCAGCAGGGCCATCGTCGGCTCCGGGAGCGGGCCGTGTTCCAGCTGGTCGACGCAGATGTGGGAGGCGAGGTGGTTCACGCCGTAGAGCGGCTTGCCGAGCGCGTACGCGTACGCCTTCGCCGCCGAGACGCCGACCAGCAGCGCACCGGCCAGGCCGGGGCCCGCCGTGACCGCGACGCCGTCGAGGTCCTTGGCGCTGACGCCCGCGTCCTTCAGCGCGCGCCGGATGGTCGGGACCATCGCCTCCAGGTGCGCCCGGGACGCCACCTCGGGGACGACCCCGCCGAAGCGCGCGTGCTCGTCGACGGACGAGGCGACGGCGTCGGCGAGCAGGGTGGTGCCCCGGACGATGCCGACGCCGGTCTCGTCGCAGGAGGTCTCGATCCCCAGCACCAGGGGTTCGTCAGCCATTGATCTCGGTTCCTTGTTCTGAGGTGGGCCCGGTGGCGGAGCCACTGCCGGGCTGCCCGGACGTCAGGCGCATCACCAGGGCGTCCACGTTCCCCGGCTGGTAGTAGCCGCGCCTGAACCCGATGGGCTCGAAGCCGAACCGCTCGTAGAGCTTCTGGGCGCGGATGTTGTCGACCCGGCACTCCAGCATGACCTCGGCGCACTCGAAGGCGGTCGCGGCCCGCAGCAGCTCGGTGAGCAGCTCCGCGCCGAGCCCGGTGCCCCACTGGTCCCGGCGTACGGCGATGGTCTGAACGTCGCCGACCGCGGCGGAGCCGCTGTCGTCGGAGGCGGCGCCCTGGGCGGCGAGGCCGCCGTACCCGACGATCCGGTCGTCCTCCATGGCCACCACGTACCGCCGGGTCGCCCCGGGTCCCCTCGCGTGGGCCAGCTCGGACCAGAACATCCCCCGTGACCAGGCGTCCTCGGGGAACAGGTCCTTCTCGAGCTCCAGGACCGGGTCGATGTCCCACCAGCGCATCTCGCGCAGCTGTGCGGTCACTTCGGGGTGACCACCTTGTAGTTCTTGGGCACCTGGGCGTCCGGCCGGCGCAGGTACAGCGGGCGGGGCGCGGGCAGTTCCTCGCCGGCGGCCAGCCTCGCGACGGCCAGCGACGCGAGGGCCGCTGCGGAGACGTGCTCGGGCTCGTGGACGACCGGGAAGGTGTCGGGGTAGAGCAGCGCCCCGGCGCCGACGGCCGGCAGCCCGGCCACCTTCTCGGCGATGTCGGCGGGCCGGTCGACGGCGGGCTCCGTGCGCCGGGTGCGCGAGTCCTCGTACACCGCCCAGTAGACCTCTTTGCGGCGGGCGTCGGTCGCTACCACGAACGGGCCCTTCTCGATGTCGGCCGCGTAGGCGAGCCCGTCGAGCGTGCACAGGCCGTGGACGGGCACGCCGAGCGCGAGCCCGAAGGTGTCCGCGGTCATCAGACCGACCCGCAGGCCGGTGTAGGGGCCGGGACCGATGCCGGTGACGATCTCGGTGACGGCGTCCAGCGGGACCCCGGCCTCGGCGAGGACCCGGTCGACGGCCGGCAGCAGCAGCTCGCCGTGCCGGCGCGCGTCCACCTGGCTCGACGAGGCGATGACGGCCGTACCGTCGTGCAGGGCGACGGTGACGGCGGGGGTGGCGGTATCCAGAGCGAGCAAGAGCACGCGAACAGCCTACGGCTCCGGCGCCGCGAGCACGCCCGGCCGGGTCGGACGGTCACTGACTGCTACGGTCTGTACGAAGTACGACATATACGGCTGGGCCCCATGCGAGGCTCCCCGTGAGGCTCTACGGCAGGCAGAGGTGGCGCACGTGGCAGGGACCAGCTCGGGAGTCGTGGCAGGCCTGACCGCGGCGGCCGTCGGAGCGGTCGGTTTCCTCGCCTACCAGGCCTCGGCCACCGTCCCGCCCGGCCTCGGCAGCCGGTCGTCGGCGAGCCCCGCGCCCGGTGCGCCGGGTGCCAAGGCCCCCCGGGACCACCGCCACCCCACCGCCCTGCCGAACACCTCCGGCACGGGTGAACGGGTGGTGTACTCGGTGGACGACGACCGGGTCTGGCTCGTCAACGAGCAGGGCCGCGTCGAACGGACCTTCAAGGTGAACCCCGGCACCGTCGACCCGCCGCTCGGCGCCTACTGGGTGACGTCCCGCTCGAAGGCCGTCACGGGCACCGACGGCCTCCCCATCGAACACGTGGTCCGCTTCACCACCACCAAGGACGGCTCCGCCATCGGCTTCAGCGCGGTCACCGCCCAGCGCGCGGCCGCACCCCCCGACCCCACGGTGAAGACCGGCGGCATCCGCGAGACCCGCGCCGACGGCACCGCCATGTGGAACTTCGCGACGATCGGCGTCAAGGTGACCGTGATCCGCTGACCACACCCCTGATCGGCGGCGCAGCCGCCGCCTGGCGGCGCGGGGCTGTATCTGATCTGCAGCTCCGCCGCGCGGGCGCGACCAGCCGGCGGCGCAGCCGCCGCCTGGCGGCGCGGGGCTGTATCTGATCTGCAGCTCCGCCGCGCGGGCGCGACCAGCCACGATGGCGCGGCAGTCGGCAGATAGCAGCACGCTGGGGGTTCGGTCGGTGGGTCCGTTCAGGTACGTCGCGGCTGGTCGCGCAGTTCCTCCCCCAGCCTTCGGCCGGGGGTACCCCCAGCGCCCCCGACGGGGCGCTGCCGAACCGCCTAGGCAGCCCTACGGTCCTGCACAACCGGCCTCGGTGCCGGCTCCGGCACCACCGGCGGCCGGGACACCGCGTCAGCGCACGCACAGGACGCCAGCAGCTCACGCATGGAGACGCCGGGAACCCCGGCGACCGCGACCGGTCGCCGCTCCTCGGACTGGGACACGGACACGGGCGCCTCCTGAAGTGCGGGGGCGGACGTAGTTAGGTAGACCTAACCACTGACTGGGTACCATGTGACCACGCCCGATACGTCCGGCGCAATATCTTGCCGACGCCTTGTCGGAACGTTCACACGGTCCTCAGGCCGCCAGCACCCCCAGGTCCACCCCGTCCCACCGCTCCCCCAGCCCCGCCAGGGTCACGTGCCGTACCTCGTCGGTGGTGTCGCCGACCGCCCGGTGGATGCCGACCACGAGCCGGTCGTCGGTCAGCTCCTCGACCTTGCCCTCGCCCCACTCCACGACGACCACGGACTCGGGCAGCGAGACGTCGAGATCGAGGTCCTCCATCTCGTCGAGCCCGCCGCCCAGGCGGTACGCGTCCACGTGGACGAGCGGCGGGCCGTCCCCCAGGGACGGATGCACGCGGGCGATGACGAACGTCGGCGACGTGACGGCCCCGCGCACACCGAGCCCCTCGCCCAGCCCCCGCGTCAGCGTCGTCTTGCCGGCGCCGAGCTCCCCGCTGAGCATCACGAGGTCACCGGCGCGCAGCAGCTTCGCCAGCCGGCGGCCCAGCTCCCCCATCTGCTCGGGGGAGGTGACGGTCAACTCGGTGTCAGCCTGGCTGTGCCGTGCTGCTGGTGCTTCCATAGCCACTTACGGTAGCCCCTGCCGGCACGGCCCCCGCGCGGGTGAGCAGGTCGGCGAGGCGGTCGGTGACCACCTCCGGGTGCTCCAGCATGACCAGGTGCCCGGCGTCCGCGACCAGCACGAGTTCGGCGTCGGGCAGCAGGTCGGCGATGACCTCGCTGTGCTCGCTGGGCGTGACGAGGTCCTGCACCCCGGCCAGCACCAGCACCGGCAGGTTCTGGAAGTAGGCGAGGGCCGCGGTCTTGTCGTGGTCGGTGAAGGCCGGGTAGAACTCGGCGACCACGTCGATCGGCGTCGACTCGATCATCCGCTCCGCGAACCGCTCCACCGCCGGGTCGACGTCCTTGGACGCGAACGAGTACCGCTTGATGATCCCGGCGAAGAGGTCCGCGGTGACCCGCCGCCCCTTCTCCACCAGCGCGGCCTGCGTGCCCAGCGCCTTCAGCACCCCGGGCAGCACCCGGCGCACCACGTTGACCCCGGCGACCGGCAGCCCGAAGTTGACCTCGCCGAGCCGCCCGGACGAGGTACCGACGAAGGCGGTGGCGACCACCCGCTCGCGGATCAGGTCGGGGTACTGCGCGGCCAGCGCCATCACCGTCATGCCGCCCATGGAGTGCCCGACCAGCACCATCGGCCCCTCCGGCACGGCCGCGTCCAGGACGGCCTTCAGGTCCCGGCCCAGCTGGTCGATGGTGAGCTCCACCCCGTCCTCGTGCTGCGCGACGCCCCGCCCGGAGCGGCCGTGGCTGCGCTGGTCCCAGTGCACGGTGCGCACGACCCCGCGCAGGGCCGCCCGCTGGAAGTGCCAGGAGTCCTGGTTGAGGCAGTAGCCGTGACTGAAGACGACGGTGACGGGCGCGGGCGCCTTGCGGCCGAAGAGCCGGCGGCGGCGCGGCGAGACGGCGGGGCCGGGGTCGGGGACCACCTCGTCGACCTCGTAGTACAGCTCGGTGCCGTCGTCGGCGTACGCCTTGCCGGGGGTGCCGCGCAGGGTGCCGTAGGGGCCCGCCGAGTCCAGCGCCAGCCGGGCCTTGCGGCGCATCCCGCGGCCGACGGTCATCCGCTCCACGGCGACGCCGGCCGCCGCTCCGGCGGCGAGCACTCCTATGGCGGCCCCGGCGACGCCCGTCACCTTGCGCCAGCTGCCGGAGGCCGCCCCCGTGGCCGAGGCGACGACGGCCGCCGCGGCGGCTTCCGCTACGGCCTCCGCACTGCTCTCGCTCACGTACCGCTCCTCTTCGCCGTACTGCAGTTCGCTGCCTGGCTGACACGGGTGATGCTGACGCGACGCATGTTGCCGTTGTTGCTGTTGATACAGGTGTAACCGGGTCGTGCCGCCGCCGAACCCCTCGGGTCAGGCGTCGTCCCCTGGTTCTTGCCCACTCGGTTGCCCGTTCACATAGACGCGGGGCACCCGGGTTCCGATGCGCGTGACGATTTCGTATGCGATCGTGCCCGCGGCCTGGGCCCAGTCCTCGGCGGTGGGCTCGCCCCGGTCGCCCGGACCGAACAGCACCGCCTCCGCCCCGACTTCGGGCTCGTCGCCGCCGAGGTCCACGACGAACTGGTCCATGGCGATGCGCCCGGCGGCCGTCCGCCACTTGCCGCCGACCAGCACGGGCCCGGTGCCGGAGGCGTGCCGCGGGATGCCGTCCGCATAGCCGACGGGGACGAGTCCGAGGGTGGTCTCGCCGGGTGTGACGTAGTGGTGCCCGTAACTGACCCCGTGCCCGCCCGGTACGTGCTTCACCAGGGCGAGGGAGGCGGACAGCGTCATCACGGGGCGCAGGCCGAAGTCGGCCGCGCTGCCCAGCTCGGGGCTGGGCGACAGGCCGTAGAGCGCGATGCCCGTGCGGACCAGGTCGAAGTGGGTCTCGGGGAGGGTGAGGGTGGCCGGCGAGTTGGCGATGTGCCGCACCTCGGGGCGCACCCCCTGCCCCTCGGCGTACCCGAGCAGTTCGCGGAAGAGGGTGAGCTGGGCGGCGATGGAGGGATGGCCGGGTTCGTCGGCGCAGGCGAAGTGCGACCACAGCCCGGTGATCCGGACCAGCCCCGCCGCCTCGGCGCGCAGCGCCTCACGGACCAGCTCGGGCCAGTCGGCGGGCTGGCAGCCGTTGCGCCCGAGCCCGGTGTCGGCCTTGAGCTGCACGCGGGCGGGCCGGCCGGCCGCCCGCGCCGCCCCGGTCACCTCACGCAGGGCCCACATACCGCTCACCGACACGTCGAGGTCGGCCTCGATCGCCTCCCGCCAGGGCCCGCCCGGCGTCCACAGCCAGCACATGATCCGCACGTCCGCGGGCAGCCCGGGGTCCGCGCGCAGTGCCAGGGCCTCCTCCGGGGTGGCCGTGCCCAGCCAGCTCGCGCCCGCCTCGACGGCCGCGCGGGCACACCGAAGAGCCCCGTGGCCGTACGCGTCGGACTTCACCACGGCCATCAGGGCCGCGCCCGGCGCGAGGGCACGCAGGGTCCGCGCGTTGGCCCGCAGGGCGGCCAGGTCGATCTCGGCGCGGGCGCGCAGGGACCCGGTCGGTGCGGTCGGTGCGGTCTGCGCAGTCGGGTTATCACTCATCGCGCCCCCAGTGTCTCAGAGGCCCCCGGCAGCCCACCGGCACAGCCCCTGGTACCGGGCTCAGGTACCCGTACGGTGACCCCACACGTACACCTTGTCGCCCTTCTTGAGCACGCTCCACAGCTTCTTCGCGTCGCCGAGCCTGAGGTTCACGCAGCCCCAGGAGCCGACGGTGGTGTAGATGGAGCCGTAGACGGCGTGGAAGGCCTGGCCGCCGTCGAAGAACTGGGCGTACGGCATGGCCGAGTTGTACAGCGTCGACCAGTGGTTCTTGTGCCGCCAGTAGACGGTGTGCCACCCGGCCCGGGTCGCGTAGCCCTTGCGCCCGCTGCGCATCTGCACCGGCCCGTAGACCACCTTGCTGCCCTTCTGCACCCAGGTGACCTGCCGGTTGAGGTCCACGCAGGCGACCCGGTACGACTTCACGGGGCAGTTCCTGGCCGCGTTCGGGTTCTTCTTCGCCGACAGGAGCATCATCTGGTACCAGGTGACCGGCCCCGCGAACCCGATCGCCGGCTTGATCTTGTACTTCGTCTGGAACTTCTGGATCGCCTTGCAGTCGGCGCTGGACTGCTTGCCGTCCGCCTTCAGCTTCAGCCACTGCTCGATCTGCTTCTGATACGGCCCGGTCAGCTTGGAGCAGCTCACCTTGGCGACGGCGTCGCTGAGCGGCACGTACTCGATGAGGTCGTACGTCCCGGGCGGCGCCGCCTTCGGTTCGACGGCGTCCTCCTGGGCGGTGGGCGTGTACACCTTGGGCGCCAGCATCTGGTCGGGGGTGTCGATCTGCCAGGGCTGCGAGGGCCCCGGCGCGACCCCCGGCACCAGCTCCGACTCGGGGACGGCGGCGCCCGGTTCGGGGGCGGCGGCGTCCGCGACCCCGGTCCCGGCACCGAGGCAGAACACGGCCACGGCGACCACGAGGACCCCGGCGACCTCCCGCACCAGACCACACCGATAACGCGCGATTCGTCCACAAATCATGCGATCAGACAACCCCGCGGCCCCCTGAATTCCGGGGAGCCGCGCGGTGAGGTCACCCGAGGGATGCACGCGCCCCGGGCACGGCGCCCCGCAAGGGGCGCTCGGGGTACCACCCCCGGCCGAAGGCTGGGGGAGGAACTGCGCGACCAGCCACCGCGCACCGGCACCCGGCGCACATGCACATGGGGTTCGGGGCGGAGCCCCGTGACGGTGCGGCCCTGTCCTACCGAGTCGGGTGGGCGGGTGGGAAGACCCCCCGCCAAGCCGCCCCCAGCCGCGCAGCAACCTCGTGGGCGACCGTGGGCGCCCCGTCCGCCGCGAACCGCCCCGCGAGCCCGTGCAGATACGCCGCCGCACTCCCCGCGTCCCGCGCGTCCAGCCCCGCCGCCAGCAACGACCCCGCCAGCCCCGACAGCACGTCCCCGCTCCCGGCGGTGGCGAGCCAGGGCGTCCCCGTCGCGTTCACCCGGACGGCGGAACCTCCCCCGGCCGCCGCCACCAACGTCGTCGACCCCTTCAGCAGCACCGTCGCCCGATAGGCCGCCGCCAGCTCCCGCACCGCCGCGAGCCGCCCGGCCTCGACCTCCTCACGCCGTACCCCCAACAGCGCGGCGGCCTCCCCGGCGTGCGGCGTCATCAGGGTCGGCGCCGTACGAGCGCGCACCGCGTCCCGGTCGGCGAACCGCAGCCCGTCCGCGTCGACCAGCACCGGCACGTCCGCCGCCAGCACCTCGGCGACGGCGTCGGCGTCGTCCCCGACCCCCGGCCCGGCCACCCACGCCTGCACCCGCCCGGCCTTCCGCGGTCCCCCGTCCGACACCAGCGTCTCGGGAAAGCGGGCCAGCACCTCGTCCTTGGCCGGCCCGACGTACCGTACGGCCCCGGCCCCGCCCCGCAGCGCCCCCGCGACGGCCAGCACGGCCGCGCCCGGATAGCGCGCCGAGCCGGCCACGATGCCCACCACCCCGCGCCGGTACTTGTCGCTCTCCGCCGACGGCTCCGGCAGCAGCCGCGCCACGTCCACGTCCTGCAAGGCCTCCAGTTCGGCCTCCTCGGGCAGTTCGAGCCCGATGTCGACCAGCCGTACCGAACCGGCGTACTCCCGCGCCGGATCGATCAGCAGCCCCGGCTTGTGCGTCCCGAAGGTCACGGTCAGGTCCGCCCGTACGGCCGCCCCGCGCACCTCGCCGGTGTCCGCCTCCACCCCGCTCGGCAGGTCCACGGCGACGACGGCGGCCCGGGACCGCTCCACGACCGCCACCAGTTCCGCCGCCCCGGGCCGCAGCCCGCCCTTCCCGCCGATCCCGACGATCCCGTCGACGACGAGATCGGCCCGCAGGACCAACTCCTCGGCGCCGCCGTCCCGTACGACGGTCCCGCCGACCCGGCGCAGCGCCGCCAGCCCGCCCTCGTGCGTGCGCTCCGGCGCGAGCAGCACCGCCGCGACCCCCGCCCCCCGGCGCGCCAGCCGCGCCCCGGCGTACAGGGCGTCCCCGCCGTTGTCCCCGCTGCCGACCAGCAGGACCACCCGGCTGCCGTAGACCCGTCCGAGCAACTCGGCGCAGGTGGCGGCCAGCCCGGCGGCGGCCCGCTGCATCAGCGCCCCTTCCGGCAGCCGCGCCATCAGCTCCCGCTCGGCCGCCCGTACCGTCTCCACGCTGTAAGCAGTCCGCATGCCCCGAGTCTCCCCCGGAACCCGCGGGGCGCGCATCCGCCCCGCCCCGCCCGGGTCACCCCTCGGCGATCACCACCGCCGACGCCACCCCGGCGTCGTGACTGAGCGACACATGCCACGACCGCACCCCGAGTTCCGCCGCGCAGGCGGCCACGCTGCCCTGCACCTGCAGCCGCGGCCGTCCGTTGTCCTCGACGACGACCTCCGCGTCCGTCCAGAGCAGCCCCGGCGGCGCGCCGAGCGCCTTGGCCAGCGCCTCCTTGGCCGCGAACCGCGCCGCGAGCGAGGCGACACCGCGCCGCTCCCCGCTCGCCAGGTACAGCTCCCGCTCGACGAAGAGCCGGCCGGCCAGCCCGGGAGTCCGCTCCAGCGACTCCCGGAACCGGTCGATCTCGGCGACGTCGATGCCTACCCCGATGATGCTCATGGTCTGCACCCTAAGGTCACTCCACGGTGACCGACTTGGCGAGATTCCTCGGCTGGTCCACCTCGTTGCCCCGGGCGGTGGCCAGCTCGCAGGCGAAGACCTGGAGCGGGACCGTGGCGACCAGCGGCTGGAGCAGGGTCGGGGTGGCGGGGATCCGGATCAGGTGGTCGGCGTACGGTACGACCGCCTCGTCGCCCTCCTCCGCGATCACGATGGTGCGGGCGCCGCGGGCCCGGATCTCCTGGATGTTGGACACGATCTTGTCGTGGAGCACCGAGCGGCCGCGCGGGGACGGGACGACGACCACCACCGGCAGGTCCGCCTCGATCAGCGCGATCGGCCCGTGCTTCAGCTCGCCCGCCGCGAAGCCCTCGGCGTGCATGTACGCCAGCTCCTTGAGCTTCAGGGCACCTTCGAGGGCGACCGGGTAGCCGACGTGCCGGCCGAGGAACAGCACGGTCTTCTTGTCCGCCAGCGTCCGCGCCAGCGCCCGTACCGGCTCCATGGTCTCCAGGACCCGCTCGACCTCGCCGGAGATGTGCGAGAGGTCCCGGATCACGGCGCTGATCTCGTCGCCCCACTTGGTGCCCCGCACCTGGCCGAGGTACAGCGCCACCAGGTAGCAGGCCACCAGCTGGGTGAGGAACGCCTTGGTCGAGGCGACCGCGACCTCCGGTCCGGCGTGGGTGTACAGCACCGCGTCCGACTCGCGCGGGATCGTGGAGCCGTTGGTGTTGCAGATCGCGAGGACCTTGGAGCCCTGCTCCCGCGCGTGCCGCAGCGCCATCAGCGTGTCCATGGTCTCGCCGGACTGGGAGATGGCGATGACGAGGCTGCGCGAGTCCAGGATCGGGTCCCGGTACCGGAACTCGCTGGCCAGCTCCACCTCGCACGGGATGCGCGTCCAGTGCTCGATGGCGTACTTGGCGATCAGGCCGGCGTGGAAGGCCGTACCGCACGCGACGATGACGACCTTGTCGATCTCACGCAGCTCGGCGGCGGAGATCCGGACCTCGTCCAGGGTCAGCGAGCCGCCCGCGTCGATACGGCCGAGCAGGGTGTCGGCGACCGCCTTGGGCTGCTCGGCGATCTCCTTGAGCATGAAGTAGTCGTAACCCCCCTTTTCGGCCGCCGACGCGTCCCAGTCGACGTGGTACGAGCGGACGTCCGCCGGAGCGCCGTCGAAGCCCGTCACCGTCACGCCGTCCCGGCGCAGCTCCACCACCTGGTCCTGGCCCAGCTCGATCGCCGACCGCGTGTGGGCGATGAACGCGGCGACGTCCGAGGCGAGAAAGGCCTCGCCCTCTCCGACGCCCACCACGAGCGGGGAGTTCCGGCGTGCGCCGACCACCACGTCCGGGTCGTCGGCGTGCACCGCGACCAGCGTGAACGCACCCTCCAGCCGCCGGCACACCAGCCGCATCGCCTCGGCGAGGTCGGCGGTGCCGGAGAACTCCTCGGCGAGCAGGTGCGCGACCACCTCGGTGTCCGTCTCGGACGTGAGGTCGTGCCCGCGCCCGGCCAACTCCCCGCGCAGCGCGGCGAAGTTCTCGATGATCCCGTTGTGGACGACGGCGACCCGGCCCGCGTTGTCGAGGTGCGGGTGCGCGTTGGCGTCCGTCGGCCCGCCGTGCGTGGCCCACCGGGTGTGCCCGATGCCGGTGGCACCGGCCGGCAGCGGCCGCTCCGTCAGCTCCTTCTCCAGGTTGACCAGCTTCCCGGCCTTCTTCGCCGAGGCCAGCCCGCCGTCCGCGAGCACCGCGACACCCGCCGAGTCGTACCCCCGGTACTCCAGCCGCTTGAGCCCGGCGACCACCACATCGAGCGCCGACTGCGCCCCCACGTATCCCACGATTCCGCACATGAGCGGCAGCCTAAGTGCCGACCCCCACCCGAACACGGCTCAGCGTGCCCGGAATCGGAAATTATCCCGGCCCTGCGTACCGTGATCCGTTCGCTCCGCCGGGAAGGTAGCTTCGGTTCCCGGCTCAAGGCAGAGGGCAGGAGGCCACGTGAGTTACAGCCTGTACGTGGGCCGGTTCGTCGACGGAGAGCCGGTGCCGATGGACGAGACCGTGATACGCGACGTGCTCGGCCCCGTCACGGTCGGTGGCATGCCCGCCTCCGGGCTGCCGGAGTCCTGGGACCTCGAAGCCGGCGACGGCGGCGGCTCGGAGGTCTACGGCGACTCGACGGGGCTCAGCTTCAACCGCTTCTCCACCGGCGCCGTCCTGGACCGCATGGCCGAACTCGTCCGTCGCACGGACGCGGTGATGCTGCCTCAGGACGGTCCGGCGATCGCCGGAGACGAGACCGACCGCGGGCACCTGCCGGAGCCCCTGCGCGCGGACGCGATCGTGGTGCCGTCCGCCGCCCTGACCGGCCGGACGGTCGCGGGGATCGTCGCCCCGCAGCCGGAAGAACCCCTGCGGCCGATCCTCCCGGACTTCCCGTACCACCCGAGCCCGGTCGCCACCGGCTCCGTGACCGCCTCCGACGAGGCGTGCGGGTGCTGCGGGCAGCAGCGCGGGTGGATCTGCACGGGACCCGTCTACGCGGCGGACGGCCCCGGCACCGGCATCTGCCCGTACTGCATCGCCTTCGGCACCGCCGCCGAACGCCACGGCGCCTCCTTCACCGACACCGTCGACGGGGACGTGCCCCGGGAGGTCGTAGGGGCCATCCTGGAGCGCACTCCGGGGTTCGCCGCCTGGCAGTCCCCGTACTGGCTGACGCACTGCGGCGACGGCGCCGCCTTTCTCGGCCGCGTCGGGGCCCGGGAGCTCGCGGCGTATCCGAGCGCGGTCGAGCACCTGCGCCGGGAGTGGCCGGCCGGTCAGGCCGACGGCCTGCTGGACTCGCTCGACAAGGACGGCTCGCCCACCGCCTACCTCTTCCGGTGCCGGGCCTGTGGCATCCACCTCGCGTATGCCGACTTCACGTGATCAGAACCCCACGTGACCGACCCCACCCCCCGCCCCGTTCAAACTCCGTTAACAATGGAATGTGATCTCTCCGGTCTCCCCGATGCCCCGGAGCGCCCACCGGCACAGGCCGGAGGCGACTCCCTACGTCGACCTCACCCGCTCCGAGTGGAGCGCGCTGCGCGACAAGACGCCGCTGCCGCTCACCGCCGAGGAGGTCGAGAAGCTGCGCGGTCTCGGCGACGTCATCGACCTCGACGAGGTGCGGGACGTCTACCTCCCGCTGTCGCGACTGCTCAACCTCTACGTCGGTGCCACCGACGGCCTCAGAGGCGCCCTGAACACCTTCCTCGGCGAACAGGGCTCCCAGTCCGGCACCCCGTTCGTGATAGGCGTCGCCGGCTCCGTGGCCTGCGGCAAGTCGACCGTCTCCCGGCTGCTGCAGGCCCTGCTCTCCCGCTGGCCCGAGCACCCGCGCGTCGAGCTGGTGACGACGGACGGCTTCCTGCTCCCGACCAGGGAGCTCGAAGCCCGCGGCCTGATGTTGCGCAAGGGCTTCCCCGAGTCGTACGACCGCCGGGCCCTGACCCGCTTCGTCGCCGACATCAAGGCCGGCAAGGACGAGGTCACCGCGCCCGTCTACTCCCACCTCATCTACGACATCGTCCCGGAACGCAAGCTCACGGTCCGCCGGCCGGACATCCTCATCGTCGAGGGCCTCAACGTCCTGCAGCCCGCCCTCCCCGGCCAGGACGGCCGTACCCGCGTCGGCCTGGCCGACTACTTCGACTTCAGCGTGTACGTCGACGCGAACGCGGAGGACATCGAGCGCTGGTACCTCAACCGCTTCCGGAAGCTCCGCCAGACCGCCTTCCAGAACCCGGACTCGTACTTCAGGAAGTACACCCAGGTGTCCGAGGAGGAGGCCGTCGACTACGCCCGCGGCCTCTGGCGGACCATCAACAAGCCCAACCTGGTGGAGAACATCGCCCCCACCCGCGGCCGCGCCACCCTGGTCGTCCGCAAGGGCCCCGACCACAAGGTGCAGCGGCTACGGCTCCGCAAGCTCTAGAGCGGCCTGTTAGAAAGGCGTCATGCTGCATCTGCGCCTGATCACCCCGGCCGACCGGACGGACGACGCGGTCCGTCTGATCGAGACGACCGTGGGCACCACGCACCTGGTCGTGCTGCCGGGCGCCGCCCGCGACCCGGCCGGGGACGTCGTGATGTGCGACGTGGCCCGCGAGGCGGGTGACGAACTCATCCGCGGGCTGCGGGGGTTGGACCTCGACCGCACCGGCTCGATCGCCGTCGAGGAGATCGGCCTGAGCCTGTCCCGCCGGGCCGACGAGGCCGAGGCGGAGGCCCCGGGCGAGGGCGCCGACGCGGTGCTGTGGGAGGGGCTGACCGAGGCGACCCACGAGGAGTCGACGCTGTCGGTCACCTACGTCGCCTTCATCACCCTGGCCACGATGATCGCGGCCTGCGGTGTCGTCCTGGACAACGCGATCCTGATCGTGGGGGCGATGGCGGTGGGCCCGGAGTTCGGCCCGCTGGCCGGCGTCTGCACGGCGCTGGTCCGGCGCCGGCCCCGCCTGGCGGTGCGCTCCGTCGTCGCGCTGCTGGTCGGCTTCGCGGTGGCGATGCTGGTGACGGTCGGCTTCACCTACCTCATGGACGGCCTGAACCTGTTCACGAAGGTGCAGTTGGAGGCAGCACGCCCGAACACCAACTTCATCTACCGCCCCGACGCCTTCTCGTTCGTCGTCGCGGTCCTGGCCGGCATCGCCGGCATACTCTCCCTGACCTCGGCGAAGTCCGGCGCCCTGGTGGGCGTCGCCATCTCGGTGACGACGGTCCCGGCAGCCGCGAACGCGGCCGTGGCCTTCGCCTTCACGGAGTACCGCCAGGCGTGGGGTTCGTCGGAACAACTGCTGCTGAACCTGTTGGGGATCGTGCTGGCGGGAGCGCTGACGCTGCTGGCCCAGAAGTGGTTCTGGGCCAGCCGGCGTGAGCGCACGGCGAAGGCCGGCGGTTCCTAGAACTGCCGCTCGCAGTTCGTGATGGTGTCGCCGGGGTCGGCGAACACCGTGTCCGTGCCGGCGCCGCAGTCGACCGTGTCACCGCCGGTGTTGTCCTCCACGCTGACCGTGTCGCTGCGGCCGTTGGTCTTCACGCTGTCGGTGCCCGTACCGGCATCGGCGGTGGTGCTGACATTGGCGGTGGAACCGTCGAAGCTGTCGTTCCCGTCGCCCAGCTGCACCGCGAGCCGGGTGACCGTGGCGGCGATGCCGCAGTCCGCCGTGTTGGCGTCCACCCGGGTGCAGCCCGGGCCGATCGCGATGCCCGTGGCGTCCGTGAGGATCAGCCGGCCGGTGGAAGTGCTGGCCGTGACCACGTTGTTCACTCCGCTACGCGCCTGGAGTACGACCAGGCCGCCGAGGATACGGAACGCCGTCGAGCCCGGTGGCGGGGCGGCGACGGCCATGGTGGCCGACGAGGTGACGACGAGGCCCGCCACCAGAACCGGACCGGCCGCTCGCTTGAGGATGGTGCTCACGATCTTCATGCTGTGTTCTCTTCCGTCGAGAGGGCGCCGCACAGAGCGGCCTCGACGCAAGAGAAACAGTCAGTGATCGGGCGCGCACTTTTTGCTACGCCTTGAGGCTCAACCCAGCGCCGACTTCACCGCGTCGGCCAGCCGCCCCGCCACCGACCGGGCCTGCTCGATGTCGGCCGCCTCGACCATCACCCGCACCAACGGCTCCGTGCCCGAAGGACGCAGCAGCACCCGCCCGGTCTCCCCGAGCTCCCGTTCCGCCTCCGCGACCGCCGCCGCCAGGTCCCCCGACGTCCGCACCCGCGACTTGTCGACGTCCGGCACATTGATCAGCACCTGCGGCAGCCGCTCCATGACGCCCGCCAGCTCCCGCAGCGACCGCCCGGTCCCGGCGACCCGCGCCGCCAGCAGCAGCCCGGTCAGCGTGCCGTCGCCGGTCGTCGCGTGGTCGAGGATGATGACGTGGCCGGACTGCTCGCCGCCGAGGGCGTAGCCGTGCTCCTTCATCTCCTCCAGCACGTACCGGTCGCCGACCGCGGTCTGCACGAGGTGCAGCCCCTCCCGCTCCAGCGCCAGCTTGAAGCCGAGGTTGGACATGACGGTGGCGACGACGGTGTCGGCGCGCAGCGTGCCCTGCTCCCGCATGGCGAGGGCGAGTACGGCCATGATCTGGTCGCCGTCCACCTCCTCGCCGGTGTGGTCGACGGCCAGGCACCGGTCCGCGTCCCCGTCGTGCGCGATGCCGAAGTCCGCGCCCTGCTCGACGACCGCGGCCTTGAGCTTGCCGAGGTGGGTCGACCCGCAGCCGTCGTTGATGTTGAGCCCGTCCGGCTCCGCGCCGATGGTGACGATCTCGGCGCCGGCCCGGCGGAACGCCTCCGGCGAGACCCCCGCGGCCGCGCCGTGCGCCTCGTCCAGGACGATCTTCAGTCCGTCGAGCCGGTTGGGCAGGACCGACAGGAGGTGGCCGACGTACTGCTCGAAGCCCTCGTCGTACGACCGCACCCGGCCCACGCCCGCGCCCGTCGGCCGCTGCCACGGCTCGCCGTGCCGGTGGGACTCGTACACGGCCTCGATCTTGTCCTCCAGCTCGTCGTCGAGCTTGTGCCCGCCGCGGGCGAGGAACTTGATGCCGTTGTCGGGCATGGCGTTGTGGCTGGCGGAGAGCATGACGCCGAGGTCGGCGCCGAGCGCGCCGGTCAGGAAGGCGACGGCCGGCGTCGGGAGGACGCCCACGCTCAGGACGTCGACGCCCGCGCTGGCCAGGCCCGCGACCACGGCGGCCTCCAGGAACTCCCCGGACGCGCGCGGATCCCGTCCGACGACCGCCGTCGGCCGGTGGCCCTCGAACGTGCCCGCCTCGGCCAGCACGTGCGCCGCCGCGACGGACAGCCCGAGCGCCATCTCGGCGGTCAGGTCCGCGTTGGCGACACCGCGCACGCCGTCCGTGCCGAAGAGTCGTCCCACTTGTCCTCCTGAAGAAGCGTCCTTGCTGCCAGGAAATGATGATGGCAGGCGCTTAGTCATGCGATCACACCAGCCTTTGAGCGTCTTGTGTCGTTATACGCCCTTGACCGGGATAAACGAACGCCCCGACAGCACATGTGGCGTGCCGCCGGGGCGTTCGGAGTACGTGCAGGCAGCTGGTGATTAGCGCTTGCTGTACTGCGGGGCCTTGCGGGCCTTCTTCAGACCGGCCTTCTTGCGCTCGACCGCGCGGTCGTCGCGCTTGAGGAAGCCGGCCTTCTTGAGCGGGCCGCGGTTGTTGTCGACGTCGGCCTCGTTCAGCGCGCGGGCGACACCGAGACGGAGCGCACCGGCCTGACCGGAGACACCGCCACCGGCGATGCGGGCGACGACGTCGTAACGGCCTTCGAGCTCGAGCACCTTGAAGGGCTCGTTGACTTCCTGCTGGTGCACCTTGTTGGGGAAGTAGTCCTCAAGGGTGCGACCGTTGATCTTCCACTTGCCGGTGCCCGGGACGATCCGGACGCGGGCGATGGCGTTCTTGCGACGGCCCAGGCCGGCGGCCGGCTGCGGGTCGCCGAAGCGGGACGCCAGCGACTCCGAGGTGTACTCGCCCTCGACGGGGACCTCGGACTCGGTGGTGTAGCTGTCGATGTCGACGAGCTCGGTCTCGGTCTCTTCGACCGGCTGCTCAACAGTGGTCTCGGCCACGATGCTCCTCAGATTCTTTTCTGTCTTAGGGGGTGGCCGGAACTACTGCGCGACCTGGGTGATCTCGAACGGAACCGGCTGCTGCGCAGCGTGCGGGTGGTTCTCGCCTCGGTAGACCTTCAGCTTGCTGAGCATCTGACGGCCCAGGGTGTTCTTGGGGAGCATGCCCTTGACGGCCTTCTCGATGGCCTTCTCGGGGTTCTTGTCCAGCAGCTCGTCGTAGCGGACGGAACGCAGACCGCCCGGGTACCCGGAGTGGCGGTACGCCATCTTCTGGGTCCGCTTGTTGCCGGACAGGTGCACCTTGTCGGCGTTGATGATGATGACGAAGTCACCGGTGTCGACGTGAGGGGCGTAGATCGGCTTGTGCTTGCCCCGCAGGAGGGACGCCGCAGTGGAGGCGAGACGGCCCAGGACGATGTCCTGGGCGTCGATGACGTGCCACTGGCGAGTCACATCGCCGGGCTTGGGGCTGTACGTACGCACTTCGCAGCCTTCTTCTTCAGTGGATGGGCGCTGGAAATGGCATCACTGAAGCGATCGTGCAGCTGGGGACGACAAATATGCCGGGGACGCTGCCCGTATGCCGCCCACTGGTAACTGCTCCAGGGAACCTGTGTGAAGGGCCTCTCGCGTGAGAACGAGCGAGCCGATACACAACGAAGAGCCAGCGTACCGGGGTCGCCCCTGAAGGGTCAAAACGAGCTCCCGGGGACATCGGGACGAGCGGTCGCCGACCGTGGCGGAAATCCTGGGCGCCCGGCCGTACCAGGATGCGCCGTCCTGCCCCCAAAGGTCCCCCGAAGCTCCCCGGTCTCCGTTCGTACAGTCGCACCGGCACCCCCCGGCCCCCGTCTAAGATGCGCCCCATGAGCTATGGGCAGGGGGGACCTCAGTCCCAGTGGGATCCGTGGAAACCGCAGTCTCAGCAGCCCTGGGGCAGCGGCACCGGCCAGACCCCGGACTGGGCGTCGCTGGCCGAGGCGTCGGAGACGCGGAACAAGCGGCGCAGAGTGCTGTTCATCGGCGGTGGCGTGGTCGCCACGCTGGCGATCGGCACCGCCGTCGCGATGGCCGTGGTGTCCGCCAACGGTGACAACAAGGCCTCCGGCACGCCCACCAACCTGCCGGCCAGCGCCTCGCTGCCCAGCGACACGGCGGGCGCGGGGCCGTCCTTCGCTCCGACCAGCGCGCCGCCGCCGCTGGACCCGGAGGAGTTCATATCGAGCGTGCAGAAGGACACGGCACCGCTGAGCGCCGCGGCCCTCTTCCCGGGCACCCAGCTGACCATGGGCGAGACGGTCTACAAGAAGGGCGCCACGTCCGACACGAAGAAGTGCGCCACGGCCGCCAAGGGCAGCCTCCCGGCCGTCTTCGACAAGGACGGCTGCACCCGCCTGCTGCGGGTCACCTACTTCAAGGACGGCGTGGCGGTGACGGTCGGCGTGGCCGTCTTCAACACCGAGGCGCAGGCGGGCAAGGCCAAGACCGACGCCGACAAGAAGGGCTTCGTGACCGCCCTGGCCGGCTCCGGCGTCAAGACCTTCTGCGACTCCGGCGTCTGCCGCACGACGACGAATTCGTACGGCCGCTACGCGTACTTCACCACCGCCGGCTTCCTGAACGGCAAGGACGTCACCACCAAGGACACCAAGGTCTTCCAGGCCGGCGACGACCTGGCGGAGTTCACCTTCCGCCAGATCCACCGCCGCGGCGAGGCCCAGGCGTCGGCGGCGGCCGACGCCGGACAGTGATTCCGGACACATCCGGTCAGGTCCGCTCCCAGGTGGCCTGGAGCACGGCTTCCTGGGGCCCGCCGCGCGCGACCGTGTGCGGCGGGGTGGCCTCGGCGGCCCCGAAGACCCACGTGCGGTAGGACCAGAAGCGGAACAGGGTGGCGATGCCGATGCCGAGGAACTTGCTCACGTTGTAGGAGAGCGTGCTCTGCCAGCCCAGCCCGTAGGTGGTCGCGTAGAGCACCCCGTTCTCGATGACCAGGCCGACCGCGCTGAAGAAGAGGAAGAGGCCCAGCTCCTTGCGACCGCCGCCGTCCCGGTCCTGGTCCCGGTAGGCGAAGTAGCGCAGGCCCACGTAGTTGCCCAGCACTGCGCAGGCCGTCGCGACGACACTCGCCCGCACCGGCTGCCAGTGGACGGCGGCCCTGATCAGGTTGAAGACCGCGAGGTTCACCACGAACCCCGAGGCCCCCACGATGCCGAACTTCGCGATCTCCCGGTACAGCTTCCCCCCTCGCGAGGGAAGCGCATGCCGTCCGCTCACGGTCTCGTTCAGCCCCGTCGGTTGCGCAGCCGCAACCGTACCGGCATCACGGCCGACTCGATCTGCGTCGCGAGGTTCATCTTGGACACGCCCTCGGTGCGCTCCTCGAAACGGATCGGGATCTCGACGGCGCTGTGCCCGGCACGGACGGCCTTGAACTTCAGCTCGACCTGGAAGCTGTAGCCCGCGCTGTCGAGGGTCGCGAGGTCCACGTCACGCAGCGCGGCCGCCGACCACAGGTTGAAGCCGGCGGTGATGTCCCGGATCTTCGTGCCGAGCACCGTCCGGGCGTACCGGTTGGCGAACCGGGACAGCAGGACCCGGTGCTTGCCCCACTCCTCGTCCAGCGAGCCGCCCTCGACGTACCGGCTGCCGACGACCAGTCCGACCCCGGACGCCACCGCCGTACCGATCATGCGTGGGACCGCTTCCACCGGGTGGCTGCCGTCCGCGTCCATCTGGACCACGTACGCGGCGCCCTCGTCCAGTGCGGCGCTCATGCCCGCCACGTACGCCCGCCCGAGCCCGTCCTTCTCGGTCCGGTGCAGCACGCTCATGCGGTACTGACCGTCCCAGTTGTACTTCTCGGCCAGTTCCTCGGCGATCCGCCCCGTGCCGTCCGGGCTGGAGTCGTCGACGATCTTCAGGTGGAGCCCGGGCAGCCCGAGCGACAGCACGGCCTCGGCCATCCGCGGCAGGTTCGCCACCTCGTTGTAGGTGGGCATCACCACGGTGACGCGAGCACCCCCCAGTCCATACGTCATTTCTTTCCCTCCCCAAATGTGAATGCAGCCGCCGGAAGAAATGCTTCCGGTGGTTCGGTGAATCCAGCTCAGACGTGCACCTTGCGCCTGGCGGCGTCGTCACGGGACGTCCCGTCCGTCGCCGCTCGCGTCCTTTCGAGGAGCACCAGCTGGAGGTAGTCGAGCTTCCGGGTCTTCACGACACGGAAGTCCTTCTGGATCACGGTCGCCGTCGTCTTCGGCATCCCGCTGAACGGCTGTCCGTCAGGCGTCGTCGACACCAGCCAGAGCCGCTCGCTCTTCGCCAGGCAGCTCGCCGGCTGCGGACACTCGGCCGCGTCGTACGAGCCCCGCTGCTGCGGAGTGCGGTACATCAGCACGTCCCGTGGCCGGCCGGCGTCGTCGCGCAGTTCGTAGGCCATGGCCCGGCGTTCCTGCAGCACGCCGCTGAAGACGATGCCGTCGCCCTTGCGCTGCTGGGCCTCGACGATCCGCGCGGCACCGCGGAAATCCGGCTCGCCCAGCGCGTTGTGATGAGCCTCGCGGATACCCGGCAACGACTGGAAGACGAGTCCCGCGACCGCGGCGACCGCCAGCACCCAGCCGAAGCCGCGACGCACCGCGCCGCCGGAGCCGGCCTTGACCCCTGCCACCGGACCGGCCAGGCGTCCCACCCCGACTGCCGTGAGCAGCACCCAGGCGGGCGCGGTGAACAGCAGATAGCGCGGCAGGAAGAGGTGCAGCTGGGCCGCGGTCAGGTAGGTCACCACCGGCGGCAGCACGATCCACACCGCCAGGGGCAGCGCCGCCCGGCCCGCGAAACACAGACCGACCAGGCCGAGCGCCATCACGGGCACGGCCACCGCCCAGGAACCGAAGAGGTTCTCGGGGAAGTCCACCAGGTCCTGGAACCCCGGGTTGTTCCACGCGATCTGACCGCTCTGCCCCGAGCCTGACATGGCCATCGGCATGACGAAGCACATGCCGAGGATCAGCGCCGCGGTGTAGGCCCAGCTGACGATCTTGTCGCCCGCGCGCCGCTTCTGTACGACCCACACCAGGTGGGCGCCGAGCACCGCGAGCGAGGCCAGATGGCTCCAGCCGATCAGCGGCACCGACACCGTGTAGGCGACCCACACCTTGAACGACGGCCGGTCCAGCGCCCGCGCGAGCAGCAGCGTCGACAGGAGCACCGCGGCGACCGCGAAGGGGTACGGCCGGATTTCCTGCCCGTACCGTGTGGTCAGCGGCAGGACGGCCAGGACCAGCCCCGCGAGGACACCCACCTGCGTCGTGAACAGCCGCCTGCCGAGCAGGGCGAGCAGACCGGCCGACGCCGCCATGGCCACCGCGCCCGGGACCCGCATCGCGGTCGGGGAGTCACCGGCCACCCGGATCCAGCCGTGCATGAACACGTAATACGGGGTGAACACCACGTCGATGCTGCGGATCAGCATGCTCAGGTCGTGGATCGACAGGCCGGCCGCCCACCAGGTGGCGTGTTCGTCCCGCCACAGCTCGCGGTCCCCGATCCCGTGCAGGATCAGGGCGAAGGCCAGCACGGTGGGCAGCAGAAACGTAACTGCAGCCGCGAGCCGCCCGCCCTTCGCGTCCTCGGGCGCCTCCTGGCCGGGCTCGGCCTCGACGGCCTGAGGACCGGCCTCCGGAGCCTCCGGCTCGGTGACGGCCGCCGCCGCGGGGGTTGTCCCGGCACCGGCATACCGGTCGGCTTCCGGGTACGGTGCCGGCCCGGCGTAGGGCCCGGATTCCGCGTAGGCCCCGGGGCCCGCTGGGGCACCCTGTCCCGGAGCGGCGTAGACGTCCTGACCGGCATGCGCCCACTGCCCGGCATAGGCGTCCTGGCCCGGATGTGCTTCCTGCCCCGGATACGGATCGTGCCCCCCGGGACCCTCGGCGTACCCTTCGTCGCGCCGGGCGAAGGCATCGAAACTCATCTCTTCACCCAGATCCGGTATGCGCCGTCGCCCTTGCTGGTGGTGAATCGCGTGACGGCGGCCAGGCGGTAGTGAGGGTTGCCGCGCAGCGCGTCCGTCACAGCGGTGTCGACGTCCGGCGTGACCGTCCCGCGCAACACGATGACGTCGAACTTCGCGTCCTTGACGGCGGCACCGTAGGCCTCGGGGCCCGAGTACCGCTTGCCCTTCTTGTCCGTGTAGTCCATGCCGAACGTGCCCTGCCACTGCGCGTAGCCGGTGACGTCCCGCAAGTAGTAGGCGGGGACCTCGTGCTCCTCGGCCAGGTAGGTGCCCTTGCGGTCGACCATGGGGCGCAGGACGGCCGTCATCTCGCGGGAGTCCGGGAAGCTGTAGTTCTGCTGCGACTGCACCATGCCGAACACGAGCGTCAGGACGTACAGCATGATCCCGAGCTGCGGGTGCCGGAAGTGCGGCCCGACGAGGCGCGAGATGCCCAGGCCCGCCATCGGTCCGGCGAAGAGCAGGCCGAAGCCCACGTGCTTGAAGAGCGAGACCTCGGTCTGCAGGTGGACCTGGTAGGCCGGGGCGAGCAGGGCGGTACCGGTGAGCAGCACGCCGAGCGCGACACGGCGGAACCGGCCGGGGCCCACCTGCTCGAGCCAGGGCATCTCACCCATGTACGGACGGATCGCGTAGGCGATGGAGCCGCCCACCGCCGTGAGGAACATCAGCCCGCCCCACTCGGCGCTGTGCTGCAGGAGCAGCGCCGCGGTGTCGGCCCCCTTGGCACGGTTGGTGGTGGTCTGGCTGATGCCGCCGAGCGATCCGGCGAAGAGGTATCCGGCCCCCAGCAGGGCGCCCATCGCCCCGCCGAGCAGCACTCCTCGCGCCAGCGCGCGCAGCCCGCGGTGGCGGTAGGCGGTCAGCACCGCCAGGACCACCAGGGTGGGCAGGTACAGGCCCGCCGCGTACTTGGTGGCGAAGGCGAGGACCGCCGGGGGCGCCGCGAGCACGACCGCCACGACCGGCGCACGGCCGGTGCGCACCACGATCCACGCGGACAGCGCCAGGAAGAAGATCGCCGCCGCGTCGAAGGTGGCGAAGTTGCCGAGGAACACGGTGGACTGGACGACCGAGAAGAGGGCGGCCGCGCCGATCGCCGCCCGGACGTCGAACATCCGGCGGGTCATCGCGTAGAGCAGGCTCGTCGCACCGAGCATGAACACCAGGCTGACGATGCGCACCCCGGCGAGCCCGGCCACGCTGTCGACCATCGCGGCGAGCACCGGGTACAGCTTCGGATAGCCGGAGAAGTAGCCCTCGAAGTCGCCCGGCACGGGGGTGCCGTGCAGGATGTTGCCGATCTCGTAGTGGCCCGCGAGGACGTACAGCGCCTCGTCCTCGAACGCGGTGCCGCGCAGCCGCAGCGACAGCCCGGCCTGGATGAGCAGGACGCACAGCAGCACCAGCCGCCCGAGCAGCCGGCCGCGCCCGGTGTCCACGGCCCAGGAGGACTCCAGGACGGGCGGCAGCACGTAGCCGGGCCCCTCCGGCTCGGGCTCGGGCGCCACCGGCACGGGGGCCGGCACCGGCTCGGCCACGGTGTACGTGGCGTACGGGTCGTAGGGCGCGAAGGTGTCGTAGGTCAGCTGGTCGGTGTACGCGGAGGTACGGCCGTCGAAGCGCCAGCTGCCGGTGTCGGTCACCTCGCCCTGCTGCGCCCCGGGGTGCATCTGGTGGGCGTACTGCTGCTCGTGCGACCACGACGGGTCCTGGGAGTGCGCGCCGGGCCACTGCACCCGCTGGTCCTGTCCGTACGGCAGGTCGTGCGCGTCGTACCGCAGTCCGGGGTCGTCCGCCCAGACGGGCGTGTGCCGGTCGGTCATGGCTTGGTCACATCGAATCCGAAGCTCGGGTCCGCGGCCTGTTTCCTGAAGGCCTGCTCGGACAGCGGCCCGCTGTTGATGCGCCAGTCGGTCTCCTTGTCGAAGTTGAACCAGACCAGCCCGACGACGTCGGAGCGCTCCGCGGTCCCGTGGAAGAGGTCCGCGATGTCGGCGGGCTTGCGCTCACCGGCCTGCGCCGCCGTCTCCGCGATGATGAATGGTTTCTTCGTGAAGGACCGGACCTGGCTCATCGTCGGCCCGTAGAGCGTCTTGTACGTCGACGGCCCGGTGGCCGCGTAGTAGCCGATGACACCGACCCAGTCCACGTAGTCGTCGCCCGGCCAGTACGGCTTGAGCTTCACCTTGGGCATCGGGTTGACGACGTTCGGGCTCCACACCCAGATGACCTGGGTGGCGCCCTCGTCGTCGAAGAGGTCGTGGATGTGCTTGAAGGCGGCGGTGAACTGCGCAGCCGTGGCCTTCTTGGTGCCCCAGGGGTACCAGGCGCCGTTCATCTCGTGCGCGAAGCTGATCGCCACCGGCAGGTTCAGCGCCTTGACGGACTGCGCGTAGGAGCGGATGTACGCATCCTCCCTGCCGGAGGCGATGTCCTTGAGGGAGGCGTCGAAGGGCTCCCAGGCGATGAAGGCCAGGGCACCGTAGTCCCAGGACTTCTGTACCAGCCGCGTCTCGTACTGGTCGCCCCAGGCCGAGTAGAACTCGATCAGGTTGGGCTTCTTGCCGCCCCGCTTCGCGAAGTCCGCGACGCCGGTCATCTTGGCGGGCGCGCCGTCGGCGGCCACACCCAGGTACCTCTTCGCGGGCCGCAGCAGCGGCCTTACGTCGTACGGCGGCTCGGCCTTGGCCGACGCGGAGGCCCCGGCGGAGCTGTCGGCACCCGGCTGGTCGCCCTGGGCGCGGTCGTATTCGTCGCGCCCCTTTTCGGAGAACGTGGTGCAGCCCGCCAGGAGAGCGCTTGCGAGCAGCGCGGCGGCGAGCATCCGCACGGGCCGAAGGATCCGTGCGGTGCGTGGATGAACGATCATGCGGTCGCTTCCTGCACTGCGCGTGCGCGCGGCTGGACGAGGGCGCGACCGACGACGATCGCGTAGAAGAGGCCTGCGGAGAGCATCAGGGCGAAGTCCGGCGGGTACTCGGTGAGCATCCGCCAGGCGGCGACGACCACCCACAGCACCGCGGTGCCGCCGGTCCACCCGACCATGCCGACCCACCAGCGGCGCATGCCGTTCTTCTTGGCGCCCTGCGATCCCGTCGGCTTCCAGCCCATGGGACGGCCGCGCAGCACGTCCCACACCGCGAAGACATGCGACCAGCCGTACATCAACCGCACCGCCCAGGCCTCCAGCCGGTACGGCGCGCGATGCCAGAAGGGCAGCACCAGCGTCACGTACGCCACGCTGGGCAGCACCCACATCGCCGCCTCGGCGCGCAGCAGGTCGGGGCGCAGGATCATCAGCGACAGCGGGATGACCGGCGTGAGGAAGGTCGCCAGAGCGGTCTGCAGGTAGTAGAGGAAACCCGAGATGTAGCACAGGCGGGTCTGGAACCTCAGGTCCATCTCCCAGAACCGCTTGCTCGTGAGCAGCTCGAGCGAGCCCATGCACCAGCGGTACTGCTGGTTGTGGAAGGCACCGGCGGTGTCCGGGCACACGCCGGCCGACAGCGCGACGGGCACGTAGCGCAGCTTCCAGCCCAGCGCCCGCAGGTCGAAACCGGTGTACATGTCCTCGGAGTGCTCGATCAGCGTGATGCCGCCGATCTCGGCGAGGGCCGCACGCCGGTACACCGCGCACGAGCCGACGCAGATCGAGCCGTCCTTGTCCTCACGGGAGGTCTGCACGGACCGGTAGAACTGCTCCTGCACCGCTCCCGCGCCGCGCTCGATCCAGTTCTGCCGGTCGGTGATCCGGAAGAACTGCGGCGACTGCACGATCCCGGTCCGCTCGTCGGCGTCCATGTGCGGCAGCAGTTCGTCGAGCAGGTCGGCGCGTGGCGCGAAGTCGGCGTCGAGGATCAGGATGTGGTCACCGTCGGTGATCCCGAAGGCATGGTTGAGGTTGCCGGCCTTCTTGAACCAGCCGCGGTTGGGCCGCACCACGTAGTGGAAGCCGAAATCCCGCGCCATGGCGCCGACCTCGGGGTCGTCGGCGTCGTCCAGCACGTACACCTTGACCACGCCCCGGTAGGTGCCCTTGAGCCGGTTCACGTTGACCCAGGTGTTGTGCAGAACCTCCAGCGGCTCGCCGCACACCGGCAGGAAGACGTCCACGCTCGGGTAGACGGCGGGCCGCCAGTCCCGTACCAGCTGCTTGTGCGCCTTGATGTCGAAGTCCTTGCTGAGCCCGTCCAGGTACAGCGAGATCAGGTAGTCCGCGACCACGAAGGCGAGCAGCGGCATCGTCAGCCAGAACCACGGGCTGGACGCCGTGAACAGGAACTGGCTGACCGCGAGACAGACGAAGCTGATCAGCGAACCCAGCGTCAGCACCCACAGGTGACGGCGCGTGTACGAGTACTTCTCGGTGTTGTCCGGCGGCAGCGGCAAGAGCCCATGGTTTTCGGACTCGCGTCTGCGCCGGTGCGGACGCTCAGCGCGCGCCGCAGGACTCAGTGCACTACTCATGACCCCCCCCAGGACCTTTGACGGCCCTGTGAACCCACCCTGAGCCCGGCTGCCCCAAAGTTGACTTTCAGCCAGGCCGCGAAATCATAACCGGATTTTCCGTGTGCGACGCAACGACTTTGTGAAGTCAGGGTTTCCCCACGCGCCACAGGGGTAGCAGTCGCGGCGCACAGCGTGACCCGGGCAGCCTCACCATGAACCCGCACCCCAACAGTGCGCAAATAAGCCAACTGATGGTAAGAACGACCACTCAGTCTTCACGTTTGCGTCGCGCCTGTGACCACTCCGGGCGCGATCTGTAGGGGGAGGTCCAGATTTGCCCGGGTTTTCCATGCCCGCACGCGGTGGCCGCCATCGCGACCGGCGGCGCAGATGGGTTTTCGCCACGGTGGCCGCGGCCGTCGCGGCACTGATCGGCACGACGATCGGCCTCGTGGCGGCCCAGGCCGACCAGACCACCCAGGGCGCCGACAACCTGCGCACCAACTGGGACCAGGACGAGTCCGCACTCTCTCCGGCGGTCGTCCAGTCGTCCGCCTTCGGCCAGCTCTTCGCGACGAAACTGGACGGGCAGATATACGCCCAGCCGCTGGTCGTGGGCGACCAGGTGATCGCGGTCACCGAGAGCAACACCGTGTACGGCCTCGACCGCACCACCGGCGCGATCGAGTGGAGCAAGAACTACGGAGCGTCCTGGCCGGCCTCGGCGATCGGCTGCGGCGACCTGACACCCAACGTGGGCGCGACCGCGACCCCCGTGTACGACCCCGCCACCAAGGCCCTCTACTTCACCACCAAGGTCGACGACGGAACCTCCACGCACCGCCACCCGACCTGGCTGATGCACGCGGTGGACCCGAGCTCCGGAGCCGAGCTCTCGGGCTGGCCGGTCACCATCCAGGGAAGCCCCAGCAACGACCCGAGCGTCAGCTTCGACGCCTACTACGAGCAGCAGCGCCCCGGCCTGCTGCTGATGGACGGCGTCGTCTACGCGGGCTTCGGCGCCCACTGCGACGCCTGGCCGTACCGCGGCTACGTGGTCGGCGTCAGCACCACCGAGCACAGCATCACCTCGATGTGGGCCTCGGTGACCGGTGCCAGCACGGGCGGCGCCGGCATCTGGCAGTCGGGCGGCGGACTGGTCTCCGACGGGTCCGGCCGGATCTTCTTCAGCACCGGCAACGGCATCAGCCCGGCACCCGGGCCGGGCAAGACCGTCCAGGGAACCCTGGCCGAGTCCGTCGTACGCCTCCAGGTCGGCTCGGACAACAGCCTCAGTACGGCCGACTTCTTCAGCCCGAGCGACGCCTCCACCCTGGACCTCAACGACCAGGACATCTCCTCGGGCGCCCCGATGGCGCTGCCGGACGGCTTCGGCACCAGCGACCACCCCCACCTGCTGGTCCAGCAGGGCAAGGACGGGCGGATCTTCCTGCTCGACCGCGACGACCTCGGCGGCATGGGCCAGGGCGCCCAGGGCGGCGACGCCGCGGTGAGCGTGTCCGGCCCCTACCAGGGCATGTGGGGGCACCCCGCGTTCTGGGGCGGCGACGGCGGCTACGTCTACGTCGTCGGCAACCAGGGTCCGCTGCGCGCGCTCAAGTACGGCGTGCGCAACGGCGGTACGCCCGCCCTCACCCTCACCGGCCAGAGCCGGGACACCTTCGGCTACACCAGCGGCTCTCCCCTGGTCACCTCCGACGGCACGGACGAGTCCAGCGCCCTGGTGTGGATGACCTCCGCGAGCAACGCCTCCGGAGCCGACGGCACCCTGCGCGCCTACAGCCCCACTCCCGACAGCAACGGTCTGCTCCAGCTGCTGTGGTCCGCGCCGATCGGCACCGCGACCAAGTTCAGCACGCCGACCGCCTACAACGGCAAGGTGTACGTCGGCACCCGGGACGGTGTGCTCTACGGCTTCGGCAGCCCGGCCAGGACCGCGCTCACGGCGGCCTCGCTGGACTTCGGCCAGGTCGGTGTGGGCGACAGCAGCTCCGCGACGATGAAACTGACTGCCACGCAGGACGTCAGCATCACCGGACTCAAGGCCTCCGGCACGTTCTCGGTCGACCCGTCCGCCGTACCCACCTCCGACCAGCCCACGGAACTGACGACGGACGCCACCCTGGACGTCCCGATCAGCTTCACCCCCACCGCCACCGGCGGCATCAACGGCACACTGACCGCGAATCTCTCGGACGGGCAGAAACTGGTCTTCGCCCTTCACGGCGTCGGCACCAGACCCGGCCTCGGGGCGGCACCCGCGGCCCTGGACTTCGGCGAGGTGCCCACCGGCAGCACCTCGACGCTGAACCTCCAGATCACCAACACCGGTACCGAACCGGAGACCATCGACTCGGTCGACTCGCCCGGCGGCGCCTTCTCCGCCTCGGGGCTGCCGAGCGAGGGGACGGTCGTACCGGCCGGCGGCTCGTTCGTGCTCTCGGTCACCTACACCCCGACCGCCGACCAGGTCGACAGCGACGCGCTCGTGGTCACCAGCAGCGGCGGCAGCGGCGCCACCCACACCCTGAGCGTGCCGGTCAGCGCGACCGCCATCACCGGACAGGGACACCTGGAGTTCTCCACGAGCTCACTGGACTTCGGCGAGGTCCCGATCGGCAGCTCCAAGTCGCTGTCGTTCACCATCACCAACACCGGCAACATCCCGGTGACGGTGACCAAGGCCAAGGCGCCGACGGGTGACTTCAACAGCGCGGTGCAGCTGTCGGAGGGCCTGATCATCGGCCCCGACCAGACCGCGGTGCAGAGCGTGACGTTCACTCCGCGTACGGCCGCGGATCTCAGCGCCTCCTACGAGGTCACGGGGACCGGGACCGACGACAGCGGCAACGCCCAGGGCGCCATGTACGTGGCGGTCAAGGGCACCGGTACCGGCTCCGCCACGACCACCTCGGCCGCCGACGGGCAGTGGCAGACCAACGGCTCGGCGGTGCAGGCCGACGGCGGCGGGGTCCAGCTGACCCCGGCCACCAGCGATCAGGCGGGCACGGCGGTCTACACCGAGCCGTTGCGCACCGAGGGTCTGCGGGCCACCTTCACCGCGAAGTTCGGCCCCGGCAGCGGCGGGAAGGGCATGACGCTCTCGCTGCTCGACCCGGCGAAGAACTCCGCCTCGGCACTGGGCGGGAGCGGTGACGGCCTCGGTATCGCGGGGCGACCGGGCACGGTGATCGCGTTCGCAACCGGGTGGAACGACACGCTCAAGGCGCAGAACTTCGTAGGCGTCGGCAGCAGTTCGGCCGACTCGTCGGCGATCGACTACGGGTCGACCGCCGTCCTCAGCACCTCTCTGCGCCAGGGCACGCACCAGGTCGACGTCCAGGTGGCCGCCGGCCATGTGTACGTCTGGATCGACGGGACGCAGGTGATGGACGCGACACCGACGCTGACGTCCACCGCGCTCCTGGCCTTCTCCGGCGCCACCGGCGGCAGCTCCGACGTCCAGACGGTGAGCGGCCTGGTCGTCAGCGAGGGGCCGCCCCCGGCGACGGACCCGAAGGCGACGACCTCACTCCAGCTCACCGCCCCGAGCACGGGTGTCCCGGGCAGGTCGTTGACCGTCGACGGCACCCTGGCCTCGTCCGCGGCGCTCGCCTCGGGCCAGACCGTGCACATCACGCGGAACGGGACATCACTGCCCGACGTGACGACGGCGGCGGACGGTTCCTTCACCTTCGGCGACACCCCGTCGGCAGAGGGCACCTACACCTACGCCGCGAGCTACGCGGGGGACGACACCCACGAGACGGCGAGCACCACGAGCCTCGTCCAGGTGTCCAAGGTGGCCACCTCGACCACGCTGACGGCCCCGGCCACGGCCTCCCGCACCGCGAAGCTGACCGTGTCCGGCACGATCTCCGGCTCGCCCTTCGCCGGCGGCGGGGTCGTCACGGTGACGAAGACCGACCTCGCGCACCCGTCCGGCACCGCACTCGCCAGTGCGAAGGTCGCCGCGAACGGTTCGTTCACCTTCACGGACACCCCGCAGATCGGCGGTGCCAACACCTACAAGGTGGCCTACGCCGGCGACACCTCGCACAGGCCGAGCACCCGCAGCGCCACCGTCCAGGTGTCCCGGGCCTCGACGTCCCTGACCATCACCAGTGACCACTCGACCTATGCGTACGGCCAGACCGCGAAGGTCACCACCCATCTCGGCACGACCTACAACAAGCGGACGGTGTCGATCTACGCCAAGCCGTACGGCGGCTCATCGGTCCTGGTGAAGTCGGGCACGGTGGACTCCCACGGCAACCTGGCAGCGTCGTACAAGCTCACCCGCAACACCACATTCAGCGCGGTGTTCGCCGGCGACTACCGGTACGCGCCGAAGACCGTCGCCCGAAGCGTCCAGACCCACGTGCGCGTCTCGGAGAAGCTCTCCGGCTACTACACGAACACGCACTACGGCAGCACGCTCTACCGGGTGTACCACCACACCGCCAAGGAGCAGCTCGACGTCACCGTCGCACCCAACAAGGCCGGCCAGTGCCTGAAGTTCCGTGTACAGCGGTACTACAGCGGCTCCTGGCACACGCAGACGACGACCCCCTGCTCCACGCTCAGCTCAACCAGCGCCGGCCGCCACAAGATGTCCCTGACCAAGTCCGTCAACTACAGGTACCGCATCGCCGCGGAGTACATCCACAGCTCCAAGGACACGACCAGTCTCAGCACCTGGGGCGCCTGGCAGTACTTCACCGTCAGGCAGTGAGCACGACCGACCCGGCTGAACAGCCCCGCCCTCGGCCAGCGGCCGAGGGCGGGGCTTCGTCCTTCGCGCGGATCACCTTCGGCAGGTCGCCGGCAGCCGGTTCAGCACCCGGCCACCGGCAGCGACCGCTTGTTGCGCGCCTCCTTGTTCCGCGCCGCGAGGAGTTCGTCCGCCGGGTAACCGACCTCCTCCAGCGTCAGCCCGTGTGGGCGTACGACATGGACCGCCGAGTCCCGTACGCCGACGGACAGCACCTTCCCCGGCCAGTCCGGTCCGCGGTGGCCGTCCCCGACGAACAGCAGCGCGCCGATCAGCGAGCGCACCATGTTGTGGCAGAAGGCGTCGGCCCGCACGGTGGCCGTGACGATCCCGTCGGTCCCCCGCCGAAGGCTCAGCTCCTGGAGCGTCCGGATGGTCGTGGCCCCCTCCCGGCGCTTGCAGTACGCGGCGAAGTCGTGCTCCCCCAGCAGCCGGGCCGCCGCCTCGTTCATGGCGTCCACGTCCAGCGGCCAGTCGTGCCAGAGGACGTGGTTGCGGAGCAGCGGGTCCACTCCCCCGGGGTGGTCGGTGACCCGGTACGCGTACCGGCGCCAGATCGCGGAGAACCGCGCGTTGAACCCCGCCGGCGCCTCGCCGACCGACCACACCCGCACGTCCTTCGGCAGCCGTCCGGCCAGCCGCTTGAGCAGCTTCTCCCGCTGCTCCGCCCACAGTTCCCCGGGCAGGTCGACATGCGCCACCTGGCCGCGGGCGTGCACCCCGGCGTCGGTCCGCCCCGCGACGGTCAGCTCGTACGTGGTCTCCCCCGACCGCGTCACCGTCCGCAGCGCATCCTCGATCTCCCCCTGCACGGTCCGCTTCCCGCCGGCCTGTTTGGCCCAGCCGTGGAAGTGGGTGCCGTCGTAGGACAGGTCGAGACGGACGCGGACATGGCCGGGCTGCACTTCGTCACTCACGCGGAGATCCTCTCAGGTAAACAAAAGCGGGCCCGTCCCGTGAGGGAACAGGCCCGCTCAAGCGCCCCGTCAGGGGCACGGGGAACTGCGCGACCAGCCGCAACGAACCCGCAGCCGCCGACCGGCAGTCCCCGGCCGAACGCTTACGCGTCCTTCGACTCCTCGGCAGCGTCCTCGGCCTCGTCGGCCTTGGTCACGTCGACCTTGGCGTCCTCGACCTCGACGGTCTCGGCAGCCTTGGTCTCCTCGGCGTCCTTGGCGGCACGCTTGGTGGCGGCCTCGGCCTCACCGGTCGCCTGCTGGGCGACGGTCAGGGCCTCCACCAGCTCGATGACAGCCATGGGCGCGTTGTCGCCACGGCGGTTACCGATCTTGGTGATGCGGGTGTAGCCACCGGGACGGTTCTCGTACCGCGGGCCGATCTCGGTGAAGAGCGTGTGCACGATGCTCTTGTCCGTGATGACCTGGAGCACCTGACGGCGGTTGTGAAGGTCGCCCTTCTTCGCCTTGGTGACCAGACGCTCGGCGTACGGGCGCAGGCGGCGGGCCTTCGCCTCGGTGGTGGTGATACGGCCGTGCTCGAAGAGCGACTTCGCGAGGTTCGCGAGGAGCAGCTTCTCGTGCGCGGCGCTGCCGCCCAGACGGGCACCCTTGGTGGGCTTCGGCATGGTTCTTCTCCTGTGTGTCTGCCCCGGCCGTGTCAGGTACCGGGGTCAGTATCCGAGCAGACGGTTGTCTGTCGGAGATCCGGGCGCCGTTTCAGACGCCCGGAGGGTCCGCGGCCCCGTAGGGGGCGCGGGGAACTGCGCGACCAGCCACAACGGACCGGCAGCCGAATCAGTACTGCTCGGTCTCCACGAAACCGGCGTCAGCATCGTCATCAGCCCCGAAGGCGTCCGCCGCAGCGGTCGGGTCGAATCCGGGCGGGCTGTCCTTGAGGGCCAGGCCCATGCCGGCCAGCTTCGCCTTGACCTCGTCGATGGACTTCGCACCGAAGTTGCGGATGTCCAGGAGGTCCGCCTCGGAACGCGCGACGAGCTCACCCACGGAGTGGATGCCCTCACGCTTGAGGCAGTTGTAGGAACGGACGGTCAGCTCGAGCTCCTCGATCGGGAGCGCGAGGTCGGCCGCCAGAGCCGCGTCCGTCGGGGACGGGCCCATGTCGATGCCCTCGGCGTCGATGTTCAGCTCGCGGGCGAGACCGAACAGCTCGACCAGGGTCTTGCCGGCCGACGCCATGGCGTCACGGGGACGCATGGCCTGCTTCGTCTCGACGTCGACGATCAGCTTGTCGAAGTCGGTGCGCTGCTCGACACGGGTCGCCTCGACCTTGTACGTGACCTTGAGCACCGGCGAGTAGATGGAGTCGACCGGGATACGGCCGATCTCCTGGCCCACCTGCTTGTTCTGCACGGCGGAGACGTAACCGCGGCCACGCTCGACCGTCAGCTCCATCTCCAGCTTGCCCTTGCCGTTGAGCGTGGCGAGGACGAGGTCGGGGTTGTGCACCTCGACACCGGCCGGGGGCGCGATGTCGGCGGCGGTGACCAGACCCGGGCCCTGCTTGCGCAGGTACATCACGACCGGCTCGTCGTGCTCCGAGGAGACGACCAGCTGCTTGATGTTGAGGATCAGGTCGGTGACGTCCTCCTTGACGCCCGGCACGGTGGTGAACTCGTGCAGCACGCCGTCGATCCGGATCGACGTGACAGCCGCGCCGGGGATCGAGGAGAGGAGGGTACGGCGGAGGGAGTTGCCGAGGGTGTAGCCGAAGCCCGGCTCCAGCGGCTCGATCACGAACCGGGAGCGGAACTCGTCGACGACCTCTTCGGTCAACGAGGGACGCTGAGCGATCAGCATGTGTGGATCAGATCCTTCTTTCGTGGACGCCCGCTATTTGACGCCCGACGGAACCGCACCCGTAAGAGCGCGGGTACTGCAAGGGTACGGGCGGCACGGCCCTTACGGAGCCGTACCGCCCGAGCAGCCCTGCGAAGCGAGGTCAGACGCGACGGCGCTTCGGCGGACGGCAGCCGTTGTGCGGGGTCGGGGTGACGTCCTGGATGGAGCCGACCTCGAGGCCCGTGGCCTGCAGGGAGCGGATCGCGGTCTCACGACCGGAACCCGGGCCCTTCACGAACACGTCGACCTTGCGCATGCCGTGCTCCTGGGCGCGGCGGGCAGCCGACTCGGCGGCCATCTGCGCGGCGAACGGCGTGGACTTCCGGGAGCCCTTGAAGCCGACGTGGCCGGCGGAGGCCCAGGAGATCACGTTGCCGGACGGGTCCGTGATGGAGACGATCGTGTTGTTGAACGTGCTCTTGATGTGCGCGTGGCCGTGAGCGACGTTCTTCTTTTCCTTGCGGCGCACCTTCTTGGCAGCGCCCTGACGACCCTTGGGGGGCATCTAGTAACTCCTACGGGGAGGTGGTCGGTCCTACAGCGAAGACCGCTGATGAAGCGTTGTCCGCTGCGGACTACTTCTTGCCCGGCTTCTTCTTGCCGGCGATGGCGCGACGCGGACCCTTGCGGGTGCGGGCGTTGGTGCTGGTGCGCTGACCGCGGACGGGCAGACCGCGACGGTGACGCAGACCCTGGTAGCAGCCGATCTCGACCTTGCGGCGGATGTCGGCCTGGATCTCGCGACGGAGGTCACCCTCGGTCTTGATGTTGTTGTCGACGTACTCGCGGATGGCGACCAGCTGCTCTTCGCTCAGGTCGCGCACGCGGGTGTTCGGGTCGATGCCGGTCTCGGCCAGCGTCTGCTGCGAGAGTGTCCGGCCGATGCCGAACACGTAGGTGAGCGCGACCTCCACGCGCTTTTCGCGCGGGATGTCAACACCGGAAACGCGTGCCATTCAATGGCTCCTGGTGATCATCGGAGGTCTTCCGCAGAACCGGTTCCCAGCCGCCGTATCAGGTACGAACTGGGTCCCCGGCCTCCGAACCGGGGGTGTCAGGCGCCGTGGCACCTGGGTTCTGCGTATGAACATGTTCAGCTTGCGTCGCGCGAATCTCTGCGATGGATGCAGAGGGATCGGTCCTGCGTCAGCCCTGGCGCTGCTTGTGGCGCGGGTTCTCGCAGATGACCATGACCCGACCGTGACGGCGGATCACCCTGCACTTGTCGCAGATCTTCTTGACGCTCGGCTTGACCTTCATGGGATTGAGGTTCTCCGGGTCAGTTGCCGGCGGCCCCGCTCGCGCGGGACGTGGGCAAGATCTACTTGTATCGGTAGACGATCCGGCCACGCGTCAGGTCGTACGGAGACAACTCCACCACGACCCGGTCGTCAGGGAGGATGCGGATGTAGTGCATACGCATCTTGCCGCTGATGTGTGCCAGGACCTGGTGGCCGTTCTGGAGCTCGACCTTGAACATGGCGTTCGGAAGAGACTCGACGACAGTGCCCTCGATCTCGATGGCACCTTGCTTCTTGGCCACGCTTCGCCCTTCGAATCGACTACCTTGATCGACTCACGAGGGGCATGCGGACATGCGGGTGCACGAGAGCCGACGAGTCAGTCTACGTCAGCGCCCAGAAAAAGACGAACTCACTCGTCCTGCGCACCTGCCCATGACAATGCCCCGCCCGCCGGCAGGTTATGCGCGGCGGACGGGGCGGGCAGGAGCGGCCGTTCCCCCGGCCGCCCCCTACTGCCTACTGCCTACTTCTCACTGCTCACTTCTCGACGGTCTCGCAGGCGGTGCCGTCGTCGTGCGTGCCGTCCAGAAGAGCCTGGACGCAGATGTCGGTGCCGTCCTTCCAGTTCGCGTTGATCGGGACCCGGAAGTAGGTGAGGTGGTTGCCGTTGTTGTAGTACGTCGTCAGCGGCGAGTACTTCACGTACCCCATCTTCTCGGCGTAGATCTTGAACTTGCCGTGGAACGTCTCGTCGCCCGAGTACGCCTGGATCCAGTTGACCTTGAGGCCCGAGCCGTCGACCCGGACACAGGCGGCGCCGTGACAGCCGGCCGCGGACGCGAACGCGGGCGCGGTGCCGGTCGTGATGGCCAGAGCGGCCGCCCCCGCGAGGATGCCGACCGTTCGCTTCAGAGTGGAACCCACCGTTTTCCCTTTCATCATGTGCATGACAGGGAAGCCGGCACAGCACTGCACGACCGCCCCCCTGCCGGTCGCCAATGATCTTATCCTCAAAGATCGAACAGAGGATCGATTCGAAGGGGGGCTTTGTGATCTCTTTACGATCTTCAGGCCAGCGGGTCGGGCGCCGCCGTGACCCCGTGCTCCGCCAGCTTCGCCCGGCCCCCGTCAGGAGCCGTCAGCACCAGCGGGCCCTCCTCGGTGAGGGCGACGGAGTGCTCCCAGTGCGAGGACCAGGTGCCGTCCGTCGTGATGACCGTCCAGTCGTCCTCGAGGACCTTGGTCCGGGGCGTCCCCAGCGACACCATCGGCTCGATGGCCAGGCAGAAACCGGGCACCAGCTTCGGCCCCTTGCCCCGCCGCCGGTCGACGTAGTTCAGCAGGTGCGGGTCCATGTGCATCTCGGTGCCGATGCCGTGGCCGCCGTAGTCCTCGATGATGCCGTAGCGGCCGCCGCCCGGCTTCGGCTGGCGGCGGATGTACGTCTCGATCGCCCGGGACACGTCCACCAGCCGGCTGCCCTGCTTCATCGCCGCGATGCCGGCCCACATCGACTCCTCGGTCACCCGGGAGAGCTCGATCAGCTCCGGAGCGTGTCCGGAGCCCACGAAGGCCGTGTAGGCCGCGTCACCGTGCCAGCCGTCGACGATCGCGCCGCAGTCGATGGAGATGATGTCGCCGTCCTTGAGGACGACGTCCTCCGAGGGGATGCCGTGGACGACCACCTCGTTGACGGACGTGCAGATGGTGGCGGGGAAACCGCCGTAGCCGAGGAAGTTCGGCTTGGCGCCGTGCTCGGCGAGGACCTTGCGGGCCACCTCGTCCAGGTCCTTGGTGCTGGCGCCGGGGACCGCCGCCTCGCGGGTGGCCGCGTGGATCGCCGCCACGACCAGGCCCGCCGCCCGCATCGTGGCGATCTGCTCGGGGGTCTTGATCTGCACCATGGGTGGCCTGCGCTCTCCGTACTCACGACAACAATCACGTCAACGTCAACGTCGGCGTCAACCGAACACGAACCCAACAGTACGGCCGCGGCACCCGAGGGGGCACCGCGGCCGGAACCGCCGAGGGACTACTTCTCGTCGTCCCCGTCACGCTTGAGCGCCTCCAGCGCGCGCTTGGTGACCTCGTCCACCGGGCCGAGGGCGGAGATCGTCGCGACCAGGCCCTGCGACTTGTAGTAGTCGATGATCGGCTCGGTCTGCGTGTGGTAGACCTCCAGCCGCGTCCGGACGGTGTCCTCGGAGTCGTCGTCGCGCTGGTAGAGCTCGCCGCCGCAGATGTCGCAGACGCCGTCGACCTTCGGCGGGCTGTACGTCACGTGGAACACGTGGTCCGCCTTGTTGCGGCACAGGCGCCGCCCGGCGATCCGCTTGACGACCTCTTCCTCGGGGACCTCGAGGTCGAGCACCGCGTCCAGCTTGATCTTCTCGGCCTTCAGCAGCTCGTCCAGCGCCTCGGCCTGCGAGACGTTGCGCGGGAAACCGTCCAGCAGGAAGCCGTTCGCGGCGTCCTCCTGCTCCATGCGGTCCTTGGCCATGGCGATGGTGACCTCGTCGGGAACGAGGTTGCCGGCGTCCATGTAGGACTTCGCGAGTTTCCCGAGCTCCGTCTTCTGGCTGATGTTGGCGCGGAACAGGTCGCCCGTGGAGATGTGCGGGATCTGCAGCTCCTTGGCAAGGCGAACGGCTTGCGTTCCCTTACCGGCGCCAGGCGGCCCGACGAGGACGATTCGCATCAGCGGAGGAACCCTTCGTAATTGCGCTGCTGGAGCTGGCTCTCGATCTGCTTCACCGTCTCGAGACCGACACCCACGATGATGAGGATGCTGGTCCCGCCGAACGGGAAGTTCTGGCTCGCCCCGAAGCCGACCAACGCCACTGTCGGTACGAGAGCGATCAGCCCCAAATACAGCGAACCCGGCCAGGTGATCCGGTTGAGCACGTACGACAGGTACTCAGCGGTCGGTCGGCCAGCCCGGATGCCCGGGATGAAGCCACCATACTTCTTCATGTTGTCGGCGACTTCCTCGGGGTTGAAGGAGATCGCCACGTAGAAGAACGCGAAGAAAACAATGAGCAGGAAGTACAGGGTGATGTACGTGGGACTGTCGCCCTGCTTGGTCAGGTTCTGCTCGATCCAGCTCTTCCAGCCCGAGTTGCCGCCCGCGAACTGCGCCACGAGGGCCGGGATGTACAGCAGCGACGAGGCGAAGATGACGGGGATCACACCCGCCTGGTTCACCTTGAGCGGGATGTACGTGGACGTACCACCGTAGGAACGACGGCCGATCATGCGCTTCGCGTACTGCACCGGGATGCGGCGCTGGGCCTGCTCCACGAAGACGACGAGGCCGACCATGACCAGGCCGATCGCGATGACCGAGCCGAACTCGATCCAGCCGTCGGCCAGGGTGCCCTGCTTCTTGATGGCCCACAGCGCGGACGGGAAGGTCGCGGCGATCGAGATGAACATCAGGATCGACATGCCGTTGCCGATGCCGCGGTCGGTGATCAGCTCGCCGAGCCACATCACGACGGCCGTACCGGCGGTCATGCAGACGACCATCGTGATCGTCGTGAAGATCGACTGGTCCGGGACGATGCTCGACGCGACCGAGCAGCCGTTGAAGAGCGCGCCGCTGCGGGCGGTGGCGACCAGACCGGTGCCCTGGAGGATGGCCAGGGCCACCGTCAGGTACCGGGTGTACTGCGTGATCTTCGTCGTACCGGCCTGGCCCTCCTTCTTCAGGGCCTCCAGGCGCGGGATGACCACGGTCAGCAGCTGAAGGATGATGCTGGCCGTGATGTACGGCATGATGCCCAGCGCGAAGATCGTGATCTGCAGCAGCGCGCCGCCACTGAACATGTTGATCATGCCGAAGAGACCCTGGTTGCCAGAGGCCTCCTTCACGCACTGCTGCACCGACGTGTAGTTCACACCCGGGATCGGGATGTGCGTACCGACCCGGTAGACCACGATGATGCCCAGCGTGAAGAGCAGCTTCTTGCGCAGGTCGGGCGTCCTGAACGCCCGGGCGAACGCGGTGAGCACGGTGCCTCCTGCGACCCCCGCGCAAGTGCGTCAAGGGTGACGGTCTTGAGGTTCGACGAATGGGAAAAAGAACAGTGCTGGCCACCTTACCGGCCGCACTGCCCCCCTAGGAACGACCAACCGGGGATACCCCATTGTGAGGTATCCCCGGTTGGGATTCGCTTACGTCATCGAGACGTCCGAAACGATCAGACGAGCTCGGTGACAGTGCCGCCGGCGGCGGTGATCTTCTCCTTGGCGGAGCCGGAGACGGCGTCGACCGTCACCTGCAGCGCCACGGAGATCTCACCCTGGCCGAGGACCTTGACGAGGCTGTTCTTGCGAACGGCACCCTTGGCGACCAGACCCTCGACGGTGACCTCGCCACCCTCCGGGTACAGCGCGGCCAGCTTGTCGAGGTTCACGACCTGGAACTCGGTCTTGAACGGGTTCTTGAAGCCCTTCAGCTTCGGAAGACGCATGTGGAGGGGCATCTGGCCACCCTCGAAGCGCTCCGGAACCTGGTAACGGGCCTTCGTACCCTTGGTACCACGACCAGCCGTCTTACCCTTCGACGCCTCACCACGACCGACACGGGTCTTGGCGGTCTTGGCGCCCGGGGCGGGACGGAGGTTGTGGATCTTGAGCGGGTTGTTCTCCGCCATGATCAGTCGACCTCCTCGACCGTCACGAGGTGGCGGACGGTGTGCACCATGCCGCGGAACTCGGGGCGGTCCTCCTTGACGACCTGCGTGTTGATGCCCTTGAGACCAAGGGAACGCAGGGTGTCACGGTGGTTCTGCTTGCTGCCGATGTAGGACTTGACCTGCGTAATCTTGAGCTGCGCCATGATTACGCACCCGCCCCGGCACGCGCACGGAGCAGAGCCGCGGGGGCGACGTCCTCCAGGGGCAGACCGCGGCGGGCCGCGATCTCCTCGGGACGCTGCAGGCCCTTCAGGGCCGCCACGGTCGCGTGCACGATGTTGATCGCGTTGTCGGAGCCGAGCGACTTCGACAGCACGTCGTGGATACCGGCGCACTCGAGCACGGCACGCACCGGGCCACCGGCGATAACGCCGGTACCGGGGGACGCGGGCTTGAGCAGGACGACGCCGGCAGCCTTCTCACCCTGGATCGGGTGCGGGATGGTGCCCTGGATACGCGGGACCTTGAAGAAGTGCTTCTTGGCCTCCTCAACGCCCTTGGCGATGGCGGCCGGCACCTCCTTGGCCTTGCCGTAACCGACACCCACGGTGCCGTCACCGTCGCCCACCACGACCAGCGCGGTGAAGCTGAAGCGACGACCACCCTTCACAACCTTGGCGACGCGGTTGATCGCGACAACGCGCTCAACGTACGCGGTCTTCTCGGCGGCAGCAGCGCCGCCGTCACGGCCCTTCCGGTCCCGCCGCTCGCCGCCACCGGCACCGCCACCGCGGCGCTGGGGTCCAGCCATTGGATTACCTCTCTCTTTCCGCTAGCTACAAGCGGCTCAGAACTTGAGCCCGGCCTCGCGGGCGGCGTCCGCCAGGGCGGCGATGCGCCCGGCGTACTGGTTGCCACCACGGTCGAACACCACGGCCTCGACACCGGCGGCCTTGGCACGCTCGGCGACCAGGGCG
Organism: Streptomyces sp. NPDC090499; assembly: GCF_044769305.1. NCBI lineage: Bacteria > Bacillati > Actinomycetota > Actinomycetes > Kitasatosporales > Streptomycetaceae > Streptomyces > Streptomyces sp. NPDC090499. Next base: position 489,627 of record NZ_JBIVXP010000003.1, read on the forward strand.
CCGACCTGCTTGGCCTGCGCGGACTTGTCACCCTCGCCACCACGGACCGAGGTGTCCAGGGTGGACGCCGACGCCAGGGTGTGACCCTTGATGTCGTCGATCACCTGGGCCACGATGTGGCGGTTGGAGCGGGTAACGACCAGACGGGGACGCTCCGCCGTACCGGAAATGTTCTTACGGATCCGGATGTGACGGCGCTTGATCGCGGCGCGCTTGTAGGCGTCGCCCTTGAGGATCTTCTGTCCGTATGCCATGGCTTACTTACCCGCCTTTCCGACCTTGCGGCGGATGACTTCGCCCTCGTACTTGACGCCCTTGGCCTTGTACGGGTCGGGCTTGCGCAGCTTGCGGATGTTGGCCGCGACCTCGCCGACCTTCTGCTTGTCGATGCCCTCGACCGAGAAACGGGTCGGAGCCTCGACCTTGAAGGTGATGCCCTCGGGGGCCTCGACCAGGATCGGGTGGCTGTAACCGAGCGCGAACTCGAGGTTCGAGCCCTTGGCGGTCACGCGGTAACCGACACCGCTGATCTCGAGCTTCTTCACGTAACCCTGGGTCACGCCGGTGATCATGTTCGCCACCAGCGTGCGGGACAGGCCGTGCAGGGCCTTGCTCTGACGCTCGTCGTTGGGGCGGGTCACCGCGAGAGTGCCGTCCTCGCCCTTGGCGATGTCGATCGGAGCGACAACGGTGTGGGTCAGCTCGCCCTTGGGGCCCTTGACCTTCACCGTGCGGCCGTCGATGGTGACGTCCACGCCGGCGGGAACCGCGATGGGGAGCTTGCCGATGCGCGACATAGCTGTTTCCTCCGTTCCCTTCTGCTACCAGACGTAGGCGAGGACTTCCCCACCCACGCCCTTCTTGCCGGCCTGCTTGTCGGTGAGGAGCCCGTGCGACGTGGAGATGATCGCCACGCCGAGGCCGCCCAGCACCTTCGGCAGGGAGGTGGACTTCGCGTACACCCGGAGACCGGGCTTGGAGATCCGCTTGATGCCCGCGATGGAGCGCTCACGGTTGGGACCGAACTTCAGGTCCAGGACGAGGTTCTTGCCGACCTCGGCGTCCTCGACCTTCCAGCCCGTGATGAAGCCCTCCTGCTGGAGGATCTCCGCGATGTGAGACTTGATCTTGGACGCCGGCATCGTCACGGAGTCGTGGTATGCCGAGTTCGCGTTCCGCAGACGAGTCAGCATGTCTGCGATCGGATCAGTCATGGTCATGAATTGGCCTTCGGCCTCTCTCGCCGGGGTTTCCTGGTGCGCCATCCCTCTCCCCGATCCGGGACGGGACGGGTGCGGCGCGGTGGACCTACGGCGTAGTAAGCAAACATTTGTGGGCCCTGCCCACGGGCGTACGGGCGACCGTCAGGCGCCCAACCCTCCAAGCCTAAGCCATGGAAGGGAGGGCGCCTGACACGCCCATTGCTTACCGAGAGCCTCTGGAATCCCTAAAAAGCGGGATTACCAGGAGCTCTTGGTCACGCCCGGCAGCTCGCCACGGTGAGCCATCTCACGAAGGCACACGCGGCACAGGCCGAACTTGCGGTACACGGAGTGCGGACGGCCGCAGCGCTGGCAGCGCGTGTAGCCACGCACACCGAACTTGGGCTTGCGGGCGGCCTTGGCAATCAGAGCCTTCTTCGCCATCTCGCTCACGCCTCCTTGAACGGGAAGCCGAGGTGACGAAGGAGCGCACGGCCCTCAGCGTCGTTGGTCGCCGTGGTCACCACGGTGATGTCCATACCCCGGGTACGGTCGATCTTGTCCTGGTCGATCTCGTGGAACATGACCTGCTCCGTGAGACCGAAGGTGTAGTTGCCACGGCCGTCGAACTGCTTGGGGGACAGGCCGCGGAAGTCGCGGATGCGCGGCAGCGCGAGCGACAGGGTGCGGTCCAGGAACTCCCACATGCGGTCGCCACGGAGCGTGACGTGGGCACCGATCGGCTGACCCTCACGCAGCTTGAACTGCGCGATGGACTTGCGGGCCTTGGTGACCTGCGGCTTCTGGCCGGTGATCGTGGTGAGGTCGCGGATCGCGCCGTCGATCAGCTTGGAGTCGCGGGCGGCGTCGCCCACACCCATGTTGACCACGATCTTGACGAGGCCGGGGATCTGCATGACGTTCTCGTACTTGAACTCGTCACGCATCTTGCCCGCGATCTCCTCGCGGTACTTCAGCTTCAGACGCGGAGCAGTGGTGGTAGCCATCAGATGTCCTCACCCGTCCGCTTGGCAACGCGGATCTTGTTGCCTTCGTCGTCGAAGCGGTAACCGACACGCGTGACGACCTTGTTGCCGTCCTTCTCAACGACCAGCTGGACGTTGGAGACGTGGACGGGCGCCTCGGTCGTGACGATGCCGCCGGCCTGCGAACCGCGAGCGGTCGGGCCGGCCTTGGTGTGCTTCTTGACCCGGTTGACACCCTCGACCAGGACCCGGTCCTCGCGGGGGTAGGCCGCGATGACCTTGCCCTGCTTGCCCTTGTCCTTACCGGTGATGACCTGGACCAGGTCGCCCTTCTTGATCTTCATGCTTACAGCACCTCCGGCGCGAGCGAGATGATCTTCATGAACTTCTTCTCGCGCAGCTCACGGCCGACCGGGCCGAAGATACGGGTGCCACGAGGGTCGCCGTCGTTCTTGAGAATGACAGCGGCGTTCTCGTCGAAGCGGATGTACGAGCCGTCCGGACGGCGGCGCTCCTTGACGGTGCGAACGATGACCGCCTTGATGACGTCACCCTTCTTCACGTTGCCGCCGGGGATCGCGTCCTTGACGGTGGCGACGATGACGTCACCGATGCCCGCGTAGCGGCGACCGGAGCCACCGAGCACACGGATGCAAAGGATCTCCTTCGCACCAGTGTTGTCGGCGACGCGCAGTCGCGACTCCTGCTGGATCACGTCTATCTCCTGTTTGTCTGCCGGTTCCCGGCAGGGGCCTCAGTGAAGAGAGCCCCTGCCGAGCCTGGCGGAACTGTCCTGCGAGGGATGCCTCGCAGGAAATTACTTGGCCTTCTCGAGGATCTCGACGACGCGCCAGCGCTTCGTCGCGGACAGCGGCCGGGTCTCCATCAGGAGGACACGGTCGCCGACGCCCGCGGCGTTCTGCTCGTCGTGCGCCTTGAGCTTGTTCGTACGGCGGATGACCTTGCCGTACAGCGCGTGCTTGACGCGGTCCTCGACGGCGACGACGACGGTCTTGTCCATCTTGTCGCTGACGACGAGACCCTCACGGGTCTTGCGGAAGCTGTCGCGCGCCTCGGTCTTCTCAGTCACATTGCTCTCGCTCATCAGGCGTTCTCCACCGTTTCGATGCCCAGCTCACGCTCGCGCATCAGGGTGTAGATCCGCGCGATGTCCTTGCGGACCGCCTTCAGACGGCCGTGGTTCTCGAGCTGACCCGTGGCCGCCTGGAAGCGGAGGTTGAACAGCTCTTCCTTGGCCTCGCGGAGCTTGCCCAGAAGCTCCTCGTTGCCCAGCTCGCGCAGCTCGGACGCCTTGGTACCGGCCGACATCACGCTTCACCTGCCTCGCGCTTGACGATCCGGCACTTCATCGGCAGCTTGTGGGCTGCGCGAGTCAGGGCCTCACGGGCGATCTTCTCGTTGGGGTAGGACAGCTCGAACATGACCCGGCCCGGGTGCACGTTCGCGATCCACCACTCCGGAGAACCCTTACCGGAACCCATGCGGGTCTCGGCGGGCTTCTTCGTGAGCGGGCGGTCCGGGTAGATGTTGATCCAGACCTTGCCGCCACGCTTGATGTGGCGGGTCATCGCGATACGGGCCGCCTCGATCTGGCGGTTGGTCACGTACGCCGGCGTGAGGGCCTGGATGCCGTACTCGCCGAACGCGACCGTCGTACCGCCCTTGGCCTCACCGCGACGCTTCGGGTGGTGCTGCTTGCGGTGCTTGACCCTACGGGGGATCAGCATGTCGGTCAGGCCTCCGTTCCGGTGCTCTCAGCAGCCGGAGCGGCAGCGGCCTCGGCCTGGGGGGCCTCGGCAGCGGGAGCCTGCTGCGGCTTGCGACCGCGCCGCTCGCCACCACGGCCACCACGGGCCGGGCGGTCACCAGCGCCACCGCCACGGGCCGGGCGGTTGCCGGCGCGGGCAGCGGCGTTCTCGGCGCGGACCTCGGCGATGTTCTTGACGTCGCCCTTGTAGATCCAGACCTTCACACCGATGCGGCCGAAGGTCGTCTTGGCCTCGAAGAAGCCGTAGTCCACGTTCGCGCGGAGCGTGTGCAGGGGCACGCGGCCCTCGCGGTAGAACTCCGAGCGGGACATCTCGGCGCCGCCGAGGCGGCCGCCGCACTGGATCTTGATGCCCTTGGCGCCGGCCTTCATCGCCGACTGCATGCTCTTGCGCATGGCACGGCGGAAGGAGACGCGGGAGGAGAGCTGCTCGGCGACGGCCTGGGCCACCAGCTGAGCGTCCGTCTCCGGGTTCTTGACCTCGAGGATGTTCAGCTGGACCTGCTTGCCGGTCAGCTTCTCCAGGTCACCGCGGATGCGGTCGGCCTCGGCGCCGCGGCGGCCGATGACGATGCCCGGACGCGCGGTGTGGATGTCCACGCGGACGCGGTCACGGGTGCGCTCGATCTCAACCTTCGAGATACCGGCGCGCTCCATGCCGGACGTCATCATCCGACGGATGGCGACGTCTTCCTTGACGTAGTCCTTGTACAGCTTGTCGGCGTACCAACGCGACTTGAAGTCGGTCGTGACACCGAGCCGGAACCCATGCGGGTTTACCTTCTGGCCCATTACCGGGTTCCTTCCTTGCTGCTGACGACCACGGTGATGTGGCTGGTCCGCTTGCGGATCCGGTAGGCACGGCCCTGGGCGCGCGGCCGGAACCGCTTCAGGGTCGGACCCTCGTCGACGTACGCCTCGGAGATGAAGAGGCTGTCGGCGTCGGTGTGGTCGTAGTTGTGCGCGGCGTTGGCGATGGCGCTGTCGAGCACCTTGCCGACCGGCACGGAGGCTGCCTGCGGAGCGAATCGCAGAACAGCCTGAGCCTCCGTGGCATCCATGCCACGGATAAGGTCCACCACGCGGCGGGCCTTCATGGGCGTAACGCGGATGTACCGCGCCTGGGCCCTGGCTTCCATGGTTGTCCCTCTCAGTTACTTACGTGTCTGAATGCGATCCGCTGCTAGCGGCGCTTCGACTTCCGGTCTTCCTTGACGTGACCCCGGAAGGTGCGCGTCGGCGAGAACTCGCCGAGCTTGTGGCCGACCATCGACTCGGTGACGAACACCGGGATGTGGGTCTTGCCGTTGTGCACCGCAAGCGTGTGGCCGAGCATGGCCGGCACGATCATGGAGCGACGGGACCAGGTCTTGATGACGTTCTTGGTGCCGGCTTCGTTCTGGGCGTCCACCTTCTTGATGAGGTGGTCGTCGACGAAGGGCCCCTTCTTGAGACTGCGCGGCATCTAAACCCGCTCCTAGCGCTTCTTGTTCGTCTTGCGGCGGCGGACGATGTACTTGTTCGACGCCTTCTTGGGCGAACGAGTACGGCCTTCCTTCTTGCCCCACGGGGACACGGGGTGACGGCCACCGGAGGTCCGGCCCTCACCACCACCGTGCGGGTGGTCGACCGGGTTCATGACGACACCACGGACGGTCGGGCGAACGCCCAGCCACCGCTTGCGGCCGGCCTTGCCCCAGTTGATGTTCGACTGCTCGGCGTTGCCGACCTCACCGACGGTGGCGCGGCAGCGCGCGTCCACCATACGGATCTCGCCGGACGGCATGCGGAGGGTCGCCATGGCGCCCTCACGGGCGAGCAGCTGCACCGAGGCACCCGCGGAGCGGGCGAACTTGGCGCCACCACCGGGACGGAGCTCGATCGCGTGGATCGTGGTACCGACCGGGATGTTGCGGAGGGCCAGGTTGTTGCCCGGCTTGATGTCGGCCCCGGGACCGTTCTCCACGGTGTCGCCCTGCTGCAGGTTGCGCGGGGCGAGGATGTAGCGCTTCTCGCCGTCCGCGTAGTGCAGCAGCGCGATGCGCGCGGTGCGGTTGGGGTCGTACTCGATGTGCGCGACCTTCGCCGGCACGCCGTCCTTGTCGTGACGACGGAAGTCGATCACTCGGTAGGCGCGCTTGTGTCCGCCACCCTGGTGGCGAACGGTCACACGACCGGCGTTGTTACGGCCGCCCTTGCTGTGCAGGGGGCGGACCAGCGACTTCTCCGGCGTGGACCGCGTGACCTCGACGAAGTCGGCGACGCTGGCGCCACGACGGCCCGGCGTAGTCGGCTTGTACTTGCGGATTCCCATTTCTCAGTCCTCGTCCGATATCGGACGATCCGACCCGCTTACGCGGTCGGACCGCCGAAGATGTCGATACGGTCGCCCTCGGCGAGGGTCACGATCGCGCGCTTGCTGCCGGCACGCTGACCGAAACCGGTCTTCGTGCGCTTGCGCTTGCCCTGGCGGTTGAGCGTGTTGACGCCGGTGACCGTGACCGAGAAGACCGCCTGGACGGCCTGCTTGATCTGGGTCTTGTTGGCGCCCGGGGCGACGACGAACGTGTACTTGTTCTCGTCCAGGAGCGCGTAGCTCTTCTCCGAGACGACCGGCTTCAGCAGCACGTCACGGGGGTCCGTGAACGACTTGCTCAGCGGGGTCTCGACGGTGTTCTTGCCCTCGGCGGCGTGGCGCTTCGCCTTGGCGACGCGCGCGGCCTTCGCGGCCTTGGCGGCCTTCGAGGCGATAGAGGGGTGACGGATGGCCATCAGACCTCAGTCCCTTCGGTGTCGTTGGCCTTCGGGCCGGCGACGAAGGACTCGAGAGCGGCCTGGGTGAAGACCACGTCGTCCGAGACGATCACGTCGTACGTGTTCAGCTGGCCCGGCTCCAGGATGTGCACCTGGGGCAGGTTGCGGGCGGAGAGCCACGCGGCCTCGTCGGCGCGGTCGACGACCAGGAGCAGGTTCTTGCGCTCCGAGATCTTGCCGAACAGCGTGCGAGCGGCCTTGGTGCTGGGGGTCTCGCCCTCGATCACGCCGGTGACGACGTGGATGCGGTTGTGGCGCGCCCGGTCGGTGAGGGCGTGACGCAGAGCGGCAGCCTTCATCTTCTTGGGGGTGCGCTGCGAGTAGTCACGCGGCTGCGGGCCGTGGACGACGCCACCGCCGGCGAACTGCGGCGCGCGGGTCGAGCCCTGACGGGCGCGGCCGGTGCCCTTCTGGCGGTACGGCTTCTTGCCGCCACCACGGACCTCGCCACGGGTCTTCGTCTTGTGCGTGCCCTGGCGGGCAGCGGCGTTCTGCGCGACGACGACCTGGTGGATCAGCGGGATGCTGACCTTCTCCACGCCGAAGATCTCCGCGGGGAGCTCGACGCTACCGGTCTTCTCGCCTGCAGGCGAAAGGATGTCAACAGTGCTCATCGGTTACCTCAGGCCCCCTTGGCCGCGGTGCGGACCAGGACGAGGCCGCCGTTCGGACCGGGAACCGCGCCCTTGATGAGCAGCAGACCCTTCTCCGCGTCAACGGCGTGGACGGTCAGGTTCTGGGTGGTGACACGCTCGTTGCCCATGCGACCCGCCATGCGGAGGCCCTTGAACACGCGGCCCGGGGTGGCGCAGCCACCGATGGAACCGGGCGAGCGGTGCTTGCGCTGGGTGCCGTGACCGGCGCCGAGGCCCTTGAAGTTGTGACGCTTCATGACACCGGCGAAGCCCTTGCCCTTGCTCTTGCCGGTGACGTCGACCTTCACGCCGGCCTCGAAGACCTCGGCGGTGACTTCCTGGCCGAGCGTGTACTCGGAGGCGTCAGCCGTACGGATCTCGACGAGGTGGCGACGGGGGGTGACGTCGGCCTTCGCGAAGTGGCCCTTGAGGGGCTTGTTCACCTTGCGCGGGTCGATCTCGCCGAAGGCGATCTGGACCGACTCGTAGCCGTCGACGTCGTTGGTGCGGACCTGGGTGACGACGTTGGGGCCGGCCTTGACGACGGTGACCGGAACAACACGGTTGTTCTCGTCCCACACCTGCGTCATGCCGAGCTTCTCGCCCAGGATGCCCTTGATCTGCTTAGCCATTCTCAGATCACCGGCCTCAGAGCTTGATCTCGATGTCGACACCGGCCGGGAGGTCGAGTCGCATCAGGGAGTCAACGGTCTTCGGCGTCGGGTCGAGGATGTCGATCAGGCGCTTGTGGGTGCGCATCTCGAAGTGCTCGCGCGAGTCCTTGTACTTGTGCGGCGACTTGATGACGCAGTACACGTTCTTCTCAGTGGGCAGCGGCACCGGGCCCGCGACCGACGCACCAGTGCGGGTCACCGTCTCGACGATCTTCTTCGCCGAGGAGTCGATGACCTCGTGGTCGTAGGCCTTGAGCCGGATGCGGATCTTCTGTCCCGCCATGGCTACTCAGTAGTCCTTCTCTGCACGCTCTGGAACCCGGTGCCTACTTCTCTTCTCCGACCCACGCGGTCGGGCGTGTCGCGCTCCCGCTGACACAGATGCCCCTTGTTCGAACATCCCTGCGGGGAATGCACACGGCCCTTCCGGAACCGCAAGCCGGGGGCGGAAGGCCCACCGGGTGCCTGGCCGGTGCCGCACCGCACTTCCCGAAAGATTCCCGTACGTCCGCCCCAGTGCTGCCGTAGTGGCAGTTAGGACGACGAGTACTGTGGGACTCGCTTCCGGTCCTCCCGGCGGGAGGCGCGCAGCATCAACACTCGACCGAGCAACCCCGCTAGTCTGCCATACGGGGCGGGGGGCTGGCCAATCGGGCCGGGGAGCATACCCCCGGAGTGACGCAGGTCAAACCCGGCCCCTCCCCAGCGGCGTCCCCGAGGGCCTCGGCCGGTCCCGGCCGCACCGTAATCCGCTCGCCCGCCATCACCCGCGCCCCTACGCTGAGCAGGCACGACGGCTGTCACGGGGGACGTTCACCATGCGTACGCACTATCCACGGACCCGGCATCTGCCCTGGTCGCCCGGCGCGAGTGCCGACGATCTCCGGGTCACCGACCTGTCCGGCCTGCGCGGCCGCGAGGTCGTCGTGACCGAGAAGCTCGACGGCGAGAACACCACCCTTTACACCGACGGCCTGCACGCCCGTTCGCCGGACTCGGCCCACCATCCCTCCCGCGCCTGGGTCAAGGCATTGCAGGCCCGGATCGGCCACGCCGTCCCGGAGCGGTGGCGGGTGTGCGGGGAGAACATGTTCGCCCGGCACTCGATCGCCTACGACGACCTGGAGAGCTACTTCTACGGCTTCTCGGTGTGGGACGGGGAGGGCCGCTGCCTGGACTGGGACCGGACGGTGGACTTCCTGCGCGGGCTCGGCGTTCCCGTTCCCCGGGTGCTGTGGCGAGGCGTGTTCGACGAGCGGGCGCTGCGCGCGCTGCGGCTGGACCTCGGACGGCAGGAGGGATACGTCGTGCGGGTCGCGGACGGGTTCGGCGCGCAGGAGTTCGGGGAGCGCGTCGCCAAGTGGGTGCGGGCGGGACACGTACAGACGGACACCCACTGGATGCACGCGGCCGTCGTCGAGAACGGGCTCGGGGCCGGGGCGGCCCTGTGGGCGGTGCGCTCGGGAGCGGCCGTCGACGTGCGGGCGCTGGAGGAGGCCGTGGGGCTGCCCGGCGAAGGGGACGCACAGGCCGTCGGCCGCTTCGATCCGGCCGGACGGTCCGGTGACGACCTGCTGGCCGGCGTCCTGGCCGCGCTGCTGCACGGCACCCGCCGCGGGCGGCTGGCGGCACGGCTCGCCACGGTGGCGGGCGTACCGCTGGCCCGCCGGGTCGCCGACCTCGTGGGGCTGCATCCGGCGCTGCACCGGCCGTATCCGGACCAGGACCGGCGGACCGGTCTGGTGCGCCTGTCGTACGCCGCCGACCTGGGGCTGCTGCACGCGGTCGCCCGTGCCACCGCGGACACGGACGCGGCGCGCGAGCAGGTGGAGTGGTCGGCGCTGCACGCCGAGGACGTGCGAAGCCTCGGGCTGCGCGAGGCGTTCGCCGGGCTGCCGGCCGACACGGCCGCCCGGTGCCGGGCCGAGGCCCGGGAGGCGTACGCGCTGGGGCGGATCGGCAGTGCCGACGAGGCCGTCGCCGCGACCTGGCGCTGGCGGTCCGGCGCGTTCCCGAAGCTGGTCCAGACCGTCGGCCCGGCCGGCAGCGGCAAGAGCACCTTCGCCCGGGGACTGCCGGGCGTGGACGCGTACGTCTCCCTGGACGACCTGCGCGAGGCACGCGGCTCACGCGCCGACCAGCGGGCCAACGGCGAGGTCCTCCGCCAGGGGCTCGGCCGGCTGGACCGGGCCCTGGCCGCGGGCGGGACCGCGGTGTGGGACGCCACGTCCCTCACCAAGCAGCAGCGCTCGCTGGTGCACGGGATCGCCCACCGCCATGACGCCCTGATCACCCATGCCGTGGTCCTGGTCGACGAGGACGAGCTGGTACGGCGCAACACCCGCCGCGAGCACCCGGTGCCGCCCGGGGTGCTCACCGGCCAGCTGCGGCGCTTCGCCCCTCCCTATCCCGGCGACGCCCATCGCACCTGGTACGTCGGGGCGAGCGGGACCGTCGAGGAAGAGGTCTGAGGCGTGCGTACGAGCGAGGAGATCTACCACCGGGTGCGCTGGGACCCGCGTTTCGACCCGGCCCGCTTCGTCCTCGGCGTCCTCCAGCGCGCCGCCGCGCCCAAGCGGGTCCCGCTGCCCGCGTTCGTGCCCGGGGGCGAGATCCCCTGGCACCGGGTGCTGTTCATCGAGGCCGACGGCGAGCTGGTGTGGGACCGGGCCACGGGGACGGACCGGATCGACGCGACGGAGGCGGGGCGGGTCCGGGAGGCCCGCCTGCTCCGGGCGCCGTTCTTCACGGCCCGTACGCCGTACGCGTGGGACGGCGAGGAGTGGGGGCTTGCGCCCGCGCGTCGCGGGGGCGCGTCCAGGGGTGTCCGGGCATCCGGGGATGCGCAGGTATCCGAGGGCGTGCGGGTACTGACGTGGAACACCCTGTGGGACCGGTACGACGCCGACCGCATCGACACCGCCGGGCGCAGACCTCTCCTGTCGCGGGCGCTGCGCGACGCGGACGTGGACGTGATCGCGTTGCAGGAGGTGGAGGCGGAACTCCTCGCCCTGCTGCTGGGCGAGGAGTGGGTGCGGGCGGGCTGGACCCTGGGCACGGACCCGCGAGGGCGGGACGTCGACGCGTGCGGTCTGCTGCTCCTGAGCCGGCTGCCCGTCATCGAGGCCGCGCACCACGAACTGGGCCCGCACAAGGCGGTGACCGCCCTCGTCGTGGAGGCCGGCGGACGGCCCCTGGTCATCGCGGCGACCCATCTGAGCAGCGACCACTCGGAGAACGGCGCCGGCCGGCGCACGGCGGAACTCACCCGCATCGCCGAGGGCCTCGCGGCCGTCGACGCCGAGCTGCTCCTGCTGGGCGACTTCAACGACGGCGGCGGCACACCGCAGCTGACGCTGGGCCTGCGGGACGCGTGGAGCGAGGTGCACGGCGCCGACGACACGACCCCGACCTTCGACCCCGGCGGCAATCCGCTGGCCGCGATCTCGTCACTGACGGGCCGGGCCTCGCGGCTGGACCGGGTACTGCTGCGCGGGGAGGGGCTGCGGGTACGGAGCGCCGAACTGCGCGGTGACGTGCCGTCGGCGGAGGGGACGTACATCTCCGATCACTACGGTGTGCTGGCCGAGCTCGCGGTGGACGCTCCGGAGGCGGACGCCCCGGAGTCCCTCACCGAAGGTCCTACGCCCCGTACGGCGCTGGCGTGGCTCCCGCCCGGGGAACTGTGGCCCCCGCTGCAGGAGATCCGCCGGGACCACGACCCGCAGATCCGCCGCTGGCCCCCGCATGTGAACCTGCTCTTCGGATTCGTACCGGAACACACCTTCGAACGGGCGGCGGCGGTGCTCGCGACGGCCGCCACCGCTCCCTTCGACGCCCGGCTGGAGGGCGTGCAGTGGTTCGGCCACCGGGACGACGCCACCGTCTGGCTCGACCCCGCCGCCGCGGGTGAGGAGCCCTGGGCCGACCTGCACCGCACGGTCCTGCGCCGCTTCCCCCGCTGCGGCGGCCGACACCCGGGCTTCACTCCGCACCTCAGCCTGGGCCGCACCACCGACCCGAACACGCTGGCCACCGCCTGCGCGGCCCGGCTCGCCCCGATGCCGGTCAGGGTCGGCGAGCTGGCGCTGCTCTCGCGGCGCGGCGACGAGCCGATGCGGGTGCGGGCCACGGTGACGCTGGGAACGGGCGAGGTGCGGTGGACGGAGGAGGCCGCGCGGAGCGGAGCGGAAGACCTGGTGGCGCGGGTGGCCGAGGAGACCACCCGCCGCATCGAGGACGCGCTCCCCGACGCCGTCGTGCACGTCGTCGGCTCCCGGCGCATGGGCTGCGCGCTGCCCGGGGCGGACCTGGACCTGGTGGCGGTGCTGCCCGGCACGGCCGGACTCCCCGCCGTACAGGGGCGGTTGGCCGCCGCCCTCCCCGAGGCGACGGAGGTGCGCGAGGTGGTCGGGGCCCGGGTACCCGGGCTGCGGTTGCGGATCGACGGGCTGGACGTGGACCTGGTCGTGGTCACCACGGGTTCGGCGGACCCCGCGGAGGCGGTCGCGCGCCGGACCGAGCTGGGCGAGGAGGCCGCGGTCGCGCTCAGCGCGGTGAGCGACGCCGACGCGGTACTGGCCTCGGTGGGCGGGCACGGAGTGGCCTTCGCCCGGCTGGCCACGCAGGTCAAGGCGTGGGCGAAGGCCCGGGGCCTGGACTCGGCACCGTTCGGCGGCCTGCCGGGCCTGGCCTGGTCCGTCCTGGCCGCCCGCACCACGGCCGAGGCCGGCGACCTCGCGCCGGGCGACCTCCTGCGGCACTTCTTCGCGACGTGGGCGGCCTGGGACTGGCGGCAGCCGGTGGGCCCGACAGGCGATCGCCCCGACCCCCTCCTCCCCCTCAGCATCACGACACCCTCCGCCCCCGTACGCCCCTGCACCGACCAGGTGACGGCGGGCATGCGTGACCTGGTGGCCCAAGAGCTGTTCCGCGCCTGGGAGTTGCTGGAGGGAACCACGGACCCCTACCCCCGGGCCGAACTCCTCGCCCCTCCCCCGCTCCACCGCCGCCACGCGGCCTGGGCGGTCCTCACGGTGGGCCCGGGCGCGGACGAGGGCAGGGTGCGGGGCAGGATGCGAGCCCTCGTCACCGACCTCTCCACGTCGGCCCCCGACTGCCACGCCTGGCCCCGCCCCTTCACCACGAACCCGGCCCGCTATGCCATCGGCCTGGGCTCCGCCCCACCGGCCGCCGACCACCTCGCGGCTCTCGCGGAACGCCGCCTGCGCGGCCTGACCGGAGTCACGCTGACGCGGGCCGAGGGGTGCGGGGTACCGACCCTGCGCTGACGCTCGGCGTCGGACCGGACGGCGCGTGCTCAGAATCCCCAGGGGTCGGGATGGGGCTTGGCCGCGGGCTCCTCCGACCAGGTCAGACGGGCTTCGATCTGGTCCCCGGTGAGCCCGAGGAGCCGGTCGGCGGCCCAGCCGTTCCACTGGACGGCACGGGGGAACTGCGGCAGCCGGAAGGCGGGCAGGCCGGTCGGCAGTGCCTCGGAACGGTACACGGGCTTCTTGATCTCGCCGTTCCGCTTCGGCTTGGACGACCTGCGGAGATCGAGGCAGTCGACCACCTGGTCGACGAGGTACAGGACGTAGTCGTCGCCCTTGCCGTTGCGGATCTCGACGGGTACCAGGCTCCCGGCCGACAGCAGTTCGTCCCCGAACCCCTCGGCCAGACGGCGGCTGAGCACGGGCGTTCCGGGACTGCCGCTGGGGAACTCGCTCCTGGGCGCGGAGTCGTCCATCCATTCGGCACGCAGCCCGGTCGGCCGGTCCGCTTCGTCCCTGCTCCGCTGCCACCGCATGAGCCTGCTCTGGTCGGCACCGTCCAGACGCAGCGTCTCGTAGTCGCTCAGGCTCGGCAGAAGCCGGTAGACCGCCGGATTCCGCTGCGGCACATCAGACATCGCGCCGGTACTCACCGCACGCCCGAGTTCATGAAACGACGGCATCGACCCTCACCGGCAGTTCCGTGTCGTCCTGGACCGCACCGACGAGCAGCGACCGGCGTCCCAGGCCCCAGGCCCGCTGCTCGATGTAGTCGATGCCCACCGTCTGGCCACCGTCCAGTCGGGCGAGGCGCCCGGCAAGGACACCGGTCTCCACCTCATGTGCGATCCGTCCGACCACCTGCGCGGACTCCTCGTACAGCGCTTCCAGCGCGTCGAAACCGGCCTCCTCGTCGACCTCGCGCTCCCACAGGGTGACAGCGAGGCGCACCTGCGGGGCATCCCCCTCGATACCCGCCAGGAGGTCGTCCTTGCGCCAGACACGGGGGAACGCGGCGCCCGGCACCTGGCGCGCCACGCCCCAGCCCAGCCGTTCCAGGACGGCGCCGATCCCCTCACCCGTCAGGCTCTCGTCGTCGGACAGGAGCTCCAGAACTGCAACGACCTCGTCCACGCCCTAATCCATTCCGTTTCCCGGCACGTGGAAGACGTTCAGCCTTCCATCGGCGAATTCGTCTGGGAACTTGCTGCTGAAAAGATCCCGGAGGTGCTCGGCTCCTTCCGGGTAGGAGGTGGCATACCGCACCCCCTTGCCGCCCAGTCCTTCGTTCAGCGCCAGGAGCTTCTCGGCCTGACTGGTGATCCGGTCCTCGTCGTAGTGACGATGCGCAGGATTGTACTGAGACGCCGCCCACTCACCCGGATGGTCACCACCGGTCCACTTCGCCTCGACGATGAAGCCGTCCGCGGTGGGACCACCGTCCACGTGCACCTCCCGACCGTCTCCGAGGCGCCACACCTGCTCGTAGTCCGTGTGCGTGACGAACCGTTGGTAGCGGAATGAAACGCGTTGCAGCATTTTGTCGGTCATCCACTGGATGCCCACGAACGTCGGGCACCGCTGCAGGCCGAGCGGATCCACCCAGAGATGGGGATTGGAGACGTAGGCGTAGTGGTCGGGCCCTGCCTGGAGCCCGAGCGGGTCGGGGGTCAGAAAGCGGACACTGTGCGGGTCGTAGTAGCGGTGGAAGTTGTAGTGGAGGCCGCTTTCCTCGTCCGCGTACTGCCCGGGGAAGCGGAGCGGGCACGACAGCCCGCCCGACACGGCCGTGTCGGGGGCGTCTTCGTCGCCCCAGAGACCGGATCTGCCCCGCCACCGCACCGCGCCGTCGAGACCGATCAGTTCGACAGGCGTGCCGACGACGTCCGTGACGATGGCGAAGAACCGCTCGTCGACTTCGTCCTGCGGCAGCTCGCGCGACCGCGTCCGCTCCGCCTGTGCCATCGGTCGGTGCGTACCTGGTTCGTACTCCCACGTGACCGTGTGCTCGCCCGCGTCGCTCCAGCGGGACTGCTCGGCCAGGCGCTGGCCGTCCCAGGTGAACGCGGTCCGCTCGATGACCTGCCCGTCCTCGGCGTGGCACCGCTTCTCCGTGCGGCGTCCGAACGGGTCGTAGTCATAGCTCCAGCGACGACCGTCGGGGCCGGTCATGCCGGTGAGCCGGTCGTCCGCGTCCCAGCTGAACGACCACGCCCGGCGGCCCCCGGACAGTGTCCGCTGTACCAGTCGGTTGACCCGGCCCTGGCCGTCGTACGTGTACGACCTCCTGCCCGCTCGACGGACCTGGTTCCCGGCATACGTGTGCCGGGCCTGCTCTCCGTCCGCTCGGCCCGTGAGTGACGAGGACGAGGACGTCGGGTTGCCCGCGGCGTCGTACGCGTAGCGTTCTTGCCAGGAGTCACCGTCGACCGCCACGACGCGACCGCGCTCGTCGTGCCGGAACTGCTGCCGACCACCGTGGAGGTCGCGTGTTTCGGTCAGTCGGTCACCGATTCCGTACACATAGTCGCGACGGCTGACGACCGGGCTCTCGGCGCCGAGGCCGTGACCGTCAGGTACCCGCAGCACATGGGACGTCATGCGGCGGCATTCGTCCCAGTGACGCTCCATGCGGAGGGAATCGCCGAAGTCCCGGACCACCTCTTTGCCATCTTCGTCGTGCCGGAAGACGATCTCGTGGCCGGCGCTAGAAAGCCTCGACGGCAGACTCCGCTTCGAGTACTCCCACCGGCTCTCCGCTCCGGACGGCGTCCTGCGCACCGTGCGGCGGCCCAGTCGGTCATAGGCGTGACTGATGGTTCGGCCGTTGGTCGTCTCGCTCAGTACCCGTCCGAGCCGATCGCGCTCCGCCTCCACGACGACATCGCCGCATCGGGCCCGGTACACCTGTCCGCTCGACGTGTAGGAGTACGTCGTCGAGGATTCCGCGGTGCGCTTTCCGACGACCCTGCCCACCGCGTCACGCTCGTAGGACGTGACCTGCCCGGCGCCATTCGTGCGCCGGGCGAGTCGGCCGGCGGCATCGTACGAATAGATCAGCGTGCGGCCGTTGAAGTCGGTCTCCGACTCCAGGAGCCCCGTGGTGCCGAATCGGTACTCCCACGCGAGGCCCTGCTCGTTCGTGACGCCTACCAGTCTGAGTTCTGTGTCGTAGCGGAAATGCCGCTGCCCGCCGTCGGCATCGGACCGCCAGGCAGGAAGATCGAAATGGGTGTACCCGAAACGAGTGACGGAGCCGGCGGAATCCGTGTGGCGCACGAGACGCCCCTCGGCGTCCCACTCCCAGACCTCCCTGCCGCCGTCGGGCGTGGTCCGCGACAGGGGCTTGCCCTCGACGTTCCAGGTCAGGCGGGTCACATTGCCCAGAGCGTCGCGGATCTCGGAGACCCGGCCGAAAGCGTCCCGGGTGTGCTGCACGGTGCCGCCGAGGGGGTCGACCGACTTCACGGGAAGCCCACGTGCATCGGTCTCGACCCTTGTGACCGCTCCGGCCGGATCGGTGATCTCGGTCAGCGCTCCCTTGCCGTCATAGGCGAACCGGGTCGTCTCCGCGAGTGGAGTGGTGACCGAGGTGCGGTTGCCACGGTCGTCGTAGGCGTAGGACCAGCAGGAACCGTCGGCGGCCTCGGTCAGCGTCGGAAGGTGCTGCTCATTGAACTCGGCCCGAGCGGTGGTGCCGTCGGCGCTCGTGATGTTGACCAGGTTTCCGGCCGCGTCGTAGGCATAACGGGTGCTGTTGCCCAACGCGTCGGTATGCCCCACCAGCCGGTCCCGGCGATCCCATTCGTATCGCGTGATGTTCCCGAGCGCATCGATGACCGCCGTACGCTGCAGCCGCTCGTTGTACTCGTGCACGGTGGCCTGTCCGGACGAGTCGGAGTACACGGTCCGGCGCGCATCACGGTCGTACGTGAGCCGGCAGTCGAGGAATCCGTCCGCACCCGCGCCGCGTACGCAGCGGTCCTCTTCGTCGTACTCGAACTCGTACCAGGAACCGCACCGGTCCTCCCACCTGGTGATCCTCCCCCGGTCGTCATAGGCATACCGGAAGGGCAGGCCGGAGGAGTTGTACACATGGACCAGGTCACCGTCACGGTAGGCGTAGCGCACCAGAGTCGCGTCGTCCGAGCCGATCGCTTCCGCCAGTCGCAGCGATGCGATGCGCCCGGCCTCCGTTTCGATCGCGACGCGGTACCCCCCGCTGTGGTGCAGGGCCACCGGCTCCCCGGCAGCCGAGTACTCGATGTCGAGGCGATGTCCGTTGCGGTCGCTCCGGCTGTGCAGGGAGAACACCGTGCTGCCGTCGGCACCCGGCGCATCGTCCGGCTGGAACACGCGGGTGACCCCGGTCTCCGGATCCATGATGGTCATCGGCCCGCCGGGTTTTCCGTCCCACTCCAACGGCCAGCGGGGCCCTTCCAGCGGATACACGGGATCACCAGGCGTTGGACGGGGGTAGGCGAGCAGCATTCCGTCGTCCGAGGCGAAGGCGATCCCCTGGTCGTCCATCTCCAGTCGTTCGTCGAGCGTTGATGCCCAGGACGGACCGAACCACCTGCCGTAGTTGTAGGTGGACAAATGAGTCCGTTTGACTTCGAGCGGCAGGATGCCCGGCAACGTCACATCTGAAGCGACCATGAGCATCTCGCCCGACACCAGGTCGATCGGATCGCCGCCCGGGCAGCGCCCTGCAAGTGCCTTGCCTCTGGCGACCAGATCCGTCATCCCGGAGCGCAGACTGGTCAGGCCACGAGTTCCGAGCCCACGCACGGCCTCGGCCATGCCCTTGAGCCCCAGTTTGCCAAGTCCCCGCATGCCCTTGGCGAGTTTGCCGAGGCTGGTGATGCCCTTCCCGCCGGGTATGCAGTCCAGCGCCGCGAACGCCACGTCCCACAGGGATGCCTGGCCTTGTGAGTATTTGTAGAGGGTGTCGGCGAGGACGACGAGTGCGGCGACCAGGACGATCGCGCCGAGGATGGGCCCGCCGATGATCATCGCGATGATCCCGACGACCGCGACGACGACCTTGCAGACCGTGACGATGGTGTCCCAGTTGTCCTCGAACCAGTGCCCGACGTCCTGCCACCAGTGCCGGTTCGGGATCCCGGCATCCGAGGCCTCGTCGATCTTCCGCTTCGCCTCACCGGCTGCGTCGTCGCGCATCTTCCGGGCGTCCTCGGCCATCTTCTTCGCGGCGTCGAGGGCGCTCTGGGCGGTGGTGACGTCCGACTGGGCCTGGGTGTGCGCGGACTTGGCGCTCTGCACGTCCCGGGTGGCAGCCCGGACCTTGCCCTCGTCGGGCTTGTCGGCGTCGGACTTGCTGCCGGTGGGGTCGTCCTTGTACTTGTCGGCTTCCTTCGTCGCCCGCGTCACCCACGAGTCGGCGGAGGAGAGCCGGGACTTGGCCGAGGAGAGATCGCTCTGGGCGTCCTTTGCCTTGGCCAGGGCCTTGTCGGCCAGCGCCTGGGCGCGCTCCAGCTTGGGCCAGTAGTCCGCGAGGGCGTCACCGCACAGCTCGTAGGACTTCTTCAGCTTCTTCAGGTTCTTCGGGACGTCCTTGAACTGCTCCTTGAACACCTCCGCCGACTTCCCCGCCCACTGCAGCAGGGTGTCCTCGCCGGCCATGCCCTTGACCAGGCCGAGCGCGTCGGAGACGTCGTCGGCGAAGGCGTGCAGCTGCGTGGCCAGGGTGCGCACGCGCTGCGGGTCGCCCGGGGTCGGGTCCCGGTCCAGGTCGAGTGGATGCCAGTCCGCCGGTCGGTACCCCGCCATGATCCCGCAACCCCCGTCGCGTACGCCCCGTCAACAAACCTGTGCACACGCGAACTTACAAGGAACGGCCGTTCGAGGTGAAGCCCGGCGGCACGGCCGCATCCCGTTCGTGGTGGTGCTCGTTGGCCGACCGGGACCGATCCCGGAAGGAGCCGCATGAAGCAAGAGGACATGGTCGCGCTGTGGGAGCGGCACACGGAGTACGAGTTCGTCGTCAGGGACGCCGACCTGGCGGTGTCCACCATGGTCGATGACGCCAGCGTGATGCATCTGCCGACGATGAGCGGCGGCTTCGGCAAGGACCACCTTCGGGATTACTACCGCGACGTCTTCATTCCCGGCATTCCGCAGAACACCACCGTGGAGACGGCGGACCGGTCGGTGGGCGGCGATTTCCTCGTCGAGGAGATCGTCATGCGGATGACGCACGATCAGGAGATCCCGTTCCTGCTGCCGGGGCTGGCCGCGACCGGACGTACCGTGGATGTGGCGCTGGTGGTGGTCGTGAAGTTCCGGGACGGCCTGATGGCGAGCGAGCGGATCTACTGGGACCAGGCAGCCGTGCTCGCCCAGGTCGGTCTGATCACCGCCGGGGACCTGCCCATGGCCGGCTCCGCCGAGGGCGCCCGGTTCCTGCGGGACAGGGTGATGTCCTGACCGCAGCGGACGGGCGCCGCGGCCCCAGCTGGCGAGTCCGTTCCCCTCAGTCCGCGAACCGGAACGTCGACGTGATCGCGTCGAAGATGTCGAAGAAGGAGTCGGCGAGGTCGAGGACCTGGCTGCTGCCGGCGACCAGGGCGACCTTGCCCTCCTGGCCGGGGACCGGGATGAACGTCTGCATGAGGACCGCGCGGATCGTGCGGCCCAGGCTGTCCTCGGGGACCGGGATGTCCTCGATGCCGTAGGTGCGGGCGGCGGGGCCGACGCCGGGGATGTCGACGGTCGTCACCTTGCGCCAGGAGTCGCCCTCCCGGTGGGCCTCCTTGGGGGCGAGCTGGGCGGCGATGGCGGCGGGGTTGTTGGAGAGAGGGGAGCCGTCGCGCGTACGGCCGCCGACCAGCGACACCGTGACCGAGCCGGTGATCGGGGTGTCGCCGCCGAAGCTCTCCGCCATGCAGCCGCAGTACATCGCGCCCGACTTCCAGGCGTCGGCCGCGGACTTGCGCAGGAAGCCGACGTACGTGTCCCGGTACTGCGCCAGCTCCGGGTGCTGGGCGATCCGCTCGTTCACCATCCGCCGGATCGAGTCGTCCCGCGACTCCGGCCGCACGTCGAACTCCCACCACGACTCCGGCACCTTGATCCGGAAACCGCCGCGCTCGATGGTCAGCGTCTCCATGTAGCGGGCCATGCTGTACGCCACCCCTCCCCCGATGATCTGATATACGGTGCGGCCCAGACTACGAGACGCGCGAACGGGGGACGGTCACGTGGGCAACGGAAAGAGCGATCTCGCCATACCGCTGAGCGAGCTTGAGGACTACGGCCGCAAGCTGCGCTCCATCAAGGAACGCCTCAACCACACCAAGAAGATGTTCGAGTCCTACAAGGACGACGTCGGCAGCGGAACCGTCTACGACGCCCTCGACGACTTCGAGTCCAACTGGCACGACGGCCGCGAGGACATCACCAAGCAGATCGATTCGCTCGCCGACATGTCCGACACCGTCGTCCGCGAGTTCAAGAAGCTGGACGACGACCTCGCGAAGAAGGCGAAGGACGCGGTACGGCAGGAGGGCCCGCAGCAGCCAACGGGCGGCGGCGGGAACAAGGCGGAGTAGCCCGCCTTCTCCGGGGACAGCCTGATGGCATGCAGGACACCGCACTGCTCGTCATCGACATGCAGCGCGCCATGCTGAGGGACGCCCACGACGGCGAGGCGTGCCTGGAGCAGGTCGCCCACCACAACGCGATCTTCTCGGTCATCCGGTACGCGGGGCGGTCGGTCACCGTGGCTCCGGCGGCGGAGGTCCGCTTCGACGCCTCACCGGCCGTCTGAACGGCCGGCGTCGGCCATGTTCCACGCCCGCGGCAGTTCACCGCCGCAGAAGACGCAGACGAAGTCGGCCTCCCGGACGATGTTGTGCTCCGCGCAGGCCGGGCAGCGGCGGAACACCACCTCGTGGGTGAAGGCGGCGGGGCGGCGGAGCGGGATGCCGTCGAGTGCGCGGGCCACGGCGGTCCACGACGTGACGTCGGGGCAGTAGCCCGTCGACTGGTTGCTGACCTCGCCGACCGCCCACTCCCCCGCCTCGCGTACGAAGGTGATCTCCCCGGCGCCGAGCACGGCCGCGCCGCCCGCGCAGGCCACGTGCTCGCTCCGGCGAGGGGCCAGTCGCAGCAGCCCGTCGAGACCGACGACGTACGTGAACGGCTCCGCCAGCTCCGCCGGTGCCTGCCGTCCGGCCCACGCCTCGAAGTCGGCCACGGAGGCGATCGGGGTGCCGGGGCCCGTGGACCGCCGTGCCGTGACGGCGAGTTCGGCGGGGCCGACATAGCGGTAGCCGCGCTCCGGCGGGCCGCCGTCGAGCAGCTCCTCCAGCATCCCGTCGTACGACCGGAGCCCCGCCTTGACCTGGTCCGCAGTGGACGAGTCCGGGCGGAGCACCGACGGCAGCCGGGCGACTCGCCACATGCGGTGGACGTGGTGCGGGGTGACGTTTCCGGCCGGGTCCGCCAGGTCGCAGGCGGCGGTGAGGATCTCGATGACCTGGGGTGCGCCGGTAGCAGCGTCCGTACCCGCGTCGAGGGCCACCCCCACCAGCATGTCCAGGAACTCGGTCAGTTGGAGGTCGGCGGCCATGCGGCACATACGGCGTACGACCGACGGGGACGGGTCGTGCAGGCTCTCGACCCCCGTCACTCCGGCGGACCAGAGGACGAGGAGCGGCGCGGACAGGTCGTAGTCGCGGAAGTAGGCCATCTCGTCGGCGATCGCCGACGCCTGGTCGCGGTCGAAGGCGCAGAGCGCGCAGACCTCGGCGAAGAGCCGGTCCCACTGCTGCCGCCTGCCCGCCAGGAACGCGCCGACCGAGACGTCCGCGAACGACCAGGTGCCGGTGGCGTTCAGCGCACCCACGGCCACGACCGCTCCGAGGGGTGCGAACAGCTCGCGGGCGTACCTCACTCGCCGGCGGCGGCCGCGTGGGAGAGGAAGGCCGTCCAGGTGGCGGACGGGAAGGCGAGGTGGGGGCCGCGGGAGGGGGTCGCGGTGTTCTTGGAGTCGCGGACGTGGACGGTGGCAGGGCTGAGGGCGACTTCGACGCAGGAGTCGCCTTCACTGCCACTGCTGTAGCTGCTCTTGAACCACGTCAGGCCGGAGGCGTCCTCGGCCGAGGTCCTGCGGATCATGTCTCCCCCAGCAGTTGTTCGATGAAGGCCGTCGACTCACGTGGCGTGAGCGCCTGCGCCCGGATGATGCCGTACCGCAGTTCAAGGATACGGAGCTGCTTCGCATCGGACACCGGTCGGCCGTTGGCCACTGCCGGCGAACGCCCCACCGCCGAGCCGTCCTCGGACTTCAGCACCTCGATTCCGCCGTCGACCCCCGCGTGCTCCTCACGGTCCATCGGCATCACCTGGAGCTCGACGTTCCGCAACTGCGCGGCCTCCAGCAGGTGTTCCAGCTGCTGACGGAGCACCGTCCGCCCGCCGAGCGGACGCCGAAGCGTCCACTCCTCCAGGACGAAGCTGAGTTCGGGAGCCGGGTCCCGCTCGAAGACGGCCTTACGGGCCACGCGCGCGGCGATGAACCGCTCCACCTCGTCCCCGGTGTACGCCGGGCGACGCATCAGGAGCAGCCCCCGCGCGTATGCGGGGGTCTGCAACAACCCGTGGATGTGGAGCGGGTCGTAGAGCTGGAGCTCCACCGCCCTCGCCTCCAGCTGCGCCAGGTCACGCACCTTCTTGGGGTACCGGACCCGCCCCACGTCCTCCTTCATCGCCGAGAGCAGCCCACCCGCTCCCAGCACCTCGTCCGCCCTGTCCAGATACTCCGGCCGGGGAATCCGCTTGCCACCCTCGATCTTGTAGACCATGTCCTCCCCGTACCCGACCGCCTCCCCGAACTCGGCGGCCCGCATCCCCACCGCCTCCCGCCGCAGCTTCAGCTGCCGCCCGACGGTCGCGATGACCGCGACGCCCCACTCGTCATCGGGATCCACCTCCCAACCCGGCTCGTCCGCCTCGCTCCTGAGCCGCCCCACCGCGCCGTCCACGCTCATCCCGCACCCCTCCGTCGTACGACCGTGCCTCGACGACGCCCTACCCGTACGACCGTGTCCGACAGCCCGGACAGCACCGGACAAGCAGCGGACAGTGACCGTACGCAACGACTCCGTCACTGTTCACGGTAGGCACAGGCGGCCACGCTGAGTGACGTGAACCAGGAAATCTCCACCCCCCTCGACTGCCCGATCCGCAACTTCAGCGTGCTGCTGTCACCCACACGCAGAGGAGCCCGGCTGGCGCGGCTGCTGGCGACCGAGCAACTGCGCTCCTGGGGGCTGCCGTCGGAGGACGCGGCGCACGTCGTCGCGGAACTGGCGGCCAACGCGGCGACGCACGGGCGGACGGCGGGCCGTGGTTTCCGGCTGTTGATGTACGTCGTCGGGAACACGGTCCGCATCGAGGTGACGGACACCTGCGAGGAGCGCCACCCGCGCCTGCAACTCCCCTCCGGGGAGGACGAGAACGGTCGCGGACTGGTGATCGTCGAGGCCCTCGCCGACCGCTGGGGCGTCTCCCTCGGGCCCCGCCCCCGCAAGACCGTCTGGGCCGAACTGACCGTCACGCGGCCCGCCGCGAGACGGTGACGCCCGCCGCCAAGTAGTCAAGAAACCCAGGGAAATCCCCCTCCCCAACCCCACCCGCCTCCCCGCCGCCGCCCGTCACCCTCCGGAGTGAACATGGCCAACTGGGCTGGATTCGGTGCCGGTTGCCCGGCATATGCTCGCCGCGACAACACCGGGTGATCGCGAGAGCGACAGATGGTCACCCGCGCACATACGACGGCCCCCGGCCGGGACTAGCGATCCCGATCGAGGGCCTGACCACCTAGGAAGACACAACCTTCCCGATGGATGCACAGCACACTAGCGCGCCCTCGCGCGCCCGGTCAGCCGTTCCCGGGTCGAACCCCTCGTACGGGGTGACCCACGTCAACGTCCGGCTCACCACGCGGTACACGGTGGTCGACAACCGCCTCCTCCAGCACCGCGAACTCTCCCTCACCGCGATCGGCCTCGCCGGCCACATCCAGTCGCTGCCGACCGGCGCCCGCGTGGACATCAAGTCGCTGACCGGGCGTTTCCCGGAGGGTGAGGTACGGATCGCGACGGCGCTGCGCGAACTGGAGGCCCACGGCTACCTGTCCCGGACACGCGAGCGGCTGCCGAGCGGCCGGGTGGTCTCGCGGACCGTGTCGTACAACCGGCCGCCGGGGGCGGAGGAGGGACGAGAGCTTACGCCGCCAACGTCACCGCCAACGGCCCCGGCACCCCGCCCGGATCGGGCGCCCCGCCCAGACCGGACACATCCCCCGGCACCGGCGCCGGCGCCCCGCCCGGCGAAGCCGCCTCTGCCAGAACCCACGCGCAGCACGCCCGATCCGCAGCGCACGGCCACCACCCTCCTCTCCCGCCTCCACCACGACGACCCCCGCCTGCTCCTCCCCGAACGCGAGGTACGACGGCTCGCCCCGGCCGTCGACGCCTGGCTGGAACGCGGGGCTTCGCCCGATGCCGTACGCCGCACCCTCACGTCCTGCCTCCCGGCCGAGCCGCTCCGCCACCCGGCGGGCCTCCTGGCCCACCGCCTCACGGAGTACCTGCCACCGCCACCACCGCCCGCCCCGCCGCGTCCGCTCCCCTTCCAGGACTGCGACGGCTGCGACCGCCCGTTCCGCGCGGCACAACCCGGCCGCTGCCGAGACTGCCGCACCCACCGACCACTGCAGAGAACGGCCTGACCAGCCAGGCCCGTACGACTACGACGAGAGGCCCCGATTCCCCCTCATGGTCAGCTCCCCGCACGAAGCGATGCACCGGATCTTCCAACAGGATCCGGGGCTCTTCCCCCGAGCCGTAAGGGCGCTCGGTGTCTCGTTCAGCGATCCGGTCTCGGCTTCACCGTTTCCCACGGACCTGACGGAGAACCACCCCCTGGAACGCCGGGTGGACACCCTCCTCCGCCTCGACACGGTGAAAGACGGCAGCTTCCTCCTCGCCGTGGAGGCGCAGGGAGGTCGGGACCCCGGCAAGCCCGCCAGCTGGGCCTACTACCTGGCGTATCTCTACGCCAAGTACAAGATGCCGGCGGTGCTGCTGGTCGTCTGCCAGGACAGGCACACGGCCGCCTGGGCGGCACGACAGGTCAGCCTCGGGCCCCCGCAGTGGCCCACCCTCACCCTGCGCCCGCTCGTCCTGGGCCCGGACGTCGTGCCCGTCATCGACACGCCGGAAGCAGCCGCCAAGGACATCTCCCTCGCGGTGCTGTCCTCCGCGCTGCACAGCCGTGCCCCGGAGTCCGATGCCATACTGAAAGCACTGGCAGCCGCCCTGAAGGGCCTGCAGGCCGACGACGAAGACACCGCGAGCATCTACATCGAGCTCACCGAACAAGGCCTGGGCAAGACGCCGGCCGCGGACCTCTGGAGGCATCTCATGGCCGTCGACCTCTCCATCTTCCAGTCCCGGACGGCCCAGGCCCTGCGCGCCGAAGGCCTGACCGAAGGCCTCGCCGAAGCCCTCCTGGTCGTCCTCGGCGGCCGTGGCGTCGACATCAGCGACGAAGCCCGCGACCGCATCACCTCCTGCGACGACCACGACACCCTCACCACCTGGCTGACCCGCGCCGCCACGGCCACCACCACGGCCGAACTCTTCGAGCAGCCCGAGTCGTAAGAGGAGGGGAAGCGGGACCGGCCGACCCTGGGATGGCGGCCCTGGTCGACACCTCCCTCGACGACCTCGACGACCTCGACGACACCTACGGCCTCGTCGCCGAGTTCGCCTCGCTGCACTGAGGCTGTCCCCACCCTCGGCCCACCCGTCTGCCGGATGGTCGGGGGCCCTCGGCGTCCGTCACCGTGAAGGGCGGAAACGTCAGTCGCGTGCAGGGGGAAGGACGCCATCGTGCGAAAAGCCGTCGGGACCGCAGCTCTTCTCGTCGCTCTCGCCGTGCCGGCCGTGGGGGCGGCACCGGACACCAGCGCCACCAGCTCGACCGGTGGCGTCAGCGCCACCGGGCTGTGGCGTATGGACGGGTACGGGACCGTCCTCGCCATCGACGGGCACGGGGTGCAGGAGTACCAGACCACCGCGGTCAGCTGCCTGAAGGGGTACTTCGCCACGGCGGCCCCGAAACCGGGGACGTACGACGTCGAGGGCGCCGTCATCACCGTGCGGCCCGCCCCGGACGGGGCACACGCCCGGTTCGGTGTCGACGTCGCGGTGGGACACCGGCAGCTGCGCCGGATCGGCTCCCTGCCCGCCGCCTGCAGCCGCCCGCCCGCGGCCGACGACCCCCGCGCCGCCTTCGACGTCTTCTGGCAGTCGTTCGAGGAGAACTACCCCTTCTTCGCCGCCAAGGGCATCGACTGGCACGCCGTACGCGACCGCTACCGGCCCCTGGTCCACCAGGACACCACCCGAGCCCGGCTCTTCGACATCTTCAGCCGCATGATCACCCCGCTGCACGACGCGCACGTCCTCGTCCTGGACGGCGACCGCCACTACGGCGTGCCCAGGCCCGGCACCGTCGTCCCCACCGAGGAACTCAACGACAAGGTCAAGAAGTTCGTCGTCGAACGCGACCTCGCCCAGGCCACCCACCGGCAGGACTTCGCCGGCGGCCTCATCACGTACGCCGACCTGAAGCAGCGGGGCCTCGGCTACCTCCGGATCGCGAGCTTCGACGGGTACGACCGCGACGACCCGTCGTACACCGCCCAGCTCGCCGAACTCGACCGGGCGCTCGACACCGTCCTCACCCCCGCCCGCACCCGCGCCCTCCGCGGCCTGGTCATCGACCTCCGCCTCAACGGCGGCGGCTCCGACGCCCTCGGCATCCGCATCGCCCAGCGCCTCACGGACACGCCGTACGTCGCCTACTCCAAGCGCGCCCGCAACGACCCGGGGGACGCGACCGCGCACACCCGCCCCGAGCCGATCCCGGTCACGCCGTACCACGGCCCCGGTTACACCGGCCCGGTCGCCCTCCTCACCGGCGGCTCCACCGTCAGCGCCGGCGAGACGTTCACCCAGGCCCTGATCGACCGGCCGGGGCGGACGGTCCGGATCGGGCAGCCGACCCAGGGCGTCTTCTCCGACGTCATGACCCGAGCCCTCCCCAACGGCATGGCCGTCTGGCTCCCGAACGAGGAGTACCTGACCCGGACCGGCACGACCTTCGACGGGACCGGGATCCCGCCGCAGATCACCGAACCGGTCTTCACGGACGAGGAGTTCACGAAGGGACGGGACTCGGCGTTCGACCGGGCGGTGCAGGTGTTGCGGTCCGGTCACTGAGCCCCGCGAGCCGGCGCCCGCGGGTGTGGCGGGTTGCCGGGACGGCAAAGGGGCCCGTACGACCGGAGTCGTACGGGCCCCTTCAGACCTGCCTGGTCAGCCCTTGCGGGCCGAGATCACTTGTTGATCTTGGTGACCTGGCCGGCGCCGACCGTGCGGCCACCCTCGCGGATGGCGAACTTCAGGCCCTCTTCCATGGCGACGGGCTGGATGAGCTCCACCTTCATCTCGGTGTTGTCACCCGGCATGACCATCTCGGTGCCCTCGGGGAGGGTCACGACGCCGGTCACGTCCGTCGTACGGAAGTAGAACTGCGGACGGTAGTTGTTGAAGAACGGCGTGTGGCGGCCACCCTCGTCCTTGGACAGGATGTAGGCCTGCGCCTCGAACTCGGTGTGCGGGGTGACCGAGCCCGGCTTGATGATGACCTGGCCGCGCTCGACGTCCTCGCGCTTGATGCCACGGAGGAGCAGACCGACGTTCTCACCGGCCTGGCCCTCGTCGAGCAGCTTGCGGAACATCTCGATGCCGGTGACCGTGGTGGTGGTCTTCTCGGTCTTGATGCCGATGATGTCGACGGTCTCGTTGACCTTGAGGACACCACGCTCGATACGACCGGTGACGACGGTGCCACGACCGGTGATCGTGAAGACGTCCTCGATCGGCATCAGGAACGGCTTGTCGACGTCACGCTCGGGCTGCGGGATGGACTCGTCGACGGCCTTCATCAGGTCGAGGACGGTCTGGGTCCACTCCGGGTCGCCCTCGAGAGCCTTGAGCGCGGAGACCTTGACGACCGGCAGGTCGTCGCCCGGGAACTCGTACTCGGAGAGGAGCTCACGGACCTCGAGCTCGACGAGCTCCATGATCTCCTCGTCGTCCACCATGTCGGCCTTGTTCAGGGCGACGACGATGTACGGAACGCCGACCTGGCGGGCCAGGAGGACGTGCTCCTTGGTCTGCGGCATCGGGCCGTCGGTGGCGGCCACGACCAGGATCGCGCCGTCCATCTGCGCGGCACCCGTGATCATGTTCTTGATGTAGTCCGCGTGACCGGGGCAGTCGACGTGCGCGTAGTGACGGGTCTCCGTCTGGTACTCGACGTGCGCGATGGAGATCGTGATACCGCGCTGACGCTCCTCGGGCGCCTTGTCGATGTTGTCGAACGCGGTCGCCTCGTTCAGGTCCGGGTACGCGTCGTGCAGCACCTTGGTAATGGCGGCCGTGAGGGTCGTCTTACCGTGGTCGATGTGACCGATGGTGCCGATGTTGACGTGCGGCTTAGTCCGCTCGAACTTCGCCTTCGCCACTGGGGTCCTCCTGTGGAGTGGTTCTGTACGCCTGGGTTCAGTCGGCGCCAGGTGATCTTTGCTGTTGGGTCCCGGGCCCCGGGCCGTACCGCCACGAATGTGGAGGAACGACCCGTGAGGCTCCGGGGTCAAGCCTAAGGCGTGTGTGTGCGCCGCGTTGAACGCGGTACTTACTCGCCCTTGGCCTTCGCGATGATCTCCTCGGCGACGTTCCGCGGAACCTCGGCGTAGGAGTCGAACTGCATGGAGTAGCTGGCCCGGCCGGACGTCTTGCTGCGCAGGTCGCCGACGTAACCGAACATCTCCGAGAGGGGCACGAGGCCCTTCACGACGCGGGCACCGGCCCGCTCCTCCATGGCCTGGATCTGACCACGGCGGGAGTTGATGTCGCCGATGACCTCACCCATGTAGTCCTCGGGCGTGGTGACCTCGACGGCCATCATCGGCTCGAGGAGCACGGGCTTGGCCTTGCGCGCGGCCTCCTTGAAGGCCTGCGAGCCGGCGATCTTGAAGGCGAGCTCGGAGGAGTCGACCTCGTGGTAGCCACCGTCGAGGAGCGTGACGCGGACACCGGTCATCTCGTAGCCGGCGAGGATGCCGAACTGCATGGCCTCCTGCGCACCGGCGTCGACCGAAGGGATGTACTCCTTCGGGATACGACCACCGGTCACCTTGTTCACGAACTCGTACGACGCGTCGCCGCCCTCGATCGGCTCGATCGCGATCTGCACCTTGGCGAACTGACCGGTACCACCGGTCTGCTTCTTGTGGGTGTAGTCGACGCGGTCGACGGCCTGACGGATCGTCTCGCGGTACGCGACCTGCGGCTTGCCGACGTTGGCCTCGACCCGGAACTCACGGCGCATACGGTCGACCAGCACCTCGAGGTGCAGCTCGCCCATACCACCGATGATGGTCTGGCCGGTCTCCTCGTCCGAGTGAACCTGGAAGGAGGGGTCCTCCTCCGCGAGACGCTGGATGGCGACACCCAGCTTCTCCTGGTCACCCTTGGACTTGGGCTCGATGGCGACCTGGATGACCGGCGCCGGGAAGTCCATGGACTCCAGGATCACCGGCTGCTTGTCGTCGCACAGCGTCTCACCGGTCGTGGTCTGCTTCAGACCCATGACGGCGATGATGTCGCCGGCGCCCACCGACTCGATCTCCTCACGCTTGTTCGCGTGCATGCGGTAGATCTTGCCGATGCGCTCCTTCTTGCCCTTGACGGAGTTCAGCACGGCGCTGCCGGACTCCAGGCGGCCCGAGTAGACCCGGACGAAGGTGAGCTTGCCGAGGTGCGGGTCGCTCATGATCTTGAACGCCAGCGCGGACAGCGGCTCCTCGTCGGACGGCTTGCGCTTGACCACGACCTCCGGGTCCTTCACGTCGTGGCCTTCGATGGCCTCGACGTCCAGGGGGGAGGGCAGGTAGCGCACGACCGCGTCGAGCAGGGGCTGGACGCCCTTGTTCTTGAACGCGGTACCGCAGAACACCGGGGTGACGGTGACGCCGTCGGACTTGCCGGACGCGATGGTGATACGACGGATCGCGGCGTACAGCTGCTCCACGGAAGGCTCCTGGCCCTCCAGGAACAGCTCCATGATCTCGTCGTCGTTCTCGGCGACGGTCTCGACGAGCTTGCCGCGGTACTCCTCGGCAGCCTCGGTGTGGGTGGCCGGGATGTCGACGACGTCGTACATCTCGCCCTTCTCCGCCTCGGCGGACCACACGAGCGCCTTCATCGTGACCAGGTCGACGACGCCCTTGAAGTCGGCCTCGGCACCGATCGGGAGCTGCATGACGATCGGCGTGGCGCCCAGGCGACTGCTGATCATGTCGACGCAGCGGTGGAACTCGGCACCGGTCCGGTCGAGCTTGTTGACGAAGCAGATACGCGGCACGCCGTAGCGGTCCGCCTGACGCCACACCGTCTCGGACTGCGGCTCGACACCGGCGACGCCATCGAACACCGTCACGGCACCGTCGAGCACGCGCAGGGAGCGCTCCACCTCGACGGTGAAGTCGACGTGGCCCGGGGTGTCGATGATGTTGATGGTGTGGTCGACGTCTTCGAGCGGCCAGTGACAGGTGGTGGCAGCAGAGGTGATCGTGATGCCACGCTCCTGCTCCTGCTCCATCCAGTCCATGGTGGCAGCGCCGTCGTGGACCTCACCGATCTTGTACGAAACGCCGGTGTAGAACAGGATCCGCTCGGTGGTGGTCGTCTTGCCCGCGTCGATGTGGGCCATGATCCCGATGTTGCGGACCTTGGCCAGGTCAAGTGAAGTGGTAGCCATAAGGCTTCGGTCTTCTCTCGGTCTCGATGGGGGTAGCGACTACCAGCGGTAGTGCGCGAAGGCCTTGTTGGACTCGGCCATCTTGTGCGTGTCCTCGCGCTTCTTGACGGCCGCACCGAGGCCGTTCGAAGCGTCGAGAAGCTCGTTGAGCAGACGCTCGGTCATGGTCTTCTCGCGACGGGCGCGGGAGTAGCCGACGAGCCAGCGCAGCGCGAGGGTGTTGGCGCGACCGGGCTTGACCTCGATCGGAACCTGGTACGTCGCACCACCGACACGGCGGGACTTGACCTCGAGGGTCGGCTTGATGTTCTCCAGCGCGCGCTTCAGCGTGATGACCGGGTCGTTGCTGGTCTTCTCGCGCAGGCCCTCCATGGCGCCGTACACGATGCGCTCGGCGGTGGAGCGCTTGCCGTTCAGCAGCACCTTGTTGATCAGGGAGGTGACAAGAGGAGAACCGTAGACCGGGTCGATGATGACCGGGCGCTTCGGGGCGGGGCCCTTACGAGGCATTCTTACTTCTCCTTCTTGGCGCCGTAGCGGCTGCGGGCCTGCTTGCGGTTCTTGACACCCTGGGTGTCAAGCGAGCCGCGGATGATCTTGTAGCGAACACCGGGCAGGTCCTTCACACGGCCGCCGCGCACGAGCACGATGGAGTGCTCCTGCAGGTTGTGTCCCTCACCCGGAATGTAAGCGGTGACCTCGATCCCGCTGGTCAGACGCACACGCGCGACCTTACGCAGGGCCGAGTTCGGCTTCTTCGGGGTGGTCGTGAACACACGCGTGCAGACGCCCCGGCGCTGAGGGGAGCCCTCGAGTGCGGGGGTCTTGTTCTTCTCGACCTTGTCCTGCCGGCCCTTGCGGACCAGCTGCTGGATCGTAGGCACTACTTCTCCGGTTTCTGTGTGCCGATGGTGAAGCTAACCTGGAACGTCGCCGACCCACGCGGTCGGGTGTGTCGGATTCCGTGGACCCCTGCCGCGAGGCAGAAGGGACGCGGATCGCGGTGGCCGCTTCGTCACTCCGGTGCGGTTTGAAGGCACGCACGAGGATCAGGGCACACCCCAGGCACAAGGTCTGAGCGTACCCAGCGCATTCACTCCGGTCAAAACAAAAGAAGGGGGACCGGTTGCGGGGGGCGTGAGCTGGGGTTTTGAGACGCCTTCCGATATACCACGGAGACGAACGACACGCGAACGGAGAGCGGCGCGAGCTGACGCCGATCGGATTCACAGCTGTGCGACGCTGATCAGATCTTCTGATCGCCGGTCCCCAGCGCCGCGCCCGCAGGGGGCGTGGGGAACTGCGCGACCAGCCACGACGGACCCGCGGCCGCCCGAGGACCACGCGCGGCACTTCCATCGGCGTTCTTCAGGGGGATTCACGCATGAGCACAGCTCAGAGCAACACTGCGACCACTGCCGAGCCTGCGCCGCGCCCCCGCCTACCCCCGGCCGCCCGACCCTACCTCCCGCCCCTCGCCCTCTACGGCGCCGCCAAGCTCACCGGCCTCCTCGTCTTCGCCTGGCTGCTGACGTCCGCCGGTGACTACCGGCACAAGGACCCCCGCTTCGGCGGCGGCGCCCACTGGTGGGACGTCCTGTCCACCTGGGACGGCTGGTGGTACCTCCAGGTCGCGCAGAAGGGCTATCACCCCGGCCCCCTCCAGCCCCTCGCTCCGGGCGGCCAGTTCAGCGCGGAGCAGAACTCGGTCGCGTTCTTCCCCCTGTACCCGGGGCTGGTCCGGGCCGTCTCGGAAGTCACCGGCCTCGGTCTGTACGGCGCGGCGATCGCGGTCTCGGTGGTGTGCTCGTTCGTGGCGGCGGCCGGCATCTACGCCGTGGTCTCGCTGCTCGCCGGCGCCCGGGCCGGCACCGTCGCGGCCGGCCTGTGGGCCGTGGCCCCCGCCGCCGGCGTCGAGTGGGCGGTCTACACGGAGTCCCTGTTCGTGGCGATCGCCGCCTGGACCTGCCACGCGGTGATGAAACGCCGCTGGGTGACGGCGGGCCTGCTCGCCTTCCTGTCCGGCCTGAGCCGCCCCACGGCGGCCGTGCTGATCGGCGCGGTCGGCCTGGCCGCGCTGGTGACGCTGGTGCGCCGGGACAGCCGGCGGGAGCAGGGCGTAGCGGCCCCGCTGTACGCGGCGGTCGCCGCGCCCCTCGGCCTGCTCACCTACATCGGCTGGGTCGGCTGGTCGATGGGCGCCCCAGGGGCGTACTTCTCGCTCCAGCGCGAGGCCTGGGCCCACTACTTCGACTTCGGCGCGTACACCCTGGACGTGCTGCGGAACGTGGCGGTGGGGCACGGCGACTACCTCTTCGCCTACTCGGTCCCGGACCTGATCGCCGTGCAGGTGGTGGTGGCGCTGCCGTTCCTCGTCGCGCTCCTGCTGCGGAAACGGCCACCCCTGGTGCTGACGGCGTACACCCTCGCCTCGATCGTGACGATCCTCGGCACCCAGCAGATGTTCGGCAACACCCCGCGCTACCTGCTCCCCGTCTTCCCGCTGCTGCTCGCTCCGGCGACGGCGATGGCGCGCCTGAAGTGGCCGAGCCTGCTGGTGTTCTTCGCCACGGCGGCGGTGGCGTCGGGGTGGTACGCGCACTACGTGATCTTCGAGCTGGGAATTCCGTAGACCGGGGGCGACGCCGGCTTCCTGGCGGCCGACTCGACAGCCCGCGTCACGGTCCCGGGCACTTTTCGTTCTGGGCCCGCAGCCGGCGAGGAGATCTGGGCCCTGATCACGGCCCCGAAGCCGCCATCGCGCCCTTCGGCTCTCGCGCGGGCATCGCATTCCAGTCACTCTTCGCCCTGCCGATCGTGACAGCAGCGACGGCAGGCGCCCTTTCCTGATCCAGCCCCGGCAGATGTCCTTGAACACCGGATCGGAAATCGGGTACGCACGTCACGTAGACGACACTGACTTCATCCCGATAAATAGCCTCGCCGATGGCGAGGATCCACACGTCCCGCAGTCCGAACATTCCCAGCCCCAGGAATACCAGCGCCGACGCAATCGCAACCGGCAGGAGCAAAGCCCGAGGCCAGCGCCACCTTGGCCGCCCGGCGCTCAGAGCGTGAGCAGGAATACAGAGAGCCCCAGGAGTGCCACGCCCACTCCGGCGGACACCGCAACTCGCAGCGGCCTCGACGGGAATTCCGGGACCCTTCGAGCACTTTCCCATGTCGCGAAAGAAACAAAGAAAGAAATCGCCGAAACAGTAAAGAGCCCTACAGAAATAAAGAAGTACCAGACCCTCATTCTCCGCCCCCACGTATCTCGGTGATCATTTGAGAGAATAGCGGAGGGGGAGAGCCGGGACAAGGCGAACTCCCTCCGCAACACCGCCAGCCAGGAAAGGAATCTTTGGGACATCAGGCAATTTTGAGGCCTATCCAGCCATCGAGATGGAGGCGATCCAGAACTGGAAGGACGTGCCCCCCCCCATGAAGGAGTTTTCAGTAAACCGGCCATCTTTGTGACCGCCGAAAGCGCTCTGCCGAAGGTCAAGGAATTACCCCTCACGTTCACAGGACGCAACGCGAAATTACAGCCTCTTCGGCCACGACTCCGCTCGTCCTCGCCGTCGCCGCCGAGAGCGCCTCGCTCCCCTCCCCCCAACCAGAACGACACCGGCGGCCGGTACAACGCCGAAGGGCGGTCACCCCGTACGAAACGGGGTGACCGCCCTTCGGCTCATGCTCGCTTACTGGTTGTACGGACCGTAGTCGTAGTCCTCCAGCGGGACGGCCTGGCCGGAGCCGGTGCCGAACGGCGAGTAGTCGATGTCGTCGTAGCCGACGGCCGAGTACATCGCGGCCTTGGCCTCCTCGGTCGGCTCGACCCGGATGTTGCGGTAGCGGGACAGACCCGTACCGGCCGGGATGAGCTTACCGATGATGACGTTCTCCTTGAGGCCGATGAGGCTGTCGGACTTGGCGTTGATCGCCGCGTCCGTCAGAACTCGGGTCGTCTCCTGGAAGGAGGCGGCCGACAGCCAGGACTCCGTCGCCAGCGAGGCCTTGGTGATACCCATGAGCTGCGGACGACCCGAAGCCGGGTGACCGCCCTCCTGGACCACACGACGGTTCTCGTGCTCGAACTTCGAGCGCTCGACCAGCTCGCCGGGCAGCAGCTCGGCGTCGCCGGACTCGATGATCGTCACGCGGCGCAGCATCTGCCGGATGATGATCTCGATGTGCTTGTCGTGGATCGACACACCCTGCGAGTTGTACACCTTCTGGACCTCGCCGACCAGGTGGACCTGGACGGCACGCTGACCCAGGATGCGCAGCACGTCGTGCGGGTTGGTGGCACCCACGGTGAGCTTCTGGCCCACCTCGACGTGCTCGCCCTCGCTGACCAGGAGACGGGCACGCTTCGAGATGGGGTAGGCCATCTCGTCGCTGCCGTCGTCCGGGGTGACGACGATCTTCTTGGTCTTCTCGGTCTCCTCGATCCGCACGCGGCCCTGGGCCTCGGAGATCGGGGCGACACCCTTCGGGGTACGGGCCTCGAAGAGCTCGACGACACGCGGCAGACCCTGGGTGATGTCGTCACCGGCCACACCACCGGTGTGGAAGGTACGCATCGTCAGCTGGGTACCGGGCTCACCGATGGACTGGGCGGCGATGATGCCGACCGCCTCACCGATGTCGACCAGCTTGCCGGTGGCCAGCGAGCGGCCGTAGCACATGGCGCAGGTGCCGACGGCGGACTCACAGGTCAGGACCGAACGGGTCTTGACCTCGGAGACGCCACGGGCGACCAGCTCGTCGATGAGCACGTCACCGAGGTCGGTGTTGGCCGGGGCCAGCACCACGCCGTCGACGACGATGTCCTCGGCCAGCGCACGGGCGTACACGCTGGTCTCGACGTTGTCCGCCTTGCGCAGCACGCCGTCCGCGCCGACCTCCGCGATGTGCAGCTTGAGGCCGCGCTCGGTGCCGCAGTCCTCCTCGCGGATGATGACGTCCTGGGAGACGTCGACCAGACGACGGGTGAGGTAACCCGAGTCGGCGGTACGCAGGGCGGTGTCCGCCAGACCCTTACGGGCACCGTGCGTGGAGATGAAGTACTCCAGCACGGACAGACCCTCACGGAACGACGCCTTGATCGGACGCGGGATCGTCTCGTTCTTCGCGTTCGACACCAGACCACGCATACCGGCGATCTGACGCATCTGCATCATGTTGCCTCGTGCACCCGAGTTCACCATCATGAAGATCGGGTTGGTCTTCGGGAAGTTCTCGTTCATCGCCTCGGCGACCTCGTTGGTCGCCTGGGTCCAGATCTGGATGAGCTCCTGCGTGCGCTCGTCCTTGGTGATCAGACCGCGCTCGTACTGCTTCTGGACCTTCTCGTCCTTGGCCTCGTAGCCGGCGACGATCGCCTTCTTCGCCTCGGGAACGACGACGTCGGAGATCGCGACGGTGACGCCGGAACGGGTCGCCCAGTAGAAGCCGGACGCCTTCAGGTTGTCGAGCGTCGCCGCCACGATGACCTTCGGGTAGCGCTCCGCGAGGTCGTTGACGATCTCGGAGAGCTGCTTCTTGCCGACCTCGTAGTCGACGAACGGGTAGTCCTCGGGCAGCAGCTCGTTGAAGAGCGCACGGCCGAGCGTGGTCCTCAGACGGAAGCTGTCACCGGTCTGGTACTCCGGCTCGCCCTCTTCCGCGGCCGGCGGGGTCCAGCCGCGCGGCGGGATGGTGCCCACCGGGAAGCGGATGTCGATCTTCGACTGGAGCGAGAGCTCGCCCGCGTCGAAGGCCATGATCGCCTCGGCCGCCGAGCCGAACGCACGGCCCTCGCCCTTGACGTTGCGCATCTCGCCGTCGGTCGTCAGGAAGAACAGACCGAGGACCATGTCCTGGGTCGGCATCGTCACCGGACGGCCGTCGGCGGGCTTGAGGATGTTGTTCGAGGACAGCATCAGGATGCGGGCCTCGGCCTGCGCCTCCGCGGACAGCGGCAGGTGCACGGCCATCTGGTCACCGTCGAAGTCCGCGTTGAACGCGGTGCAGACGAGCGGGTGGATCTGGATGGCCTTGCCCTCGACCAGCTGCGGCTCGAAGGCCTGGATGCCGAGGCGGTGCAGGGTGGGCGCACGGTTCAGCAGCACCGGGTGCTCGGCGATGACCTCTTCGAGGACGTCGTACACGACGGTGCGGCCGCGCTCCACCATGCGCTTGGCGGACTTGATGTTCTGCGCGTGGTTCAGGTCGACCAGGCGCTTCATCACGAACGGCTTGAAGAGCTCCAGCGCCATGGCCTTGGGCAGACCGCACTGGTGCAGCTTCAGCTGCGGGCCGACGACGATGACGGAACGCGCCGAGTAGTCGACTCGCTTGCCGAGCAGGTTCTGACGGAAACGACCCTGCTTGCCCTTCAGCATGTCGCTGAGGGACTTCAGCGGACGGTTGCCGGGGCCCGTGACCGGGCGGCCACGACGGCCGTTGTCGAAGAGGGCGTCGACCGCCTCCTGGAGCATGCGCTTCTCGTTGTTCACGATGATCTCGGGCGCACCGAGGTCGAGAAGCCGCTTCAGGCGGTTGTTGCGGTTGATCACACGGCGGTACAGGTCGTTCAGGTCGGAGGTCGCGAAGCGGCCACCGTCCAGCTGCACCATCGGGCGGAGGTCCGGCGGGATGACCGGCACGCAGTCGAGCACCATGCCCTTGGGGCTGTTGCTGGTCTGCAGGAACGCGGAGACGACCTTGAGGCGCTTGAGCGCACGGGTCTTCTTCTGGCCCTTGCCGGTGCGGATGATCTCGCGGAGCCTCTCGGCCTCCTCGTCGAGGTCGAAGGACTCCAGACGCTTCTGCAGCGCCGCGGCACCCATCGAGCCGTCGAAGTACGTGCCGAAGCGGTCACGCAGCTCGCGGTAGAGGAGCTCGTCGCCCTCCAGGTCCTGGACCTTGAGGTTCTTGAAGCGGGTCCACACCTCGTCGAGGCGGTCGATCTCGCGCTGCGAACGGTCGCGCAGCTGCTTCATCTCACGCTCGGCACCCTCGCGCACCTTGCGGCGCACGTCGGCCTTGGCGCCCTCGGCCTCCAGCTCGGCCAGGTCGCTTTCCAGCTTCTTGGCGCGGGCTTCCAGGTCGGCGTCCCGGCGGTTCTCGACCTGCTGGCGCTCCACGGAGACGTGCGCCTCCAGGGAGGGCAGGTCGCGGGTGCGGCGCTCCTCGTCGACGAACGTGATCATGTACGCCGCGAAGTAGATGACCTTCTCGAGGTCCTTGGGAGCCAGGTCGAGCAGGTAGCCCAGCCGGCTCGGGACACCCTTGAAGTACCAGATGTGCGTGACGGGCGCGGCCAGCTCGATGTGGCCCATCCGCTCACGGCGCACCTTGGCGCGGGTCACCTCGACGCCGCAGCGCTCACAGATGATGCCCTTGAAGCGGACGCGCTTGTACTTGCCGCAGTAGCACTCCCAGTCCCGGGTGGGGCCGAAGATCTTCTCGCAGAAGAGCCCGTCCTTTTCCGGCTTGAGGGTGCGGTAGTTGATCGTCTCGGGCTTCTTGACCTCGCCGTGGCTCCACTGACGGATGTCGTCCGCGGTGGCCAGGCCGATCCGGAGCTCGTCGAAGAAGTTGACGTCGAGCACTATGCGTCAATCCCTCTCAGGGTTGTGAGTCTTCAGGTCTGAAACGGGGGCCTGGGGGTCGGCGGGCCCTGATGGCTCAGGGGCCCGCCGGACTCCCGTCAGACCTCTTCGACGCTGCTCGGCTCGCGCCGGGACAGGTCGATGCCGAGCTCCTCCGCCGCGCGGAAGACGTCCTCGTCGGTGTCACGCATCTCGATGGACATACCGTCGCTGGACAGCACCTCCACGTTCAGGCAGAGCGACTGCATCTCCTTGATGAGGACCTTGAAGGACTCGGGGATGCCGGGCTCGGGGATGTTCTCGCCCTTGACGATGGCCTCGTAGACCTTCACGCGGCCGGTGACGTCGTCGGACTTGATGGTGAGCAGCTCCTGGAGGGCGTACGCGGCGCCGTAAGCCTCCAGCGCCCACACCTCCATCTCGCCGAAGCGCTGGCCACCGAACTGCGCCTTACCACCCAGCGGCTGCTGGGTGATCATCGAGTACGGGCCGGTCGACCGGGCGTGCAGCTTGTCGTCGACCAGGTGGTGCAGCTTCAGGATGTACATGTAGCCGATGGAGATCGGGTCCGGGAACGGCTCACCGGAGCGGCCGTCGAACAGCCGCGCCTTGCCGGTCGGCTGCACCAGGCGGTCGCCGTCGCGGTTCGGGATGGTGTGCTGCAGCAGACCCGCCAGCTCGTCCTCGCGGGCACCGTCGAAGACCGGGGTCGCGACGTTGGTGCGCGGGGCGACCTGGTCGGCGCCGATGACCTGGAGCCGCTGGGCCCAGTCCTCGGCGAGGCCGGAGACGTCCCAGCCGCGGCTGGCGAGCCAACCGAGGTGGATCTCCAGGACCTGTCCCGGGTTCATTCGGGACGGCACACCGAGCGGGTTGAGGATGATGTCGACCGGGGTGCCGTCCTCCAGGAACGGCATGTCCTCGATCGGCAGGATCTTGGAGATGACACCCTTGTTGCCGTGCCGGCCGGCGAGCTTGTCGCCGTCGGTGATCTTGCGCTTCTGCGCGACGTAGACGCGGACCAGCTGGTTCACGCCCGGCGGCAGCTCGTCGCCCTCCTCGCGGTCGAAGACGCGCACACCGATGATCTTGCCGATCTCGCCGTGCGGCACCTTCAGCGAGGTGTCACGGACCTCACGGGCCTTCTCACCGAAGATCGCACGGAGCAGGCGCTCCTCCGGCGTCAGCTCGGTCTCACCCTTGGGCGTGACCTTGCCGACGAGGATGTCGCCGGCGACGACCTCGGCACCGATCCGGATGATGCCGCGCTCGTCGAGGTCGGCGAGGACCTCCTCGGAGACGTTCGGGATGTCCCGGGTGATCTCCTCGGGGCCCAGCTTGGTGTCACGGGCGTCGACCTCGTGCTCCTCGATGTGGATCGAGGAGAGGACGTCGTCCTGCACGAGGCGCTGCGACAGGATGATCGCGTCCTCGTAGTTGTGACCCTCCCACGGCATGAACGCCACGAGCAGGTTCTTGCCGAGGGCCATCTCGCCGTTCTCGGTGGCCGGGCCGTCGGCCAGGACCTGGCCCTCGATGATCCGGTCGCCCTCGTCGACGATGACCTTCTGGTTGACCGAGGTGCCCTGGTTGGAGCGGGCGAACTTGGCCAGGCGGTACGTGATGTACGTGCCGTCGTCGTTGGCGGTGGTGATGTAGTCCGCGGAGACCTCCTGGACCACACCCGCCTTCTCGGCCTTGACCACGTCGCCGGCGTCGACGGCGGAGCGGTACTCCATGCCGGTGCCGACGAGCGGGGACTCGCTCTTGATCAGCGGCACGGCCTGCCGCATCATGTTCGCGCCCATGAGGGCACGGTTGGCGTCGTCGTGCTCCAGGAACGGGATCATGGCGGTCGCGACCGACACCATCTGGCGCGGCGAGACGTCCATGTAGTCCACGTCGTCACCGGCGACGTAGTCGACCTCGCCGCCACGGCGGCGGACGAGCACCCGGGCCTCGGAGAAGCGCATGTCGTCGTTGAGGCCGGCGTTGGCCTGCGCGATGACGAACCGGTCCTCCTCGTCGGCGGTCAGGTAGTCCACCTCGTCGGTGACCTGGCCGTCGACGACCTTGCGGTACGGGGTCTCGACGAAACCGAACGCGTTGACGCGACCGTAGGAGGCGAGCGAGCCGATCAGACCGATGTTCGGGCCTTCGGGGGTCTCGATCGGGCACATACGGCCGTAGTGCGACGGGTGCACGTCACGGACCTCGAAGCCGGCCCGCTCACGGGAGAGACCACCCGGGCCAAGAGCCGACAGACGGCGCTTGTGGGTGAGACCCGACAGCGGGTTGTTCTGGTCCATGAACTGGGACAGCTGGCTGGTGCCGAAGAACTCCTTGATGGAGGCGACGACCGGCCGGATGTTGATCAGGGTCTGCGGCGTGATCGCCTCGACGTCCTGGGTCGTCATGCGCTCACGGACGACGCGCTCCATACGGGCCAGACCGGTACGGACCTGGTTCTGGATGAGCTCGCCGACGCTGCGCAGACGACGGTTACCGAAGTGGTCGATGTCGTCGGTCTCGACGACGATGCTCACGCCGCTGTCACCGACGGTCTCGGTCTCGCCGGCGTGCAGCTTCACCAGGTACTTGATCGTCGAGATGACGTCCTCGACGGTCAGGACGCCCGCGTCCAGCGGAGCCTCCGCACCCAGCTTCTTGTTGACCTTGTAGCGGCCGACCTTGGCGAGGTCGTAGCGCTTGGGGTTGAAGTACAGGTTCTCCAGGAGCGTCTGCGCGGCCTCACGCGTGGGGGGCTCGCCCGGACGCAGCTTGCGGTAGATGTCGAGCAGCGCGTCGTCCTGGCCCTGGGTGTGGTCCTTCTCCAGGGTGGCGCGCATCGACTCGTACTCGCCGAACTCCTCGAGGATCTGCTCGGTGGTCCAGCCGAGCGCCTTCAGGAGGACGGTCACGGACTGCTTGCGCTTGCGGTCGATACGGACACCGACCATGTCGCGCTTGTCGATCTCCATCTCCAGCCAGGCACCCCGGGACGGGATGATCTTGGCGGAGAAGATGTCCTTGTCGGACGTCTTGTCGATGGAGGAGTCGAAGTAGACACCGGGCGAGCGGACCAGCTGCGACACCACGACACGCTCGGTGCCGTTGATCACGAAGGTGCCCTTGTGCGTCATGAGCGGGAAGTCGCCCATGAAGACCGTCTGGGACTTGATCTCGCCGGTCTCGTTGTTGGTGAACTCGGCCGTGACGAAGAGCGGGGCGGCGTACGTGAAGTCGCGCTCCTTGCACTCGTCGATGCTGTTCTTCGGCGGCTCGAAGCGGTGGTCGCGGAACGTCAGCGACATCGACCCGGAGAAGTCCTCGATCGGGGAGATCTCCTCGAAGATCTCCTCCAGACCGGACTTGGTGGGGACGTCCTGACCGGACTCCAGAGCCTCCTCGACCCGACTCTGCCAGGCGGTGTTCCCGAGCAGCCAGTCAAAGCTCTCGGTCTGCAGCGCGAGCAGGTTGGGAACCTCGAGAGGCTCCTTGATCTTTGCAAAGGAGATGCGCAGCGGGGCAGTGCTGGCGCCGTTGTTCATATTCGCGTTCGAGGCAGTGCGCGAGGCGGCCAAGAGGGGGTCCTTCCGAGGGCTCGGACTCACTACGCGCTCCCCGGTCCCTTCCCGGACACAGAGACAGAAACCCCAGTTCAGAGGAGGTCCGGTCGTCGGCATTCGGGTGAGGGCAGACCCCTGGTGACGGGCAGGGGAAGGCTAACAGGCAGCGCAAAGGGTCAGTGTAGCCACTTGGCACACTGATGTCCAGTCCCCATTTTCTGAGACCCTCTTCATCGTCAACGCCTGCGTCATGCCTGCCCTCAACGCACGTTGATACTGCCCTCTTCGTCGCCGATCCATGCCTCGGATTCGGACCGTTCTGGCGACGCGTCCTGAGAATTGCGCGCTGCGTGCGGTTCGTCAAGGCCCCTCTGCGCAAACCCGGTGCGCCGGAGACACGACGAAGATCACCATACCCCCCGCCGTCACAGGTGCAAGGCAACCGTGGTCGGCCTCCCGGTAACGCCGAAGAGCGACCACCCGGATGGATGATCGCTCTTCGCGGTCTGCGCGTTACAGCCCCCGAGGGGGTGTTTCAGCACACAGAGGTCTGTACGACCTCGGAGGTGTTACTTGACCTCGACGGAGGCGCCGGCGCCCTTGAGGGACTCGGCGGCCTTCTCGGCGGCCTCCTTGGCGACCTTCTCGAGGACGGGCTTCGGGGCGCCGTCCACGAGGTCCTTGGCCTCCTTCAGGCCGAGGGAGGTCAGCTCACGCACGACCTTGATGACCTGGATCTTCTTGTCGCCGGCACCGGTGAGGATGACGTCGAACTCGTCCTGCTCCTCAGCGGCCTCGGCCGGGGCGGCCGGACCGGCCGGACCCGCGACGGCAACCGCGGCGGCGGCGGTGACGTCGAACTTCTCCTCGAACGCCTTCACGAACTCGGAGAGCTGGATCAGGGTCATCGTCTCGAACTCGGCGAGCAGTTCGTCCTGGGTGAGAGCCACGATGGCTTTCCTTCCACTAATTCGGCTGGTGCCGTATGTACATGTCTGGCGGGCGTACGTTCGGCCCGCTACGACCACTGCCTCGGGCGGTGTGCCTCAGGCGGCGGTCATTTCGCGAGCCGAGTTACTCGGCACCGCCCTGCTCGGCCTGCTTGGCACGAAGCGCCTCCGCGGTGCGGACGAACTTCGAGGGGAGCGCCTGGAAGACCTGAGCAGCCTGCGTCTGCTTGCCCTTCAGGGCGCCCGCCAGCTTGGCGAGCAGAACCTCGCGGGACTCGAGGTCCGCAAGCTTCTTGATCTCGTCGGCGGACAGCGCCTTGCCGTCAAGGACACCGCCCTTGATGACGAGGTTCGGGTTGTCCTTGGCGAAGTCACGAAGACCCTTCGCCGACGTCACCGGGTCACCGGTGATGAAGGCGACCGCCGTCGGACCGTTGAACAGGTCGTCGAGCGTGGAGATCCCGGCCTCGTTGGCCGCAATCTTGGTCAGCGTGTTCTTCACCACGGCGTACTGGGCGTTCTCACCGAGCGACCGGCGCAGCGTCTTGAGCTGCGCCACGGTGAGACCCCGGTACTCGGTCAGCACGGCGGCGTTCGAGCTGCGGAACTGCTCCGTCAGCTCGGCTACCGCGGCAGCCTTGTCGGGCCTTGCCATAGAGCGTCGGCCTCCTTCCGGGTGATGAGGACCGCTCAGAAGGGGCTGGGGAAAACGAAACGCCCCGGCGCAGGCGCACGGGGCGTAGCTCGACCGAAATCACATGCGCGACGCATACGGCTCCGGGAGCACTTCCACAGTCACCTGCGCGGGTCGTCCGCGGTTCAGCGGATCCTTCGGCCACCGCACACTCTTCCGAGTGGACGGCAACGACCAGCGGTCTTTGGCTTCTGTAGGAGAGTACGGGACCTGTGCACCGTCAAGCAAATCGGTCCCCGGCCACGGACGGCTCAGGAGGTCAGCCCGGTCGCGCCCTGCTGCTTGAGCAGCGTCTTGAAGTCCTCGGTGTCACCGGCCGGGGGCTTGTCTGCGCTGACCTTCACGCCGTAGTCGCTGTAGTGCGCGGTCTGGGTCATCGTGCCGGTCGCCGTGGCGGCCTTCTCGGTCTTCTTGACCAGCAGGTCCTGGCCGTTGACCCAGATGTCGACGGTCTCGGTGCTGACGCCGGCCTGGGTGAGCTGCTTCTTCAGGGCGGCCAGCTGGCCCGCCGTGAGGGTGCTGCTCCGCCCGGCCAGGTCGGCCACGTCCACGGTGCCC
The DNA here is from genome assembly GCF_044769305.1 of Streptomyces sp. NPDC090499. Classification (NCBI taxonomy): domain Bacteria; kingdom Bacillati; phylum Actinomycetota; class Actinomycetes; order Kitasatosporales; family Streptomycetaceae; genus Streptomyces; species Streptomyces sp. NPDC090499. The sequence goes on from NZ_JBIVXP010000003.1 coordinate 534,303, forward strand.
GCGTAGTGGGTGGTGGCCTGCCCGTCGACCGTCTCCTCGCCGACCTTCCGCACGTCCCCGGAGGCCAGCAGCATCTGCACCGACTTGTTGGGCGTGGTGTTCTGCATCTGGTCCTTGAGCAGGGCGCCCGAGCCGCCGGCGACGGAGGCCAGGTCGCCGTACCCGTACCGGATCCAGTGCTTGCCGCCCGTCTGCGCGGCGAACGTGTCGCTCATCTTCGCGTAGTAGGCGTCGGGCAGATAGCGGGCCTCCATCGACGTCGTACCGAGCTTGCGCATCAGCTCGGCCGTGCTGCCGCCGGTGTAGGTGATGGTGACGGTGCCGGATATGCCGTGGTCCCAGGCGAGGCTGCCGTCCGTCGTCATGGACAGCAGGGAGCCCATGGTCGTGGTCGAGCGGACCCGGGCGGAGTCGGCGTTGTCGGTGGACTTCTCCGCGGAGCGCAGTTCGGCGATGGGGCTGACCCTGGTCGCGGCGCGGGCGCCGGCCCTGTCCTCCTTGCCGGAGCCTCCGGTGCCCCCTGAGCCCGCCGCGGAGCTGCAGGCCGCCACTCCTGTCAGCGCGGCCGCCACCGCGACCGTGACGGCCGTACGACGCGCTCGCCTGCTCTTCATCCCGCCCACCCCCATGAAGGTCCCGCACCCCGGTCCCGTACCCCGACGCTAACCCAGGGCACTGACAGCGCGCCGGGAGTCGCTCAAACATCAGGACGGGCCCCGCAACCTCTCGGTTGCGGGGCCCGTCCTGTTGGTGTCGCGTCCCTGACGCGGCTACCGGACCGAGCTCGGGGCTCAGACGGCGGCCGGGTCCTCCTCGGTGAGGAGGTTGCGGGTGCGGTTCGGGTCGACCGGGATGCCGGGGCCCATGGTGGTGCTGACCGCGGCCTTCTTGATGTAGCGGCCCTTGGCGGCGGACGGCTTCAGACGGAGGATCTCCTCCAGCGCGGCGCCGTAGTTCTCCACCAGCTTGTCGTCCTCGAAGGACGTCTTGCCGATGATGAAGTGCAGGTTCGAGTGCTTGTCGACACGGAACTCGATCTTGCCGCCCTTGATCTCCGTGACGGCCTTGGCCGTGTCGGGGGTCACGGTGCCGGTCTTCGGGTTCGGCATCAGACCACGCGGGCCGAGGACGCGGCCGAGGCGGCCGACCTTGCCCATGAGGTCCGGGGTGGCGACGACGGCGTCGAAGTCCAGACGGCCCTTCGCCACCTCGTCGATCAGTTCGTCGGCGCCGACGATGTCGGCGCCCGCGGCACGCGCGGCCTCGGCACGGTCACCGGTCGCGAAGACCAGGACCCGGGCGGTCTTGCCGGTGCCGTGCGGGAGGTTCACGGTGCCACGGACCATCTGGTCGGCCTTGCGCGGGTCGACACCCAGGCGGAAGGCGACCTCGACGGTGCCGTCGAACTTGGTCGTGGAGGTCTCCTTGGCGAGACGGACGGCCTCGAGCGGGGCGTACAGCTTCTCCCGGTCGATCTTCTCGTCCGCAGCGCGGAGAGCCTTGCTGCGCTTGCTCACAACTTGCTCCTGTGTGTTCTGAAGGAGTCGTGGTGTACGGGCCGAGCAGGCCCTACCACGGTGGTTCTACGAAGGTGGGGTTCAGCCCTCGACCGTGATGCCCATGGAACGGGCGGTGCCGGCGATGATCTTCGACGCGGCGTCCAGGTCGTTGGCGTTCAGGTCGGGAAGCTTGGTCTGGGCGATCTCGCGGACCTGCGCCTCGGTGATCTTGGCGACCTTGGTCTTGTGCGGCTCGCCGGAGCCCTTCTCGACACCAGCGGCCTTGAGGATCATCTTCGCGGCCGGCGGGGTCTTGGTCACGAAGGTGAAGGAGCGGTCCTCGTAGACCGTGATCTCCACCGGGATGACCCAACCGCGCTGCGACTCGGTCGCGGCGTTGTAGGCCTTGCAGAACTCCATGATGTTGACGCCGTGCTGGCCGAGCGCGGGGCCGACCGGCGGGGCCGGGTTCGCCGCACCGGCGTTGATCTGGAGCTTGATGAGCCCCGTGACCTTCTTCTTCTTGGGAGGCATAGCTCTCCGGGTCCTTTCATTTCGGGTCCTGCCTACGCGAGGGGACCAACCCGAACGCAGGCATACCGCACAACGATAACGGGTATAGATGCGCGGCCAAAAACCGAGCAGGTCAGGGGCCCGAAAAAGGCACCTGACCTGACACGGACGTCAATCGGGGCGCCCCGAAAGGGGCGCTGGGGGTACCCCCAGCCGAAGGCTGGGGGAGGAACTGCGCGAACAGCCCCCACCGACCCGCTGCTGAGGTACTACCTCAGTTCTTCTGGATCTGATCGAACGAGAGCTCGACCGGCGTCTCACGCCCGAAGATCTCCACCAGACCCTTGACCTTCTTGGAGTCCGGGTTGATCTCGTTGATCGTCGCCTGCAGCGTGGCGAACGGACCGTCGGTCACCGTCACCGAGTCGCCCACCTCGAAGTCCAGCACCTGGACCTCGACCTTGCGCTGCGGCACCGGCTTGCCCTCGGCCTCCGCCGCCTCGCGCGCCGCCTTCTCCTCGGCCTCCGGCGCGAGCATCTTGACGATCTCGTCCAGAGTCAGCGGGTACGGGTCGTACGCGTTGCCGACGAAGCCGGTGACGCCGGGGGTGTTGCGGACGACACCCCACGACTCGTTGGTCAGGTCCATGCGGACGAGCACGTAACCGGGCAGCTTGTTCTGCTTGATGGTCTTGCGGTCACCGTTCTTGATCTGGACGACCTCTTCCTGCGGCACCTCGGCCTGGAAGATGTAGTCCTCGACGTTCAGCGAGACGGCGCGCTGCTCCAGGTTGGTCTTCACGCGGTTCTCGTAGCCGGCGTACGTGTGGATGACGTACCACTCGCCGGGGAGCAGCCGCAGCTCCTCGCGCAGCGCCTGGACGGGGTCGACCGGCTCGGCAGGCTCTTCCTCGACGACTTCCTCGACCTCTTCGGTCTCGTCGGCGTCCTCGTCCTCCACCACGTCCTCGTCCTCGACGTGGACCGCGGTCTCCTCGGCCGGCTCCCCCAGTTCGGCCTCGGCAGCCTCGAACTCGTCCTGCTCGTCCGCGCCCTCGACGATGTCAAGCTCGTCTTCGACGGCCTCTTGGGGCTCGACGGCGTCGTTCAGGTTCGGGTCAGACACGATGGCTGCTTCTTCCTGGATACATAGGGGTGGAACATGCGAAAACGGGCGCCGGTACCACGGCGCCCTTCGCTCTGTGCTCAGCCGAAGACGTACTTGGCCGCGTGGTTGAGTCCATAGTCAATCACGGTCACCAGAGCGATCATGATGGCGACGAAGAAGATCACCACGGTGGTGTACGACGTCAGCTGGTTACGAGTCGGCCAGACGACCTTGCGGAGTTCCGCGATGATCTGGCGGTAGAAAGTGGCAAGGCGCTTCAGCGGACCCTTCTTGGCCCGCTTGCCGCCCTTGCGGCCCTTCTTATTGGACTCCTGCACCTCATCGGCATCAGGCGTGTCGATGGAGCCCACGGCGTCCGTCATTCGTCCTCACCTGGTCCCGGGTCATGGCCGTGCCGCGCCCGGTTTCTGGAGCCGCACGGCGGTGCAATGCTTGTACGTACATGCGCACACATCCTGGCGGTGTGTGTAGCAGGGCCGGAGGGACTTGAACCCCCAACCGCCGGTTTTGGAGACCGGTGCTCTACCAATTGAGCTACGACCCTTTGCTGTGTCCCCAACGTACCGCATCCGACCGGGTGCTCGGTGTGCACCTGCTCACGCGCGGCCGCTGAAGGCCAACGAGTGGAGAGTGTACGTGGTCCGCGGCGCCGCGTCGAACAGAAAGCAGCAGTCCGGGCCGACCGTATGGAAGATCGTCCTGGCCCGGCGGCGGATCCGCACGCTTGTGCATGGTTCGGTCCGTAGTTGTTCAGTCCGTGAAACCGGCGTGCCGGGCAGGTTTCCGGTCTGAAACGATGGGCCCCATGAGCGCTGCAACCCCTCCGACCGAGCGCCGGGTCTCCGCCCGAGTCGGCGCGATCTCCGAGTCCGCCACCCTCGCCGTGGACGCCAAGGCCAAGGCCCTCAAGGCCGCCGGGCGCCCGGTGATCGGCTTCGGCGCCGGTGAGCCCGACTTCCCGACGCCGGACTACATCGTCGAAGCCGCCGTCGAGGCCTGCAAGAACCCGAAGTACCACCGCTACACGCCGGCCGGCGGCCTGCCCGAGCTGAAGGCCGCGATCGCCGCGAAGACGCTGCGCGACTCCGGCTACGAGGTCGACGCCTCCCAGGTGCTCGTCACCAACGGCGGCAAGCAGGCCATCTACGAGGCCTTCGCCGCGATCCTCGACCCGGGCGACGAGGTCATCGTCCCCGCGCCGTACTGGACGACGTACCCGGAGTCCATCCGCCTGGCCGGCGGTGTCCCGGTCGAGGTCGTCGCGGACGAGACCACCGGCTACCGCGTCTCCGTGGAGCAGCTGGAGGCGGCCCGCACCGAGAAGACGAAGGTCGTGCTCTTCGTCTCCCCGTCGAACCCGACCGGCGCGGTCTACGGCGAGGCCGAGACCGAGGCGATCGGCCGCTGGGCCGTGGAGCACGGCCTGTGGGTCCTCACGGACGAGATCTACGAGCACCTGGTCTACGGCGACGCGAGGTTCACCTCGCTGCCGGCGATCCTGCCCGAGCTGCGTGACAAGTGCATCGTCGTCAACGGCGTGGCGAAGACGTACGCCATGACCGGCTGGCGGGTGGGCTGGGTCATCGGCCCCAAGGACGTCGTCAAGGCGGCCACGAACCTCCAGTCGCACGCCACGTCGAACGTCTCCAACGTGGCGCAGGTCGCCGCCCTGGCCGCCGTCACCGGTGACCTGGAGGCCGTGGCGACGATGCGCGAGGCCTTCGACCGGCGCCGCCGGACCATCGTGCGGATGCTCAACGAGATCGACGGCGTGGTCTGCCCCGAGCCCGAGGGCGCCTTCTACGCCTACCCGTCGGTCAAGGCGCTGCTCGGCAAGGAGATCCGCGGGAAGCGCCCGCAGGACTCGGTCGAGCTGGCCGCGCTGATCCTGGAGGAGGCCGAGGTCGCGGTCGTCCCCGGCGAGGCCTTCGGCACGCCCGGCTACCTGCGCCTGTCGTACGCGCTGGGTGACGAGGACCTCGTCGAGGGCGTGAGCCGGCTGCAGAAGCTGCTGGCCGAGGCGAAGGACTGACAGACACCTTCCCGCGCTGCACACGCGCGTGCGGGCCGTCTCCCTGCGGGGAGGCGGCCCGTTCTCGTATGCGTTCTCGTGTGCGCTCTGGTGTGCGTTCTCGTGTGCGTTCTCGTGTGCGAGCAAGGCCACTAATGGGGAATCGGCTACCGGTACGGCAGGTGCGTACGGCAGGATCCTGGAATGGAGCACGTACGTGATGTCTCTGAGCTGCCGAAAGCTCACCTGCATCTGCACTTCACCGGTTCGATGCGGCCGGGAACCGTCCTGGAACTGGCCGACAAGTACGGCGTACGCCTCCCCGAGGCGCTGACCGAAGCCCTGACCAGCGGCGAACCACCGAGACTGCGGGCCACCGACGAGCGGGGCTGGTTCCGCTTCCAGCGGCTGTACGACGCTGCGCGCTCCTGCCTGAGAGAGCCCGAGGACATCCGGCGCCTGGTCCGGGAGGCCGCCGAGGAGGACCTGAAGGACGGTTCGCGCTGGCTGGAGATCCAGGTGGACCCGACGTCGTACGCCCCGCGCCTGGGCGGTCTGATCCCGGCCCTGGAGATCATCCTGGACGCGGTGGAGACGACCTCCCGGGAGACCGGCCTCGGCATGCGCGTCCTGGTGGCCGCGAACCGTATGAAGCACCCCCTGGACGCGCGCACGCTGGCCCGGCTCGCCGTCCGGTACGCGGACCGGGGTGTGGTCGGCTTCGGGCTGTCGAACGACGAGCGGCGGGGCCTGGCACGGGACTTCGACCGGGCGTTCCACATCGCCCGCGAGGGCGGCCTGCTGGCGGCCCCGCACGGCGGCGAGCTGACCGGGCCGGCGTCGGTGCGGGACTGCCTGGACGACCTGCACGCCTCCCGGATCGGGCACGGCGTCCGGGCGGCGGAGGACCCGAGGCTGCTCAAGCGCCTGGCGGACCGGGAGATCACCTGCGAGGTGTGCCCGGCCTCCAACGTGGCCCTCGGCGTCTACGAGAAGCCCGAGGACGTACCGCTGCGCACCCTCTTCGAGGCCGGCGTCCCGATGGCCCTGGGCGCCGACGACCCGCTCCTGTTCGGCTCCCGGCTGGCCGCGCAGTACGACATCGCGCGCGTGCACCACGCCTTCACCGACGCCGAACTGGCCGAACTGGCCCGCCAGTCGGTACGCGGCTCGGCGGCACCGGAGGACGTGAAGACCGGGCTCCTGGCGGACGTCGACGCCTGGCTGACCGCCCCGGTCTCCTGACCGCCGGTCAAGGGCGTGCGGGCTCCCCGGCGACGGCGAGCCCGCCGAGCAGGGTGCGGGCGATGCGGGCGGCGAACGTGTCCACCGGCGGGCGCTCGCCCGTCTCCGTCGCCTCGTAGGAGAAGACGCGCTGGACGCAGGCGCCGAGGAGCAGGGCAGCGGCCGCGGACGTGTCGGCGTCGGGCCGGATCCGGCCGAGGGCCGCCTCGGCGCGCAGGTAGCCGTCCAGCGCCCTCATCGGCACGTGCGGTCCCGCGCCGATGGTGCGCAGTGTGTCGTCGAGCTTCCGCTTGAGCTGCTGCTCGGCGTAGAGGGACGCGGTGATCGGGAAGCTCTCCTCGTAGAAGAGCGCGGCCTGACGGGCGATCTGCGTGAGGTTGTCCTCCAGGCTGCCCCGGCCGGGTTCGACGGTGAGCTGGCCCAGCAGCGGGAGGAGCCGCGGCAGCCGCTCGGTGAGCACGTGCACGAACAGCTCTTCCTTGCTGGGGAAGTACTTGTACAGGGCCGCCTCGGAGCAGTCGGCCGCCCTGGCGATCTCCTTGGTGGTGGCGCGGGCGAGCCCGACGGTGCGCATCAGCTCGTGAGCGGCGTCGAGGATGCGGACGCGGGCCGGTTTCTGCTCCATGGCAACCAAGGATCACATGCCCCTTCCGGCGATTCCGACGGACTTCCCGAGAAGTCTTGACGGGTGGGTGAGTGCTTACTCACCCTAGAGGCGAGCAGAGGTGAGTGAATACTCACCCACCTGAATCACAATCACTGTGCTGGAACGGGAGCAGTCATGAATCTCACTGTGTTCGGCGCGACCGGCGGAATCGGCCGGGAGATCGTCCGCCAGGCACTGGCGTCCGGCCACCGGGTCACGGCGGTCGTCCGCGACCCGGCCCGGCTGACCGTGACCGGCACGGGCCTGGAGGTGGTCCGCGCGGACCTCACCGACCCCGAGGTGGTCCGTCCGGCTGTGACCGGCCGGGACGCGGTCCTGTCCGGTCTGGGCCCGCGCGGCCGGGGTGACGCCGGCGTCGCCGCCCGGCTGACCCGCACGGTCCTGGCCGCCATGGAGGCGGAGGCCGTACGACGGCTGCTGGTGGTCAGCGCCGCGCCGGTGGGCCCGGAACCGGACGACGGCCTCCTGGACCGCACCATGCGCGGTCTGGTCGCCGCCGTCCTCAAGCCGGTCTACGACGACCTGCGCGAGCTGGAGGCCGAACTGTCCCGCAGCGGCACCGACTGGACCTCGGTACGCCCGCCGCGCCTGCAGGACAAGCCGCTGACCGGTACCTACCGCACGGTCGTGGGCGGCTTCCCGCGCAAGGGACGCTTCATCGCGCGGGCGGACGTGGCCCACGCGATGCTCGCGATGATCGAGGACGCGGGGACGGTGAAGCAGGGGGTGGGCGTGGCGTACTGAATGCGGCGGAGCGCTCAGAGGCTGACGCCGACGGTCACCGGCTCGTTGACCAGGGTCACACCGAAGGCCTCCCGGACCCCGGCGACGACCTCCCGCGCCAGCTCCAGCAGGTCCTCGGTCGTGGCCCCGCCCCGGTTGGTCAGCGCCAGCGTGTGCTTCGTGGAGATCCGGGCCGCGCCGCTGCCGTACCCCTTGGCGAACCCGGCCTTGTCGATCAGCCAGGCCGCCGAGGTCTTGGTACGCCCTTCCCCGGCGGGGTAGGCGGGCGGCTCGGCCGCGTCGCCCAGCCGCTCGCGCACGCGCGCGTGGAAGGCGGCGAACTGCTCGTCCGTGAGGATCGGGTTGGTGAAGAAGGACCCCGCCGACCAGGTGTCGTGGTCCTCGGGATCCAGCACCATCCCCTTTCCGGCGCGCAGCTTGAGCACGGTCTCACGGGCGTCGGCGAGCGGCACCCGGTCCCCCGGCTCCACCCCGAGCGCCCGCGCGGCCTCCGCGTACCGCACCGGCGCCGACAGCCCGCCCGCGTCCTCAAGACCGAACCGGACGCGCAGGACGACGTACCGCTCCGGGTCGGCCTTGAACCGGCTGTGCCGGTACGAGAACGCGCACTCCTCGTTGTCCAGTGTCACCGTCTCGCCGGTCCGCCGGTCGTAGGCGACGACCTCGGTGACGGTGGAGGAGACCTCCTGCCCGTACGCCCCCACGTTCTGGATGGGCGTGGCCCCCGCGGACCCCGGGATCCCGGCGAGGCATTCGACGCCCGCGAGGCCCGCCTCGACGGTGCGGGCGACCGCGTCGGTCCACACCTCGCCGGCCGCCAGTTCCAGCGTCGTACCACGCAGTTCGAAACCGGTGGTGGCGATGCGCAGGGCGGTGCCGTCGAAGCCCTTGTCGCCGATGACCAGGTTCGATCCGCCGCCGACGACGAGCAGCGGGGTCCCGCTGTCGTCGGCCGCGCGGACGGCGGTGATCACCTCGGCATCGGTGGTCGCGGTGACCAGCCGGGTGGCGGGGCCGCCGAGCCGGAAGGTGGTGAGGGGGGCGAGGGGGGCGTCGTGGAGTTCCTGCACGCGCCCAAGACTACGAGACGCCGCCGGCGGTCCGGCCGCCACGAGCAGCACGCGCGTGTGGGGCCCCGTCCGCACCGGAAACGGGGCCCCACACGCGCGTGCCGTCAGCCGTCGTCAGCCGCCGACGGTCTCCAGTGCCGGGGCCGGCTCCCCCTCGGCCACGAGCCGCGCGGCCCGCCGCCGGCCGGGGATGGCCAGGGCGGCGATCCCGGCGACGGCCACCACGGCCGAGCCGGTGAACAGGGCGGGCTGCAGTCCGTCCACGAAGCTCTGGGCGCTCTCGTAGCCGCCCTGGGCGGAGAAGATGGACGACATGACCGCGACGCCGAGCGCGCCGCCGACCTCGCGCAGCGCGTTGTTGGCACCGGAGGCGATGCCCTGTTCCTGCGGGCGTACGGCGGACATCACCAGGTTGGCGGCCGGGGCGAAGTACAGGGCCATGCCGATGCCGCTGACGATCAGGCCGGGCAGCTGGGCGCCGTAGGAGGCGTCGGCGGTGACGACCGAGGCCAGGTAGCCGAGCCCGGCGGCCTGGAGGAAGAGTCCGGCCGCGACGACCGGGCGGCCGCCTATGCGGTCGGACAGGATGCCGGCGATCGGCGCGACGATCATCGGCATGCCGGTCCAGGGCAGCATCCTGAGGCCCGCCTCGGTGGGCGAGTAGCCGAGCACGCCCTGCATGTACTGGCTGAGCAGGAAGATCGACCCGAACATCCCGAGGAACATCAGCAGGCTGGCCGCGTTGATCCCGGAGAAGGCGCGGGAGCGGAAGAGCCGCATCGGCAGCATGGGGTTCCTGGCGCGGCTGCCGTGGAGGACGAAGCCGATGAGCAGTGCGGCGCCCGCGAACAGCCCGGTGAGCACCAGCGGGCTGGTCCAGCCGTCGGCGGGGCCGCGCACCAGGCCGTAGACGATCCCGAAGAGGCCGCCGCTGGCGAGCAGGGTGCCGGGGATGTCGAGCGGGGCGCCGGTGCCGTGCGACTCGGCGAGGCGCAGGCGGGCGAGCGGCAGCAGGGCGAGGCCCAGCGGTACGTTCAGCCAGAAGATCCAGTGCCAGGACACGTGTTCGGTGAGACTGCCGCCGATGAGCGGTCCCGAGGCGACCGCGAGCCCGTTGACGGCGCCCCAGATGCCGTACGCCATCCCGCGCCTGGCCTCGGGCACGGCTGCCGTCAGCAGGGTGAGCGTGAGCGGCATCATGACGGCCGCGCCGACGCCCTGCACCGCGCGGGCGGCGATCAGGGAGTCGATGCCGGGCGCCATGGCCGCGGCGGCGGAGGCGCCGGTGAAGACGGTGAGCCCGGCGAGGAAGAGCCGGCGCCGGCCGAAGCGGTCGCCCAGGGCGGCACCGAACATCAGCAGGACGGCGAAGGTGAGCGTGTAGGCGCTCACGGTCCATTCGAGGTCGTCCAGGGCTCCGCCGAGGTCCTTCCGGATGGAGGGCAGGGCGGTGGTGACGACGAGGTTGTCGAGGGCCGCCATGAATCCGGCGACACTGGTGATGACGAGCGCCCATCCGGCGCCGCCGCGACGTGCGGTCTGCTGTGACATCGCTCCCCCAGAGCGTGATCGTGTTGATTAGTGATTAGTCACTAATTTTCTGGCTCATGAAAAGGCCCGGTCCGGGAACGGCGAACCGCCCCGTCACTCGTCGCCGCACTCCTCCGGCCGCCCCGTGACCCCGGCGTCCGAGTACATCCCCTGCCAGACCCGGTGCTCGGGCGGAAACCCCATGGCGGCATAGGTGTTGATGAGCATCCCCTTGGCCAGGAAGGTCGTGGTGCGGCCGACGTCCGCACCCGAGAGCAGATGGACGGTGTCCCACAGCCGCCCCCAGCAGGACCGCACGAGCTCGCCGAACTCGTGCTCGCCCTCCGCCTCGGCGGCCGCGACGGCGATGTACGTCTGCATCTGCATCTGGAGCCGCTCCGGCCGTTCCTGGATGAGCCGCACATACGCGTCACCCATGGCGGACAGGGCCGCTTCGCCCCGCAGCCCCTCGGCCACCTTCTCGAAGAGCTCGCACATCTCGTCGATGCAGCGCTGCGAGGCGACGGCGAAGATCGCCTTCTTGCCTGGAAAAAGCCGGAAGAGATACGGCTGCGAGACTCCGACCCGCTTGGCGATCGCCTCGGTGGAGGTGCCGTAGTAGCCCCTCTGCGCGAACTCCGCGATCGCCGCACGGATGACGCTCTCGCGCCGCTCCTCTGCGCTCATCCTGACCATGCGAGAAAGTTAGTACTCAATCACTAACTACGTCAAGGGGGGTCCGGGCCGCTGCTCTCCAGGACCACCCACGCGTAAGGGGCGCTCCTCAGAGGAGGGCGCCCCTTACCGATTCGCCGGGCTCAGCCCAGCCGGACGACCGCCCGTGACATGCCCAGCACCTTCTGTCCGGCGCTCATCGCCGTCAGGTCGACGCGCACGGTGTTGTCGTCGAGCTTGGCCGCGACCTTGCCGCTGACCTCGATCAGGGCCCCCTGGTCGTCGTTCGGGACGACGACGGGCTTGGTGAAGCGGACGCCGTAGTCGACGACCGCACCCGGGTCGCCGGTCCAGTCGGTGACCACACGGATCGCCTCGGCCATGGTGAACATGCCGTGGGCGATGACGTCCGGCAGGCCGACCTCCTTGGCGAACTTCTCGTTCCAGTGGATCGGGTTGAAGTCCCCGGAGGCGCCCGCGTACCGCACCAGCGTGGCGCGGGTCACGGGGAAGGTCTGCGCCGGCAGTTCGGTGCCGACCTCGACGTCCTCGTACGCGATCTTCGACGTCATCGGATCCTCACGCCCCGCCTTCTTCTTCGTCCGCCGCGCGGGCCACCAGCTTCGTCAGGGCGCTCACCACGAGCTCGCCCGTCTCGTCGTGGACGTCGCCGCGGATGTCGATGATGTCGTTGCCCGCGAGGGACTTGACGGCCTCGATGGTCGAGGTCACGGTCAGCCGGTCACCGGCGCGCACCGGACGCCGGTAGGCGAACTTCTGGTCACCGTGCACCACCCGGCTGTAGTCCAGGCCGAGCTGCGGGTCCTCGACGACCCGTCCGGCCGCGCGGAACGTGATCGAGAAGACAAAGGTCGGCGGGGCGATCACATCGGAGTGGCCGAACGCCTTGGCCGCCTCCGGGTCCGTGTACACCGGGTTGGTGTCACCCACCGCCTCGGCGAACTCACGGATCTTCTCCCGGCCCACCTCGTAGGGCTCGGTGGGTGGGTAGGTCCGTCCCACGAAGGACTGGTCGAGCGCCATTGGCCCGGCACCTCCTGATGTCTGCTGTGCTGCCCCACAAACTAGCGGGAAAGGCACCGGCCGAAACGCCGTGAGGCCGCCCCCGAGTCGGGGACGGCCTCACGGACGAGCCTGTTTGTTATCGCGTTTCGCGGTGCGCAGTGTGCGCGTTGCAACGCGGGCAGTGCTTCTTCATCTCAAGACGGTCCGGGTTGTTACGCCGGTTCTTCTTGGTGATGTAGTTCCGCTCCTTGCACTCCACGCAGGCCAGCGTGATCTTCGGGCGGACGTCGGTGGCAGCCACGTGAGTGCTCCTAAGACGAACGGATGGACTTGATTCAACGCAAGAAAGAGTAGCCGATCGAAGGACCGACCCCGCAATCGGCTACTGTCAGTAGCGGTGACCGGACTTGAACCGGTGACACAGCGATTATGAGCCGCTTGCTCTACCGACTGAGCTACACCGCTTTGATGAGATCGGTCCCCGCCTCGCGACGGGAACCTCTCACACCAGAGCCCCAATACGGAATCGAACCGTAGACCTTCTCCTTACCATGGAGACGCTCTGCCGACTGAGCTATTGGGGCGAGCGATGAAGACATTACACGCTCGGCCGCCGTTCGCCCAAATCCGTTTCCCGCCGCCCTTCCCGGCCCCCTCCGGGCCCCTTCCGGCCCCCCTCCCGCACGCCTCACAACGGCCTCCCGGGCCCCTTCCGTCACCCTCCACGCGCGCGTGGAGGACCGTTCCCCGCAGGTCCGACGGCTCCGGTACGACTATTGCGCTCCTCCCCGCCGCACGCGGCTCGCCGCCCTAGGCTCGACTCACTCTGCGTGATCTTGAGTCCCATGCCTGGACCGACCCTGATGGAGTGCGATGCCCGACAGCCAGCCGCAGCCGCCCTCGTCGTCGTCCAACCCGCAGGGTCCCTCGGGCCAGCCCGACCCGGCCGCGCTCCTGCTGTGCGGGGCGCGGCTCACCGACGGCAGGACCGTGGACGTGCGGCTGGGCTGCGGGCGCATCGAGGCGGTGGGTACGGCCGGCAGCCTGGCCCCGGCCAGCACGGGCGGCACGCGCGTGGACCTGTCCGGCTACCTCCTCCTCCCCGCCCCGGCCGAACCGCACGCCCACGGCGACACCGCACTCTCCGCCGAGCACGACGGCCCGGTCTCCTACGAACCCGAGGACGTCCAGCGCCGCGCCACCGAGGCGGCCCTGCTGCAGCTGGGACACGGTGCGACGGCGGTACGCGCGCACGTGCGCGTGGGCGACGTCCAGGGGCTGGGCGCCCTTGCCGCCGTCCTCCAGGCGCGCCGCTCGCTGCGCGGGCTCGCGGAACTCACGGCGGTCGCGATGCCGCGCGTGCTGACCGGGATCGCCGGCGCCGACGGGCTCGCCATACTGCGGGACGCCGCGAAGATGGGCGCGTCCGTCATGGGCGGCTGCCCCGACCTGGACCCCGATCCCACCGGCTACGCGGAAGCGGTCCTGGAGGTCGCCTCCGAACACGGCTGCCCGGTCGACCTGCACACGGACGCCACCGACCCGGCCCGGCTGGCCAGGCTCGCGGCGATGGCGGGCGGCATGCGCCCCGGCGTGGTCCTCGGACCGTGCGCCGGGCTCGCGCGCCTGCCTGCCGAGGTGGCCGCGCGGGTCGCGGACCAGCTCGCCGCGGCCGGCATCACAGTGGTCTGCCTGCCCCAGGGCGGCTGCGGTGCCGTGGACCGCCGCGGCACGGCTCCGGTACGGCTGCTGCGCGCGGCCGGGGTGCGGATCGCGGCCGGCAGCGGCGCCCTGCGCGACCTGTCGAACCCCGTCGGCCGCGGCGACCCCCTGGAGGCGGCCTACCTCCTGGCCTCCCGACACGGCCTGCGCCCCGGGGACGCCTACGACGCCGTGAGCGTCGCCGCGCGCGCCGCCCTCGGCCTGCCCGAGGTCCGCGTCGAGGCCGGCTTCCCCGCCGAACTCCTCGCGGTACGCGGCGACCACCTGGCCGGCGCGCTCTCGCTCGCCTACAGCCGGATCGTGGTGCACCGGGGGCGCGTGGTGGCACGCACGAGCGCAGTCCGCGAGTACTGCAACTCGGCGGTGGCAGCGGAACTGGGGCTGCCGCGGCAGGGGCGGGGAGAGTTGTCCTGAGGGACGCGGGAACGTGAACGCCCGCACGCAGGCCGGGGCGCGGGAGCGCGCGGCACGGAGCGAAGGATCCCCGCAGCACGCCCGAACCGGACCGGCACGCCAGGAGGAACCACCCCGGCGCGTGGGGCGCATGAAGTCGTGCGGCGGATGCGGGGCTTCGGGCGTACGGTCTGAAACATGCGCATTGTCATCGCTGGTGGTCATGGTCAGATCGCGTTGCGGCTGGAGCGGCTGCTCTCCGCGCGCGGGGACGAGGTCGCGGGAATCATCCGGAGGGCCGAGCAGGGCGACGACCTGCGGGCGGCCGGCGCCGAACCGGTGCTGCTGGACCTGGAGTCGGCGTCGGCCGAGGAGGTCGCGACGCTCCTGCAGGGGGCGGACGCGGCGGTGTTCGCGGCGGGTGCGGGCCCGGGCAGCGGCACGGCCCGCAAGGAGACGGTGGACAAGGGCGCGGCGGTGTTGTTCGCGGACGCGGCCGTGCGCGCGGGCGTACGCCGTTTCGTGGTCGTCTCCTCGATGGGCGCGGACCCGGCGCACCGGGGCGACGGCGTCTTCGACGTGTATCTGCGGGCCAAGGGCGAGGCCGACGCGTACGTGACCGGGCAGAACGCTCTCGACTGGACGATCCTGCGCCCCGGTTCGCTGACGGACGCGCCGGGCACCGGTCTGGTGCGGCTGGAGGCGCACACGGGCCGGGGTGCGGTCACGCGTGACGACGTGGCCGCCGTACTGGCGGAGTTGGTGGACACCTCGGCGACGGCCGGCCTGACCCTGGAGCTGATCGGCGGCTCGACGCCGGTCACGGTGGCCGTGAAGTCGGTGGCCGGGAACTGAGTTCTCAGAACAGCGGCAGCTGCCCGGGGAACTCCGGCACGACGTAACCGTCCAACGAGGGTTCCACGGCCCCGATCCGGGCCTGCTGCCGCGAGCCGGCGCAGGAGACGAGCTCTCCCGCCTCGCGGGCCCCGGGCGGGTCGTGCCGCGCGAAACGGCCTGCCACGACGGCGATTTCACGGCGGCACACCGGGCAGGTTCTGCGTCGGGAGGACATGTGTTCAGTGTGCCCCGAGGCGGGGCATCCGCGGCGGACCACTGCCCGGCCGCCGCACCGGCGCAGCCTCGCCATGATCTTCATCACGCGCCGCGTCCACGCCCCGCATCCACGGTCCGGCCCGCGCGAAGGCATGCCATCGAGCACATGACGAAGAGCCCGTGACCTGCTTGATCGCAGGTCACGGGCTCTTCGTTCCCGTGTGGCGGCGCCAGGATTCGAACCTGGGAAGGCTGAGCCGGCAGATTTACAGTCTGCTCCCTTTGGCCGCTCGGGCACACCGCCGGGGTTCTGCCACCAGGCGGTACCGCTTTTCGGCGGTGCTCCCTGGCAACGACGTAAACAATACCCGATCCGCAGGGGTGCTCCGCCACCCGATTGATCGCCGCTCGCGGGACGCGGGGTGGCTAGGCTGGTGCGGATGCGGCCCGGTCCCCACCCCGGGCTCGGCGGCTGCCGTCGCGCGCCGCGACGCCTCCCGTCACACCCCCGATACAAGGAGCCACAGGACATGGCCGACTCCAGTTTCGACATCGTCTCGAAGGTCGAGCGGCAGGAGGTCGACAACGCCCTCAACCAGGCCGCCAAGGAGGTCTCGCAGCGTTACGACTTCAAGGGCGTGGACGCCTCGATCGCCTGGTCCGGCGAGAAGATCCTGATGCAGGCGAACTCCGAGGAACGGGTCAAGGCGATCCTCGACGTCTTCCAGTCGAAGCTGATCAAGCGTGGCATCTCGCTGAAGGCGCTGGACGCGGGTGAGCCGCAGCTCTCCGGCAAGGAGTACAAGATCTTCGCGTCGATCGAGGAGGGCATCTCCCAGGAGAACGCGAAGAAGGTCGCCAAGATCATCCGCGACGAGGGCCCCAAGGGCGTGAAGGCCCAGGTCCAGGGCGACGAACTGCGGGTCAGTTCCAAGAGCCGCGACGACCTCCAGGCCGTGATCGCGCTCCTGAAGGGCCAGGACTTCGACTTCGCGCTCCAGTTCGTGAACTACCGGTAGGCAGCGCTTTCGAAGTACGAGGGGGGCGGGCACCACGTGGTGCCCGCCCCCCTCGTACTTGTCGTGCGTCGGCTCCGGCCGAGGAAGGTCAGTCGCGCGAGTTGCCGAACAGGACGCGGTAGGCGATCAGCAGGACCAGCGAGCCGCCGATCGCCGCCACCCAGGTCGCACCGTCGTAGAAGTTCTTGGCGACCGGGTGGTCCAGCCAGCGGGCCGAAATCCAGCCGCCGAGGAACGCACCCACGATGCCGATGAGGGTCGTGCCGATGAAGCCGCCCGGGTCGCGTCCCGGCAGCAGGAATTTGGCGATGGCGCCGGCCAACAGTCCCAGGATGATCCAGCTGATGATGCCCATGACCTGAACCTGCCCTTCCGCGCTGTGTTCGCACTGTTCCGGCCCTGTGATTTCGGTCCGGGCCGGCTGTGCCGGACAGGTGGTGCCGGACAGGCCGTCCGAGCCGTCGAGCCGTCCGAGCCGTCCGCATGTGTCCGTCGCGCGCTTGTTCGTGCCTTGTCGATGACGAGGACGCCTGGGCGATACCGCACGGTTGCGGTGATCAGTAAGGTACGCCGGGTGGCCTCCCCTCCTCCTTCCGGTCTGCGGCGCACACTGGGCGTGCGCGACGCGGTGATCGTCGGCCTCGGCTCCATGGTCGGGGCGGGCGTGTTCGCCGCCCTCGGCCCCGCCGCCCGCGCCGCCGGGTCGGGGCTGCTGCCGGCCCTGGCCGTCGCCGCCCTGGTCGCCTACTGCAACGCCATGTCCTCGGCACGCCTGGCCGCCCGGTACCCGCAGTCGGGCGGTACCTACGTGTACGGGCGGGAGCGGCTCGGCGCCTTCTGGGGTTACCTCGCGGGCTGGGCGTTCGTCGTCGGCAAGACGGCGTCCTGCGCCGCGATGGCGCTCACCGTGGGCGCGTACGTCTGGCCGGGGCAGGCGCACGCGGTGGCGGTCGCCGCCGTGGTGGCCCTGACCGCCGTGAACTACGGCGGTATCCAGAAGTCGGCCTGGCTGACGCGGGTGATCGTGGCCGTGGTGCTGGTGGTCCTCGCTTCCGTGGTGGTCGTGTGCCTGACGTCCGGGGCGGCGACCGCGGGGCGGCTGGACGTCGGACTGCCGACGGGTGTGCGCGGGCTGCTCGAGGCGGCGGGTCTGCTGTTCTTCGCGTTCGCCGGGTACGCGCGGATCGCGACCCTCGGCGAGGAGGTGCGGGATCCGGCGCGCACCATCCCACGTGCGATCCCGCTGGCTCTGGGGATCACGCTGGTGGTGTACGCGTGCGTGGCGGTGGCCGCGGTCTCGGTGCTGGGCACGGGCGGGCTCGGGCGGGCGGCCGCGCCACTGGCCGACGCGGTGCGGGCGGCCGGGGTACCGGGGCTGGTGCCCGTGGTGCGGGTGGGCGCCGCGGTGGCCGCGCTCGGCTCGCTGCTGGCCCTGATCCTGGGGGTGTCGCGGACGACGCTGGCCATGGCCCGGGACGGTCATCTGCCTCCGGCGCTGGCCGCCGTGCACCCCCGTTTCCAGGTCCCGCACCGCGCGGAGCTGGCCGTGGGCGCGGTGGTCGCCGTGGTGGCGGCGACCGTGGACGTACGAGGTGCCATCGGTTTCTCCTCCTTCGGAGTGCTGGCGTACTACGCGGTGGCCAACGCCTCGGCGTGGACGCTGGATCCGGTGCCGCGGGCGCGGGTGGTTCCGGCGGTGGGGCTGCTGGGGTGTGTGGTCCTCGCTTTCGCGCTGCCGGTGATCTCGGTGGTGGTGGGGGCGGCCGTACTGGCGGTGGGTGCGGCGGCGTACGCCGTACGGCGGTGGGTGGCGGCCCGGTAGCCACGGTGGCCGCCACGACGACATCGACGCCAACAACGACGACAACAGCGGCAGCGGCAGCGAGCTGCGGCAGGGGACCGCGGCGGCCCCTCTCGGGAGGCTCCGTCCCTCAGAGGGCCCGCTCCGGGGCCGTGCGAGTCCGGAAGCCGGGCCAGGGCGCCAGGTCCGTACCCTCGTCGGTCTCCTCGTACCAGCCCGTGCCCTCAAGCCAGATGTGCAGCCAGTCGGTCAGGCTGGGCGCGTCCACGAACCAGGCGCCGTCGGCGCCGTCGGCGTTGGGCTCGTAGAGCAGGACCGTGGCCTGCGGGGCCCGGCAGTCCACGCACGCGTACATGCCGCAGCCCCAGTGCGATATCGGCAGGACGCCCTCGGGCCAGGGCCAGTCCGGGTTCTTACGGCCGTACTCACGGTTGGTGAGGTACTGGGTGACGGCCGCCGGTTCCCCCGAGGGCGCCGAGTCGAGCAGGGGCAGCAGGCCGTACGACGGGCCGAAACCCCCGTCGCCCACCCGCTCGTAGAGCGCCGCGAGGAGAGGTGGGAGGGGGAAGCCCAGGGTCTGACCGGCCTGGGCGAGCGTGCCGGCGTCGACGGGCGCGGGGAGCGAAGGCCAGCCCCACGGGCGGGAGTTGCGGGCCTGTGCGGTCACCCGTGTCAGCAACAGCTCGATCTCGGTCATGGCTTCATGATGCAGGCCGCCACCGACAACCGCGCCGGCCTGTGGACAACCTCCCGGCGGCGCTCCGGACTCGTCCCGGCCTGTGGACAACTCTTGGGCCACAGGCGTCGGGTCGGGTCGGACGAGGTGCGGTCAGCGGGTCGCGAACGGCTGGTCCGTGGGGACGATCTCGCGTCCGAGCGGGAGCAGGGAGACCGGGATCAGCTTGAAGTTGGCGATGCCGAACGGGATGCCGATGATCGTCAGGCACATCGCGATGCCGGTGACGATGTGGGCGAGGGCCAGCCACCAGCCCGCGAGGACCAGCCACAGTACGTTGCCGACGCAGGAGGGGGCACCCGCGTCGCGGCGCTCCACGGTCGTGTACCCGAAGGGCCACAGGGCGTACACGCCGATACGGAACGCGGCTATGCCAAAGGGAATGCCGATGATCGTGACGCAGAGGATCACGCCGGCCAGCAGGTAGCCGAGGAACAGCCAGAAGCCGCTCAGGACGAGCCAAATGATGTTCAGGATGGTCTTCACTGAGGGCGACCTGCCATCTTCTCTAGCCGGGCGATCCGTTCCGCCATGGGCGGGTGCGTCGAGAACATCTTGGACAGTCCCTGGCCCGGACGGAAGGGGTTCGCGATCATCATGTGGCTCGCGGTCTCGATCCGGGGCTCGGGAGGCAGCGGAAGCTGTCTGGTGCCGGCGTCCAGCTTGCGCAGGGCACTGGCGAGGGCGAGGGGGTCGCCGGTGAGCTGGGCGCCGGAGGCGTCCGCCTCGTACTCCCGGGAGCGGCTGATGGCGAGCTGGATGAGGCTTGCGGCGAGCGGGCCCAGGATCATGATCAGCAACAGGCCGAGGAAACCGGGGCCGTCGTCGTCGTCCGAACGGCCGACCGGGATCAGCCAGGCGAAGTTGACCAGGAACATGATCACCGAGGCGAGGGCGCCGGCGACCGACGAGATGAGGATGTCGCGGTTGTAGACGTGGCTGAGTTCATGGCCGATGACGCCGCGCAGTTCCCGCTCGTCCAGGATGCGCAGGATGCCTTCCGTGCAGCACACGGCGGCGTTGCGCGGATTGCGGCCGGTGGCGAAGGCGTTCGGTGCCTCCGTCGGGGAGATGTACAGGCGGGGCATGGGCTGGCGGGCCTGGGTGGAGAGCTCGCGGACCATCCGGTACAGGGCCGGCGCCTCGAACTCGCTCACCGGGCGGGCGCGCATCGCGCGTAGCGCCAGTTTGTCGCTGTTCCAGTACGCGTACGCGTTCGTGCCGAGGGCGACGAGGACCGCGACGATCAGACCCGTTCGGCCGAAGAAGCTGCCGATGACGATGATGAGTGCCGACAGTCCCCCGAGGAGAACTGCGGTCCTGAGCCCGTTGTGCCGGCGGTGCACGGTACGCCCTCCAAGTCGTGCGGCAGGGGAACCCTTTGCCTGCGGTGCTGCCTTCCGATCTGCGATGCCACCGGTGTCGTGGTGTCACGTCCAGTGGACCCTCCCGCACTGGTCAACGCCAGGCGACGGCCACTAGTTCCCTTGTGTCCGCTGTGCGCGGGGTGAGCCGTACGGGTGAGGGACCGCGTCCGGGGCGGGACGGTTCGCACGCACGCGTGCGACGCGTCAGAACAGGCCGGAGGCGGCGAAGCGGAGTACCAGCTGGGGAGCGCCGGAGAGGACGACGCCGAGGGTGCCGGTGCAGGCGAGCGCCGCCGTGAGAGGGGCGGGCAGGCGGTGCCTGGCGGGCTCGCCCTCGGGGGCTCGGAACAGGAGGGCCGTCCACTGGAGGTAGTAGTAGAGGGCGATCACCACGTTGACGGCCATGACGACGGCCAGCCAGCCGAGGCCGGCGTTGACGGCCGCCGAGAAGACGGTGACCTTCGCGAACAGGCCGATGATGCCGGGCGGGAGTCCGGCGAGGCACAGCAGGAAGAACGCGAGGAGCAGAGCGGTGAGCGGGTTCCTGGCGTACAGGCCGCGGTAGTCGGAGATCCGGTTGAGCCGCTCGGTACGGGCGACGGCCGCGGCCACGGCGAAGGCGCCGAGGTTCACGGCGGCGTACATGAGGGCGTAGGCAAGGGTGGAGCCGACGGTCTTCCGGGCGTCCCCGCTGTATCCGGCGGCCGCGATCGGCACCAGCAGATAGCCGGCCTGGCCCACCGACGACCAGGCCAGCAGCCGTACCGCGCTGTACGCGCGCGTGGCCCGCTGGCGCAGGGCGGCCGCGTTGCCGACGGTCATGGTGAGCGCGGCCAGGGCGGCGAGCGCGGGGCCCCAGACGTCGGCGTAGGACGGGAAGGCGACGACGGTGACCAGGATCAGCCCGGAGAAGCCGACGGCCTTGCCGACGACCGACAGGTAGGCGGCGATCGGGAGCGGCGCGCCGACGTAGGTGTCGGGTACCCAGAAGTGGAAGGGGACGGCGGCCGTCTTGAACGCGAAACCCACAAGGGTGAGGACGACGCCCGTCTGGGCGAGCGTGTGCAGTTGTCCGTCGACGTGCTGGATCCGGTCGGCGACCTGGGTGAGGTAGAGGCTGCCCGTGGTGGCGTACACGAAGCTGATGCCCATGAGGCTGACGGCGGTCGCGGTCACCGAGGACAGGAAGAACTTCAGGGCCGCTTCGGAGGACCTCTTGTCGCCGTGCCGGATGCCGACGAGGGCGAAGGCGGGCAGGGAGGCCACCTCCAGGGCGACGACCAGGGTGGCGAGGTCTCGGGAGGCGGGGAGCAGGGCGGCGCCGGCGGCCGAGGAGAGCAGCAGGAACCAGAACTCGCCCTGGGGGTAGCGGCGGTTGCCGTCCTTCAGGGTGGTGACGGACAGCAGGGCCGTGAGCAGGGCGCCGCCGAGGACGAGGAACTGCACGATCAGGGTGAACCGGTCGGCTGTGTAGCTGCACGCGCGCGTGGTGCCGGTGAGGCAGAAGGTGCTGCGGTCGTGGTCGAGGAGCGGGAGCAGCAGGAGGGCGGCCGCGGCGAGTCCGGTGACCGAGATCCAGCCGAGGAGGGGCTTCCTGGCCTCGGGGACGAACAGGTCGGCGACCAGGACGACCAGGCCGACGGTCGCGGTGAGGGTGGGCGGGGCGATGGCGAGCCAGTCGACGGACTGGACGAGGTTCGCGGCCAGCGGCTGGGCCAGGGCGCTCATCGGGTGCCTCCTGCGAGGAGCTGCTGCACGGCCGGGTCGGTCAGACCGAGCAGGGCCTTCGGCCACAGGCCGGCGAGGACGGTGAGGGCGACGAGCGGGGTCCAGGCCGCGAACTCGTAGCTGCGGACGTCGGCGAGCTTGGGCACTTCCTGTGATGCGGCGCCCATGCAGACGCGGCGGACCACGGCCAGCATGTAGGCGGCCGTCAGCAGGGTGCCGAAGGCGGCGATCGCCATGAAGGTGAGGAAGGCGGGACGGCTGAGGCCGGCGGCGGGCTTGAACGCGCCGAACAGGGCCAGCATCTCGCCCCAGAACCCGGCGAGGCCGGGCAGCCCGAGCGAGGCGACGGCGGCGAACGCGAGCAGACCGCCGAGGCGCGGTGCCTTGCCGTACAGCGCGGCCCCCGTCTCCTCGGCGAGGGTGTCCAGGTCGGTCGTGCCGGTGCGGTCCTTCAGGCCGCCGACCAGGAAGAACAGCAGGCCGGTGATGAGGCCGTGGGCGATGTTGGCGAACAGGGCGCCGTTGACGCCGGTCGGGGTCATGGTGGCGATGCCGAGCAGGACGAAGCCCATGTGGCCGACGGAGGAGTAGGCGATCAGCCGTTTGAGGTCGCCCCGGGCGCCGCGTTTGGCCAGGTTCAGGCAGGCCAGGGACCCGTAGATGATCCCGACGACCGCGAAGGCGGCGAGGTAGGGCGCGAAGGTGCGGAAACCGTCCGGCGCGACCGGCAGCAGGATCCGGACGAACCCGTACGTGCCCATCTTCAGCAGGACACCGGCCAGCAGTACCGAGCCGACGGTCGGCGCGGAGGTGTGGGCGTCCGGCAGCCAGCTGTGCAGCGGCCACATCGGGGTCTTGACCGCGAGTCCGATCCCGATCGCCAGAACGGCGATGACCTGCACGGATGTGGTCAGTGACCGGCCGTTGTCAGTGGCGAGTGCCACCATGTCGAAGGTGCCCGCCTTGATTCCGATCAGGAGCAGGCCGAGCAGCATGACGACGGATCCGAACAGCGTGAAGAGGATGAACTTCCAGGCGGCCCGGGTCCGTCCCTCGCCGCCCCAGCGGGCGATCAGGAAGTACATCGGGATGAGCACCGTCTCGAAGGCGAGGAAGAACAGCAGCAGGTCGAGGACGGCGAAGCTCGCGAGGACGCCGCACTCCAGGACGAGCAGCAGGGCCACGAAGGCCTTCGGGGAAGGGCCGGACGGTCCCGCGGGCGGGTTGAAGTAGGAGTAGAGCGCGCAGAGGAAGGTCAGCAGCGCGGTCAGGACCACGAGGGGGAGGGAGATGCCGTCGATGCCGAGGTGGATGCGCACGTCGAGTGCGGGGATCCAGCCGATGTCGGTCGTGGCCTGCATCCTCGACGGATGGTCGTGGTCGAAGCCGAGCGCCAGGACGATCGCGGCGACGAGGACCGCGCCGGTCACGGTCACACCGTGCCGGAGTACGGCCTGCTCGGGCGACTTCCCCTTCAGTCCGGGCGGGGCGGGCAGCAGGGCGGCGACGGCACCGAGAAGCGGGCCTACGACGATCAGTGCCAGAAGAACTTGCATCACGGACTCGCTGATATCGATCACGCCTGCTCACGCTCCCGTGGCGACGAGGAGGACGGCGACCGCCAGGACGACGGTGCCGGCGAGCAGCGCGCTCACATAGGTCTGGACGTTGCCGGTCTGGGCGCGCCGTACAGCGGCGCCGAGCAGGCGGGGCAGTGCGCCTGCTCCACGTACGTAGGTGTCGACGACCTCGCGGTCCAGGAACTGGACGAGGCTCGCCGCGGCCAGGACCGGGCGGACGAACAGTGCGTCGTAGACGGCGTCCAGGTGGAAGCCTTCGGCGGCGTGCCGGTGCAGCGGGCCGAGCAGCAGCCTGCCGGGGTCCGCCGGGTCGGGTGCGTAGGCCACATCGCCGAACGCGGGCTTGTGGGCGGCGATGGCCTCGGCCTCGACCAGTCCGGCGTCGCCCTCCGGGTGGGCGGCCACGGCACCCAGCGGGGCGCGGGCGGCTTGTGTTCTGGTGCGCTGCCAGGCTCCGTAGGTGACCAGTCCGCCGACGAGCGCGAGGCCGGTGCCGAGGATCGAGGTGGTCAGGGTCGGGGTGAGGGCACGGCCGTCGAACCAGCCGGGCAGCGACCGGTAGGCGAACCCGCCGAAGGCGAGGGACGGCACGGCCAGGACCCACAGCACCACGGTCATGGACAGCGGCTGCCTGCCGTGGTCCGGCGCCTCGGCCCCCCGGCCCCGGAAGGTGAGCAGCCACAGCCGGGTCGCATAGGCGGCGGTGAGCAGGGCGGTGACCAGGCCCGCGACCAGGACGATCCAGCCGGCGCTGCCCGGGGCGTGCTCGGCGTGGCCGGTGGCGGCGTGCTCAGCGGCGCCGAGGACGGACTCCTTCGAGAAGAACCCGCTGAACGGAGGGACCGCGGCGAGCGCGAGCAGGGCCACGGTCATCGTCCAGTAGGCGTCCGGGACGCGGTCGCGCAGGCCGGAGGTGCGGGACATGACGGCCAGCGAGTTGGTGCCCGCGGCGTGGATGACCACGCCGGCGGCGAGGAACAGCAGCGCCTTGAAGGCGCCGTGGGACAGGAGGTGGAAGACGGCGGCACCCCGGTCGCCGACGGCGAGGGCGCCGGTCATGTAGCCGAGCTGGCCGATCGTCGAGTAGGCGAGGACGCGCTTGATGTCGTCCTGGGCGAGCGCGGCGAGGGCCGAACCGACCATCGTGACGGCGCCCATGGCGGCGAGGACGACCATCACGGCCGCGCTGGCCTCGAAGACCGGAAGGAGACGGGCGACGAAGTAGACACCGGCGGCGACCATCGTCGCGGCGTGGATCAGCGCGGAGACAGGGGTCGGGCCGGCCATCGCGTCGGAGAGCCAGGTGTGCAGCGGGAACTGCGCGGACTTGCCGGCCACACCGCACAGGAGCAGCAGCCCGACCAGGGTGGGATGGTGCAGCCCGCCGTTCGCGACGGTGCCGAGGACCGTGGTGATGCGAAACGACCCGGCGTCGGTGGCCAGCGCGAACAGGCCGATCAGGAACGGCACGTCGCCGAGCTTGGTGACGAGGAAGGCCTTCATGGAGGCGGCGCGCGCCTCGGGGGTCTCCCAGTAGTGGCCGACCAGGAAGTAGGAGCAGATGCCCATGACTTCCCAGCCGACCAGCAGCACGATCAGGTCGCCGGAGTAGACGACCAGCAGCATCGCGGAGGTGAACAGGGAGACGAGGGCCGCGTACGAGGGGTAGCGCGGGTCGTCACGGAGGTAGCCGGTCGAGTAGATCTGCACGCAGGCGGCGACGAACGCGACCAGGACGGCGACGAGGGCGGCGAAGCCGTCGATGTGCAGGGCGAGTTCGATCGGTACCGAACCGGTCGGCGTGAGCTCGGTGTGGGCGTCGACGGCCCGGCCGCCGCCCTGGTCGGCTGCGACCGTGCAGGCGAGGGCCAGCGTGGCGAGCGTCGGCAGGACCGCGAGCGGGCGGACGAAACCGGGGGCGGAGCGCCCCAGGAGCAGACCGGCGGCGGCGCCGAGGAACGGCAGGAGGGGGACGAGGACGGCGAGGGTGGTCGTGGTCACGCGGTGGCCTCAGCCTTCTCGTCGGCCGCCCCGTCCGTGGGCGTGCCGTCCTCGTGGCCCTCGGCGGTGTCGCGGAGCCGGTCGATGTCGGAGGTGCCGCGGTTGCGGTACACGGCGAGGACGATCGCCAGGCCGATGCCGATCTCGGCGGCGGCGATGGCGATGGTGAACAGGGTCAGGGCCTGGCCGGAGTGCAGGGTGTCCCGGGCGGCCTTGCTCAACCAGACGTCGAAGGCGACGAGGTTGAGGTTGACGGCGTTCAGCATCAGCTCGACCGACATCAGGACCAGGATCGCGTTGCGGCGGGCGAGGACGCCGTAGAGGCCGGTGCAGAAGAGGAGGGCGGAGAGAACGGCGGGATAGGCGAGGTGCATCAGCGGGCGCCTTCCTGCTCGGGCTTCTGCTGGGGCTTCTGCTCGGGCCTATGGTCGGGCCTGTCGGGCCTCTGCTCGGCTTTCCGCTGGGCCTTCCCCTCGGCTTCCTGCTCGGCTTCCTGCTCGGCTTCCTGCTCGATCGGGTGAATCCCGGAATCCGTGACGGATGGGGAACTCTGTGTGACGACCCGGCCGTTCACAGGGGGCGGGGCCGACTCCGCCTTCGCCTTCCGGGACAGGACGATCGCGCCGACCAGGGCCGCCAGGAGGAGGACGGAGAGGGCCTCGAAGGGCAGGACCCAGTTCTGGAAGAGGCTCGCGCCGGTGACCTTCGTCGAGCCGGCGGCGGCGCCGTCCAGGTCGATCCAGGTGGCGCGGAAGGCGTCCACGACCACCCAGACCAGAGTGGCCGCGGCGGTCACGGCGACGGCCAGCGCGACCCAGCGGTTTCCGGAGTCGGCGTCCGGGGAGCGGCCGATCGGGGCCTTGGTGAGCATCAGGCCGAAGAGAAGGAGGACGACGACGGAACCCACATAGATGAGGACCTGCACCCAGGCGATGAACTCGGCGGTGAGCAGGAGGTATTCGACGGCGATCCCGCCGAGGGCGACCACCAGCCACAGGGCGGCGTGCACCAGCTGACGGGTGCTGACCGTGACGAGGGCGGCGCCGAAGGTGACGAGGCCGACGAGCAGGAAGGCGATCTCCACGCCGGTCGGGGACAGGAAGCCGTGCGGCGCCTGGGCGAGCGGGCTCACGCCTCCCCCTCCCCCGGCTCGACCCGGTCGGTGGCCTGCTCGGCCTCGGCAGCGCGGGCCGCCGCGAGCTTCTCGGCGGACTTGCGGGCGGCGGCGAGTTCCTTCGGCTCCTCCGCACCGGGGTCGAGGGCAGGCGGGGCCGGGACCGTCCACATCCATTCGCGGAGTTTGTCGCGCTCGTGGGTGAGCTCGCGGATGTCGGTCTCGGCGTACTCGAACTCCGGGGACCAGAACAGGGCGTCGAAAGGACAGACCTCGATGCAGATACCGCAGTACATGCACAGGGAGAAGTCGATGGCGAAGCGGTCCAGGACGTTGCGGCTGCGCTCACGGCCACCCGGGGCCGCCGCCGGGACGGTCTCCTTGTGGGAGTCGATGTAGATGCACCAGTCGGGGCACTCACGGGCGCAGAGCATGCAGACCGTGCAGTTCTCCTCGAACAACCCGATCACACCCCGGGTGCGGGGCGGAAGGTCGGGAAGGGCGTCCGGGTACTGCTCGGTGACCGACTTCCGGGTCATCGTGCGCAGGGTGACGGCAAGGCCCTTGGCCAGGCCCGAGCCGGGGATGGGGGCCACTAGGAGATCACCACCTTGACGATGCCGGTGAGGGCGATCTGGGCGAGAGAAAGGGGGACGAGGAGGGTCCAGGAAAACTTCTGCAACTGGTCCTCGCGCAGCCGGGGGTAGGTCACGCGGAGCCAGATCACGACGAAGGCGAGGAGCGCCGTCTTCAGGAGGGTCCACAGCCAGCCGAGGCCGTCCGCACCCCACGGGCCGTGCCAGCCGCCCAGGAAAAGAACGGTGGTCAGGCCGCACAGGACGACGATCCCGGCGTACTCGGCGAGCAGGAACAGGGCGAAGCGCAGGCCGGTGTACTCGGTGTACGCGCCGAAGATGATCTCCGAGTCGGCTACGGGCATGTCGAACGGGGGCCGCTGGAGTTCCGCGAGGCCGGCGACGAAGAAGACCAGGCCGCCGGTGATCTGCCAGGGCAGCCACCACCAGTGGAAGGAGCCGACGATGCCCGGCAGGGAGACGGTACCGGCCGCCATCGCCACGGAGGCGGCGGCGAGCAGCATCGGGAGTTCGTAGGCGAGGAGCTGGGCGGCGGTGCGCAGGCCGCCGAGGAGGGAGAACTTGTTGGCACTGGCCCAGCCGGCCATGAGCGAGCCGAGGACGCCGACGCCCATCACGGCCAGCACGAAGAACACTCCCGCGTCCAGGACCTGGCCGACCGCGCCCTCGCCGGGGCCGATCGGGATGGCGAGCAGCACGAGCAGATACGGGAGGAGGGCCACCGCGGGGGCCAGTTGGAAGACACGGCGGTCCGCGCCCGCCGGGACCACGTCCTCCTTCTGCGCGAACTTCACGCCGTCGGCGATCAGCTGGGCCCAGCCATGGAAACCACCGGCGTACATCGGGCCGAGGCGGCCCTGCATATGGGCCATCACCTTGTGCTCGGTCTGACCGACGATCAGGGGGAAGGTGAGGAAGACGACGAACACGACGAGGAGTCGCAGGGCGACGTCCAGAGCGTCGTTCACTGCGGGCCTCCTGAGGGGTCGTCGGGGTGGGCAGGGCGTTCGGGGGCGGTGTCGTCGGGGGTCGGGGCTTCGGCGATGCGCTCGGGGGCGGGGGCGGGGGCGGGGGCCTCGGCAGCGTTCGGCTCGAGCTCCTCGGGCTCCTCGGCCGCGGCAGGGCTCGACTCGGCCGACCCCGACGCCGCCGGTTCCGGTCCGGTCGGTTCCGGTCCGGTCGGCTCCGGTGCCGTCGGCTCCGCGGTGGGCGCCGTGGAAGTGTTCGGCTCCCCCGCGCCCGGCTCCTGGGCCTCGGTTCCGGGCGCGCCGGCTGCCTCCGGCGGGGCGGCCGACGTCTCGGCAGCCGACCCCCCGTCCGCCGTTTCGTCGAAGGCGGGGCGGGCGTGGTGCCAGGGCGCGTCCGAGCTGCGGTGGGTTGCGGGGCGACCCGGGGTGGCCGGTGCCGCCGGGGTGCCCGGCTCCGTCTCCTGCGCACGCTGGGAAGAGGAGCCGCCTGAGGCGATACGCGCCCGGCGAGGCCCCCGGGGAGCAGCCGATGGCCCCGTCGCCGCGGCCGCCCCTTCCGCAGCGGTCGCTTCCGCGCCGGTGCCTTCCGCAACGCCATTCCCGGTGGGCGCGCCCTCCGCACCGGAGGTTGCCCGCTGCGAAGCGGACCCCCCGCTCGCACTCCGTGCCCGGCGCGGAGTGGCCGTCGGCCTTGCCGCACCCGGCGCCTCAGTCGACTCGACCGCTCCAGTCGGCTCCGCCGCCCCGGTCGACTCCGCCGCCGCGGCCGCGCTGGTCGCCTGGCTCGCCGAGCCCTCCGCGGCCGTGCGTGAGCGGCGCACCGGGCCGTCGTCGGTCTCGCGGGCCGGACGGGGCGGGCGGTCGCCGGCCGCGCGGCCTGCTGCGGTGCGGGCCGGGCGGGCGGGGGCGGCCGGGAGTTGGCCCTTGAGGGGTCCCCACTCGTTCGGGTCGGGGACGCCCGGGGGAAGCATCTGGCGGCGCCTGGGGCCGCCGTGGTCGGACTCGCCAGGTTCCTTGGCGCCGGGCCAGGCCTTGGCGACGCGGGCGGCGAGCACGAAGTCCTTGCGGAGGGGGTGGCCCTCGAAGGTTTCCGGGAGGAGGAGGTGGTCCAGGCCGGGGTGGCCGGTGAAGCGGACGCCGAACATCTCGTGGGTCTCGCGTTCGTGCCAGCGGGCGCCCGCGTAGACGCCGACGGCGGACGGGAGTTCGGGGTCGGTGTGCGGGACGGTCGTGCGCAGGAGCAGGCGGCGGACCGGGGCGAGGGCGACGACGTGGGCGGAGACGCGGAACCCGGTGCCGGGTTCGTCGACGGCGCTCAGCCAGTCGAAGTAGGTGCAGGAGAGAGTCGTACGGGCGATCTCCAGGGCGGCGAGCCAGGAGGAGGGAGGGACGTCGACCGTGAGGACGTCGTAGGACTCGTCGGCCCTGGCGTCCGTGCCGAAGAGTTCCTCGACGGGGGCCGGGAGCCAGCCGGCCGGGGCCGTCATCGCGCGTCCCCTTCGTTCTCGGCCCCCGTGGGGGCCGGCGGCCGGACCAGGTCGCTCTGGAGGGCCGCGGCGGACGGGCGGGGGGTGCCGTAGCGCTCGCTCAGGGATTCCGCCGCGATCTTCTCCTGGAGCTTGAGGATGCCCTGGAGGAGCGCCTCGGGGCGCGGCGGGCAGCCGGGGACGTACACGTCGACGGGGATGATCTGGTCGACGCCCTTGGTGACGGAGTAGGAGTCCCAGTAGGGGCCGCCGCAGTTCGAGCAGGCGCCGAAGGAGATGACGTACTTCGGTTCGGGCATCTGCTCGTACAGGCGCTTGACCGCCGGGGCCATCTTGTCCGTGACCGTGCCCGAGACCACCATGAGGTCGGCCTGGCGGGGACCCGGCGCGAAGGGGATCACGCCGAGGCGGATGAAGTCGTGGCGGGCCATCGACGCGGCGATGAACTCGATCGCGCAGCAGGCGAGACCGAAGTTGAAGACCCAGAGCGAGTAGCGGCGGCCCCAGTTGAGGACGACCTTCATCGGTTCGGGGGCGAGGCGGGCGAGCGCGCCCAGCCTCTGCGGCTCCGGCAACGGCACGGGTTCCGGCGTCACGTCCATGTCAGGACGCCCTTCTTGTATGCGTACAGCAGGCCGACGGCGAGGAAGCCGAGGAAGACGAACATCTCCACGAGCGTGGTCGCGCCGTAGCCGGGGGCGGCGAAGACCGTCGCCCAGGGGAACAGGAAGATCGAGTCGACGGCGAAGATGACGTAGAGGAAGGCGTAGACGTAGTAGCGGACCTGGGTGTGGGCCCAGCCCTCGCCGACGGGGTCGACACCGCACTCGTAGGTGAGGAGCTTCTCGGGGGTGGGGACCACCGGGCGCAGCAGCCGGCCGGCGCCGAAGGCGACGGCGACGAAGACCACGCCGACCAGCGTCAGCAGTCCCACCACGGAGTAGGACGCGAAGTAGTCCGCGGCGAGCACCGCGGTCGGTCCACCGCCCACCGTCTCCCGCATCGCCCGTCCCTCGCTCCCTCGACAGACCACCGGCCCGACCCGGTCCGGTGCCGTGACCTCAGTCAACTCTTGAATCGACGATCTGTACGCACGGGAGTCTAGGCCCTGATAAAGCCACGGTAAGCAGGCCGTCACGCGGTGGGACAGGGCGGGGCACGGGACCAGGGCCGCCTGGTGGGGTTTTCCCCAGGGTGACCCGGGCGGGGAACTCCATGGCGTCGCGCTCCGGCACACGGCACGCTGGCGCATATGACCGCACCAGCACCCCGATCCCCCGGTTTCACCGACGCCGGCGAGGACCGCGAGCGACTGCCGCCCGTGCGCTTCGCCTTCGAAGGTCATACCTGGAAGGAGATCGCGCATCTCCTGCTGAACCTGCCGATGTCGCTGTTCGGCTTCGTCTACGTCGTCACGACGGTGTGGGTGAGCGGTGTGCTGACGCTGACGGTGATCGGCGTCCCCCTGCTCGCCGCGACCCTGGTGGGCGCCCGTCAGCTGGGCAAGCTGGAGCGGGCACGCGCGCGTGCGCTGCTCGGGGTGCGGGTGGAGGAGCCGACCCCGTTGCCGTGGGCCAGGCGGGGTGCGGGCTCCGGGCGGCTGTGGCTGACGTTGAAGGACCCGGTGGGCTGGCGGACGCTGCTGTA
Source organism: Streptomyces sp. NPDC090499 (assembly GCF_044769305.1). Lineage (NCBI taxonomy): Bacteria > Bacillati > Actinomycetota > Actinomycetes > Kitasatosporales > Streptomycetaceae > Streptomyces > Streptomyces sp. NPDC090499. The sequence continues at coordinate 565,624 of NZ_JBIVXP010000003.1, forward strand.
CGACTTCATCCGGCTGCCGTGGGGTGTCCTCACCTTCTCCGTCACGCTGGTCTCGCTGTTCGTGCTGTGGCCGGTGCTGCCGTTCGTCGCGCGCGGGCTGTCGAACGTGGACCGGGCGATGGTGCGCGGCCTGCTGTCGCCTTCTGACGAGCTGGAGCGCCGTATCGCCGAACTGGAGTCGGACCGGGGCGTGGTCGTCGACACGGCCGCCGCCGACCTGCGGCGCATCGAGCGGGATCTGCACGACGGGGCGCAGGCGCGGCTCGTCAATCTGGCGATGGGGCTCGGCCTGGCGAAGGAGAAGCTGCTGGAGGACCCCGACGCGGCCGCCGCGATGGTCGAGGAGGCGCACGGCGAGGTCAAACTGGCGCTGCAGGAGCTCAGGGACCTCGCCCGCGGCATCCATCCGGCGGTGCTCACCGACCGGGGGCTGGACGCGGCGCTGTCGTCGGTCGCCTCGCGGTGCACGGTGCCGGTCCAGGTGACCGCCGACCTGCCGTCCAGACCGGCGCCCGCGATCGAGGGCATCGCCTACTTCACCGTCTCCGAGCTGCTGCAGAACGTCAGCAAGCACAGCGGGGCGCGTACCGCCTCGGTGGACGTGTGGCGGGCCGACGACCGGCTGCTGATCCAGGTGCGGGACGACGGGCACGGCGGGGCGAGCCTGGACGGCGGCTCGGGGATGCGCGGGCTCGCGGACCGGCTGGGCGCGGTCGACGGCCTGTTCGTCGTCGACTCACCGTCCGGCGGCCCCACGACGGTCACCGCCGAGCTGCCCTGGCGCGACCGGTCGTAGCGAGCTGCAGAGGTGGGGGCGGGGTGGGGGTGGGCGGGGTGAGGGTGGGGAAAACCCCCCGTCCAAGAGGCCGACGGACTCCATGGTTCCCCGACCTGCGACAGAGCAGGGTGGAGATACGGCAGGACAGGGCCGACGAGGCGGGGAGAGGACGGGACGGCGCGGATGGCCACGGAGTTCGGACACGAGTACGGGTACGGGTACGGGCAGGACCACGGATACGGCCGCGAGCCGTACGGCGAGCGCCGGCATCGGATGCCGGCGGTGTTGCGGGCGCCGTTCGAGGCGCGCAGCTGGCGTGAGTTCGGCTATGTCCTGCTGGGCCTGCCGGTCGGCGTCACGCTGTTCGTGTGGACCGTGACGATGCTGTCCCTCGGTGTCGGTCTGCTGGTGACCTTCATCGGGATCCCGCTGCTGGCGGTGGCCCTCGCCGGGTGCCGTGGCTTCGGGGCGCTGGAACGGGCACGCGCGCGTGGGCTGCTGAAGCTGGAGGTCGCCGACCCGGAGCCGCTGCGGATGCGCAAGCCGGGGTTCTTCGCCTGGGTCGGCGCGGTGCTGAAGAGCGGCACGTCCTGGCGTCATCTGCTCTACGCGGTGCTGCAGTTCCCCTGGTCGATGTTCTCCTTCGTCGTCGCCCTCAACTTCTGGACGTACGGCTGGGCCCTGCTGACGTATCCGCTGTGGTTCTGGGTGTTCCCGGTGTGGGCCGGGCAGGGCGGAATCCAGCTGTACGGCGACGCGCACCACAGCGTCTACCTCGACAACCCGTTCGAGATCACGGTGACCGCGCTGGTGGGACTGCTGTTCACGCTGGCCACGCCGTGGATCGTGCGGGCGCTGACGCTGGTGGACCGGGTGATGGTGAACGGGCTGCTGGGGCCGTCGAAGCTGGCGTCGCGGGTTGTGGAGCTGGAGTCGGACCGCGGGATCGTGGTGGACACGGCCGCCGCCGACCTGCGGCGGATCGAGCGGGATCTGCACGACGGGGCGCAGGCGCGGCTGGTGGCGCTGGCCATGGATCTGGGGCTGGCGAAGGAGAAACTGCGGGAGGATCCGCAGGTCGCGGCGCGGATGGTGGACGAGGCGCACGGTGAGGTGAAGACCGCGCTGCAGGAGCTGCGGGACCTGGCCCGCGGGATCCATCCGGCCGTGCTGACCGACCGCGGGCTGGACGCGGCGCTGTCCTCGGTGGCGTCGCGGTGCACGGTGCCGGTGCGGGTGGAGGTCGACCTGGCGGAGCGGCCGGCGGCGGCGATCGAGGGGATCGCGTACTTCACGGTGTCCGAGTTGCTGCAGAACATCAGCAAGCACGCGCGGGCCAGTGCGGCGGCGGTCGATGTGTGGCGGAGTGCGGACCGGTTGATGCTGCAGGTCGTGGACGACGGGGTGGGGGGTGCGGACACGGCGCGGGGGTCGGGGCTGGCGGGGCTGGCCGAGCGGCTGGACGCGGTCGACGGGATCCTGCTGGTGGACTCCCCGGTGGGCGGGCCGACGCGGGTCACGGCGGAGCTGCCCTGGCGGGGTTGAGGGCGGGTTCTACGCCCCCGCCGCCCCTACCCGTCCCGTCCCGTCCTTCCAGGGGGTGGGCCCCCTTCGACCGCCCGGTTCGGCCTGAGCGGCCTCGTCCTCAAACGCCGGACGGGCTGGAAAGACTCAGACGAAGACTCGAACGCCGGGCCGGCTGGATGTGGTTCCGGCCCGCCGTCGTCCATCGCCGCCGGAGGGGCCGGGGCCGGGCGGCCTGATTTGGTTCGCGTCCTCTCGTTACCCGCACGCACTCCGATCCGAATGCTGGAATGCTGGACTTTCGGACAGGGCAGGCATGTACGCCGGACGGGGTGCGGGGGGCCGGGAGATCGTGGAGGACAGGGTGCGGGTGGTCATTGCCGAGGATTCAGTGCTGCTCAGAGAGGGGCTGACCCGGCTGCTGACCGACCGGGGGCATGACGTCGTCGCGGGCGTCGGGGACGCGGAGGCGCTGGTCAAGACCATCGCCGACCTCGATGCGCAGGACGCGTTGCCGGACGTCGTCGTCGCGGACGTACGGATGCCGCCGACACACACCGACGAGGGCGTGCGGGCCGCCGTACGGCTGCGGAAGGCGCACCCGGGGCTCGGGGTGCTGGTGCTGTCGCAGTACGTGGAGGAGCGCTACGCCACCGAACTGCTGGCCGGTTCCAGCCGGGGCGTGGGGTACCTCCTGAAGGACCGGGTCGCCGAGGTACGGGAGTTCGTGGACGCCGTGGTGCGGGTCGCCGAGGGCGGTACCGCGCTCGATCCGGAGGTCGTCGCCCAGCTGCTCGGGCGGAGCCGGAAGCAGGACGTCCTCGCGGGCCTCACCCCGCGGGAGCGGGAGGTGCTGGGGCTGATGGCCGAGGGGCGGACGAACTCGGCGATCGCCCGGCAGCTGGTCGTGAGCGACGGTGCCGTCGAGAAGCACGTCAGCAACATCTTCCTCAAGCTGGGACTCTCCCAGAGCGACGGTGACCACCGGCGTGTTCTGGCCGTTCTGACGTATCTGAACTCCTGACGGGCCGACGGCACCGTGTCGGCACCGGAAGGCGGCCAGGGGGAGGGAAAATCATGACAAGTCAGGGCGACAGGTCGTCTCAGAACTCCGTCCAGCATGCGAGCGGGCACGGGAAGGCGACCCTAACCGACGTAGGGTTGATTGCGGGATGGTCGGTGGGACGGCCACCCCCGGACAGCCGCCTCGAAGGAGGTCCAGTTCAGTGACCAGCCAGGTCAGCAGGACAACGGAACAGGCCGACGGAACCGTCGTGGGAGAGCAGCGCAAGCCGGGCGGTGTGAAGGCCGTCCGGCGCCTCGATCGGGTGATCATCCGGTTCGCGGGGGACTCGGGTGACGGTATGCAGCTCACCGGTGACCGGTTCACGTCGGAGACAGCGTCCTTCGGCAACGATCTGTCCACCCTGCCGAACTTCCCCGCCGAGATCCGGGCCCCCGCAGGCACTCTGCCGGGGGTCTCCTCGTTCCAGTTGCACTTCGCGGACCACGACATCCTCACCCCGGGTGACGCGCCGAACGTGCTGGTCGCGATGAACCCGGCCGCGTTGAAGGCGAACATCGGGGATCTGCCGCGCGGCGCGGAGATCATCGTCAACACGGACGAGTTCACCAAACGGGCGATGCAGAAGGTCGGCTACGACGCCTCGCCCCTGGAGGACGGGTCGCTCGACGGCTACAGCCTCCATCCGGTGCCGCTGACCACGCTGACCGTTCAGGCACTGAAGGAATTCGACCTCAGCCGCAAAGAGGCCGAGCGCAGCAAGAACATGTTCGCGCTCGGCCTCTTGTCATGGATGTACCACCGGCCGACCGAGGGCACGGAGAGATTCCTCCAGCAGAAGTTCGCCCGCAAGCCCGAGGTCATGAAGGCCAATCTGGTGGCCTTCCGCGCGGGCTGGAACTTCGGCGAGACGACGGAGGACTTCGCCGTCTCCTACGAGATCGCCCCGGCGACGACCGCGTTCCCGGTCGGCACCTACCGGAACATCTCCGGGAACCTGGCCCTCGCCTACGGCCTGGTCACCGCGTCCCGGCAGGCGGACCTGCCGCTGTTCCTCGGGTCGTACCCGATCACCCCGGCCTCCGACATCCTGCACGAGCTGTCCAAGCACAAGAACTTCGGTGTGCGGACCTTCCAGGCGGAGGACGAGATCGCGGGCATCGGCGCGGCCCTGGGGGCGGCGTTCGGCGGCTCGCTGGCCGTGACGACGACCTCCGGTCCGGGTGTCGCCCTGAAGGCGGAGACGGTCGGGCTCGCGGTCTCGCTGGAGCTGCCGCTGCTGGTCGTCGACATCCAGCGGGGCGGACCGTCCACCGGACTGCCGACCAAGACCGAGCAGGCGGACCTGCTGCAGGCGATGTACGGCCGCAACGGCGAGGCCCCGGTCCCGGTGATCGCCCCGCGGACCCCGGCCGACTGCTTCGACGCGGCGCTGGAGGCGGCCCGGATCGCGCTGACCTACCGGACACCCGTGATGCTGCTCTCCGACGGCTACCTGGCCAACGGCAGCGAGCCCTGGCGGATCCCGGAGCCGGCGGAGCTTCCCGACCTGCGGGTGCAGTTCGCGAGCGGCCCCAACCACACCCTGGACGACGGCACCGAGGTCTTCTGGCCGTACAAGCGGGATCCGCAGACCCTCGCCCGGCCCTGGGCCATCCCCGGCACACCGGGTCTCGAACACCGCATCGGCGGCATCGAGAAGCAGGACGGCACGGGCAACATCTCCTACGACCCCGCCAACCACGACTTCATGGTCCGCACCCGGCAGGCCAAGATCGACGGCATCGACGTCCCCGACATCGAGGTGGACGACCCTGACGGTGCCAGGACCCTGGTACTGGGCTGGGGATCGACGTACGGGCCGATCACGGCCGCGGTACGACGGCTGCGCGCGGCCGGGGAGCCGATCGCGCAGGCGCATCTGCGGCACCTGAACCCGTTCCCGCGCAATCTCGGCACCGTGCTCAAGCAGTACGACAAGGTGGTGATCCCGGAAATGAACCTGGGTCAGCTCGCCACCCTCATCCGGGCGAAGTACCTGGTGGACGCGCATTCGTACAACCAGGTCAACGGCATGCCGTTCAAGGCCGAGCAGCTCGCCACGGCGCTCAAGGAGGCCATCCATGACTGACGCCATGACCGACGCCGGAACCGATACAGGGACCGACACCGGAACCGACTCAGGGGCCGACGCCGGGACCCACGCCGCCGGCGGACTGCTGCAGCTCGTCCCCAAGGCCGAGGCCAGGCAGTCCATGAAGGACTTCAAGTCCGACCAGGAGGTGCGCTGGTGCCCCGGCTGCGGCGACTACGCGATCCTCGCCGCCGTACAGGGGTTCATGCCGGAACTCGGGCTGGCGAAGGAGAACATCGTCTTCGTCTCGGGCATCGGCTGCTCGTCGCGCTTCCCGTACTACATGAACACGTACGGCATGCACTCCATCCACGGCCGCGCCCCCGCCATCGCGACCGGGCTGGCGACCAGCAGGCGTGACCTGTCGGTGTGGGTGGTGACCGGTGACGGTGACGCGCTGTCCATCGGCGGCAACCACCTCATCCACGCCCTGCGCCGCAACGTCAACCTGAAGATCCTCCTCTTCAACAACCGCATCTACGGGTTGACGAAGGGGCAGTACTCACCGACCTCCGAGGTCGGCAAAATCACCAAGTCGACACCGATGGGCTCGCTGGACGCCCCGTTCAACCCGGTGTCGCTGGCGATCGGCGCGGAGGCGTCCTTCGTCGCCCGCACGATCGACTCCGACCGCAAACACCTCACCGAGGTGCTGCGCGCGGCCGCCGCCCACCCGGGCACGGCCCTGATCGAGATCTACCAGAACTGCAACATCTTCAACGACGGCGCCTTCGACGCCCTTAAGGACAAGCAGTCCGCCGAGGAGGCGCTGATCCGCCTGGAGCACGGCAAGCCCATCCGCTTCGGCGCGGACAACGCGCGCGGTGTCGTACGCGACCGGCTCACCGGCGACCTGAAGGTGGTCGACGTGACCGCGGACAACGAGTCCGAGGTCCTCGTCCACGACGCCCACTCCCCCTCACCCACCACGGCCTTCGCGCTGTCCCGGCTGGCCGACCCCGACACCCTGCACCACACGCCCGTCGGCGTCTTCCGCTCGGTGGAACGGCCCGTCTACGACGTCCAGATGTCCGAGCAGCTGGACACCGCGGCCGAACAGCACGGCAAGGGCGACCTCGCGGCGCTGCTGGCCGGCGGGGACACCTGGACCGTCGTCGGCTGACCAGGAGAAGCCATGAGCGGGGCCCGGACGGTGCGTCCGGGCCCCGCTTCGCGTTCCCGGCGGCCCAGGGAGGCTCAGGAGGCCAGGGGGCCAGCAGGCTCAGGCGGTCAGGAGGCTCAGGGCAGGTCCGGTCGGCGGCCTCAGGCGCGCTTCGCGTCGTCGTACGCCGTCCTGGCCCGCTCCACGTCCGCCATCCGCCGCTCGGTCCACAGCGCCAGGTCCCGCACCTGCTGAGCGGCCTCGCGGCCGAGACCGGTGAGGGAGTAGTCGACCCGGGGCGGGATGACGGGCTTGGCGTCACGGTGGACGAGGCCGTCGCGTTCCAGGGTCTGCAGGGTCTGGGTGAGCATCTTCTCGCTGACCCGGCCGATCGCGCGGCGCAGCTCGCTGAAGCGGTAGGGGCGGTCGAGGAGCTCGATCAGCACCAGGACGCCCCAGCGGCTGGTGACGTGCTCCAGGACCAGGCGGTAGGGGCACATCTCCGCGCCGACGACGTACTTCGGGGCTTTCGCAGCCTTCGCGGCCTTCGGCTGATCGACTTCGGCAGCACTTACGGTCATGCCAGTACCTTACTTCAAAGTGGGTACTTTCCATTAGTTAGTGCTGCTCCTAGGGTTAGTGACATCGGAACCCCACAAGGAGATCGCACACCATGAGCATCGTTGTCACCGGAGCCACCGGACACCTCGGCCGTCACGTCGTGACGCAGCTGCTGGAAAAGGTCCCGGCCGAGCAGATCACCGCCGTCGTGCGCGACGAGGCCAAGGCCGCCGACTTCGCCGCGGCGGGCGTGACGATCGCCGTCGCGGACTACAACACCCCCGAGACCTTCGACGGCCTCTTCGCCGCAGGCGACAAGGTGCTGCTGATCTCCGGCAACGAGTTCGACAAGGGCCGCCCCGCCCAGCACAAGGTCGTCATCGACGCCGCCAAGGCGGCCGGCGTGGCCCTCCTGGCGTACACCAGCGCCCCGGGCAGCCTGCACGCCTCGCTGGTGGACGACCACCGCGCCACCGAGAAGGAACTGCTCGCCTCCGGCCTGCCCTACACCCTGCTGCGCAACGGCTGGTACCACGAGAACTACACCGAGAACCTCACCCCGGTCCTGGAGCACGCCGCCGTCGTCGCGGCTGCCGGCGAAGGCCGGGTCTCCTCGGCCTCCCGCGCCGACTACGCGGCCGCCGCGGCCGCCGTGCTGACCGGCGAGGGCCACGAGAACCGGACCTACGAGCTCGGCGGCGACGCCGCCTGGGGCTTCGCCGAGTACGCGGCCGAGATCGCGCGGCAGACCGGCAGGGAGATCGCCTACAACTCCGTGCCCGGCGAGGTGCTGCAGGGCATCCTGACCGGCGCCGGCGTGCCGGAGATGTTCGCCGCGATCCTGGTCGACGTCGACGCGTCCATCGCCAAGGGCGAGCTGGTCATCGACTCCGGCGACCTCTCCCGCCTGACCGGACGCCCGACCTCCCCGATCTCCGAGGCGATCGCCGCCGCGCTCAAGTAGACCCGGCAGAAGCCACCCACCCCGGCTCGTCATGACCGTATGCCGATACGGCCATGACAGACCGGGGTGCTCGGCGCTACCTTCGTCCCGGCGTGCTGAAGCTGGGTGTGAGGAGGGCCGGTGGCCGGCATATCGAAGGGTGAGCGGCGGACAGGACTGGCGAACGGCTTCGCGGCCTACGGGATGTGGGGGCTGGTCCCCCTCTTCTGGCCGCTGCTGAAGCCCGCCGGGTCGGTGGAGATCCTGGCCCACCGGATGGTGTGGTCCCTCGTCTTCGTCGCCGTCGCACTCGTCTTCGTACGGCGCTGGGCCTGGGCCGGCGAGCTGCTGCGGCAGCCGCGCCGGCTGGCCCTGGTGACGGTCGCCGCCGCCGTGATCACCGTCAACTGGGGTGTCTACATCTGGGCCGTGAACGCCGGGCACGTGGTCGAGGCCTCCCTCGGCTACTTCATCAACCCCCTCGTCACCATCGCCATGGGCGTGCTGCTGCTGAAGGAACGGCTGCGGCCCGCGCAGTGGGCGGCGGTGGGCGTCGGCTTCGCCGCTGTCGTCGTCCTGGCCGTCGGCTACGGGCAGCCGCCGTGGATCTCCCTCGTCCTCGCCTTCTCCTTCGCCACCTACGGGCTCGTCAAGAAGAAGGTCAACCTCGGCGGCATCGAGTCACTCGCGGCGGAGACCGCGATCCAGTTCCTGCCGGCGCTCGCCTATCTGCTGTGGCTGGCCGGTCACGGCGGATCCAGCTTCGTCAACGACGGCGCCGGGCACGCCGCCCTGCTGGCCTCCACCGGCATCGTCACCGCCGTCCCGCTGGTCTGCTTCGGCGCCGCCGCGATCCGCGTCCCGCTCTCCACGCTGGGCCTGCTGCAGTACCTGGCGCCGGTCTTCCAGTTCCTGCTCGGCATCCTCTACTTCCACGAGGCGATGCCGGCCGAGCGCTGGGCCGGCTTCGCCCTGGTCTGGCTCGCCCTCGCCCTGCTCACCTGGGACGCGCTGCGCACCGCCCGCCGGGGCGCGCGGGCGCTCGCGGCGGCGCCTGTACCACGGCCGGCCGCGCCGGTCGCGGAGACTCCCGCAAGCCAGGTGTGACTGTCAGGGCCGTCGGCTATAAGTGGGCGGCATGACGCAGACGCCCGCACCCCTGCACTGGAAGCTCGTCGTCGACGCCCGCGACCCGCACGCACAGGCCGACTTCTGGGCCGCCGCGCTGCACTACGTGGCGGAGGACAACAGCGCGTTCGTGGCACAGCTGCTGGAGCTGGGCGCGCTGCCGGGCGCGGCCACCCTGGAGTACCACGGCCGTGCCGCCTTCCGTGACCTGATCGCCGTGCGGCACCCGGACGACCCGTACGACGAGGAGCGCGGGACAGGGCTGGGGCGGCGGCTGCTGTTCCAGCGGGTGCCGGAGGCGAAGTCCGGCAAGAACAGGCTCCACATCGACCTGCACGCCGGGGCGGGGAAGCGGGCGGACGAAGTGGCGCGCCTGGAGGCGCTGGGCGCTGCCGTGGTGCGGCATGTCTCGGAGCCCTCCGGGGCGTGGACCGTGATGGCCGACCCGGAGGGCAACGAGTTCTGCGTGCAGTGACGAGCGGTGACGACTCCTGCGTGTGGTGACGGCGTCGGCGGTGGTCAGGCGTTCCCTGCCGCGCGGCGGGCGCGTTCCGTGAGGCGGGCCATCCGGGCGCGGGCCGACTCCAGTTCCTCGGCGTCGTCGGCCGCCGGACCGTCCTCGGTGGCGAGCCGCGCCCACAGGTCGATCAGCTCGCGGCCCAGGCGCAGCCCGTGCTCGGGGTCGCGCACCGCGCGCCAGGCGGTCGCCGCGCTCCGCACGTTCCCGTACGCCGCCTCGCCCTCCCCCGCGTGCCGGCGCTGCCGGGCCAGGTCGAGGGAGAGGTGGAAGGCCCGCACCGGGTCGCCCGCCAGGTAGGAGATGTACGCGGTCAGCTCGCCCAGGTGCAGGACCTCCGTGTGGTCGGCACCGAGGACCGCGGCGGCCTCGGCGACGGTGCCCTCCGCGAGCTCGGCCGCCGCTTCGATACGGCCCGTACGGACGGCCTCGTTGATCCGCGCCACCGGCTCGGTGAGCAGCGCGGCTCCTTCCGCCGTCAACGTCACGGGCTCGTCCCCGAGCACCTCCTCGGCGACCGCGTCGAAGCCGCGGGCGGGGGTGGGGGTGGAGCGGGGGTCGGGGTCAGGGTGCCGGTCGGCCGCCGGCTCCTCGGGGGCCGGCGCGGCGGCGGGGGCAGGGGCCGGGGTCAGGGCCGGAGCGGGGGCAGGGGGGCTCATCACGGGCGGCGGGCCGAAGACGCCGGTGGGTGGGCGTACGGTACCGGGCGCGGGCGGCAGGGGCGGAACCACGGCCGACGGCGTGGGCGGGGCCGGTGGGGCGGCGGGCGGCTGGGGTACCGCGTGCAACGCCTGCCGGGGGAACGCCGGGGCCGCGGCCTCCGCCGGTTCCGTCGGACCTGGTTCGGCCAAGGCCGGGTCGGCCGGTGCCGGGTCGGACGGGGTGGATGCCTTCGGCGCGGGCTGTTCGTTCGGCTCGGCGGCCGGTGCGGCCAGTCGTACCGGGTCGCCGGTGAAGCTGCTGGAGCCGTCCAGGTTCACCTGGAGGGGGACGACGTAGCCGATGCGGGTGTCGTGGACGGTGGCGAGGACGGGGCGGCCGCTGGCGAGGGCGAGGCGCTGGAGGTGGTTGAGGACCGCCTGCTGGGGTTCCTCACCGGGGCGCGGGAGCAGCGGTACGCCGTCCACGGAAGCGGCCGCGCCGGCCACCCTGACGTCGACCGGTGCCAGGCGCCCCTCCTGCTGGACTTCCCGCTTCTCCTCGCGGCTGAGTCGGGACATCGGCCCTCATTCCCCCGGCGTCACCATCCGGTCGTACCCAGGTCGTACTCGTGCGTACGATCCAGTGTCTCCGCTCGGCACGACTCGCGCGTCACCACGACGTCACAGCCTCGCACCAGGAAGGGACCTCCGGCGGGGGGCGGGCGGGCCACGCTAGGCGGTGATGTCCCTCGTCGTGAACCGTGCCCAGGCCGCCGATCCGAACACCGCCGTGTACAGGGCCTGCAGCTCCAGGTTCTTGACCAGGTCGTCCCAGTAGACGGGGTCGCGCATCAGGTCGGCGAAGGACAGCCAGTAGTGGGAGAAGAAGTACGGCTGCAGCGCGTGCAGCTGGGGTATCTGGTCGAGGATCTGGACCGTGATGACCAGGCCCACGGTCGTCGCCATCGCCGCGATGCCGCTGTTGGTCAGGGTGGACACGAACAGGCCGAGGGCGGCGACGCCGGCCAGGGACGCGGCGACCACCAGGGCGATCAGCAGGGCGCGGCCGAGGCCGTCGGCGAAGGAGATCCGGGTGCCGGAGATCGTCGTCAGGTCGCCGAGCGGGAAGAAGAGCGCGCCGACGGCGAGCGCGGAGGCCGCCACCACCAGGGTCGCGACCAGGCAGAAGGCCATCGTCGTCGCGTACTTGGCGAGCAGCAGGCGGGTGCGGCCGGCCGGGGCGACCAGGAGATAGCGCAGCGTGCCGGCGTCGGCCTCGCCCGCGACCGCGTCTCCAGCGATCACCCCGACGGCCATCGGCAGGAAGAACGGGAGGGTCGCGGCCAGCGCCGTGAACACCAGGAACAGTCCATTGTTGGTGACCTGGCTGATGAACGCCGGGCCTTCGCCGCCGCCCCGGCCGACCTGCGTGCCGCCCCGCGTCTGGATCCTGACGGCGACCCCGACGAGGACCGGCACCGCCGCCAGCACACCGAGCAGGGCGAGGGTGCGCCAGCGGCGGAACGTGGTGACGAGTTCGCTGCGCAGCAGGCCGAGGCTCCACAGCGGGTTCGGCCGTGCGGCCGCTGTGTCCACGACGGCCAGGTCAGCCCGCGACATCGAAGCCCTCTCCGGTCAGTGCCACGAACGCGTCCTCCAGCGAGGCCCGTTCCACGGTGAAGCCGCGGACCCGGACGCCCGCCGTGACGAGCGCCGCGTTCACCTCGGCGAGATCGCGCTCGGGCGCCTCGCCGGTCACTCGGTCCTCGGCGGCGACGACGTCCGCGACGCCCTGTTCCTTGAGCACTCGGGCCGCCTCCCCCGGGTCCGGGGTGGTCACCACGAGCCGGCCGCGCGCCCCGGCCGCCAGGTCGGTCATCGCGCCCTGGGCGATCAGCCGGCCCTGCGCCATCACGGCCGCGTGCGTGCAGACCTGCTCGATCTCGTCGAGAAGGTGGGAGGAGAGGAACACGGTCGTGCCGTCCCCGGCCAGTTCCCGCACCAGGGAGCGGATCTCCCGCATGCCCTGCGGGTCGAGGCCGTTGGTCGGCTCGTCCAGGACCAGCAGCTTGCGGGGCTGCAGCAGCGCGGCGGCGAGGCCCAGGCGCTGCTTCATGCCGAGGGAGTAGGCCTTCGCCTTCTTCGCGGCGGCGGCTCCGAGACCCACCCGGTCCAGCGCGGCCTCCACGCGGGCGCGGCGGGTGCGCGGGTCGGCTGCCGGGTCGGCGGCGTCGTACCGCAGCAGGTTGTCGCGGCCGGAGAGGAAGCCGTACAGCGCCGGGCCCTCGATGAGGGCGCCGACGTGCGGCAGTACCAGGCGGGAGGCGCGCGGCATCGGGTGGCCCAGGACCTGGGCGGTGCCCGAGGTGGGTGCGATCAGGCCCATCAGCATGCGGATGGTGGTGGTCTTGCCGGAGCCGTTCGGGCCGAGGAAGCCGAAGACGCTGCCCGCGGGGACGGTCAGGTCGAGACCGTCCACGGCGAGCTGTCCGCCGCGGTAGCGCTTGGTGAGGCCACGGGTGTCGATCACACCCGCGGCCACCGGCGCGTCGTCCCCGGGGTCGCCCAGGCCCCCGGGATGCCCGGGGGCCTCCGGCTGACTCTCCGTGGCGGACGGTCGGTCCATCGGCTCCCTCGATTCTTCGTGCGGCAGAGGGTCCCGCCGCACCCGCGCTGCCCCTGCTAGCCCGCGTTGGCAGCCTTCACCAGCGCGGCCTTGTCCACGGCACCGACGTACACCTTGCCGTCGTCCGTCATCAGGGCGTTGATCAGCCGGGTGGAGAAGACGGTGCCCTTGCCGAACTTGCCGGAGACGGGGTCGCCGAGCGAGCCGAGGAAGCCGCTCAGGTCTCCGCCGCCGGACGCGGAGCCGGTGGGCACGCCTCCCTTGCTGCCGGTGTCGAGGACGGCTATGGAGTTCCAGCCCTTGCCGAGGACGTCGAAGCCGGACTTGTCGAGACCCTCGGCGGAGCCGTGGCCGGGGGCCTCGGAGGCCTTGCCGCCCTGGTCCGTCCCGCTGCCCCCAGCCTCCTTGCCGGCCTTGCCCGCCTGGTCGCCCTCGGTGACCTTGGCGCCCTTGGGCGGGGTGAAGTCGAAGGTGGAGGCGGCCGGCTTCGCGAAGCTGACCTGGGTGTAGCCCGCGTCGACGACGGCCGCGCCGCCGCTCGACGGGGTGAGCGTGAACTTCAGCGGCGTACCGGTCTTCGCGTCCACCGCGATGCTGATCGCGCCGACCGTCGTACCGGACTGCTTGGGCTTGATGACGAGCCGGTAGGCGTCCCGGCCGGCCACCTGTGCAGTGCCGTCGACCGTCACCGACGTGGTGTCGTCGACGGACTTGAGGACCTCGTCGGCGAAGTCCTTCGGTGTGGCCGGGGTTTCGTGCTGCTCGGCCTTGCCGGAGTCGGCGGCGGTGGAGTGGTAGACCTCGTTGGACTTGCTGTCGTAGCCCCACACGTCGGTGCCGTTGTGGATGAGGCTGTACTCGGCGCCGCTCTCCAGCACCGACACCTTCTGCTTCTCGGGGCCGTCGGCGGCCACCCGCAGGGTGTGCGTGCCGGAGGCCAGCTCGGTGAGCTTGCTGGTCGGGTCGGCGGACGAGCCGTCGCCGCCGCCCTGCGTCGCCCCGGACATCAGGCTGCTCTCCAGACCGCCGAGGTCGGGCAGGCCGAGGTCGGTGCTGATCTTCACGGTGCCGGACAGCTGCTGCACGTCCGACTTGGCGATCTTGTCGATGAGTTCCTGCGCGGTGATCTTCGGCAGGTCGGGGTCGCCGGAGTCGGCGAGTGCCGGAACCAGGCCGATGGTGGCCGCGGCCACGCCCACCACCGCGACGGGGACGACGTATCGTGCGGCCTTGCGCCGTCGCTCGGCGCGCAACTCGTCGCCGGCCTGCGCGGCCCCCGTGCTGTCGTCGGATTCGTACGGTGCCATGTGTGCCTTACCTCCGTCGTCGGCGGCGGCCGTCCTCGCACGTGTCCCACCCTGAGCCGCCATTCTCACCCGAATCAGTGAGTGGTGGTGATTTCCGTGGCTTCCATCTCACCAAATCGAGGGCAGGTAAGCGTCAGACCACGGAGCCAACTCCGCGTACACCTGCGGTATGACACAAGGGTGGAGGCGCCCTCTCCGACCCGTAGGGGTCGTGCGGCGAAGGCGCCTTCTGTCACGCGCCGTGTCCGTCGCATAACGTGCCGTGCCCGTCTGCCGACGGTCCGTGTCCGGCCGGCTCGCGTGCCGTGCCCGTTGCTCCCGAGATCCGGTACGGGGACGTTGCCGGTGCCCCGTTCGTCGCCCTGGTCGGCGTCGCGCCGGGCGAAGACCCGGAAGCCGCCGTCGCCCTTGCCCTTGGCGCTGTGGCGGATGCGCAGGTCGGTGGGACGGCCGGCGCTTTCGGCGAGCGCGGAGCCCGCGGGGCTCTCCGGAGGGGCTGTCCGGCTATCCGGCCCGGTGCACCACTGCGTCGCACAGCTCCACGAGCGCCGCCTTCGGGTCGCACTCCGGCAGCGGACTCAGTGCGGCCCGCGCTTCCTCCGCGTACCGGACCGCGTCCCGGCGGGCCTGCTCCAGCGCAGGATGCGCCCGCAGCGCCGTCAGGGCTTCCGCGTGCCGTGCGTCGTCCGTGAGGTCGGAGTCCAGCAGCTCGCACAGGGCGATGTCCTCGGCCAGCCCCAGCCGGGCCGCCCGCTCGCGCAGCCGCAGCACCGGAAGCGTGGGCACGCCCTCACGGAGGTCTGTCCCCGGGGTCTTCCCGGACTCGTGGGAGTCGGAGGCGATGTCCAGGACGTCGTCGGCGAGCTGGAAGGCGACACCGAGCCGTTCGCCGTACTGGGTGAGGACGTCGACGACCGTCTCGTCGGCACCGGACAGCATCGCGCCGAAGCGGCAGGAGACGGCGACCAGCGAGCCGGTCTTGCCGCTGAGCACGTCGAGGTAGTGCTCGACCGGGTCGCGGCCGTCCGACGGGCCTGCCGTCTCCAGGATCTGACCGGTCACCAGCCGTTCGAACGCGAGGGCCTGGACCCGGACCGCCTCGGGGCCGAGGTCGGCGAGGATCTGGGAAGCCCGGGCGAAGAGGAAGTCGCCGGTGAGGACCGCCAGCGAATTGCCCCAGCGGGTGTTGGCGCTGTCCACGCCGCGGCGCACGGCGGCCTCGTCCATGACGTCGTCGTGGTACAGCGTGGCCAGGTGGGTGAGCTCGACGACGACGGCCGACGGCACGACCCCGGGCGCGTACGGGTCGCCGAACTGCGCGGCGAGCATCACCAGCAGCGGACGGAACCGCTTGCCCCCGGCCCGTACGAGGTGCTGCGCGGCCTCCGTGATGAACGGGACCTCGCTCTTGGTGGCGTCTAGCAAGCCTTCCTCGACAGCCGTCAATCCGGCCTGGACATCGGCTTCCAGAGCCTGGTCCCGCACGCTCAGCCCGAACGGCCCGACGACGGTCACGAGGGGTCTCCTGTCTGCTGGTGTCTACTGGCGATTACGCGGTTTGTCGATAGGTCGCTGCCATCACTCAAGTCAGCGTATCCGGTCAGGTTTCGATCACCGATAGCGCCCACGGTTACACCCCGGGCGCTATCGGATCACGACCGTTATGTTTTTGATCAGCTGATATGACCTGACATCCACTGACTTAACAGGAAGTGCGGTCAGTTGTCCCGAACCGAGGCACTGGTCGTGTCCCGCACCGGTCACCGCACCGGGTCCGGATCCGGGACGGCATCCCGGGCCCGTCCGGCGGCGGGCCCTCCGCACGGCCGCCGCCCGGAAACGGCCCCGCTCGCCCCGGCCGACGTCGCCACCCGTCCGGGCGCACTCTCCTCCGTCCGCCCGAGCGGACAGGGGCACCCGATGCACGAACGGCGGCATCCCGTATCCATCCATACACCCTTCCTCCACGGGACCTCGCACGACGACCTCCGCATTCCGCCGACCCGCACCCCTCGGTCTGCGCCGCTCGGCATGCACCCTTCGGCCTGCGACTCCTGGATGCGTGCTCCCCCTGACCGTCACCCCGTCGGCCGACGGAACGGCATCCCTATCCGCACACGGTGCCCGCAGCACCTCTGCCGGCCCGCAGGGACAACACACGCCCGGGTTCCCACTCGGGCCGCCGCCATGTCAACGACTGGCACCACAGGGGAGGTTCCGTCCTCACGATGGACACACCCACCGGCGATCCCCGCCCCCCGGCACCCTCCCCGACGTGACGAGAATCACGCGCCCGCACATCGACCCTCGACGCACTCTCCGCGCCCGGACCCACCAACCGGCCGCCTCACCTGCGCCGTTGAGCCCGGCCAGCGGCACGCACCCACCCTCCTCGCCCGACCCGCATCGGCCAGCAGCCCCAGAGGCCATCAATTCGGACTAATCTCTCTAATCATCCATATAAGGACATCGGCGAGTGCAATTCAAACGAATACGAGCCTGGCGGTATTCCGCCGAACCAGGAAAAAGGCGGATTCCACTAGTCCCACATGCCCGATTTGCCGCCATTGCGTATTCGTGAAGTAGGTCACGTGGACCCGGACACGGCAAAGGCTGTTAGGCGACCCTCTCTCCCCTTTCCCTGTGGGCCAGTTGAGGGTTGGCAACCGCAAAGGATCAAGCGCCTCATGCGGCGCAGATCAAGGTCAATCGGCATGTTGTGTGAATCAGGCTCTTGTTTCGGACATGTGCTCTCGCATACGTTCCGGCTCGCCGGGCGGACGCCGAATCCTGCCGCCGCCCGTAGTGACCCATCGACGAGTTCATTCGCATGGCAGGAGCGGGGGACCCAGGTAAGTCGCCGGACCGGGCGACCGACGTCAGAGAACAGACGTCGTTCCGGAACGGCTAGGGGTGAAGTCGTATCGCCTTCGGGCGGTGCGGCCGGGCACTCCCCGGGCCCGAACCCGACAGCTCACCTCGCAGGCGACGGAGAGGAACCTCGCCATGCCTGCAGCCGCTCAGCACCGCCGTCCCCGCCGTAACGACATCGTCCGCCGACTCGCCGTCGTCGGCACCGGCGCCGCCGTCCTCGCCCTCCCGCTCATCGGGGCGACGACCGCGTCCGCCGCCTCCTCCACCACCACGACGGCCTCGACGACCCTCGCCGGGTACCCGAACAACCTCGACGGCTGGATCCGCGAGTCGCTCGCGATCATGGCGGAGAAGAAGATCCCGGGCACCTACAACGGCATCTACCGCAACGTGATGCGGGAGTCCTCCGGCAACCCGCAGGCCATCAACCTCTGGGACTCCAACGCGGCCGCCGGCATCCCCTCCAAGGGCCTGCTCCAGGTGATCGACCCGACGTTCAAGACGTACCACGTGGACGGCACGTCGTTCGACGTCTACGACCCGGTCGCGAACATCACCGCCGCCTGCAACTACGCCGCCGCGCGGTACGGCTCGATCGACAACGTGCACGGCGCGTACTGATCGACGTCCCGCTTCAGTCGAAGAGTCTTTCGAGGACGACGGCGATGCCGTCGTCCTCGTTCGACGTGGTGATCTCGTCCGCCATCGCCCTGAGTTCGGGGTGGGCGTTGGCCATCGCCACCCCGTGGGCCGCCCACTCGAACATCGGGATGTCGTTGGGCATGTCGCCGAAGGCGATGGCCCGCCCGGGGCTCAGCCCCAGCCGGTCGGCGGCCAGCGCGAGCCCGGTCGCCTTGGTCACGCCGCACGGCTGCAGTTCGACGGTGCCCGGCCCCGACATCGTGACCGTAGCCAGCGATCCGACGACCGAGCGGGCGGTCGTGGCCAGTTCGTCGTCGGACAGGGTGTGGTGGCGCAGCAGCACCTTGCTGATGGGCGCGCACCACAGGTCGTCGCGCCGGGCGACGCGCAGCGCGGGCAGTGTGGGATGGGGCATCAGATAGCCCGGCTCGATGAGCGTGAGCCCGTCCACACCGTCCTGGTCGACCGCCGCGTACACCTGGCCGACCTCGGCCTCGATCTTGCCGAGTGCCGTCTCCGCCAGCTCCCGGTCCAGGGTGACCGACCACAGCAGCCGGTCCGCTCCGGCGTCGTACACCTGCGCGCCCTGGCCGCAGACCGCGAGCCCCGCGCAGCCGAGGTCGTCGAGGAGCGGCCGCACTCTCGGGGCGGGACGGCCGGTCACCACGAGGTGCTGGGCTCCGGCCCGGCGAGCCCGCCCGAGCGCGGCCAGGGACCGTTCCGAGAGGGTGTCGTCGCCGCGCAGCAGCGTGCCGTCCAGGTCGGTGGCGATCAGTGAGTACGGGGAGGGTGCGACCATGATCAGAGAATACGGACAGTACGGCTGCGGGACTCACGTGCGTTTCGGCCTCAAGTGGCGCCCGCCGCCTCCGTGATGGGGCTGTTGTCAGTGACGGGCGTTGCGTTTTCCGAGACGCTCGGCAACTGCCGCGAGACCCGGCGGCGATGCGCTGCACGTCGGGGAGGTCCGGCGGCTCGGAATCCGGTTCGACGGGGACGGCGAGGCCGTCGAACCGGACGCCAGGCACGGGCTGTCGGGGCTGCGCTGCGCCGACGCGGGCATACAGCCGGTCCGGGATCCGCACGGCGGCGGCCGGGTCGAGAGGATCCTCGGGCGGCCGCCTCCGGTGGTGGTGTTCGACAGGTTCAGCCCGGGGAGGAGGCGTGGCCCTCGGGACCGGATGGCGGTCCGGCCCCTCGTGGTGCCAGGCGTGGACCGGCGCCGTGGCCCTACTTCGTGGCGTTGCGGGAGCCGCGGCGGTTGGTGCGCCACAGCTGGTAGAGGTGCTTCGCGCCCGGACGCACGAAGCGGGCGAGCATGGTGACGAACGGCAGCGGGTCGTCACCCGCCAGCCAGGCGAGCTCGGTCCCGCTCGGCCGCTTCGGCGCGTGCGGCGTCGTGTAGCCGCTGCGGCGGTAGGCGAGGAGGGCGGGCAGGTCGATGTTCTCCACCACGTAACGGTGGCCGGCGCGCTGTTCCCCCTCCGGCACACGGCGGCCGGTCAGGTCCAGATGCATGGCACGGACGACGTCCACCCCCGACTCGCTCTCGAAGAGCCGGAACTGGGCACCCATCCGCGGATTGAAGTCGAGCAGCTTGTACTGCCCGTCGCGCCGGTCGAAGCGCAGGTCGAGATCGATGATGCCGGTGAAGCCGATCTGCTTGATGAAACGCGCGGCGAGGTCGGCGAGTTCCGGGTTGTCGACGACGTACGCGTTCGCGGTCATGCCGGCGTGCGGCGGCCAGGAGCGGACCTTGACTCCTGTGAACAGAGCGCGCGGTGTGGAGTCGGCGTCGAAGTAGGCGTGCACGATCCAGTCCTCGGCCTCCTCCCTCGGGAGGTACTCCTGGAGGATGACACCCGGATGGGTGCCCCAGTCACGGGCGAGGGCGAGCAGTCCCTCGCGGGTGGCGATCCGCGTCGTCCCGTTGACGGCAGGCTGCTTGCGCCGGACGAATGCCTCACGGTTCTTGGCGACGATCGGGAAGCGGGCCTTCTCCGCGAAGTCGGCGATCTCGTCGTACGAGTCGGGGAAGGCGGCCGCGGGGCTCGGGATGCCGTGTTCCACGCACAGTTCGTGCAGGCCCTGCTTGCTCGCCAGCCGGCGGGGCAGTTCCGGGTCCACGCGCGGGAAGAGGAAGCGGTCACCGAGCGCGTCCTGGTGCTCGGCGATCAGGACGGCGGCCTCCTCGTCGGTGGGGATCAGCACCGTCGGACGGCCGATGCGGCGGCCGATGCGCAGCAGCCCCTCGACGAGATGGTCCGGTTCCTCGGCGCCCGTCGTCGGCCACACGAACGCCCGTTTGAGATAGCGGGACGAAGCCGCCGGCGTGTACGCGTCCTCCGTGATCGCGTACATGGGAACGCCCAGGCGGCCCAGACTGCGAATCGCGCCGACCCCGCCGTGATGCAGCGGATAGTCGCCGAACTTGACGATCAGGCCCGGCACGTCGCGATCCGCCTCGAACGGCACGCTGACGGCATTCCTGGCCACGGGTCCCCCCACGTGTCCCCCTCTACGGACCGGACCCACCCCGTCCGTGTCCCCCAAAGGACGCTAAGCCGGAATTGCCTACTCCGACAAGGCCTATTAGGACATTGCGAACTCTTTAGACACTGTCACGACAGCCAACTCACCCGTAACGTGTGGCGCGACCACATGGAATGCCGCGCAACGCCATAGTGACGTCGCCACATGGCCATCCCCCGCGCGGCACGGATGAGAGTGAGGCAGCCACCCCATGCCCTCCTTGCCCCCCTTCGAGGTCCCCGAGGGTCACCCCTTCGGCCCGAACAACCTTCCGTATGGCGTGTTCTCGACCTCCGAGAGCTCGGAACGGAGGGTCGGCGTCCGCCTCGGCGACCACGTCCTCGACGCCGGCGCCGCGGCCCTCGCCCTCGGCTCCCCCTATGCCTCCCTGCTCGCCCGGCCGACCCTCAACCCGCTGCTGGCCGCCGGCCGCACCGCCTGGTCGGACGTACGGCGCGCCCTGACCGCCTGGGTGACCGTGCCCGCGCACCAGGAGACGCTCGCCCCCCTCCTGCACCCGCTGGCCGAGGTGATCCTGCATCTGCCCTTCGAGGTCGCCGACTACGTCGACTTCTACGCCTCCGAGAACCACGCCCGGAACGCCGGCCGCATCTTCCGCCCGGACGCCGCCGAGCCGCTCACCCCCAACTGGAAGCACCTGCCGATCGGTTACCACGGCCGCGCGGGCACGGTCGTGGTGTCCGGGACGGACGTCGTACGGCCTTCGGGACAGCGGAAGGCACCCTCGGACCCGGCACCGGTGTTCGGCCCGTCGGTACGGCTGGACATCGAGGCCGAGGTCGGCTTCGTCGTCGGCACGCCGTCACCACAGGGCAGCCCGGTGGCCCTGGCCGACTTCAGGGAGCACGTGTTCGGCCTCTGCCTGCTGAACGACTGGTCGGCGCGGGACATCCAGGCCTGGGAGTACGTCCCGCTCGGCCCGTTCCTCGGCAAGTCGTTCGCCACCTCGGTCTCGGCGTGGATCACCCCGCTGGACGCGCTGGAGGAGGCACGGGTCGCCCCGCCGAGGCGGACGCACCCGCTGCTGCCCTACCTCGACGACGCCATGGAGGAGCCCGCCGGCTACGACCTGCGGATCTCGATCGCGATCAACGGGCAGACGGTGTCCGAGCCGCCGTTCTCCACCATGTACTGGACCGCCGCCCAGCAACTCGCCCACCTGACGGTCAACGGCGCCTCCCTGCGCACCGGCGACCTGTACGGCTCGGGCACGGTGAGCGGCGCGGAGCCCGGGCAACGCGGGTCGCTGCTGGAGCTGACCTGGAACGGAAGCGACCCGCTCGAACTCCCGGACGGAAAGCGGACGTACCTGGAGGACGGCGACGTGGTGACGATGTCGGGCTGGGCTCCGGGGCCGGGCGGCAGCCGGGTGGGACTCGGCGAGGTCAGCGGGCGGGTCGTCGCGGGGTGAGGACGACGCCGGGCCGCTGAACGGAAGGGGGGTGCCCGGATCGTCGTCGACACCTGACTCGGGGCACCCGGCACCGTCATACTGACGGGACACGCACCATGCGATGCGCCCGCACGCGCACCATGCGAGGCGTCGGCACGCGTACCACGTGACGCGCCGGCGCGCGCCATGTCACGCAGCGGCATATCGCCCCCGCACCAGCCGCCACCCGCACGCATCTCCGATCAGGAAACGGAGCCCCGGCATGACCGTCTGCCTGCTCCTGTTGACCGTCGTCGCCCTGACGGCCGCGGTACCTGCGCCGCGTGCCCTGGTGCGGTCCCTGTGGCCGGAGCGGGAACCGGTGGTCGCGCTGTGGGTGTGGCAGTGCCTGGTCGCCACCGTGCTGATGTGCTGCCTGGCCGCGCTGACCCTGGGTGCGGCGGCCGTCTTCCACACCGTGCGCGACCGGGTGTTCGCGCCGGCGCCACCGGCGGTCACCGCCGCGTACGACCTCTCCGTCGCGCCCCCCTGGGCGGTCGCTCTCACCGTGCTGCTCGCGTCCGGGGCCGCGTGGACGACAGCGATGCTCGCCCGCGAACTGGTCGAGGCCCGGCGCCGCCGCGACCGGACCCGCGCGCACCTGCGCGAGCGGGCACCGGAACTGCCGGCGGGGCTGCCCGCGGCACGCGGACCGATGCTGGTACTGGAGGACGAGTACCCGGACGCCTGGTGGATGCCGGGACATCCACCGCAGCTGGTCGTGACGACGGGGGCACTGCACCGCCTCACCGACCACCAGCTCGACGCCGTACTCACCCACGAACGGGGCCATGCCCGCGCCCATCACGACTGGCTGCTCCACCTGTCCAGCGCCCTGGCCACGGGCTTCCCCCGCGTGCCGCTCTTCTCCCACTTCTGCGACCAGACCCAACGGCTCGTCGAACTCGCCGCCGACGACACGGCGTCCCGCCGCTGCGGCCATCTCACCACCGCGCTGGCCCTGATCGAACTGAACCAGCACCGCGGGGTCCTGTCCTGCGCGTCGAGCCGCCGACTGCTGGGCGAGCGCGTCGACCGCCTGCTGGAACCGCCACCTCGGCTGCTGCGCCGCCAGCGGGCCCTGACGACGACAGTGGCCGCCCTGGTCCCTCTGCTGCCGCTCCTGATCGCGTTCGCACCGGGGCTGACGGCACTCGGCTAGAGCGATCACCGCCGGACCGCTGACAGCGCAGGGGCAGGAGAGCCGCCGTCACCGTTGTTCGGCTCCTTGCAGGGCCTCGGAGATGGCTTCGGCGCTGTCGTCGTCCGACGGGAATGGCAGGGGGCTGCAATCGGGCGAGGCGGACGCATTGTTCTGGATCGGCTGCCGGCACCAGGTGGAGAAGGGCGAGGGCGCCACCGGCAGACCGTACTTCGAGCGGTCGTACGCCCGGCGAAGTCCGTCGCCGACCGGTTGACGATGTCCTACGCGGTACGCCGTCCCGGCTTCACCGACAAGGACGCGGGCCGCCTGGACCTGGCCCGGGAGCGGCTGACCGAGTCGGTGTCGCTACGGCGGGAGATCGGCTTCAAACCCGAGGAGGCGGCCGACCTGGTGGCCCTGACCCACCTCGCGGCCGAGTCCGGCGACCGCGCGGCGGCGCTCCAGCACCTCGACGAGCCCGAGTTCGTTGCCCGGAGCCGCGGCGCCAAGGCGGTTTCGGGGTGGGCCGAACAAGCCCGCGCGTCCATGCTCACGTAGCCGTCAGCGGGCAGGGCTCCGGTCGCGGCCGTCCGATCGCCGCACCGCACGAACGTGCGCCCTGGTGGCAGATCTTCCCCACACGGCGGAAAAAGCCCAGCTCAGCAGTGTGTGGACGGAGCCTCAAGTGGCGCAACATTTCCGCAACACCCCTTTCCCTACCCCCTCGGTATGGTTCCAGCCATGCCACCCGCCGACCGCATCCGAGACCACTCCGGCCAGGGCGCCGCGACCACGGTCGCCGCCCACCGGACGCGTCGCCGGCTGCGCGCGGACCAGGCCCGGCAGCTCGCCGACCTCCTGCGCCACCAGATCCTCACCAGCGCCTTCCCAGACGGCACCCTCCCGCACGAGTCCACCGTCGCCGACGACTACCGCGCCACGCGCAACACCGTCCGCCAGGCCCTGGATCTGCTGCGGGCGGAAGGGCTCGTCGACCGGCTGCCCGGCGTGGGCACCGTGGTCGTCGCCCGCAAGTACCCACATGGGCTCGACCGCCTGATGGGCCTCGCGGAAACCCTCCGTGAACACGGCCAGGTCACCAACGAGGTCCGCACCGTGGGCCCCTCCGCGGCACCCACGCCCGTCGCCGAACGCCTCCGCGTCCCGCCCGGCGCCGACGTCCTCTACATCGAACGACTGCGCCGCCTGAACGGCCTGCCCCTCTCCCTCGACCTCACCTACATCCCCCTCGACATCGGCAGCGCCCTCCTCGGTGCCGACCTGGAGAACAACGACGTCTTCAGGCTCCTGGAGTCGATCACCGGACAGCCCCTGGGCCACGCAGAGATCACCCTGGAGGCAGTGAACGCGGACGCCCACTCCGCCGCCGTGCTCCAAGCCCCGCGCGGCGCGGCCGTCCTGATGCTGGAACGGCTCACGCACCTCGCCGACGGCCGCCCCGTCGACCTCGAGTTCATCCGCTTCCGCGGAGACCGCATCACCATGAGCGGCCTCCTGCACCGCTCCCTCTGACCATCCCCGCCAGACCCGTTCCCCGGAGACAGCCATGCCCTTGGCACCCCAGCGGGCCGACGTGCCCGTGACCATCGACGAGTCGAAGTGCATCGACGGCTGCACCCTCTGCGTGGACATGTGCCCGCTGGACTCCCTCGCCATCGACGAGAGCAACGGCAAGGCCTACATGCACGTCGACGAGTGCTGGTACTGCGGCCCGTGCGCAGCCCGCTGCCCCACCGGAGCCGTCACGGTCAACATGCCCTATCTGCTCCGGTGAGAGGCCCACAACTCCCATGAAACGCACCGCGACCGCCGCGACCGCCGCCCTCCTTCTGCTGTCGCTCTCCGCCTGCGGCGGCAGCGCCCAGGCCGGAGACGGCAACACGGTCACCATCACCGTCGGCTACCAGTCCAAGACCATCAACACGGTCACGGCGGGCACCCTGCTGCGTTCCCTCGGCTACTTCGAGCAGCAGCTGAACGCCCTCCACGACGGCCACACCTACAAGGTCGGCTGGCAGGACTACGCCACGGGCGCCCCCATTACCGCGCAGATGACCGCCGGGAAGATCGACATCGGTTCGATGGGTGACTTCCCGCTGCTGCTCAACGCGGCCCGCGGCAAACAGCTCGGCCGGCCCACCCGCCTGGTCTCCGTCACCGGCTACAACCTCCGCGGCGGCCTCAACACCGTCGTCACCGCACCCGACTCCAAGCTCACGTCCTTGACGGACCTGAAGGGCAAGAAGGTCTCGACAAGCATCGGGTCCGCTGCCGACGGCACGCTCGTCCGCGCCCTGCAGCGTGCCGGCATCGACCCGGACAAGGGCATATCCAAGCTCAACCAGCAGCCCGCGGTGGGCGCTTCGGCACTGTCGGCGGGCAGCGTGGACGCCCTGTCGCAGTTCGTGGCCTGGCCGGGTCTGCTCGCCTATCAGGGCAAGGCGAAGGCACTCTACGACGGCGCACAGCTGAACCTTCCCACCTTCCACGGCGTCACCGCCCGCGAAGACTTCGCCCAGCAGCGGCCCGCCGTCCTGGAGGCCTTCCTCAGAGCCCAGGCGCAGACCACGGACTACCTCAACGCCCATCCTGTGCCGGCTGCCGAGAAGGTCGCCGAGGCCACCGGCCTGCCCCCGGAGGTCGTCTACCTCTACAACGGCGCCCACGGCATCGCCACCTTCGACCCCGCCGTCAAGCCCGCGCTGGTCTCCGCGCTGAAGCAGGACGTCTCGGTGCTGAAGGCCGCAAAGCTGACCGGTGACGTCGACGTGGACTCGTTCGTCGACGACCAGTACCTGAAGAAGGCCCTGGGCAGCGCCGACTACGCCAGGCGGCTGGCCGCCGCGCCTCCGGCGTCCGCGAGCGAGGTGTGGGCGAAGGGGAGCGAGAAGACGACGAGTTTCGCTTCTCCGGAGAAGTTGCTGGCCTACGTCGCCAAGCACAGCGGTGGCATTCGCGCCGCCTACGTCCCCGATGCCACCACCCATACCCTATGGTTCGCCGACAAGGCGGTGTGGGTGGCCGACGGTGAGCAGTTGCTGCCGTTCGTGACGCGGGCGACGGCGCAGGCGTACGTCGACGCGCACGACGGCGCGCAGGTCGTCAGTTACGCCGACGCGCTGCGGCGGGCGTCGTGACCCGGTACGTCCTGCGGTTGGTGTCGCTGGCCGCCGCCCTGGGGCTGTGGCAGTTGCTGACCAGCATGAAGGTCGATCTGTGGCTGCGTTTCTCGCAGTTCCCGACGGTCGCGGACGTTGCCCGTGCCTTCGCCGGCCGGGTCTCCGGCGGCGACTACTGGACCGATCTCACCGACAGCCTCACCCGCATCCTGACCGGGTTCGCGCTGGCGGCCGTCCTGGGTGTGGCGACGGGTGTGCTCGTGGCCCGCTCGCGTGTCGCCGAGGATCTGCTCGGCCCCGTCCTGGAGGTGGTCCGTCCGATCCCGGCGATCGCTCTCGTGCCCGTGGCGATCCTGCTGTTCCCCTCCAATGAGCAGGGCATCGTCTTCATCACCTGCACCGCCGCGTTCTTCCCGGTGATGGTCTCCACCCGGCACGCGGTGCGTGCTCTCACTCCGGTGTGGGAGGAGGCGGTGCGGACGATGGGCGGCGGCAGGTGGCGGATCCTGGGTTCGGTCGTGCTGCCGGGTGCGTTGCCGGGGATCTTCGGCGGGCTGTCGGTCGGTATCGGTGTTTCGTGGATCTGTGTGATCTCCGCGGAGATGATCTCCGGTCAGTACGGGGTCGGTTACCGCACCTGGCAGGACTACACGGTCGTCAACTACCCGGGGGTGTTCGTCGGGATGGTCACGATCGGTGTGCTCGGCTGGGTCACCTCGACGGCCGTGGAACTCGTCGGCCGGTGGCTGACCCGCTGGCTGCCCCGTACGTCGTACGTCCCCGGCGGTCGGCCGCGCAGCGCGCGGCTCGCCGTCGTCGCCGCTCCGGTCGCAGTGCAGGCCGACGGCGATTCCCAGCAGCAGTCCGATGCCCAGCAGCAGGGCCGCGGCGACACCGACAAGGAGGCACGCGATGAGCACTTCGTCTGAGGTGGCCGTATTGGCGGTGGTTGCGGCGCCGGGGGTCGCGCGCGGGGCCCGGCTGACGCTGGGTGCGGCCGTGCTCGGGCGTCCGGGCGCGCCGGCGCTGCACGATGTGGCGCTGGACGTCCGGCCCGGGGAGATCCTCACCGTGGTCGGGCCGTCGGGGTGCGGCAAGTCGACGTTGCTGCGGACGTTCGCGGGGCTGCTGCCGCCGCTGGCCGGAACGGTGTCGCAGGACGGCTCGGTGTTGACGGGGCCGTCGGCCGACCGGGCGCTGGTCTTCCAGGAGGATGCGCTGCTGCCGTGGCGGACGTTGCGCGGCAATGTCGAACTGCCGCTCGCCGTCAAGGGGGTCGCGCGTGCCGAGCGCCGTGCCCAGGCGGAGTCGTGGCTGGGCCGGGTCGGGCTGGCCGCGCAGTCGGGGCAGTTGCCGCACCGGGTGTCCGGCGGGCAGCGCCAGCGGGCGCAGTTGGCTCGTGCGCTGGCCGGTTCGCCGCGCGCGGTGCTGATGGACGAGCCGTTCGGGGCGCTGGACGCCCAGACCCGTTCCGGCATGCAGGACCTGCTGGTGGAGGTGCTGGCGGGCACGGGTGCGACCGTCGTCTTCGTCACCCACGACGTCGACGAGGCGCTGTTCCTCGGTGACCGGGTGGCCCTGCTCACGGCCGGCCGGGTGGCCTCGGTGCGTGATGTTCCGCGTCCGCGTGAGCGCGGCGCCCTCGACGACCCGGCCCGTGTGGCCCTGCGCCGTACCGTCCTCTCCTCGTTCGGCATCTGAAAGGCATCCCGGTGACCACCCCCGCGAACGCCCCCGTCCCCGCTTCCCTGGAGGTTCCCGCCGTCTCCGACGCCGAGGAGCTGAACTGTGACGTCCTGGTCGTCGGTGGTGGCACCGCCGGCACCATGGCCGCTCTGACCGCCGCCGAGCGCGGTGCGAACGTGCTGCTCCTGGAGAAGGCTCATGTCCGTCACTCCGGGGCGCTCGCCATGGGCATGGACGGCGTCAACAACGCGGTCGTCCCTGGCCGTGCCGAGCCCGACGACTACGTCGCCGAGATCACCCGCGCCAACGACGGGATCGTCGACCAGTCCACGGTCCGGCAGACGGCGACGCGTGGCTTTGCCATGGTGCAGCGCCTGG
Organism: Streptomyces sp. NPDC090499; assembly: GCF_044769305.1. Taxonomy (NCBI): domain Bacteria; kingdom Bacillati; phylum Actinomycetota; class Actinomycetes; order Kitasatosporales; family Streptomycetaceae; genus Streptomyces; species Streptomyces sp. NPDC090499. Next base: position 593,758 of record NZ_JBIVXP010000003.1, read on the forward strand.
AGTCGTACGGGGTCAAGTTCGAGAAGGACGAGCATGGCGCGTACGCGGTCCGCCAAGTGCACCGCTCCGGTTCGTACGTACTGCCGATGCCGGAAGGCAAGGATGTCAAGAAGGTCCTGTACCGGCAGCTGCGGCGTCGTGAGATGCGGGAGCGGATCCGGATCGAGAACCGGGTGATGCCGGTGCGGGTGCTGACGGTGGACGGGCGTGCGGTGGGTGCGGCGGGGTTCAACACCCGTACGGGGGCGTTCGTGACGGTCCGTGCGGGTGCGGTGATTCTTGCGACCGGTGCGGCCGGTCGGCTGGGGCTGCCTGCTTCCGGGTACCTGTACGGGACGTACGAGAATCCGACCAATGCCGGTGACGGTTACGCCATGGCGTACCACGCGGGCGCGGAGCTGACGGGGATCGAGTGCTTCCAGATCAATCCCCTGATCAAGGACTACAACGGGCCTGCCTGCGCGTACGTCGCGAACCCGTTCGGGGGTTACCAGGTCAACCGGCACGGGGAGCGGTTCGTCGACTCCGATTACTGGTCGGGGCAGATGATGGCGGAGTTCGCCGCCGAGGTCGCCTCGGACCGTGGTCCGGTCTACCTGAAGCTGAGCCACCTTCCCGAGGAGTCGGTCTCCGCTCTGGAGTCCATCCTGCACTCCACGGAGCGGCCCACCCGCGGCACGTTCCATTCCGGGCGGGGGCACGACTACCGGACCCATGACGTCGAGATGCACATCTCGGAGATCGGTCTGTGTGGCGGGCATTCCGCTTCCGGGGTCCGGGTCGACGACCATGCCCGGACGACCGTTCCTCGCCTGTACGCGGCCGGTGACCTGGCCTGTGTCCCGCACAACTACATGATCGGCGCGTTCGTCTTCGGTGATCTGGCGGGTGCGGACGCCTCGCAGTACCCGGCGTACGAGGGGGAGTTGCCGGCCGGCCAGGTGCGTGAGGCGCACGAGTTGATCTACCGTCCGCTGCGCCATCCGGACGGCCCGCCGCAGCCCCAGGTCGAGTACAAGCTGCGCCGTTTCGTCAACGACTACGTGGCGCCGCCGAAGTCCGGGGCGCGGCTCTCCCTCGCTCTGGAGTCCTTCGAGCGGATGCGGGAGGACATCGCCGCCATGGGTGCGCGCACTCCGCACGAACTGATGCGCTGTGCCGAGGTCGGTTTCATCCGCGACTGTGCGGAGATGGCCGCGCGTGCCTCCCTGGCCCGTACCGAGTCCCGTTGGGGCCTCTACCACGACCGGCTCGATCACCCCGAGCGTGACGACGTCTCCTGGTTCCATCATCTCGATCTGCACAAGTCCCCCTCTGGTGTGATGGAGTTCACGGCTCGTCCCGTGGCTCCGTATCTGGTGCCGGTCGAGGAGTTCACCCCGGTCGGCGGTCCGTCCCGGTACATCGGCGAGGTGCGTCCGCTGGACGTGGCCACGGCGGGTGCCCGGGACGTGCCGCCGGTGGCCGCGGGGCCGGTGGCGGCTGCCGCCGTGCGGCCGGTGGAGCGGGACCGGGCCGAGCCGGTCTCGCCCCGTCTTCTGGGGCTCCTCGCCCTCGCCGAGGAGGAGCCCGAGCTCGCTGTTCTGGAGCCGTACTTGACGGACCTCGATGCCTCGGTGCGCCGTACCGCTGTTGCGGTGCTCTCGGAGACGGCTCCGGCGGGGGTCGGGCCTGCGCTGGCGGGTGCGCTGGCGGATCCCGATGCCGGGGTCCGTTCGGTGGCCGCGGCCTCGCTGCGTGAGCTGGTCGAGACGCTTCCGTCCGATCCGGCGCTGGGCGACGCCCTGGTCGACGCGCTCGGTGTGGCCGATCCTCTGGTCCGGGCGGCCGTGCTCGACGTGCTGCGGGCGTTGCGCCTGGGTGGCGCCGGTCTGTTCGCCGGTTTCCTGGCGGACTCCGATCCGGGGGTACGGATCGAGGCGGTGCGTGCGCTGGTGTCGGTGGACGCCGTCGCCGCCCTCGTGGGTGCCATCGGCGTCGAGGACCCGTCCCGTGAGGTGCGGGTGACGTTGGCGAAGGCTCTCGGGACGGTGGGGGCCTCGGGTACCGCCCCTGGAGAGGGCAGTGTGCTGGGGGCCCTGACCGTCCTGGTCGGCGATGCCGATGTGCTGGTCCGGGGTGCGGCTTACGAGGCTCTGGGGGGCGTCGGCTGTCCGCCTGGCCTGGCCGAGGCCGCCGTGGCCGCGCTGGCCGGGCCGGCCTGGCAGGTGCGGGTGGGTGCCGCCAGGGCGCTGGGGGCCGCGGACGGTGCCGTGGCGGTGCCAGCTCTCGCCAAGTCCCTCGCCGACCGGAACGCCGATGTCCGCAAGGCTGCCGTTCTCGCCCTGACCCGGCACTCCGGTGTCGAGGGGGCCCGTGCGGCTCTGGCCACGGCGACGGCCGACCCGGACGCGGATGTCAGGGCGTATGCGGCGAGGGGGCTGTGATCGGCTCCCCCGCCGCCACCGCGGGCTGCCGCCCCTATATCCAGTCCTCCGGTTCCGGCTCCGCGTCCATCTCGGGCCAGGGGTCCTCGTCTGCCGTTCCCGGCGCCGCCTGGGCCGGGGCGGCGGCCGGTGTCTTCAGGGCGGCCAGTGCCCCGAGGACGCCCTCTCCGTACGTCATGAGTTTCTTCTCGCCGACGCCGCCGACGGTGGCGAGTTCGGCGACGGATTCGGGCCAGCGGGTGACGATCTCCCGCAGGGTGGCGTCGTGGAAGATCACGTATGCGGGTACGCCCTGTTCGCGGGCCTGGTCGGCGCGCCAGGCGCGCAGGGCCTCGAAGGCGGGGAGCAGTTCCTCGGGCAGCTCTGCCACGGCTGCCTTCGCCTTGCTCCTGCCGGAGGATCCGGCGGACCCGGTGCTTCCGGCCGCTCGTGAGGAAGCCGGCTTCTTCGGCTCCTTGCGCAGCGGGACCTCGCGTTCCCGCCGCAGGACCGTCCCGCTGGCCTCGGTGAGCACCAGGGTGCCGTACTCGCCCTCGACGGCGAGCAGCCCTTGGGCGAGCAGTTGCCGGACGACGCCCCGCCATTCGCCTTCGTCGAGGTCGGTGCCGATACCGAAGACGGACAGCTGGTCGTGGTCGAACTGGATGACCTTGGCGGTGCGCTTGCCGAGCAGGATGTCGACGATCTGGACGGCGCCGAACTTCTGCCCTCGTTCGCGCTGGAGCCTGACGATAGTGGAGAGGACCTTCTGGGCGGCGACGGTGCCGTCCCAGGTCTCGGGCGGGGTGAGGCAGGTGTCGCAGTTGCCGCAGCCGGTGGGGTCGGGGTCCTGGCCGAAGTAGTTGAGCAGTTGCCCGCGGCGGCACTGGGCGGTCTCGCACAGGGCGAGCATGGAGTCGAGGTGGGCCTGGGCGCGGCGGCGGAAGGCCTCGTCGCCCTCGCCGGACTGGATGAGTTTGCGCTGCTGTATGACGTCGTTGAGGCCGTAGGCCATCCAGGCGGTGGAGGGCAGGCTGTCGCGGCCGGCGCGGCCGGTCTCCTGGTAGTAGCCCTCGACGGATTTGGGCAGGTCGAGGTGGGCGACGAAGCGGACGTCGGGTTTGTCGATGCCCATGCCGAAGGCGATGGTGGCGACGACGACCAGGCCGTCCTCGCGCAGGAAGCGGGACTGGTGGGCGGCGCGGGTGGCCGCGTCGAGGCCGGCGTGGTAGGGCACGGCGTGGATGCCGTTGCGGGTGAGGAATTCGGCGGTGGTCTCGACGGACTTGCGGGAGAGGCAGTAGACGATGCCCGCGTCGCCTTCGTGTTCCTGGCGGAGGAAGGTGAGGAGCTGTTTCTTGGGGTCGGCCTTGGGGACGATCCGGTACTGGATGTTGGGCCGGTCGAAGCTGGCCACGAAGTGCCGGGCCGTCGGCATGTGGAGCCGCTGGGTGATCTCCTGGTGGGTGGCGTGGGTGGCGGTGGCCGTGAGCGCGATGCGCGGGACGTCGGGCCAGCGTTCGCCGAGGAGGGAGAGGGTGAGGTAGTCGGGGCGGAAGTCGTGGCCCCATTGGGAGACGCAGTGCGCCTCGTCGATGGCGAAGACGGCGATCTTGCCGCGGGTGAGCAGGTCGAGGGTGGAGTCCAGGCGGAGCCGTTCGGGGGCGAGGTAGAGCAGGTCGAGTTCGCCCGCGAGGAACTGGGCTTCGACCACGCGCCGCTCGTCGAAGTCCTGGGTGGAGTTGATGAACCCGGCGTTGACGCCGAGGGCGCGCAGGGCGTCCACCTGGTCCTGCATGAGGGCGATGAGCGGTGAGACCACGATGCCTGTACCGGGTCTGACCAGGGCGGGGATCTGGTAGCACAGTGATTTTCCACCGCCGGTGGGCATGAGGACGACGGCGTCGCCGCCCGCCACCACATGCTCGATGATCGCTTCCTGCTCGCCCCGGAAGGCGTCGTATCCGAAGACCCGGTGCAGCGTGGCCAGTGCCTCGCTGTCCGCCGGGCCGTGCGCCTGTGGCGCCCCCGGCGTCTCGGTCGTCCCTGGCATGTCGTCGGTCCCGCCCGTCCCGCCCATCGTCGTGTCCCCCGTACGTCGTCCTTCGACCACTGCCTCCACGATAGGGGGCCGGACCGACAGCGCCGGAGTTATCCACAGGCTTCCTGCCGGGGAGGGGGGTGGGGGTGCGGGGTTCCGCCGTCCGGAGGTCTCCTCATTCCTTTGGCGGTCTTCGCGTGGCGGCGGGGAAGAGGCGCGGGCGATGCTGCACGGGCGGGACCGGGGAGGCCCGCGTTGTACGGAGGCATCGCGCTCGCGTGCCTCTTCCGCCCCAAGGAGCATCAGGATGTCTCTCAGGTCCCGCACTGCCGGCGCCGTTCTGGCCCTGGCCGTGCCGTTCGCTCTGGCCGCGGTTCCCGCCGGCGCGGCTCCCGTCCCCGACCCCGACCCGTTCGTGTGGACGGATCTGACCCCGACGTACACGGCGACGGCGGACTACCAGTACGAGCCGTTCGCGGTCACGGACGGGTACGCCCGGACCGACATCTGCGACAAGGACGGCCTGGGCGGCAAGGGCGGCGCGGGCTACCACTACGTGAAGGCCGCCGGCGTCGGCAGTCTGGACCCGGACGAGCCCGCTGGTCTCCTCTACGAGACCGATTCCGGCGGCGGCCGCGCGCTGGTCGCGGCGGAGTGGATCGTGCGGGCGGGCAGCGGCACCGTGCCGACGTTGTTCGGGCAGCAGTTCCAGGGGCCGACGACGGTTCCCGGTGTGACGGGGTCCGTGTACACACTGCGCGCCTGGATCTGGAAGGACAATCCGAGCGGTCTGTTCGCGCAGTGGAACCCGACGGTGGCGTGCCCGTAGTCCCGGGCCGTGCGGCGACGCGTGGGCCCCGGTTCCTGTGCGGGGAACCGGGGCCCGTGGGGGTGTGCGGGGTGCTTCAGCGCACGAATACTCCGGCCTGGCTGGCCAGGTTCAGGAAGTACTGCGGTGCGACACCGAGGACCAGGGTGACGGCGACGCCGAGGCCGATCGCCGCCATGGTGAGCGGTGACGGCACGGCGACCGTGGGCCCCTCGGGCCTGGGCTCGCTGAAGAACATCAGGACGATCACGCGGATGTAGAAGAACGCGGCGATCGCGGACGAGATCACACCGATCACGACGAGCGGGACCGCGCCTCCCTCGGCGGCTGCCTTGAACACGGCGAACTTTCCGGCGAAGCCGGAGGTCAGCGGGATGCCCGCGAAGGCCAGCAGGAAGACGGCGAAGACGGCTGCCACGAGTGGTGAGCGGCGGCCGAGGCCTGCCCACTTGGACAGGTGGGTGGCTTCGCCGCCCGCGTCGCGCACCAGGGTGACGACGGCGAACGCTCCGATGGTCACGAAGGAGTAGGCGGCAAGGTAGAAGAGGACGGACGACACGCCGTCCTTCGAGGTCGCGATGACGCCCGCGAGGATGAATCCGGCGTGCGCGATCGACGAGTAGGCGAGGAGCCGCTTGATGTCGGTCTGGGTGATCGCGACGATCGCGCCGCCCAGCATGGTGATGATCGCGACGCCCCACATGACCGGTCGCCAGTCCCAGCGCATGCCGGGCAGGACGACGTACAGGAGGCGGAGCAGGGCGCCGAAGGCGGCGACCTTGGTGGCGGCGGCCATGAAGCCGGTGACCGGAGTGGGCGCGCCCTGGTAGACGTCGGGTGTCCACATGTGGAAGGGGACGGCGCCGACCTTGAAGAGCAGGCCCATGACGACCATGGCGGCGCCGATGAGGAGCAGCGCGTCGTTGCCCATGGTGTTGGCGAGGGCGGGGTCGACGCTGGTGACGGTGCCGTCGACGACCTGGGCGATGGTGGCGTAGGACACGGAGCCGGCGTAGCCGTAGAGCATGGCGATGCCGAACAGGGTGAACGCGGAGGCGAAGGCGCCGAGCAGGAAGTACTTGACGGCGGCTTCCTGTGACATGAGGCGCTTGCGGCGGGCCAGGGCGCACAGCAGGTAGAGCGGGAGGGAGAAGACCTCCAGGGCCACGAAGAGCGTCAGCAGGTCGTTGGCCGAGGGGAAGACGAGCATGCCGGCGACGGCGAAGAGCAGGAGCGGGAAGACCTCGGTGGTGGTGAAGCCGGCCTTGACGGCTGCCTTCTCGGTGTCGCTGCCGGGGACCGCGGCGGCCTGGGCGGCGAAGGAGTCGACGCGGTTGCCGTGGGCCTCGGGGTCAAGGCGGCGTTCGGCGAAGGTGAACAGGCCGACGAGGCCGGCGAGCAGGATGGTGCCCTGGAGGAACAGGGAGGGTCCGTCGACGGCGATGGCGCCCATGGCGGCGATGTGCGCCTTGGTGGTGCCGTAGCCGTCGGCGGCCAGGGCGACGACTGCCGCGAAGGCGGCGCACAGGGCGACGGCGGAGACGAACACCTGGGCGTAGTAGCGGGACTTGCGCGGGACGAACGCCTCGACCATTACCCCGACGATCGCCGCTCCGACGACGATCAGGGTGGGCGACAGCTGCCCGTATTCGATCTTCGGTGCCGGGATCTTCGCGATCGGTTCGGCTGCGGTTGTCCACAGGCTGTGGACGGCTGCTGCGCTCACTTGGCCGCCTCCACTGCGGGCTTCGGGTCGGTCTTGTGTACGTCCGACATGGTCTGTTTGACCGCCGGGTTGACGATGTCCGTGACGGGCTTCGGATAGACGCCCAGGAAGATCAGCAGGACGATCAGCGGGGTGACCACGAGGAGTTCGCGTGCCTTCAGGTCGGGCATCGCGGCGACCGACGGCTTCACCGGGCCCGTCATCGTCCGCTGGTAGAGGACGAGGGTGTAGAGCGCGGCGAGGACGATGCCGAAGGTCGCGATGATGCCGATGGCCGGGTAGCGCGTGAACGTGCCGACCAGGACGAGGAACTCGCTGACGAAGGGCGCGAGGCCGGGCAGCGACAGGGTGGCCAGACCGCCGATCAGGAAGGTGCCGGCGAGGACCGGGGCGACCTTCTGCACGCCGCCGTAGTCGGCGATGAGCCGGGAGCCGCGCCGGGAGATCAGGAAGCCGGCGACCAGCATCAGGGCGGCCGTGGAGATGCCGTGGTTGACCATGTAGAGGGTGGCGCCGGACTGGCCCTGGCTGGTCATCGCGAAGATGCCCAGGATGATGAACCCGAAGTGGGAGATGGACGCGTAGGCGACCAGCCGCTTGATATCGCGCTGTCCGACGGCGAGCAGTGCGCCGTAGATGATGCTGATCAGGGCGAGGACGAGGATGGTGGGTGTCGCCCACTTCGAGGCCTCGGGGAAGAGCTGGAGGCAGAAGCGGAGCATCGCGAAGGTGCCCACCTTGTCGACGACCGCGGTGATGAGGACGGCGACGGGGGCGGTGGACTCCTGCATGGCGTTGGGCAGCCAGGTGTGCAGCGGCCACAGGGGCGCCTTCACCGCGAAGGCGAAGAAGAAGCCGAGGAACAGCCAGCGTTCGGTGCTGGTGGCCATGTGCAGGGTGCCGTTGGCGCGGGCCTGCGCGATCTCGGCGAGGGAGAAGTTCCCGGCGACCGTGTAGAGGCCGATCACCGCGGCCAGCATGATCAGGCCGCCGACCAGGTTGTAGAGGAGGAACTTCACGGCGGCGTACGACCGCTGCGTGGACGCTGCCTCCTCGCCCTGGGCGTGGGCGCGGTCCCCGAAGCCGCCGATGAGGAAGTACATCGGGATGAGCATGGCTTCGAAGAAGATGTAGAAGAGGAAGACGTCGGTGGCCTCGAAGGAGATGACCACCATCGCCTCGACGGCCAGGATCAGGGCGAAGAAGCCCTGGGTGGGCCGCCACCGCCTGCTGCCGGTCTCCAGCGGGTCGGCGTCGTTCCAGCCGGCCAGGATGATGAAAGGCATCAGCAGGGCGGTCAACGCGATCAGGACGACCGCGATGCCGTCGACGCCCAGTTCGTAGCGGACGCCGAAGTCGCTGATCCAGGCGTGGGATTCGGTGAGCTGGTAGCGGGCGCCGCCGGGGTCGAAGCGGACCATGACGACGATCGCCAGGACGAGGGTGGCGAGCGAGACCAGCAGGGCGAGCCATTTGGCGGCGGTGCGCCGGGCGGCCGGTACGGCGGCCGTGGCGACCGCGCCGACGGCCGGGAGGACCGCCGTCGCTGTCAGCAGAGGAAAGGACATCGGTATCAGACCGCCCTCATCAGCAGGGTCGCGGCGACCAGGAGGGCAGCGCCGCCGAACATCGAGACCGCGTACGAGCGCGCGTAGCCGTTCTGCAGTTTGCGCAGTCGGCCGGAGAGCCCGCCGAAGCCCGCTGCCGTGCCGTTGACGACGCCGTCAACCAGGGTGTGGTCGACATATACAAGGGAGCGGGTGAGGTGTTCGCCGCCGCGGACGAGGACGACGTGGTTGAAGTCGTCCTGGAGGAGGTCGCGGCGGGCCGCACGGGTGAGCAGTGAACCGCGCGGGGCGACGGCGGGGACGGGGCGACGGCCGTACTGGAGGTAGGCGATGCCGACGCCGATGATCAGGCAGACCATGGTGGCGCCGGTGACGATGCCTGCGCTGATCGGGGAGTCGCCCTCGCTGTGGCCGGTGATCGGCTCCAGCCAGTGCAGGAAGCGGTCGCCGATGCTGAAGAAGCCGCCGGCGAAGACCGAGCCGACCGCCAGGACGATCATCGGGATCGTCATGGTCCTCGGGGACTCGTGCGGGTGCGGCTCGTGGCCGTGCTCGTCGGGCTGCCAGCGCTTCTCGCCGAAGAACGTCATCAGCATCACGCGGGTCATGTAGAAGGCGGTGATGGCCGCGCCGAGCAGGGCGCAGGTGCCGAGGATCCAGCCCTCGGTGCCGCCCTTGGCGAACGCCGCCTCGATGATCTTGTCCTTGGAGAAGAAGCCGGACAGGCCGGGGAAGCCGATGATGGCGAGGTAGCCGAGGCCGAAGGTGATGAAGGTGACCGGCATGTACGTGCGCAGGCCGCCGTACTTGCGCATGTCGACCTCGTCGTTCATGCCGTGCATGACGGAGCCGGCGCCGAGGAAGAGCCCGGCCTTGAAGAAGCCGTGCGTCACCAGGTGCATGATCGCGAAGACGTAGCCGATCGGGCCGAGGCCGGCGGCGAGCACCATGTAGCCGATCTGCGACATCGTCGAGCCCGCGAGGGCCTTCTTGATGTCGTCCTTGGCGCAACCGACGATCGCACCGAAGAGGAGGGTGACGGCGCCGACGACGGTGACGACGAGCTGGGCGTCGGGGGCCGCGTTGAAGATCGCTCCGGAGCGGACGATCAGGTAGACGCCCGCGGTCACCATGGTCGCCGCGTGGATGAGGGCGGAGACCGGGGTGGGGCCCTCCATGGCGTCCCCGAGCCAGGACTGCAGCGGCACCTGGGCGGACTTGCCGCAGGCGGCGAGCAGCAGCATGAGGCCGATCGCGGTGAGCCGGCCCTCGGAGGCGTCGGTGGCGTGGCTGAGGACCGGGCCGAAGGCGAAGGTGCCGAACGTCGTGAACATCAGCATGATCGCGATCGACAGGCCCATGTCGCCGACGCGGTTGACGATGAAGGCCTTCTTGGCCGCGGTCGCCGCGCTGGGCTTGTGCTGCCAGAAGCCGATCAGCAGGTACGAGGCGAGGCCGACGCCCTCCCAGCCGACGTACAGCAGCAGGTAGTTGTCGGCGAGGACGAGCAGCAGCATCGCCGCGAGGAACAGGTTGAGGTAGCCGAAGAAGCGGCGGCGGCGCTCGTCGTGCTCCATGTACCCGACGGAGTACAGGTGGATGAGGGAGCCGACGCCGGTGATCAGCAGGACGAACGTCATCGACAGCTGGTCGAGGCGGAAGGTGACGTCCGCCTGGAAGCCCTCCACCGGCACCCAGGTGTACAGGTGCTGCATCAGGGTGCGGTGTTCGGGGTTCTTGCCGAGCAGGTCGGCGAAGAGGATGACGCCGAACACGAAGGACGTCGTCGACAGGATGGTGCCGATCCAGTGTCCTACGGCGTCCAGCCGCCGGCCGCCGACGAGGAGTACGGCCGCTCCGAGCAGGGGCGCCGCGATGAGCAGCGCAATCAGGTTCTCCACGATTCAGCGACCCCTTACAGCTTCATCAGGCTGGCGTCGTCGACCGAGGCCGAGTGGCGGGTACGGAACAGCGACACGATGATCGCGAGCCCGACCACGACCTCCGCGGCGGCGACGACCATCGTGAAGAAGGCGATGATCTGGCCGTCGAGATTGCCGTGCATCCGGGAGAAGACGACGAACGCGAGGTTGCAGGCGTTCAGCATGAGCTCGATGCACATGAAGACGACGATCGCGTTCCGTCTGATCAGCACACCGGTGGCGCCGATCGTGAACAACAGGGCGGCGAGGTAGAGGTAGTAGACGGGGTTCACTTCGACGCCTCCTCGCTGCGCTTGAAGTGCGCGGGCTCGACCGGGGTCCGCTCCAGGCGTTCCTCGGAGCGCTGTTCCAGGGCGCGCAGGTCGCCGAGCGCCTCGGCGGACACGTCACGGAGCTGGCCGCGGTCGCGGAGCGTCTTGCTGACGGTGAGCTCGGACGGGGTGCCGTCGGGGAGCAGGCCGGCGATGTCCACGGCGTTGTGCCGGGCGTAGACGCCGGGGGCGGGCAGCGGCGGCAGGTGCTTGCCGTCGCGGACGCGCTGCTCGGACTGCTCGCGCTGGGTCTTGGCGCGTTCGGTGCGCTCCCGGTGGGTGAGCACCATGGCGCCGATGGCGGCGGTGATGAGCAGGGCGCCGGTGATTTCGAAGGCGAACACGTACTTGGTGAAGATGAGGGCGGCGAGGCCCTCGACGTTGCCGTTGGCGTTGGCCTGGCCGGTGCCCGCGAAGTCCTTGAGGGAGGCGTTGGCGATGCCCGCGAGGAGCAGGACGCCGAAGCCGACCCCGCAGAGAAGGGCCAGCCAGCGCTGGCCCTTGATGGTCTCCTTCAGGGAGTCGGCGGCGGTCACGCCGACGAGCATCACCACGAAGAGGAACAGCATCATGATCGCGCCGGTGTAGACGACGATCTGCACGATGCCGAGGAAGTAGGCGCCGTTGGCGAGGTAGAACACCGCCAGGACGATCATGGTTCCGGCGAGTGACAGCGCGCTGTGCACGGCCCGCTTCATGAAGACGGTGGACAGGGCGCCGATCACGGCGACGGTGCCGAGGACCCAGAACTGGAAGGCCTCGCCGGTGGAGGTGGCGTAGGCGGCGAGCTGCGGGCTCATGCCTCCACCTCCTGGTCCTGGTCCCCGGGCTGCTCGCCCTTGGAGACGGCCACCTGGCGCACGGTCCCGGGCGCGGCCTCGGTGACCAGGCCCCGGTAGTAGTCCTGTTCGTCGGTCCCCGGGAAGATCGCGTGCGGCGAGTCGACCATGCCCTCTTCGAGACCGGCGAGGAGCTGTTCCTTGGTGTAGATGAGGTTGGCGCGGCTGCTGTCGGCCAGTTCGAACTCGTTGGTCATCGTGAGCGCGCGCGTGGGGCACGCCTCGATGCACAGGCCGCACAGGATGCAGCGGGCGTAGTTGATCTGGTAGACGCGGCCGTAGCGCTCGCCGGGCGAGTAGCGCTCCTCGTCGGTGTTGTCGGCGCCTTCCACGTAGATGGCGTCGGCGGGGCAGGCCCAGGCGCACAGTTCGCAGCCGACGCACTTCTCCAGGCCGTCCGGATGGCGGTTGAGCTGGTGCCGTCCGTGGAACCGCGGGGCCGTGGTCTTCGCCTGCTCCGGGTACTGCTCGGTCAGCCGCTTCTTGAACATGGCCTTGAAGGTCACGCCGAAGCCGGCGACGGGGTTCTGGAAACCGGGCTTGGTCTCCTTGGGCTCCTCAGCCATCGGACGCCTCCTTTCCATCCGCAGGTCCGTCACTGACAGTGTCCGGCCCGCCACTGACAATCAGCTCCCGCTCCCGGCGCGGGGTGCGCCGGGGCACCGGCGGCAGTTCCTGTCCGGGCAGCGGCGGTACGGGGAAGCCGCCCGCCATCGGGTCGAACGCGGCCGCTTCCGCGGTCGGCTGCGCGGCCTCCTTGCCCTTGTCGCGGAACATGTCGACGACGAAGGACAGGACCAGCAGGGTGAGGACTCCGCCGCCGACGTACAGGGCGATGTCGGCGAAGTCGTAGTTCTGGTTGCGCAGGGTCCGCACGGTCGCGACGAGCATCAGCCAGACGACGGAGACCGGGATGAGGACCTTCCAGCCGAGCTTCATCAGCTGGTCGTAGCGCACGCGCGGGAGGGTGCCGCGTACCCAGACGAAGCCGAACAGCAGCAGGACGACCTTGGCGAGGAACCAGAGCATCGGCCACCAGCCGTGGTTGGCGCCCGCCCAGACGGTGCTGATCGGCCAGGGGGCCCGCCAGCCGCCGAGGAACAGGGTGGTCGACACGGCCGAGACGGTCACCATGTTGACGTACTCGGCGAGCATGAACATCGCGAACTTGATCGACGAGTACTCGGTGTTGAAGCCGCCGACCAGGTCGCCTTCGGACTCGGGCATGTCGAAGGGGGCGCGGTTGGTCTCGCCGATCATGGTGACGACGTAGAGGACGAACGAGACCGGCAGCAGCAGGATGTACCAGCGGCCCTGTTGCTGGTCGACGATCGTGGACGTCGACATCGATCCGGAGTACAGGAACACGGAGGCGAACGCGGCGCCCATGGCGATCTCGTAGGAGATCATCTGGGCGCAGGAGCGCAGGCCGCCGAGGAGCGGGTAGGTGGAGCCGGAGCTCCAGCCGGCCAGGACGATGCCGTAGATGCCGACGGAGGCGACCGCGAGGATGTAGAGCATCGCGATCGGCAGGTCGGTGAGCTGCATCGTGGTGCGGTGGCCGAAGATCGAGATCTCGTTGTCGGCCGGGCCGAACGGGATGACCGCGATGGCCATGAACGCCGGGATGGCCGCGACGATCGGCGCGAGGACGTAGACGGCCTTGTCGGCGCGTTTGACGACGACGTCTTCCTTGAGCATCAGCTTGATGCCGTCGGCGAGCGACTGGAGCATGCCCCAGGGGCCGTGCCGGTTGGGGCCGATGCGCAGCTGCATCCAGGCGACGACCTTGCGCTCCATGACGATGGAGATCAGCACGGTCACCATCAGGAAGGCGAAGCAGAAGACCGCCTTGATGACGACCAGCCACCACGGGTCGCGGCCGAACATGGAGAGGTCTTCAGCGGCGAAGTACGGGCTCATGCCTCCACCTCCTTGGGTGCCTCGCCGGCGGTGGCCGCCGGGCCGATGCGGACGAGGGAGCCGGGCAGCGCCCCGGTGTCGGAGGCGACGCCGCCGCCGGCCGAGTTCAGCGGGAGCCAGACCACACGGTCGGGCATCTCGGTGATCCTGAGCGGGAGCTCGACGGTGCCGACGCCTGTGGTGACGGCGATGAGGCCGCCGTCGTCGACGCCCGCCTCGGCGGCGGTCGCCGCGGACACGCGCGCGTGGGCGGCGTGCCGGGTGCCTGCCAGTGCGTCGTCGCCGTCCTGGAGGACGCCCTGGTCGAGGAGGAGCCGGTGCCCGGCGAGCACGGCCTCCCCGGCGGCGGGCCTGGGCAGCGTTGCCGCCGTCTCCAGCGGTTCGGAGGCCTTGGGTCCGTCCCAGGCGCCGAGCCGGTCCAGTTCCGCCCGCGCGGTGCGCAGGTCGGGCAGGCCGAGGTGGACGTCCATGGCGTCGGCGAGCATCTGCAGCACGCGCGCGTCGGTGGGCGGCAGCCGCCGGGTCATCTGCTCGGGCTTGAGGGCGGCCTCGAAGAGTCGCGCCCGGCCTTCCCAGTTGAGGAAGGTGCCGGCCTTCTCGGCTACCGCGGCGACCGGCAGGACGACGTCGGCGTGTTCGGTGACCTCGCTGGGCCGCAGCTCCAGGGAGACCAGGAAGCCGACGGCTTCGAGTGCCGCACGCGCGCGTGCCGGGTCGGGCAGGTCGGCGATCTCCACTCCGGCGACCAGCAGGGCGGAGAGTTCGCCGCGGGCGGCGGCCTCGACGATCTGGCCGGTGTCGCGGCCGTAGCGGAGCGGGAGTTCCGAGACCCCCCAGGCGGCGGCGACCTCCTCACGCGCGCGCGGGTCGGTGGCCGGGCGGCCGCCCGGCAGCAGCGACGGCAGCGCGCCGGCCTCGATCGCGCCGCGCTCACCGGCCCGGCGCGGGATCCACACCAGCCGGGCGCCGGTGGCGGTGGCGGCCCGTACGGCGGCGGTGAGACCGCCGGCGACCGACGCCAGCCGCTCACCTACGACGATCACCGCGCCGTCGGAGCGCAGCGCCTCGGCGGCCAGGGTGCCGGGCTCCTCCAGGCCGACGCCGCTCGCGAGGGCGTCCAGCCATTCGGTCTCGGTGCCGGGTGCGGCAGGCAGCAGCGTGCCGCCGGCCTTCTCCAGTCCGCGGGTGGCGTACGTGGCGAGGGAGAACACCTGCTGCTTGTGCTTGCGCCAGGCCTTGCGCAGCCGCAGGAAGACGCCGGGCGCCTCCTCCTCCGACTCGAACCCGACCAGGAGGACGGCGGGTGCCTTCTCCAGGGAGGTGTGGGTGACGCCCGTACCGTCCAGGTCACGGCCGCGGCCCGCCACCCGTGCGGCCAGGAAGTCGGCCTCCTCGCTGCTGTGCACGCGCGCGCGGAAGTCGATGTCGTTGGTGTCGAGGGCCACGCGCGCGAACTTGCTGTACGCGTAGGCGTCCTCGACGGTGAGCCGGCCGCCGGTGAGGACACCGGCCCGGGAGCGGGCGGCGGCCAGGCCCTGGGCGGCGGCTTCGAGTGCCTCCGGCCAGGAGGCGGCTTCGAGGACGCCCTGTGCGTTGCGGACCAGCGGGGTCTCCAGGCGGTCCTTCTGCTGTGTGTACCGGAACGCGAAGCGTCCCTTGTCGCAGATCCACTCCTCGTTGACCTCGGGGTCGTTGGCGGCGAGCCGCCGCATGACCTTGCCGCGCCGGTGGTCGGTGCGGGTGGCGCAACCGCCCGAGCAGTGCTCGCACACCGACGGCGAGGAGATCAGGTCGAAGGGGCGGGAGCGGAAGCGGTACGCCGCCGAGGTCAGCGCGCCGACCGGGCAGATCTGGATGGTGTTCCCGGAGAAGTACGACTCGAACGGGTCGCCCTCGCCGGTGCCGACCTGCTGCAGCGCGCCGCGCTCCAGGAGTTCGATCATCGGGTCGCCGGCGACCTGGTTGGAGAACCGGGTGCAGCGGGCGCACAGCACGCACCGTTCGCGGTCCAGGAGTACCTGGGTGGAGATCGGGACGGGCTTGGCGTAGGTGCGCTTGCGGCCGGCGAAGCGGGACTCGGCGTTGCCGTGCGACATGGCCTGGTTCTGCAGCGGGCACTCGCCGCCCTTGTCGCAGACCGGGCAGTCCAGCGGGTGGTTGATGAGCAGCAGTTCCATCACGCCGTGCTGGGCCTTCTCGGCCACGGGCGAGGTGAGGTGAGTCTTCACCACCATCCCGTCCGTACAGGTGATCGTGCAGGAGGCCATGGGCTTGCGCTGGCCCTCGACCTCGACGATGCACTGGCGGCAGGCGCCGACCGGGTCGAGCAGGGGGTGGTCGCAGAAGCGCGGGATCTCGACGCCGAGCTGTTCGGCGGCACGGATCACCAGGGTGCCCTTGGGCACGCTGATCTCGATGCCGTCGATCGTCAGCGTGACGAGGTCCTCCGGCGGGACCGCCGCCGTTCCCCCCGAGGAGGGGGAACTCGTGGTCACGGTCATGCGTTCACCTCCGGGCGGTCCGCCCAGGCCGTCGACTTGGCCGGGTCGAAGGGGCAGCCCCGGCCCGTGATGTGCTGTTCGTACTCCTCGCGGAAGTACTTGAGCGAGGAGAAGATCGGGGACGCCGCGCCGTCGCCGAGGGCGCAGAAGGACTTGCCGTTGATGTTGTCGGCGATGTCGTTCAGCTTGTCGAGGTCGGACATCACGCCCTTGCCGGCCTCGATGTCGCGGAGCAACTGGACGAGCCAGTAGGTGCCTTCGCGGCAGGGGGTGCACTTGCCGCAGGACTCGTGGGCGTAGAACTCGGTCCAGCGGGTGACGGCGCGCACCACGCAGGTGGTCTCGTCGAAGCACTGGAGTGCCTTGGTGCCGAGCATGGAACCCGCGGCGCCGACCCCTTCGTAGTCGAGGGGGACGTCGAGGTGCTCGTCGGTGAACATGGGGGTCGAGGAGCCGCCCGGGGTCCAGAACTTCAGGCGGTGGCCGGGCCGCATCCCGCCGCTCATGTCGAGGAGCTGGCGCAGGGTGATGCCGAGCGGTGCCTCGTACTGGCCGGGGCTTGTGACGTGGCCGCTGAGGGAGTAGAGCGTGAAGCCGGGCGACTTCTCGCTCCCCATCGACCTGAACCATTCCTTGCCCTTGTGGAGGATGGCGGGAACCGAGGCGATGGACTCGACGTTGTTCACAACAGTCGGGCAGGCGTAGAGCCCTTCGACAGCCGGGAAGGGGGGACGCAGTCGCGGTTGACCGCGGCGGCCTTCGAGCGAGTCGAGCAGTGCGGTCTCCTCACCGCAGATGTACGCGCCGGCGCCGGCGTGCACGGTGAGGGTCAGGTCGAGTCCGCTGCCGAGGATGTTCTCGCCGAGGTAGCCGGCCTCGTAGGCCTCGCGCACGGCCTCGTGCAGCCGCCGCAGGACGGGGACGACCTCACCCCGCAGGTAGATGAAGGCATGCGACGACCGGATGGCGTAGCACGCGATCACGATGCCCTCGATGAGGCTGTGCGGGTTGGCGAACAGGAGCGGGATGTCCTTGCAGGTCCCGGGCTCCGATTCGTCGGCGTTGACAACTAGATAGTGCGGCTTGCCGTCTCCCTGCGGAATGAACTGCCACTTCATCCCGGTGGGGAACCCCGCGCCGCCGCGGCCGCGCAGTCCGGACTCCTTGACATAGGCGATCAGGTCGTCCGGTGACATGGCGAGCGCCTTGCGGAGCCCCTCGTATCCTTCGTGCCTCCGGTAGACGTCGAGCGTCCAGGACCGGTCCTCGTCCCAGAAGGCCGACAGCACGGGTGCGAGCAGCTTCTCGGGACTGGTGTCCTTCAGGTCGGGTGCCACCGTCATCACTCCCCCTCCTCTGCGGCAGGCCCTGCCGGGTGCGACGGGTCGGAGGCCGAGGTCTCCTGCGGCGCGTCATGGGAACTGAGGTGCTCGGTCGGCGACGGCTCGTGCACCCTGTCCTGCAGTTGTTCCTGCGGACCTCCGCGCGGATGGACCACGCGCGCGGGTGCGGCCTCACCCCTTGCCAGGCGGAGGCCCACGAGCGACGCGGGTCCCGCGCTCCCGCTCTCCTCGACGGCCCCGGGCCGTTCGTCGGGGAAGCCGGCCAGGATCCGCGCGGTCTCCTTGAAGGTGCACAGCCGGGCACCGCGGGTGGGCTCGACGTCGCGGCCGGCGCGCAGGTCGTCGACGAGGCGTTTGGCGCTGGCCGGGCTCTGGTTGTCGAAGAACTCCCAGTTGACCATCACGACGGGCGCGAAGTCGCAGGCCGCGTTGCACTCGATGTGCTCCAGGGTGACCTTGCCGTCGCCGGTGGTCTCGCCGTTGCCGACGCCCAGGTGCTCCTGGAGGGTCTCGAAGATCGCGTCGCCGCCC
Organism: Streptomyces sp. NPDC090499; assembly: GCF_044769305.1. Lineage (NCBI taxonomy): Bacteria > Bacillati > Actinomycetota > Actinomycetes > Kitasatosporales > Streptomycetaceae > Streptomyces > Streptomyces sp. NPDC090499. The sequence goes on from NZ_JBIVXP010000003.1 coordinate 611,718, forward strand.
ATGACCGCGCACAGCGTGTTGGTGCAGACGCCCACCTGGTAGTCACCGGAGGGCTTGCGCCGGTACATGGTGTAGAAGGTGGCGACGGCGGTGACCTCGGCCGTGGTCAGCTGCAGGACGTCCGCGCAGAACTGCATTCCGGTGCGCGTGACGTGCCCTTCCTCCGCCTGCACGAGGTGCAGCAGCGGCAGCAGGGCGGACCGGGAGTCGGGGTAGCGGGCGACGACGTCGCGCGCGTCCGCCTCCAGGCGGGCCCGGACGTCGTCCGGGTAGGCGGGCGCGGGCAGCTCGGGCATGCCCAGGCTGACACCGCGCTCCGAGGAAGAGGTGGTCACCGGTCGACGCCTCCCATCACGGGGTCGATGGACGCGACGGCGACGATGACGTCGGCGACCTGGCCGCCCTCGCACATCGCCGCCATGGCCTGCAGGTTGGTGAAGGACGGGTCGCGGAAGTGGACCCGGTAGGGGCGGGTGCCGCCGTCGGACACGGCGTGCACGCCGAGTTCGCCCTTGGGGGACTCGACGGCCGCGTAGGCCTGGCCGGGCGGGACCCGGAAGCCCTCGGTGACCAGCTTGAAGTGGTGGATCAGGGCCTCCATGGAGGTGCCCATGATCTTCTTGATGTGGTCGAGGGAGTTGCCGAGTCCGTCCGGCCCGAGGGCGAGCTGGGCGGGCCAGGCGATCTTCTTGTCGGCGACCATGACCGGTCCGGGCTGGAGCCGGTCCAGGCACTGCTCGACGATCCCGAGCGACTGGCGCATCTCCTCCAGGCGGACCAGGAAGCGGCCGTAGGCGTCGCAGGTGTCGGCCGTCGGGATCTCGAAGTCGTACGTCTCGTAGCCGCAGTACGGCTGTGCCTTGCGCAGGTCGTGCGGGAGGCCGGCGGCGCGCACGATCGGGCCGGTGGCGCCGAGGGCCATGCAGCCGGCCAGGTCGAGGTAGCCGATGTCCTGCATGCGGGCCTTGAAGATGGGGTTCCCGGTGGCGAGCTTGTCGTACTCCGGGAGGTTCTTGCGCATCTTCTTCACGAACTCGCGGATCTGGTCGACGGCGCCGGGCGGCAGGTCCTGGGCGAGGCCGCCGGGGCGGATGTACGCGTGGTTCATCCGCAGGCCGGTGATGAGCTCGTAGAGATCGAGAATCATTTCACGATCGCGGAAGCCGTAGATCATGATCGTGGTGGCGCCGAGTTCCATGCCGCCGGTGGCGATGCACACCAGGTGGGAGGAGAGCCGGTTCAGCTCCATCAGGAGCACCCGGATGATGCTGGCGCGTTCGCTGATCTGGTCCTCGATGCCGAGGAGTTTCTCGACGGCGAGACAGTAGGCGGTCTCGTTGAAGAAGGACGTCAGGTAGTCCATGCGGGTCACGAACGTGGTGCCCTGCGTCCACGTGCGGAATTCGAGGTTCTTCTCGATGCCGGTGTGGAGGTAGCCGATGCCGCAGCGGGCCTCGGTGACCGTCTCGCCGTCGATCTCCAGGATGAGGCGGAGCACCCCATGGGTGGACGGGTGCTGGGGACCCATGTTGACGACGATGCGTTCGTCGTCGGCGCGGGCCGCGGACTGGACGACCTCGTCCCAGTCGCCGCCGGTGACCGTGTACACGGTGCCCTCGGTGGTCTCCCGCGGCGTTGCGTGCTGCGTGCTCATGAGTACGACCTCCGCTGGTCCGGAGCCGGGATCTGGGCGCCCTTGTACTCGACGGGGATGCCGCCGAGGGGGTAGTCCTTGCGCTGCGGGTGGCCCTGCCAGTCGTCCGGCATCATGATCCGCGTCAGGGCCGGGTGACCGTCGAAGACGATCCCGAAGAAGTCGTAGGTCTCGCGCTCGTGCCAGTCGTTGGTCGGGTAGACGGAGACCAGGGACGGGATGTGCGGGTCGGCGTCCGGGGCGCTGACCTCCAGGCGGATCAGCCGGTTGTGGGTGATCGAGCGCAGGTGGTAGACGGCGTGCAGCTCGCGGCCCTTGTCGTGCAGGTAGTGGACGCCGCTGACGCCGGTGCACAGTTCGAAGCGCAGGGCCGGGTCGTCGCGCAGGGTGCGGGCGACGCGCGGCAGGTGCTCGCGTTCGATGTGGAAGGTGATCTCGCCGCGGTCGACGACCGTCTTCTCGATGGCGTTGTCGGGGAGCAGTCCCTGCTCCTCCAGGGCGCCTTCCAGTTCGTCGGCGACCTCGTCGAACCAGCCGCCGTAGGGGCGGGTGGCCGGTCCGGGGAGGCGGACCGAGCGGACCAGGCCGCCGTAGCCGGAGGTGTCGCCGCCGTTGTTCGCGCCGAACATGCCGCGCTGGACGCGGATCTCCTCGCCGCCCTGGCCACGCTGGCCGGGGAGGTTGTCGGCGGCGAGGTCCTTCTCGGGGTTGACCCCGTTGTGGCCGTTCGCGTCGCTCACCGCAGCAGCCCCTTCATCTCGATCGTGGGCAGGGCCTTGAGCGCCGCCTCCTCCGCCTCCCGGGCCGCTTCCTTCGCGTTGACGCCGAGCTTGGAGGTCTGGATCTTCTGGTGGAGCTTGAGGATCGCGTCCATCAGCATCTCGGGGCGCGGCGGGCAGCCCGGCAGGTAGATGTCGACGGGGACGATGTGGTCGACGCCCTGGACGATCGCGTAGTTGTTGAACATGCCGCCCGAGGACGCGCAGACGCCCATGGAGATCACCCACTTGGGGTTGGGCATCTGGTCGTAGACCTGCCTGAGCACCGGCGCCATCTTCTGGCTGACCCGGCCGGCGACGATCATGAGGTCGGCCTGGCGGGGTGAGCCGCGGAAGACCTCCATGCCGAAGCGGGCCAGGTCGTAGCGGCCGGCGCCGGTCGTCATCATCTCGATGGCGCAGCAGGCGAGGCCGAAGGTGGCGGGGAAGACGGACGCCTTGCGCACCCAGCCCGCGGCCTGCTCGACGGTGGTCAGCAGGAAGCCGCTCGGCAGCTTTTCTTCGAGTCCCATGTCCAAAGACCCCTCAGTCCCATTCCAGGCCGCCGCGCCGCCAGACGTATGCGTAGGCGACGAAGACGGTGAGCACGAAGAGCAGCATCTCCACGAGCCCGAAAACACCCAGGGCGTCGAAGGTGACGGCCCACGGGTAGAGGAAGACGATCTCGATGTCGAAGACGATGAAGAGCATCGCCGTCAGGTAGTACTTGATCGGGAAACGCCCGCCGCCGGCCGGCGTGGGGGTCGGCTCGATACCGCACTCGTAGGCTTCGAGCTTGGCGCGGTTGTACCGCTTCGGACCGATCAGCGTGGCCATGACCACGGAGAAGATCGCAAAGCCTGCCCCGAGGGCTCCCAGTACGAGGATGGGCGCATAGGCGTTCACCGCTCCTCGCTCCTCTCAGTCGGCACTGACTGGTGGCGGTTCGGATCGGGCTCCCCACCTGCCTCGTCCGTCCCGCGAACCCCGCGCGTCCCGGGCGAAGATCGCGAACATGTGAAGCAGGTCACAAGCCCAACTGCCTCGCATCTTATGCCCGCCGCTCTGTGATCTGCGACACGGGGTATTGCACAAGCTTTGTGATCTCCACCACCTGACGATCGATCATGAAGTCGGATGAGCGGTGATCTTCACACACGAAGCGTTCGCTTGATCACCAGACGTGACATTTTCGACCGTCTCCGCAGACGGGAGGGGGTTTCGAGCGGGCGTCTCTATATCAAGAGGGTTCCCCTGCATGCAAATTCGCGATGGACCGGGCGCCTTGATAGTGCGCCGCATTCACACATCAGAGGGAGGTGTGAGGGGTGATGTGGACGCGTGCACGCGTTCACGAACCCGGGACGCGCGAGACGCACCCTCACCGGTAACCGTTCCGTGACCTCCGCCACATCCATGAGAGGCGTCTGAGAACGGGGCTTGGCCAACCATCCAAACCGATGGTAGGCGGGGGGCAATCCGGACGTAACAGCGAAAGAGCGTGATCACGGGCTTGATCACAGGAGTCCGCAATGTCCGTTACGGCGTCAATAAAGAAAGACACGCGAGGGATTCACAGTCTCGATTGAGCAACTGTGGCGCAGCACACGTTTCTTGTAGATATGAAGGAGCCCCTGATACCGGTTATTCCCATGTCCCACACCGCTCACATACGCAGCCACCGGAAAGCCCGCCGCAGCGCGACGACAAGCATCGCCGTGCGCGCCGGAGTTGCCAGTGGCGTCCTCGGCATGGCAGCGGCGGGCGCGGCCTCGGCGAGTGCCGCCGAACCCGTGACGCAGACGCTCGAACTGCCCACCCTGACGGCCGATCTGGCCACCCAGGTGGCCCAGTCCGCCGACGCCACGCAGCAGGCCGCGGCGAACTACACCCTCCAGGCCGAGCGCGACGCGGCCGCCGCAAATGCCGCGAAGCAGGCCAAGGCGGACCTCGCCGAGGCGAAGCAGAAGGCCGAGGCCAAGAAGAAGAAGGCCGAGGAGGCCCGCAAGGCCGCCGCAGAGCGCGCCGCCTCACGCAGCGCCGAGCGGACCACCCTCAGCGCCTCCACGGGCTCCAGCGCCTCCACGAGCACGTCCACGGCGACCGGTTCGGCGGCCGCGGTGGTCGCCTTCGTGAAGGCGCAGATCGGCGACGCCTACGTCTCCGGCGGCACGGGCCCCAACTCGTGGGACTGCTCGGGCCTCGTCCAGGCCGCCTTCAAGTCGGTCGGCGTCAGCCTGCCGCGCGTCTCCCAGGACCAGTCGACGCAGGGCACCCAGGTCTCGCTGAGCAACCTCCAGCCCGGCGACATCCTCTACTGGGGCAGCGCCGGCAGCGCGTACCACGTGGCGGTGTACGTGGGCGACGGCATGTTCGTGGGCGCGCAGAACCCCTCCAGCGGCGTCGGAGAGCACCCGCTGTCGTACGACCCGCCGACCGGCGCGGTGCGGGTGCTCTGACAACCCGGGCAACCAAGACAACTCAGGCATCGCACAAGCACGGTAGGGCCGCAGCCGCTCGGGGGCAGCGGCCCTTCCGGCATGCCCGCCCGGCCACGGCCCTCCCTCCTCACTCCCCTCTCCCTCTCTCCCCTCCCCTCTCCGCTTCGGTCACCCTTCTCCGGGTTTTCCACAGGCCGCAGGCCCTCGCGAGGGTTTTCCACAGGCCCGCCCGCGATCCGGTGACTCCTGGGATGCTCGGTGCAGGCCGCTCGCACACGGCGCGGCGGCCCCGAGATCCGAGAAGGAGACACCGCGATGCCACGCGTCTTCGTCCAGGGCGACCCCATGGACTACTACCCCCGGCACACCCCCGAGGCCCGGCGCGGTTCGGTGCGCCGGATCACCGAGACCGGTGAGGACGTCCTGCACAAGCCGTGCCGGGACGTCACCGAGTTCGGTCCCGACCTCGCCGCGCTCATCGACGACATGTTCCGCACCATGTACATCGCCGAGGGAGCCGGCCTCGCGGCGAACCAAGTCGGGGTCGACCTCCGGCTGTTCGTGTACGACTGCCTCGATGACGACGGTGTCCGTCATGTCGGGCACATCGTCAACCCCGTCCTGGAGGCACCCGACCCGGCCGGCCGGCGGCTGCTCGACGAGGGCGAGGGGTGCCTGTCGGTGCCGGGGGCGGTGATGGACGTACCGCGGCCGGACCGGGCGGTCATGCACGGACGAGACAAGGAAGGCAATCCGCTCACCATTGAGGGAACGGGATATTTCGGCCGCTGCCTGGCGCACGAGACCGACCATGTGAACGGGCGCGTGTATCTCGACCGGCTCTCCGGGCGGGAGCGGAAGGAAGCGCTGCGGCAGATGGCGGACCGGCGGGAGGACGTCTACGCCCGCCGGGCCGCCAACATCGAGGCGATCGGCTCCTAGGAGCGGTCAGGCCTTCGGGGCCACCTTGCTCAGGCCGTTGATGATGCGGTCCATCGCGTCGCCGCCGGTCGGGTCGGTGAGGTTCGCCAGGAGCTTCAGGGTGAACTTCATCAGCAGCGGGTGGGTCAGGCCGCGCTGGGCGGCGATCTGCATGACCTTCGGGTTGCCGATGAGCTTCACGAAGCCGCGGCCCAGCGTGTAGTAGCCGCCGTAGGTGTCCTTGAGGACGCGCGGGTAGCGCTGCAGGGCCAGCTCGCGGCCGCCGGGCGTGGCCCGCGCGTGGGCCTGGACGATGACGTCGGCGGCGATCTGGCCGGACTCCATGGCGTAGGCGATGCCCTCGCCGTTGAAGGGGTTCACCAGGCCGCCGGCGTCGCCGACGAGGAGGAGGCCGCGGGTGTAGTGGGGCTGGCGGTTGAAGGCCATGGGGAGGGCCGCGCCGCGGATCGGGCCGGTCATGTTCTCGGGGGTGTAGCCCCAGTCCTCGGGCATGGAGGCGCACCAGGCCTTGAGGACCTCGCGCCAGTCCAGTTCCTTGAAGGAGTCGGAGGTGTTCAGGACGCCGAGACCCACGTTGGAGGTGCCGTCGCCCATGCCGAAGATCCAGCCGTAGCCGGGCAGCAGGCGGTCCTGGGGGCCGCGGCGGTCCCAGAGTTCCAGCCAGGACTCCAGGTAGTCGTCCTCGTGCCGGGGGGAGGTGAAGTAGGTGCGGACGGCCACGCCCATCGGGCGGTCCTCGCGGCGGTGCAGGCCCATGGCGAGGGAGAGCCGGGTGGAGTTGCCGTCGGCGGCCACCACGAGCGGGGCATGGAAGGTGACTTCGCGCTTCTCCTCGCCGAGCTTGGCGTGCACGCCGGTGATCCGGCCGGTGCGGTCGTCGACGATCGGGGCGCCGACGTTGCAGCGCTCGAAGAGGCGGGCGCCCGCCTTCTGGGCCTGGCGGGCGAGCTGTTCGTCGAAGTCGTCGCGTTTGCGGACCAGGCCGTAGTCGGGGAAGGAGGCGAGATCCGGCCAGTCGAGCTGGAGGCGGGTGCCGCCGCCGATGATGCGCAAGCCTTTGTTGCGCAGCCAGCCGGCCTCCTCGGAGATGTCGATGCCCATGGCGACCAGCTGTTTCACCGCGCGCGGGGTGAGTCCGTCGCCGCACACCTTCTCGCGCGGGAACTCGGTCTTCTCCAGAAGAAGGACGTCGAGACCGGACTTGGCGAGGTGGTAGGCCGTCGTGGAGCCGGCTGGCCCCGCGCCGACGACGATGACATCGGCGGTGTTTTCGGAGAGGGGCTCGGTCACGGCGGGGGCTCCCCAAGGCTCGAAATCTGCGTGCCGACCGGCACTGGACATGGGCAGTCTATTCAGCGGTACTGATCACCCGGCTGAAGGGCTGCCCCTGTGAACCGAGCTCTCCCCGCGGTACGGCTGCGTGTGCCCACGCACGAGGACGCGTTCGCCTGGCACCGGGTCTTCGACGACCCCGAGGTCATGGAGTTCCACGGCGGCAGGGCCGCCGAGCTGTCCGTCTACGAGGAGCTCACCGCCCGTCAGCGCCGGCACGACGCGGAGCTCGGCTTCTGCCTGTGGACGATGACCGACCAGGCGGGGCAGGTCATCGGGTTCACCGGCGCCCAGCCGTGGGCGCCGGACTGGGGGCCCAGAGGTGAGATCGAGATCGGCTGGCGGCTCGGGCGGGCCCACTGGGGCAAGGGGTACGTGACGGCGGCGGCGCACATGACGCTGGGACGGCTGCGGGCGGCAGGCGTGCCGACGGTGGTGGCGATGGTGCGGCCGGGCAACGCGCGCTCCGTCGCGGTGACCCGGCGCCTCGGGATGGAGTTGCGGGAGACGTTCCCGCACCCGCGCCTGCCGGAGGAGGCTCTCTGCTTCCGGCTCGACCTGCGGGGCGGCAGCACACTCAATTACACAGAGTAACGATCTGTTACAGAAAGACACTTGGCGCTTCCGGCCGCCATATGCCGGGGGTTACCCTTCCAGTACCGCTGGGGGTGACATCTGTGCATATAACACCCAAAACACCCGAAGTGCGCGTGCCACGGCTGGTAGGGCTGATGGCCGTGGACGCGCGCGAGACCGCCCGGTCGCGGGGTCTGTTCCTCAACGCGCCGGACCGGCCCGACTTCCACCTCACGGTCGTCGACTACGTCGTGCGCCAGTTCCCGCAGCCCGGTGCCGAGGTGCCGCGGGACTCGATGGTGTACGTGTGGTTCGACTTCGGTGAGGGCGAGGGCGGCGGAGGCGTGCGCGAGCCGCGCATCCCGCGGCCGCCCAGAGGCGGGCTGCAACGGGAGCTGGACCAGCCCGGGGACAACACCTTCGAGGTGAGCAGCCTGTGAGTCCGCGGCCGGTGAGCCCCGGGCCGGGGCTCAGGCCTCCTTGAAGCCCCGGTGCAGGGCGACGATTCCGCCCGTGAGGTTGCGCCAGGCCACCTTCGACCAGCCTGCCGCGCGCAGCCGGCCGGCCAGCGCGGGCTGGTCGGGCCAGGCGCGGATGGACTCGGCGAGGTAGACGTAGGCGTCCGGGTTGGAGGAGACCGCGCGGGCGACCGGCGGCAGCGCACGCATCAGGTACTCGGTGTAGACGGTCCGGAAGGGCGCCCAGGTCGGATGCGAGAACTCGCAGATCACGACCCGCCCGCCGGGCCGCGTCACCCGGTACATCTCGCGCAGGGCCGCGTCGGTGTCCTGGACGTTGCGCAGCCCGAAGGAGATCGTCACCGCGTCGAAGGTGTCGTCCTTGAACGGCAGCTTCGTCGCGTCCCCCGCGGTGAAGGGCATCCATGCGGTGCGCCGCTTGCCGACCTGGAGCATCCCGAGGGAGAAGTCGCAGGGCACGACGAAGGCGCCGGCCCGGGCGAACGGCTGGGAGGAGGTGCCCGTGCCGGCCGCCAGGTCCAGGATCTTCTGCGCGGGGCGCGCGTCCACCGCCTTGGCGACCTCCTTCCGCCACTGCCGGTCCTGGCCGAGCGACAGCACGTCGTTGGTCAGGTCGTACCGTTCCGCCACGTCGTCGAACATCGAGGCGACTTCGTGCGGCTGCTTGTTCAGGGAAGCGCGGGTCACGCCCGCCATTGTTGCAGCACGCCCTCAGGGGAGAAGCTTCGGCTTCTTCTTCGCGGCCACGTCCTCCACCCAGCCGCACGCCACGACGAACACCGCGATCAGGATCCAGCCGACGCCGAACATGAACCACTGGCTGTCCAGTGGGAGCCACTTCTCGAACGCGGGCACGTTCCACATCTGGTCGATCAGCGGGACCGCGAGGATCAGCGCGATCTCGTGCCAGAGGTAGATCGTCACCGCGCGCGCGTTGAAGATCGTGACCGTCCGGTCGACCTTCCGGTACCGGGTCAGCCAGGCGAAGTCGATCTTGAAGTAGGCCTTCGCCCACATCAGCAGCATCACGAACCCGGCCGACCAGAAGGCCTGCGCGAGGGGGTTCTCGTCCAGGTCGTAGGTGCCGAAGTCGGCCTGGTGCGAGAAGGCGTACCAGCCGCCGTAGCCGACGGCGGCGAGCGAGCCGACGACGACCAGGGCCGGCTTCATCCGCTGGAGCACGCCGTCGCGGTGGGCGAAGCCGAGGATCCAGCAGAAGAGGTACGTCGACAGGTCCCACAGGGCGGAGCCGAAGCGGTTGTCGGGGCCGGACCAGACGAAGTTCAGGACCAGGATCGGGGCGAGGGACAGGAGGAGCACCGGGACCGGGGCCTTGCGGAAGATCCACAGCATCGCCGGGGAGAGGAGGACGAACCACAGGTAGGTGCGCAGGTACCAGAGGATCTCCCAGGCCTGCTCGCCCCACGCGTTGCCCGGCGGGTCGCCGAGCGGGACGACCCAGTAGACGATCTGCCAGCCCGGCATCCAGTCGTGGATCAGCATCGCCAGGACGACGAAGAAACCCCAGAACCAGAAGGGCGGGAGGAGGCGGCGCAGGCGGCTCTTGACCACCTTGAGCGCGGGGCGCTCCAGGGACTTCGCCATGAGGGTGCCGGCGAGGCCGAACATGATGCCCATGGAGGGGAACACCATGCCGCACCAGGCCCAGCCGAAGGTGTGGTAGGTGACGACGCGGATGAGGGCGACGGCGCGGAGGGTGTCGAAGTAGCGGTCCCTTGCGGGCTTTTTGGGCTGCGGTTCCGCGTCGGGTTCCTTGGCGTCTGTTGTCTCGGTGCCCGGAACTGTCGGCTGTGCCCACCCTCCCCCACTCTCGGCTTCGCTCGAGCGGGGGAGGGTGCCCACAGCAGGTGTGTCCGGCTCCGGCTCCACCACGGGCAGCGGGGCCGTCTGGTCCGGTGCCGGAGTGTAGGTGTAGTCGGGGTACGGCTGCTGCACGTACTGCTGCTGGCCGCCGTACTGGGTGTGGTCGTAGCCGTTGTAGCCCTGCTGGTAGGGGTTCTGCTGGTACGGGTTCTGCTGGTCCCAGGTCATCAGCCGCTCACCCCCGCCGGGGTGCCGACCTCGCCGGTGCGCTTGAGTTTCTGCCAGCGCAGGCGGCCGCCGGTGAGGGCGGTGATGCAGGAGTGGATGAGGACGAGGTACATCATCTGACGGTAGGCCAGCTGCTGCAGCGGCATCATCGCGAGGTAGCGGTACTTCTCCTTGTCCAGGCGGAACGCGTAGGCGGCGCAGGCCAGTTGGAGGCCGAGGACGGCGAGCCAGGCCAGCAGGGCGGCCTCGAAGTCGACGAAGATCATGGAGTAGACCGTGAAGACGTCGATGAGCGGGGCGAAGACCGGGGTGACGATCTGGAAGAGGACGACCAGGGGCATGCCGACGCGGCCGAAGCGGCCTGACGGGCCCTTGTCCGTCAGGGACTTGCGGTGCTTCCAGAGGGCCTGCATGGTGCCGTAGGACCAGCGGTAGCGCTGCGACCACAGCTGCTTCAGCGAACCGGGCGCCTCCGTCCAGGCCTTGGCGTGCTCCTGGTAGACGACCCGCCAGCCGGCGCGGTGCATGGCGATGGTGATGTCGGTGTCCTCGGCGAGGGTGTCCTCGCTCATCCCGCCGACCCCCAGGACCGCCTCGCGGCGGAACGCGCCGATGGCGCCGGGGATCGTCGGCATGCAGCGCAGCAGGTCGTACATGCGGCGGTCGAGGTTGAAGCCCATCACGTACTCGATGTGCTGCCAGGCGCCGATGACCGTGTTGCGGTTGCCGACCTTCGCGTTGCCGGCGACCGCGCCGACCCCGGGGTCCGCGAACGGCTGCACGAGGTGCCGTACCGTCTCCGGCTCGAAGACCGTGTCGCCGTCCATCATCACGACGATGTCGTAACTGGCGTTGCGCACACCGTTGTTGAGGGCGGCCGGTTTGCCGGCGTTCTCCTGGCGGATGACCCGGACGTTGTGCATGCCGAGCTTGTCGGCGGCGGCGCGGGCGATCTCCGAGGTGCCGTCCGTGGAACCGTCGTCGACGACGATGACCTCGATCGGGTGGGTGCTCTGCGCCAGCGACTCCAGGGTGTTGGCGATGCACTCCTTCTCGTTGTACGCGGGGACGATCACGCTCACCGGCCGGGTGACCGTCTCCCCCCAGCTGAAGCGGCGTTTGTTGCGCTGTCTGTAGTGGCGGCGGGCGATGAGCAGCATCATCCCGAAGCGGCCCATCACCGCGACGCCGACGACGAACAGCAGGCCGGAGAGGACGGGGAGGGCCCACTCGGCTATCGCCACCGCCACGATGAGGGCCTTGCCCTCGTAGAGGGTCATGCCGGTGGCCGTGCGGTGGGCGGCCTGGAGCCGGGAGACGGTGGTGGTGCTGCGGGTGCCCGGGGCGGTGCCGCCCTCGCCGTTCGGGGCGGTGCCGGCACCGGGCTGGGAACCGGCGCCCGCACCCGAAGCGGTGCCCGCACCCGAAGCGGTGCCCGTACCGGAAGAAACGGTTCCCGTACCGGAAGAAGCAGTGCCCGTACCGGAAGAAGCAGTGCCGGTGCCGGAAGAAACGGTGCCGGTGCCGGTCACCCCGGCCTCGGTGAGGCCGGTGGTGGCCTGGCCGTTCGTGGTGGTGCCGGCGGCGGCGGTCTGCCGGCTCGCGGCGTTCCGCTTCTCGACGACACCGCTGACGGTGGTGAAGGTGTAGCCCTTCGCCTTCATCTTCTTGATGTACTGCGGCAGCGCCTTGATCGTCTGCGAGCGCTCGCCGCCGGCGTCGTGGAAGAGGACGGCGGCGCCCTTGGTGCCGCTGGGCGTGGCCCACTTGACGATCTTCGAGACGCCCGGCTTCTTCCAGTCGTCGCTGTCGGTGTCGACGAAGACGCTGGTGTAGCCCTCGTTGCCGAGCTTCTCGTAGACCGGCCAGCTGTAGTTGTCGATGGCGTCGGTCTCCGAGGAGTACGGCGCGCGGAAGAGGGTCGTGGTGATACCGGCCGCGCCCGCCAGCGCGAGCTGCGTCTGTTGCATCTCGCGGTTGATCCGGGCGTCGCTCTGGTACGAGAGGTCGACGTGCGTGAACGTGTGGATGCCGACCTCGTTGCCCTGCTGGACCATCGTCTTCACGATGCTCGGGTAGCGCGACACCATCGAGCCGACCAGGAAGAACGTGGCGGGTATGTCGTACTGCTGCAGGATCTTGAGGACCTGCGGGGTGTAGGTCGGGTTCGGGCCGTCGTCGAAGGTGAGGGCGATGGTCTTGGAGGGGACCGAGACGGTGGTTGCCTGACCGCCCCGGAAGGTGAGGATCGGGCCGCCGTCGAGGACCTTGTCCGGGACCTTGCTGGAGCTGGCTCCGGTGCGCACCCGCTGGTCGCCGCCGACCTCTGCGCGCAGATAGCCGTCGAGCAGCATCACGCAGGTCAGCGCCAGCAGGAGCAGCAGGGCGAGGATGACACGTGGTTTCTGCAGCGCCGCGGCCCTGCCCGCCGCCCGCTCGATGCGGGTGGGGGCGCGCCTGCGGCCGCGTGCGGACGTCGGAGTAGTCACGGGGAGAGGCCTGCGTTCCCGGTCAGTCCGCGGTGGCGGATGCGGAGGCGGACGGGGTGGCGGCGGTCGAGGGCGGTGCCGAGGGGCGGCCGCTGGGCAGGCCGGCCTGACGGCCGATGCCGCCCTGCGGGCGTTCGCCGCCGGGGGCGTTGCCGGCGCGTGCGAAATCGGGGATCAGCGAGTCCGGGGTGAGCGAGGTTCCCCAGCCCATGAAGGCGGCACCGAGCACTCCGGTGTAGGCGAGGCAGACGACGCCGAGGAGGAGGCCGATGCGCCGCAGCACCTTGGAGCGGCGCCCGGAGGAGTCGACGAAGACGGGCCCCTCGGCAGACCCGTTGCCTTGTTTGCGGCGGCGACCGCGCCCGGCGGCGCGGCTTTCGATGGCAGGCTCGGATTGCATTCCACGGATATTAGGGAGCCTTTATGTGATCGTCTTCTGAGTTCTTGTGAAGTGCCCATGAGAAACCCCTTAACCTGTCTTTTCACTGAGAGATTCTATGAACAGCTGCGAGGGCGGGCAGGGGCGGGAAACTGCCTGAACGCCCCTTTCGCGACGCACCTTTCGTCCTCTCCGCACCCTTCATTCCATGAAGTTTCTATGTATTGATCGAACCGTTGAACACCATGACCGTGTGAGACGTTTTCCTTTGGAATCAGGCTTTGTTTCGAGCCTGAGACACAAATCACGAGAGCGGGTGCATCTTAATGCGGAGTTTCCTCAGGCCGGCTGCTGGGCTTACCTGCCTGTTTGCCATGGCAGTCACGGGGTGCTCCTCGGGCTCCGGCGGCACGTCGGACGCGGCGCCCGCACCGTCGAAGAAGGCGTCGGCGTCCGCGAGCACGGCCGACGGCTCGGCGGAGTCCGGCACGTCGTTCGCGCCCTACGTCAGCGCGACGGAGGCCGCCGGCACGGACGCCGCCGGGTCGCCCTCGACGTACAACCTGGCCTTCGTGATCGCCGACGGCAGCAGCTGCACGCCGGCCTGGAACGGGACGGACGCCGTCGGCAGTTCGACCGTGAAGTCCCGGATCTCCAAGCTGAAGGAGGACGGTGCGACGGTCCGGGTGTCCTTCGGCGGGGCCTCCGGCAAGGAGCTGGCGACGACGTGCTCCAGCGCGACGAAACTCGCCGCCGCGTACGGCGCCGCGCTGGACGCCGCGGGCTCCACGCAGGCCGACTTCGACATCGAGGGCGACACGCTCGCCGACTCCGACTCGGTCGCGCTGCGGTCGGAGGCGATCGCGCTGCTCCAGAAGGAACGGCCGGACCTGGAGGTCTCGTTCACCCTCCCCGTGATGCCGTCGGGGCTCGACTCGGACGGCCTCGCGTTGCTGGAGTCCGCGAACAAGTACGACGTGCAGGTCTCGACGGTCGACATCATGACCATGAACTACGGCGAGTCGTACGACGGGGACATGGGCGACTACGCGGTCACCTCGGCGAAGGCCACGCAGAAGCAGCTGAAGACGGTGTTCGGGCTGTCGGACGCGGGGGCGTGGGGCGGGATGGCGCTGACCTCGATGATCGGGGTGAACGATGTCGACGGGGAGACGTTCACGCTGTCCGACGCGAAGGATGTGCGGGCGTTCGCGGAGGAGGAAGGGGTCGCGTGGGTGTCGATGTGGTCGACGTTCCGGGATGTGCAGTGTGAGAGCGGTACGGATGACGACGACGCAGCGACGAACTGCAGCGGGGTTTCTCAGAGTTCCGGGGCGTTCGGGGAGGCGTTGGCCGGTTGAGTGTCGGCTGCGGGTGGGTGGGGGCTGGTCGCGCCCACGCGGCGGAGCCGCACATCGATACAGCCCCGCGCCCCCCAAAAACAGGTCGGACTAGCGCCGTCTGTGGACCAGGCGCCCCGCGCACACCGTGGCGATGCACTCCCCCGTCTCGTCGAATACCGCCAGGTCTGCTCTGGTGGTCTCGGTGAGGTGGGGTCGAGGGGCGTGGGGCAGTACCAGGACCTCGTTGCGGGCGGCCGCGGCTCGGAGTTCCGGGGAGTCGGTGTGCCGGTCGAGGACGGCCGTCGCGCCCGTCTTCAGCACCGCGTGTACGCGTTCCCGCGGTGTCGGGGCGTCCGGGAGGGCGTGTTCGTGGACGCGCGCCGGGCCGAGTACCCCGGGCCAGTTCCGCACCCGGGCGCCCGGGAAGCGCTCCAGCAGGTCCGCCCGGGTCCCCACCGCGGTGATCCGGTCGCCCTCGACCACGACGGCGCCGTCCTCGATGGCGGCACCGTCCCAGTCGCGGCGAACCTCGACCGCGGCGTGAATCGTCAGCACGGCCGGGTCAGTTGGCGCTGAGCAGCTTCAGCTCGGGGTGGGCCGTGCCGCCCTCGATGGCCGTCGAGGAGATGTGGGACATCACCCGCTCGTCGACCGGGTCGTTCGCCGGGTCGTCGTGGACCACGAGGTGCTCGTACGTGGTGGCGCGCTGCGCCGGGACGCGGCCCGCCTTGCGGATCAGGTCGATGATCTCCAGGCGGTTGGAGCGGTGCTTGGCACCGGCGGAGGAGACGACGTTCTCCTCCAGCATGATCGAGCCGAGGTCGTCCGCGCCGTAGTGCAGCGAGAGCTGGCCGACCTCCTTGCCGGTGGTCAGCCAGGAGCCCTGGATGTGGGCGATGTTGTCCATGAAGAGGCGGGCGATGGCGATCATCCGCAGGTACTCGAAGAGCGTGGCCTGCGTGCGGCCCTTCAGGTGGTTGTTCTCGGGCTGGTAGGTGTACGGGATGAAGGCGCGGAAGCCGCCCGTGCGGTCCTGGACGTCCCGGATCATGCGCAGGTGCTCGATGCGCTCGGCGTTGGTCTCGCCGGTGCCCATGAGCATGGTCGAGGTGGATTCGACGCCCAGCCTGTGGGCGGTCTCCATGATCTCCAGCCAGCGCTCGCCGCTCTCCTTGAGGGGCGCGATGGCCTTGCGGGGGCGTGCGGGGAGCAGCTCCGCGCCGGCGCCCGCGAAGGAGTCCAGGCCGGCCTCGTGGATGCGGGTGATGGCCTCCTCGACGGAGACGCCGGAGATCCGGGCCATGTGCTCGACCTCGGAGGCACCCAGGGAGTGGATCACCAGCTGCGGGAACGCGTCCTTGATCGCCTTGAAGTGCTTCTCGTAGTACTCGACGCCGTAGTCCGGGTGGTGGCCGCCCTGGAACATGATCTGGGTGCCGCCCAGCTCGACCGTCTCCGCGCAGCGGCGCAGGATGTCGTCGAGGTCGCGGGTCCAGCCCTTGGCGGTGTCCTTGGGGGCCGCGTAGAAGGCGCAGAACTTGCACGCCGTGACGCACACGTTCGTGTAGTTGATGTTCCGCTCGATGATGTACGTCGCGATGTGCTCGGTGCCCGCGTAGCGGCGGCGGCGCACGGCGTCGGCGGCGGCGCCCAGCGCGTGCAGGGGGGCGTCACGGTAGAGGTCGAGCGCCTCCTCGGGCGTGATGCGTCCGCCCGCCGCGGCACGGTCGAGGACAGACTGGAGGTCGGCCTTCTCGGTCACCAGGGCTTTCCCTTCGGCAGGGGTCGTGGACGGACCCCGCCAGCCTACGCCAGCCGCTGCGCCGGCCTCTGCGGCAGGTCGGCCTCGGTCCTGCCGAGCACGATCTGGTCGAAGAGGGCGCCGCCGCCGTCGGTGCGCACGCCGAGCTGGGTGATCTTCTTCAGCCTGCCGGTGCTCGCCGCCCACAGGTCCACGCGGACGGTCCGCCAGCCGCCGGCCGGGAACTCGGCGGCCGGGACCGTGATCTGGGTCAGCAGGGTGTCGGGGGACCCCCACTTCGAGATTCCGGCGTTGACACCGAAGTACTGGTTGTCGCCGTCCGCCTCCGGGCTGCCGCCGGGCCCCAGCCGCAGGCCGATCCCGGTGGTCCCGGCGCCGAGCGCCTTCCAGGCGAACTGCAGGTACCGGTACTGGCCCGGGGCACTCGGGTGCTCCCTGATCTCGAAGTTCCAGTCGTGCATCGTGTCCAGGAAGAAGTGGCCGTGCCGGATGGGGTACTGGGCGTCCGGCAGCGCCACGGGCACCCGCAGGCACCGGTGACCGGCGTACGCGCCGCCCTCCTGGATGTCGACGACGTACGGGCTGGCGGGCAGGAGATCCTCCACGTCGTCCACGCGGTCGTCGAAGAGGACGGCGAGGCCGTTGTTCTCCACCACGTCCCGGTGGGAGGGGCCGAGGACCCTGCCGTGGAGGACGAGTTCACCGAGCCGGAGATTGCCGGCCGGCCAGGTGGAGCCGCCGGTGGTGACGAACCGGAAGCGTCCGGAGTGCAGCGGCGGCTCGATGGCGTGACTGTGCAGGGCCTGGTCGGAGAGGAGCATCGGACCGTCCCGCCAGGCACCGGCCCGGGCGTCCCACCACTGGAGCAGGACGTCCCGCAGCCAGGACTCGGGGTGCGCGGGGTCCTCGGCGATCGTGACGCCGGTCAGCTCCAGCTGGTAGCGGAAGGTGTCCACCGTGAAGAGGAAGCGGTGGTCCGAGCCGGTGGCTCCCATGCCGTTCAGGAGGGTCCGGTTCAGCCACGGTACGGCCGGCGGATCGGCGCTGCCGTCGGTGAGGAGGCCGAAGACCTCGTTCGGGTCCTGGGTCATGCCACGGTCCGGATCGACCGTCCTCATGCCGAGATAGGCGTGCGTCTGCACCAGGAGGTTCGGGGTCAGCGGGTAGGCCTCGGACCGCGCGTTGCCCCACTCCGCCCGCACCACCGGCACCGGGTCGGGGGCCTGCAGCTTCGGCCGGATGTCCGTCTCCTCCGGGACCAGCCGGGTCCGCCAGCGCTCCTCCAGGTCGGCGTCGTAGCGGATCACCGTGCCCGTCCAGGTGGCCACCAGCAGGTCGCCGTCGGGCAGCCAGGCCGGCACCGGGAGGGCGCGCAGGTCGGTCGCGGTCAGCAGGGTCCCGTCGCGTCCGAGTACGGACAGGGTGCCCAGCTCGCTGCCCACGGCGATCCGGGTGGAGCCGGGCGAGACTCCCGGGCGGCGCAGGAAGTCGTCCCCGGTGTACGTCCACAACAGCCCGCCCGCGGTGTCGAAGGCGCGGAGCTGGTTGCCGGTGGTGACGACGAGGAAGGAGCCGTCGGCCGAGAGGGAGACCTCGCTCGCCGCGGTGGGCAGGGTGTTGGCCAGGGTGCCGTCACGGATCACGAGGACCCGGCCGCCGTCGGCCTCGGAGGCGATCACGGCCGTACGCCGGTCACCGCTGACGGCCGCGGCGCCGAAGGCCCCGCCGAGGCTCCCGTTCTCGGTGGTGGCGAAGGTCCACAGGGTGCGGCCGTCCGCCGTGGAGAGGCCGGTGACGGTGTCGTCGGCGAAGGTGATCAGGGTGTCGTCGTCGAGGGCGAGGAGGCGCAGCGGGGTGCGGCGGTGCTGCTCCCACCAGGGGTGCGTCCACTTCTGGTGCCCCTCCTCGTCCCACACCGCGAGGCCCAGGTCGCCGCAGGAGGCGGTCCACGAACCGCCGGGCGCCACCGCGAAGTTGCTCAGCCCGTAGTCGTAGCCCCACTCGCTCTTCGACCAGTCGGTGGCCTTCTTCGGCAGGCCGAACAGGGCGTACCGGCGCTGTGCCCGTCCGGCGGGGTCCAGCTGGTAGAGGTGGTAGCCCTCGGCCGAGCCGAGGTCGAAGCCCTGGACGGCGAAGCCGTCGGGGCGGGCGACGGGGGCGTAGGCGAAGTGGTGGCCGACCCGCTGCCGCCAGCGGGTGCGGCCGGTGGCGAGGTCGAGGCCGTAGAGGTTGTGGTCCCAGTCGAAGGTGTTGAGGGCGGCGGTACGGCCGTCCGCGGCGACCGCGATGTCCCGGACGTGCGGGCCGAACCCGTCCTCGGAGGCGGTCGGCAGCGGCTCGTGCAGCAGCGGGACGATCGCGTAGAGCCGGGCCGGTACGGTCCGCAGGTCCGCGGTGAAGACGCCGTCGAGCAGCGCGACCGGTGCGCCGGTGAGCACGTCGACGACCTGGTGCAGCAGGGGCAGCCGCACCTTCAGCCTGGCCTGCACGGGCAGCCGTTGGGCGCAGAGCAGCCCCACCCGCCAGGCGGTCTCCGGCTCCCAGTCGGGCATCGTGTTGTTGACGGCCCAGATGTACGTGATGTCCCCGGCCGTCCGTTCGCTGAGCAGCACCTCGGGGTTGTCGCACTCGGCGACCGGCGGGACGGCGGCCAGCGCCCCGGCGACGGCGGCGCCCTGGGCCAGGAAGGCGCGGCGCAGACGGTAGTAGGAGGTGTCGTCGCCCTGCCAGGCCGGTTCCCGCTGGAGGTCGACCTGGTCGAAGCCGAAGCCGAGCGGGTGGAAGGCGGTCAGGTACTTGGGGTGGCAGGTGGCGTCGGCGTACACGTTCGCGCGCACCGCCTGGAGTGCCTCGTCCAGTTGCGGATCCAGGTCGACCTTCTGGCCCACGAGGAGTACGGCCTGGTAGCCGCGCAGTACCTCTGCGGTGGCGTCCTCGGTGAAGACGAAGGACGCGGGGCGGTGGGCGTACAGGCAGGCGTTGTAGGCGTCGTAGAGGCCGGCGAAGTAGAGGCTGGCGAACCAGCCGCCCTCGTTGGTCTCCAGGCGCAGCATCCGGGTGGAGACGACGATCGCGACCCGGTCGGCGGAGCGGGCGCCCGCGACGGCCGGGGCGAGGCGGGCGATCAGGTCGAACGCGGCGCGCTGGACCGAGGTCTTGCCCGCCCCTCCGGAGCGCGGCTCGCCGCGCCGCCAGCCGCTGCCGCCGGTGCGTTCCGCGTAGGCGGCGACCGGTTCGACCTGGCGGACGCCCTCGTCGGGGACCAGGCCTGTGCCGTTCGGGCCGCGCAGCACCTGCTGGAACAGCGTCGGAAGGATCATCCCGCCGGTGCCGTCGTCGTTGGACAACTCCGGGTGGCCCCAGACCGGTTTGCCCGGCCGCCGGTAGAAGTCGACCATGTGGGCGGTGGCCAGCATCACCTGGATCTGCTCGCCCTGGTAGTGCAGGTCGACCTCGTCGGCCTCGGCGAACAGCACCGGGGGCACGGTCTGGGGCTGCCGGTAGGGCGGGGTGAGGGCGGTGGTCAGGGCGCTGGTCAGGGCGGTGGTCAGGCCAGGGGGCAGGCCCGGGGCCGTGTCGTCGAGCGCCTTGCGGAAGTCCTCCGCCGCGGTCGGCTTCAGCCTGATCGAGCGGTCGGTCACGGTGTCGAGCACGGGCGCCCAGGTGGGATCGCCGTCGGCGATGGCCTGCAGGCGGTCGTTGTACTCCGTCCGCTCCGCGTCGCTCTCCGCGGCGGCCACGCCCACCGGGCCGTTCCACCAGTTGGCGCCCCAGGTCCAGCCGCGGAAGGCGGCGTAGGTGGCGAGCCGGTCGGTGGTCGTCGTGAGGTCGTTCACCAGTTTCGGCAGGTCACGGGACTCGTAGTTCTTCGGCCAGTCAAGCGGCAGGAAGGCGTCGTTGTAGAGGAGCACCGCCTGTTCCTCGATGCCGTACGCGCCGTAGCCGGCGATGGTCCGGCGGCCCACGTCCTCGAAGACGGCCTTCTGCCAGTGGACCGCGGCCGGTGACTTCTTCAGCCTGTCGACGATCTCCCCGTCGGCGTCGTAGTCGGCGGAGAAGGTGTCACCCCAGTTCACGCCGAGCCGGTCGACGGCGAGGTTGAGGCCGAGCGCCCGCATCCTGGCCAGGTGGGCCTGGACCAGGTCCGGCAGGTCGGCGAAGCGCGGCAGCCGGGCGGTGGCCGGGTCCTTGGGGACCTCGCGGGGGTCGATCGGGAAGCAGGCGTGGTTGGGGGCGTAGATGTCGGAGTACAGGGTGAGGTGGAAGTCCGGCCTGGTGGCCAGTCCCGGCCCGATCTCCAGGTACTGCGGGGCGACGGTGAAACCGGCCGGCGCGTCCGCGTCGACGACGTACCGTCCGGGCTCCAGGGCCGCGGTGGTCTCGGGGCCGATGTCCAGCCGGCCGGCGCCCGTGGTGTCCAGGTGGACGGCGTCCCACTCCCTGATCTCGGACCCCGCCCGGGTCAGCACGACCCGTACGGCGGTCGGCAGCGGCACCCCCGCGGCCGCCCGCGCCGCGATCGCGACGGTGACGGCCTCGCCGCGGCCGTAGTGCAGGCGGTTGAAGCCGACCGGCGGCTTGTCGACGCCGTCGCGGTCCTTGTCGACACGGCAGCTCATCAGGGACAGCGAGCCCCGCTCGGCGCCTTCCGGGCGGATCTCGACGATGCCGTCGAGGACGTACTCGGACACGCGTCCGCCAACGTCCGGCGACACCCGCACCTGGTACAGCCCGCGGGCGTCTGCGGGCGGGGTCACCGCGCCGCCGGACAGCGGGAGTTCGGTGAACTCCGGCAGGCCGAGCGGGCGCAGCCAGACCCGGAAGCGCGGCCGGCCGGCCCAGCTGCCCGGGGTGTGGGTGACGGTCAGCGGCACGGGCCGGCCGGCGGTCCACACGTCGGCGTCGTACTGCACGCTCAACCGCTCGACGTCGGCCGGCACCTGGCCGAGCGCGGTGCCCGTGCCCTGGTGCGCGTCGTACACCTCGACCAGGCAGAACGGGTCGTTGCGCTTGACGTGGTACTTCTTGTCGCGCAGGCGCAGGTGCTGCACCTCGTGGCCGTCGTCGGGCAGCGCGATGGTGCCGGGTGCCCACGCCTTCTGTCCCAGACTTCCGCGCTGGTAGACCCGCAGCTCCTGCCTGCCCCGGCCCTGGACGATCACATGGAGTTCGCCGTCCTCGTTCGCGTCGAAGCCGCCGAAGAGCCCGCCCGAGACCCTGACCTCGTCGCACCAGAGGAACTGCCCGCTCAGATCGGTGGCGCAGAGGACGCCGGACGCGCCGTTCCCCGCCTTCGACCACGCGGTGTAGATGCGGTCGGCGCCCTCCGCCACGCGCAGGCCGACCGCCGTCTTGTTCGAGACGGCTTCCTGCGGCAGTCCGGTGAGGGGGATCTCCTCGCTCAGGGTGGCGTCGGGGTTCAGCCTGAGCACGCGCCGCCGGTGCTGGTCGAGGGCGTAGAAGGTGCCGGACGCGGCGGCTTCGAGTCCGGAGGGCGAGGTGTAGCCGAGGGTGTCGTCGGCGGCGAAGTCGTCGTAGTGGCCGAGTTCGGTGAAGTCGGCGTCGTAGAAGACGATCCGGTGCGCGAAGTGGTGCTCCGCGACGGCGATCACCCCGGCCGCATTGGCCGTGACGGCCAGGGCGGCGGCGCCGACCCGGACGAAGCGGCGGGAACCGTCCGGGCCCAGCCGCAGCAGCCGGCCGTCCGGGGCGCCGCCGGTGACCAGGTAGCGGTTGCCGTCCAGGCCGTACCCCAGTTTCAGGTTCGGTACGTCGAAGACGGGGTGGTACCGGGATACGACCTGCTCGATCTTCCTTGCGCTTGCGCCCACTGCGGCTCTCCCCCGCTCGCGCCGATCGCGGCTCACCCGCGGCTCACCCGCGGTTCATGACTGGCGCGGGCCTGCCTCAGCATCGCCACGTCCGCCGGAACCGCACAATCACCGCACGGGGCGAGCGGTCGAACGTCTTTGCGTACTACCGGAGTGCTACGCCGTGTACGCCCCCACCAGCAGCCCGGCGAACGCCCCCGCGATCAGGAACGGCCCGAACGCGATCGCCGTCTTGCGCCCGGCCCGCCGTACGACGACGAGCGCACCGCCGTACAGGGCACCGAACAGGAACCCGGCGAAGGTGCCGAGCAGCACGGTGGGCCAGCCGTACCAGCCGAGGACGGCGCCCGCGCCGAGGGCCAGCTTCACGTCGCCGAAGCCCATGCCGCCGGGGTTGACGAGGAAGAGCACGAAGTAGGCGCCGCCGAGGGCGAGGGCCGCGTAGAGCGAGGTGAACCAGTTGCCGGCGTGCTCGGGGAGCAGGGCGGTCACGCCGAGGAGGGCGAGGGCGGCGGCCGCGAGGGGGAGAGTGAGGGGGTCGGGGAGGCGCTGGACTCGGAAGTCGACGACCGCGAGGAGTACGCCGACGGGTGCCAGGAGCAGCCAGACGACCAGCTCCGGGCGGGTACCGGTGGCGAGGGCGAGGGCCAGGGCTGCGCAGGCGGTGGCCGACGCGAGGGTGAGGGGGGTGGGGGTGGGTGCGGGTGCGTGGGTGGTTGCGGTTTTGGTGTTCCCACCCGCACCACCCGTGACAGTCTCGTCGTCGGGTGCGGGTGGCCCCTGTGGGGCGTCCTCGCCGTCGGCGACCGCGGATCCGTCAGCGGCCGCGGATCCGTCAGCGGGAGCCCGTCCGTCGTCCGGGGCCCGTCCGTCGTCGCGGGTCTGACCTTCGTCGGGAGCCTGTCCGTCCTCGCGGGCCTGTCCGTCCTCGGGGACCTGTCCGTCCTCGCGGGCCTGTCCGTCCTCGGGGACCTGTCCGTCGGCGCGGGTCCGTGTGGTGGTTGTGCAGGTGCTGCAGGGGGCGGGGCCCAGCCAGCCGGTGACGGGGTGGCCGGCTGGGCAGCGGGTGTGCCACTGCTCCCCCGCCGGTGCCGAGAAGCGGTATGCGGCGCGGGGCAGCAGGGCGCCGGTCGTCGCGCCCCAGAGGGCGGCGGCGGCCGGGAGGGCGAGGTCCAGGGCGGTGGTCATCCGGTGGCGGCGGCGCTGTCGCGCCAGGTCGGGAGGAGTTCGTCGAGGAGGGCCTCGGTGCGCGGGGGCAGGCCGCGCGCGCCGCTGCGGGTGATCAGGTCGGCGGCGAGGGCGCGCAGCCGGTCCGGGTCGCCGGTGGCATGCGTGGCGCGCAGCAGCTCGTTCCAGAGGCGCTCGTCGGCCGGGGCCGTCCGCAGGGCCGCGCCGAGCGCCTCGATCGCCTTCTCCGCGCGGTCCTTCTCCAGGTGGAACGCGGACAGCGCGAGGCCGATGTCGGCGACGAGCAACGGGAGCTGGGCGTCGATGATCTCGTGGGTGAGCCAGCGGTAGCGGCCCTCCGCGCGGTCGGCGAGCAGCGGGCCCCGCACCAGGACGAGCGCATCGGTGAGGAGGCGGCCGCGGACCGCGCGGCTCTCGGCGCCCTTGCCCTGGGTCGCCTCGTAGTAGAGGGAGCGCAGCACGTCGAGGTCGGAGACGACGGACTTGGCGAGCGTGAGGCGGCCGGCCGCGTCGGCGCGGAGCCGGGGGCTGCCGTCGGGGTCCGTGCCGAGCCAGCCGCGCAGCCGCTCCAGGAGCGCGTCGCGGACGTCCTCCGTGACACCCCGCGGCCACAGCGCGGACGACAGCACGCGCGGGTGCACGCCCTCGCGGTGCAGGAGCAGGAGGGCGAGGGCCTCGTGGAGGAGGGGGCTGCGGTCCCCGTCGGGGGTGTCCAGGCCGATGATCTCGTACGGGCCGACGAGCCGTGCGTACACCGCGGGGCGGCCCTGCTCGCTGATGTCGACGAGGAACGGCGGGGTGGTGGTGGGCCCGTCGGGGTCGCGCTCGGGGTCGGCCTCCACGAAGAGTTCGACGACCGCGCGCTGCTGGACCGCGGGCAGCAGCTGGGCCTGGAGTTCGAGGCCGAGGAGCGGGGCGAGCAGCCTGCCGTCCGGGGTGATCTCCATCGCCCAGGCGGCGCCGGGCAGGTCGTCGCGCTCGCTGCCGACCAGGTAGCCGATGCCGAGCCGGGCCGCGTCGGCGGCGAGTTCGGCGAGGCGCACGGCGTCCTCGGCGGACGGCTGGGCGGCGAGCAGGACGAGGTTCGGCGCCCAGCGGGTGTGCTGGGCCGGGCCGGTGCGGCCGGTGAGGACCGAGTCGTGCCCGGCGGCACCGAGCGCACCGCGCCGCTGCCGGGTCTCCGCCTCCATCGTCTCGAACAGCGCCTCCACGTCGTCGAGATGGCGCAGCCGGTTGGGGGCGAGCGGGGTGAGGTCCGCGCCGAAGCCGACGAGGGTGATGGTCATCCGGTCCGACCAGCCGTTGGTGGCGAGTTCGGCGGCGACGGAGGCGAACACGGCGGCCCGGTCGGCCTCGCGGCCGCTCAGCGAGACGATGCCGGGCACGGCCTCCAGGTTGAGCAGCAGCCGCGAGTCGTCCATGGTGCCGAGGCTGACCAGACCGGGGTACGGGGCGGCCGCGTCGGTGTCCTCGTAGCGCTCGGCGTCCGCGCGCGACAGCGTCCAGAACGTCTGGTCCTGGCCGAGCTGCCAGGGCGCCGGGGGCTTGCCGGCCGGCTGGGCGAGCTGCAGGTGCAGGTCGCCGTGGCTGAGCCAGGCCGCGTAGACGACGGGCAGGGAACGGGACTCGGCGGTGAGGGCGGCGGCGAGACCGCGCAGCGACCGGTCGAGCTGTCGTACGCCCTCCGGGTCGGCGCCGACCAGCAGCGCGTCCTGCACGTCCTGGGCGTCGCCGGCCGGGATCGGCGGCTCCATGCCGCGGCGGCCGCCGACGGCGCCGAGCGCCGACTGCCACAGGGCCTGCCGGCGCCGGCGGCCGAGGGCGGCGAGCAGGCCGGCGGCGAGCAGCGGCGCGCCGAGCAGCGCCTCGGACAGGCCGAAGGAGGAGTCGCCGGAGTTCTCCCGGGCGTGCGCGGCGGGGGTGCCGGTGTCGCCGGCCTGGCGCTGTGCGGGCACGGTGATCTGGGCGGTGGCCCCGTCCCCGCCCGCCTGCTGTCCGCCGCCCTGCTCCTGGTGCTGGGCGTGGTCGCCGGTCTGCGCGTGGTCGCCGGTCTGCGCGTAGTCGCCGATCTGCTGCCGGACCTCCGGCGAGACGTGCGCGTCGGGGTTCGCGACGAGTTCGCCGCCGTGCGCGTCGCCGGGCATCTCCATGATCCAGCCGGGGCGGATGAGGCTGGCCTCGGAGAGCCGGGAGCCGTCGGGCTGGATGCGGTCCTTGTTGAGCTCGTAGATCTCCTTGTACCGGCGGCCGTCGCCGAGGTGGCGCTGCGCTATCTCCCACAGGGAGTCGTGGTGGCGGCCCTCGGGCGGCTGGATCCGGTAGTACTTCGTGGCCCCGTGCGTGGCGGTGGAGCCGCCCTGTTCGGCCTGGGCCGCGGCGTGGCCGGCCTGCTCGGCGAGGGCGGCGGCGGTGCTCTTCGCCTGCTCCTGCTGCTGGGCGAGGATGCCGGGGGTCGCCTGGGCGGTGGCCACCGTGCCCTTCTGGTTGCCCTCCAGGCTGTGGCCGAGCTGGGAGAGACCGGGGGTGAAGCTGGCGGCGGTGGCGCCGACCAGCAGCAGCGCGGCGACGAGCTGACGGGCGAGCAGCTGGCTGGGTCCGGCGCCGGGGACCCGGCCGGGCAGGCCGACACCGGAGAGGGCGGCCTTGACCTCCACCAGCACGCAGGCCGTGAACTGGGCCCAGGCCAGCCACACGATGACCGTCAGGGTGTTCAGGAACACGTCGACGCCGATCGGCTGCGACAGCCAGTCCATGCTGGGCGCGCTGCGCGGCAGGGGCCAGCCGACGGTCACGGCGAGGGCGCCGGGGACGCCGACGACGAGGACCAGCAGCGCCACGAAGGCGAGGAACGCCTTGACGACGTCCCCGAACGTGCGCCGACGCAGCCGCACCGGCTGCGGGGTCCGGTTCCGCGGACCCGACGGGGCGGTGCCCGTCGGCCTTCCCGTCGAGCTTGATGTGCTGCGTCGCGCCATGGCGGGTGTCCCGGGGTCGTGTGTGGAAGGAGTGGGCCGGGGGCGCATCGAGCCAGCCGAGGTCCCCTTGACGATCCTATTGACTGGCACCGACAGCGTCGAAGGGGTAGAACGACCAACCGCCGCCCGAATTCTCCGCTTTGGCCAACGTGCACCCCATAGGCCGGAGTTACCGCCACCCGACCTGCGCACACTCTCTCCACGCGGCCCACACGGCCCACACGGCCCCTCAGCCGCCGACCCGCAGCGAGGACAGCAGGAAGCGGGCGAGCGCGGAGGTCGGGAAGCTGATCGCCGCCACGCCCTCCTCCGCGCGGAGTTCGACGACCGTGCGGGAGTCGCCGTACGGGCGTACGTGCACGTTGCCGAGCACGGCCGGGCCCGCCAGGCCCTCCTCCAGCAGGGCCCGCGCGAAGGTCCAGGTGACCTCCTCGCCGTCCAGGGAGATCCACGGCGGGAAGACGAAGTGCACGGCCTGCGGGTCGGCAGAGGTGTAGCGGAGTGTCGCGGGGACCGCCACCTCCTGCTCGTCGGCGGTGAGCAGGCGGGCGCCGGTGGGCTGCTCGAGCGTGATGGGCACGGATCGTCTCCGGGGGTGCGTGATGGGCCGTCGTACAAGTGAGAGCGCTTGGCGACGGGTTCATTACGCCGGAAACACAAGCGACTTGAGTGACATGTGTCACTTTCGGGTGTGCTTGAAACTTTGCTTGAAAGTTTCGTCATCTACGCTGACAAACCTTCTCCCGCCCCTGAGCCGGCAACTGGAGCGTTCCGCCATGCACGACGGTTCCTCTGCAGTGATCAGCACCACCGCCTACGCCCGGATCTACGAGGAACAGCAGCCGCGGCTCGTCGCGTACGCCCGCTCCCTCACCCGCAACGCCTGGGTCGCCGAAGACCTGGTCGCCGAGGCGCACTTCCGGGTCTGGCGGCGGCTGGCCGAGGGGCACGAGATCGACAACGTGTCGGCGTACCTGACGACGACCGTCCGGCATCTCGCCTACGCCGCGAACGGTGCCGTGCGCGAGACGCCCCGCGACCCGCACGAGGACGAGCAGGCCGAGCCCGGCCGGCACGGCGAGGACCCCGCCGAGCACGTCTCCTCCGTCGATCTACTGGTGCGTGTCCTGGGCCAGTTGCCCGAACGCTGGGTCAAGGCCCTCTGGCTGGCCGAGGCGGAGGGCCAGCCGCTGGCGCAGATCGGGCCGCAGCTGGGCACGAAGGAGGGTGCCACCGCCGTCCTGCTGCACCGCGCCCGGGAGGGGATGCGGCAGGCCTTCCTGCGCACCCAGACCGGGGCCCCGGACGACCCCGCCTGCCAGGTCCACTGGAGCCGGATGCCCGCCTACGTGCGCGGCACCGCGACGGAACGCCAGTCCGACCGGCTGCTCGGCCACGTGGACACCTGCGCGGACTGCCGGACCCGGCTCGCCGCCCTGATGAGCGCCAACGACCGGCTCCCCGCCCTGGTCGGCCCGGCCCTGCTGGTGTTCGCGGTGGGCGGCACGGCCGGCAAGTTCCTGCTGACCCTGACCGCCGCCGGAGCCTCGGCGGCCGGCCACGCGGGCGGCGGCGGCGCGGGGAGCGGGCTGCTGCACGGCGTACGGCAGGCCACCGGTGTCGCCGGCACGAAGGCACCGGTGATGGTCGCGGCGGCGGGCGCGGTGGCGGCCGGTGCGGCGGCGCTGGTGCTGATACTCGGCCCCGGCCAGTCCGCCTCCGTCCCCGCCCGGACACCGGTCGCCGACGCACCGGTGGCACAGGCACCGGTGGCCGGACAGCCGGTGACCCCGACGGGCACGCCCGCCACGCGACCGACGGTGACACCGGATCAGGGCGACGGGGAGACGGTACGGCCGCAGGCCACGGACGACGGCGGCGCGGGCGAGGGCGGTCCCGCGGCGGTCGTCTCCTCGCCCGGGCCGACGACGCAGCCGCCGTCGGGCAGCGACGGCGACGGCTCCACGGCGGAACCCGGTGGGAACACCCCCGGGAACGGCGACAGGAGCAGCACTCCCCCCGCACCGACGGAGCCGACCCCGCCCGCCCCACCGACGGCCTCACCCCCCACTCCCCCGGCACCACCGACCCCGCCCACCGAACCGACCCCGCCCACCGATCCCACACCCCCGTCGGACCCCCCACCCGTCACGGACCCCGCCCCGACACCGGCCGACCCGGACCCGGTCACCCCACCTGATGAGGACTGCCCACCCCGGCACAAGCACCGTGAAGGGGCGCGGGGAACTGCGCAACCAGCCACGACGGCGCCGCAGACGAACGACGGCGTGTAACGGCCGTTCCAGCGGAGCGCTCCGCGGCTAACCGACCTCGTTCTCGGCCGTAGCCTCGCCGTGCACCACGATCGCCCCGCCGTAGAACATCCCCGTGAAGACCGGCTCGTACGTCAACTGGACCTCGACCTGCACCTGTTGGGCGTCGGCGGCAGTGCAGTGGGTGCCCGCGACGTCGGCGGTGGACATGTCCATCTCGCGGGCGAAGGTCTTCACCCGGGCGTCGCAGTCCTGGAAGTTGATCGGCGCCTCGCCCTGGTTCTCGTACAGCTTCTCCAGGTCGATGTCCTGGGCCGCGTAACGGGCCGCCTGTTCCGCGATGTCGGCGGCCCGTTCCCGCTTGGAGATGGACAGGCCGCCGTCGATGACGAACGCCGACAGGGAGATGAAGACGAGGGCGAAGATGATGACCGCGCCCGCCCCCGAGCCCCGGTCGTCGAGGCGGAGCCGACGCGCGGTCCACCAACTGCGCAGCACCGCAAGGCTCATGCCGCCCTCCGGAACGGGTCGAGGGGCGAGGAGAACGTCGAGGACAGGGTCGTCGGGATGTCCAGGCCCAGCATGGCCAGCCCCCGCACCCGGCAGCTCACCTGGACCGTGAAGATGCCGCCGGACTCGAACCCCGCGCTGGTCTGGACGACGGAGACCGGCCCCGAGCAGACGTCGGACAGGTCCGCGTCGGCGGCCTTCTGCGCCTCCGACATGGCCGTGGCGTGGTCCTTCTGGATGGACCCGGCGCGGGCCGCGTCCCGCGCGGCGCCGTCGATGGCCCCGCGCCCGTCGACGAGCTGGCCGAAGGCGACCAGGACGAGGATGAACAGGATCATGACCGGGGCGAGGATGACGACCTCGACGGTCGACAGCCCCCGGTCGTCGTCCAGCGCTCTTCTCTCCACGGCGGACATCTAGTTCTTGTCCTCCACGAACCGCTCCACCGGCCCCGCGGACCGTGCGTGCACCGTCAGGTCCAGGCCCGGGAACACCGTCGGGATGCGGGCCGTGATCTCGACGCCGACCGTGGTCTGCTCCGGCTGGAGCATCTTCACGTCGGGCGACAGGACCAGCTGCGGCCCGAGTTGCCTGATGTAGGAGTCGACCACGTCCTGGGCCTCGCCGCGCCAGGCGCCGGGCTCCGCGTCGGCGGTGGCGCGGGCCTTGCGGGCGCCGGCCTGGGCCGCCGCCTGGGCCACGTGGTCCGCGAAGAAGTACAGCGCGAACTGCACCGTCGCGAAGATCATGAAGAACAGGACAGGGGTGAGGAACACGAACTCGATCGCGGTCATGCCCGAGTCGCCGCGCGCGGCCGCCGCCCGGCGGCGTACCCAGCCGCGCAGGCCTCCGTTCACGCCCGCAGACATCGCCGTCACCCCCGTCACCCCGTCACCCCCGTCGTGGTCGCGCTCGTCCGCTCAGCAGGTTCCGCTGGCGTTGGCGCCCTTGATGCAGTTGCCGACCTTGTTGGCGCCGTCGCTCAGCGCCGCGTTGATGATGGCGGCCACCACGCCG
Organism: Streptomyces sp. NPDC090499; assembly: GCF_044769305.1. Classification (NCBI taxonomy): domain Bacteria; kingdom Bacillati; phylum Actinomycetota; class Actinomycetes; order Kitasatosporales; family Streptomycetaceae; genus Streptomyces; species Streptomyces sp. NPDC090499. The sequence goes on from NZ_JBIVXP010000003.1 coordinate 641,719, forward strand.
ACGATCGCCACGACGACCGCCGAGATGATGACCCACTCGACGGCGGAGGCACCGCGGTCGAGTTCGCCGGAGCGGGCGCGCTGCACGCGGGCCTGCAGGAAGGTGACCAGGAAGTCCATCGCCGGGATCCCGGTGCTGAAGTTCCGTGTGTTCATGATGACTTGTCCTCTCGAAACAGCAGTTGGCGAAGGTTCTCTACGAAGCTCGGGTCAGCTCGGGTCGGCTCACACCTGGAACACCCGCATCGCCGCCGGGAAGATCAGGAAAACCAGGAAGCCGGCGCACAGCAGCAGCTGGGCGACGAGCATCGACTGGGACTTCTCGCCCGCGCTGCCCTCGATCTCGGCGAGTTCGCGGTGGCGCATGGTCTCGGCGCGGGAGGCGAGGGACTCGCGGACCTTGGCGCCGTCGTCCGCGACCAGGGCGAGGGAGGCGGAGAGGTCCTTGAGCTCCTCCACGCCGAGTTCCTCGCCGAGCGCGCCGAGCGCCTGCCACTGGCTGACGCCGGTGATGCGGGCGTCGGCGAGGGCGTTGCGGATGCGCTGGTTGGCCCAGCCGTCGGAGACCTCGGCGGCCGCCATCAGGGCCTCGGGCAGGCCGCGGCCGCCGGCGAGGCTCATCGACACCAGGTCGAGGTACGCGCCGATCACGCGCCTGAGGTCCCGGCGCTTCTCGGCCGCGTCCCGTCGTATCTCCAGGTCGGGCAGGAAGAAGAACAGGGCCGCGCAGGCCAGGGCCAGCCAGACCGGGATGACCGGGTTGTGGCCGAAGCCCATCGTGTAGACGACGGCGAACAGGAACGGCCCGAAGATCAGGCCGGCCGCCGCGAGCAGCACCTTGGTCGCCAGGAACTTCTCCCAGCTGCGGTCCAGGACGGCGAGGTCGGCGCGGAGCGAGCGCTGTTCCCAGCCCTGCTGCCGGTAGAACTCGGCGACCCGCTCGCCGACCTCGGCGCGCAGGGTGCCGAGCCGGCCGGTGTCCTGTGTCTGCCGCGCCGACTCGTAGGCCGCGCCGCGGGCCCGCATCGCGTCGATCCGGGCGACCTGGGAGACCGCGCTGCGCCGGGACGGCATCAGGGCGCGGATCAGGACGTAGACGCCGAGCCCCAGGGTCACGCCGACGAGAATCGGCATCGTGAGGTTCACCGGCGTACTCCATCCTCGGTGGGCAGCGTCTGCTGACCGACCGGACCGGGCTGGCCGGGCTGGCCGGGCTGGCCGGGAGCGGTGCGGGGCGGCCGTACGAACTGCACGGAGGACTGGTCGCGGACCAGGAACCGCTCCGGCGTCTCGATGGTGGACAGCTTGCGCAGCCACCAGAAGCCGAGCGCGAACAGCCCGCAGACCAGGGCGAGGACCAGCTGGCCGACGGCGGTGCCGTACGGCGAGACGAAGTCGCGGTTGAAGACGGCGAGGCCGAGGACGAACGCGACCGAGACGGCGACGACGATCTGCACCGAGCGCCGGGTGGACGCCCGCTGGGCCATCACGCGCTGGCGCATGTCCACTTCCTCTCGCGACGACTTGGCCAGCGCGCCAAGGACCTGGCGCAGACCGGGGCCGCGGAGGCGGGCGTTGAGGATGAGCGCGGCCACGATGATGTCGGCGGAGGCGTCGTTGATCTCGTCGGCGAGGTGCTGGAGCGCGTCGGGCAGCGGGGTGCGGGCGCGCAGCCGGTCGACGAGGGCGTCGAGGTGCGGCCGCAGGATCGGTGCGGCGGCGCGGGCGGAGGCCGGGATGGCCTGCTCCAGGCCGACCGCGCCGGCGATCGTGTCGCGCAGCGACTCGGTCCAGGAGGCGAGCGCCTCCACGCGCTTCATCGCGGCCCGCTCCTCGGCGGCGCCGCCGAACAGCTTGTCCCAGAAGAAGACAAGGACGCCGGCCGCGATGCCGGCCACCGCCCAGCGGGTCAGCAGCAGCACGACCAGGCCGATGATGGCGGCCAGCGAACCGCGCTGTCCTGCGAACCGGATGAGCTCGGCGGCCCGTTCGTTCGCCTTCTGCTTCTCGTGCTCGGGCTTGGCGGGCAGGCCACGGACCGCGAGGATCAGCAGCGCGAGCCCGCCGCCGACGGCGACACCGCAGCCGAGGCCGTACAGGACCGAGGTGGAGAAGAGCCCGCCCATGGAGCCCAGGGAGGCGAAGGGGTTGAGGTTCATGTCATGTCACCCCCACGCCCCGTGCGGCTGGTAGCCGTAGGCCATCAGGTCCTCCAGGCAGGCTATGGGCGCATGCGGGACGATGCGGCCGTCGGGGGCCTCCGCGAACACCTCGCTGGACAGCACCCGGCCGTCCACGCCGTTGACCTCGCGGACCGAGGTGACCATGCGCTGGAGGCGGCCGCCGGTCTGGTAGTTGTTGCGCCGCTGGATGAAGACGACGAAGTTCACCGCGCCCGCGATCAGCATCTGGCTGGCCTCGATGGGCAGCCGCTCGGAGGCCTGGAGGGCGTAGGTCGAGATGCGGTTGAAGACCTCGCTGGAGCTGTTGGCGTGGATCGTGGACAGCGAACCGTCGTTGCCCTGCGACATCGCGTTCAGCATGGTGACGATCTCGTCGCCGAGGACCTCGCCGACGATGACCCGCGAGGGGTTCATACGCAGCGACCGGCGTACCAGCTCCGCCATGCTGATGGTGCCCTGCCCCTCCGAGTTGGGCAGCCGCTCCTCGAACGCCACCACGTTGGGATGCAGATCGTGGAAGGTGTCGAGCCCGAGCTCCAGGGCCCGCTCCACGGTGATGAGCCGCTCGTGCGGCGGGATCTCATTGGCAAGCGCACGCAGCAGGGTCGTCTTGCCGGCGTTCGTGGCCCCCGCGATCATGATGTTCTTGCGGGCGCGGACGGCGCAGGCCATGAAGTGCGCCACCTCGGGCGTGAGCGTCCCGTTCCCCACCAGGTCGGAGATGAAGACCTTGCCCATGCGGGCGCGGCGGATGGAGAGCGCGGGCCGCCGGGTGACGTCCATGACGGCGGAGAGCCGGGAGCCGTCGGGAAGGCGGAGGTCGAGCTGCGGGTTGGCGGAGTCGAACGGCCGCGACGACAGACCGGAGTAGGCGCCGAGGACCTGGATGAGCTCGATGAGCTCCTCGTCGGTCTCCGCGACGGGATCCCCGACGGCCTCCCGTCCGTCGCTGAACCCGACGAAGACCTGGTCGCACCCGTTGATGTCGATGTTCTCGACGTCCGGGTCGTCGAGCAGCGGCTGCAGCCGTCCCACGCCGAACAGCGCCGCGTGCACGGCGGCCGCGTACTGTTCCTCGGTCTCCGCGTCCAGCGGGGTGCGCCCGGCGTTGATCTCCGCGCGGGCGTACTCCTCCAGGATCTGGGCTATGACCGCGCGGGCGTACTGCCGTTCGTCCTCGGTGGACATCGGCGTCACGCCGGACGTCTGGTCCTGCCGGCGCTGCTCGGCGATCCGGTCGCCGGCGTCCTGCCGGAACCGCTTGACCAGCTGGTGGTCGACAGCGGTCACCGGCCGGCCCCCGCGTGGGGCGCCTGCGGCGGTACGGACGCCGGTACGGTCCAGGCGGCGCCGTACTGCTGGTGGAGGTCGGCGGTGACCTTGCGGGCCGAGCGGATGAGCAGCGACTTGTCGAGGCGCCCGCGCTTGCGGCCGGCCAGCTGGTCGGCGCCGGCCGGGTCGTCGGCGATGGTGCCGACCACGCGGGCGCCGGTCTGGGCGTGCACGAGCATGTCGTTGACCTGGTTGACCAGCTTGCCCGAGCTGGACGGGTCGGCGACCAGGACGACCCCGATCAGCGGGGTGGCGAGGGCGGCGGCACCGCGCGGACCGCCGTGCAGCTTCTGCGCGAGGGCGGCGGCCCGGTCCCGGACCCGGGCGAGCGACTCGGGCTCGGTCCGCGCGACGAGGAGCACGAGCGCCGCGTGCGGGAACATCTCCACGGCCGGGGTGTCGCCGCTGATCCGTCCGCAGTCGGCGATGACGTCGGCCGGGGCGTTCGGGGAGTCGGCGAGGGCGGCGAAGGCGTGCCCGAGGGTGGGCCACAGCCCGGCGAGCCCGGCCGCGTGCTCGGCTATCCCGAGCCCGACGAGCACTTCGAGACCGCCGCTCAACGGCTGCACGTGGTCCCAGAGTTGGTCCGGTACGAGCCCGCGTCGCGCCGTGGCGGCGATGGACAGCATGCCGGTGTTCGGGTTCAGCGGTCCGCCGTGCGCGGCGGCACTGCGGTAGACCAGGTCGCCGCCGGCCGGGTCGGCCTCGGCGAGCAGGACCCGGCGCGGCCAGACCGCGGCCAGCGCGACGGCCGCGGTGGTGACGCCGGGGGAGCCCTTGTCGGCGGCGATTGCGATGAGCGCCATGGGGTGGGGGCCGCCTTCTAGTTGCCGTTGCCGGATACGCCGGGTACAAGGACGAGGGCGACCTCGCCGTTGGACGCGGCGTCCGCCAGCTCGGCCGCCTTGTCGCTGTCGACGGTGAGCGTGATGGCGTAGTTGGTGCTGGCAGTGAAGTCCGAGCTGCTCTTGTCCGCCGGTACGGCGCTGACCTTGGCGTCGCCCGTGATCAGCGAGTCACTGCCGGAGGAGGACGAACTGCCGGAGGACGAACCGCCGGAGGAGGAGCCACCGGTGACGCGGTAGGCGGCGACGGTGTCGCCGATCTCGATGCCGGACGGGTACTGCCCCTCCTTGAGGGCCAGGCCGACCGTGGACTTTCCGGCGGGAAGCTTGCTGCCGCTGCCGAACATCTCACCGACGGCGACGGCACCGGCCGGGATGGTGCTGACGGCCTTCAGCTTCTTCAGGCTCTGCAGCTGGGACCACCGGACGTAGTGGATGCTGGAGTCGTCGGCGACCATCACGGAGGTCACGTTGCTTCCGGTCACCGACGAGCCGGCCGGAATCTCCTGTGTGATCTTGATGACCTCGATCCGCTTGCCGGCCTGCAGCACGAGCGTCGTCGCTCCCAGCGCGCCGAGCAGGATCAGCAGCACGGCGAGCGCGGCCAGGGCGGGCTTGCGCTCACGCGGCGCGGTGGGAAGCCGGTCACCGACCGAAGGCTGAGCCGGACCGGCGGAACGACCGGCGCCCGCCCCCGTACGCTCTTGGATCTTCACGCAACCGCTCCCCGTTACAGCCAAGACAGTGTCTGTCAAGAACTCTGAAAACCTGTCAACGCTCGTCGCCCTGCCCACCGGCACAGCGAAAGCGGACACTCCACACCAATCACCCCGAACCAGCCAAATACTCGGCCGCGGGGTGAGTGTCAAGCGCTCGCACCGTATCAGCCGCACATAAGCCCCTCAAGGCGCAGCCGGACTCCTTGACCTCACCGAAATCGTCGTTGCGATCTGCAACGGCGGTGACCTGTGCGGCGGTTGGGACTCTGGACACAGCAAGGGACGCCGAAGTGTGCGCCGGTGAATCCTCCCCGTCCCGATCGCGGCCGGTCGATGCCCGGCGCCGTCACCGTGCGCCCATGAGGCCTGCACGAAGTGCTCACGACGGCGGCCGGTTTCGGACGGCGCCCCGACTAGGATCACGGATCACCCGGCCGGGCGATGGGTTTCGCCGCCGTGAACGACCGTGAGGATGGCAGACCGTGACCGTGCCGCAGCGCCGCTCCTGGCAACCCCCGGAGGGCGAGGCGCTCGTGGCGCGTGCCCCGGTGTCCTTCGCGACCGGCGCGGCGGACCGGGTCCAGGGCCGGCGCTGGTTCCGCGACACCGAACGGCACGACATACAGGGCGAGTTGCCGGACTGGCCGAAGGGCCCCGCATACCGGCTCAGATCGAGGATCGGCCCCGTGCTGCGGGTCGTCCTGGGCGGCGTGTTCCTCCTCGGTGTCCTGGCCGTGGCCGTGATCTTCGACGGCAACGTGCCCTCCGGCAGCGGCCCCCGCGGCTCCGACTCGCTGGGCAGGAGCAAGGACCCGGAGAACGAGGAGACGGACTTCCCGGTGCTGTGGGCCGCCCCCGGCACGACCGCCCGTACCCTCCCCTGGGAACTCGACCCGGCCCGCCGCCCCGACACGGACGTCACACACCTGGTCCTGACCGACCGCCGCCTGCTGGTCCTCGGCGGACTTCAGGATCCCAGGGAACCCTGGGAGGAGATCCTCTGGGAGACGGACCTGAACACGGTCGCCACGGTCGAACGGCGGCCGTTCAGCGTCGGCGGACGGGACTTCAGGATCACCTTCACGGACGGCTCCTGGTGCCGCCTGACGTCCCTGGAGGGCGAGCCCCTGCTTCGCCGTCTGACCGCCGGCTGACCGGGAGAGAGGTACACCGTGGGCGGATCGGCCAAGCCCAGGCGCCCGAGGGCCGCTCCGGCCGCGTCGCGGGTCCGGGGAGCCGGTACGAAGAAGGCGAGGAAGGACCGGGACGCTCTCTTCGGGTGCCTGCTGTTCCTCGGCATCGGGGGCGGGATCGTCCTGATGGCGCTGGGCACCATGCTCTGGGGCGACGACGCCTGGCGGTGGGCGGCACGGACCTGGCCGGGCGGGGCGTACGCCTTCGCGGTGTGCCTCGGCATGGCCGCCCCGCTCCTGGCCGCCCTCTTTCTCCGGGCGCTGGACGGCATGGACCGCAAGGCGTGGAAGACCCACCCGGCCCGTGCCCTGGGCTGGACGCTCCTCGCCGTCCTGGCAGTGGCGTCGCTGTTGGCCTTCCTGTCCCTGGCCTTCGACGCGATGGACAGCGGCAAACGCAAACACCGTTCGGTGGCGCCGAGTTGGGTGTTCGCCCACTACCCCTGGCTGTGGGCGGTGGGCATCGCCTCGACGCTCGCTTCGGCGGTGCTGCTGGTGTGGCTGATGGTGGCTCTGAGCCGGCGAGCCGACGCGGTCGAGGCGTGACCCGTACGGTCGCCGCCGGCTCGTACAGTGTCGGTGTGGGCCAACGCTCGCCAGGACGGGGCGATGTCTCCGAGATCACCGGCATCGGTGCCAAGAGCCGACCGCATCCGCCCCACCGGCCGTATCCGCCGAGCCGGCCGTCTCGCCGTTCATCCCACTGCCCCGACGGCCCGGTCGTACAGCCTGCGTCGTCCCCTGCCGACAACCGTCACCGGTGCCAGTACGAGCACCGCGGCAGCGCCCAGGCAGACGTAGCCCTCAAGGACGCCGCCGATGTCGGGCTTGGTGCCGAGAGTGGGCTTGTAGTGACCTGCCGGATCGACGACGGCCGTGGTCGTCCGCCCGACTCGGTCGGCACAGTCCTCCTTGTTGTCGATCACCTCGTGGACGGACCCGTCCCGCAGCCGGACCCTGCAGTAGGTCTCACGGGTCCCGTGCGTCCACTGATGGGTCGGGGCGGCGATGGTGACCGTCTCTTCCACTCCGCGCAGCTGCAAATACCAGGCATTGGCGAAGTACGAGCCGACCAGGACCAGTACGAGATAGGCGGCCGCGGTGGCACACCGGGCGACGGGGGCGCCGCGGGAGTCACGGGTCCTGAAGGCCACCCAGAACACCGGCAGCCCGAGCAGCAGGCCGACGAACGCCGCCGCCTTGCCGATGAACAGGCTGGAGAGCAGACAGACCACGACCGAGGCGGCGGCCACCAGGAGCAACCGGGCCCACGGCCACACCGAAATTCCGCCGCCGTATCCGTACCCGGTCCGCGCCGGCCGATTCCCGGAGGTGGACTGGGAGAACTCGGAGAGGATGGTGCGTACCCGCCGCATGCCGTTCGGGCCGACCGCGATACGGCGCAGCTCCGGCAGCCCCATGTCCGCTTCTTCCAGCGCCTGCTGCCACCTCTCCGGCAGTTCCGCGAACAGTTCGTCGACGGACCGCTCGTCCTCGCTCGCCACGTGATCCTTGCTCTCTCCGCTCCGGGGGTACCGGACGGCCGACCGGGTCAGCCGCCGGCGCTCCAGGGCCAGTTGTAGAACGGTGTTCCGCCGGCCCCGATGCCCGGCATCTCCTTCGCCCCCCGGATGAAGTTCGTCCCGGTACTCCACGCCTCGTCGGGGTTCGTGTGTGCCAGGTTCGAGCAGCCGACCACGAGGGGCAGTGCCTGGCTGCCGTAGTGGAGGGCCTTGGCCTGACCCGGCGGAGCGACCCTGCTAGGACGTGACCCGGACGGTCTTGGCCAACTCGTCGGTCAGCTCGCACAGGTCGTCCGTGTGGGCCGGCACCTGCCAGGACGTCAGCAGCACGAGCCCCCATGTCTCGTCGGCCCGGATACCGTACGCGCACGTCTCCATGATCGTCCCCAGCCCGTCCCGGCCGACGTCCCGGACATACGCGTGCCGGACGCGCACCGCGGGCCCGGCGGGCAGGGTACGCAGCTCGGCCTCGGGCGGGCGGTAGGAGTCGGCGGTGGGAGCGGCGAGGTAGCTTCGGAGCAGGTCGACGGTCACCTCCGGGTACGTCTCGTCGGCGACCAGCGCCGACAACTCGATCCGGGCGAGCTCCCCGAGCCGCGGCTCCGGGACGTACGACAGCGCGGTGACGGGTCCGCGCCCGCGGGAGTCGGCGGCGGCCTCGCGGAGTTCGGCGGCGAGGGCGTCGAGCAGCTTCGGGTCGCCGTCGTCGGGGCCTGCGAGCCGCCGGGCGGCCTCCCCCGCCCAGGCGCCCAGTTCGACGGACGTGCGCACGGGCAGCGCGACGGCGTCCTCCGGCGTCCGCATGCGAACGGTGGCGGCGGCGAACTCGGGCATCAGGCCATCCATTGCAGGGTGCGGGCGACGGAGTCGAACAGCGTGACCAGGGCCTCCACCAGCGGCTCCAGCGGCGGTGCCGTCGGCGTCGAGAAGGAGAGCAGCAGCCGCTGGCCGCTGTTCGGGACGGCGAGGTAGACGTCCAGGTGGGCGAGGGCGAGCCTGTTGCCGTCGGGGTCGTCGGCGGCGGGCCGGCGGAGGTAGCGGTGGCGTACGGCGGGGCCGGCGGGGAGGTCGACGAGGGTGACGTCGCCGACGCCGGAGTCACCGGCGTCTGTGGCGTCGGTGCGGAGGGCGAGGGAGCGGGCGATGTCGCCGAGGTCGCCGGGTTCGGTGCCGGGCGACGGCCGCAGCACCGTCACGACCAGACCGGCGGAGACCGGGACCTGGCCGAGGACCTGGTCGACGACGTACATCTCCACGCCGCCGTTGGCCTGCGCAGCCTCGGCCTGCGCCCGCATCCGCTCCGCCAGCGCGGCCTCCAGCTGCGGGGTGGCCCTCGTCCGCCGCAGCCTCCGCCTGACCAGCTTGTCGATGCGGTGGGTCCAGCGCTCCGGACTGTCCAGCACGATCCGCTCCCAGCCGTCGGGGACGGCCAGGCGGTAGTCGGAGGGGGGTGGGACGGCGGCTGCCGCGACAGGGGATTCGGTGCGGTCCGTCATACGTCCGTTCCGCTCGCCCGGCCGTCCGGCTCGCCCGGTCGGGCGCGCCGCTCGTTCGACCGGCTCATCACGGCAGCGGCCAGGGGCGCGAGGACGAGGACAGCGGCGGCACCGAGGCAGCCGTACGCGGCGGCGATCCCGCCGATGGCGGACTTGCCTCCGAGAACGGGCCGGTAGTGGTCCGACGGGTCGACCGCCGCAAGGGTCCTGGCACCCACCATGGTCTCGTCCGTACACCGCTTGTCGTTCTCGAACACCCTGCGGACGGTTCCGTCCGGGAGCGTCACACGGCAGTACGTGACGCGCACGCCGTGCGACGCCCGCTCGTGCAGCGGCTTCGCGTAGGTGACCGTGGTCTCCTGCCCGCGCAGGTGCAGGTACCACTCGTCGGCGGCGTACGAGCCCACCCAGATCAGCGCGACATAGGCGACCGCGACGAGGCCGCAGGCCACCAGCCCGCCGAGGGACCTGCGCGTCCTGAGCCCCGCCCAGGCCACGACCACACCACAGGCCGCACCGACGAAGAGCGCCGAGGAATTCAGGACATACGTGGACAGCAGGCACAGGACCACGCCGACGACGGCGACCAGGAGCAGCCGTAGCCATGGCCACACCGCTCTGCCCTCGTCGGTGCCCCGGTCGCCGTCGAAATCCCACCGGCTGGAGGGGCGGGAGTGTTCCGCCAGGATGTGCTGCACGGCCGGCTCACCGCCCTCCTCAAGGGCGATTTCGCGCAGGCGCGGCAGACCGAGCCCTTTGTCCTCGAGTTCGCGCTGTCTGCTTCTCGGGAGCCGGGCGAACTGCTCGTCGACGGTCTGACCGTCTCCAGGTGCCACTTTCCTCGTTCTCTCCTCGCCCCTACGGGCCTCGCCATGATCCGGTACCGGCGGACGCGTTCAGCCGCCGGTGACCTTCCAGTTCCAGTTGTAGAAGGGAATGCCGTTCGCCCCGACCGGGGCGATGTGCTTGATGCCATCGAACTGGTTGCGTTCGACGGAGGTCGGTTCCCAGCCCGCCACGGGCGCCAGGTTCACGATGCCCGCGCCCAGCGGCAGCACCTGGCTCGCGGCGTACAGGCCGCCGGCCGACCATGCCTTGCCCTTGAACACCGAGTCGGAGAGACCGCGCCACTTGGGCAGGTCCTTGGTGAGGATCGGGTCCTCGGCTCCGCGCTCGGCGATGGCCGTGCGAATGTCGCTGAAGTACGCCTTGACGTTGACGGACTCCTTGACGATCGACTTCATCCTGGGCAGGACGCTGTCCGGTCCCTTCGCCAGTGCTTCGGCGATCTTGCCCGCCTTGACCCCCGAGTTCGCCTGGGCGATCTCGCCCGCCAGTTTCTCGCCCACGCCCAGCCCGCGCAGGTTCAGGAACTCCCTGAGTGCCGACGATCCCCGGGCGGCCGTGGCCGCCTCCTTGAAGGTCGTCCCGAGGACCCGGCCGGCGCCGAAGGACAGCACGCCGACCACGTCGATGGCGACGTCCAGCCAGGTGCCATTGCCGTCCAGCGCGGAGACGGTGTCGCAGACGAGAGCGACCACGGAGGCGATCAGAGCCAGCGCCCCGAGTACCTCGCCGAGGATGGGAACCCAGCTCAGGCACAGGGCCAGGAGGCAGAGCACACCGGCGATCGCTCCCGCCCAGTGACCAATGGTGGTGACCCAGTCCTTCCAGTTGTCCCACCAATGGTGCTTGGGATCTTTCAGCCCGTCGCCGTCGATGGCGTCCCGTATCGCCTTGGCGGCATACCCGGCCTGCGTGTCCCGGTAGTCGAGCGCGGCCCGGAGCTCCCGCTTCGCGGCGTCGAGGTCCCCGTCCGAGGCCTCCTTCTGCCGCTTCAGCTTCTGCTTGTCCGGGTGGTTGTCGTCCACGGACGGGTGCTGATCGATCTGCTTCTGGTAGTTACTGCTGTCGGCATCGGCCGCCGCGGCCTTCTTCAGCGCGGAACGCACCCGGTTCTGCGCGTGGTTGAGCGCGGTGGCCCAGTTCTCCCGCACGGTGTCGGCGATGGGCTCGTACGGCACGGAGGAACCGAGCGCCGCCCCCGCCGCCGCATACCGCTGGTGCGACTGGCTGAGCAGCTTGACGGTGTCGCCGGTCTTCGTGGTGAACGCCTTCCCGGCGTCCGAGTCCCACCCGTTCCCGTCGACGAGGTTGTTCAGCTTGCCGGCCTGCTCCTCGATCAGCCGGGCCGTGTCGGAGATCCGCTTCCCGAGCCGGGCCACCTCGTACGGGTCCCCCGGCGTGAACTCCCTGTCGTCGTACCGGGCCGTCTGCCAGTCGACGCCGGCGAAGTCGTGATCGCTCACTTGTCCCCCGGCTGAGCCTTGACCAGCGCGTCGGCAAGATGCTGATCGACCCCGTCGTAGGCCTTCGCCGCCTCGCCCGCGGTCTTCCCGAGAAACTCCAGCCCGTCGCAGAGCTCTTTGCGCTTCTTCTTCCAGTCGTCCGCGAAGTCACCGAGGGCGTCGGCCACCTCGCCGGACCCGATCTCGGAGCCGTACGAGTCGACGAGATCCTTCGCATGTTCAAAGTTGGACTTCAACTTCGCGACAGATCTGCTGATCTCCCGCAACTCACTCGTGGACACCTTGACGTGGTCCGCCACTACTACCCCCGTGAACACCTGCCTACCGGCCGCCCCGCGAGACGCAGAGGGCCAGGGTCACTGTGTGTCGAGCGTTTTCGGTGCTACAACCAATGGACCGTAAAGGGAGCTCAAAGGGAGGGGCTACGCCCAGTCAGCGGTATCGCCCGACCACTCCGTCTCCACACAATCACCGCGGCATCCCCGCGAGCGCCCCGGCGCACTCGGGCAAAGCATGAAGACGGACCATTCTCACAGTGCCCGATTCACAACACCTTGCCCAAGTTGATAGGGAAGTTCGCGGTGGCGAACCGGGAACCCCACGGATAGCGTTTGTGTCCTTGCCAAACATCTGTCTCACGGGGGAGTCCACAGTGAAGCGCCGCACCATGCCCGTTGCCGCCGCGCTCGCCGCGACCACAGCTCTGCTGCTGACGGCGTGCGGAAGCGGGGACGACAGCTCCAAGGACAACGACAAGATCGCGGGGGCTGACAAGGGAGCACCGGGTTCTCCGTCGCCTTCCGCCTCAGCCTCGGCAGCAGCCGAGAAAGGCGCACCGAGCTTCGATCTCCCGTCGGACATCAAGGTGACCGTCGAGAAGCAGTCGACGGGGGACTCGACGAAGGACACAGTGCTGCGAGATCTGGCGTACGCGGCGCAGGCTCGTCTGGAAGGCCTGGCCAAAGGCGACGGCCAGACGGCGAACATGAGCCGCTACTACGCCGCGGATGCCCTCGTCTACTTCGCCAAGCAGATCTCCGAGACCCGGAAGGAGGGTCTCACCAGCACGGGCTCCTACCGCTACTACGACTTCCAGGTACTCGACCTCAAGGGCCAGACTGCGACTGCCCGTTACTGCGAAGACCAGCGGCAGGCGTTCGCCAAGGAGATCAAGACGAACAAGGTGCACCGCACCACGCCGAGCAACGACGACTTCATTCAGATCTCGGTCCAGACGGCGAAGGACTCCCGGGGCGACTGGCAGGTCCGGCGCGTGAGCTGGAAGAAGGCAACTGCGGAATGCGTGCAGGGATGAGGGCCGCCCGACTCCCTCTGGCGACGGTGACGGCCGTCGGCCTCGTGCTGGCTCTGGGCACCTTGTCTCCCGCACAGGCCGGTGACGGCTCCTGGCACGGCGCCGGCGACAACTCCGACACCCCTAAGTCGTCCAAGGGTTCGCCCGCTGACTCCGGCGGCGATTCCGACCCCGGCTCCATCGGTGCCCACATCCGCATCAACCAGAGCAAGCTCGCTTCGAGCAGTTCCTCCACCACCTCGACTTCCTCCAACATCAACTGGAAGCCCCCCGTCTGCTGGTACGAACCGATGTACACGCCGGACGAGTACGAGGACTTCATCAAGTCCTCGTACAAGGGCGCCCAGGAACCGGCCGCGAACTACGCGAAGAAACGCGCTGACGAGGATTACCACAAGGGTGACAAGGGCCTGTGGTGGCAGGTGCAGTTCCGCAACGACGACTACACCGAGGCCTGCCCCGTCACCACCGACAACTGGGAGATCTGGGTCCCGCCCGCCCAGCCGAAGGCCGACCCCAACCAGTTGACCCCGGAGATTCTCTCCGAACTCGCCTACAACTCAACGAAGTTGCCGAAGCCGCCCGTGGTGCTGAACCCGAGCCCGGACCGGCTCAAGGTGAACCTCGGTACGCGGGTGAAGTTCGAGGGGGACTTCGACCGGGTCTGGACGACTGCCAGCATCAACTACAAGGGCGTCGAGATGGCCGCGACGACCGTCGCGACTCCCGTGGCCCTCAGGGTCGACGCGGGCACGTCGGACGCCGATCCGCAGACCTGCACGTACGACCTGGTCAAGGGCGACAACGGCTACACGGTCGACAGCAAGGACGCGGCCTGCAACGTCACCTACCTCCACTCGTCCGGGACCGGCACCTACCCCTTCAAGGCGTCGATCACCTGGAAGGTGACGTGGACGGACTCGGCTGACCCGGACGGGCCCGCACGGCAGCCGGGCCTGCCCGACGGCCTGTCCACGTACGAACAGAACGTGACCGTGAAGGAAATCCAGGCGGTCAACCGCTGACGAGACGCGAGTGGCCCGCCGAGTTACGGCTCCGGGCCGCTCCAAGAGACCGGAATCCGACATGAGTGACCTGCGCCTAGAAGACACGATCTTCCAGGACCTGAAGAAGACCTTCTCGTCCATCAGCGACCGCATGGAGACCACCCGCCGCACACTCCGCAGCGCGGATGCCTCGGCTGTCGGCGAGAAGCAACTCGTCGAAGACGTCCAGGACTTCGCCGACGACTGGGGCTACGGCATCAAGCAGCTCGGCAAGCACACCCAGGGCGCCGTGAAGATGATCAACAAGATCGGCGAGAGCTTCGGCAAGCTCGACCTGGACCTGGCCGAGTCCCTCAAGGCTCCGCAGCGGAAGGGCAAGTGACGTGGCTGGGCAACGGCCTGCCTTCCCCCACATAGGCTGGGACCCCACGCCGGGAAGCGTGGAGGACACCCGGGATCTCGCCAAACAGCTCGGCAAGCTGGCCGGCGAGCTGGGTACGGCGCTCGGAGAGCTGGAGCGCATCGAGACCGGTGCCTGGAAGGGCAAGACCGCGATCGCATTCAGCGAGTACGTCGGCCAGGACGTCACCCCGCTCATCCGCAAGAGCCACGAGTCCTTCGACAAGGCCTCACGTGCGCTGCACCGCTGGGCAGGCGAACTCCAGGACTTCCAGGACCGGGCGGACCGGCTGGAGAAGAGCGCCGGAGACAAGCTGACCGCGAAGGCCGAGGCCGAGGGAAAGGCCGGCGGCAAGGGCAGCGACGACCTCGCCAGAGCATCCAGCGCCGTGGACGGCGTCATCCAGAAGGTCCACGAGCTGGAAGAGGATTACCGAGCGGCCGCCCGTCAGGTCGGCAAGGAGCTGGACAAGGCCGGCGACATCGCTCCGGATGAGCCGGGCTTCTGGGACAAGCTGGGCCATGGCATCGCGAACGCCTGGGACGCCACGGGTGACTGGCTCAAAGAACACGCCGATGCGATCAAGGAAATCGGCGACATCCTCAGTGACGTCACCGCGATCCTCGGTGTACTGGCCATCATCACCCTGCCCTTCGAACCGCTCGGCGCGATCTTCGGTGCAGCGGCCGTTCTCACCAGCGGGATGGCGCTGCTGGCCCACTCGGTCGCCAAGGCGAGCGGCGCCGACGTCAGCTGGCTCACCATGGGCACGGACGCACTGGGGCTGCTTCCGGGTATCGGCCTCCTCGGAAAGGGCGCCAAGGTGGCCAGCAGGGCGGCCGCGGTCGACCGGATCGCCGAGTTCGGGGCGGGCTTCAAGGCTTCCCGAATCGAAAGTGCCTTCAACGTGATCGCGACGGGTGACATGGCAAAATCCGTTGAAGGAGGCATCGGACTGCTGGGAAGGAAGATAGTTCTGGGCGGCGCGGGCAAGAACCTCGGTCTGCTGTCCCATGAGAGCGGCACGATGAACCGCCTGGCGGGGCTCGCCGAGGCGGGATACCACCAAGGCCAGTGGCTCGGCACCAAGGGACTCGCCCTCGCGGGCGAGAAGTTCACCATCGACCCGTTGAGCAAACTGGGCAGGGGCATCGACGTGTCCGGCAAGGTGCTCCCCAAGGGCATCAGCATCGGCCTGCACAGCGGTGACTCGGCCAATCCCGGCGACAGCCTTCACCAGTCCGCCACCACACACTGAGGCGCGAGAAGATGACGAGATGGCTGCCTGACTCCGGCGAGACCCTGCTCGCACGCTGCGGAGTGAACTTCGCCGCCGGTGTCGCGACCCCGGTGTCCGGGATGCGCTGGTTCAGGGACACGAAGCGACGTGACATCCAGGACGAACTGCCGGGCTGGCCCGATGGTCCCCGATTCACACCCCGCTCCAAGGACGAAAGCCGACTCCGTAAGGGGGGCGCGTTCGGGGCGCGCTTCCTGCTGGTGGCGACGCTCGGCGTCCTCGAGTCCCTTGCCGGTTCGGGCAGCACGGGGAACGTCTCCAAGCTCGGAGAACCCGAGGAACCGGAGAACGAGGTCCAGGATTTCCCCGTCATGTGGGCGGACTCCGGCACCCTGGCTCGTACTCTCCCGTGGCAGCTTGATCCCGGCCGCCGTCCGAACACGGACCGAACCCACCTGGTGGTGACGGACCAGCGTGTTCTCGTCCTCGGACTGCTTGACGACAAGGACGTCCCCTCTGACGAAGTCCTCTGGGAGACCGAGCGATCCAACGTCTCCACCGCGAAGCGGATGCGGTTCAGCCAGTACAAGGTCGACTTCAAGCTCGTGTTCACCGACGGCTCGTGGTGCCGCCTCGCGGGGTGGAACACGAACTGCCGTGACGACGTCACCCGCACCCTGGCCACTCCGCCGGAAGTGGTAGCTGAAGACGCCCTGACAACGGGGCAACAACAGACTGTCGCGAAGTTCCTTGAGCGCCAGGACAGGCCCGGTGCGCTCCTCATCACCCGCCGGCCAAGCGGTCATTTCCTCATCGAGTACCTGTGGACCGACTCGGTCGGTCCGAACTACGGAATCAGCGGCGACTTCTGCTTGATGGGCCCCGACGGCGAGGACATCAAGGCCCAGGAAGGCGACCTATGACCGAGATGAAAGCCAACTCCCAGTGACCACACCCGTCATCACGGTCGACGCCGACGTCCCTCCCCTGACATTCGACGTCCCCGAGAGTTTCTTCCCGCTGCCCCTGGCTGCCGAGCCCGAGGAACGGGCTGCACTGTCGGACGCCTTCGTGCGCGATCTCTACTCGCGCGGTGACGAGTCCCTGTGGACCCCGGCCGCCCCGTTCTACGCGGCCCTGGCAGAACAACTGGCGCTGAGCGGTCTCTCGTACTCGGCCCTTGGCCTCTTCTCCACTGACGGCGGCGGTGTCGCACAGTGCGCCTTCACCGTGGCAGCGGTCGAAACCGATCATGCGGACCCGGAAACGGCGACGCACGGGATCCTGGTCGCCCTGTCCCGTGATCCGCACCACGACGCACGCTGGATGGATCTTCCCTGCGGCCCCGCGGTCTCCTGCGTGATCATGCGCGAGGTGACGCTCTCACCGGAACTCACTGCCGACAACACGGAAAAGGAGCTCCTGACCGGTCAGATCCAGATCCACGTCCCGTTTCCGACCGGCCCCTACACCGCCGTGTTCACGCTCCACACGGCTTCCACTGAATACTGGAACGAGTTCTGCGACGTGACGGTCGCGATCCTACGGACCGTGTCCTTCCCCGCTCCTGAAAACAACATGGACTCGTCAGCCCAAGGCGACGGCGGAGCCGACGAGTCGGACTTGGAGAACTGAGCGCCTACAGACCGGAACGGCCGGCGCTGGCGTCCTGAGAAGAACCGGGGCGGGTGGCGGGCTGCTGCCGCCGAGTAGTCACCTGGGCGCCGGGACCACGCAACGCAATGCACAGCCCCTTCAGACGTTCGATCCATCCCCTGTGCGGGCGTCACCGTCTGCCTCCGGCATCCCGATGACGTACGTCCCCTTCGCGGGCAGCGTCGCGACCAGCCCTCGCTTTCGGAGTTCCACGATGGCGCGGCGCACGGTGCCGATGCTCACGCCGTACAGATCCGTCATGGCGCGCTCGCCAGGCAGAGCGGCCCCTTGCGGCAGTTTCCCAGAGGCGATGTCCGCCGCGATGGCGTCGGCGAGTTTCACGTACTCGTAGCGCGGAAGCTCGGTCATGTCTCCACCGTGCCGCAGCCCTACGCACATCGCAGGATCAGAACGCGTCCCGCCGCAGGGGGACGCAGAAGATATCTGAAGGGTGCAGGGGGACGCAGTTACCGGTATGGTCGAAATGACAGGACCCCGGCGAGGTGGCTAGACCTCCCGGGGCACGGCCAACGCTTACAAGGAGCGTCGACATGCACGACCTTATCCCCCGCGCCCTCCAATGGCTGCGCCTCCTCTTCGCCCCCGGCACCGGGAAACGGCGCCGCCGCCCTGACCGCCACCCCTTTCCCCACCTGCACCTCACCCTCGTGCGCTGCCCCCTCACCGCCGAGCCCCCGCACCTCCCCGGCCACCGGTCGCCGTACGGCCTGGCCACGCTCCTCGACGGCACCGACTCCGCCCTGATCCGCCCCTACCTCACCGCCCACGAACGCGAGGCCGCCCTCCAGCAGCGCCGCCGCCTCGCCCTCGTACTCGCCGCAGACTTCGGGATCGACCTCGACCAGCACGTGATCGGCGCGCCGGAGGTGGCCGCGTGATGGAACAGGCCAGCAGCAACGCGGCACACACCCCGGCCTCCCCCCGCCTCCTCCCCTGGCCCACCCCCGAGGGCAAGCCGTGCTACCTCGTCACGGACAACAACGGCGGCTATCTCTCCCGCCTCGCCGATGGTATGGAGGCCACCCAGCTCGCCACCGGCACCGATGTCCTTACCTACGCCCGCCAGGTGCTGGGCGACCCGATGTCGCCGTACACCGAGGTCCGCTACGCCGGCATCCGCCTCGCCGAGTGCCTCATCGACACTCTGCGCATCGCCGAGTCCCGGGGCATGCGTTTGGTCGTACCGGACGACGAGGAGTACCACAAAGGCATCCGCGGGGAGGCGACGCGGAACAGGGAGAGCGGGCTACGACCGTAACTACGACATGCCGAACGAGTTCGGTCGTCGTCGTACCGTTCCTGATCTACAGCTTCTACCGTGCCTTCCTTCAGCTCTTCGTCATCGCCTCCGTCTTCCGAATGCGTCGGGTCCTGCGGGTCTACCCCTGGCAGCTGTCCCGCGAGATCCGGTACGGCCTCGCCAAGCGAACCGATGTCGTCGGCAGGCAGTTCGGCTGGTTCGAGTTCCCGAACCCGGCTCGACCGGAGGAGTCGCTGCCCATGGTGTTCGGTCGGCACTGGGGGGTGGGCTGGTGGAGTCGGCGCATGTCACCGCGTGCGGCAGCCGAGCTCAAGGCCCAGATCGGCGAGGTGTGGTTCGCCGGCGATCCTCGTTTCATCGGGGTTCTCGGCGCACCCGCGTCCGACGGGTCGAGGCCTCGCCGGCTCCGTTTCCTTGATCAGCAGACCGGGGCGGACGCAGGAACTCGTGGCGTAGCCGACTGGGGTGCCACCGCCGAGGACATCGACCGCGGTCGTCGTGCCGGGGTCGTGCCCGCCCGTCCCTGAACCTCCGACACCGACGGAACTTTCGAAGAACATGGACCCAACGCCCCAGATCGTCATCGACGAGTCGGCCACCGATCCCCACGCCGGCATCTGGTTCGCCACGCCAGGCGGCTTCACGGAGCTGCCCATCGACGTGCTTCTCGCGCCGCCGGCTTCTGCCGAGGCGGACCGGCTCCGTCAGGCGTTGGCTCCTCTGGTCGAGGCCATCCCCGACGGCGTGACCAGGCAGCAGTTCATCGCCCAGCTGGCATCGGGACAACAGCTCCTTCGTGCCCTGCGCGAGGTGGGCACCGTCCACTGCGCTCTGGGCGTCCACCGCGACGATGTCGCGGACGGCAGCGGCGGTACTCTGCACTCCCTCTTCACCGTGTCGTGGCGGGAAGTCGCCTGGGCCCCGCGGTCCGTGAGCGCGGCACGGGCGGTGGCGACAGCGGAGCAGCATGAGCATGTCGAGTACCTGGACCTGCCCAGCGGACCGGCGTCCATGAGCGAGACGGTACGCGTCCCGTCCCCCGAGTCCGGTCTTCCAGCGACCCCGTTGCTCCAGATCCACGCCCACCTTCCTCATCCGGACCACAGGCGCATGGCAGTTCTCACGCTCAGCACCACCGCGGTGGAGCGACGCGTCCAATACCGCGCGATCCTCCACAACATCGCTGAACTCACGAGCTTCGACTCACCCCTGGACGAAGCCCGGAAATGACGTGCCGGCAGGGCACGAGGCACACACTCCTCACGCCGGTTCGCCATGGTGGCGGGACACGACCCTCCTCCAACTCCGCGGATCCGCTTACCTCCGCTCCCGCCTTCACCATGCGCGCCCACAAGGTCGACACGGGCACGGTGATCGAGGATCGCGGCAAGCTCAGGATCCTGACCGTTGGTCGAGCCGAACCGGCGCCGCGCACATCGCCAGACCAGCCGTGCGCCCGCCCGGACCACAAGGTACGGCGGTAGCGAAGCGGAATCACGCCGCACG
The DNA here is from genome assembly GCF_044769305.1 of Streptomyces sp. NPDC090499. Lineage (NCBI taxonomy): Bacteria > Bacillati > Actinomycetota > Actinomycetes > Kitasatosporales > Streptomycetaceae > Streptomyces > Streptomyces sp. NPDC090499. Next base: position 661,724 of record NZ_JBIVXP010000003.1, read on the forward strand.
GAGCCACGGACACGGCACACAAGCGCGTCCGACCTCGTCATCCGATCAGGCACGATCAGGACACAGCTCACACCTCCGAGCACCCCATGCGCCCAGGAATATCACCATTCACAGCGAAGTTCGCGCTGGCGAAACCGAGAAGCTCCCCGATAGCGTCGGACCTCTTGAATGGACTTTTGTCTCACGGGGAGTTCACTGTGAAGCGCCGTACTTTGCCCGCAGCTGCCGCACTGGCGGCAACCGCAGCGCTGCTGTTGACCGCCTGCGGTAGCGGGGACGACAAGGCCAGCGACAACGACAAGATCGCCGGGGCGGACCAGGGGACGAAGACGCCGACAGCTTCGGCATCCGCTTCGGGAGCACCGGCAGCGGACAAGCCGGACGGCGTGGATGTGTCGCTGCCCAAGGACATGAACCTGACCATGGCCTTCGACTGGGACAAGCCGAAGGACAAGAACGAGGCGGCAGCGACGGAGGATGCCGCGAACTTCCTTCGCGCCATCTACCGGGGCATCGACCTGCGCTCGACCAAGGATGCGGCTCTGTCCACGTACGCCACCGGCGACGGGCTCCACTACGCGCAGGTGCAGATCAACGACTGGATCAAGGGCGGCTGGACGGCGACCGGCACTGAGCGCCACTACGACCTCAGCACCCGGTCCACCACGAACGGCCAAGCCGTGGAAGTGGCGTTCTGTGTGGACTCAACCACGTTCTACGGCAAGGAGATCAAGACCGGGAAGGTCCTGAAGACCAAGCCCAGTCTCGCGGACTTCGACTATTTCAAGATCGTCATGGCCAAGTTCCCCACAGGCAATGACCTGTGGCAGGCGTCCAAGGTGTACGTCCAGACCAAGGCGGCGAAGTGCCAGTGAGCGGATCGCGCCGCGTACTGCTCGGCGCCGGGGCACTGACTCTGCTGCTCAGCCTCCTCCTCGCGGAACCGGCCTACGCTCAAGGGCCGTCGAGCAAGGGCAGGGGCGCCGACACAGAGCAGACGGGCGGCAAGGACAGCACCAGCATCTACGCCGCCGCCCGCATCCAGTACTCCGGCTCCGTCACCAAAGACGGCAGCACCGGAAACGTCACGTCCTCCGACGTCAACTGGACGCCACCGCCCTGCTGGTACGCCCCCTACCTCGGTGCCAAGGACTTCAAGAAGAAGATGTCCGGGCAGATCGATAGCGCCAAGAACACGCCCGGTATGGGGGGTACCGCCGGCGCGGCGATCGGTGAGATGCAGCGGCACTACGAGGACGAGTACGGCTGGACGGACACCCCCGGCTACAAGGACTACAACGTCGACAAGGACGGCGAGGGGATGTTCTGGGCCGCGGTCGAGAACCCCGACGAACCCGACATACTCAAGCGGAGTTCGTGTAACGACCTCCCGTTCTGGGTCGAGAACGGCGACACCCCGCCGGCCCGGTACGAAGAGGCCCTCAGCCCGGAGATCCTCGCCGCCCTCGCGTACCAGCGCATGCAGTTGCCCGACACCAAGGTGAACCTCGCGCCCGAGGCCACCACCAAGGTGAACCTGCCGACCTGGGCCTGGCTCGACAAGGCCGTCTTCAACGAGGTCCAGGCCACGGCGGCTCTCGATGTCCCCGGTTTCAACATCCGGGCCACGACCACCGCGAAGCCCGTCGCTCTCAAGCTCGAACCCGGCACCGCGGACTCCGAGACCTTCCCCGCCTCCGGCGAGTGCGTCTTCAACGCCGACGGCTCCATCGGCAAGCCCTACACCAAGGGAGACGCCGGCAGGACGCCGCCCTGCGGCATCCGGTACCTGCACTCCTCCGGTGACGGCGTCTTCAAGCTCCGGGCGACGATCACCTGGAAGATCTCCTGGACGGGTACCGGCAACGCGGGAGACGACCTGCCCGACGGCACCTTCGGAACCACGCAGGACATCACCGTGCAGGAAATCCAGGCCGTCGTCCGCTGATCGGAGGCATGTGGCCGACGGAGCTTCGTTCCGTCGGCCCCACGGAAGGCGGCATCCGAACCGCTGCCCTCACACGATCCACCGCAACGACTCCGCGATCGAGTCACAGAGCCTGCGCATGGGACCGTTCACTCCGCTGACCGGCACCGCGAACGCCAGGGCCAGATAGCCGACGCCCCCGGGCATCCGGACGTACAGGTCCAACATCGTCGGTCCGACAACTCGCACCGCCTCGCCCGCAGGAAGAGTGACGGCCGAGACCTCTGCCGGGGCCGGGTTCTGCCGTTGCTTCGCTGCGAGCGACTCCCGGAGGTCCCGCGGAGTCAGCCCCCCGGTCCGGGGAATCAGCGAGACGATGAGCGAAGCAGGCAGAATGCCGCCGCCTTCCAGCTCCGGCCTCAGGAAGAACTCCAGCGCACCGGTCCTGGTCGCGGCCTCAGCGGTGTTCCGCAGGGTCGCCCAGGTCTCCTGCTTGATCTCGGCCGGGACGTTCTTTCCGTCGGCCTGGTGGTCCACGAACGTCTTCAGCTGGGCACGCCAGCGCTCCTCGGTGAGGTCGATACGGAACCAGTCCCGGGGGACCAGGAGCCGGTAGTCCCTGGGGGGTGCCGTGGCGTCGGGCTCCGTGGTCATGCCGGCATCACTGCCGGCTTGCCCGACTCGTTGAAGAGGCGGACGCTCTTCACGACACCGGCGAACATGGCCGAGAAGACGTCCCAGGCCCGGGGTGTGGGTGTGCCCATCTCCAGGACCAGGACCGTTCCGTTGTCGAGCGGTATCTGGACCTGGATGAAGGAGGTCACCACCGGTTCGTCGGCTCCGGAGGCGGTGAGGCTGCCGGGCAGGCTCCCCTTCCGGGTGCCGATGCAGGACACGGCCGGACCGCAGGGCAGCTCGATCTCGCTGACCTGGCCCATGTCGAGGTGACGCATCGTCGAGCCCAGGAACGCGACGGGGCGAGTGCCGGCCCTCGCATCCAGGTCGATCATGCTGACGGTGACCGTCGCCGTGCACCGGTCCCCGTCCACCTCCGTCATGACGAAGCCGGAGTACTGGATCCCGGCCTCGGCGAACGAGTCGTACTGCGCGGCAACCATGACCGCCCACTCCAGTTGCACCTCGAAGGTGGCTTCGGGCATCACGGAGCGGGCCAGTTCGACGAGTTGCTCGGCGGTCTCGTCCAGGCTCTCCGCGTCCATCGGGATCTCGAAGAATCCCTCCGGCATGATCCAGCGGACATCGATACCCGGGCCACCGAGCGAACCTTGAACATTCTCTTCAGCTGTTACGGCGCTCACGACAGGCCTTCTCCATCAACGGATTCTGCTTCGTCCGCTTCGGGACGGAACGTGGCCGCGAATGGATACGGGCCGTAGTGCGGATAGTGAGCGGGTACATCTGCCCCGCCTCTGCGCGCGAGATGCGCCAGCTCCCGGTAGGCACGCGCGCGGGCCCGGAGGTTCTGGCGAACCGGGTTCCCCCAGTGCAGAGCGGCAGTGCGTACGTAGACGGCGAGCAGGATCAGCACGACGGCGCCGGCCACGGCCGCATAGACGAGTCGCGCGGTGCCCGACTCCCAGAACTGAACCACGCCGCCCCAGTACACCGCCGCGCCAAAGCCGATGAGCGCCAGGGGCACACCGATCTTGAACCCCGCGTTGAACAGCGCGGTCTCGTCCTCATGCCGAAGCCGGAGCATACGAAGGACCCGCCGGTCGTCCAGGAAGTCGAAGCGGAGTTCCTTGCTCGACTGCTCTGCGAACGCCTTGGCGGCCGGGACGGCGGCAATCACCTCACCGGGAACGAGCCGCGCGGCCTCTGCTCCCCTACGGCCGACGAATTCCCATTCGCCGAGGTCGGTCGAGTCGCTCACTTGGATCACCTTCTTGATACGCGGCTTGAACGGACGTCAGAGCGCCTACGCAGCCAACGCCGCGTGGAACGGCTTCGGAGAAGGCTGAGGCGATGGCGACGGAGTTGGGGTCGGTGTGGACTCGGCGGGTTCCGGCTCCTGGTAGCCGGTGGTTCCGCCGTTCTCGCCACTGAACATCCTGTGGAGTGCGCTCGCGAGGCCGTTTCCCTTGATGACCCCGGTGATCTGCTTTCCGGCGATGGGGACGAATTTTTCAGGAAGACCGGCGACGCTGAGCCGCTGCCCGACTTTGAGACCTTGGGCAAGGACCTTGTTCGTCAAGGTGACGCTGAGGCCGTTGAGGAAGTTGTGCCCGACTCCGGCAAGAGCACCAGCCCCGACTTTACCCAAGGTGCCTGCTTTGAAGAGGGCCGTGAACTTTTCCATGCCCCTGAGTCCAGAGAGAGCCTTGAAGCCCTTGAGCGCGCCGAGTCCGGGAAGGACTCCCAGAAAGTCGGTGCCGAGCTTGAGCCAGTTGACCTTTCCACCGCGCACCGTCATGTCGTAGGCGTGCCCTGCGAGCGCCGCCGCGCTGGTGAGCACCGCGAGGGTGGCGAAGATGGGAACCAGGAACTGCAACGGCGGGATGAATGCGCAGACGACTGCCAGAACGGACAGGATCGCGGAGATGTTGGAGAACGTGTCGGCCCAGTCGGCGAGCCAGTTCATGAATCCGCCGGGGTCACGCACCGAGTCGTGATGGACCACGTCCTTGATGTGGCGGGCGGCACGGTCCCCGGCGTCGTCGAAGATGTCCCTGGCGTCTTTGACTTCCTTGCGCGCCTGACCGATGCGATGCAGCGCGTCGTCGCGCTTCCTCTCCCAGCGCTCGTACTCGGGCTTTTCTGCCTCGGGTATCTCACTGACGAGGTACTTGTCCGTGATCTTCTTCACTTCCCGATCGGCGAGATCGTGATCGGACTTGGCCTCACGGTAATCCGTCAGGGCCTTGTCAGCCTTCTTCTGCGCTCGCTGCAACTCTCCGGCGAACTCATTGGATTCACCTTCGGCCACCTTGGTACCCAGCGCCTTGGACGCCTCGTCGTACCGCTCGAACGCCTTCTTGAGCCGGTCTCCGGCACCGTCGGCGATCTCGTTGAAGGCACGGCCGGCGTCACTGTCCCAGCCCTCCACCGAGGACAGGGCCTTGATCACGCGCGCCTGCTCGTCGATCATGTCGGCCATCTGCCGCAACTTGCGTCCGAGGGCGGCGACTTCGTCGGGATCCCCCGGAGTGGGATCTTCGTCCCACAGCGGCGGCCAGTCACCGGATCGCCTGCTCACTTCTTGCCCCTCCCCGTGTTGTCGGCAATTGCCTTGGCCAACTCATGGTCGATCTCTTCGTACTTCTGGGCCGCCGCTCCGGTGTAATCGGCCAGCTTCTTGAGTTCCTTCGACAGGGTCTTGCGCGTCTTCTTCCAGGTGGTGCTGAACTCGTCGAAGGCGTCTTTCAGTCCATCGTGCCCAAGTTCGTCCTCGTAACCGTCCGAAGGGTTCCCGTGCTGGTCAAACTCACTGTGGAGCTTGCCCAGTGTTCGAGAGCACCCCTTGATCATGTCGAGGTCGTACCTGATTCTGTCGGCCATTGAAAAATTCCCCCATCATGGACATGAGACACTGCCGCGAGACTTCCTCCGGCGAACTACATGGAAGGTGGGACGGGTTTGTCCACGAGTACCGACCACACCGTGCGGGACCGGCTCGGCGTCACGCCCGACGCAGCGGTCTGGTGCACGATCGGCAAGATCCCGGAACCGCCTGTCGAAGTGCACCGGGCAGCCGGATCGGCGCCCTTGCGTCCCGCCTTCATCAGGCCGCTGGGCATGCTCGGGGTCGCGGTGGGCATGCCCTTGCTGTTCATCGGCAAACTGTTCGGTCTCCTCGGCGCGGGTGAGGAGGCTCTCCAGCGGATGCTGTCGACGACCGGGGAACAAGAGCGTCACCGCGCCGCGAAGCTCGAAAAGAAACAGCGTGACGAGGCCGTCGTCGAACTCGGCCTCGACAAGACCTTCGACGGCGACTGGAACGGGGCGGCCGGCCGCCTCCTCCTGCAGTGGTACAGCCATTCCTCCCACCACCAACGCCTTGTCGCACTCGCCGGGGACCGCATCCTGCTGGCCGCTCCGCCCAAGCGCGTGTCGATCCGCCGTGACGCCCTCATGCAGGTCGTCGCCGAGATACCCACCGAAGAAGCCGTCCTTGCGGACCCCCTCCTCGCCTTCAAGGTCAGGAACGAGAAGCTGGTCCTGCGTTTCAAGGACGGCTCGTGGCTCACGCTGACGACCGTGCAGTGGGACAGCGAACTGCACACGTACTTGAAGCACCATCAGCAGCCGGGCGAGGCCCGGGCCACCGAAGCCTGACAGCCAAGTGCGACGGAGCACGGGACGTGCTCCGTCGCACCCGGTCGTTCAGCGACCTCGGACTTTACTAACCCTTGGCCTGCTTCGCCAGCGAGTCGTCCAGCTGCTCGTACGCTTCCTTGGCCTTCTTCAGGAAGTCGGACAGGCCGTGCAGGCCCTGGATCGTCTTCGTCGCGCCCTTGGTGAAGTCCTTCATGGAGTCGTCGTACGCTCCCGAGGCCTTCTGGGTGGTGAAGCCGTTCTCCACCAGGGCGGAGACGCGCTTCTCGACGTTCTTGATCTTGTCCTCAAGCTCGTGCATGTCCTTGATCAGGTCGCCGGCGACCTTCTCCATCTCGGCATATGTGAGATCCGTGTCCTTGCTGGCCATGACGGCTCCCTCCCGTTGGTGTGGCCTCAGGGCCTTCCCCCGTGGCACCGATCGCGCGGATCCTTGGCCATGACATGGCCGTCCGCACGAGCAAAGATCCTACGGGGGTGACGCGTGCGACCGCACGGGCCTTGTGCGGCGGAATCGTGAACCGTGCAGATCCCGTTGCATCCGGGAAAGGGCGGGCGGCTAAGGTCACTTCCACTGTGTTGGGTGCTCTAGGTGTGTTGGGGGACGGAACGTGCGCCTGAGTCTGACCGTCGTCGACCCGGTCGGCGGTGCCACCGCCGACGTGGTGCTCGACGCAGATCCCGAGTCGACCGTCGGAGACGTCGCAAGGGAGTTGGCCCGGCAGGTCGGTCTGGGACATCCGGACGCCGCCGCGGGCGGCGCCCAGGTCATCCCCATCGGCGCGGGCCGCCAACAGGCCGCCGCCGTACAGGTGTCCGGGCCGCTCGCCTACGTCGACGGGTACGCCCTCGACCCCGCCGCCACCGTCGTCGGCTCGCCGTTGCGTGACGGAGTCGTCGTCAGTCTGCACGATCCCGCCGGGTGTCTGCTCGGTGAGCCCACCGGTGTGGTGGAGTTCCGGGTCGCGGGCGGTCCCGCCGCCGGCGCCGTGCACCGGCTCGGGGTCGGGCGGTACGACATCGGCAGCGGGCAGGCTTCCCCCCTCCGCGTCGAGGACCCGGAGCTGCCCGCCCGCGCGGCCACCCTCACCATCGCCATCGACGGCACCTGCAAAGTCACGACCCACACGGACGACGCGCGGCTGGACGGGGAGGAGTTCAAGAACGACGGCGACTGGCCGCTCGGTTCCCAACTCGCCCTCGGCAACTCCCTGTTCGAAATCACCGCATACGGTCCCCCCAACGCCGCCCTCAAGTGGTCCGACGACGGTGCCGGGCTCGACTACAACCGGCCGCCGCGGCTGCGTCCCGCCGACCGGCAGACGCACTTCTCGCTGCCCAACCCGCTCGGCGACTACGAGGCCCGGCCGCTGCCCTGGCTGATGGCGCTGCTGCCGCTCGTCGGCGCGGTCGTGTCCGTCTTCATGTTCCATCGCTGGTACTACCTGGTGATGGCGGTCATGAGCCCGATCATGCTCTTCGGCAACTACTTCATGGACAAGAAGCACGGCCGGAAGTCCCACGCCAAGCAGCTCAAGGAGTACAAGGAGCACAAGGCGCGGATCGAGGGGGAGGCGCAGGAGGCGCTGGTCGCGGAGCGGTCCGAGCGGCGGGCCGCGGTGCCGGACCCGGCGGCCGTGCTGACGTACGGCACCGGGCCGCGGACGCGGCTGTGGGAGCGGCGGCGTACCGACGCCGACCATCTGCTGATCCGGTTCGGCACCGGGCGGGTGCCCTCCGAGGTCGAGCTGGACGACCCCGAGCAGGACGAGCACAAGCGCAAGGTCCGCTGGTACATCGAGGACGCCCCGGTCGGTCTTTCGCTGCGCGACCTCGGGGTGATCGGGGTCGCCGGGCCGGGGGACTCGGCGCATGCGCTGGGCCGTTGGGCCGTCGCCCAGACCGCCGTCCTGCACAGCCCCATGGACGTGCAGTTCTACGTCCTCACCGACAACGACGCCGGTGAACGCTGGGACTGGGTGCGGTGGTTGCCGCACTCCCGGCCGGGCGGCGGGCAGGACGTGAACGTCCTCATCGGCACCGACTCCGAGACCGTCGGCGCCCGCGTCGGCGAGCTCACCCAGCTCCTCGACGGCCGGCAGAAGGCCCTGCAGAAGGGCGGGCGGAGCAAGACGGACGGACCGGCGTTCTCGGACCCCGACATCGTGGTGGTGTGGGACGGGTCCCGGCGGCTGCGGTCCATGCCGGGTGTCGTCCGGTTGCTGAAGGAGGGGCCGGGCGTCGCCATCCGCTCTCTCTGCCTCGACGAGGAGGAACGGTTCCTGCCCGGGGAGTGCCAGGGGGTCGTGGTCGCCGAGCCGCGGGCCGCCAAGGAGACCGCTCCGGCGGCGCCGGTGGCCCAGCAGGCGGTCGGCGGCTTTCCGTCCTTCCAGGCCTGGCATCCCCAGAGCGGCAGCGGCGGCGGTGAGGAACAGGCGCCGCAGGACCTGGAGTTGCGGCTGCGCGTCGAGCAGAGCGGGGCGCTGCGCAAGCTGAACGTGCGGCCCGACCTCGTCTCCGCCGCCTGGTGCGGACGGCTCGCCCGCTCGCTCTCCCCGCTGCGCGACATCAGCGGCGAGAGCGAGGACTCCGCGCTGCCCGCCGCCAGCCGGCTGCTCGACGTGCTCCAGCTGGAGCCGCCCACGCGGGACGCGATCTCCGCGCGCTGGCGGATGGGCGGGCAGTCGACGATGGCGGTCATCGGGGAGTCGTACGACGGCCCGTTCGGCATCGACCTGCGGCGCGACGGGCCGCACGGGCTCATCGCCGGTACCACCGGTTCCGGCAAGTCCGAGCTGCTGCAGACCATCGTGGCCGCGCTGGCCGTCGCCAACACCCCCGAGAACATGACGTTCGTGCTCGTCGACTACAAGGGCGGTTCGGCGTTCAAGGACTGTGTGAAGCTGCCGCACACCGTGGGCATGGTCACCGACCTCGACGCCCACCTCGTGGAGCGGGCCCTGGAGTCGCTGGGGGCGGAGCTCAAGCGGCGCGAGCACATCCTCGCCGCCGCCGACGCCAAGGACATCGAGGACTACCAGGACCTCGTCAAGCGGGACCCCGCGCGCGCCCCGGTGCCCCGACTCCTCATCGTCATCGACGAGTTCGCGTCGATGGTGCGCGATCTGCCCGACTTTGTCACGGGACTTGTCAATATCGCCCAGCGTGGGCGGTCGCTCGGGATTCACCTGCTGCTCGCCACCCAGCGGCCCTCCGGTGTCGTGTCGCCCGAGATCCGCGCCAACACCAACCTCCGGATCGCGCTGCGCGTCACCGACGCCGGTGAGTCGACGGACGTCATCGACGCGCCGGACGCCGGGCACATCGCGAAGAGCACGCCGGGCCGGGCGTACGTCCGGCTCGGGCACGCCTCGCTGGTCCCCTTCCAGTCGGGGCGGGTCGGCGGACGGCGGCCGGGCGCCGCGGACCCGGCCACCCTCGCGCCCTGGGCCGGGGCGCTGTCCTGGCAGGACCTCGGGCGGGCCGCGCTGCGCAAGCCGAAGTCCGAGGCGAAGGAGGACGACGAGATCACCGACCTGAAGGTGCTCGTCGACGCCGTCCGCGAGGCCAACACCGCCCTGCGGATCCCCGCCCAGCACTCGCCGTGGCTGCCCGCCCTCGACGACACGCTCCTGCTCGACGACGTACCGGCCGTGCAGGCGCAGGGTTCGCTGCCCGCCGCCGCGTACGGTGTCGAGGACCTGCCCGCCGACCAGGCCCGCCGCGCGGTCGCCGTCGACTTCGCGACCTTCGGGCACCTGATCATCGCCGGTGCCCCGCGCACCGGCCGCTCGCAGGTGCTGCGCACCATCGCCGGTTCGCTGGCCCGCACCAACTCCTGTGCCGACGTGCACCTGTACGGCATCGACTGCGGCAACGGCGCGCTCAACGCGCTGACCCGGCTGCCGCACTGCGGTGCCGTCGTCGGCCGCAACCAGACCGAGCGGGTGGAACGGCTCATGGCCCGCCTCTCCGGTGAGCTGGGCCGTCGTCAGGAGCTGCTCGCGGACCGGGGTTTCGCGGACATCGGCGAGCAGCGGGCGGCCGTGCCGGAGGCGGAGCGGCTGCCGCACATCGTGCTGCTCCTGGACCGCTGGGAGGGCTGGCTGCCCACCCTCGGCGAGCTGAACCACGGTGACCTCACCGACCAGATCATGGTGATGATGCGGGAGGGCGCGAGCGTCGGCATCCATCTCGTCCTCACCGGCGACCGGCAGATCCTGGCCGGCCGGATCTCCTCCCTCACCGAGGACAAGTACGGTCTGCGGCTCGCCGACCGCGCCGACTTCTCGATGCTGGACATCAACTCCCGCAAGGTTCCCGAGGAGATCCCGCCCGGCCGCGCCTTCCGCAGCGAGACGGCCGCCGAGACCCAGTTCGCGCTGCTCTCCGCGGACACCACGGGGCAGGGCCAGAACGCGGCGATCGTCGCGATCGGCGAGGCGGCCGAGGCCCGCGACGCCCAGGTGCCGCGCTCCCTTCGCCCGTTCCGGGTGGACGTGCTGCCCGGCCGGATCTCCTTCGAGGACGCCTGGGCGATGCGCACTCCGGCTGCCGCGGCCACCCCGCTGTGGGCCCTGGTCGGCGTCGGCGGCGACGAACTCACCGCCTTCGGGCCCGACCTGGCGCAGGGCGTCCCCGCCTTCGTGATCGGCGGTCCCGCCAAGTCCGGCCGTTCCACGACCCTGTTGGGCTTCGCCCGCTCCTACCTCGCCAACGGCGTGCGGATCGTCGTCGCCGCGCCCCGGCAGTCACCGCTGCGTGAACTCGACGGCCAGGAAGGCGTGCTGAAGGTCTTCACCGGGCGGGACGTGGACGAGGACGAGCTGACGGAGGTGCTGTCGTCGGCGTCCCCGGCCGAGCCGGTCGTCGTGCTCGTCGACGACGCGGAGGTGCTGGACGACTGCGACGCCGAGGACGTCTTCAAGCGGATCGTGGAACGCGGCACCGAGGAGGGCCTCGCCGTCGTCATCGCCGGTGACGAGGACGAGATCTGCGACGGCTTCTCGGGCTGGCAGGTCGACGCCAAGAAGGCCCGCCGGGGCATCCTGCTCTCCCCGCAGGAGTCCGGCTCCGGCGAGCTGATCGGCATCCGGACCACCCGGGCCATGGTGGGCGGGCCGATCCAGCCCGGCAAGGGCATGCTGCACCTGGGCAGCGGGGAGCACGTCACGGTGACGACCCCGCAGTAGTGGACGAAGGCCGGGGGACAGTGGAGTCCTCAGTCCCCCGTCTTCGACATCACCGCCACCGGGTTCCCCTCCGCCGAGCTGTCCGAGGTGTAGACCAGGTCGCCGTGGCTCGGGGTCAGGTAGACGGTGTTCGTGGCGGGGTCGCAGCCGTCGTGGTTGCCTTTGGCGCCGGTGGAGGAGGCGACGAGCCGGGCCGCCGTCACCGATCTCAGCGTGAGGATGTCCGTGCAGACCCCGCCCAGCCGGTCGGTCTGCCGCAGGCGGCCCAGCTCGTGGCCCACCCCCGTCTGTTCGACGGTGACCCGGAAGGTGCCGATGGGCAGGTTGCCGGACAGGGCGGTCGCCGAGCCCTCCCAGGTGCCGAGGTAGGCCGCCGGGATCTTCCCGCCACCGGTGGCGGACGGCGCGGACGCCGAGGGCGACGTCGAGGGCGACTTGGCCGCGGCGCCCGTGTCACTGCCCGCCCCGTCGCCGTCGGACCCGAGGAACGGCTGCACCAGGAACCCCACCCCGACGGTGACCACCGCCAGCGCCGCGGCCACCGCGAGCGCGACCGTGCAGCTCACCCGCCGCCCGCGCCCGCCCGCGCCCGGTACGGCGGTCGCGGCGACGCTCACGGACACCTTGCCGGGCTTGCCGGGCGTCTCCTCCGGCGCGGGCACGGCATCCCGCGGCTCCGGTACGGCGTCGGGTACGGCCGCGGGCGGCACCGTCGGCGGCGGGCCGAACTTCCCCGCCACGGACGGCGTGCTGAACTCCACCGGCCCGGACACCGGCCCGGACACCGGTACGACGGCAGGCACGGCCTCCGCCGCCTCCAGGTTCAGCACCTCCACCGCGCTCCGGCTCACCCGCTCCACCAGGGCCCCCGGCAGCCACCCGCCGGCCACCAGGCGTGCGGCCCCCTCCGGCGCCAGCCGCCGGGCCACCTCCGCCGGGGCCGGTCGCCGGCCCGGCTCCTTCGCGAGGCAGGCCTCGGCCACCTCCCGCAGTTCGCCGCCGAGCGAGCCGAGTTCGGGCTCCTCGTGGACGACCTTGTAGAGGAGGGCGGCCGAGGAGTCCCCGGGGAACGGCGGCGCCCCGTTCGCCGCGTACGCCAGCACCGCGCCGAGGGAGAAGACGTCCGCGGCGCCCGTGGCGCCCTTGCCGAGGATCTGCTCGGGGGACATGTATCCGGGCGAGCCGATCGACACCCCCGACGACGTCAGCGAGGCCGTGCCGTCCGTGGCGCGGGCGATGCCGAAGTCGATGAGGAGCGGCCCGTCGAGGGTCAGGAGCACGTTCGAGGGCTTCACGTCCCGGTGTACAAGCCCGAGTTCGTGCACGGCCGTCAGCGCCTCGGCGAGCCCGGCGCCGAGCGCCCGTACCGTGTGCGCGGGCAGCGGGCCGCCGTCGGTCACGGCGGCCGTCAGGGAGGGACCGGCCGCGTAGGCCGTGGCGACCCAGGGCACCGGCGCGTCCGGGTCGGCGTCCAGGACGGAGGCCGTCCAGGCGCCGCCGACCCGCCGCGCGGCCTGCACCTCGCGGCGGAAGCGGGCGCGGAACTCCTCGTCCAGCGCGAAGTGCGGGTGCACGATCTTGACGGCGACGGAGCGGCCGCCGGCCGAACGGCCCAGATAGACGCGGCCCATGCCGCCGGAGCCGAGCCGGCCGAGCAGTCGGTACGGGCCGACGGTGGTGGGTTCGTCACCCGCGAGCGGTTGCATGCGCCCTCACCCCCCAGAGAGTTCGGCAGCAGCCTATTCGCTCCGCGGGGCGGGCGGTTCCTTCGCCGCGGGCCGGTGGGGGCTGGTCGCGCAGTTCCCCGCGCCCCTGCGGGGCGCTCCTTACGGGGCGCTCAGCAGGTCGACCTTCACGTCCGCCGCGAAGCCGGTCGTCGGGCCCACCCTGCGGGCGAACTCGGCCACCGCCGCCAGTTGCGGGGCGCCGAAGCTGAAGTCGAGGGTGGTGAAGTACTGGGCGAGGGTCGCCTCGTCGAAGGCCTCCCAGCGGGCGGCCTGTTCGGCGACCTTGGCGACCTCCTCCAGGGAGAGGTCGCGGGAGTCGAGGAAGGCGCCGTGCACCTCACGGGTGAGGTGCGGCTCGCGCTCCAGGTAGTCCCGGCGGGCCGCCCACACCGCGAAGACGAACGGCAGGCCCGTCCACTCCTTCCACAGTGCGCCGAGGTCGTGGACCTGGAGGCCGAAGCGCGGGGCGTCCAGCAGGTTGGCGCGCAGGGCCGCGTCGCCGATCAGCACCGCCGCGTCCGCCTCCTGCATCATCAGGCTGAGGTCGGGCGGGCAGGTGTAGTACTCGGGTTGGACGCCGTAGCGGTCGGCGAGCAGCAGCTGGGCGAGGCGGACCGAGGTGCGCGAGGTGGAGCCGAGGGCGACCCGGCGGCCGTCCAGCTGGTCCAGCGGCACCTGCGAGACGATCACGCAGGACATCACCGGGCCGTCGCAGCCGACGGCGATGTCCGGGAAGGCGACCAGGTCGTCGGCGTTGCGCAGGAATTCGACGAGGGTGATGGGCCCGATGTCGAGGTCGCCGCGCACCAGCTGCTCGCTGAGCTTCTCAGGGGTGTCCTTGGTCAGCTCGAAGTCGAGGAGGGTGCCGGTTCTCGCGAGCCCCCAGTAGAGGGGCAGGCAGTTCAGGAACTGGATGTGGCCGACGCGCGGCCGGGTGCGAGAATTGTCCACATCGCGAGACTAAACCCCATGGGGTACCGTGCTGGGACCGCCCCCACCTCTGGTGTCCCGACCGTCTCTCCGGTCAACCCGCCCTCGGGGCCTTCAAACGTCCGGGTGACGTGATCTTGGCCTCTGTTGCTTTCGGCTGCCCACATGCTAGGCTCGCCGCAAGTTGCAGTTTGGTTTCCCTTGCAGTACAGAGCCTGCGGAGCATGTAACCGCGGGCTCTCGTAGTTTTCAGACATATGCAGTTGTGCGGCACTTAGTTTGTTTTCACACTTGCAGGTTCTGGAGCAGGGCGACCCTTTGGGCCCAAGGAGGGCTTATGGCTACCGGAACCGTGAAGTGGTTCAACGCCGAAAAGGGCTTTGGTTTCATCGCCCAGGAAGGCGGCGGCCCCGACGTCTTCGTCCACTACTCCGCGATCAACGCCAGCGGGTTCCGCTCCCTGGAGGAGAACCAGCAGGTGAGCTTCGACGTCACGCAGGGCCCGAAGGGTCCGCAGGCGGAGAACGTCACCCCCGTCTGATCCCAGACAATCCAAGTCTGATCGCAGACTGAGTGCAGTACCCAAGGAGCCCCGCGCCGTCAGGCGACGGGGCTCCTGCCTTTTCCGTCCCCGTTCACACGTGCTGCATCACCAGCACGAACGTGGTGCCGGGCGCCAACGCCTCGTACACATGCGGAACATCGCCGCGATACGTCAGATAATCCCCGGGGTTCAATTCGACGGTTTCTCCGCGTGGCCCGGCCTCGACCTGCCCGCTGCAGACGACGAGGTGCTCGACCGTTCCCGGGATGTGCGGCTCGGACTCCCGTGCCGCGCCCGGCTCCATCCGCAGGTGGTAGATGTCCCGGCGGGCGCCGGGCGGGCTGGACGACAGCAGGGTGGCGGCGAAGTCGGCCCGCTCCGACGCGACCGTGGGCCCCTCCCCCGCCCGGATCACCTGGACGCCGGACACCGGCGGCTCGACCAGCGCGCTGAACGGCACGCCCAGCGCCACGCCCAGCGACCACAGCGTCTCCACGCTCGGGTTGCCGCCGCCCGCCTCCAGTTGGGACAGCGTCGACTTCGCGACACCGGCCCGTTTGGCCAGCTCGGACAGGGAGAGCCCGGCCCGGGTCCGCTCCCGCTTCAGCGACCCGGCGATCCACTCCATGGGAAGCCGTTCTGACCGGCCCGGCCGGCCGGATGCCTCGGACATCACGCTCGTTCGCTCCATCGGTACGACTGTTCGCCTTGACGAACACCACTCTACGCGTTCATCGTGAAGAACATGCGTTCGCCAAACCGAACAACCCGAACGACTCGACGCACGGCCCGGCCGCGGAGGCCGGCCGCCCTGGTCCGGGACAGTTCACTCGTCTGGCTGGCCGGCGGGATCGTCGGCGTCTCCTTCGGCGCGGTCAGCGTCGCCGGCGGCCTGCCCTGGTGGGTCCCGGTCCTGATGTCCCTCGTGGTCTACGCGGGGTCGGCCCAGTTCAGCGCGGTCGGCGTGCTGCTCGCCGGCGGCGGCCCGCTGGCGGCCGCGGCCACCGGCCTGCTCCTCAACACCCGCACGGCGGCCTTCGGTCTCGCCGTCGCCGACCTGCTCGGCCCCGGCCGCGCCACCCGCCTGCTCGGCGCCCACCTGGTCACCGACGAGACGGTCGCCTTCGCCCTGGCCCAGCCGGACCCGGACCGCCGCCGGGCCGCGTTCTGGGTCTGCGGGCTCGGCCTGTTCGCCGCCTGGAACGTGGGAGTGGCGGCCGGGGCCCTCGCGGGCAGCGCCCTCGGCGACACCGGCCGCTACGGCCTGGACGCGGCGTTCCCCGCGGTGCTGGTCGCCCTGGTCCTGCCCGCCCTCCGCGCGGACCGCGGCGTGCGGCGCGCGGCCCTGCTCGGCGCGGCGCTCGCCCTCGCGGTCACCCCCGCCGTCCCGCCCGGCCTTCCGGTCCTCCTCGCCCTGCTGGGCCTGTGCACGCTTCCGGGGGTACGCCGGTGAACGCGACGGTGGTCATGATCCTGGCCCTCTCCCTCGGCACGTACGCCTTCCGCCTGGTGGGCCCGGCGCTGCACGGTCGGGTGGAGATCCCGGCGCGGGTCCAGGAGCTGGCGTCGGCGGGGGCGGTGGTGCTCCTGGCGGCCCTGCTGGCCACCGGCGCGCTGACCGAGGGCGGCGGCTTCGCCGGGATCGCCCGCCCGGCCGGGGTGCTGGCGGCGGGCGTACTGGCCTGGCGCAGGGCGCCGTTCGCGGTCGTGGTCCTCGGGGCCGCGGCGGTGACGGCGCTGCTGCGGGCGGCCGGGGTCGGCTGAGCGCTCCGCCGGAAGAGAGGAAGCGTTGCCAAAAGAGAAGACTTCTCGTTCTGCTACGGTCGCCGGGTGGGACTGCGGGAGAAGAAGGCGGAGAAGGTCCGGGCCGCGATCTACGACGCGATGATCGCGCTGGCCGAGCGGGACGGGTACGAGGCCGCGACGGTGGAACAGGTGGCGGAGCAGGCCGAGGTCGCGGTCTCCACCGTCTACCGGTACTTCGCGAACAAGGACGCGATCCTGCTCGATCCCGTCGAGCGGAGCGTCGGCGTGCTCGCCGGCCGGCTGCGGGCCCGGCCCGAGGCGGAGGACGTCGCCGTCTCCCTCGGGTGGACCGTGCGCGCCGCGCTGGAGCTGCCTGCGGAGGAACTCGCCCGGCTGCGCCGGCTGCGCGCCCAGCTCGACCGGGCGCCCGGACCGCGGGCCCGGCTGTGGGACCTGGTGAGCCGCGAGCGCCTGCTGCTGGAGGACGCGATCGCCGAGCGCAGCGGCCACGACCAGCTGTGGAACGCGGCCGCCGCACACCTCACCCTCATGATCGTCGGCATGGCGTACGACCACGACCGCGACAGCCTCGACGGGACGCCACCGGCCGACTACGCGGACCGGATCATCACGATGCTGCAGGCCGGCGCCGGGGCGCCGATCCCGGCCCGCGCGCCGCGGGCGGACCGGGACGGCCGGCCGTGACCGACGAGACGATCGACGTGGTGATCGCCGACGACCAGGAACTGGTGCGGGCCGGCTTCGAGATGATCCTGGACGCCCAGCCGGGCATCCGGGTCGCGGGGGTGGCCGGCGACGGTGTGGAGTGCGTCGAGCTGGCCCGCCGGCTGCGGCCCGACGTCGTGCTGGTCGACATCCGGATGCCCCGCCTCGACGGCCTGGAGGTCACCCGCATACTGGCGGGCGAGCGCGACGGCGGCGGCGAGGGCGGGAGCGGGCCGAACGTCGTCGTCATCACCACCTTCGACCAGGACGACTACGTACGGGACGCGCTGCGGTACGGCGCCTGCGGCTTCCTGTTGAAGGACGCCTCCCCCGCGCTGCTGGTGGAGGCGGTACGGGCGGCGGCGCGCGGCGACGCCCTGGTCTCACCGGCGGTCACCGTCCGCCTGCTCGGCGAGTTGCAGCGCGGCGGCCCGCGCAGTGGGCGCGACGCGGAGGCGGCCGGGCTGAGCGTCCGGGAGACGGAGATCATGCGGCTGGTGGCCGTGGGCCGCACCAATCAGGAGATCAGCGAGAAGCTGTTCCTGTCGCTGTCGTCGGTGAAGACGTACCTGGCCCGGATCCAGACCAAGATCGGTGCCCGCAACCGGGTGGAGGTCGCCGCCTGGGCCTGGGAGAACGGCGTGGTCACCTCGCGGTCCGAGTAGCATCGCGCGCCGGTCGCGGTGGGTGCGGCGGCGAGTCCGGGGACCGGGGCACGCTGGCCCGGACCTCCCACTGGGCGGGGTCGACGGCGCCCGCCCAGAACTCGCCGTCGAGCGCCTCGACGCGCTCCCGCAGCCCGATCAGGCCGAGCCCGCTCTGGCCGCCGGCGGGGCTGCCGATCCGGCGGTGCGGCAGGCTGTTGGCCACCGTCACGTACAGCCACTCCGGGTCGGCGTCCAGCCGTACGACCACCCGCTCGCCCGGCGCGTGGCGGTGCACGTTGGTGAGGGCCTCCTGGACCACCCGGTACACGGATGTCTCCACCTCCGGGCTGAACCTGCTGGTCCGGGCCGCCGCCGCGGCCTCCAGCCGGGCGGCGGGGGCGTCGGGACGGCGCCGGGAGAAGCCGGCGACCAGGTCGCCGAGCCCGGAGAGCAGGTCGGCGGGGCGCAGCGCCTGGTGGTCGTCCTCGCGCAGCACCCGGACCAGGCGCCGCATCGAATCCAGGGTCTCCGTCCCGGACCGGGAGATCGCCTCCAGGGCCAGGTCGACCTTCTCGGGCGAGATCGCGTGCACGGTCCGGGCCGCGTTGGCCTGCACGATGATCCCCGTCATGTGGTGGGCGATGAGGTCGTGCAGGTCACGGGCGAGGGCGAGCCGCTCGGCGTAGCGCACCTCCTGGACGGCGCGCCGGCGGCGGACCTCCAGGGCGCGCAGGGAGCAGCCGATGAGGAGCGCCAGCGCGAGGGCGACCGTCAGCGCGTACTGCCCGGCCACGAGGCTGGACACGGTACGGCCGCGCAGCGGCATCATCAGCACGGCGGCGACCAGGGCGGCGGCGGTCCAGCCCGTGGTGCGGTCGGACTCCGTCTCGGCGAGCACCCGGACGATCAGGAACAGCAGGGCGAGGAGCTCCAGGAGGCCCCAGTCGTTCACCGGCCGCGGATAGACCAGGCACACGCAGCTCAGCACGGCGGACAGGGCGGCGATGACCGGCGCCCGGACCGTGAGCGGGGGCGACCAGCGGGTGTCGGGCAGCGCCAGCACGGCCAGCGGACCGGTGACGAACACCGGCAGCCAGCGGATGGGTGAGCTCGGCTGCGCCGGGTTGTACACCGCGAGGATGTCGACCACCCAGGTGAGGGCCAGGGCCAGCAGCGCGGCGGCGGTGACGAGGCGCCGCACTCCGGGCGAAAACGGAAGTTTCCAGTCCACCCCTACAGCGTAGGAAACGGACCCCCTCCCGTGCTGTCGGCCGGATGGCCGACACGCTGCGGCACCGGCCGCACCAGAGGCTGACGCGGCCGGGGTGCGGCCCGGCCCAGCATGGTGGTGGGGCACGGGCGTTCCCCCGGCGCCGGTGCCCCACCCGAGCCCGTCGACGACGGCAGGCCGCCGCCAGGAGCACCGCCCCGTGTGCCACCCCTCACCACACCGGGCGCCGTACGGGTCGTGAAGACGGGCGAGGGACGTCCGGCGCCGCCGGCCCGAGCCGCCGCGGGGCGTCGCGGGCCGGCGGCGCCGGGGACGGGCTACCAGGTCACCGGCAGCTCCAGCGGGAACCGGCGGATGGTCTCGGTGTCCCAGCGGACCTCCTCCGGCCGCACCGCCAGGCGCAGGTCGGGGAAGCGGTCCAGGAGACGGCCCACGGCGACCTCCAGCTCGGCCATCGCCAGGGGAACCGCGATGCACCGGTGGCCGCCCCAGCCGAAGGTCATGTGGGGAGCGACGGGGCGGTCGGGCACGATCTCGTGCGGATCCGGGTAGCGGCCGGGGTCGCGGTTGGCCGTCAGGTACGAGACGTGGACGAAGTCGCCGCGCCGGATGAGCACCCCGTCGAGCTCGACGTCCTCCAGCGCCACCCGGGGAATGCCCACGCCCTTGCGGAAGGGGATGTACCGGAGCAGTTCGTGGAGGAACTCCGTCATGTCCTTCTGGTGCGCGTAGGCGTACTGCGCCAGCTCCGGGCGGGTCAGCAGCAGGTACATGATGTTGCTGATCTGGCAGGTCGCCGTGTCCTGGCCGCTGAGCGTGAGCGTCAGCAGCAGTACGGCCAGTTCCCTGTCGTCGAGGTGGTCGTCGCCGTCCCGTGCCTGGACGAGCAGGCTGACGAGGTCGGTGCCGGGGGCCTTGCGGCGCTCGGTGACGAGCCGGCCGAAGTAGGCCGTCAGGTCCTGCTTGGCCGCGCGGGCGACGTCGCGGTTGCCCTCGCCCACCACCAGCAGCCGGTGGACCTGCTCCTGCATCCGGGGCCACTCGGCGCGCGGGATGCCCAGCAGGTCCATGATCGTGTGCTGGGGAAGGGGGTCGGACAGGTGCCGGACCAGGTCGGCCGGCGAGCCCTCGGACTCCATCTCGTCCAGCAACCGGTCCGTGAGGAGGACGATCCGGTCCCGCATGCGGTCCACGTGCTGCTGGGTGAAGGCCTGGGTGGCCAGGTGACGGATCCGGCTGCTGTGCGGCGGGTCCATCACGTTGATCGACTCGGGGGAGACGATGGGCTCGGCGGTCATCCGCGGATAGTCGTGCTCGATGATCTCGGCCCGGCTGAACCGGGGATCCGTGGTCACCACCTGCACCGACTCGAAGCTGGTGACCAGCCAGGCACCCGGCTCCCCGTAGGGCAACCGGATCGTGCCGAGAGCACCGCGCTCCATGAAACCGGCCAGGGCCGGGTCGAACTCGAGGGCCTTGCTGAAACCGAAGGGGCAGTCGACGGCCTGCACGTTGTTCTCCTTCATCGGTCGACCATGGTGACCTCCTGTCGTGATGGAATCACGTCTTCCGGATCGACCGGTGTGTTAATCGCCCCTGGTGGGGCCACGTGGGCTAACGCAAACCACCGTGGGCGGCTGCGGCCGCGGGCCGCCGCCCGCGGCGGTCGGCGGTCACTTCGCGTACAGGCCCTCGACCTCCGTCGCGAAGTCCTTCATGACCGCGTCGCGGCGCAGCTTCATCGACGGGGTCAGATGCCCGGCCTCCTCGGTGAAGTCGACGGGGAGCATGGCGAAGCGCCGGATGGACTCGGGGCGGGAGACGAGCTTGTTGGCCTCGTCGACGGCACGCTGCAGGACGGCAAGCAGCTCGGCGTCGTCCATCAGGAGTTCGGGCGGCACCGGGTGCTTGCCGTTCATCTGGCGCCAGTGGGTGAGGCCGTCCCGGTCGAGGGTGATGAGGGCGCTGACGTACGGCAGCCCGTCGCCGACCAGCATCACCTGGGAGATGAGGGGGTGCGAGCGCAGCCAGTTCTCCAGCGGAGCGGGGGCCACGGACTTGCCGCCGGCCGTGATCAGCATCTCCTTCTTGCGGCCGGTGATGGTCAGGTAGCCCTCGTCGTCGAGTTCGCCGAGGTCGCCGGTGGCCAGCCAGCCGTCCCGGGTCGCGGGGACGACACCGCCGGCCGCCGGGTCCCAGTAGCCGCGCAGCACGTGCTCG
This sequence comes from Streptomyces sp. NPDC090499, assembly GCF_044769305.1. Taxonomy (NCBI): domain Bacteria; kingdom Bacillati; phylum Actinomycetota; class Actinomycetes; order Kitasatosporales; family Streptomycetaceae; genus Streptomyces; species Streptomyces sp. NPDC090499. The sequence continues at coordinate 682,910 of NZ_JBIVXP010000003.1, forward strand.
CCGGCGACCAGGATCTCGCCGTCGGCGGCGATCCGGACCTTGGTGCCGGGCATCGGCCAGCCGACCGTGCCGAGGCGGGGCTTGAGGGGCGGGGTGCAGGTGGTGGCCGCCGTGGTCTCGGTCAGGCCGTAGCCCTCGTAGATCTCGATGCCGGCCCCGGCGTAGAACGCGGCGAGGCGGCGGCCCAGCGGGGAGCCGCCGCAGATGATGTGCCGGACCCGGCCGCCCATGGCGGTGCGGATACGGCGGTAGACCAGCGGGTCGTAGAAGGTGCGGGCGGTCTTCAGGGCCCGGCCCGGTCCGCTGCCGGTGCCGGTCTGCTTCGCCTCCAGCGCCTCGCCGTAGCGCTGCGCGACCCCGGTGGCCCGGTCGAAGACGGAGACCCGGCCGCCCGCCTCCGCCTTGGCCCGCGCGGTGTTGAAGACCTTCTCCAGCATGTACGGGATGGTCAGCAGGCAGGTCGGTTTGAACCCGGCGAGGTCCGGGAGCAGGTCCTCGGCCTTGAGGCTGGGGGCGTGGCCGAGGCGGACCCCGGCGCGGACGCAGGCGATCGCGACCATGCGGCCGAAGACGTGGGACATGGGGAGGAAGAGGAGGATGGAGACCTCCTCGTCGTTGCGCGCCTTGAAGATGGGGTAGAGGAGTTCGATCGCGTTGTCGACCTCGGCGAAGAAGTTTCCGTGCGAGAGGGCGCAGCCCTTGGGGCGGCCGGTGGTGCCCGAGGTGTAGATCAGGGTGGCGAGGGTGTCGGGGCCCAGCATGCCCCGCCGTACGCCCACCTCGGCGTCCGGCACCTGCGCACCGGCCTCCGCGAGCCGGTCCACGTGCCCCTTCTCCATCACCCACAGGTGCCTGAGGTCGGGCAGCCGGTCGAGTTCGGGGCCGAGCGCGGCGGCCTGCGCGCCGGTCTCGGTGACCAGGGCGACGGCGCCGGAGTCGTGCATGATCCAGCGGGTCTGGAAGACCGAGGAGGTCGGGTAGACCGGCACCGTCACCAGGCCGGCCGCCCAGGCGCCGAAGTCGAGGAGGGTCCACTCGTACGTCGTCCGGGCCATGATCGCGATCCGGTCGCCCGGCAGCAGCCCCTCGGCGATCAGCCCTTTGGCCACCGCCAGCACCTGCGCGGCGAACTGAGCCGCCGTCACGTGCGCCCAACGGCCGTCGTCCGCCGCCGACTTGCGGCTGAGCACCACGGCACCCGGCTCCGCTTCCGCGTTCTCGAACGGCAGGTCGGCGAGCGAGCCGTGCCGCACCGGCGGCGCGAACGGCGGTACGTACGCCTCCCGGACCGCCCCGTCGAGCCGCTGCACGAGGGGCTCGACCAGGATCGCGTTTCCGTCGTAGTCCGTGGCCTGGATCGCCGCGCCGGAGGAGACGGGGGCGGCGTTCGGATAAGAGGACGTGGACACGGGGCGGCTCCTCGGGCGTGCAGCGGTGAACTGCTTGCTGCATGACGTACGTGCCTCGCGCACCGAGGCGTTCACCGGTACCGGCCCTCGGAAAGGGGTTGGAGGGGTTACCGGCGGTTCAGGCTGGAGATCGTACGGGGCCGCTGTGGCGGGCTTGTGGGTTTTCGGGGGTTGTCCGGGGACGGGCCTGTGCAATCCCGGAGGTTACGTGAGGCTCCTTCACGTTCGGCCCGATTCCCGGTGATTGACAGCTGTGACATAGGCTTACCTACGGTAACCTTACTCCAGAGTCAGGAATCTGGCGAGATGGCGGCATGAGCAACGTTTCAAGCCGCGGGTGCGTCGCGGCCTGTCGCGCCCGCGCGGCGAGAGCCGCAGACCGGATACAGCCACGCACCCCTGAAAACAGGGCACTTCCGCCACCGGCACCGAAAGGCAACCCTGTGATCGTCCTTGACCGGGCTCCTTCTCTCGGGCCCCTGCTCGCACTCGGCGCACTGCGGTCGCCCTTCAAGAAGCCGGGCGCCGACGCCTCGTTCCCCCGCACCCGCCTCGTACTGCCCGGCGTCCGCCCCGACCTCGGAAAGCTCGCCGCCTACGAGCGCGTCTGCGGGTTCGCCACCGGGGACGACGGGCTGCCGGTCACCTACCCGCACGTGCTCGGGTTTCCGCTGGCCATGCGGCTGATGAGCGCGCGGGCGTTTCCGCTGCCGCTGCTGGGGCTGGTGCACACCTCCGTCGAGATCGAGCGGTATGCCGAGCTCCCGGGCGACGGGACGTACGACATCGCCGTCCACGTCGAGGAGTTGAGACCGCACCGGCGGGGCACCGAGGCCACCGTCGTGACCGGGGTGCGGGCCGGCGAGGACGTCGTGTGGGAGTCGCGCAGTACGTATCTGGCACGGCACCGGACGCGGCACTCCGGTGAGACGCTCCGGGACGAGCCCGGCCGCCCGCCGCTGCCCGTGGTCGAGGAGTGGCGGATCGCCGGGGACGTCGGCCGGCGGTACGGGGCCGCCTCCGGGGACCGCAACCCCATCCACCTGCACCCGCTCACCGCCCGCCTCTTCGGCTTCCCCCGGGCCATCGCGCACGGCATGTGGACCGTGGCCCGGTGCCTGGCCGCGCACGGGGTGCCGACGGCGGCCGTCGTGCGGGCGGAGTTCCGGGCGCCGGTGCTGCTGCCGGGCACGGTCGAGTACGCCGCCGCGGACGGCCGTTTTCAGTTGCGGAGCGGCGACCGGGTGCACGTGGAGGGCAGCGTGCGTCCGCGCGTTGCCCAGTGATCGGCCAACGCAGTACAAAGAGTGTGTTTCGCCTTTCTGTGCTTCTCCTGTCACCGCTTCGCAAATCCGCAGGTCACCGCTGCACCCGAAGCCCTTTTCACACCGGACACCCAGCCTGCCCCAGGCTTCGTGAAGAATTCCCCCATGCTGCGCTCAGAATGCGTCCCTAGCCTCAGCTCACTTTTATGATCCATTGCACGAAGGGCGCTGAGCATGCCTCCCAGACGCGTCGCAGTAATCGCCGACTCTGACACCCGTTGGAAATGGGGGGCGTCGGTGGCCCGGCAGCTCGCCCCCGACTGCGCGCTGGACGCGTACTTCCTGCAGGGCCGGTCCACGCCCACCGAACGGCAGCTCGCCGAGATCGGCATCGAGCCCGACAGCCGCCGTGAGGTGCCCGCCGCCGCACTGGTCGACGACGAGGAACTGGCGGCGGCCGACGTCGTCGTGCTGGCGGTCCTCGGCGGCACCGTCCTGTCGCTCGTGCACAGCCTGGGGCGGGCCTGGGAGGGCCGGCTGCACCGGCCGGTGACGGTCAGCGGGTACGTCGGTGTGGTCTACGAGAAGATGGTCGACGGTCTCATGACCCGGGCCGGCACCGACCTGGTGCTCGCCAACTCCGACCACGACAGCCGCCGTTTCCGCTCCGTCTTCGCGAGCGTCGGCGTCGATCCCGGCTCGGTGGTCGAGTGCGCCCTGCCCTTCCTCGGCGGCGCCCCCTACCGGACCTCCGCCGACCGGCCGTTCACCGTCACCTTCGCGGCCCAGCCGTCCGTGCCCAAGGACCGCACGTCCCGGCTCCGGCTCCTGGAGCGCGCCGCCGCCCACGCACGCCTGTACCCGGAGCGGCTCGTGCTGGTGAAACTGCGCAGCCTGCCCGGCGAGCAGACCACCCACGTGGAGTCCAACCCGTACCAGAGACTCGTCGAGACCCTCGCCGAGCCCGCGCCCGCGAACCTCCAGCTCGTCTACGGCAACATGGCCGACGTGCTGGACGGCACCGACCTGCTGGTCACGGTGAGTTCGACGGCCGCCCTGGAGTCGATGCACCGGCGGATACCCACCGCGATCCTCACCGACTTCGGCGTCCGCGAGGCCCACGGCAACCACTACTTCGTGCACTCCGGCTGCCTCGCGTCCTGGGACGACATCGACGCGGGCGCGCTCCCGCAGCCCGACCCGGAGTGGGCGGCCGCCCACGGCATCGGCAGGAGCGACCCGTACGCCGCGGCGCGGGCCCGTGTCACCGAGCTGCGCGCCGCCGGTCCCCTGCCGCCGCTGCGCCCCTACTACACCCCGCAGACCGCCGGCATCTACCTCGCCGGCATCCTCCACAACAACGGCTTCGACGAGCAGGGCCGCCCGCTGCCCGTACCACCGGGTGCCACCGGACGGGGCCGGGTGCAGCTGGCCGTACGACGGGTCGCCGGGCGGGGCGCCAAGAAGCTCTACCGCGTGGGCAGCCGCCGAGTGGCGCCCGCGTTGCGCCGCTGGAGTGCCGTGTGACGGACCGGGCCGGTCACGGCGGGGACCAGGGCCGGCCCTCCATCAGGTTGCCCAGCCCCGCCCAGGCGAAGTTCATCAGGGTCGCCGCCGCCTGGCGTGCCGTCACGCCCGGGGTCGCGTTGGCCCAGGTGGCCAGGGACTCGGCGGCGCCGACCAGTGCCTCGGCGAGGCCGGCGACCTCGCCCTCCGCCAGGTCGGGGTCACGGTGCGCCGCGCGGGCGGCGGCGACGATGAGCTGGGTCACGAACGCGACGATCTCCTCGCGCATCGCCGCGACCTCGGAGGCGAACCGCTCGCCGTGCGTACGGGCCTGGAGGTGCAGCACCGACCAGCCGTCGGGGTGCTCGGCGGTGTACGTGAAGAACGCCCGCAGTCCGTCCCAGAGCTGCCGGTCGGCGGGCAGCTCGCGGTCGACGCCGGTGCGGACCGCCTCGGTCAGGGCGCTCGCCTCACGGCGGATGCAGGCCGTGAACAGGTCGTCCTTGGAGTTGAGGTACAGGTAGACCAACGGCTTGGAGACACCGGCGAGTTCGGCGATCTCGTCCATCGACGCGGCCATGTAGCCGCGCTGGCCGAAGGTCCGCACGGCGGCGTCCAGCATCTGCTGCTCACGTACCGCCCGCGGCATCCGCTTGGTCTTGACGGTCCCCATGGGACAAAGCCTAGTTGGGGCCGGAGGCGCGGGAGCCGCTCAGGAGCTCAGGAGGAGGTCTGGGCCTGGTCCGCCGCCTCGACCGCCGCGTCCTCCTGGCTGCGGTTGGCCTCGATGTTGGCCTGCATCCGCTCGACCCGCTGCGCGACCTGCACCGAGGCCCGGTCCCGCTCCTTGCGCAGCACGACGAAGCTGATCGGCGCCGACAGGACGAGGGAGAGCAGCAGGACCCACAGGAAGTTGGAGTCGCCGAAGCCACGCGGGAACGCGCCGGCGTAGACGAGGCCCCAGACGACGAGGAGGCAGCCCGCGAAGATACCGAGGCGCATCAGCGTGTAGCGGAGCATCTCAATCCAGTCTTCCGATGACGAAAAGGGGCACCGTCCAGTGAAGCACGCCGTGGGGCCGATCTTTCACCGGGGTCGGTCGGGGCGGGTCAGGTCAGCGGGAGCAGCATGGTGATGTCGTCGCGGTCGTCGCCGGGGGCGACGCGGACCGCGGCCGGGACCCGGCCGACCTCCTTGTAGCCGCAGGAGGCGTAGAAGTCCTCCAGGCCGAGGCCGCCGCGGCAGCCGAGCCGTATCGCGTCGATGCCGTCGAAGCCGCGGGCGGCGTCGGCGGCGGCCGCGAGGAGGTCGCGGCCGTGGCCCCGGCCCTGGTGCCTCGGGTGCACCATCACCGTGTACAGCCACACCCAGTGCGTCATCAGCCGGTGCGTGTTGAAGGAGAAGAAGGCGGTGGCGGCGACCTCGCCGGCCTCGTCGTACCCCACGAGGAGCCGGTGCCGGCCCTCGGCCATCGCGACGAGGTGCCGGACCAGCTCCGGCCGGATCTCCTCGGAGGTCACCGGCGCGACGAACCCGACGGCACCGCCGGCGTTGGTCACGTCCGTCCACAGGCTGAGGACACCGTCGCGGAGGGCGGGGGTGACGGCGGGGTCGAGGGTGAAGGTAAGGGGCATGGCGGGATCGTATCCATTACGGCGGGGGGTGGGTAGCGCCGATTTCGCCGAGGGCGCGTTGGCGGGTGCGGGTGCGTCGTGGCTTGTCGCGCAGTTCCCCGCGCCCCTGAAAACGGGGGCGCACTGCAGCGGCCCCTGCTTCTGGCTTTTGGGGGCGCGGGGAACTGCGCGATCAGCCCCCACGCACTCGCACCCGACAACGCACCGTCGGCCCAGGCTCAGACCCGCATCGGCTGCGGGGACTCCCGGCGCGCCGGGTCCGGACCGTCGTACTCGCGGATGATCTCGTAGCGGGTGTTGCGCTCCACCGGCCGGAAGCCCGCGTCGCGGATGAGGTCCAGCAGGTCCTCGCGGGTCAGCTTGTTCGGCGTGCCGTAGTTGTCGGCGTCGTGAGTGATCTTGTACTCGACGACCGAGCCGTCCATGTCGTCGGCCCCGTGCTGCAGCGCCAGCTGCGCCGTCTGCACGCCGTGCATGACCCAGAAGACCTTGACGTGCGGGACGTTGTCGAACAGCAGCCGGGACACCGCGAAGGTCTTCAGGGCCTCCGCGCCGGTCGCCATCTGGGTCCGGGCCTGGAGCCGGTTCCTGACCTTGCCGTCCTTCACGTCCACGAAGTCGTGCTGGTAGCGCAGCGGGATGAAGACCTGGAAGCCGTTGGTCTCGTCCTGGAGCTCGCGCAGGCGCAGGACGTGGTCCACCCGGTGCTTCGGCTCCTCGATGTGGCCGTACAGCATGGTGCACGGGGTCTTGAGACCCTTCTCGTGCGCCAGGCGGTGGATCCGGGACCAGTCCTCCCAGTGGGTGCGGTGGTCCACGATGTGCTGCCGGACCTCCCAGTCGAAGATCTCCGCGCCGCCGCCGGTGAGGGACTCCAGACCCGCGTCGATCAGCTCGTCGAGGATCTCGGAGGCCGACAGACCGGAGATCGTCTCGAAGTGGTGGATCTCCGTGGCCGTGAAGGCCTTCAGCGAGACGTTCGGGAGGGCCGCCTTCAGCTCGCGCAGCGACCGCGGGTAGTAGCGCCACGGCAGGTTCGGGTGCAGGCCGTTGACGATGTGCAGCTCGGTGAGGTTCTCGCCCTCCATCGCCTTGGCGAGCTTCACCGCCTCCTCGATGCGCATGGTGTACGCGTCCCTCTCGCCCGGCTTGCGCTGGAACGAGCAGTACGCGCAGGACGCGGTGCACACGTTCGTCATGTTGAGGTGGCGGTTGACGTTGAAGTGGACGACGTCGCCGTTCTTCCGCGTCCGCACCTCGTGGGCGAGGCCGCCCAGCCAGGCCAGGTCGTCCGACTCGTACAGCGCGATGCCGTCCTCGCGGGTCAGCCGCTCACCGGCCCTGACCTTCTCCTCCAGCTCACGCTTGAGCCCGACGTCCATGCCCACACCTCTCTACGACAACTCCGACTACGGTACGGCTACGCCTCTTCCGGCAGTTCCCCGACCCGGTTCTCCCACTTCGTGGACAGCACGATCGTGGTACGGGTCCGGGAGACGCCCTTCGTCCCGGACAGCCGCCGGATGGTCTTCTCCAGTCCGTCCACGTCCGACGAACGCACCTTGAGCATGAACGAGTCGTCGCCGGCGATGAACCAGCAGTCCTCGATCTCCGGCAGGTCCCGCAGCCGCTGCGCCACGTCCTCGTGGTCGGCCGCGTCGGAGAGGGAGATCCCGATGAGGGCGGTGACGCCGAGGCCGAGCGAGGCCGCGTTGACGGTGGCGCGGTAGCCGGTGATGACCCCGGCCGCCTCCAGCCGGTTGATGCGGTCGGTGACGCTGGGTCCCGACAGTCCGACGAGGCGGCCCAGCTCAGCGTACGAGGCCCGGCCGTTCTCCCTCAGGGCCTGGATGAGCTGCCTGTCCACGGCGTCCATGCGATCGAAGCCTTCCGCTGAAGATTTCCCGAAGTAGATGAGAGGTGGTGCAGAGGTGGTGCGGAGGTGGTGCCGGGGGGTGGTGCTACTTGCTTCCGCCGCCGAGGTCCCCTTCCCAGCGGCGGTAGAGCCGGTGCCCGACGCCCGCCGCGTCCAGCACCCGCCCGGCGACGAAGTCGACCAGGTCCTGGATGTGGGTCGCGCCCGCGTAGAAGGCGGGGGAGGTCGGGACGACGACCGCCCCGAGGTCGTCCAGGGTGACCAGGTGGCGCAGGGTCTGGCCGTTCAGCGGGGTCTCGCGGACGGCGACGACGAGCGGGCGGCGCTCCTTCAGGGTGACACTGGCCGCCCGCTGGAGCAGGTCCTTGGAGAGGCCGAGGGCGACCCCGGCGACGGCGGCGGTGGACGCCGGCACGATCAGCATGCCCTTCGCCGGGTACGACCCGGAGGACGGCCCCGCGGCCAGGTCCCCGGCGCTCCAGTACCGCACCCGGGCCAGGTCGGCCGCGAAGGTGCCCGGCTTGCCGTCGGCCCCCCGCGCCAGCCATTCGCCCAGGTCGTCCTGCCAGTGCGCGTCCCGGAAGGAGATCCCGGTCTCGTCCAGCAGGGTGAGCCGCGAGGCCCGGCTGACCACCAGGTCGACGCTCTCCCCCGCGTCCAGCAGGGCACGCAGCACAGCAGCGGCATACGGCGTTCCGGACGCCCCGGACACCCCCACGATCCAAGGCACGCGCTGCGTTTCTCCTGCGTTCACATCTTGAGCGTACCGGCGCGACCCGGCGAGTTCAGGACGGGTCCACGGTGACCGACCGTACTCAGACGCTCAGGCCCCGGACCAGCAGGTCCAGCAGCGCGCACACGAAGAGGGCAATCCCGATGAACCCGTTGACGCTGAAGAAGGCGCGGTTCAGGCGGGAGAGGTCGTGCGGGCGGACGATGGAGTGTTCGTAGGCGAAGGCGCCGGCGACGATCACCAGGCCCAGCCAGAAGAACGCGCCGGCGTGGGTGACCACGGCGTACCAGACGAACAGGCCGGTCACCACCGCGTGGCAGACCCGGGCGCCCCAGATCGCCGCCGGGATGCCGAAGCGGGCCGGGACCGACATGACGCCGATCTCGCGGTCGGTCTCGACGTCCTGGCAGGCGTAGATCAGGTCGAAGCCGCCGATCCAGATGCCGACGGCGAGGCCGAGGATCACCGCGTCCCAGGACCACTCGCCGGTGATCGCCAGCCAGCCGCCGATCGGGCCCATGGCCTGGGCGAGGCCGAGGATGGCCTGGGGGAAGTTCGTGAACCGCTTGCCGTAGGGGTAGACCACCATCGGGATCACGGCGACGGGGGCCAGGGCCAGGCAGAGGGGGTTCAGGAGGGCCGCCGAGCCGAGGAAGACCGCGACCGCGATCAGCGCGCCGGTCCAGGCGTGCCTGACGCTCATCGCGCCGGTGACCAGCTCGCGGTGGGCGGTGCGCGGGTTCCGGGCGTCGATCTCGCGGTCGATGATCCGGTTGACGGCCATGGCGAAGGTGCGCAGGCCGACCATGCAGATCGTGACCAGGAGCAGCCGGCCCCAGTGGATGTTCCGGTCCAGCTCGAACATCGCGGTCAGCGCGGCGATGTACGCGAAGGGCAGGGCGAAGACCGAGTGCTCGATCATCACCAGGCGCAGGAAGGCTTTCGTCCGTCCCGGCTGCGGGAGGGCTGCGGAGGCGGAACTCACAGGCCGTACTCCTTCCAGCGGCGGTCCACGAGGGCCGCCGTATCCGGGTCCGACAGGACCATGTCCGGCCAGCCCCCGTCCCGTGTGTAGCCCTCCTCGGGCCACTTCTTCGTCGCGTCGATGCCCGCCTTGCCGCCCCAGAACTGCTGGTAGGAGGCGTGGTCGAGGTGGTCGACGGGGCCTTCCACGACCGTGAGGTCACGGGCGTAGTCGGTGTTGCCGAGGGCCCGCCAGGCGACCTCGTGCAGGTCGTGGACGTCGCAGTCGGAGTCGACGACCACGATCAGCTTGGTGAGCGACATCATGTGCGCCCCCCAGACCGCGTGCATGACCTTCTGCGCGTGCTTCGGGTACTTCTTGTCGATCGAGACGATCGCACAGTTGTGGAAGCCGCCGGCCTCGGGGAGGTGGTAGTCCACGATGTCCGGGACGATGATCTTCAGCAGGGGCAGGAAGAAGCGTTCCGTGGCCCGGCCGAGGGGGCCGTCCTCCGTCGGGGGGCGGCCGACGACGATCGACTGGAGCAGCGGACGCCTGCGCATCGTCACGCAGTCGATGGTCAGGGCCGGGAACGGCTCCTGCGGGGTGTAGAAGCCGGTGTGGTCGCCGAACGGGCCCTCGGGCAGCATCTCGCCCGGCTCCAGCCAGCCCTCCAGGACGACCTCGGCGTTCGCCGGGACCTGGAGCGGGACCGTCTTGCAGTCGACCATCTCGATCCGCTTGCCGGCGATGAACCCGGCGAAGAGGTACTCGTCGATGTCGCCGGGGAGCGGGGCGGTGGAGGCGTAGGTGACGGCGGGCGGGCAGCCGAAGGCGATCGCGACCGGGAGCCGCTCCCCCTTCCGCGCCGCCACCTGGTAGTGGTTGCGGCTGTCCTTGTGGATCTGCCAGTGCATGCCGATGGTGTTGCGGTCGTGCCGCTGGAGCCGGTACAGGCCCAGGTTCCGGATGCCGGTCTCGGGGTCCTTGGTGTGGGTCAGCCCCAGGTTGAAGAAGGAGCCGCCGTCCTTCGGCCAGGTGAACAGCGCCGGGAGCTGGTCCAGGTCGACGTCGTCGCCGGTCAGGACGACCTCCTGCACCGGTGCCTCTTTCACCTTCTTCGGCGGTACGTGCGTCATCGCGCCGAGCTTCCCGAACGCCTCGCGCACACCGACGAAGCCGTGCGGCAGCTCGGGGCGCAGCAGCCCGCCGATCTTCTCGGAGATCTCCCCGTACGACTTCAGGCCGAGGGCCTTGAGCAGCCGCCGGTCGGTGCCGAACACGTTCATCGCGAGGGGCATGTCCGACCCCTTCACGTTCTCGAAGAGCAGCGCCGGTCCACCGGCCTTCTGCACCCGGTCGACGATCTCCCCGACCTCCAGATACGGGTCGACCTCGGCCTTGACACGCTTGAGGTCTCCCTCGCGCTCCAGTGCCCGGAGCAGGGAGCGAAGATCGTCGTAAGCCATGTGTCCCAGTATCGGCCACCCGGGGTCCGGGCCCGCCCACCGCCCCCTGCATACTCGTCGGCCGTGAGACGTCGTCGCCGGTTGCCGCTGCTCGCCCCGCTCCTCGCCCCGCTGCTCGTGCTCGCCGTCGGCTGTGCTCCGGCCCGGGAGGCCGCCGGGTCGCCGGTCTCCCCGCTGACCCGGATACCGGCCGCCGACCGGAAGGCGGCCCCCGACCTCACCGGCAGCAGCCTCGACGGCACGCCGGTCAGCCTCGCCGGCTACCGCGGCAAGGTCGTCGTCCTCAACGTGTGGGCGTCCTGGTGCGGGCCCTGCCGCGCCGAGGCACCCGAACTGTCCAGGGCGCAGCGGGCGCTGGCGGCGAAGGGCGTCCAGGTGCTCGGGGTGGACACGGACGCCCGGCAGGACAAGGGGCGGGCGTTCCAGGACGAGCACGACCTGGTGTACCCGAGCCTGCACGACCCCGGCAGCCGCAAGCTCGTCCGGCTGCCGAAGGGATACCTGCCGCAGGCGCTGCCGTACACCCTCTTCATCGACCGGCGCGGGAAGATCGCCGCGAAGTACCTCAGCCCCCTGACGGAGGCAGACGTCCGCGCCGTCACCGGGCCGCTGCTGGCGGAGTAGCGCACCCGGTCAACTGTCGCTGGAGGCAAGGCACTTGGCGCCCTCCCGAAGCGGCGCCATCAGGTGGCTCAGGTCCACCAGCACCCCGTCGAGACCCGCCACGGAGCCGGCGACCGAGACCTCCACGGCGGGACTGCGGCCGTAGGTGACCAGCTTCTTGCGGCCGTCCCCAGCCGTCTCCCGCCACACCCAGTCGACGCCATCCACGCTGACGCACGCGTCCGTGGTCGGGCCCGGCGGGTTCACCCCGCACCGCAGCTCCACCGCCCCGTGCCCCCACACGGCGAGTCCCTCGAAGGTCACCCGGTCCCGGGCGACACCCCCGAGCCGGTGCGGGTACCGGTCGGCGAGCCGCGCACACGCCGGGTCCCGGGCGAACGGCCCCTGCGCCAGCCCGAACACCGGCGAGTCCAGTTCACCGGCGACCAGAGCGCCCCCGGCGACCAGCCCCACCACGGCCATTCCGACCGCCACCCGGCTCCTGCGAGACCAGCCACGCACCCCCACCGCTTCCCCTCCCGTCGGACGAGAACCATGATGCCGGGGTGCCGGTCCGCAGCCTCGGGCACCCGCTGCCGAACGCGGGAGTATCCGGTGGCAGGCCACGGCTCCTGGCTGACAGGCTGTGGCCATGAGTCCCGAGTCCGACGGCGTGTCCGGGGTGTCCGGCAGTTCCTGGCTGGGGCACCCGGTCGACGCGCGTGCGCTGTTCGGTCCGGAGCTCAGGTCGCTGCTCGACACCCTGCGTGGCCTGACGCCCGCCGACTGGGGCAAGACGGCGGCCGGGCACTGGACGGTGCACAACGTTGCCGTCCACCTCCTCGGCACCTACTGCAGCCGTCTCGGCCACGACCACCGGAACGGCTTCGCCGACGGCGAGACGCTGGAGGCATTCATCCACCGCACGAACCAGGAGTGGGTCGAGCTGCACGCCGCCGACAGCCCCGCTTCGCTCATCGACGCCCTGGCCGCGGCAGGTACCCGGCTCGCCCAGCGGTTCGCCACGGCCGACCTCGGCGCGGTCGCCGACCTGGGCGTGTCGTGGGCCGGCGCCGACCCCGCGCCGGCGTGGCTGGACATCGCCCGGGAGTTCACCGAGCACTGGACCCACCGGCAGCAGATCCGGCACGCCGTCGGCCACGGCACCGACCCGGAGCCGCGCGCCCTGGCCCTGGTCCTCGACACCTTCATGCGGGCGCTGCCCCACACGCTCCGCAGCACGTCGGCACCGATCGGGGCGCAGGTCCAGGTCATCGCCGAGGGCCCCGGCGGCGGCAGCTGGACGGCGACCGCCACGGCGGACAAGTGGTCGTTGGCCGTAGCACCGACCGCTCGGCCCACCACGGTGGTCCTGCTGGACACGGAGATCCTCTGGCGGCTGTGCACGCGCGGCATCGATCCCGCGGACGCCCTGTCCCGCACCCGGGTCCGTGGAGACCGACGACTCGCCGAAGCCGCGTGCCGGATCGTGTCCATCGTCCACTGACGTCCGCTGCCGTCCGGTGCCGTCCGCTGCCGTCCGGTGCCGGCTCCTGATGACGCCGGCCCGACCGGCTTCCCCCACCGACATCACGCTGCCGACTTCAGTAGTGTGGCCGCCATGCTCAGGTATCTGCCCTACTTGCTGGTCCTCGCACTGTGGATCTACGCCTTCGTGGACTGCCTGAACACCCCCGAGGACGAGGTCCGTGCCCTGCCGAAGCTGGCGTGGGTGTTCATCATCCTGCTCTTCGGCGAGGTCCTGGTCGGCCCGGTGGCCTGGCTGGTGGCGGGCAGGACCCGGCAGCCGCGCGAGCGCTGGGTCGCGCCGGACGACAACCCGGAGTTCCTGAAGTCGCTGAAGCCGGACGATCCGCGCACCGACTGATTGTCAGAACGTCCCCACCTCCCGTTGAATAGGCCGACGTGCCGATATTGGCGACGGGAAAAGGGAAGAGTAGTTTCCGGTTCCGAAAGCGCGAAAGCATCCTCGGTGTTTGCGCAACGGCGTACGGCAGGCGCGCCGATGCACGGCCGTCGGTCACCGGAGGCGATCCGGCCGTCAACGACGATGTGACGTTCGTGATTTGCATGACGTCGCGATGCCTGCCGAGGGGTCAGCCAGAGGTCATCACGGTTGTCCGATCTTCCACCCACGGCATGCCCCCTCGTGCGCCCTTTGCGTGCTTCACCTCGACGGTTTTTGCCATATGACCAGAGGGGAAATCCACTCTGAGAGGCGTCGGGCACGCCTCGGGGGCAGCGGAGGACACCATGGCCATGTCGAGCCATATGCGAGAAGCCTGCATACTCGGAATCACCACTCTGGCAGCATGCGCCGGCTCGGCCGGACTCACCATGCTGCTCACCAGTCTTCCCGCCATCCAGTCCTCGGCCACCAGCAACGCAGGCCAGGCGTACGGTGCCGCCGCTGCCGCCACCTCCGTCGTGGTCCTCATCTACATAGCCCGCACCTTCCGGCACCAGAACGACGAGGCTCGAATGCACCGGGAAGTGCTGGAGGCCCAGACGGCCGAACTGTGCCTGCAACGCGAGAGCACCCAGGGCCAGCACAAGACGGTGCAGCGCTCGGCGGAGGCGGCGGTACGCGCTCGTCATATCCAGCTTCTGGAGATGGCCATCAATGACCCCGCGCTGATGAAGTGCTGGCCGATCTATGGATTAGCGGATACGGACGAGAAGAGGAAGCAGTACCTCTACTGCAACCTGATCATGTCCCACCACAGCATGTGCTACGAGCTCGATTACCTCACCGACGACGAACTGGAGGAGTGTCTTTTCCACGCCTTCAGCAACGACATCCTGCGCGATTTCTGGGAATCATCGCGATCGGCCCGCAACCGTGCGACTCCGCATGGCGGACACATGCGCAAGTTCTACGATCTCGCGGAACTCTCCTACGCTCGCCGATCGGATAGCAGGGGCGTGGCCTGACCAGGGGTCGCCTGCACGGCCACGCCACCGGGATCATGCGCCGGGTGGATTCCAGCCGGCACTGATGAGAACCTCTCTCGGGACCACGACGAGCTCTTCACCATCGCCCACGCCCGAGCCGACGGGTAGCGTTTCCCTCATCTCAGGCGATGCTGTACGCCCGATGAAGGCCACATCACCCGTTGATGTCGAGAATACTGCCGGACAGTTCACGTCACCGGCGCAGCTCGGTCCCGGATTGTCCAGCCGCCTAGCGATTCGCATACATGTACCTATTCCGGAAGGCGCACCCCGGGAAGAGTGCTGCTCTTCCCGGGCCAGAGCGCACTCTTCGCTTCGGAGTTGTTCGGAGGTATTTCTCTACAAGGGGCGGCAGCCCGCTGTCAAGGCGGACACGAATGGGTTTTACGGTGTTGCCGTCGACGGCATTCGATTCGAACAGGGCCGCTACAGCAGCGCCTTGACCTGCGCCGCCGTCAGCGCCCGCTGGAACACCTGGACCTGTTTGATCGAGCCGGGGAACCAGTCGGCGGGGGTGCCGGCGGTGGTGGCGCGGCCGATGAGGAGGGGGCCGTGGGCGGCGACGGGGTTGCTGTCGTTGATGCCGGCCTCCTGGACGCCGTCGACGTACAGGAGGAGCTGGTTGCGGAGGCCCTCGTAGACGCCGACCAGGTGGGTCCAGACGTCCGGCTTCGGGACCGTGAACGACAGGGCGCGCAGGTCGGGGCGGGCGAAGGCCCAGCGGTTCTCCGCGGCCGAGTACTGGAGGTAGAAGCCGCTGACGTCCTGCGCGTCCTGGCTGACGGCGGTCGCGAAGAACGACGGCACCCTGCTCAGGGCCACCCACGCCGAGACGGTGAAGCTGCGGCCCTTCGCGGTCCGCAGCACCGGTCCCGCGGTCGCGATCTGGCTGGTGCCGCCGTCGAACAGCGCGGCCCCGTCCTTGCCCCGCCCCCACCCGACCGCGGTGGCCGCGCCGTCGTACCGGCCGGTGTCGTCGGCGGCGACCGCGCCCGAGGTCTCGTCCAGCGGCCAGGCGTCCAGCGGCGAGGGGACGGAGACGGAACCCGAACCGGCCGAGTGCTGCGGGGACTTGGCCTTGCCCCGGTTGACCAGGTGTGCGACCGGTACGGCGGCGATCGCGGCGACGGCCAGCGCTCCCCCGGAGACGAGCAGGGTACGGCGGCTCGTGCCCGGGTTCCGGCGTTGGGGCACCGGCTGCGGCGCCGGGGCGAGCCTGGTGACCGGGCGGGTCGCCGCAACGGGCTGCGGCGCCGGGCGCGTGAAGCCGGCCCGGGGATCGGCTGCGGGTCTCGCGAGGAAGGCGGTGGCATCTGCCGCCGGGCCGATCCGGGCCAGGATCTCGCGCGGGGTGGGCCGCCCGGCCGGGTCCTTGGCCAGGCAGTCCGCGACGAGGGAGGCGAGGGCCGGGTCGGTGACGGCGGTGATGTCGGGATCGTCGTGGACGACGCGGTAGAGCAGGGCCGGGGTGGGCCCGTCGCCGAACGGGTTGCCGCCCGTGGCCGCGAACGCCAGCACCGCGCCGAGCGCGAACACGTCGCTCGCGCCGGTCACCTCACTGCCCGCGACCTGCTCCGGGGACATGAAGCCGGGCGAGCCGACCATCAGCCCCGCCTGCGTGATCGTCGCGGACTCCACGCTCCGCGCGATACCGAAGTCGATGACCCGCGGCCCGTCCTCGGCGAGCAGCACGTTCGACGGCTTGAGGTCCCGGTGCACCAGCTGGGCCGCGTGGATCGACGTGAGCGCCTCGGCCAGCCCGGCGGCGAGATCGAGCACGGTGGCGGCGGGCAGCGGCCCCCGCTCGGCGACCGCGTCCTGCAGCGAGGGCCCGGCGATGTAGCTGGTGACCAGCCAGGGCAGCGGGGCGTCCGGGTCGGCGTCCACGACCGGTGCGGTGAAGGCACCGCTCACCTTGCGGGCGGCCTCCACCTCACGCCGGAACCGTGACCTGAACTCGGGCTGTCCCGCGACCAGTTCGGCATGGACCACTTTCACGGCGACGGCCCGGCCGCCCGGCGAACGGCCGAGGAAGACCCGGCCCATCCCGCCCGCGCCGAGCCGCCTCAGCAGCTGGTACTCCCCGACAGAGCGTGGATCGCCGGGCTCCAGAGCTGCCACGACCCCTCCCGCACCGCTGACTCCCGAAGACCCGGTCAGCATAGGACCGCCGACACCGGTGGTTGACCGATTTCGGTTCCCTCAGGGCAAGTTGCCCCCGGGTCTGCCCTTGCGGACCAGCGTGAGACGGGGCGTCCGCGGCGCCGTCGCGGCCGGGCGTGCGCTGCACCGCCACGTCGGCACGTCCCCCGCGGACTACCGGGCCACCTTCCGGGCATAGCGCCCCCCGCAAGTCGGCGCCGCCGGGCCGGAGCCGGTCAGCAGGGCGAGTCGGGAAGGTGCTCCCGCGCCCACTCCCCCAGCGCCTTCAGCGACGGCTCCAGGGCCGCCCCCTGTGCGGTGAGCCGGTAGGAGACCCGCAGCGGCGGGCCCTCGTCGACCTCGCGGACCACGAGTCCGGCCGCGGCGAGTTCGGCGAGCCGGTCGGAGAGCATGCGTTCGCTGATGCCGGGGATGGCGCGGCGCAGGCTGGCGAAGTGCGTGGGCTGATCCATCAGGACGGACAGGATCGGGCCGTTCCAGCGCTTGCCGAGCACCTGGAAGACGCGCGTGATGCCGTCGTCGACGCCCTTGCACGCTTCCGGGTCATGGACCTGCTCCACCGCCATGGCATCAGGGTACAGCCACACCAAAAGGAAGGGGGTGAAAAAAAGTAAGCACCTGTGTTATCTATAGCTGAGTACGAATTCTCAGCCCCTGCGGCTCTGCCCTGGGCCCGTGTATCCGGAGACCTCTCATGGCCACCCTTCTCCACATCGACTCGTCCCTGCTCCCGGGCGGGGCCTCCTCCTCCCGTGCCGTCACCGACGCCTTCCGCACGGCGTGGCTGGCGCAGCACCCCGAGGGCACGGTGATCTACCGCGACCTGGCGGCGGACCCCGTACCGCACCTGACCGCGGCCGCCCACACCGCCGGTTTCGCCGACCCCGCCACCCACAGCCCGGAGCAGGCGGACGCCTTCGCGGCCCGGGTGCGGCTGATCGAGGAGCTGGAGCAGGCGGACGCGGTGCTCATAGGCGCCCCGATGTACAACTTCACGATCCCGTCGACGCTCAAGGCGTGGCTGGACAACGTGGTCCTGTTCAACCGCACGATGGGCGAGAACCCCTCGGCCAAGGGCACGCCGGTCACCGTCGTCGCCAGCCGCGGCGGCTCGTACGCGCCGGGCACCCCGCGCGAGCCGTTCGAGTACGTCCAGAACTACCTGACCGCGCTGCTCTCCGACGGCCTCGGCCTGGACGTCGACTTCATCGTGCCGGAGCTGACGATGGCCCCGCAGAACCCGGCGATGGCCGAGCTCGTGCCGCTCTACGAGGCCTCCCGCGAGCGCGCCCTGCAGGACGCGGCCAGCAAGGCGAAGGAACTGGCGGACCGCCTCGCCGCGTGACGTGAGCGCCGGCACCGGGCCCCGGTCCGGGGCCGGTTGCGCCGATCGGCCCAGCAGCGCATGCGGGCCCGGTGGCAGGCGGTTGTGATGGACGCGTTCTGACATCCAGACACCTTGGAGACTGGCATGCGCATCCGTTCCCTCGCCGCCACCGGCGCCCTCGCCGCCGCCCTCGCCCTCGGCGGCAGCACCGCCGCGTTCGCCGACAACGGCGCCGACGCCACCGGTACCGCGTCCAACAGCCCGGGTGTGGTGTCGGGCAACGTCATCGAGGTCCCGGTCAGCATCCCGGTGAACCTGTGCGGCGACAGCATCGACGTCATCGGCCTGCTGAACCCGGCGGCGGCCAACACCTGCACCAACGGCTGACCCGGGCCTGCCCGGAGGTATCGTCCGAGGACTTCCGGCGGCACCGCGCCTCCGGAAGTCCTCGCCTGCGTGCAGGTTGTACGCCGGTGAGCCGCCCGAAGCGGACAGTGCGCCCCTGGGCCGCACCGGCAGCGGTCCCGACACTTACCTCGTATGACGACTGCTCCCGCCGGTTCCACCACCAGCATCGCGCCCGAGTACGGCGACCGGGTCATCGCCGTGGAGGCGGCGGGCTCGGAACCGATCCCCGACGCCGAACGCCACGGCAGCCCGCTCCAGTTGCTCTGGACCTGGGCGTCCCCCAACATCGAGTTCGCGACCGTCTACATCGGCGTGATCGCGGTCCTCTTCTTCGGCCTCGACTTCTGGACGGCGACCGCCGCGATCCTGCTGGGCACCGCGATCGGCGCGGTCACCCAGGGCGTGCTGTCACTGGACGGGCCCCGGTTCGGCGTCCCGCAGATGGTGATCGGCCGCTTCTCGTTCGGCTTCCTCGGCAACATCCTGCCCTCCGCCGCCAACGGCCTGCTCGCGGGCGTCGGCTGGTTCGCGGTGAACAGCGTCAGCGCCGCCTTCGCCCTGAACACGCTGACCGGCCTGCGCCCGCTGCCCTCCCTTCTCCTCGTCGTGGTCGCCGAGATCCTCATCGGCTTCATCGGCCACAACTTCGTGCACACCTTCGAGAAGTACGCGTTCCCGGCGCTCGCGGTGGTCTTCCTGCTGGCCGGGGTGTGGACCTTCAAGGACGCCGACCTCGGCGGGGGCGGCTCGGGCGGCGGCGTCGGCGGCTTCCTGCTCGCGTTCAGCGCGGCCTGGGGCTACGCGGCCGGCTGGAACCCGTACGCCACCGACTACTCCCGCTACCTGCCGCGCACCGCGAACAAGGTGAAGACCGTCCTGTGGCCGGCCGTCGGCCTGTTCGTGTCGGTCTCCGTCGTCGCCGTCATCGGCGCGGCCTCGGCGACCATCATCGCCCCGAAGGACGCCACCCCGACGGCCGCCTTCACCGGCCACCTCCCCGGCTGGCTCGGTGACCTCGTCCTGCTCGCCATCATGCTCGGCGGGGTCTCGGCGAACGCCCTCAACGTGTACTCCGGCGCGATCTCCATCGCCTCCTTCGGCCTGAAGCTCCCCACCTGGCTGAGCCGCAGCGCCCTGGTCGTGGTCTCGGGCATCGCCGGTACCGCGGCCGCCTGGGCCTCCCTGGACGACGCGGGCGCGGCCTACGAGGCGTTCCTGCTGGTCATCGCGTACTGGGTGGCACCCTGGCTGGGAGTCGTGCTGGTGGAACGGTGGCTGCAGCGCCGTACGGCGACGGACGAGGAACTCTCGGCCCGCCTCGCCGACCGCTCCTTCACCAACTGGCCCGGTCTCGCCTCACTTCTGATCGGCGTCGCGGTCTCCGTCCCCCTCTTCTCCAACCAGGAGGACTACGTGGGCTGGGTCCCGAAGCACCACCCCGCCTTCGGCGACATCACGCCGGTGGTCGGCTTCGCGATCAGCGCCCTGTTGTACGCGGCGCTGCGCAGGCGCACGCGCTAGTCGTCGTCCCGCAGCCGCCGCCAGATCCGGCTGCGGTGCAGGAGGAACAGCGAGCCGACCACGGCGACCAGCTGGAGCCCCACGGCGAGCAGCCAGAACTCGTCGCGGGTCTCCAGCCGGTTCGTCAGGAACTCGAAGTTCATGCCGAAGAACCCGGTCAGGAACGACAGCGGCAGGAAGATCACCGACACGATCGCCAGCCGGTTGATCACACCGTTCTGTTCGCCCGCGACCAGGGAGCCGTAGCTGGCGAAGGCCCGGCGGGCGGCGTCCTGGAGCGACTCGATGTCCGCGAGGACCAGGCGCGCCGCCCGCTGGAACTCCCGGGCCAGCCGCTGCCGTTCCGCCGGGAAGTCGGGGCTCATCATCCTGCGGGTCACCACCTCCTCGACGGCCTGGAGGTAGGGCAGCAG
Organism: Streptomyces sp. NPDC090499; assembly: GCF_044769305.1. Classification (NCBI taxonomy): domain Bacteria; kingdom Bacillati; phylum Actinomycetota; class Actinomycetes; order Kitasatosporales; family Streptomycetaceae; genus Streptomyces; species Streptomyces sp. NPDC090499. Next base: position 703,177 of record NZ_JBIVXP010000003.1, read on the forward strand.
CGAGTGGTGCAGGAGGGCGGCCCAGCGGCGCTGCTGGGAGAGGAGATAGACCTGCTCGGGCCGCCGCCCCTCGAACATGTCGTCCTCCAGCTCCTCCACCCGCAGCAGCGCCCGCACCGCGGCCCGCCGGAACGTCGTCGGCGCCTCCTGGAGCAGCAGGAACAGGGTGGCCACGGCGTCGTGCGGCCGCTCCCGCCGCAGCTGCGCGGTGATGTCCGCCGCCAGGGTGGGCCGGCCCCAGTGGACGACCACCAGGAAACGCTCGCCCGCCAGGACGTGCACATGGTCGACCTCGCGGTCACGGACCACCGGCACCACGAACGCTGCGGTCTCCCCGAGGAAGTCGGCCCGCGCGGACTCCCCCCGCCTGCCGAACCACTCCAGCTCCGCACCGTCAAGACCGAGCCGCCGCACGACCGGCTCCTCCTCCTGCCCCGGCTCCTCCTCCGACAGCTCGACACGGAGGAACAGAAAGGGGTCGGTGGCGAGCCGCCGGCGTGCCTCGGGCACGGAGACCGTCGTCGTGCCCCCGTCCGGCACCGACACCACCGTCACGATCATCGCCACCCTGCCAGCGTGCGTGCGGCCCGCGGGGCGCGCACTCGGAGGCGTGCGCGTGCGCGCGGCACAGCCCCGGACGGGTGAGGCCAGGCAGGTGCGGCGGGAACCCCGGGTCGCTCAGGCAGCCGCCGTCCGTGCCCCGCCCGCCACCGCCGTCCCGGTCCCCGCGCCCGTCCCCCGCACCACCCGGTGCGCGCAGGCCGCCGTCAGGAGTTCGCCCAGCAGGTCGGGGTCGTCGATCTCCAGGCCGAGGAGGGACTCGATGCGTTCCAGGCGCTGGTAGAGGGACTGGCGGCCGATGTGCAGGAGGGCGGCGGTGCGGGTCGGGGAGCAGCCGTGCCGCAGGTGCACCTCCAGGGTGCGGACCAGGTCGCTGGGGTGGGCCGCCTCCCAGGCCAGCAGCGGGCCGAGGGCGTGCTGGACGAGCGCGGCGAGCCGGTCGCGGTTGGCGGCGACGCCGCCCCGGGTCAGCTCCCGCTCCAGGGCGAGGGCGCGGGCCGAGGTCACCGACGGGCCCTCGGGCACGGCCGGTTCGGCGGGCGGCACGGTCAGCGCGAGTTCGAGGGTGGTGCGGGCGGCGCGCAGCGTCTCGCTCCAGTGCAGCCAGCCGCCGGGGCCGACCGCGTGGCCGACGGCGACCGTGGCCCCCGCCTCGGCGGCGCCCCGGAACGCCTCCTGCACGGCCCGCACGGGATCGCCGGGGACCGCGGCCGGTACCGCGAGCAGCGCCAGGACGTCCCCGGGGAACGCGGCCCGCAGCACCCCGGCCCCGCCCAGTGCCCGGACCGCCCGGTCCACCGCGCCCACGCCCCGGCTGCCGTGCAGCGAGACGCCGAGCAGCCGGGCGCCGGGGCCGGGATGGAACCCGGCGAGGGCGGCCCGCGCCTCCACCTCCGGCTGGTTGAGGGCCTGCCCGTCGGCCAGGTCGGCGAGGAGCGCCACCGCGTGGTCGTCGCCCCAGGTCCGCACGACCGTACGGCGGCCGGACAGGCCCCGGGCCACGATCGCCCGGTTGGCGGCCTCGGCGATCCGCACGAAGGGCACCACCCGGTGCAGGGCGAGCAGCGGCAGGCCGAGCCGGCAGGCCTCGTCGGTCACCTCGGGCGGCATGCCGGGCAGCGCGCGCCCGACCTCCACCGCGAGCCCGGCCGCCCCGCGCGCCGCCAGCTCCCGCACGTACCGGCGGCGGACCTCGTCGCCCGCGTCGGTGAGCCCGAAGCCGTTGGTGAGGAGGAGTTCGCCGCCGTCGAGGAAGTTGGCGCCCTCGTAGACCTCGCTGGAGTGCACCCAGCGGACGGGACGGTCCAGGGCGTCCTCCCCGGCGAGGAGTTCGGGGCGGGCCGCCCGCACCGGGTCGAGGGCCAGGACTTCGCGGAGGGTGAGTGCGGGCACGGCGGCCTCCAGGGGACGGGCACGGCCGCTGACATTTCGTCCGGCCGGGGGTTGCCCGGAGGCTACTTTCCGCACGTTGCCCTCGTGTTTCGGCCACGGGAGAGTGAAGGCATGGATCAGTCACAGAACCGGGCCCGGCTCGCCGCCGCCGTGGCCGAGGCCCGCGCCGGGCTCGCCGAGGGGGGCATCCCGATCGGCGCCGCGCTCTACGGCGCCGACGGCACCCTGCTCGGCCGCGGCCACAACCGGCGCGTCCAGGACGGCGACCCCTCGATGCACGCGGAGACGGCCGCCTTCCGCGCGGCGGGCCGGCAGCGGTCGTACCGGGGCACCACGATGGTGACGACCCTGTCGCCGTGCTGGTACTGCTCGGGCCTGGTCCGGCAGTTCGGCATCTCCCGGGTCGTGATCGGCGAGGCGGCCACCTTCCACGGCGGCCACGAGTGGCTCGCCGAACACGGTGTGGAGATCGTCCTGCTGGACGACGAGGAGTGCACCGCGATGATGCGCGACTTCATCAACGACAACCCGGCTCTGTGGAATGAGGACATCGGTGAGTGAGCCCAGGCCGCGTATCCCCACCATCGATCTGCGTCCCTGGCTGGACGGTGACCCCACGGCCCGCGAGGACCTCGCCCGGACCGTCGACTCCGCCCTGCAGACCGCCGGCTTCCTGCTCGTCACCGGGCACGGGGTCGACGCGGAGCTGCGCACCGCCGTCCGGGCGGCCGCGCGCCGGTTCTTCGCCCTTCCCGCCGAGGCCAAGCAGGCGTACGAGGCGAAGGTCGGCGGGCGCGGCTGGCTCGGGCCCGGCGCGGAGGCCAACGGCTACTCGGAGGGCACCGAGACCCCGCCCGACCTGAAGGAGTCGCTGACCTTCGCGACCCACGAGCCGTTCGAGGACCCGGTCGTCGACGCGGAGTGGTACGCGCCCAACGTCTGGCCGGCCGAGGTGCCGGAACTGCGCACGCTCTGCGCGGAGTACCTGGACCGGATGGCCGAGCTGGAGAAGGAGCTGCTGTCCCTGCTCGGGTACGCGCTCGGGCTCGAACGGGACTTCTTCTCCCGGCACATGGACCACCCGACGTACGGCTTCAACATCAACTGGTACCCGGGGACCGACGTGCTCGGCGAGCCCGCGCCGGGCCAGTTCCGGATCGGGCCGCACACCGACTTCGGGACGGTGACCATCCTGGACCGGCAGGCCGGCAGGGGCGGGCTCCAGGTGTACACGGACGAGGGCGGCTGGGAGGACGCGCCCTTCGACCCGGCCGCCTTCACCATCAACATCGGCGACCTGATGGCCCGCTGGACCGGCGACCGGTGGCGGTCCGGCCGGCACCGGGTGCTGCCGCCGCCCACGGACGCGCCCGCCGAGGAGCTGATGTCCCTCGTCTACTTCGGCGAGTGCACCCCGGGCACCCTCGTCGAGTCCGTCCCGGCGCCGGTCGGCCGGGTCGCCTACCCGCCGGTCGACTCGCACGTCTATCTGCGGGAGAAGCTGGACTCCATCACCGTCGGCTGATCTCACAGCGTCAGGATTCGTGACCCAACAGCCACCACCCGATCTGGCCCGGAGCAACTCCCCCTTCCTACACTTGTGTTGAGGGGGGACTGCCTTGCACAGACGGCTGCACGGGCGCGGGGCGCTGTTCGACGTCGAGCCGGCCGGGCTCGTGCCGAGAATCGTCGGGTCACGGCCGTACCAGCATCGTGTCCTTGCCCTCGAACACCCCGGTGAGCTGCCGTTCGTCGTGCTGACCGGACCCCGGGGGATCGGCAAGAGCGCGGTGCTCGGTGAGTTGCGGGACGCGTACCAGGGGCACACCCCGGTCGCGCTCGTCGACTGTGCGGAGGCGCAGTTCGCGGGCCCGCCGCCGGAGCGGCCCGCCGAGTCCTGGTCGCCGGTCGCGCAGGCGCTGCTGGTCGTCGCCGAGCAGCTCGCCGAACCGGTGACCGGCGCCGGGCGGATCACGTTCCCGCGGCTGATGTCGGGCCTGGTCGCGGCGGCCGCGGGCGGCTGGGGGGACGCGGACTCGGAGCGGATCCGGCGCGAGGTGGAGCGGATCCTGCTGCTGAACGAGAGCGGTTCGTGGGTCAGCGGCTTCGCCGGGCGGTGGGCCGGGAAGGTGGCGGCGAAGGTCGTCGCCGCCGCGACCGGGACCGGGCCGCTGGTCTCCGGCGCCGTCGAGGCCACCCTGGAGTCGATCGCCGAGGGCTTCGCCAGCCGCCGCCACCAGAAGGCGTCGGTCTGGTACCGGACCTACCCCAACGCGGGCGGGCACGCCCAGCGCGGGCTGATCCTGCTCTCCGGGCACTTCCGGGCGGGCGGCACCTCCCGCGCGCACGCCGAGCGGTATCTCGTACGGGCCCTGCTCGCCGACCTGACCGAGGCGTACGCGGGCGTGCTGCCGCGGATGCAGCGGCTCGGCCGGCCACTGGTGCTCGCCGACAACGTGCAGGACGGGCCGGGGCCGGGCCTGCCGGCCGCGGTGCTCAGGGACCGCGCCGAGGGCGTCGCCGACCAGGTGGCCTTCGTCGCCGGGCTGCGCGGCGACGGCCGGGAGCTGCTGCGCGGCGCGGTACTCGGCGCTCCGCGCCTGGTTTTCACCCCACGGAGTCAATCAACCGTTCGAATCTGGTGCGCCAGCGTTGTTCTGTGTCCCCCTCCCCCGTGAACTCGTACGTGAAGCGCAGGGTGCTGCCGGTGGTCCCGTCGGGCTCCAGGTGGAAGCGGATCCTGCCGCCGGGGTCGACCGTGTACTCGGCGACGCGGTCGACGTCCCACGCGGTCACCGTGCCCGTGCCCAGGTCACCGAGGGTGACCGTGCCGCCCAGTCTCGGTTGCAGGACGTCGGCCGGGGTGAACCAGGCGGCCAGGCCCTCCGGGGTGGAGAGGCTGGGCCAGACCTGGTCCGCCGGCCTCGGCAGGCGGGTCAGCAGGTGCAGGACGGCCATGACACCAGCCTGACCCCGGCCTCCGGGATCCGCACCCCTAGGGGCGCTCCCCCGCCCGGTCGACCACGGCCCGCGCCATGACCGACGTGCCGCCCATCGACGTGCCGTGCTGGTCGTACATCCGCTCCCCGAGGAACGCGTACGTCTTCTCGTCGAAGATCAGCTGGACCCGCACCTTGCCGCTGGTGCGGGTGATCGCGACGCCCTTCCTGCCGGTCAGGTCCTCGACGTGGTGGACCACGTCGACGCCCGGGATCGTCGCGGCTGCCCGGTAGAGCGCGGCGCTCACCTCCGGCGGCATGAGGGACTCCTTGATCAGGTCGCCGAAGAGCGTGAAGGCCGCGTCGTCGCGGTCCGGGCGTTCGGCCTCGACCTCGCGGGCGCTGACCCGGTACAGCCAGTCGTGCATCGCCCCGGTGCCGGTCGGCAGCTCGGCCAGGTCCCGGTAGTAGGCCGACCACTCGCCGGCCCTCTTGTCCTTCTTGCCGAGCGAGACGTGCTCGTTGTCCGGCGTGTCCTCCTCCAGCAGGCCGTTGCGGGTGCCGTCCACCGACAGCCAGACCTCCCGGTCGTGGACGGGTTCCAGCTTCGCGGGGCCGTTGTTCTCGGAGACGGTGAACGCGACCCGGCTCCTGATGTAGACGAACTGGTCGTCGCGGATGCCGGCCGGCGTCTTCTCGTGCTCGGCGGCCAGCGCGATGTGGCCGAGGAGGGCTGTGGCCTCCCGGGACGCGTGCGGCTGCGACGCGCTGCCGAACGGTACGGCCACGGTGACGGCGACCGCGGCGACGGCCGCCACGGCCGCGCCGGCCAGCGCGGGCCGCAGCCACCTGCGGGAGCGTTGCGGCTCTTCCCGTCGGATCTCGGTCATCAGATGCTCCTTGAGGAGTCGGTGACGGGCCGGCGGAAGGTCCTGCTCGGACATCGGGTTCATCGGTTTCCCTCCCTCAGGGGCCCGACCGCGTCGGTGCGGTCACCTCTCATCTGTCCGGGGATACGCGGGGGTTCCAGATGTTTCGCGAGTTTTGCGCGGGCGCGGGAGAGGCGGGAGCGGACCGTGCCCACGGGCACGCCGAGCGCTTCGGCCGCCGCCGCGTAGTCCAGGCCCGACCACACGCACAACGCCAGGACCTCGCGTTCGGGCCGCCGCAGCCCGGTCAGCGCGGCGCGTACCAGGGCCAGTTGGGCCGCGTCGTCCAGGCGCCCCGCGACCTCGTCGGCGAAGTCCCGTACCGGCTCCTCGCGGGGCAGCCGGGACAGGGCGGCCGCGTGCCTGCGGGCGGCCCGGCGCTGGTTGCGCACGACGTTGGTGGCGATGCCCAGCAGCCAGGGGCGCGGTGAGCCGCCGTCCTCGTCGAGGGCCGTGCGCAGCCGCCACGCCTCCAGGAACGTCAGCGAGACGATCTCCTCGGCGATGGTCCAGTCGCCGGTCAGGCGGTAGGCGTGGTTGTAGACCGAGCGCGCGTAGGCGTCGAAGAGGGCGGCGAAGGCGTCGTGGTCCCCGGCGCGGATGCGTCTTCGCAGATGTGTGTCCACGTCCTTCTCCCTGTCGTACGGCGAAGGCCGGTTCCCGTGAGCTGGATCACTCACGGGAACCGGCCTCGGCCGGACGGGGTCAGACGCCGGCGTAGGAGTGCTTGCCGGTGACGAAGATGTTGACGCCGTAGTAGTTGAAGAGCCAGCAGCCGAAGGCGATCATCGCCAGGTAGGCGGCCTTGCGGCCCTTCCAGCCGGCGGTGGCGCGGGCGTGCAGGTAGCAGGCGTAGGCGACCCAGGTGATGAAGGACCAGGTCTCCTTGGGGTCCCAGTTCCAGTAGCGGCCCCAGGCGCTGCCGGCCCAGATCGCGCCCGCGATGATCGTGAAGGTCCACAGCGGGAAGACGGCCGCGTTGACGCGGTAGGCGAACTTGTCGAGGGAGGCCGAGGCCGGCAGGCGCTCCAGGACCGAGGTGGCGAAGCTGCCGGGCTTGCCGTCGTTCTCCAGCTTGCTCTCGTAGGCGTCCTTGAAGAGGTACAGGATCGTGGCGACCGCGCCGACGTAGAAGACCGCGCCGCAGAAGATCGCCGTCGAGACGTGGATGTACAGCCAGTACGAGTGCAGGGCCGGGACCAGCGGCTCGCTCGCCGTGTAGAGGACGGTGACCGCGAGGCCGAGGTCGAGCAGGACCGTGGTGATCAGGAAGAGGCCGAGCCAGCGGACGTTCTTCTTCAGGGCGAGGAGCGTCAGGTAGACGGCGACCGCGACCGTGGAGAACGTGATGTTGAACTCGTACATGTTGCCCCACGGCGCCCGCTGCACGGAGGCCGCGCGGGTGACCACGCCCGCCAGCTCCACGAGGAAGGCGAGGACCGTGAGGGAGATCGCGATCCGGCCGTAGAGGTCGCCCTGCTCGTCGCCGCCGTGCGCGCCGGGCCCGTCCGGTACGTCCCGGGAGCCGGCCGCGGACCGCACGACCACCTGCGGGCGCTCCAGCACGGTGGTGCCGCCGGCCTTCTTGACCGTCACGGCCGGCGTCTTCTTCGCCTCCGCCGTGGTGGTGAGCGCGTTGGCGGTGCGCGCCACCCGGCTGCGGCTGCCGAGCAGCCACTCGAAGATGTAGGCGAAGAACGCCAGCGTGTAGACGGCCATCGAGGAGTAGACGAGCGTGTTGCTCATGCTCGCCAGATGCTCGTTGGTCGCGGCGAGGGTGGTTGCGTCGAGCGCGGTTGCGGCGGCGGAAGTCATCGCTTCTCAGCCCCTTCGGCAGGTACGACTTCGGGGTCGGGGGATTCTGCGGGGTCGTCGTCGGTGGTGTCGTCGGGGTCGGGGGCGCCCGGCGCCTGGTCGTAGAGGATTCCGGCGAGGTCGCCGAGTTCCTCGGGCACCTTCGCGGACTCGCTGCGGCCCAGCCCGCCCATCTCGACCACCGTCACGCCGTCGGCACCCCGCACCGCGCGCACCCACACGCGGCGGCGCTGGATGAACAGCGAGGCGGCCAGGCCGAAGATCGCGGCGAGCGCGCCGCCCAGCGCCCAGCCGCTGCCGGGCTCCTGGACGATCTCGAAGCCGGCCCATTCCTTGACGTCCTTCTCGAACGTCACGGACCCGGCGCCGTTCGGCAGCTGCATGGTCTGACCGGGCTTCAGGTTGTCCCGGAACTGCGCCCCCTTGGAGTCCTTGAACTCCTTCATGTGGGTCTTGTCGAGCTGGTACACGCTCTGCGGGATACCCGAGTCGACGCCCAGGTCACCGTGGTACGGCGTCAGGTTCAGCACCGGGTTGTCGAGCGCCGGGAAGCTGGAGAGCACCGAGGACCCGCCGGCGTAGGTCGGCAGGAAGAACAGCGAGATGCCGAGCTGCTCGCTGAGGCCCTTGGCGTTCTGGTAGCCGTCCATCACCTTCACCACGCCCTGGGAGGTGACGTTGCTGTCGAGCGGGAGCAGCGGGACGGCGTCGCGGTAGACGACCTTGCCCTTGCTGTCGCGGACGGTGATGACGGGCGCGTAGCCGTGGCTGACGAGGTAGACCTTGGCGTCGTCGATGTGCAGCGGCTCGTTCACCTTGATGGTGGTCCGCTTCGACTTGCCGTAGGCCCCTACGCTGTAGTCGACGTCCGCGGCGAAGGAGACCGCCGTGCCCTTGCTGGGGCCGCTGGTCTGGTAGGTGGCGTGGAAGTTCTTCAGGTCGAAGCTGAACGGCACCAGGTCGTCGGTGCTGAACATGGAGCCGGACTTGAAGTCGTCGTACTGGAGGATCGAGTTGGCGAACCCGTCGCCCTCGACGACCAGCTTGGTGCCGTCCGACTTGTACATCTGGCCGGAGGCGAAGGCGATCAGCAGCACGATCAGCGCGACGTGGAAGACCAGGTTGCCGAACTCACGGACGTAACCCTTCTCGGCGGCGACCGCGTCCCCGGCGAGGTGTGCGCGGAAGCGCCGCTTCTTCAGCAGCTTCAGCGCCGCCTCGCGGACCTCCTCGGGCTCGGCCGCGGTCCGCCAGGTCGTGTACGCGGGGAGCCGGTCCAGGCGCTTCGGGGCGCCCGGCGGGCGGCCGCGCAGCTGGCCCACGAACTGCCAGGCGCGCGGGATGATGCAGCCGACGAGCGAGACGAACAGCAGGATGTAGATCGCCGAGAACCACACCGAGCTGTAGACGTGGAACAGGCCGAGCTTGTCGTAGACCGGCGCGAGGGTCTTGTGGGCCTTCCGGAAGTCGGCGACCTTGTTGATGTCGGCGCCGGACTGCGGGATCAGCGAGCCGGGGATCGCGCCCAGCGACAGCAGCAGGAGCAGCAGCAGCGCGACCCGCATCGAGGTGAGCTGCCGCCAGAACCAGCGGGCCCAGCCGACGACCCCGAGCCCGGGGGCGGCCGGCGGCTCGGCGGGGGCGGTGGAGAGCTGGGAGCCCGCCGCGCCGAGGTCCGGCTCGGTGTTCTCGGTGTGCTCGGTTTCGGTCTTGCTCATCGATCAGATCCCCACAGTGAAGCCGGCGGACCAGGACTGCATGTCCTGCACGAGACGGTCCCAGGCGCCCGTCAGCAGCAGCAGACCGGTCACGATCATCATCGTGCCGCCGATGCGCATGACCCAGACGTAGTGGCGCTTGACCCAGCCGAAGGCGCCGAGGGCTTTGCGGAAGGCGATCGCGGTGAGCACGAAGGGCACACCGAGACCCAGACAGTAGGCGACGGTCAGTATGGCACCGCGGCCCGCGCTTCCCTGCTGGGAGGAGAGGCTCAGCACGGCGGCGAGCGTCGGGCCGATGCACGGGGTCCAGCCGATCCCGAAGAGCGCGCCGAGCAGGGGCGCCCCGACCAGACCTGCCACCGGCCGCTTGTGGAAGCGGAACTCGCGCTGGGTGAACCAGGGCATGAGGCCCATGAAGAACAGGCCCATTGCGATCATCAGGACGCCGAGAACCTTGTTGAGAGTGCCTGACTCTTCCTGGAGGTCCTGGCCGAAGTAGCCGAACAGGGCCCCGCTCGACACGAACACGACGGTGAAGCCGAGCACGAAGAGCGCGGCGCCGGTGGCCATCCGGCCCCGCCGGGCCTCCGCGAGATCGGTGCCGGCGACGCCCGTGACGTACGAGAGGTAGCCGGGGACCAGCGGCAGCACGCAGGGCGAGAAGAAGGAGACGAGTCCGCCGAGCAGCGCGATCGGCAGGGCGACCAGCAGGGCGCCGTTGAGGACGGTCGTGTTCGGTCCGTCGGTCGCGGCGGCGACCGTGAGGAGTGCGCTCACGTCACTTCTCCGCGACGACCGGCTTGATCATCTTCAGCAGGGTCTCCTCGCTGAGCGCCGCCAGCGAGCGCGCCGCGATCTTCCCCTGCCGGTCGAGTACCAGGGTGGAGGGGATGGCCTGCGGGTTGAGCGTGCCCTTCTTGAAGCGGAGCATCAGCTTGCCCGTCGGGTCGTACAGACTCGGGTAGTCGATGCCGTTCTGCTTCTCGAAGGCGACCGCGGAACCGGTGCTGGTGTCGCGGGTGTTGATGCCGACGAACTGGACGCCCTTGCTCGCGTACTCCTTGGCGACGGAGGCGAAGTTGGGCGCCTCGGCCCGGCAGGGGCTGCACCAGGAGCCCCAGACGTTGATGACGACGACCTTGCCCTTGTAGCTCGCGACGTCCAGGGTGCTGCCGTCGATGGTCTTGCCGGACAGGTCGGGGGCCGCCGCGCGGTGGCCCTCCGCAACCGTGTCGATGCCGTCCTTGCCGGTGACGAAGTTGGTGTTGCCACCTCCGCCGGACGTGCCGCCGTTGCCGCACGCGGACAGGGTCAGGGCTGCCGCGGCGGCCATGGCGCCGAGCAGGACGGCGCGGCTACGGGTACTCATGTGAAAAGTTTCGCATGCCCGTTCTGAGGATCTTGCGCACCCCCCTGGGTTCGGGATTCGCCCCTTTTCAGGCCGTCGCGCCCTGCTTGAGGAAGCCCTTCCAGCCGGCCGCGGGCCGCTGCCCCACGTCCAGCGTGCGCAGCTTCGCCAGCACCTCCGGCTTCTGGACGTCCATCCAGTCCACGAACTGCCGGAAGGAGACCAGCCGGACGTCGGCGCCCTTCTCCTTCTCCCGGGCGATGTGCTTGAAGGCCTCCTCGACGGAGTCCATGTAGATGCCGCCGTTCCACTGCTCGAAGTGGTTGCCTATGAAGAACGGCGCCCGGTTCGTCGTGTATGCACGCTCGAATCCGGCTATGTACGACTGTGCGGACTGCTTTCGCCAGCCCGGGTAGTTGTAGGCGGGGGCCTTGGTCGAGTTGACCGACTGGTTGGCGAGCATGTTGTAGTCCATGGAGAGGACCTCGAAGGAACGGCCCGGGAACGGTATCTGCTGCAGCGGCAGGTCCCAGATGCCCAGCTTCTTCTCCGGCCAGACCTGGCGGCCGCCGGGCGAGGAGGCGTCGTAGCGCCAGCCGAGCTCGCGGGCGGTGGGCAGCAGGTTGTTCTGGCCGAGCAGGCAGGGGGTACGGCCGCCGACCAGCTCCTTGTCGTAGTCGAAGGGGAGCGAGGGCAGGTCGGTCCAGCCGGAGTTGGTCCGCCACTCCTTCACGAACGCCTTGGCCTGGTCAATCTCGCTGCGCCACTGCTTGGGCGTCCAGTTGCCGACGGTGCCGTGGCCGCCGCAGAAGTGGCCGTTGAAGTGGGTGCCGATCTCGTGCCCTTCGAGCCAGGCCCGGTGGACGTTGGCGAGCGTCGCCTTGATGTGCTCGTCGGTGAGGTAGCCGATGTCTGAGGCGCCGCGGGGGTTGTTCGGCGGGTCGTAGAGCCGCTTCTTCGACTCGGGGAGCAGGTACAGCCCCGAGAGGAAGAAGGTCATGGACGCGCCGTGCTCCTTGGCCAGGTCCAGGAAGCGCGGGAAGAGGCCGGTGCCGACCTCGCCGGCGCCGTCCCAGGAGAAGATCACGAACTGCGGCGGGGTCTGGCCGGGTTCGAGCGGCTCGGGGGCGGCGGGCTGGTGGGGCTGCTTGCCGGTGCGGGAGGTGGAGCCGTCGCCGAGGGGGTGGGCGGTGGGCTTGGGCTTTTGGGAGGGGGTCCCGCTGGAACCGCCGGCATGGGTCGTCCCGTCCGACGATGTGTGAGTGGTCCCGCAGCCGGCGAGGCCCAGTCCGGCCGCGGCACCCGCGCTGACGCCGAGCATTCCCCTTCGGGTGAAGGTCCGCATGGTTCCCCGATTCGTCACGTCCTCTGGTGGTCACCCACTCAGAGGGCGGGACGAACAGGGAGGTTCCAGGAGGAACCATATATTTTAAGACTAATCTCATGAAGCCGGTCTGAGCAGCCCGGAGTTCACGCTCCGAAGGCCTTGTCCTTCCCCTTCACCGGCTTGGCGCCGGCGCGGAGGTGGGCCGGGACGAGGTCGATGGCGGGCTCGGAATAGCCGACGGAAACGATCCTGTCACCCTCGTATGTGAAAGTCGTCAGGGAGGCAAGGGTGCACTGCCGCTTGCGCGGGTCGTGCCAGAGCCGGCGGTTCTCGACGTACGACCGCAGGATCCAGATCGGCAGCTGATGGCTGACCAGCACGGCCTCGTGCCCGCGGGCCCGGTCCCGGGCCGTGTCCAGGGCGCCCTTCATCCGCACGACCTGGTCGACGTACGGCTCGCCCCAGGACGGCCGGAACGGGTTGACGAGGTACTTCCAGTTGGCGGGCTTCTTCAGCGCCCCGTCGCCGACGCCGAACGTCTTGCCCTGGAAGATGTTCTCGGCCTCGATGAGCCGCTCGTCGGTGGCGAGGTCGAGCCCGTGCGCCTTGGCGATCGGGGTCGCGGTCTCCTGCGCGCGCTCCAGCGGGGAGGCACCGACATGGACGACGTCCCGGCCGGCGAGGTGCTCGGCGACCCGGTCGGCCATCTGCCGCCCGAGCTCGGAGAGGTGGTAGCCGGGAAGTCTCCCGTACAGCACCCCGTCCGGGTTGGCCACCTCCCCGTGCCGCATCACATGCACGACGGTGATGTCCTGCCGCCCGCTCGTCTCACTCTGCTCGCTCATGCTGCCGTGGCCTCCGCGGCCGCTCGGGCCGCCGCCGGAAGGGCGTCGGCGATCTTCTGGATGGCCCGCTCGTCGTGGGCCGTGGAGACGAACCAGGACTCGAAGGACGACGGCGGCAGGTAGACGCCGTCGGAGAGGAGGGAGTGGAAGAAGGCGGTGAACCGGAAGGACTCCTGGCCCCGCGCGTCCTCGTAGTTGCGCACCGGGCGGTTGGTGAAGAAGACGGAGAACATGTTGGAGGCGGCCTGCACCTGGTGCGCGACACCCTCCTTGTGCAGCGCCTCACCGACCAGCCCCCGGATCTGCTCCGACACGGCGTCGACCTTGTCGTACGCCGCGTCGTCGAGCAGCCGCAGCTGGGCGAGCCCGGCGGCGGTGGCGACGGGGTTCCCGGAGAGGGTGCCGGCCTGGTAGACGGGCCCGGCCGGGGCGAGGTGCGCCATGACGTCCGCGCGCCCGCCGAAGGCGGCGGCCGGGAAGCCGCCCCCCATCACCTTCCCGAAGGTCATCAGGTCGGGCACGACGCCGTCGATCCCGAACCACCCCGCCCGGCTGGTCCGGAACCCGGTCATGACCTCGTCGGAGATGTACAGGGCGCCGTTCTCGCGGCAGGCGTTCTTCAGCCCCTGGTTGAACCCGGGCGCGGGCGGCACCACGCCCATGTTCCCCGGCGAGGCCTCGGTGATCACGCAGGCGATCTCCCCCGGGTGCCGGTGGAAGGCCTCCTGCACCGCCTCCAGGTCGTTGTACGGCAGCACGATCGTGTCGGAGGCCTGCGCGCCGGTGACGCCGGGGGTGTCGGGCAGCGCGAAGGTGGCGACGCCGGACCCGGCGGCGGCCAGCAGGCTGTCGACGTGACCGTGGTAACACCCGGCGAACTTGATCACCTTGGTGCGGCGGGTGAACCCGCGGGCGAGCCGGATGGCGGACATGGTCGCCTCCGTCCCGCTGCTGACCAGCCGGACCTGCTCCAGCGGCTCGATCCGGGCGACCATCTCCTCCGCGAGGGCGACCTCGCCCTCGCCAGGGGTACCGAACGAGGTACCGCGGGAGACGGCCTCCTGGACGGCGGCGATGACCTCGGGGTGCGAGTGCCCGAGGATCATGGGCCCCCACGAGCACACGAGATCGACGTACTCGCGCCCGTCGGCGTCCGTCAGGTAGGCCCCCTTGCCGGAGACCATGAACCGGGGGGTGCCGCCGACGGCGCGGAAGGCGCGCACCGGGGAGTTCACGCCGCCGGGCGTGACGGCGGAGGCGCGGTCGAAGAGCGCCTGTGAGACGGGCGCGTCGTAGGGATAGGGCGTTTCGCTCTGGGCACTCATGACGTGCGGCTTCTCCGACTTCTCGGACTCCGGATGCTGGGTGACCTCCTCAGGGTAGGCCGAGGACGGCGGTCTCCTCGCAGCGGAGGACGGCGGTCCCCGCACAGCGCCCGGGGCATCTGCGAGACTGTGACCCGATACACCCAGCTCATCCGGTACGCAGGCGGCCGGAGGCTGTAAAGATCCTGCGGACTGATGTTTCGACGCACGTTTCGGCGGGCGGCCGTGGGGGAGGTCACTGACACGATGATCGGGTTGCGCGGCGGGGGCCACGCGTCCTAGAAAAGCAGTCGGGTGGAGATATGCATCGCGGTGGCGGACTGGGCGAGGGGACCGATGACCTGGGTCCTCGACGCGCCCAACGGGGAAGGCACCGGCGCGACGCGGAGGAATCGGCCGAAGCAGCACGTCAGGAACAGGGCGTACCGAGTGAGTCGGAGCGGCGCGACCGACGTATCGATCAGCGGGACCGCGATCGCGGGGATCGGGACCAGCGGAGCGAGCGGCGGATCGACCGTCTGCAGACCGGGAGCAGGAATGGTGGTCGGGTGGGGGTGACGTACAAATACTTCGGCGCACCGGACGGCGCGACCGCGGCCCGGGTCCCGATCTCGATGCGCCCCGAGGAACTCGGCGGCGACGAGCTCGGCATGAACGGCATGTTCACGAAGATCAAGCCGGAGACCATGGCCGCGATGGTGCTGACGGGCATCGAAGGCGTGCCTCTGCACAAGGTGCCGCCGCTGGAGCTGGTGGTGCTGCACCCCGACTACGCGGTGGTCAAGCTCCCCATGACGGTGGTCGACCCCCTGCGGGGCATAGGCGAGGAAGCGGTCGGCGCGGCCGCCTTCATCTGGTCGACGGTCCCGGACCGGGGCGGCCCGAGGGACGCGTTCAACGTGTACCAGCTGCTGCACGAGTGGCAGGACTTCTCACACCGGCTGCACGAGGCCGGGCATCAGCCGTACTGCCTGGTGTGGCCCTGAGCAGGGGTTTCTCGGTGGATTCGGGCGAGGTCCTCGGGCCTCGCCCTTTTTGGTGCCGGGGGGCTGTCGAGTGCAGAGATCAGGTTCGGCGGCGGAGACACAAGGAGTCCTGGGCCGCTGGACGACACCGGCCGAAGCCGACGGCGGGATTCGAACCCGCGTCACCCGCTGGGAAGGCGAAGTATCCGCAGCCTGCGCACCTGCACGAGGAGGACGGTAGCCCGACCGGCCGACGCCGGGCATCCGGTTTTGGGCCACCACCGCGGGGGCGGCCCGGCAGGTGACGGTGCGCCGGGTCGCAGATCGGGCCGCGCCGGCCTGCGCGACCACCTGCCGGCCGCCCTCTCCCCGGACACGGGCACGGTTCAGTCGGTGGCGGGGCTCGTGGGGATGGCTGCGACTGCCGCCGCGGTCATCTGCCGTGCGGTGGTCACGAGGCTGGTGATCGCGTCGTCGGGGGTCAGGCCGCAGAGGTCGATCAGGGCGAACAGTGACTCGGCGCTGATCACGAGGGCGAGACCGCGGATCAGCTGTTCCACGTCCGCGCGCTGCGCGGAGCCGCACCTGTCGGTCCACGGGGCAAGAGCGTGCTCGATGAGTCCGAAGCGGCGGACGGGACGGTCCTTGGACATCGAGGGTTTCGCGATGGTCGAGGCGACGACCACCCGGACGGCACCCTGCCTGCGCAGCACCGCCCGGCCGAGGATCTCCGCGGCCTGACCGATCCGTTCGACCGGGTCGTCGCCGCGCGTCGCCGATCGCAGGACCGCGACCAGATCCTCCGTCATCACGGCGGCACGCAGGAGCGAGAGGAGGTCGGGGAAGTAGCGATAGGCGGTCGCTTCGGAGACCCGCGCCTCGGCCGCGACGCCCGGCATCGTGATCTCCGCCCCGGTGTCGGCGAGTTCACGGGCGGCCGCGACGATCGCCGACCTGGTGCGTTCCATCTGACTGCTGAGCCCGCTCGGGCGACTGTGCTCGGCCATGATCATCCCTTCCTGCCGACCGAAAGCATATCCGCCGAGGCCATCACTTTGAGAGTGGACTATTTTTTTGAGAGTCGACTTGCATAGACGTTCGGATCGATCATAAGGTCCTGGCGTTGGCAACTCCACACCCATCAGGGAGACTTCATGGCCGAGGTGTCGATCACCGGTCCCGGCGAGGGCGAGCTCATCGTCAACGGCCCGTCGACGATCCGGATCCTTGAGGACGGCAGCAACACGAACCACCGTCTGGGGATGGGTGAGATCACCATCCCCCCGCACACCGACGGCCCTCCGCAGCACCGCCATGCACAGCACGACGAGGGCTTCTACATACTTTCGGGCAGTGTCCGGTTCACCGTCGGGCAGGACGACTACGACGCCGGAGCCGGTACGTGGGTCATGGTCCCGCCGGGCGCACCGCACACCTTCGCCAACGTGACCGACGACACGGCGGTCATGCTCAACACCTTCACTCCGGACCTGTACGTGCAGTACTTCCGTGACCTCAAGGCCATGGTCGAGTCCGGGCAGCCGTTGTCACGCGACGCCGTCGCAGAGGTCTGGACGAAGTACGGCACCGAACCGTCGACCGAGTACGCCTCGTGAACGTTCTCCTCGGGGCCAACGCTGTCGCCGCAGTCGCCGGCATCGCTTTCGCACTGGTGGGAGGTGTACGCCCGGCGGCGCTGAGTGAGAGCGGTACGCCGACCGCCGGTGAACGCTTCTACGGCTGGATGTACGCGACCAGGGGAGTGCCACTGGGGGCGGCGGCCCTCGTCGCACCGCTCGCGTGGTCGGGTCCCGCCGTCTCACTCGTCCTCTGCGCGGCCGCCGCGGCCCAGGTGGGCGACGCCGTCATCGGAGTCGCCACCCGGAAAGGGACGATGATCGCGGGTGCCTCACTCCTGACCGCGATCCACATCGCCACGGCTGTCGCCACCGCGTGAGCACGGCTCACTCCCGACAGGAGGCCGGGCAAGTCCCGCAACCGGCACGGTTGATCGTGCTGCCGGACCCAGCCCAGTCCCCTGCCCCGGGCCCGTGCAGGGGGTGGGGGCGGGGCGGGCCGGTGGTCGCCACCGGCGCGGTGTTCGGCGTCACCGCGACCATCGGCCCGTTGCCCGGCGGTGTGTTCACCGACCGACTGTCGTGGAAGCCGACCGGGTGAACTGACAGAACTCGACCCGGCGGAACCCGAACTCGACGATCGAGTGGGGGGCGCCCTCCGCTCTGCCGCCCGTCGCGTCGTGGCCGAAGACCCCAAGGGATCGCGACCACTCGAATCCGTAATCGTCCGCCAAGGGAGACAAGCGCATGCCCACCACCCTCGAACGTGTCGTACACGCCAGCGTCCTGCTCGATTTCGACGGCGCGAAGATCCTTACCGACCCCTGGTTCTCCGAGCGGGTGCTGTACCGCCAGGGCGAGCCACGCAGCATCCTCACCGCAGCCGACCTGCCGCGACTGGACGGCATCCTCATCAGCCACGCCCATTACGACCATTGCGACCTGGGAGCGTTGGCCCTTTACCCGGACAAGGACGTGCCCATCGTGGTCAACCGGGGCACCGGGAAGAAGGTCCGGGCGAAGGGGTGGCGCAATGTCACCGAGCTCGATCCCTGGCAGTCCACCCGCCTCGGCCCGGTACGCGTCACCGCCGCGCCGGCCGGCCACGGCGTGCCTGAGGTCACCTACCTGTTGGAGGCTGACGGCACGACGGTCTTCTTCGGCGCCGACACCCGCCGCATACCCGAGCTCAACGAGATCGCCCAGCGCTTCCCCGACATCGACCTGGCCCTGATGCCGATCAACGGGCTCTCCTCCCGTCCGCAGGGCAACCGCCAAGAGGTCATGGACGCGGCTCAGGCCGCAGAACTCACCGCCCTGTTGCGCCCCAGGCTGGCGGTCCCGATCCACTACGCCTACACCTCCGGCGCGATCGGCGACCGGATCCTCGTGAAGCTCGACCGCAACCACCCCGAGCACTACAAAGACGCTGCCGGCGATCTGGCTCCTGACACCGACGTGCACATCCTGCCCACCGGACAGGTACTCACGCTGTGACCCGTACCCAGTCAGCACCGATCACCCTCCGGCGACCGGTGGTTCGGTAATCGCCGGTCGGCCCACTACTCGTTCCGCCCGCTACTCGTACCGGTACTTCAGCGAGTCCGCCTCCGCCTGCTCGATGTCGGCGATCGTCAGTTCCGGCATCCGCAGCTGGGCCAGTGTCACCTCGGCCGAGGTCGGCTGGGCGTCCGCCGGCAGCCACTGGTCCGGCTTCCAGGCGCCGCTGCGCAGAAGGGACTTGGGGCAGTGCGGGTAGACCTCCTCGATGCCCACCACCAGCGCACTGGCCGGCGGCTTGCCCACGGCGGTCAGCTGTGACAGCAGGTCGGGGCGGGTGGACACGCAGGCCCGGCCGTTGACCCTGAGCGTCGTGGTGCGCCCCGGGATGA
The DNA here is from genome assembly GCF_044769305.1 of Streptomyces sp. NPDC090499. Taxonomy (NCBI): domain Bacteria; kingdom Bacillati; phylum Actinomycetota; class Actinomycetes; order Kitasatosporales; family Streptomycetaceae; genus Streptomyces; species Streptomyces sp. NPDC090499. The sequence goes on from NZ_JBIVXP010000003.1 coordinate 721,813, forward strand.
CGAACAGCAGCCCGGCCCGTCCGGTGGCGATGACGTTCTGGAGGGTGTCCAGGCGCTTGTTGCCGGTCGCGTCCGGTATCGCCACCGTGCGTGCGTCCAGGACGGCGACGAACCCGGCGGGGCCGCCGCGCGGGGAGACGTCGCAGTTGCCCTCGGCGTCCGCGCTGGCGACCAGGACCAGCGCCGAGCATCCGATCAACCGCCGGGTCTCCTCGGTGAGTTCGGTCATCTGCTTACGTACGGCCGCTGCGCCGGGAAGGGCGTAGGCCCGGCGCAGCTCCTCCTGGTCGGACACGGCGTCGAGGCGGAGCGAGTCGAAGGCACTGCCGGCAAGCGATGTCGTCATGCCCCCGACAGTAGTGGGGGTGACCTACGAGTGCTCACCACGACGGCGTGAACCCGGCACCCCAGCACCCCGGCACCCCGGCACCCCGGCACCCCGGCACCCCGGCACCCCGGCACCCCGGCCGAACGCCGACGGCCTTCGGCCGGGTGCGCGGGGGTTCAGCGGATGCGGGCGACGCCCGCGTAGATGCCGGCGTCCGGTTCCTCGGCCGGGGCGGGGGCGGAGCCGAGCCACTGCGTCGACGTGACCAGGCCGGGGGAGACCAGGTCCAGGCCGTCGAAGAAGCGCTCCACCTCCGGGCGGGTGCGGAAGGCGAGCTCGATGCCGCCCTTGGCGTACTCGGCGACGACCTGTGCGGCGAGCTCCGGGTACACGTCGGACGCGGCGTGCGAGAGGATCAGGTAGCTGCCCGAGGGCAGGGTGTCGACCAGGGCCCGGACGATGCCGTGGGCGCCCTGCTCGTCGCTGATGAAGTGCATCAGGGCGATGAGGGAGAGGGCGACCGGGCGGTCGAAGTCCAGGACGTGCCGGGCGTGCCGGACGATCGCCTCCGGGTCGCGGACATCGGCCTGGATGTAGTCGGTGGCTCCCTCGGGGCGGCTGACCAGCAGCGCCTCGGCGTGCCGCAGGACGATCGGGTCGTTGTCGGTGTAGACGACCTTGGCCGACGGCACGACGTTCTGGACTATCTGGTGGAGGTTCGGCTCGGTGGGGATGCCGGTGCCGATGTCCAGGAACTGGTCGACGCCCTCCCGGGCGAGCCACGCGGCGGCCCGGTTCATGAACTGGCGGTTCTGCCGGGCGGCGTCCCTCGCCTCGGGCGGCAGCTTCTCACCCACCGCCTCGTCGACCGGGTAGTTGTCCTTGCCGCCGAGCAGCCAGTCGTAGACCCGCGCGGGGTGTGCCCTGCTGGTGTCTATCGGCAGGGACGGCTGTGGGTTGGTCGTCATGGCAACTCCATCGCGCCGGGGGAGACGGTGAGGGACCGAGGTCGTGGTGATCGTACTCGGGTGTCTCATCTGCCCTGTGCATGGGGCGACTTGGCCGCGGCACGGCGGCTGGGCCGGTCAGAGGTCCAGCAGTTCCTCGTGGAAGCCGCCGAACTTCCCTTCCGGGGCGAGGAGATGGATCTCCAGGATCCAGTGGCAGGTGCGGCCCGTCTTGTCGGTGCGGCGCAGCGGGGTGTCGTTGCCGGGCGTGATGTACGACTCGACGTCGGCGCCGTCGATCGTCTCGTGCGGGAACTCGCCGACCAGGTGCCCGGCGTGCCAGCCGCCCAGCTCCCAGCCGGCCTCCGCCGCGAGGCGGGCCACCTCGGCGTACAGCCGCGCGCCGGTGATCTCCGGGTCGGCCTCGAAGAACCGCCGGCCGGCCGTGAACACCCGGGGGAGGTCGGCGCGCAGCCGGTGCTTGACCGGGTCGTCGCCGAGAACGAAGGTACGGCCGAAGTCGGCCTCGTACTCCTCGAAGACCGGCCCGAAGTCGGCGAAGACGATGTCGTCCGCGGCGATCACCCGGTCCGGCGGGTTCTCCCGGTACGGCAGCACGGTGTTCGGCCCGGAGCGCACGATCCGCTTGTGCCAGTGCCGGGTCGTGCCGAACAGCTCGTTCGCCAGGTCCCGGATCCGGTCGCTGACCGCCCGCTCCCCCTCGCCGGGCGCGACGAGCCCGCGCTCCTCGATCTCCGCGAACAGCCGTACGGCCTTGTCCTGGGCTTCGAGCAGGCGCGCCGCGCGCGTGGGTTCGTCATCCGCCATGGGCCGAACCCAATCAGCTCCGGTCGTCCCGGGCAACGGGGTTCCGCAGGGCCCTGGCCGGCCGCGGGCTCTCCTCGACGGCGTGCGGGATGTCGGTGACCGGGAAGAGCGTGTGCCGTACGGTCCGCTCGGCGTCGACGACCAGGATCAGACGCTTGTGCCGCCGCCGGCCGACGCCACGGAAGACCGGCAGCCGCAGCGCGAGGCCGTACGGCCGGGACCAACCGGCCGGAGGCGAACCGGCGAAGCCACGCCGCCCAGGCCACCCGGCCCATGTCAGGCCGTCGGTGTCGGCGGAGTGCTCCGGAGCGGCAGCAGGCTGACGGTCGTCGCGGCCGGACCGTCCCGGTCTCCGCCGCCGTCCCCGTACCCGCCGTCCCCGTACCCGCCGTTCACGTACCCGCCGTTCACGTCCCGTCTGTTCCCGTACCCGTCGCGCTCCTCGCTGTCCCGGCCCGCATCCAGGCTCACGCCGCCCCAGCCCCCGCCCCCGCCCCCGTCCAGGCTCGGGTCGTGTGCCGTCTCGATGTCGGCCCACCAGTCGGCGCCGTCCTCCAGGTAGCGCAGCAGGATGCCCTCGCGCAGGGCCCAGGGGCAGATCGCGAGCGTCTTCACGCCGCTCAGTTTCATCGCGGTGTGCCCGACGACCGCTCCCGCGAGGCTCTGCCGGGCCCGGGGCGCGGAGATGCCGGGCAGGCCGGCGCGCCCGGTCGCCGGCAGGGCGGCCAGCCGGTCGATCGCGCGGCGCAGGTCGCCCCGCCGCAGGATCCGCTCGGCGAACGGTCCGTTCCGGCCCGGGGCCGCGCCGCACAGCCGGGCCAGTTGCTGGAAGGTGCGGGAGGTGGCGACGACGGTGTGCGGGTGCTCCCAGCGGATACGGGCGGTGGCGTCGCGCAGCTGATGGCGGGCCCGGCGGCGCAGGGCACGCAGTTCGTCCGCCGTCGGCGGCCCGTCGTGGCCGAGGAACTCGTCGGTCAGCCGGCCCGCCCCGAGCGGCAGGGCGACCGCGAACTCCGGCATCCGGCCGCGCCCGAAGGCCACTTCGAAGGAGCCGCCCCCGATGTCGAAGACGGCCAGCGGCCCGGCCCGCCAGCCCATCCAGCGCCGGACACCGAGAAAGGTGAGCTCGGCCTCCACCTCGCCGGGCAGCACGCACAGCCGTACCCCGGCGTGCCGGGCCACGGCCTGCAGAACGGCCGCGCGGTCGGGCGCGTTGCGTACGACGGCGGTGGCGAACGCCAGCGGTTCCGGGGCGCCCCACCGGCGGGCGACCTCGACGGCCCTGCGGAGCGCCTCGACCAGCTGCTCGGTGGCCTCTTCCCCGAAGTGCCCGTCGGCTCCGACCTGTTCGGACAGGCGGAGCTTCCACTTGGCGGTGTGCACCGGCAGCGGCACCCCGCCCGTCGCGTCGGTCACCACCAGCCGGACCGTGTTCGACCCCGCGTCCACCAGGCCAAATCTCATGGGCCTCACGTACCCAGCGCAGCCGAGGTGATGCGGCACGTGCGCGGAGGTGTGCGTTCAAGGTGGGTACCTGTGCGCACAGGGGTATGCGCAGCCGTGTACGCGGCACGGCAGCCTCGCGGCACGGCAGGCACGCGCCGCGCCCGCCCCTGGGCACTCCGGTCCCGGCCTGACGGGCATGTCGCGCCCGAACGGCTAACTTGTGGAGTCGACCGCCAGGACGAACCCTGGCAATCCACCCTTTTCCCACCCTGTTAGGCGGCCCGTCATGAGCCTGAGCATCCGCAACCAGATCCCCGGCACCGTCACCGCCGTCACGCCGGGCGAGGTGATGGCGACCGTGAAGGTCCGGCTCGACGGCGGCCAGGAGCTGACCGCCGCGATCACCCTGGAGGCGGTGCGGGAGCTGGGGCTCGCCGAGGGTTCGGCCGTACGCGCGATGGTCAAGTCCACCGAGGTCGCGCTCGCCACCGGCCGCGTGTCCGGCGTGTCCATCCGCAACCAGCTGCCCGGCACCGTCAGCGACGTGGCCACCGGCGGGGCGATGGCCACGGTCAAGGTCGCCGTGGACGGTGGCCAGGACCTCACCGCGGCGATCACCAGGGACGCGGTCGGCGATCTCGGCCTGACGGCCGGTGCGCCGGTCGTGGCGCTGATCAAGGCGACCGAGGTGTCCCTCGCGACCGCCTGAGCCCCGCGGGCGCCCGGTCACTTCTCGCCGTGCTGGCGGCGGATCCGCGCGGCGACCTCGTTCTCCTCCGTCTCCCACCAGGGGCGGACCCGTTCGGCGGCAGCGGGGGCAGAGGAGGCAGCGGAGGCGGGTGAGGCGGGGGCAGCAGCCGTGACGGCCGTAGGGGCGGGGGCCGCCGCGGGGACCACAGCGAGCTGCTCGTCCAGGTGGCGGTCGAGGGCCGCCGTCTGGACGCGTTCCGCCCGCGCCCACTGGAACAGGAGCGCCAGCAGGAACGGCAGGGCGACCAGCTCGGCGATGCTCAGCATCGCGCCGCCGCCGATCTGCTGGTCCTGCCGGACGTCGGGGGCCCAGGACGGGTGGTGGTGCAGGTACCACGCGCCGGCGATCAGCGTGCCGTGCGTCATCACGACGACCCCGGGGACCGCGTCGATCACACCGTCCAGGAAGACCAGGGCCGCCCGCACCGGATGGGTGCACCAGGCCGGCAGGGTCTCCTCGCGGGTCAGCACCGGCACGACGAAGAGGCAGCCCGCGACCAGCAGGTGCAGGTACATCAGCTCGTGCAGCCAGCCCACCCGCAGCGCGGTGGCGAAGTAGGGGGTGAAGTAGACCGTCAGTTCGGTGGCGAGGACCAGGGCCGTGCTGACCAGGGGGAAGGCCAGGAGGCGGACCACGCGTCCGGTCATCGCGCGGCGGACCCGCGCCGCCGCCCCCGCCGGCAGCGCCTCCACCGCCAGCCGCAGCGGGTCGCCGAGCGCCAGGCCGAGCGGGGCCAGGAGGTCGAGCAGGATGTTCTGCACGGCCGCGGGCCAGAACAGCACATGGTCGTAGACGGCCAGGCCCGACATCGTCGCGACGACCAGGGCGCCCAGGCCCAGCACCGCGAAGGCCGCGGACCGGGCGGGCGACCAGGTCCCGCCCCCGGCGCGCACGCGCCGCACGCCCCAGCCGTACAGCCCGCCCAGGGCCACGACCAGCAGCAGTGCCGGTACGTCCAGCTGCCACGAGGTCAGCAGCCGGCCCACGGTCAGCTCGGCCATCCGACTCACCCTCCTTCTTCTTCGGTCGGGGACGAAACGGGTCAGGTCAGTCCACTGCGCGACGCTATACCCGGTCCGCCCCGCCGCCGCATCGGGGCTCGTGCAGAATCGGCGCGATCGCCGGGTGGTGATCGGCACGGTTCTCGGGTGGGGGATGCATGTTCGGAAAGCGGCTCGTGGTGAGCGGGGCCATCGCGGTTCTGATCGGCGCGCTCGGCGCGTGCTCCGGGGGCGGGGGCGGGGGTGGGACAGGGACCGGCTCCGGCACCGCCGGCACCGTCTCCGGCACCGCCTCCGCCCGGGAGGACACCGTCCACGGGCTGAAGGACACCGTCCGGCACGTCACCGCGAAGACCACCCGGGCCACCCGCCCCCGCCTGGTCGAGAAGTGCTCCACCGCCACGCACCGGGTGCGGCACACCTCCAGCAGCGGCACCGGCAGCAGGCGGAAGACCCGGACCTGGTACACGACCGAGCGCTACCGGTCCTGCACCAAGGTCCACAGCGGCACCGAGAGCTACCGGAAGACGGTGCGCACCGAGAAGTGGTGCGTGGAGCTGGACGACGTGAACGGCGACCGGCGGCGCGACGACGTCTGGTACCAGGTCAGCCGTTCGGTCTACGGCGACGCCGTGGCCGCGGCCGACCGCGCCCGGCTGGAGTTCGCGGCGTACCGCGAGGGCTGCTGAGCCGCCCGTCACCGGCGCCCCACGGACCCGCGTCACAGTTCTGTGCCGGGTCGACGGTGTTCCTTGATCACCCGCGTCCGGCCGTGCCTAGAGTGATCAACGCGGCCCGCGGAGCCCGACCACCTCCGCCGCCGCACAGGGGAGACGGGGACCACGGGGGGGGCTTCACCGACATGAGGGAACGATTCGCCATGCCTCGGCGCGGGTCGGCCCGGCCGTTCGCCGCGCTGCTGGCCGCCGTCGGCGTCGTCGCCGGGGTGCTGGTCGGCCGGCCGGGGCTGGAGACGGTGACGGGGTGCGGGGGCTCGGGGGACCTGTATCCGTCGCAGACCGCGAAGGACTGGGTGTCGTACGCCGACCACGTCGTGGTCGCCGCCCCGACCCGGGAGCGGGAGACGAACCGGCGGACGTACGCCAAGGGGGCCGTGGCGTACGCGACGGACCGGCTGGTGAGCTTCCGGACCGACCGCACGCTGTGGTCGCGCAGCGCGCCCCGGCAGGCACTCGGCACCACCTTCGACCTGGTCGCCCCCGGCTGGGAGGTCTACCGGTCCTCCGGCACCCGCGTCGCCGAGATGGCCACCGACGCGCCCCGCTTCCAGGCCGGCCACACCTACCTGCTCGCCCTGCGCCGCCACCAGGGCGGCTGGGCGGTCCTCGGCGAGGGCGGCGCGGTGCCCTTCGACGACCACACCGGCGACCAGGGCGAGTGGTGCGGACGCGTGCTGAGCAAGGAGGACGTCGCCGAGGGCGAGCACTTCTCCCGGCACGACGACCACAGCCTGGAAAAGTCGCTGCTGGGACAGGACGAGCAGGCCGCCGAGCGGGCCCTGGACCGCGCGGCCCGCGACTGAACCCCGCCCTCCGGTTCCTCACGACCGACCACGACCGACCACGTCCGACCGCGTCCGGCCACCACGTCCGACCGCGTCCGGCCACCACGTCCGACCGCATCTGGCCACATCCGGCCGCATCCCGGCTGGGGGGCGGTACGACCGTCCCGTACCCCGCCCCACCGGGCGGGACCTGACCGAACTCGCCCTGCCCGCCCGCCTCCTGGGCGGCGCGGGCGTCCCGCGTCACACGTCCCGCCCGACCCTCCAGTACACAGGCACCCACATCTCCCCCACCGAAATGGCATGAACAGTTCACCTGTTCTCCATATTCGACGCGTTGGTGCGCAAGGAACCGGCCATTGACTCAACCCGCGCGGCTACCCGTTGGAGCCGTGTAGGGGGCCATTCGTTTTCCGTATAGGGGGGGCACAGTGGTGTCCGCGCTCAAGGGTTCCGCAGGGGCGGAATCCGAAAGACCCGTGCCCAGGCAGCTGTCGGCCGCCCGGGGGCTAGGGGACCGGATCTTCCGGGTTCAGTTGACGGCCTCCGGCGTCACCGTACTCGCCATCATGGCTGCCGTAGGGCTGTTCCTGCTGCTCCGGGCCGGACAGGCGCTGCGGACCAGGGGGGTCTGGGACTTCCTCACCACCGCCGAATGGCAGCCGGACGTGCACCGCTTCGGTATCGCGGCCGTGCTCACCGGCACCCTGCTCATCGCCGCCGTGGCCGTCACCATCAGCGTGCCGCTGGCGCTCGGGACCGCTCTGTTCATCTCGGACATCGCACCCCGCCCGCTGCGCCGCACGCTCGTCTCCATGGTCGACCTGATGGCCGCCGTGCCGTCCGTGGTCTACGGCCTGTGGGGCCTCTTCTTCCTCCAGCAGCATGTGATCGGGCTGTCCCGGTGGCTGTCGGACTGGTTCGGGTGGATCCCCTTCCTGCACGTCGACGGCACCCAGCCGGGTGAACCGCTCGCCTCCCAGAGCGTCTACACCGCCTCCACCTTCGTGGCCGGCATCGTGGTGGCCCTGATGGTCGCGCCGATCCAGTGCTCGGTGATGCGCGAGGTGTTCGCGCAGGCGCCGGCCGGTGAACGGGAGGGCGCCTACGCGCTCGGCGCCACCCGCTGGGGCATGATCCGCTCGGTCGTGCTGCCGTACGGCATGGGCGGGATCATCGGCGGCACGATGCTGGGCCTCGGCCGCGCACTCGGCGAGACCATCGCGGTCTACCTGATCATCTCCCCGGTCTTCACCATCCAGCCGCACATCCTGCAGACCGGCTCGAACTCCGTCTCCTCCCTCATCGCCCTGCACTACGGCGATGCCTCCACCTTCGGCATGTCCGCGCTGATGGCGGCGGGCCTGGCGCTGTTCCTGCTCACCCTGGCGGTCAACTTCACCGCTTCCTCGATCGTGGCGCGGTCACGGTCCGGCGCACAGAGCGAGGCCTGACGATGACCGTCGTAGACCTTGAGAAGGGCGCTCCCCAGGACGCCCCGCAGGACGCCCGGCAAGACGCCCAGCAGGACGCCCCCGCGAACGCTGCCGCGAGGACCTCCCTCGCCGCGGACCCCGTCACGCTCGCCGACGTGCCGCGCCGGATCGGCGGGGTCACCCGCTCCGGTGTGCTGTCGGTGTCCGGCGCCGCCGCCTCCGGGCTGTGCGTCGCCATCCTGCTCTTCGGCGAACTCGCGCCGTTCTCCGGTGCATTGGGGTTCTTCGTCACCGCATACCTCTCATTCCTAGGTATCTACGCGGTGTTGACAGGGCTTGAGGAGGACGGGCAGGCCGTACGGGACCGGGTGATGACCGTCGTCCTGTGGTCGGCGGGCGGCCTGATGTTCGCCGCGCTCACCATGGTCGTCGGCTTCACCGCGTGGCGCGGCCGGGAGGCCCTGCCGCACGCCAACTTCTTCACCCAGGACATGCAGGCAGCAGGACCGCTCGACCCGCTGACCCACGGCGGCATCGCGCACGCCATGCTCGGCACGCTCATCATGATCGCCATCGCGCTGGCGATCACGGTCCCGCTGGGCCTGGCCTGCGCGGTGTACCTGAACCAGATACCCGGCCGCTTCTCCCGGTTCGTCCGCACGATCGTCGAGGCGATGACCGCGCTGCCGTCCATCGTGGCCGGCCTGATGGTCTACGCCGTCTGGATCCTCAACCTCGGCATGCAGAAGTCGGGTCTGGCGGCGGGCTTCGCGATCAGCGTGATGATGCTGCCGATCGTGATCCGCGCGGCGGACGTCGTGCTGCGCCTGGTCCCCGGCACCCTCACGGAGGCGTCCGAGGCGCTCGGCGCCCCGCGCTGGCGGACGGTCTGGCATGTGGTCCTGCCGACGGCCCGCTCGGGCCTCGCCACCGCCGTCATCCTCGGCACCGCCCGCGGTATCGGCGAGACCTCCCCGGTCCTGCTCACGGCGGGCTTCACGGCAGCGCTCAACGCCGACCCGACGAGCGGCCCGATGGTCTCCCTCCCGCTGGCCGTCTTCAACTTCGTCAAGTCCCCCGAGCCCACGATGATCGCGCGCGGCTTCGGCGCGGCGGCGGTGCTGATGGCACTCGTCCTGATCCTCTTCATCATCGCCCGCGTGATCGGCGGCCGCGGCCCCGGCCACCAGAACAAGCGCCAGGCGAGGAGGGCGGCGAGGGCGTCCCGCCGGGACACCACGAGATTCGCCGAACTCCACACGCCAGGACTGGATCTGTTCGAGACCGGTGACCGTCACGACTCCGGCGAGAGCAACGAACCCGGGGGCGCGGGGAACGGCGCCCCCACCCCCGGCGCACCCGCGGCCGACAACGGCGAGCAGTCCCCCAGGGACGACGCGCCCACCACCGGCAACGGCGAACAGTCCCCCACGGACGACGCACCCACCACCGACAACGGCGAACAGTCCCGCGAGGACAACGCACCCACCGCCGACAACGGCGAAGTCCCCCCGCAGGGACCCGCACCCGCCGACGGCGCGTCCGCCCCACAGGGGCCACCCGCACCCGACCACGAAACCCGCACGGGTGGTGCGGGCGGGCAGAACACAGACCCCGCTACAGGAGACAGTCACTGATGTCCAGCCAAGTCATCAACGCCCTCCGACGGCTGGGCATCCTGGCCGCACTGATAGGCATCCTCGGCACCCTCGCCGGCACCCCGGCCGTCGCCGACAGCTACACCCCCATCGCCGGCGCCGGCTCCACCTGGGCCGAGAACGCCGTCGACCAGTGGCGGCGCGACGTCAACAAGAACGGCATGCGGATCAGCTACGCCGGCACCGGTTCGTCGGACGGCCGCCGCCAGTTCCTGTCCGGCACGGTCGACTTCGCCGTCTCCGACATCCCGTTCCAGACGAACCCCACCGACGGCAGCGCGGCCGAACGCCCCGCGAAGGGCTCGTACGCCTACATGCCGATCGTGGCCGGCGGCACGGTGTTCATGTACCACCTCACCGTCAACGGCAAGAAGGTCACCAACCTCCGCCTCTCCGGCGACGTGGTCACCAAGATCTTCACCGGGGTCATCAAGACCTGGGACGACCCGACGATCAAGGCCGACAACCCCGGCCTGCAGCTGCCGCACCGCACCATCGTCCCGGTGGTCCGCTCCGACGGCTCCGGCTCCACCGCCCAGTTCACGATGTGGATGGCGAACCAGCACAAGTCGCTGTGGAACGCCTACTGCGCCAAGGTCGGCCGCTCGGGATCGTGCGGGCAGACGTCGTACTACCCGACCGTCTCCGGCATGATCGCCCAGTCCGGTGACCTCGGGGTCGCCGGTTACGTCGCCCAGAACTACGGCGAGGGCGCCATCGGGTACGTCAACTACTCGTACGCGCTCAACGCGCACTACCCGGTCGCCAAGGTCCTGAACCACGCGGGTTACTACACCGAGCCCACCCCGCAGAACGTGGCGGTCTCGCTCCTCAAGGCGAAGATCAACACCGACAAGAACTCTGCGGACTACCTCACCCAGCAGCTCGACGGCGTCTACAACGACACCGACAAGCGCAACTACCCGCTGTCCAGCTACTCGTACATGATCCTGCCGCTGAAGGTGCAGGGCACCTTCACCGAGGCCAAGGGCAAGACGCTCGGCGCGTTCTCGTACTACTTCATGTGCCAGGGCCAGCAGCAGGCGCCGAACCTCGGCTACTCGCCGCTCCCGATCAACCTCGTCCAGGCCGGCTTCGACCAGATCCGCCGGATCCCGGGCGTGCAGACGCAGAACATCAACATCAAGAACTGCAACAACCCGACCTTCACGGCCGACGGCCAGAACCGGCTCGCGCAGACCGCGCCCTACCCGGCCGCCTGTGACAAGAAGGGTGCCGCGCCCTGCACCAGCGGCAGCGGCGGCGCCACCACCAGCTCCGGCAACGGCAGCGGCGGTTCCTCCGGCGGCTCGACCGGCTCCACCGGCACCGGCACGAACGGCGGCTCGACCGCCGGCGACGGCTCCTCGGCCGGCGGCAACAGCGCCCAGCCCTCCGTCGACCCGGACACCGGCCAGACGATCTCCCCGAACGGCACCACGGGTTCCGCCTCCGGCGGCACCGGCGGGGGCGCCGACGGCACGGTGGCCCTCGCCCAGCCGGTCGCCGTGGCCACCGCGCACGGCTGGACCGGCACCCAGACGCTGATGCTGCTGGCCGCGGTCCTGGTGTTCGGCCTGCTCCTGCTGCCGTCGGTGGTCTCCCGCCTGGTCGGCAGCAGGGCCAACGGCGATGGCAACGGCAACAGCCGCTCCGACGACGGGAGTTCGCGGTGAGACGCACCCGGATACGCAACGCGCTGATACGCCTGCTGGCCGGCGCCACCGTCGGCGCGCTCGCCGGACTCGCGGTCGCCCAGACCGCCCCGACGGCCGTCGCGGCCACCGGCTCCGCCGTGACCGTCGCCGGGCGCGGCGAGTTCAAGGACATGAAGTTCACGGTCTCGCAGACCAAGGACCTCACCAGCCAGGCCGTCACGGTGAGCTGGACCGGCGGCACCCCGACCACCTTCGCGGGCACGTCGTTCAACACCGACTTCGTGCAGATCATGCAGTGCTGGGGCGACGACGACGGCACGGTCCCGTCCAACCCCGGGCCGTCCCGCACCCAGTGCCAGTACGGCGCCTCCCCTACCACCAACCGCACCAGCTGGCCGGGCAACGGCCAGGACGACACCCGGCAGATCTTCTACAGCGCCGACCCCACCAACTACGGCCAGGACAACCGGTACGGCGCCGCCAACCCGAACGCCCCCGGCGAGGTCCCCTTCAAGTCGGTGGACGGCACCACGATCACCACCAACACCCAGAACAACGCGCTGTTCAACTACAACACCACCAACGAGATCGACTTCGGCCGCACCGGCACCAACGGCACCGGCAAGGAGTACTTCGAGGTCCAGACCGCCAACGAGGCACCCCACCTCGGCTGCGGCGTCCCCGTCACCACCGACGGCGTCACCAGGCCCCGCTCCTGCTGGCTGGTGATCGTCCCGCAGGGCCACCTGGACCTGGACGGCAAGCCGTACGCGGACCAGAGCCAGGTCAACGCGGGCTCGCCGGTCTCCTCCACCAACTGGCAGAACCGGATCGCGGTCAAGCTGGACTTCAACAGCGTCGGCAGCAACTGCGCCCTCGGCGCCGACGAACGCCCCACCACCGGCAGCGAGCTGGCGGCTGACGCGATGACCAGCTGGCAGGCCCAGCTCTGCTCGGTCGGCAAGGTCTACGGCTACACCGAGCTCGGCGAGCCCGACACCCGGTCCCGGCTGATCTCGGACTCCTCCTCCACCGGCCTGGCCTTCACCACCCGGAAACTGGGCGCGGACGCGGGCACCACCGCGCCGTCGGGGACGACGACGTACGCACCGGTCGCACTCTCCGGAGCCGTCATCGGGTTCACGATCGAGCGCAGACCCAAGTCCGGGGCGCCGGACAGCATCAGGAAACTCGCCGGCACCAAGGTCGAGTCGATCAAGCTCGACCAGCGCCTGGTGGCCAAGCTGCTCACCGAGTCGTACCGCAACTCCAGCTGGGGTTCGGTCATCAACGGCACGGCGGCCAAGGGGTACGGCTGGACGAAGAACAACCCGGCCGGCATCGCCTCCGACCCCGAGTTCATCGCCCTGAACCCGGAGTTCGCGTACCTGTCGGTCGCCGAGACGCCGGCCACCGACACCGACCTGATCACCTCGCTCGGCCACTCCGACACCGCCCGCGCGATCTGGCAGTGGATCCTCGCCGACAAGGACGCCCGGCAGTTCCTCGCCGGTGTCCCGGACGACGACGGCATGCGGGTCAACCCGTACTACAGCACCAACGCGGACCTGAACCCGACCGGTGTCGCCTTCGATCCGTCGAGCACCGACGACTACCCGAAGAGCGACCCGTGGTGCACGGTGCCGCCCGGCTCGGACGCGCCGTCCACGGCCACCCAGTGCATGACCGACTTCCACCCCTACGTGGACGACATGCACTCCGGCGCCCTGCACACCCGGCGCGCGGACACCCTGTGGAAGTCCACCTGGGACGCGCTGTCCAGCCCGCAGGCGTACAAGAGCCCGGGTCCGCAGACGGTCGGCTCGCGCTTCGTCATCACGATCACGGACGCCGCCTCCGCGGCCCGGTACGGCCTGCAGACCGCCGAGCTGAAGAACACCGCCGGCAAGTACGTGGCCCCGAGCACAGCCAGCCTGACCGCGGCCGCGGCGACCGCCACCGGTTCCGGCATCGCCGAGATCACCCCGGCCAACGCCACGGCCAAGGGCGCCTACCCGCTCTCCGAGCTGGTCTACGCGGCGGTCCGGCCCGGCAAGGTGAGCAAGACCGCCCGCTGGGACTACTCGGCCCTGCTGCACTACGCCGCCGCCACCGGCCAGACCCCGGGCGCCGACCCGGGCAAGCTGCCCGACGGCTACGCCCCGCTCTCCTCGAAGCTGCGCGCCCAGACCGTCAAGGCGGCTAACTCGCTGCTCACGTACACCGGACCGACCTCCTCCGACGGGGGCACGGCCGACGGCGGCGGCACCGACACCAGCGGCGGCGCCCCCTCCGGCACCGACGGTGTCAACGGCGGCACGACCGGCGGCCCCGGCACGGGCACACCGGCCGACGGCTCCAGCACCTCGCCCAGCGCCAAGCCGTCCTTCGACGGCGGCCAGGCGCTGGAGACCACCGCGGCCGGCAACACCCCGGCCGACCCGGCCAACCCGCTGCGCTACGCGGTGCCGGTCGGGGCCGCACTCGGTGCGGTCGCCGGGGTCGGCGCGCCCTTCGCGGGCGGCAACCGGCTGCGGCTGCCGCTGCGCCTCCCGCTGCCCGGCGGGCGGACCGTGACCGTCGTACCCGAACTACCGGAGCTGTCACGGCGACTGCGCCGACTGCTCCCGTAGTCCCCCCGAGCGCCTCGCGCGCTCCCCACAGACGGCCGCCCGCCCCGAAAGGCAGTCGGGGCGGACGGCCCGTACCACCCTGCCAGATCCTCTGGCAACACCCAGCTAGCTAGCTCTCGTCAGGAGACTCTCGATGCGCAGAATGCGCTCTTCGGCGGCGTTCGTCGCCGCTGCCGTGGTGGCCGGCGGCCTCGCCCTCGCCACCCCTGCGGTCGCCGACCCGGACGCCGGTGCCTTCCGCCAGCTGGTCGGCGTGGGCTCGGACACCACCCAGGACGTGCTGAACGCCCTGGCCGGTGACACCGTCAACGGCACCAGCTACTCCGCCACCGCGGTGAAGTCGACGAACGGCGCGGGCATCGCGTCGTACGACGCGATCCAGCCCGGCACCGGCTCCACCACCTCGAACATCACCACCCGCTCCGGCGGCCCGTCCTTCCTGCGCCCGAACGGCTCCGGCAACGGCCGTCTCGCCCTGAGCGAGGCCCTGACCGGCGACAAGTACCCGACCAGCGCCGGTGTCTCCATCAGCGGCCAGGTCGACTTCGCCCGTTCCTCCGGCGGCCCGTCGGTCTCCGGCACCGCGCTGACCTACATCCCGATGGCGCGTGACGCGGTCGGCGTCGCGGTCAAGGGCTCGGCCCTGGACACGCTGACCGTGGACCAGCTGCACGACATCTACTCGGGCACGCTCACCACGGTGAACGGCCAGACCGTGCACCCGCGGATCCCGCAGTCCGGCTCCGGCACCCGCAAGTTCTTCCTCGCGGCGATCGGCCTGACGGACGCGACGCTCTCCCCGAACGTCACCACCGTCCAGGAGAACCAGGCCAACGCGGCCCTGACCGAGGACGGCGCGCTCGTCCCGTTCTCCGTCGGCTCCTGGATCGCCCAGAACAACGGCATCTCCCCCGACTACAGCACCACCGCGGCCGCCGCCGGCGGTCACCTGGCCTCCGTCCAGCTGCCCGGCGACACCGGCGCCACCAGCCCGGTCACCACGGTGAACGGCAAGCTGTCCCCGGTCACCGCCTACTACGACAACGCCACCTTCGGCCGTGACGTGTACAACGTCGTGCCGAGCCGCGCGATCGACACCAGCAGCATCTTCTTCGACAAGGACCTCTACGACGTCTTCGTCACCAGCGGCAGCCACACGGCCGAGCTGGCGTCGGACGCCGCCGAGTCGGTCATCGCCAAGTTCGGCTTCGTCAACGAGTCCTACAACGGCTCCGTCTCCGTGGCCAAGCACGCCAAGCTCGGCGGCCTGGAGGAGTCCGGCGTCGACGCCAACGTGCCGGGCGCGCCCACGGTGAAGTCCACCGTCGGCGACGGCAGCCTGAAGCTGTCCTGGACCGCCCCGGCCGCCACCGCGCTGCCGGTCACCGACTACAAGATCACCCTGACCGGCTCCGACGGCTCCCTCGTCGCCGTCAAGGACGTCGCGGCCAGCGCCACCTCGTACTCCTTCACCGGCCTGACCAACGGCACCTACACCGCCACGGTCACCGCCAACAACCTCAACGGCACCGGTGCCGCGGCCACCTGGACCGGCGCGGTCAAGTACGCGAGCAAGACGGTTGCCACGGCCGCCACCACGGCCTACGGCAAGGTCCCCAGGGTCGCCGTCACCGTCACCGGCTCGCACGGCGTGAAGCCGACCGGCAAGGTCACCGTCAAGGACGGCACCACGGTCGTCGGCACCGGCACCCTGGACTCGTCCGGCAAGGTCTCCATCGGCCTGTCGAACCACCTCAAGGTCGCCACGCACTCCCTGTCGGTCTCCTACGCGGGCAGCTCCAGCCTGAACGCGTCGTCCACCCTGGTCTCCCTGAAGATCACCAAGGCGACGGCGTCCGTCTCCACCTCGCACCCGACCTCGGTGAGCCACACCGCCAAGGCCAAGGTCACCGTCAAGGTCACCGCGACCGGCACCACCCCGACCGGCACCGTCCGCATCTACCAGGGCTCCAAGGTCATCGCGACCGGCACCCTGAGCGGCGGCAAGGTCACCATCACCCTGCCGAACCTGGCCAAGGGCAAGCACACCCTGCACGCCTTCTACGTCGGTTCCTCGACCGTGAACTCGAAGGCCGGCGCCAACTTCACCATCACCAGCAAGTGACCCTCTGACGGGCCCGCCGGGAGCCTCCGCGGCTCCCGGCGGCCCCTCACTCATTCCCCGAAGGAGGCGGGCCGCCATGACCGTCGCCGTACCGACACCGAAAACCCTGGCTCCGGCCGTGCCCCGCAGGCCCGTCCGCAGCCTCACCTTCGTCCGCCACCTCTCGCGCGGCGGACTGCTCAGCCTCGCCGCCCTGCTGCTCGGCATCACCGTCCAGCTGCTGGTGCTCAGCGGCGCCCAGGAGAACTCGGCCCAGCACGCCGACTTCGACCAGCTGCGCGAGCAACTCGCCCTCGGTACCGCCCCGGTGGCGCAGACCGACCAGGACGGCAAGCTGCTGGCGCCCGGTACGCCGGTCGCGCTCGTCGAGATACCGAAGCTGGGTCTGAGCCAGGTCGTCCTGGAGGGCACCGACTCCTCGGTCATGACCGACGGCCCCGGTCACCGCCGGGACACCCCGATGCCCGGCCAGGCCGGCACCAGCGTGCTGATGGGCCGGGCGGCGGCCTACGGCGGCCCGTTCGGCACGCTCTCCCGGCTCGCCACCGGTGACACGTTCTCCGTCACCACCGGCCAGGGCAAGGCGAAGTTCCAGGTCATCGACGTACGGCGGGCCGGCGACCCGGCGCCGACGGCGCTGGCCGCGGGCAAGAGCCGGATCGTCCTCATCACCGCGACGGGCCCGAAGTTCATGCCCTCGGGCATACTGCGCGTCGACGCCGACATGGTCTCCGCGCCGTTCCAGACCCCGTCCGCCGTGATCCGGGCCGGCACCCTGCCGAGCTCCGAGGAGCCGCTGGCCCGCCCCTCCGGGGTGCCGTGGCCGCTGGTGATGTGGCTGCAGGCGCTGCTCCTCACCGCTGTGGCCGCCGTCTGGACCTGGCACCGCTGGGGCCGCCACCAGACGTGGATCGTCTTCGCCCCGGTCGTCGCGGTGCTCGGCCTCCAGGTCGCGACGCGGACCACCGAACTGCTGCCGAACCTGCTGTGACCGAGGTGAGTGAAGTGTCTGAAGCAACCCAAGCAACCGAAGTGACCGACGACGTACCTGAGCCAGCTGAAACGACCGTGACTGCCGTGACTGCCGAGACCGCCGAGACCGTTGTGACTGCCGAGACCGCCGAGATGACCGACACCGCCGTACTCCCCGCCGAGACCGCCATCGCCGTGGTCGACGGCCCCGCGCCCGCCACGCTCGAAGCCCGTGCCGTCTCCGCCTGGTTCGGCTCCCACCAGGTGCTCAGCCAGGTGTCGCTGACCATGCCCGCGGGCGAGGTGACCGCGCTGATCGGCCCGTCCGGCTGCGGCAAGTCGACGTTCCTGCGCACCCTCAACCGGATGCACGAGCTGATCCCGTCGGCGCAGTTCGGCGGCGAGGTGCTCTTCGAGGGCGAGGACATCTACGACCCGTCCTGGCGGCTGACCGACGCCCGCCGCAGGATCGGCATGGTCTTCCAGAAGCCGAACCCGTTCCCGGCGATGTCGATCTACGACAACGTGGTGGCGGGACTGAAGCTGACCGGCATGAAGGTGAACCGCCGGGAGAAGGACGTCCTGGTCGAGGAGTCCCTGACCCGCGCCGGCCTGTGGAAGGAGGTCCGCGACCGGCTCCGCCAGCCCGGCGGCGCCCTCTCCGGCGGCCAGCAGCAGCGCCTGTGCATCGCGCGGGCCCTGGCGGTCCGGCCCCGGGTCCTCCTCATGGACGAGCCGTGCTCGGCCCTGGACCCCACCTCCACGCGCCGCGTCGAGGAGACCATCCAGGACCTGGCCGGGCAGGTGACGATCGTCATCGTCACCCACAACATGCAGCAGGCGGCGCGCGTCTCCCAGCAGTGCGCGTTCTTCCTGGCGGAGCAGGGCACCCCGGGCGGCATCGTCGAGCACGGCGACACGGAGGCCGTCTTCAACGCCCCGCAGGACCAGCGCACGGCCGACTACGTGGCCGGCCGCTTCGGCTGAGCGCGCCGCCCGGGGTCAGCAGTACGGGGGCTGGTTGGTGAGCGAGGAGGCCACCCGCATCCAGACGCCGAACTGGCGGTAGAGGGCGGGCAGCGGACCACGGGCCTGGACGGTACGGCTGTCCAGGGCCGTCACCCCGGGGATGCCGAGGAGGACGGCGGGGACGGAGGCGGACTGCCAGCGCACGGCGAGGACCGACTCGCCCTCGGGCGCGGCGGGCCGCTTCGGCACGGGCGTCAGGGCCGCCACGACCCCCTCCTCGATCGCCCGGCGGGCCTCCTGGGTCGGGCGCAGCTCGGCGGCGAACCGGTCCCGGGCGTACTTCACGGGCACGGTGAGCACCGATTCCTCCCAGGCCGTCATCTCGGCGCACGCCGCGTCGTCACCCGTGAGGGCCACGACCGGAACGCCGACGGCCGCGGCGGTGGCGTGCGCGAGCCCGATCTCCCCGGCGGGCCTCCCGTCCAGCCAGATGTCCTCGATCTCGTGACCCATGAAGCTGTGACTGAGGACACCCAGGGCACCGGCCCGGGAGTGGTAGCCGACACATATCACCGCGTCGTGCTCCGCCGTGAGCCCCTCCAGCATCATCATCTTCTTCGGCTTGCCGCGCACCAGGCGGGCCGCGGGGTGCAGATGTTCGGGGAGCAGGTTCCGCATCGGCCCGTGGGCGTCGTTGACGAGCACCTCGGTCGCGCCGGCGGCCACCGCCCCGCGCACCGCCGCGTTCACGTCCTCGGCCATCATCGACCGGCCGCGCTCGTAGTCCCGGCCGCCCGGCTGCACATCGTCCCGGTCGACCAGCCCGGTGATGCCTTCCATGTCCACGCTGATGTAGATACGCACGTCCTGAGGCTATCCGGACCCTACGTATTGTAGGTTCCCCATCGGCCACGGCGGCTCGTCAGCTCACGGGGGTACTCATGCAGGGCACGGACACACAGGAGGCGCGGCGCAGCCTCGCCCCCACGGTGGCGGTGCTGGTGGCGAGCCTGCTGGTCGCGGCGGTGGGCGTGTACGAGCTGTCCGGCTTCGGCCTGCAGGCCCTCGACCGGCGCCCGCACCTGTTCAGCGACGGGCTGGCGACCGGCGGGGTGATCGTGGCGGCGGTGGCGGCCGGGGCGGCGCTCGGCAACCTGGCGTGGATGCTGGCGGCCCGGCGGCGGGCGGAACGGGAGCGGGCGGAACGGAAGCAGGCCCAGGCCCCTCTTGGTCCGTAAGAGGCGGTACGTCCTTTCACACCGTATTCCGTACCACGGCGGATCGCTCCCCCGCCTCCCACAGTTACCCTACAGACTGTAGGGTCAGCCCTTCGTCAATCCGCTCCCCGTCCCCAAGGTGACCGGTCCCCATGCCCGCACAGCTGTCGACCCTGATCCCGGCCCGCGTCTCCGCCGCCCTCCGCGCCCCCACCGGCGCGTCCGGCGGTGCACTGCCCGGCCGGGCCGCCGACTTCACCGTCTGGTACCTCCGCGCGATCGCCGTACTGAACATAGTGGCGGTGCTCTCGCTCCCGTTCCGCCAGGAGGTCGACGAGCACAACAACGGCCGTATCACCCTGCACCTCCACCGGCAGCACGCGCACCACTCCGGCCAGTTCTTCACCCCGTACCTGGCCACGGCGGGCCTGGTCTCGGCCGCCCTCGCCATCTTCTTCGTGCTGGTGATGCGCCGCCGCAAGCGCGCGGCCTGGGTGGTCAACCTGGTCCTGTCCGCCCCGCTGTTCGCCCTCTACGTCCTCGCCCTCACCCAGCACGAGTACCGCGCCCACGCCTTCAACTGGGTCTCGGCGGCCCTCACCGGCCTCTTCGTGGCCGCGCTGCTGATCAGCCGCCGGGAGTTCAACGCGGTGGGCGACCCGTCGAACCCGAAGACGGCGCTGGCGGTGGGGGCCGCGGGCGTCGTGGTGACCGGCGTCCTGGGCACCCTCCTCGTCCACGCCACGAACAAGGTCCCCGGCGCCACCCTGCCGGACGAGATCGCCTACACCCTCCTGCGGGGCGTCAGCGTCGGCCCGCTCGCCGACCACGTCACCGCGGTGCACGCCCCCCGCTGGGCCGACATCGTCATCAACATCCTCCTCGCCGCCGCCTTCTGCCTGGTCCTCTACGCTGGCTTCCGCTCCCCGCGCGGCCGCCGCCTGCTCAGCCCCGAGGACGAGTCCCGGCTGCGCGGCCTGCTGGAGCGGCACGGCGCCCGCGACTCCCTCGGCTACTTCGCCCTGCGCCGCGACAAGATGGCGATCTTCTCCCCCACCGGCAAGTCGGCGGTCACCTACCGCGTCGTCGGCGGCGTCAGCCTCGCCTCCGGCGACCCGATCGGCGACCCGGAGGCCTGGCCGGGCGCGATCGACGCCTGGCTGACGGAGGCCCGGCAGCACGCCTGGACGCCGGCCGTCATGGGCGCGAGCGAGGAGGCGGGCACCGTCTACGCCCGGCACGGCCTGGACGCCCTGGAACTGGGCGACGAGGCGATCGTGGACATCGCCGACTTCACCCTGGAGGGCCGTGCGATGCGCGTCGTCCGCCAGGCCCACAACCGGGTCCGCCGGGCCGGCTACACGGTCCGCATCCGCCGCCACGAGGACATCCCGGCCGACGAGATGGCCCTGCTCATGGAGAAGGCCGACGGGTGGCGCGACGGCGCCACGGAACGCGGCTTCTCCATGGCGCTCGGCCGCCTCGGCGACCCGGCGGACGGCCGCTGCGTGATGCTGGAGTGCCGGGACGCCGACGGCACCCCCCGCGCCCTCCTCAGCTTCGTCCCCTGGGGCGAGCAGGGCCTCTCCCTGGACCTGATGCGCCGCGACCGCGACTCCGAGAACGGCCTGATGGAGTTCATGGTCGTCGAACTCCTCCTGCGCGCCGCGGAACTGAAGGTCGACCGCGTCTCCCTCAACTTCGCGATGTTCCGCTCGGTCTTCGAACGCGGCTCCCGCCTCGGCGCGGGCCCGGTCCTGCGCCTGTGGCACACCACCCTCACGTTCTTCTCCCGCTGGTGGCAGATCGAGTCCCTGTACCGCGCGAACGCCAAGTACCGCCCGGTGTGGGAGCCCCGCTACATCCTCTTCACGAAGAGCAGCGACCTGCCGAGGATCGGTCTGGCGAGCGCGCGGGCGGAGGGGTTCCTCACGGTGCCCTGGGGGACCTGACGGCGTCCGGGCGCACCGCCGCTGCGGCTCAGACGCGGAGCGTCCCGCCCGTGATCCCCCCGCCCACCGTGAAGCCGATCACCGCGCCGCCGCCCTCCCGGCGGAAGGCGAAGGGGGCGCCGCCGTGGGCGATGGCGACCTCGCGGACGATGGAGAGGCCGAGGCCGGAGCCGGGCAGGGAGCGGGCGTCGGCGGCCCGGTAGAAGCGGTCGAAGATGCGGATCAGGTCGCCCTCGGCGATACCGGGGCCGCGGTCGAGGACCTCGACGCGGACCGTGCCCGGCCGGGCGGGACCGGTGACGCCGACCTCGATGGGGGCCTTGCCGTCGCGGTCGAACTTGGCCGCGTTCTCGACGAGGTTGGAGACGGCCCGCTGGAGCATGCCGGGCCGCCCGTAGGTCGTGGTGTCGCCGGCCACGCGCAGGACGATCTCGCGTCCGGTACGGCGCCGGGCCAGCCCCGCCACGTCCTCCGCGATGTCGGCCAGGTCCACCTGCTGCGGGGGCTCGGAGTCGGACTGCCCGGCCGCGAGGTCGACCAGCTCGTTGACCAGGTCGGTCAGCTCGCGGGCCTCCTGGCCGAGGTCGGCGACGAGCTCGTCGCGGGTCGCGGGCGGGAGCTCGTCGATCCGGCGGAGCATGGAGATGTTGGTACGGAGCGAGGTCAGCGGGGTGCGGAGCTCGTGGCCCGCGTCCTGGACCAGGCGCCGCTGGTCCTCCTCCGACTGGGCGAGGCGGCCCAGCATCCGGTCGAAGGCGCGGCCCAGCCTGCCCACCTCGTCCAGTCCCGTCACCGGCACCTGGATGCCGAGCTGCCGGGTGCGGGCCACGTTCTCCGCGGCCGCGGTGAGGATCACCAGCCGGCGGGTGATCCGCCTGGCCAGCCACCAGCCGAGCAGCCCGGCGGCCACCACCACGGCCGACATCAGCAGCAGGGTCCGCTGCTGGAGCGCGTTGAGCAGGTCCTCGGTGTCGCTGAACTCCTGCGCCACCTGCACCGCGCCCCGCCCGCCGCCGAGCGCGACCGTGGCGATCCGGAACAGGTCCTCGCCGGCCTGGACGTCCTTGTGCTGGACCGTCTTCCCGGCCTCCGCGGCGGTGGCGGCCGCCCGGTCCGCGGCGGTGACGGGCAGCACCGGGCTGCCGCGGTCGACGATCTCGCCGCGCGCGCCGAGCACCTGGACGTCGGTGCGCGCGGGCCGTACCAGGTCATGGCCGGGCTGGGAGGAGGAGAAGTCCGCCGGCACCATCCTGTGCTGCTTGACCTCGTCCTGGACGTCGGAGACGACCTGCGTGAACACCGACTGCTGGTCGACACGGACCAGCCGGGCGGCGGCGTTGTACGACAGGATGCCGACGACGATCGTGACGGCGGCCGTGACCGCCGCGAAGGAGACGACGAAGGTGGTCCGCAGCGAGACGAGGCCCGGCCTGCGCCGGGCCACCGCCCGCGTGAGCCGCTCCAGCCGCTGGAGAGGGCCCACTCAGTCCTCCCGCAGCACGTAACCCACGCCCCGGACGGTGTGGATCAGCTGCGGGGCGCCCGGCTCGTCGAGCTTGCGGCGCAGGTAGCCGACGTAGACGGCGAGGTTCTTCGAACCGGGGCCGAAGTCGTAGCCCCAGATGCGGTCGTAGATCGTGGAGTGGTCGAGGACGATGCCCGCGTTGCGCGCGAGCAGCTCGAGCAGTTCGAACTCGGTGCGGGTCAGCTCCAGCTCGCGCCTGCCGCGCCAGGCCCGGCGGGCCTGGAGGTCCATCCGCAGGCCGGCCGCCTCGACCTGCCGGTCGGAGACCTGGGGCTCCCGGCCGGGCTCGGCGGCGACACCGATACCCGCGCCGATACCGCCGCCGGCCCCGCCGCCGCTGCCGCCGCCGGTGGTCACGGGCGAGGTCCGGCGCAGCAGCGCCCGCAGCCGGGCGAAGACCTCTTCGACGTCGAAGGGCTTGACGACGTAGTCGTCTGCGCCGGCGTCCAGGCCGGCGATCCGGTCGGCGGTCTCCACCAGCGCGGTCAGCATGAGGATCGGGGTACGGTCCCCCTCCGCCCGCAGCACCCGGCAGACCTGGAGGCCGTCGATGCCGGGCATCATCACGTCCAGGACCAGGACGTCGGGGCTGGTGCGGTGGGCGTGCGCCAGGGCCTCCACACCGTCCGCGACCGCCGTCACCTCATAACCCTCCAGGGTGAGGGCCCGCTCCAGGGCGTGGCGAATGGCGCGGTCGTCTTCGGCGAGCAGCACAGTCTGGGGCACCTCACCAGTCTGCCAAGGCCTCCGGCGGTTCTGCCGTGGTGAGCGGGCCTACCATCACCCTTTTTACCTGCCTCTCACCGTCACAGAAGCAACCGGGCGCCGGATTTCGGCTGCGGGTGGGTGGGGGTTGCTCGCGCAGTTCCCCGCGCCCCTTACGGGGCGCTTCACATCCACCCAGCTGCGGGCAGGCGTGCCGCAGGGCGGCACGGGTGGGCGCTGGGGGTCCCCCGGCCGAAGGCTGGGGGAGGCACCCGGCCAGCGCCGGTAAGCGTCCCCCCGCCCGGCCCGCCTCAGCTCGCGGCCAGCCTCGCCAGCTGCTCCGCGAACGGCACGACCGGCAGCGCCCCGGGGTGCTGGGGCACGCTCCGGCGCAGCCCCTGCATCAGCGCCGCCAGCTCCCCCGCCGCCCGCTCGACGCGGTCCTCCAGCCCCTCCGCGCCCCAGTCCTCCGACGCCGCGTAGACGCCGGTCGGCACGACCACCGCCCGCAGGTACGCGAACATCGGCCGCAGCGCGTGCTCCAGCACCAGCGAGTGCCGTGCCGTACCCCCGGTCGCCGCGATCAGCACCGGCTTCCCGGCCAGCGCGTCCTTGTCGAGCACGTCGAAGAACGACTTGAACAGCCCGCTGTACGACGCCGTGAACACCGGCGTCACGGCGATCACGCCGTCCGCCCCGGTCACCGCCTCCTGCGCGGCCGCCAGCTTCCGGCCCGGGAAGCCGTTGGTGAAGTTGTGCGCGATCTCGACGGCGAGGTCGCGCAGCTCCACCACCTCGGTCTCGACCTCGGCCCCGGCCTGCCGGCCCACGGCCGCCGCCAGCCGGTCGGCCAGCAGCCGCGTGGACGACGGCACGCTCAGCCCCGCCGACACGACGACGAGCTTCATACCCCGGCCTCCTTCTTGTCCGTAGAGTCGTCCGCCTTGTCCGAAGAGCCGTCCGCCTTGTCCGAGGAGTCGTCCGCGGCCTTGCCGGCCTTCTTCTCCGCCGCGGCGGCGGCCAGCAGCGACGCGTGCGTCGGCGCCTCCGGGACGTCCGCGGGACGGCCCTTCGCGAACTCCTTGCGCAGCACCGGCACGACCTCCTCGCCGAGCAGGTCGAGCTGCTCCAGGACCGTCTTCAGCGGCAGCCCCGCGTGGTCCATCAGGAACAGCTGGCGCTGGTAGTCGCCCGCGTACTCGCGGAAGCCCAGCGTCCGCTCGATCACCTGCTGCGGCGAGCCCACCGTCAGCGGGGTCTGGTCGGTGAAGTCCTCCAGCGAGGGCCCGTGCCCGTAGACCGGCGCGTTGTCGAAGTACGGCCGGAACTCGCGCACCGCGTCCTGCGAGTTCCTCCGCATGAACACCTGGCCGCCGAGCCCGACGATCGCCTGCTCGGGGGTGCCGTGCCCGTAGTGCGCGAACCGCTTCCGGTAGAACTCGACCATCCGCTTGGTGTGGTCGGCGGGCCAGAAGATGTTGTTGTGGAAGAAGCCGTCACCGTAGTAGGCGGCCTGCTCCGCTATCTCGGGCGAGCGGATCGAGCCGTGCCAGACGAACGGCGGTACGCCGTCCATCGGCCGCGGGGTGGAGGTGAAGCCCTGCAGCGGGGTGCGGAACTTGCCCTCCCAGTCGACGACGTCCTCGCGCCACAGCCGGCGCAGCAGGGCGTAGTTCTCGATGGCGAGGTTGATGCCCTCGCGGATGTCCTGCCCGAACCAGGGGTAGACCGGCCCGGTGTTGCCGCGGCCCATCATCAGGTCCACCCGGCCGTCGGCCAGGTGCTGGAGCATCGCGTAGTCCTCGGCGATCTTCACCGGGTCGTTGGTGGTGATGAGGGTGGTGGAGGTGGAGAGGATCAGCTTCTCCGTCTGCGCGGCGACGTAACCGAGCATCGTGGTCGGCGACGACGGCACGAACGGCGGGTTGTGGTGCTCACCCGTCGCGAACACGTCCAGGCCGACCTCCTCGGCCTTCAGCGCGATCGCGACCATCGCCTTGATGCGCTCCCGCTCGCTCGGCGTCCGCCCCGTGGTGGGGTCCGGCGTGACGTCGCCGACCGTGAAGATCCCGAACTGCATGCTCGCTCACCCTCCATGTTGTTTACGATTCAACTATACCCACAGAACGAGACGCCCCGGCCACCTATTCCCGACCCCGGCCGCGGCGCCCCGCAAGGAGCGCGAGGAACTGCGCGACCAGCCGCGCCGAACCCGCAGCCACAGCACACCCACCAGCCACCCCGTTTCCGTTGTCCCACCGCCCCCGTCCGGGTCTCCCCTACGTGGTCCCACACCCGTGGGAACGGACAGGAGCCCCGTGACATGCAGCACCACCGCCGCCGGCCCCGCCGGTACTCCGGCCTCGCCGCCACCGCCGCCGTGGTCCTCACCTGCCTCGCCCTGGTGACCGCCGTGGTGCTGGCCCGTATGCAGAACGGCCCCTCGCCGGACCGGCGGACCACCGCCGCCGAGCACGCGGCCACCCCCCGTACGACGGCCGCCACCCCCCTCGGCGGCCCCTCCCGGAAACCCTCACCGTCCGGCCCGGCCTCGGGCTCGGCGACCCCGCACGCCGGCGCCTCGCCCTCGCCCTCGGCCAAGGCCTCGCCCTCCCGCACCACGAAGCAGCCGGGGACCACCGCGGGTGCCCCCGGCCACCGCACCATCACCCTCGTCAACCGGCTCGACCAGACCATCTGGCCGGCCATCGCCGCCGACCCCAAGCACCCGGTCGAGGCCACCGGCTGGGTCCTGCGCCCCGGCGCCGACCTCAGCTTCACCATCCCCGACCACTGGGACGTCCGCCTCTGGGCCCGCACCGGCTGCTCCTTCGACGCCGCGGGCGACGGCGACTGCCTGACCGGCGGCTGCGGCCACTTCCAGTGCGGCTCGACCTGGGGCGAATTCCCCTCCACCCTCGCCGAGTTCAACCTGAACGCCTGGAACGGCATGGACTTCTACGACGTCAGCCTGGTCGAGGGCAACAACCTGCCGATGTGGATCAACAGTTACGGCGGCACGTCGAAGGACAGGATCGACGCCGACGGCTGCTCCGCCGCCGGCTGCACCCGGGACGCCAACGCCACCTGCCCCGCCAAGCTCCAGCGCGTCCGCGGCGGGCACGTCGTCGCCTGCCTCAGCGCCTGCCTCGCCTTCAACACCGACCAGACCTGCTGCACCGGCGACTACGCCGCCCGCCCCCGGTGCGTCCCGTCCTCCTGGCCGGTCGACTCGGCCAAGGTCTTCAAGGCCGCCGAGCCCTTCGCCTACTCCTACGTCAACGACGACGCGACCAGCGTGCTCACCTGCTCCGGAGAGTGCGGCTACCGCGTCACCTGGGGCGTGAGCCCCTGACCCGGAGGAGGCCGGTAGGGGGCCGGTACGGTCGTCGCCGGCACCGGCCCCCTCCGCTCAGCGGGCCGCCTGGAAGGCCCGGCCCGCCGCCGTGGCCGCCGTACCGCTCGTGAACAGCCCGCTGCTCGGCTTCGCCGGGTCCGCGCCGAGCCCGAACCACGCGTACCGCTGCACGTACGGCAGCGCGTCGAGTGCCTTCGTGGACGCGGTGACGAAGTCCGCCTGCTGCTGCGCGGACGGGAACCGGGTCCCCTGCGAGAAGTCGATCAGCGCGTACTCCGTGAGCCAGATCGGCTTGTGGTAGCGCGCGTACACCGCCGCCAGGTACGACGTCAGCTGCTGCACGGCCTGCGGGGTGCGGAAGTCACCGCCGTACCAGTGCAGCGTGATGAAGTCGACCCGGTACCCCTTCGCCTTCGCCCCGGACATGAACCGGTCCAGCCAGCCGCCGGCCGTGTCCCCGCCGTACGCCACCGCAGGGCTGCCCAGCACCTTGCCGGCCGCCATCAGCTTCGGCCACAGCCCCAGCGCCTGGTCGACCGTCATGTTCGACTGCTGCGCCATGTCGGGCTCGTTGAAGCCCAGGAGGTACGGCCCTTCCGTCCGCGCCTGCGCCAGCGCGGTGTCGGTGACGGACGCGGCGCCCCAGATCATCGGCACGAAGGAGGCCGCGGACGGGGTGGTCACGCCCTGGTGCTGGGTGTTCCAGGTGTAGTACCAGCTCGCCCCGCTCGCGGCGAGCGCCTGGCTCACGCCGTTGAACGTCCAGACCCCGACGCCCTTCTTCGCGCCGGAACTCACCTGCACCGGAGCCGCGGTGTGCTTCGAAGGGGTCGGTCTGGCCGACGGTTTCGGGGACGCGCTGTGGGTGGGGGAAGGCGAAGGGGAAGCGGAGTGCGCCGGGCTCGGGCTCGGCGACGCGACGGCCACCGGCGTCGGCGGCGGGGCCGTGTCCGCGGCCGGGGCGGACGGGCCCGCCGTCATCCGGGCCGCGACCAGCGCGACCGCCGCGACGACCGCGACCGCCGCCGAACCGCCCACGACCGCCTGCTTGCCGGCCAGTTGCCGCCCGGCCCGCCTGCCCACCCGCCCGTGCCGCCCCCGCGGCACCCGGCCTCCGCCACCGGAATCGGCGAACCCGGTCGCATGCGGCCCGGCGGCATGGGGCGCAGGGGCATGCGGCCCGGCGACGTGGGATCCGGTGACGTGCGGCCCGGTGACGTGGGCCAGTACCCGCGCCGGGTCGAGGCCCGCCGGTACGGCCACCAGCGGCAGGCCGCTCAGCAGCCGGTCCATCGGCAGCAGCCCCCGCTCCAGGCCCGCGCACACCCCGCAGCCGCGTATGTGCCGCCCGAACCGCTTGCGCCACAGCGGACTCGGCGTGCCGTCCCACGGCGCGGCGATCCCGTCCAGCTCGGCGCAGCGCGGGTCGGCCGCCAGCCCCCGCACCACCCCCCGCGAGACCTCCATCTGCTTCTTCATCCGCTGCACCCGCACCGCCGCATGCCGGTCCGACAGCCCCAGCGCACCGGCGAGTTCGGCGCGCTCGAGGTCGCCGGTCTCCTCCAGCCACCACAGGGACAGCAGCTCCTGGTCGTCCGGGTCGAGCCAGCGCGTCGCCTCCGCGACCTCCCGGCGCTGCTCGGTCAGGCCCAGCCGCAGGATGGTCAGCCCGGCGAAGTCGAGCGCCGGGTCGGTGATCGTCTCCGCGTCGTCGAGATGCGCCCGGCGGTCCCGGTCCGTGGCCCGTGACTGCTCCCGGTTGCGCACCTGCCGGATCGTGATGGCGACGAGCCACGACCGGAACGCGGACGGGTCCCGCAGCTTCTCCAGTCCCCGCACCATGCGCAACAGCGTCTCCTGTACGACGTCGTCGACGTCGGCGTGACCGTTCAGGGCCCGGCCGACGATGTTGTAGACCAGCGGCAGAGACGCGGTCACCAGGTGCTCCAGGGCCGCTCTGTCCCCCGCGCGGGCGGCCGTCACCACGCCGGGGTCGGGTCCGCTCCGATGGTTCTCGGTCATGTGGGTCTGTTCCTCCGCGCAGAGTCCGGCTGTCGGAACGGAGACCCCGCGCAGGACGCGGGGACAACAGAAAACCGGCGAGTCGGCTTCGCAGTTTGTGTTGTACGGCCCCCACCGAGGAGGTCACCGAAAGGCAGGCACACATCAGGTACCGCCCGAGGAAGGCACCAGGATGGCACGAGGACGCAGGAGACACGGCGCGAGACCACCGCGACGCCGCTGGTGGTACGCCGGCGCGGCCGCCCTCGCGACGGCCGCCACCGTGATCGTCACCTACGGCATGTGGACACCCGCCGGAACCCCCGCCGCGCACCCGGAGGGCCGGACGGCCGCGGCCCTCCCCGCCGGCCCGTCGGACCCCGCGCCCGCCTCGTCACTGTCACTGTCGCCGTCGCCGTCGCCGAGCCACAGCGCGTCCCCGTCCGCGTCGGCCCGCCCCAAGCCGTCGGCATCGGCGCCGGCGAAGTCCCCGGCCGGTACCGCGAGCACCGGCCGGGCCGGGCAGCCCGTCACCGCCCCCGCCGGCAAACGCCTGATCACCGTCGTCAACAAGACCCGGCAGACGGTGTGGGCGGTCGTCACCAACACCGCCGTCTACCCGGCCGGCCGCGCACTCGCCCCCGGCCAGAGCCTCTCGGTGGCCGTCGCGAACAACTGGGGCGGCCGCATCTGGGGCCGTACCGGATGCACCGGCGGAACGGCCGCGGGGCCCTGTGCCTCCGGCGACTGCACCAGCGTCTGCAGCGGCGGCAACCCGCCCACCACGCTCGGCGAGTTCACCTTCGACGCCTACGCGGGCATGGACTTCTACGACGTGAGCATGGTCGACGGCTCCAACCTGCCGATGTACATCAACGTCTCCCACACCACGACCACCGACCCGGTCAGCGCCTCCGGCTGCTACCGGGGCACCTGCACCACGGACGTCGACTGCCCCAAGGCCATGCAGGCCCTCTCCGGCGGCGAGGAGATCGGCTGCAAGCCGCCCTGCGCGGCGTTCGGCGGCGACACCTACTGCTGCCGCGGTGCCTGGGCGGGGCGCGAGAACTGCGTACCCGCCAAGTGGCCGGTCGACTACACCCAGGTCTTCAAGCGCGCCGCGCCCTACGCCTACTCCTACGCCTTCGACGACGGGGCGACCATGCCCTGCAAGGGCGCCTGCTACTACCGGGTGACCTTCGGGACGACGGCCGGCTCCACCTGAGCAGCGCACGCAACGCGGAGCGCGGGTCCCCGGGGCGCGGGCGGCCGTTCACCCGGACGGCCCGCGCACGGGGACACGCCGACGGGTGTCCCCGACGCTGGAATCCCGGGCGTCGCCCGACGCTCCCGCCCCGAAGGACCGGCATGCACATATCCCGCCTCTCCCACGTCTCCCGCACGTCCGGCAAGCCCCGCCGGACCGCGCCGGCCGCCCGCTGGGGCGCGGCACTGCTGGCGCTGTCCGGGGCCACCTCCGTCCTGGTCCCCGTGACGGCACAGGCCGGTGGTCCGGCCGGCGACCCCGGCCGGGAGAAGCCCACCATCGTGCTCCTGCACGGCGCCTTCGCCGACGCGTCGAGCTGGAACGGTGTCGTGCAGAGGCTCCAGCAGAACGGCTACACGGTGGCCGCACCGGCCAACCCGCTGCGCGGCGTCGCCCAGGACTCGGCCTACCTCGCGAGCTTCCTGAAGTCCGTCGCGGGACCGGTCATCCTGGTCGGCCACTCCTACGCCGGAGAGGTGATCTCGCAGGCCGCCGTCGGGAACGACAACGTCAAGGCCCTCGTGTACATCAACGCGATCATGCCCGACAAGGGGGAGTCGCAGGCCACCCTCGCCGCGAAGTTCGCCCCCGCGCCCCTCACCAAGGCCCTGAAGCCGGTGCCCTTCCAGGCCGGCGGCGGCACCACCGGCACGGACGTGTACATCCAGCCGGACAAGCTGCACCAGGTCTTCGCAGCGGACCTGCCCACCAGCCAGACCGCCGTCATGGCAGCCACCCAGCGCCCGATCGCGATGTCGGCGTTCGCCGACAAGCTCACCGGCGCCGCCTGGCGCACCAAGCCCGTGTACGCCCTCGTCGGCAGGCAGGACCAGGCGGTCAACCCGGCCCTGGAGCTGTTCGAGGCGAAACGCGCGCACGCCCGGAAGACGGTGGAGATCAACTCCTCGCACGTGTCCCTCGTCTCCCACCCGCAGGCGGTCAAGGACCTGATCACCGACGCCGCCGAGGACTACATGTGGAAGTAGACCGCTGCCCCTGGGGCCGCTCGAACGTGCCGTACATCGTCGCCCGCGCGATCGCGTGGCCGAACAGGAGGAAGTCGAGGTAGGCGGGGGTCGTCGACTCCGACACCTCCAGCTCCTCGGCGTCGACGGCGTGCACCACGAGGAAGTAGCGGTCCGGGCCGTTGCCCGGCGGCGTCGCCGGGCCGAGGTATCTCCGGTAGCCGGCGTCGTTGGCCAGCGTCACCGCCGCGCCGGGCAGCGGCCTGCCGTCTCCCGCACCGGCCGGAAGTCCGGTCACGGAGGCGGGCAGGTTGGCCACCGCCCAGTGCCAGAACCCCGAGGCGGTGGGCACGTCGGGGTCGAACATCGCCACCGTGAAACTCCGCGTCTCCGCGGGAAAACCGGACCAGCTCAGCTGCGGCGAGACGTCCTCCCCGCCCGCGCCGAGAATGCCGCTCACCTGCTCCCGGGCCAATCGCCCACCATGGGCAACGGATTCCGAGGCCACCGCGAAGTCCCTGATCGGCGGCAGGAAATCGTAAGGACCATAGGGTCTGATCATGGCAATCCCCCGACACTGTCGATGACCGTCGATTACCGCCGATTACCGTCGCTCTGCCGCACATCGGGAAAACACGTCATCCCACAATACCCGTCACCGGAACGGCCGGCGCATTTCCCGGGCGGCGGCCACGAGTTGCGGCCTCCGGAATACCCGCCCAGACTTGATGGGCGCATTTGAACGCATCCCCAAGAATGTGTCCCGGAGGAGCGTCCCATGGCCAGGATCCTGTGTGTGGTGACCGGCGCGAGCTACTGGACCCTCAAGGACGGGCACCGACATCCCACCGGCTACTGGGCCGAGGAGTTCGTGGCCCCCTACCGCGTGTTCACCGATGCCGGACACGAGGTCACCGTGGCCACTCCGCACGGGGTCGTACCCGTCGTGGACACCATGAGCCTGCGGCCCCGGATGGCGGGCGGCGAGGAGAACGCCCTGCGTGAGGAGGCCGTCATCGAGGAGGCGGAGGAACTGCGGTACGCCGTCCCCCTCACCGACATCCGCCTGGAGGACTACGACGCGGTCTACTACCCCGGCGGCCACGGCCCGATGGAGGACCTGTCGGCCGACCCGGACTCCGCCGCGCTGCTGCGGGACGCCCTCGCCTCCGGCCGTCCCCTCGGCATCGTCTGCCACGCCCCCGCCGCCATCCTCGCCACCCGCGACGCGAGCGGCGGCACCCCCTTCGCGAACTACCGGCTGACGGGCTTCTGCAACGAGGAGGAGGCCGGCGTCGGCTTCGCCGACAAGGCCAAGTGGCTGCTGGAGGACGAACTGAAGAAGCTGCCCACCGAGTATTCGCGGGGCCCGGCCTGGGAGCCGTACACGGTCGTCGACCGCAGCCTCTTCACCGGCCAGAACCCCGCGTCCTCGGGCCCGCTCGCCCGGGAACTCATAGCGGCACTGTGACCCGGGCCGCCCCGGCCCCGGGGACGGTCACGCGAAGACGATGACCTGGCGCCCGACGATGTCACCGTGGCCCAGGGCGTCCAGGTTCTCGTTGATGTCCTCCAGCGCGACCTTGGTCACGTTGTGCCTGACCAGGCCGGCCTCGGCGAGCGAGAGGACCTCGACGAGGTCCAGGTGGTTGCCCCAGAACGAGCCGAGGTAGGACAGCTCGGTGCCCACGAACGGGAACTGCCGGTGCTCGACGCGCTGGCTCATCAGGCCGACGGCCGCCAGCGCGCCCTCGGGGCCCAGCAGGTCGAAGCCCATGGAGATGGACGGCTCGCTGCCGACGCAGTCCAGGATGGCGTCGATCGTCCGGCGTCCTGTCAGCCTCTCCAGCTCGTCCTGGATGGCCTCCGTGGACTTGTTCCGCACGTTGATCCCGTGGTCCGCGCCGTTCTCCCGCGCCACGTCCAGCTTGCTGTCGGTGCGCGCGAGCGCCACCACGGTCGCACCGCCGCCGAGCAGCTTCGCGTACTGGACCGCATAGCTGCCCAGCCCGCCGATGCCCGTGACCGCGACGGTCCGGCCGGGACCGAGCTTGCCCGCGTCCCGGAGCTTGCGCATCCCCCGGTACGGGGTCATGCCCGCGTCGGTCATCGGGGCGAGGAGCTCCGGCGCCCGCGCCGCCTCCTCCGAGACCGGGATCGCGTGCCGGCACTCCACGGCCATGTACTCGGCGAAGCCGCCCGGCGGACCGAAGCCCACCCACCGGCCGTCACCGCTGCACAGCTGCTCGTTGCCCTCCCGGCACTGCCGGCACGTGCCGTCCCCCCAGCTGGGGTTCACCACGACCATGTCGCCCTCCGCGTAGCCCACCGTCGGGGGCACCTCGGCGCCTAGTCCCGCCACCCGGCCCGTGACCTCGTGGCCGGGGATGTAGGGCAGGTCCACCGGGAACGGCCCCTCGAAGTAGCCGTTGAGGAGCTGGTAGTCGCTACGGCACATGCCGGTCGCGGCGACCTTCAGGAGTATCTCTTCCGGCCCTGGCTCGGGCACCGGAACCTCCTCGATCCGCAGGGGTTCCTTGTATCCGTGCATCCGGGCCGCCCGCATCTGCGTCATGGGTGTCTCGCTCTCGCCGACCAGCGTAAAAGCGGCTCGGCGGGTGCGACACGGGCAGGAAACGGGTCCCGGCGCCGGTCACCGCGGCCGCCGCTTCGGACCCCACCATCGTCGCGCGCCCGCGCCTGCCACGCATCCGGTGCCACCGCATCCACAGTTGGTACAAATGGGTGAATTGCTGGACTTGTCGGCTCGCCATACGGTGGATTCATGGCTATCGCAACGACGAGTCCGGTGACCGGTGAGGTCCTCAGGAGGTTCGACGAACTGACCCCCGGGGAACTCGAGGACAAGCTCGCGCGGGCGGCGGCAGCGGCCGCCTCGTACCGGCTGACGAGCGTCGAGCAGCGGGCGGAGTGGCTGCAGCACGCCGCCGACCGCCTGGAGAAGGAGGTCGAGAGCGTCAGCGAAATGATCACCACCGAGATGGGCAAGACCTTCCGGGCGGCGGAGCAGGAGGTGGTCAAGTGCGTGCACGGGCTGCGCTACTACGCCACCGAGGGCCCCGCGTTCCTGCGCGACCTGGAGGGCGACGGCGAACGCGTGGGTGCGCAGCAGACGTTCGTCACGTACCAGCCGATCGGTGTCGTCCTCGCGGTGATGCCCTGGAACCTGCCGCTCTGGCAGGCCATGCGGTTCGCCGCGCCCGCGCTCACGGCGGGCAACGTGGGCCTGCTCAAACACGCCTCGAACGTGCCGCAGTGCGCCCTCTTCCTGGAGGAGCTCTTCCGTGAGGCGGGCTTCCCCGACGACGTGTTCCAGACCCTCCTGATCTCCTCGGGGCGGGTGGAACAGGTGCTGCGCGACCCGCGGGTGGCCGCCGCGACCCTCACCGGCAGCGAACCGGCCGGACGCTCGGTGGCCGCCATCGCCGGCGACGAGATCAAGAAGGTGGTCCTCGAACTCGGCGGCTCCGACCCCTTCATCGTCATGCCCTCCACCGACCTGGACCGGGCCACCGACGTCGCGGTCAGGGCGCGGACCCTCAACAACGGGCAGTCCTGCATCAACGGCAAACGCTTCTACGTGCACGAGGCCATCGCTGACGCGTTCATCGAGATGTTCGTGGCCAAGATGGGCGCGCTGGTGGTCGGCGACCCGATGGACGCGGGCACCGACGTCGGACCGCTGGCCACCGAGTCCGGCCGGCAGGACGTGGAGTCCTACGTCGACGACGCCGTCGCCAAGGGCGCGACCGTGCTGCTCGGCGGCGAACGCCCCGACGGGCCCGGCTGGTTCTACCCGCCCACCGTCCTGACCGGCATCACCCCGCGGATGCGGATGTACCACGAGGAGGTCTTCGGTCCCGTGGCCCAGGTCTGGACGGTCTCCTCCCTGGAGGAAGCCCTGCGGGAGGCGAACGGCCACCCCTACGGCCTCGGCTCGAACCTGTGGAGCGAGGACGAGACCGAACGCGAGCTGTTCGTCCGTGACATCCAGTCCGGCATGGCCTTCATCAACGGCAACACCACCAGCTACCCCGAGATCCCCTTCGGCGGCGTCAAGCGCAGCGGCTACGGACGCGAGCTGTCCGACCTCGGCATGCGGGAGTTCATGAACGCCAAGACCGTGTGGATCGGGCAGACCGCCGCCTGACCCGGACGGGTCACGCGGGTGAGGGAGGCACCATGACCCGGGCCGGGCTCGCCGCCGCGCGCTCCAGCACGGCACAACTCGCCGAGATCGTCCCCCAGGTGGACGACGGTCAGTGGGAGCTGCCGTCCGCCTGCGCCGGCTGGCGCGTCATCGACGTACTGGCCCACCTCGCGGCGCTCGCCACCGAGGCCGTCGACCCGCCGCCGCCCGACCCCACGCTGCCCGGGAACCGCGAGCGCTACCACGACCTGCGCGTCGACGAACGGCGCGGCCTCGGCCACGCCGACGTCATCGACGAGTGGCGGCACAGCACCCCGCGCCAGCTGGACCTCCTGGCGGCGGCCCAGGAACCCCCGGGAGCCGACGAACCCGTCGAGGTCCCGGGGCTCGGCACGTACCCCCGCCACCTCCTCGCGAACACCATGGCGTTCAACGTCTTCTGCCACCTCCGCGACGACCTGCTCGCCCCGGACGGCCCGCTCCCGCTCGCCCTCCCGGAACCGACCGACGACCAGGTCGCCCCCGCCGTCGACTTCATGCTGGCCGGCCTGCCCCAGATGCAGGGCCCCGAACTCACCGCCACCGTCCGCCGCCCCCTCGTCCTCGACCTCACCGGCCCCGGCGCGACCACCGTCACCGTCCACCCCGCGACCACCCCGGACGGCCTCCTGACCGTGACCCCCGGCGCCGACGCACCCACCCGGGTGCACAGCACCGCGCTCGACTTCATCGCCTGGGCCACCACCCGCAAACCCTGGCGCGACCACTGCAGCATCACGGGCGACCCGGCCGACGCCACCCCGTTCCTCGACCACCTGAACATCATCTGACCCGGGCAGCCGCGCCAGCCGCGCCAGCCGGGCCAGCCGGGCCAGCCTGGTGGGCCGCGTCGCCGCATCGCCGCGGATCAGAACGCGTACGGATCCCCCGTCGCCAGCACCAGCACCCGCTGCTCGTCGTTCGTACGGTCCTGGTCCACCGCACCCCCGCCCCACGCCACGTCCACCGCCAGCGTCACCTCCGCGGGCCGCTCCCGCAGCCGTACCGGCACCACCAGCTCCTCCCCCGGCAGCTCGACCGCCAGCGGCCCGGTCTCGCACACCACCTCCCGGTCGCCGGTGCGCGCGCACCCGGCCGGCAGCTGCTGCGCGTCGGCCAGCGGCGCCGACGAAGCCAGCCGCACGCTGGCCCCGGTCACCCCGTCCGGCCCGTGGTTGCGCGGAGTCACCCGGACCTCCACCAGGTCACCGGTCAGCACCGCGGACCCGTGCACCTCCAGGTCCGCGCTCCCGGCCCAGGCGGCACCACCGCCCCCCACGACCAGCACACCCACCGCCACCGCCACCGCACCGGCCACCGCCGGCCCACCACGACGCATCGCCATGCCACCCGTCCCGTCCGACTCCGGCATCCGTAACCTGCTCTCGTACGGATGTATGCCACCCGGACCGCGCCGCAGGCGCCCCCCATCAGGTGACACCCGTCGGACATGGCACGCTGCACGCATGCTCATCCTCCGCTCCGCCGCCCTGTTCGTGGTCGCCGCGTTCTTCGAGATCGGCGGCGCCTGGCTGGTCTGGCAGGGCGTACGCGAGCACCGCGGCTGGCTCTGGATCGCCGGCGGCATCCTCTCCCTGGGCGCCTACGGCTTCGTCGCCACCTTCCAGCCGGACGCCCACTTCGGCCGCATCCTCGCCGCGTACGGCGGCATCTTCGTCGCCGGCTCGATCCTGTGGGGCGTCGTCGCGGACGGCTACCGCCCGGACCGCTGGGACCTCACGGGCGCGGCGGTCTGCCTCGCGGGCATGGCACTGATCATGTGGGCACCACGCAACGGAGGGTGACCCTGCCCGCCTCCAGGGGCGCGAGGAACCGCGCGGCCGGCCCCCACCCACCCGCAGCCGCCGAACGACCGAAACGACCCCCCGCCTATCCTTGACACAGGCAAACCCGCACACCGAAACCCGCTGAGGAGCACATCCCCATGGCCCCCTCCCCCATCGCGGTCGTCACCGGTGCCAGCAGCGGCATCGGCGCCGCCACCGCCCGCCGGCTCGCCGAGGCCGGCTACCGCGTCGTCCTCACCGCCCGCCGGGAGGACCGCATCGAGGCCCTGGCCAAGGAGATCAACGACGCCGGCCACCAGGCCACCGCCTATCCCCTCGACGTGACGGACCGCGCGGCCGTGGACGAGTTCGCCACCGCCTTCACGTCGGTCGCGGTCCTCGTCAACAACGCCGGCGGAGCCCTCGGCGCCGACCCGGTCGCCACCGGCGACCCGGCCGACTGGCGCACGATGTACGAGACGAACGTCATCGGCACCCTGAACGTCACCCAGGCGCTGCTGCCCAGGCTGGAGGCGAGCGGCGACGGCACGGTGGTCGTGGTCTCCTCCACCGCCGGCCACGCCACCTACGAGGGCGGCGCCGGCTACGTCGCCGCCAAGCACGGCGCGCACGTCCTCGCCGAGACCCTCCGCCTGGAGATCGTCGGCAAGCCGGTCCGGGTCATCGAGATCGCCCCCGGCATGGTCAGGACGGACGAGTTCGCGCTGACCCGCTTCGGCGGCGACGAGGAGAAGGCCGCGAAGGTCTACCAGGGCGTCGCCGAGCCCCTCACCGCGGACGACGTCGCCGACACCATCACCTGGACGGTGACCCGCCCGAGCCACGTCAACATCGACCTCCTCGTCGTCCGCCCCCGCGCCCAGGCCTCCAACACCAAGGTCCACCGGGACCTCTGATGCCGGCCGAGGACGACGCCGCGGCGGCCCTGGAAAGGCAACTGGAAAAGGGCCGCCTGGAGCAGGAGACGAAGAACGAACGCCAGGTCTGGTACTTCCTCGCCTACTTCCTCTTCGGAATCCACGTCATCGCGTTCGTGATGATCTACGCGGTCCGGCACGCGAAGTGACGGACCGCGCGGTCACCCCTTGACGCAGACGACCTGCTTGAGCTTGGCCACGACCTCGACGAGGTCCCGCTGCTGGTCGATGACCTGGTCGATCGACTTGTACGCTCCCGGGATCTCGTCCACGACACCGGAGTCCTTGCGGCACTCCACGCCCCGGGTCTGCTCCTCCAGGTCCCGGGTCGAGAACCGGCGCTTGGCCGCGGTGCGGCTCATCCGCCGGCCGGCGCCGTGCGAGGCCGAGTTGAAGGACAGCGGGTTGCCGAGGCCCTTCACGATGTACGAACCGGTGCCCATGGACCCCGGGATGATCCCGAACTCCCCGCTCCCCGCCCGGATCGCGCCCTTGCGGGTGACCAGCAGGTCCATCCCGTCGTAGCGCTCCTCGGCGACGTAGTTGTGGTGGGCGCTGATCTCCGGCTCGAAGGCCGGCCTGGCCTTCCTGAACTCCTTGCGGACCACGTCCTTCAGGAGCGCCATCATCAGCGTGCGGTTGTGCTTCGCGTACTCCTGCGCCCAGAACAGGTCGTTGCGGTACGCCGCCATCTGCGGGGTGTCCGCGACGAAGACGGCGAGGTCGCGGTCGACGAGGCCCTGGTTGTGCGGGAGCTTCTGGGCCACGCCGATGTGGTGTTCGGCGAGTTCCTTGCCGATGTTCCGGGAACCGGAGTGCAGCATCAGCCACACCGCACCGGTCGTGTCCGTGCACACCTCGACGAAGTGGTTGCCCGACCCGAGCGTTCCCATCTGCTGATGAGCCCGCTCCTGACGGAATTTGACCGCGTCGGCGACCCCGTCGAACCGCCCCCAGAACTCCCCCCACCCGGTCGTGGCCAGCCCGTGGAGGTCCCCCGGCTCCACCGGCTCCGCGTGCATCCCCCGGCCCACCGGAATCGCCTGCTCGATCTTCGAGCGCAGCCGGGACAGGTCCCCCGGCAGATCGTTCGCCGTGAGAGAGGTCTTCACCGCGGACATGCCGCAGCCGATGTCCACCCCGACCGCCGCCGGGCACACCGCGCCCTGCATCGCGATGACGGACCCGACCGTCGCGCCCTTCCCGTAGTGGACGTCCGGCATCACCGCCAGGCCCTTGATCCACGGCAGGGTCGCGACGTTGCGCAGCTGCTGGAGCGCGACGTCCTCGACGGTCGCCGGGTCGGTCCACATCCGGATGGGCACCTTCGCGCCCGGTATCTCCGCGTACGACATGTCTTCCTCATTCCCCCGCGGACAGCACATCAAAAAGGAAAAAAAGTCTTTAATTTCAACAAAACGCAAATGCGGCGCCAGAGGCCCGGAAACCAGACAGCGGACCGGCGTTCACAGCAGTGCGTGCGATAGACATTGTCTCCAGGGGACGCCCCGCTGCGGCAAGCGATTAACCAGCGGGGACACTGGAGCAGGACCGAGCGGACCAGTGAACGGAAGGAGCCTGACCGTGCAGCGGAAGGCGTACGCAACCGGCATCGCCGCCCTTCTCGCGGCCCTGCTGGCCGGCTGCACGAGCGGTTCCAGCGGCGGCGACGACACGAGCGACAAGAACGCGGACACCAGCACCGCCACCGTCGCCGCCCAGCCCGGCAAGTACCGCACCCTCCCGGAGGCCTGCGGCGCGGTCAGCCACGACACCCTCGACTCGCTGCTGCCGGGCATCGCCCAGATCACCGACGAGGAGCAGCGCGACAGGGCGTACGCGGGCGACGCGGCGCTCACCTACGACACCGACCGCAAGGTCGGCTGCCGTTGGAAGGTCGAGTCCACCGACGCCACGGACCGGCTGTCCGTCGATTTCGAGCGTGTGGTGTCGTACGACAACGCGGTCAGCGACGACAACGAGGCGCAGACGATCTACACGCAGCTGGAGGCGGCGGCGGACATCCCCGAGTCCGCGCCCACCAGCCCGGCCGAGACGGAATCACCGTCGGCGTCGGGGTCGGACTCCCCCTCCCCGTCCGCCTCGAACTCCGCGTCGCCCACCGGATCCGCCGCCCCCTCCTCCCCGGCTTCCGGCTCCGCCTCGACCTCCGCCTCGCCCTCCACCACCCCGGCCGGCCTCCAGCCGCGCACCCTCTCCGATCTCGGCGACGAGGCGTATCTCGACGACCAGCTGAGCGGCTCGGGTTCGACGGCCGAACAGCGGACGGTGACTGTGGTGTTCCGCACGTCCAACGTCGTCGTGACCATCGTGTACGAGGAGCAGCCGATGGCCACCGGGACGGTGCCGGACAGCAAGGAAATGCAGGACAGGGCGCAGAATCTGGCGGGACAGCTGGCCGAGGCGCTCAACGGCTGAGGGCTCCGGCACGCCCTCCGCGCCCCGCCCGCAAAGGACCTGAACCGGAACCGCACAGCTTCCTCACCGCGTACCGTGGCCCCTCGGACCCGATCCGACCGCAGGAACCCCGAACGTGTGAGTGAAGGAACCATGCAGCGAGTAGCAGTCCAGTCAGACGACCAGCGTGCCCGGAACGGGCGGAAGGCACAGCGGCGGGCAGGGCGCCTGCGCCGCGGTCTCGTCTGCGTGGCCGCCGTCCCCGCCGTGGCGCTGTTCGCGACG
Source organism: Streptomyces sp. NPDC090499 (assembly GCF_044769305.1). NCBI lineage: Bacteria > Bacillati > Actinomycetota > Actinomycetes > Kitasatosporales > Streptomycetaceae > Streptomyces > Streptomyces sp. NPDC090499. The sequence continues at coordinate 762,718 of NZ_JBIVXP010000003.1, forward strand.
GCCTGCTCCTCGGACTCGGACGCCGCCGCGCAGGGGACGGGCAGCGGTTCGGACTCCGCCGCCGGGTCGACCGACGCGGGCGGCTCCTCGGCGGCTTCGCCGACCGTTCAGGCGGCGAAGTACGCGAAGCTGCCGCAGCCGTGTGCGGTGCTGTCGAAGCAGACGCTCACCTCGCTCGTACCGAAGGGCGTGAAGTCGGGCAAGGAGGGCAAGTCGGACGACGTGGCCACGCGGGGCAGTTGCTCGTGGAGCAGTCTGGACAGCAAAGGCGTGAAGGGCTCGCAGTTCCGCTGGCTCAACATCTCCTTCCTGCGCTTCGACTCGGACGCCGGCCGGGGTTCGGGGGACAAGCAGGCGGAGGCGTACTACGCGAGCCAGGTGCAGGCCGCCCAGTCGGTGGCGGGTGCGAAGAACACCAAGTCGGTGCCGGTGGCCGGGGCCGGGGACCAGGCGACGGCGGTGCGCTACGACCTGAAGAAGAAGGAAGGCGCCTTCAAGCAGCAGACGGTCGTGGCCCGGGTCGCGAACGTGGTCGTCACCCTGGACTACAACGGTGCGGGTCTGGCGGGCGCGAAGGCGCCGGACGCGGACGCTCTGACAAAGGTGGCGGAGAAGGCGGCCGCGGAGGCGGTGACGTCGGTGGCTACGGCCAACGGCGCGGCTCCCGCACCGAGTTCACCTGCGGCGACACCCTCGAAGTCGGCCTCCAGGTCGGCCTCGCCGTCCGCCTCGGCATCCAAGTCGTCAGCCAAGAAGAGCTGACCGGCCATACGTACGCCGGACTGATGTGCCACCCTGTTGCGCGCAACAACTGGCAAGGGGAGGGGAGTACCGGTGGCCGCGCCCATGCAGCTGACTCGGATGCACCGCGTTCTCATCGGCGTGGTCGTGACCGGCGCGATGATCATCGCCGGTATCGGCTTCGCCGGCTCGTACGCGGCCGTCCGTGAGCTGGCCATCAAGAAGGGTTTCGGGAACTTCGCCTATGTGTTCCCGATCGGCATCGACGCGGGCATCTGCGTCCTGCTCGCCCTTGACCTGCTGCTGACCTGGATCCGCATCCCCTTCCCGCTGCTGCGGCAGACGGCCTGGCTGCTGACCATCGCGACGATCGCCTTCAACGGCGCGGCCGCCTGGCCGGACCCGCTGGGTGTGGGCATGCACGCGGTGATCCCGATCCTGTTCGTGGTCGCCGTCGAGGCGGCCCGGCACGCGATCGGCCGGATCGCCGACATCACGGCGGACAAGCACATGGAGGGGGTGCGCCTCACCCGCTGGCTGCTCTCCCCGGTGCCGACCTTCCTGCTGTGGCGCCGGATGAAGCTGTGGGAGCTGCGCTCCTACGACCAGGTCATCAAGCTGGAGCAGGAACGCCTCGTCTACCAGGCGAGACTCCGTTCCCGCTTCGGCCGGGCCTGGCGCAGGAAGGCTCCCGTGGAGTCCCTGATGCCCCTGCGGCTGGCCAAGTACGGCGTCCCGCTGGCGGACACGGCCCCGGACGGTCTGGCGGCGGCGGGCATCGACCTGCCGGCGCTGCTGCCGGCCCCGGCACCCGCGGTGGCGGCGGCCGTTCCCGCCCCGGTGGCACCGCAGGACGAGCAGCGCCCCGCGCTGGTCCCCGCCCCGCGCACCGAGCAGCCCGCACCGCAGCCGGTGCCCGATCCGGAGGTCAACCCCTGGCTGCAGGCCAGGAACCCGCAGCAGATCGAGTACCAGGGCGGCTACGACCCCACGTACGAGCCGCCGTACGAGCCGCCGTACACCGAGGAGCAGTACGCGGCCTGGTACGAGCAGGAGCAGCTGCGCTACCAGCAGGAGCAGTACCAGCAGGAACAGCTCCCCCAGGCGCCCCAGGAGCAGCAGGTGCTCCCCGAGGAGTCCCCGTCGGAGACGACCGGCAGCTTCCCCATCCCGTCCGGTCCGGGCCGCACCCGTGAGCTCGGCGAGGGCGGCGGCCCGCCGGAGCCGACCGAAGAGGACTTCTACCTGGTCTTCAAGAAGTCGATAGACGGCGGTTACCCCAGCTCCAGCCAGTTCCGGGGCGACGTGGAGGCGACCTTCGGCACCACGCTCCCGCAGCGCGAGGCCGACCGCATGGTCAACCGTTTCACCAACCGCCACACGGCGGAGCTGCAGGACGACCACATCGCCTAGGCCGACCGCCGGTCCACGGCATGCGGAAGGGGCCCCCGGAGAACCGGGGGCCCCTTCGCCGTGTCGGCTCTGCGCGCCGTGCCGGCCCTATGCGCCGAGCAGGGCCCGCACCCGCTCCTGCCCGACCGCGAGCAGCAGCGTGGGCAGCCGGGGGCCGGTGTCCCGCCCGACCAGCAGGTGGTAGAGCAGGGCGAAGAACGTCCGCTGGGCCGTCTTGATCTCCGGCGGCAGTTCCTTCGGGGTGGCGTCGGCGGAGAACCCGGCCTGGACCTTGGGCACGCCGTAGACGAGGTGGGTGAGCCCGTCCAGCGACCAGTGCTCGGCGAGGCCGTCGAGCAGGAGCCGCACGGACTGCTGGGACGCCTCGTCGAGGGACTTCAGCAGTTCGGCGTCGGGCTCGTCGCGCACGATCGTCCGCTGGTCGGCCGGCACCTGGGTGTTGATCCAGGCCTCGGCCCTGTCGTACCGCGGCCGGGCCTCGTCCACCGAGCCCAGCGGGTTCGCCGGGTCCAGTTCGCTGAGGATGCGCAGCGCCTGGTCCTCGTGCCCGGCGGTGATGTCCGCGACGGAGGCCAGGGTCCGGTACGGCAGCGGGTGCGGCGTCCGGGGCAGCTCGCCGGCGGCCGTGCGGACGGCACGCGCGTGCGCGGCGACGTCACCGGGCAGCGCGGAACCGTCCGCGACCTTCCCGTCGAGCTTGTCCCACTCGTCGTAGAGCCGCTGGATCTCCTGGTCGAAGGCGATCTTGAAGGACTGGTTGGGCCTGCGGCGGGCGTAGAGCCAGCGCAGGATCTGCGGCTCCATGATCTTCAGCGCGTCGCCCGGAGTGGGCACCCCGCCCCGCGAGGACGACATCTTCGCCATGCCGCTGATGCCCACGAAGGCGTACATGGGCCCGATGGGCTGCTTGCCGCCGAAGATCCCGACGATCTGCCCGCCGACCTGGAACGACGAACCCGGCGACGAGTGGTCGACACCGCTCGGCTCGAAGATCACGCCCTCGTAGGCCCACCGCATCGGCCAGTCGACCTTCCAGACCAGCTTGCCGCGGTTGAACTCGCTGAGCCGGACGGTCTCGGTGAAGCCGCAGTCGGTGCAGACGTACGTCAGCTCGGTGCTGTCGTCGTCGTACGCGGTGACGGTCGTCAGGTCCTTCCCGCAACCGCCGCAGTACGGCTTGTACGGGAAGTACCCGGCGGAGCCGGACGAGCCGTCGTCCTCGCTCGCCGCGCCCGAGCCCTCCTCGGCCTCCAGCTCGGCCTCGTCGACGGCCTTCTGCTGCTGCTTCTTGGGGGCCTTCTTCGTCCGGTACTGCTCCAGCACCGCGTCGATGTCGCCCCGGTGCTTCATGGCGTGCAGCACCTGCTCGCGGTACACACCGGACGTGTACTGCGCCGTCTGGCTGATCCCGTCGAACTCCACACCGAGCTCGGCCAGCGACGCGACCATCGCGGCCTTGAAGTGCTCGGCCCAGTTCGGGTACGCGGAGCCCTCCGGGGCGGGCACGGAGGTCAGCGGCTTGCCGATGTGCTCGGCCCAGCTCCCGTCGACCCCGGCGATGCCGGCGGGCACCTTGCGGTACCGGTCGTAGTCGTCCCAGGAGATCAGGTGCCGGACCTGGTACCCGCGCCGCCGGACCTCGTCCGCGACCAGGTGCGGGGTCATGACCTCGCGGAGGTTGCCGAGGTGGATGGGCCCGGACGGCGAGAGCCCGGACGCGACGACGACCGGTTTGCCCGGGGCCCGACGCTCCGACTCCTCGATGACCTCGTCCGCGAAACGGGAGACCCAGTCGGTGGTCTCGGTGCTCTGAGCCACGATCGGCACGTCCTTCTTTCTGGCGCGGGACAGCCGGTACGGTCGCACGGCTGACCGCTCCATTCTCCCAGCCGAGATGCAATCCACGAAAACGAGTTACCGCCGCACCCCTGATCGGCGGCGCAGCCGCCGTCCGGGGGCGCGGGGAACTGCGCGGCCAGCCCCCACCGGGCCGCACCCGGCAGCACACCGACCCCACCACCCCCGTAGCCGCAAAAACCCCTTTACCCCCCGTGAAATACTGGATCCGTCTACCCGCACCCACGAGGAGAACGGCTCCCACCCCATGGCCCCGGTCACGCCCCTCAGCGCCTCCGTCAACCAGCAGCTCACCGACGCCCTCGCTGCCGCCCTGCCGGAGGCCGTCGTCGATCCGCTGCTGCGACGCAGCGACCGGGCCGACTACCAGGCGAACGGCATCCTCGCCGCCGCCAAGAAGGCCAAGGCGAACCCGCGGGAGCTGGCGACGCAGGTCGTCTCCCACATCACCACCGGTGCGGACCTGATCCAGGACGTCGAGGTCTCCGGCCCCGGCTTCCTGAACCTCACCCTGTCCGACAGGGCGATCACCGCGAACCTGGCCGCGCGGTACGCGGACGCCGACCGGCTCGGCGTTCCCCCGAAGGCGGACCCGGGCCTCACGGTCATCGACTACGCCCAGCCGAACGTCGCCAAGGAGATGCACGTCGGCCACCTGCGGTCCGCGGTGATCGGCGACGCCCTGCGCGGCATGCTCGACTTCACCGGCGAGCGGACGGTCGGCCGGCACCACATCGGCGACTGGGGCACCCAGTTCGGCATGCTCATCCAGTACCTGATCGAGAACCCGGACCAGCTGTCCGCGGAGACCGACACGGACGGCGAGCAGGCCATGTCGAACCTGAACCGGGTCTACAAGGCGTCCCGGGCGGTCTTCGACGCGGACGAGGCGTTCAAGGAGCGGGCGCGCAAGCGGGTGGTCGCCCTCCAGTCCGGCGACAAGGAGACCCTGGACCTGTGGCAGCGGTTCGTGGACGAGTCGAAGGTCTACTTCTACTCGGTCTTCGAGAAGCTGGACATGGAGATCCGGGACGACGAGATCGTCGGCGAGTCGGCGTACAACGACGGCATGCCGGAGACCGCCCGGCTCCTGGAGGAGATGGGCGTCGCGGTCCGCTCCGAGGGCGCACTGGTCGTCTTCTTCGACGACATCCGGGGCAAGGACGACCAGCCGGTCCCGCTGATCGTGCAGAAGGCGGACGGCGGCTTCGGCTACGCGGCCTCCGACCTGACGGCGATCCGCAACCGGGTCCAGGACCTGCACGCCACGTCTCTGATCTACGTCGTGGACGTCCGCCAGTCCCTCCACTTCAAGATGGTCTTCGAGGCGGCGCGGCGGGCGGGCTGGCTCACCGACGCGGTCACCGCGCACAACATGGGCTACGGCACGGTGCTGGGCGCGGACGGCAAGCCGTTCAAGACGCGTGCGGGTGAGACCGTGCGGCTTGAGGACCTGCTGGACGAGGCCGTGCAGCGGGCCGCCGAGGTGGTCCGGGAGAAGGCGCAGGACCTGACCGAGGACGAGATCCAGGAGCGGGCCACGCAGGTCGGCATCGGCGCGGTGAAGTACGCCGACCTGTCCACGTCCCCCAACCGGGACTACAAGTTCGACCTGGACCAGATGGTCTCGCTGAACGGCGACACGTCCGTCTACCTCCAGTACGCGTACGCCCGGATCCGGTCGATCCTCCGCAAGGCGGGCGAGGTCCGGCCGGCCGCCCACCCGGAGCTGGAACTGCACGCGGCGGAGCGGGCGTTGGGCCTGCACCTGGACGCCTTCGGCGACACGGTCTTCGAGGCGGCCGCGGAGTACGCCCCGCACAGGCTGGCCGCGTACCTGTACCAGCTGGCGTCCCTCTACACGTCCTTCTACGACAAGTGCCCGGTCCTGAAGGCCGACACCCCGGACCAGGTCGAGAACCGCCTCCTCCTGTGCGACATCACGGCCCGCACCCTCCACCAGGGCATGTCCCTGCTGGGCATCAGGACGCCCGAGCGGCTCTGACCGTTTCGCGATCAGAGCTCGTCCAGATCGTCTCCGCCACGGGCGCTGTCCTCCGCGTACAGCGCCCGTGGCGTCCCGCAACAGCCCCGCCGCCTGGGCCGCCTGGGCCGCCTTCACCGTCTCCGTGGGGTAACCGCGTCCGGCGTTGTCAGTGGCGCCCCTTACAGTCATCGCCATGGCGACTCTTCCCAACCCGCTGCCCAAGCTGGCAACCGACCCGAGTGGTCGGTCGCTCGGGCTCCAACTCCCGCCCGGGACCCTGCTCGACGACACGCTCGACGGCCCGTGGCACGCGCCGCTGCTGTGGTATGCCGGGCAGCCCGCCGGGCCCGGGACCTGGACGGCGCTGGGCGCGCAGGCCGCCCGTGCGGGGCTGCTGCCGGTGCTCATCGACGTGTCCGAGCTCGACGACTGGGACTTCGCGCCCGGGGAGACGTCGTATCCGGGGGACCACGACGCCGACGAGGTGCTGGAGGACTACTGGGAGGAGGACCCGCCGGAAGGCGAGGAGTGGCCGGGGCTCGCTCCCTCCACGGCGCTGGTCGCCGACCCGGACTCGCGGGCCGCGGACGTCGCCGACGCGCTGAGCCAGGGGCGGCCCTGGCTGAAGGAGCCGCATCTGGCGCTGGTGTCCGCCCGGCGCAGCGCGGACATACCGGCGGCCATCGGCTGGAGCGGCCCGGTGAACTACGAGGAGGACGTGGCCCGGCTGTCCGCGGTGCTGCGCTCCTGGGAGGACCGGTTCGGCGTCCGGCTGGTGGCGCTCGGCTTCGACCACCTCGCGCTCTCCGTCGCCGCCCCGCCCGCCGACCTCGACGAGGCGGAGGCGGTCGCCGCCGAACACTTCGCCTTCTGCCCGTACGCCGTCCTGCCGGGCTCCGACGACACCCTCTCGTCGTACGCCGAGCAGCTGGTCGGCGAGCGGCTGTGGCACTTCTGGTGGGATTAGCGCCCCGAAGCGAACCGCGTTACCAGCGGACCGCTCAGCCGCCCAGCCCCTTCGCCAGCCTACGCAGCCCCTCCCCGATCTCCTCCGGCGTCTGCGTCACGAAGCACAGCCGCAGCGTCGAGCGGTCGGGGTCGGCGGCGTAGAAGGGCTCGCCGGGGACGTAGGCCACGTTCTGCTCCACCACCCGGCGGAGCAGCGCGGTGGTGTCGTACGACGACGGGAGCCTGGCCCAGAGGAACATGCCGCCCTCGGGCCGGTTCCAGGTGGAGCCGGCCGGGAGGGCGTCGGCCAGGCCGGCGAGCATCGCGTCCCGGCGTTCGCCGTACACCGCGCGCACCTTGGCGACGTGGGCGTCCAGCACGTCCAGGTAGCGGGCGGCGGCGAGTTGGTTGAGGGTCGGGGTGTGCAGGTCGGCCGCCTGCTTGGCGACCGCGCAGGCGCGGCGCAGGGCGCCGGGGGCGCGGAGCCAGCCGAGCCGGAGGCCGGGCGCCATGACCTTGGAGAGGGAGCCGAGCAGGACCGTCCGGTCCTCGGCGCCGGGGAAGGACGCGATCCAGGGGACGTGGTCGCCGTCGTAGCGCAGTTCGCCGTAGGGGTCGTCCTCGATGATCCACAGGCCGTGCCGGGCGGCGGCCGCGGCCAGGGCGGCGCGGCGGGCGGCGGGCACGGTGCGGCCGGTGGGGTTCTGGAAGGTCGGGACGAGGTAGAGGAGTTTGGGCCGTTCGGCACGGATCAGCTCCTCCAGGGCGGCCGGGTCCACGCCGTCCGCGTCGCCGGGCACGGGCAGCACGCGTGCGCCGGCCAGCCCGAACACCTGAAGTGCCGCGAGGTAGCAGGGACTTTCGACGAGGATCGTGTCGCCGGGGTCGATCAGGGCGCTCGCGAGGAGGGAGAGGGCCTGCTGGGAGCCGGTGGTGACGAGGAGGTCGTCGGCCTCGGTGGGCAGGCCCCGCGCGCAGACGCGTGCCGCGAGCCGCTGCCGCAGCGCCGGTTCACCCTCGGTCGTCGAGTACTGCAGGGCCCGCTCCGGCGTCTCCTCCAGCACCGTGCGGAAGGCGGCGGCGATGCCGTCCCGGTCGAAGAGTTCGGGGGCCGGGAGCCCGCCCGCGAAGTTGATCACCTCGGGCCGGGCGGTCACCGCGAGGATCTCCCGCACGGGTGACCCGCCGACGGTCCGGGACCGGGCCGCGAGCGGGGGCGGCGGGGCGGGGGCAGGGGTGAGGGTCATGGACGGCTCCTTGGGCTGATCCTCGTCTTGGCGGGAGCGTAGAGAGGTCCGTGCCGCCTACACCGATAATTCCGCGATCCGGACGGCCGTCCCGCACCGGCGTCGCGCGCTGCCGTCCCGTACTGCCGTCCCGCGGGACGGGATCCGCGCAGGTCACAGGGGTGGAACGGGCTCGGGCGTCCCGAATCTCCCGTCGGCTCTGGCGGTCCGGGCGGGCCGCCCCACAGGCTGAGGGCACGTCAATGCCCCGCCGTGCCACCTGCACCACCCCCACCGCGTCACCTGCACCCCGCCGCCGACCGCGCCGAGATCGTCAAGGGAGCCCTCGTATGTCCGCCACGCACCGCACCCCGGCCCCCGGCCGCCGCCGTCTGCTTGCGGCGGCCGCCCTGGCGCTGGTCGCCGCGACCGCACTGAGCGGGTGCCGGGACGGCCAGGGCGTACGCGACGAGGGCCCGTCCTCCTCCGCGGCCCGCGTCCGGCCCGGCGCCGATCCGGCCCGGTCCCCGGCGCCGGAGTCCGCCGGGTCGTCCGCGCGGAGGTCATGAGAGTGCCCCGGCGGAGTCCCGTCCGCCGGGGCGCTGTCCGGGGTGTGCCAGTCTCCGCGGTCAGCCCAGCATCCGGGCGGCCTCCACCGCCCAGTAGGTGAGGATGTTCTGCGCGCCGGCCCGCCTGATGCCGGTCAGGGTCTCCAGGATCGCGCGGTCGCGGTCGATCCAGCCCTTCTCTGCGGCAGCCTCGATCATCGAGTACTCGCCGGAGATCTGGTAGGCGGCGACCGGCACGTCCACCGAGTCGGCGACCCGCGCGAGGATGTCGAGGTAGGGCCCGGCCGGCTTGACCATCACCATGTCGGCCCCCTCCTCCAGGTCGAGGGCGAGTTCCCGCAGCGACTCCCGCACGTTGGCGGGGTCCTGCTGGTAGGTCTTGCGGTCGCCCTTCAGCGAGGACCCGACGGCCTCGCGGAAGGGGCCGTAGAAGGCGGAGGCGTACTTCGCGGTGTAGGCGAGGATCGCGACGTCCTCGCGCCCGATCTGGTCGAGCGCGTCGCGGACGACGCCGATCTGGCCGTCCATCATCCCGCTGGGCCCCACGACATGGGCGCCCGCGTCGGCCTGCACCTGGGCCATCTCGGCGTACCGCTCCAGCGTGGCGTCGTTGTCGACGCGGCCCTCGGCGTCGAGGACCCCGCAGTGCCCGTGGTCGGTCGTCTCGTCGAGGCAGAGATCGGACATCACGAGCAGGTCGTCGCCGACCTCGGCGCGCACGTCGCGGAGCGCGACCTGGAGGATCCCGTCGGGGTCGGTGCCGGGCGTGCCGAAGGCGTCCTTCCTGCTCTCCTCAGGCACCCCGAACAGCATGATCCCGGAGATGCCCGCCTCGACCGCCTCCGCGGCCGCCTTCTTCAGGCTGTCCCTGGTGTGCTGCACGACGCCGGGCATGGCGGTGATCGGCACCGGCTCGCTCACCCCCTCCCTGACGAACGCCGGGAGGATGAAGTCCGCGGGGTGCAGCCTGGTCTCGGCGACCATGCGCCGCATGACGGGGGTGGTCCGCAGCCGCCGCGGCCGCGTGCCGGGGAAGGAGCCGTACTTCGTCATGCCCTCTACGCTACGCCCGTCACAGGAGCCCCCTTGCCGACTCGGCGTCGGCGCCCCGGACCGCGTACGGGCAGGCGGGACGCCGACTGTGCGGGCCGGGAGGTCAGACCTCCAGCTCGGTCTCCAGCTTCTTGAGGCTGTGCCGGGCCAGTGCGAGGTTGCTGCGGCCGCGGTCCAGGGCGAGGTAGAGGAAGAGCGAGCCGCCGGCCTTGGTCAGGGGGCGGATCAGGTGGTACTGGCCGCCCAGCGTGATCAGGATGTCCTCGATCTCGTCGTCGAGGCCGATGGACTTCAGCGTGCGCTGCTTGGCGCGGACGACCTCGGTGTTCCCGGCCGCCGCCAGCTCCAGGTCCAGGTGCGGTCCGCCGCCCAGCACGCCGAGCGACATGCCGCTTTCGTAGTCGACCAGGGCGACCCCGACGGCCCCGTCGATGCTCATGGCTTCCTTGAGCGCTGTCTCGATGTTCACGCTGGTGCCCTCGATTTCCTTACGTGGGTCGACTCGGACGCAAGTAGTTCGACGGAGGTTGCTTCCTGACCTGTCCGAGTCCGAATAAACGTCAACTTTGGCCAGTGTTGCAACAGTTGGCAATAAAGTACTGTGCGACCGAGGGGTCAGGAGGGGGAACTCATGGCTTTGCTCGACACCGTCCTGCGCGACGTCGGACGGACGCCCGGCGTCACCGCGGCCGCCCTGCTGGACGGCGTGACCGGCCTCTCCTATGCCGAGTTCGGCGCCCCCGAACCGGCCCAGGACGCCCAGGAGACCGCCCACTCGGCGACCATGCACCTCAACATGGCCGGTTTCGAGGGCGAGTTGGAGAGCATCGTCGTCACCACCGCCGCCCACCACCATGTGACGGTCCGCGTCGACCGGCAGGGCGACCCGCTCCTGCTGTTCGCCCTGGTGGACCGGGACCGTACGAACATCACGTGGGCGCTGCGCGACCTCTCCGAGCACACGGACCGACTGCTCGCATGAGCCAGGAGACACCGACCGCCCGCAACGTCCCCGCCCTGCTCGCCGCCCTGCACGCCGAGAGGCGCTCCTGCGCCGTGCTGGTCTCCGGCACCCCGGGCGGTGTCATCCACGTCCGCGACGGCATGGTGGTCGGCATGGACACCCCCGGCGCCCCCGGCGTCGAGGTGCTCCTCCTCAAGTCACGCCGGATCAGCGAGGACGACTGGACGGCCGCCCGTGCCACCGGCACCGATCCCGCCCAACAGGCCCTGGAACTGGTCGCCCAGGGCCTGTTGGGCGCCACCGAACTGGAGATCACCGGCCGCGCGGCCCTCTTCGACGCGGCCTTCGCCCTGGCCCTGACCAGCCCCGACGGCTTTGAGGTGACGGATTCCCACCCCCTGCTCGACACGGGCGCCGCGGTACCGCCCGACCGCCTGGTCACCGAGAACACCCGCCGCATCCGCCTGCTGGCGAACGAACGCGGCGCCACCGCCCGCTTCGCCCGCGACCGCCTGGAACCGGCCCCGGCCGCCCGCGACCCCCGGCAGACCGCCCGCCTCTCGCCCCGCCACCGGACCCTCCTGACCGTCACCGACGGCCGCAGGACCCCCCGGGACATCGCCTTCGCCCTCGGCCGCGGCCTGTTCGCCGTCATGCTGGACCTCCGCGACCTCTTGTCCCTGGGCCTCCTCCAGTCCCCGTCCGCCATCCCGGCCGGCCGCCCGAGCACGGCCCCACGCACCCCGCCCGCTCCCCCCACGGCGGCACCGCACCCCTCGTCGCCCCCGCTCCCCCGCCGCAAACGCTAGTCCCGGGCCGCAGTGGCCCACGCACCACCGAGCACGACAGCACAGGAGGAAGCCACCATGAACGATCCCGTGCAGGACATCCTCGTCTCCCTGCGCGACCGGGTGATGGGCGTCCGAGAGTCCACCCTCGCCACCGTCGACGGGCTGGTGGTGGCCGGCGACACCGACAAGACCCACCCCGAGTCCATGGCCGCCCTGGCCGCCGCCGCCATCTCCCTCGGCCACCGCCTCGCCGACCAGGGCGACACCGGCACCCTCCGCCAGCTCACCGCCCGGTGCAGCGCGGGCCACGTCATCGTCACCGCCGTGGGCACCCGAGCCCTCCTCGCCGTCATCACCGACGAGGGCGTGGACGGCCTGGCCTTCGACCGCGAGATCCCCACGGTCATCGAGGACCTGAAGAAGGTCCTCGCCAACGACACTCCCTGAACAGAAGCGCGCCCCAAAGGGGCGCTGGGGGTCCCCCCGGCCGAAGGCTGGGGGAGGAACTGCGCGACCAGCCCCCACCGACCCGCGGACGACCGACGACCGACGGCACAGGAAAGGGGGCCCGGGGCGCAGCCCCGGACCCCCTCTCGCCGCAACAACTCACCTCACGTGGTGGTGCGCCGCCGCCGCGCCCCCGGCCGCCGCTCGCTCGGCCGGGTCACCGGATCCCCGGCCTCCAGCGCGCTCGCGCGCCTGCGCAGGCCGAACTCCGCCAGCGCCTCCGCCAGCTTCGCGGCCGACGGCTCCGGGGCCATCACGTCCACCCGCAGCCCGTGCTCCTCGGCCGTCTTGGCCGTGGCGGGCCCGATGCACGCGATCACCGTCACGTTGTGCGGCTTGCCGGCGATGCCCACCAGGTTCCGCACGGTCGACGACGACGTGAAGAGCACCGCGTCGAAGCCGCCGCCCTTGATCGCCTCCCGGGTGTCGGCCGGTGGCGGCGACGCCCGCACGGTGCGGTAGGCGGTCACGTCGTCCACCTCCCACCCGAGCTCGATGAGCCCGGCGACCAGCGTCTCGGTGGCGATGTCGGCGCGCGGCAGGAAGACGCGGTCGATCGGGTCGAAGACCGGGTCGTAGGGCGGCCAGTCCTCCAGCAGGCCAGCGGCCGACTGCTCGCCCGAAGGAACGAGATCCGGCTTCACACCAAAAGCCACCAGCGCCTTGGCGGTCTGCTCGCCGACCGCCGCGACCTTGATGCCGGCGAAGGCACGCGCGTCGAGCCCGTACTCCTCGAACTTCTCCCGCACCGCCTTGACGGCGTTGACCGACGTGAAGGCGATCCACTCGTACCGGCCGGTGACGAGCCCCTTCACCGCCCGCTCCATCTGCTGGGGCGTGCGCGGCGGCTCGACGGCGATGGTCGGCACCTCGTGCGGCACGGCCCCGTAGGACCGCAGCTGGTCGGAGAGGGAGGCCGCCTGCTCCTTCGTGCGCGGCACGAGCACCTTCCAGCCGAACAGCGGCTTGGACTCGAACCACGACAACTGGTCGCGCTGCGCGGCGGCGGACCGCTCACCGACCACGGCTATCACCGGCCGGCCGCCGTCCGGCGAGGGCAGCACCTTCGCCTGCTTCAGCGTCTGCGCGATGGTGCCGAGGGTGGCGGTCCAGGTGCGCTGCCGGGTCGTCGTACCGGCGACGGTGACCGTCAGCGGGGTGTCCGGCTTGCGGCCGGCGGCGACCAGCTCCCCGGCGGCCGCGGCCACCGAGTCGAGGGTCGTCGTCACGACCACCGTGCCGTCCGAGGCACCGACCTCGGTCCAGCACCGGTCCGAGGCGGTACGGGCGTCCACGAAGCGGACGTCCGCGCCCTGCGCGTCCCGCAGCGGCACACCGGCGTACGCCGGCACCCCGACCGCGGCCGCGACCCCGGGCACGACCTCGAAGGGCACACCCGCGGCCACGCAGGCGAGCATTTCCTCGGTCGCGTACGTATCAAGTCCCGGGTCCCCGGACACCGCACGGACGACCCGCCTGCCACCCCGTGCGGCCTCCATGACAAGATGAGCCGCATCCCGCACGGGCGGGAGGGAAGCGGTTGTTGACGCGCCGTCAACAACCTTGAGTTGAGGCGTGCCTGTGCCCGGATACGGGTCCGAGGACGGATCCGGATTCGTGGGCACGACGGAGACGCCCTGCCTGGCGTGGCTCCTGATCACGTCGAGCACGTCGTGCTCGGCGACCAGGACGTCCGCGCTGGACAGTGCCTCCACGGCACGCAAGGTCAGCAGTCCCGGATCCCCGGGTCCGGCACCCAGGAAGGTGACGTGCCCGTGTTCCAGGCCGGCGGGAAGGTTGGTGGGGCTCACTGTGCTCGCTCCCCCATCAGACCGGCCGCGCCCTGGGCAAGCATCTCGGTGGCGAGTTCGCGACCGAGCGCCGTCGCCTGGTCGTATGTCTCGGGCACGGGACCGGTGGTGGACATCTGCACCGTCCGGGTGCCGTCGGTCGTGCCGACGACTGCCCGCAGGCGCATTTCCTTGACAATCTGCCCGTCGGCCAGCAGGTCGGCAAGCGCGCCCACAGGGGCGGAGCAGCCGGCCTCCAGGGCGGCGAGCAGTGATCGCTCGGCGGTCACGGCGACCCGCGTCAGCGGATCGTCGAGTTCCCCGAGCAGGGCGATGAGCTCCGCGTTGTCCGCGGCGCACTCGATCGCCAGTGCCCCCTGGCCGGGGGCGGGCAGAACCGTGTCGACCGACAGGAAGTCGGTCACCTCGTCGATGCGGCCGATGCGGCTCAGGCCGGCCGCCGCCAGCACCACGGCATCGAGCTCGCCGTCGTGTATGTATCCGATCCGGGTGTCGACGTTCCCCCGGATCGGCACGGTCTCGATGTCCAGCCCGTGCGAGCGCGCGTACGCGTTCAGCTGCGCCGCACGGCGCGGCGAACCGGTGCCGATGCGCGCCCCGCGCGGCAGGTCGGTGAACTTCAGCGCGTCCCGGGCGACGATCACGTCCCGCGGGTCCTCGCGCACCGGTACGGCGGCCAGCACCAGCTCGTCGGGCTGGGTGGTCGGGAGGTCCTTCAGCGAGTGAACCGCGAAGTCGACCTCGCCGCGCAGCAGTGCGTCCCGCAGGGCGGTCACGAAGACGCCCGTGCCGCCGATCTGTGCGAGGTGCTCGCGGGAGGTGTCGCCGTACGTGGTGATCTCCACGAGTTCGACGGGCCGTCCGGTCACCCGGCTCACGGCCTCCGCCACCTGCCCGGACTGGGCCAGGGCGAGTCTGGACCGCCTGGTCCCCAGCCTCAATGGCGTCAGTGGATTGTCACTCATGCCGGTCGGTCCTTCTTGTCTGTGCTGTCCACGGCCCGGGAGACGGCGGCCACCGTCTCGGGGTCGAGGTCGAACAGGGTCCGCAGCGCGTCCGCGTACCCGGCGCCGCCGGGCTCGGCCGCGAGCTGCTTGACCCGTACGGTCGGCGCGTGCAGCAGCTTGTCGACGACCCGGTGCACGGCCTGCCGGATCTCGCCGCGCTGGCGCTCGTCCAGGTCGGGCAGGCGTCCGTCGAGCCGGGCGATCTCGCCCGCGACGACGTCGGCGGCCATCGTCCGCAGGGCCACCACGGTGGGCGTGATGTGCGCCGCCCGCAGGGCCGCGCCGAAGGCGGCGACCTCGTCCGAAACGATCCGCCGCACCTGGTCCACGTCGGCCGCCATCGGCGCGTCCGCGGACGCCTCCGCCAGCGACTCGATGTCCACGAGGCGCACCCCGGCCAGCCGGTGCACGGCCGCGTCGATGTCGCGGGGCATGGCGAGGTCGAGGAGGAACAGCGCGGGAGCGGGCCGGGCGAACCCGGCGACCGGCTCCGGCCTGCGCCGCTCCGGGATCCGGCCGACCCGGGCGGCGGCCGCGGCCAGCGCCCCGATCAGCTCGGCCTCGGCCTCGGGGCTCTCGGGCGTACGACGGCCGGCTTCCCGGATGTCGACGGTCCCGTTGTCCACCCAGGCCGCGTGCTGCTCCAGCTCCGCCGCGGCCATCCCGGCGACGGCGGCCTCGCCCATCACGGAGAAACCACTCTGCGCGGCGGTGAGGTCGAGGGGGCAGTTGTCGTCGTTCCCGAGTCCGGCACCGGGGCCGGCCGACGGCTGCTTCGGCGTCGGCGGTACGTCGATCTCGGCGACGGGCTCACCCGTACGGCCCTCGACCGCCGCCGCGACCACCTCCGCGGTCAGCACCAGCCCCGTGGCCCCGGTACAGGAGACGGCGACGTCGGCACGTGTCAGCTCGCCCGGCACCGCATCCATCGGTACCGCGCGGGCCGCCACGTCCGTGTCGTCGGCGTCGTTGAGGATCTGAGCCAGCCGCTCCGCACGGTCGTACGTGCGGTTCGCGACGACGATCTCCGCGACCCCCGCCCGCGCCAGCGTCGCCGCGGCCAGCGAGGACATCGACCCGGCGCCGATGACCAGCGCCTTCTTGCCCTTGGCCCAGTCCTGCACCTCGCCGCCCGCGGCCAGCTGCTCGAGACCGAAGGTGACCAGGGACTGTCCGGCCCGGTCGATCCCGGTCTCGGAGTGGGCGCGTTTGCCGACCCTGAGCCCCTGCTGGAACAGGTCGTTCATCAGCCGCCCGGCGCTGTGCAGCTCCTGCGCGCGGGCCAGGGAGTCCTTGATCTGCCCGAGGATCTGCCCCTCGCCGACCACCATCGAGTCCAGCCCGCAGGCCACCGAGAACAGGTGGTGGACGGCGCGGTCCTCGTAGTGCACGTAGAGATAGGGGGTGAGCTCGTCCAGTCCGACCCCGCTGTGCTGGGCGAGCAGCGTGGACAGCTCGGCGACCCCGGCGTGGAACTTGTCCACGTCGGCGTAGAGCTCGATGCGGTTGCAGGTGGCGAGGACCGCGGCCTCGGTGGCCGGCTCGGCGGCAACCGTGTCCTGGACCAGCTTGACCTGGGCGTCCGCGCCGAGCGCGGCCCGCTCCAGGACGCTGACCGGGGCGCTGCGGTGGCTCAGCCCCACGACGAGGAGACTCATGCGGGCATCACGGCGGGTACGTCCCCGTCGGGTCCCTGCTCGTCGGCGTCCCGGTGCGCCGCGACCGGCGGGGCCGTGTTCTCGTGCTCCTCGCCCGCCTTGCGCTGCTCGTGGAAGGCGAGGATCTGCAGCTCGATGGAGAGGTCGACCTTGCGCACGTCGACGCCGTCCGGGACGGAGAGCACGGTCGGCGCGAAGTTCAGGATGGAGGTGACCCCGGCGGCCACCAGCCGGTCGCAGACCTGCTGGGCGACGCCCGGCGGGGTGGTGATCACGCCGATGGAGACGCCGTTGTCGGAGATGATCTTCTCCAGGTCGTCGCTGTGCTGCACGGCGATCCCGGCGACCTGCCGTCCGGTCATCGCCGGGTCGGCGTCGATCAGGGCGGCGACCCGGAAGCCGCGGGAGGCGAACCCGCCGTAGTTGGCGAGGGCGGCGCCCAGGTTTCCGATACCGACGATCACAACCGGCCAGTCCTGGGTCAGGCCCAGCTCACGGGAGATCTGGTAGACGAGATACTCGACGTCGTAGCCGACACCGCGCGTTCCGTACGAACCCAGGTAGGAGAAGTCCTTGCGCAGCTTCGCGGAGTTGACTCCCGCGGCCGCGGCCAGTTCCTCCGAGGAGACCGTGGGGACCGAGCGCTCCGACAGTGCGGTCAGAGCACGGAGGTACAGCGGAAGCCGGGCGACGGTGGCCTCGGGGATCCCTCGGCTGCGGGTCGCCGGTCGGTGAGTTCGGCCAGTTGCCACGGTGCTCCAACAGGTTGAGCGGGGCTGCGGACGGTCACACGTACCCAGACCGCCCCGTCGACAGCAGGCTATGTCTTTGTGAACGCGTGCACAAAGATGGTGTCCGATTTGCCCGGCCAACGTGACCGGGGTCACGCGCCCCCGGCGCAGCTGTCCGGAACCGGCGCACAAGCGCCCGCGCTCCCTCTCCTTTGGGGGCAAAACGGTACACACTCCTCACGCATCCCGCCCCCGAGACCAAGCCGCCGTCGATCCTAGGCGACTTTTCCAGCCGGTTTGGACTAGTCGGTCAGTGCCTTGCGGAGGCGTTCCTCGTTCACGCGCCAGAAGGTGTGCTGTTCGCCGTCGACGAGTACCACCGGGATCTGCTCCCAGTAGAGATCGTGCAGTCGCGAATCCCGGGTGATGTCCTGCTGCTCCCAGGGCACTCCGAGATCGCCGCACACCTTCTCGACCACGACCTGTGCGTCATCACACAGATGGCAGCCGGGTTTACGGATGAGGGTGACCGATCGCGCACTCGGCGCGGGCGCCTTCCGGCCAAAGAGGGGACTCATGACGTCCATTGTCCCGCCCCTGGGAGGGCATGTCCGCCGTCTTCTGCACGGGTTCTTCGCCTTGTTTAACGACCCGGTCGCGGAGAGTTCACACCGTGCCAACTCCCGTGACTCCGGAACTCCCGAACAGACTGGCTATGCTCACGACATGGCCGCTCTCGGATGGCTCACTCCCCGTAGGCGCTCCGCCACGGCGCGGAGCGTGTTGGCAGGCGAGGCCTCGGCGGAGGCCGCGCGCAAGAACCAGGAAGCGACGGCACCCCTCGACGAGGCCGCGGAGCCGGACTTTCCCGTGCTCGGCGACGACAAGGCCGCCGCGTTCTTCGACCTGGACAACACCGTCATGCAGGGCGCCGCCATCTTCCACTTCGGCCGCGGCCTGTACAAACGGAAGTTCTTCGAGACCCGCGACCTCGCCCGGTTCGCCTGGCAGCAGGCGTGGTTCCGGCTGGCCGGCGTCGAGGACCCCGAGCACATGCAGGACGCCCGCGACTCGGCCCTCTCCATCGTCAAGGGCCACCGCGTCGCCGAGCTCCAGACCATCGGCGAGGAGATCTACGACGAGTACATGGCCGAGCGCATCTGGCCCGGCACCCGCGCCCTCGCCCAGGCGCACCTGGACGCGGGCCAGAAGGTGTGGCTCGTCACCGCGGCCCCGGTGGAGATCGCCGGCGTGATCGCCCGCCGGCTGGGCCTGACCGGCGCGCTCGGCACGGTCGCCGAGTCGGTGGACGGCGTCTACACGGGCAAGCTGGTCGGTGAGCCCCTGCACGGCCCCGCCAAGGCGGAGGCGGTACGCGCCCTGGCCGCCGCGGAGGGCCTCGACCTCTCCCGCTGCGCGGCCTACAGCGACTCCCACAACGACATCCCGATGCTCTCCCTGGTCGGCCACCCCTACGCCATCAACCCCGACACCAAGCTGCGCAAACACGCCCGCGAACTGGACTGGCGGCTGCGCGACTACCGCACGGGGCGCAAGGCCGCGAAGGTCGGCATCCCGGCGGCGGCCGGCGTCGGCGCGGTCGCCGGCGGCACGGCGGCCGCGATCGCGTTGAGCCGACGGCGCCGGTAGGGCACGTCCGGCGGAGCACCGCCGTAGTAGCGCGGGCCGACCACCGGCTGCAGACCGGTGGGGGCTGATCGCGCAGTTCCCCGCGCTCCCAAAAGACCAAAGCCACAGCTGCGGGCAGTCGTGCCGCAGGGCGGCACGGGTGGGCGCTGGGGGTCCCCCCGACCGAAGGCCGGGGGAGGCACCCGGCCGGCGCCGGTGAGCGTCCCCACCCCTCGCCCCCACCCGCCGCGCGCCCCGAATTATCGCGCGGCCACTCCAACACGCCCCGCACATCGCCGAAACCCGCACGTTTTCGTTCAACAACCGGTCACTCTAGGGCTCTTGAGGCGGCGCCAAACGGTTACAGAAGCGACGCAATCGATGATTTGAGCAACTCGGTGTAGCAGTGCCTGCACGAAGCGTTATTCTCCTCAGACGCAAACCGGTTCCCCTCCGTCGCTACGACGGGTGAAAGGTTCCGTACTGCACGTGATGGAAGCTCTGCCTCTGGGAGTCCCGTGTACCCACACGTCGGGGTTGACGCCTCGGGCCTGGCTACGCTGCGCGCAACAGTCGCGACGGTCAAAGAGACGCTGCGCGGCCTTGTCCCGACCGCGTACGCCGTCCCCGCCTTCGCCACCGCCGCCCCCGTCGGCCCGTGCTACGCACTGGCCGACGGCATGGAACAGGTGCCTGCGCGCAGCGCCGTCGCCGAGGGCCGCCGGTCCGGCGACGGCCGGGGCGTGGGCAGACGGGGCCGCACCACCGGTGCCGGCACCGGCGCCACCACCACCCGCCGCCCGGCCGCGGACAGCGACAGCGCCCGGATGATGGACCTCGTGGAGCGCGCCCAGGCCGGTGAGGCCGACGCCTTCGGCCGCCTCTACGACCAGTACAGCGACACCGTGTACCGCTACATCTACTACCGCGTCGGCGGCAAGGCGACCGCCGAGGACCTGACCAGCGAGACGTTCCTGCGCGCGCTCAGAAGGATCGGCACCTTCACCTGGCAGGGCCGCGACTTCGGCGCCTGGCTGGTCACGATCGCCCGCAACCTGGTCGCCGACCACTTCAAGTCCAGCCGCTTCCGTCTGGAGGTCACCACCGGCGAGATGCTCGACGCCAACGAGGTCGAGCGCTCCCCCGAGGACTCCGTCCTGGAGTCCCTCTCCAACGCGGCCCTGCTCGACGCCGTACGACGCCTCAACCCCCAGCAGCAGGAGTGCGTGACACTCCGCTTCCTCCAGGGCCTCTCGGTCGCCGAGACCGCCCGCGTGATGGGCAAGAACGAGGGCGCCATCAAGACCCTCCAGTACCGGGCCGTGCGCACTCTCGCCCGGCTCCTCCCGGACGACGCCCGCTGAACCGGCCACCCTGGGCGACGCTCAACTCACGCTCCGTCAAAGCGCGTTGCCTTTCTCAGCCGATCACCGGCCGTCCGTAACCCAAGTGCCGAGCCGCTCGTTGTGCGGGATACAGGCTCCCTGTGGTCACGTCCGGCCAGCCCCGATCACCCGATCGTGTGGACTGGTCGGGGGCGTGCAACCCTCAGGACCCCCTGGGGAGTCGACCGTCATGACGAGAGGAGGTGCCGCCAGTGATCGCGAACGTATCGGCCCACCGGCGGGCGAACGCCTTCGCCCAGGCTCTGGAGGAGCAGCCCGACCGGGATCCGGCGGCCGAGCCGTCCGGAGGACCGACGGGCGATCCGCCAGCCGTCCCGGACCGGGCCGAACGGACCGAGCAGGGCGAGCTGTTGGCCCTGGCGACCGGGCTCGCCGCGCTGCCCAGGCCGGAGCTCGACCCGGAGGTCAAGGTCGTCCAGCGGGCCCAGCTGGTGGCCGCGATGGAGGCCATGCTGGCGGAGGGCACCCTGGGCGGGGCGGCGGACGCTTCGGTACCCGAGCAGCGCGCGTCCCGTGCCAAGGGCGCGCACCGGGCCAGCCCACTGGGCAAGTTGCGGCCGCGCTCCCGGCTCACCAAGGGGCTCGCCGCGGGCGGCCTGAGCGTCGGCGTGGCCGCCGGAGCCTTCGGCGGGGTCGCCGCCGCCAGCTCCGACGCCCTGCCCGGCGACTCCCTGTACGGCCTCAAACGCGGCATCGAGGACTTCAAGCTCAACTATCTGTCCGACGGCGACGACCAGCGCGGCCAGACCTACCTCGACCAGGCCTCGACCCGGCTCATGGAGGCCCGCCGGCTCATGGAGCGGGACCGCGGCGGCCACCTCGACCACGAGTCGATCGGCGAGATCCGCCGCACCCTGTCCGGGATGCAGCACGACGTCACCGAGGGCCACCGCCTGCTCCACGAGGCGTACGAGCGCGACCCGAACTCGCTGGGCCCCATCCAGGCCCTGTCCGCCTTCGCCCAGTCCCACCGCGAGGCCTGGGGCGCCCTGCGCGAGAGGCTCCCGGTCCAGCTCGGGGACGTCAGCCAGCAGGTGTCGTCGGTCTTCGACGCCATAGACCAAGAGGTCGCCCCGCTGCAGTCCCTGCTCCCCCAGCCGTCCCAGAACACCGGCGGCGGCACCGGCAGGCAGGACTCCGGCACGGCGTCCACCGGCTCCTCCGGCACTCACCGGTCGACGGCACCGTCCTCTTCGGGCAGCTCCTCCTCGGGCCACGAAACCGGCACCGGCAGCCCCAGCGGCTCGGCCTCCGGCAGCGCCGACAACGGCCTGATCGGCGGCACCACGGGCGGCCTCCTGGACCCGCCGAAGACCGGCTCCAGTACCCCGTCCCCGTCCAAGAGCGCCTCCAGCGCCCCGGACGTCACCCTGCCCCCGCTCCTGCCGGGCCTGCTCCCGGGCCTGGGCATCGACAGCGAGGACACGAGCAACTGAGCACCCTCGCGCCCCCAGCGCGGCGGCGAAGCCGCCGTCTGGGGGCGCGGGGCTGTATCTGATCTGCGGCTCCGCCGCGTGGGCGCGACCAGCCCCCACCGGCCCGCAGACAAGTCACAACCCTCAGAAAAAAACCGACCGCCGCTGCACAAGCAACTTGTACAGCGTGTGCTGAATCTGCTCCCGCACCTGATCCGTCAGATTGAACATCAGCATCGGATCCTCGGCCGCCTCCGGCGGATATCCGTCCGTGGGAATCGGCTCCCCGAACTGGATCGTCCATTTCGTCGGCAACGGCACCGCCCCCAGCGGCCCCAGCCACGGAAACGTCGGCGTCAGCGGAAAGTACGGAATCCCCAGCACCCGCGCCAGCGTCTTCGCGTTTCCGATCATCGGGTAGATCTCCTCGGCCCCCACGATCGAGCAGGGAATGATCGGCACCCCCTGCCGCAGCGCGGTGGACACGAACCCACCCCGCCCGAACCGCTGAAGCTTGTACCGCTCGCCGAACGGCTTCCCGATGCCCTTGAACCCCTCCGGCATCACCCCGACCAGCTCACCCTGGGCCAGCAGCCGTTCGGCGTCCTCCGCGCACGCGAGCGTGTGCCCCAGCTTCCGCGCCAGCTCGTTCACCACCGGCAGCACGAAGACCAGGTCCGCCGCGAGCAGCCTGAGGTGACGATTCGCCGGATGCCGGTCGTGCACGGCGACCTGCATCATCAGCCCGTCCAGCGGCAGCGTCCCGGAGTGGTTGGCGACGATCAGCGCACCACCGTGGGCCGGGATGTTCTCGATGCCCTTCACGTCGACGCGGAAGTACTTCTCGTACACCGGCCGCAGCAGGGACATCAGGACCTGGTCGGTCAGCTCCTCGTCGTACCCGAAGTCGTCGACCTCGTACTCCCCGGTCAGCCGCCGCCGCAGGAACGCGAGTCCGCGTGCGACACGCTGCTCCAGGCCGGACTCGTCGTGCGGCGGCTGCTTCACGCCCGTCTCAGGGTTCTCCCGGGTCACATGCACATCCTCCTGCGCGGGGATCCGCCCGGCGAGAGGCTGGACCTCACGCACCACCCCGGACTCACGCCCCGCCGCAGGCTCGCGCACCGCCGCCTGCTCGCCGCCGCCCTTGCGCCGGCTCCCCGCACCCCGGCGCCGGGCGGCCGGCCGCTGCACGGCAGCCCCGCGGGACCGGTCGTCGTCGAACGGAATGACCTTGGCGTCCGCCATCGTTGCCGCGCTCCTCAGTTGGCGCTCTGGGTCGGGTTCTGCGTCGGGGCCGCCACCGGCGTCCCCGCGCCGCTCAGGGCGGGCAGCGCGGCGATCCGGTCGACGGCCGCGGCCACGGCCTGGGGCGGCAGCAGCCCCGGGGCCTGGGCGCGCACGAAGTCCGCGAAGGTCTCCGCCGTCGAGTACTTCGGCCGGAACCCCAGCGTCTCGCGCATCTGGACGGTGTCCACCACCCGGCCGTGCGTCAGCAGCCGGATCTGCTCGGGCGAGAAGTCGCTCATGCCGAGCGTCCGCACCAGGGACCCGGCCCAGGTGACCGCCGGCAGCAGCAGCGGCACGGTGGGCCGTCCCAGCCGCCGCGAGCACTGGGAGAGCAACAGCACCCCGTCACCCGCGATGTTGAACGTGCCGCTGTTCAGCGTCCCCCGCTCCGGCTCGTGCGAGGCGATCCGCAGCACCTCGATCACGTCGTCCTCGTGCACGAACTGCAGCCGCGGGTCGTACCCGAGGACGGTGGGCAGCACGGGCAGCGAGAAATAGGACGCGAGCGGGGTGTCCGCGGTGGGCCCGAGGATGTTGGCGAACCGCAGCACGCACACCGCCACGTCGGGCCGCCTCCTGGCGAACCCCCGCACATACCCCTCCACCTCCACCGTGTCCTTCGCGAACCCGCCGCTGGGCAGGGACTTCGGCGGGGTGGTCTCGGTGAAGACGGCCGGGTCCTTCGGCGCGGAGCCGTACACGTTCGTACTGGACTTGATCACCAGCCGCTTGACGTTCGGCGACTTCTGGCAGGCGCCGAGCAGCTGCATGGTCCCGATGACGTTGGTCTCTTTGACGGTGGCCCGGCTCCCGCTGCCCAGCGGTGTCCCGGTCACGTCCATGTGGACGACGGTGTCGGCGCCGCTCTCGGCCAGTACCCGGGCGATGGTCGGCTGCCGGATGTCGGTCCGGATGAAGTCCGCCCCGCCCAGGTGGTGCTCCGGCGGCACCGCGTCCACGGCGACCACCCGGTCCACCTCGGGGTCACGCTGAATACGCCGTACGAACCGGCCCCCGAGTTGACGGGCCACTCCGGTCACGAGCACGACCTTCCCCAAGATCAGCGCCTTTCTTCCGTGTTCCCGTATGCGGGCCAACTTAGCGGGTCGACGTTGCGCTGGCATGACCCCCAGCAGGCCACGACAAGCCACAACGGCCGGAAAATGCAGTGGCCCCCCACCGTACTGGTGGGGGGCCACACACAAGCTCTCGCGGCTCGGCGCCGTAATTACTTCTTGTTACGGCGCTGAACACGCGTGCGCTTGAGCAGCTTGCGGTGCTTCTTCTTGGCCATCCGCTTGCGCCGCTTCTTGATAACAGAGCCCACGACTACCCTCGCTCACTTCTCATCACTCGGTGCTGGGCATCATGGGCCCATACGACCTACGAGGGGCTAGCCTACCCGCCCGCGCGCTGAGGTCGTAATCGAGGTGTCCCGGGACGATTCCCGGGAACAGCCGTCAGGCGGTCTCCACCCCCACATAGCTCTCGCGAAGGTACTCGTGTACCGCTTGTTCGGGGACGCGGAAGGACCGCCCCACCCGGATCGCGGGCAGATGACCGCTGTGCACCAGCCGGTACACGGTCATCTTCGACACTCGCATCACCGCGGCGACCTCCGCCACGGTCAGGAACACAACCTCGTTCAGAGGCCTCTCGCCAGCTGCCATGACACACCTGAACCTTCCGCACTCGACGGGCCACCGGCTTCCCCTTCCGGTGACTCTTCGTCGTTGCGTGCTCACTCCCCAATGTAGGGGCGGGTGATGCGAGTGGGGAAGAGGTGCACCCATCGGCGGCCTACTGTGACAGACACGCTCGATTGAGTACGTAGCGGGTAAGCGGCGTGTAGCAATCAGACCGCACGCCGTCATCAACCGGAACGGCCACGGACACCACTCCCTCGGCCTCCCCCACGAAGAGCGCAGGGTCATCCGTATCCGCGAGCCCAATGGCCTCAAACCCGAGCTGACCTGCACCGCAGACCCACCCATGGTCGCCGACCACCAGCTCCGGCAAGGCCCCGCCGCCGCTCGCCGCCACTTCCAGCGCCACCCGAACCGGCAGCGGCGAATGCGTGTGCGCACCCGGCGCACAACCGGGGCGTTCACGGCCCACTTCTCTCATGAACCCGACACCTCGTACGTAATCGAGGTTGCACGTACGTAGACCGAACCGGGTCGTTATGTCGACACAGTGACCCTGCGCCGAGGTGAGGACCTCACACCCCGCCGCCGACAGCGCGTCCGCGAGACCGGCGTAGAACCCGATCAGCCGGTGCGGATGCCCGGTCCCGAACAACACGGCAGCCCGCCGCCGGGCCACCGCCCCCACCCGCTCCGCGAACGCGTCCAGCCTGGCGACCGTCAAGTCAGGATCGATCACATCATGCCCTGAAACGCACCGAGGATCGTCCGAAACCCCGCACTTGGCGGCCATCAACCGAACCAACTCCGCCTCTCCCCAACTCCCCTGCGGATCAATCCCGATCAACACCCGCGGATCCCGAGCCGCGAACAACCGATAACTCCGCAGACTCCGCTCCCGCGAGGTCCCCACCACCCCCGCCAGCCCCGCAGCCACCAAGTACTCCCGAAGCCCACCACCACTCACCACACCCCAGATCCTGACGCCCCCCACCCCACCGGACCCCCAGAACAGACAAACACCGCACAGTCGGCCTAACGCACCCCTTCCAGCCCGTCCGGCGTCTGAGTCTTTTCAGCCCGTCCGGCGTTTGAGGACGAGGCCGGAGGCCGATGCGGGGGTCCGGGGGCGGCAGCCCCGAAGCGGGCGGTCGAAGGGGGCCCACCCCCTGGAGGACGGGACGGGTAGGGGCGGCGGGGGCGAGAAAACCCCTACGCCAGCAACCCCCGCAGCGGAAACACGGCCCGCCGCGTCGCCAGCACGGCCTGATCCAAGCGATCAGCGGGGTCGTACCCCGCCTCCCACCCGGCCCACCCCACCGGCCACCGCCCATCCGTCATCCGCCCAGGCCCCAACTGCCGAGTCCGAGCAAACACTTCCTGCCGCCACCCCTCCGGCACCAGCGCCTCAGGCGCAACCTCCCGCCCCGCCGCAACCCCCACCAGATGCGTCCACGACCGAGGCACGACATCCACCACCTCGTACCCGCCACCCCCCAACGCGACCCACTTCCCCCCGGCGTACTCGTGCGCCAGCTCATGACACGCCACCTGCACCGCCCGCTGCGCATCCAGCGAAACCGCCAGATGCGCCAGCGGATCCTCGAAATGCGTGTCGGCCCCGTGCTGCGTCACCAGCACCTGCGGCCGAAAGTCCGCGACCAGCTCCGGCACGACGGCGTGAAACGCCCGCACCCACCCCGCGTCCCCGGTCCCCGCCGGCAGCGCCACGTTCACCGCGGAGCCCTCCCCCGCCCCGGCCCCGACCTCCTCAGGCCACCCGGTCTGCGGGAACAACGTCCGCGGATGCTCGTGCAGCGAGATCGTCAGAACCCGCGGATCCTCCCAGAACGCGGCCTGCACCCCGTCCCCGTGATGCACGTCCACATCCACGTACGCGACCCGCTCGGCCCCCAGCTCCAGCAACCGCGCGATGGCGAGCGAAGCGTCGTTGTAGATGCAGAACCCGGACGCCGCCCCCGGCATCGCATGGTGCAACCCGCCCGCGAAGTTCACGGCGTGATCGGCGTCCCCCCGCCACACCGCCTCCGCCGCCCCCACCGACTGCCCCGCGATCAGCGCGGACACCTCGTGCATCCCGGCGAAGGCGGGGTCGTCCATCGTGCCCAGCCCGTACGACTGGTCGGCCGCCGCCGGATCCGCCGAGGCCGCCTTCACGGCCTCGATGTAGTCCTCCCGGTGCACCAGCCGCAGCGTCGACTCCCCGGCCGGCTTCGCCGAAACGACCTCCACCGCCCGGTCGAGCCCGAAGGCACCGACCAGACTCCGGGTCAACGCCAGCCGGACCGGATCCATCGGATGCCCCGGACCGAAGTCATAGCCCGTTACTGCCTCGTCCCACATCAGCTGTGCGCGGCCGCTCATGCCCGCCACCGTATCGGTCCGACCTGGTCGCGAACGAACGGGCATACACCAACGTCACCAGCACCAACACCATCGGCACCAGCATCGCCCCGCGATAGCTCCACGCATCGCCGAGGGCACCCACCAACGGCGAACCGATCAGGAACCCGACGTAGTTGAAGATGTTCAGGCGTGCGATGGCCGCATCCGAAGCCCCCGGAAACAGCCGCCCCGCCGCCGCGAAGGTCTGCGGAACCAGCACGCACAACCCCAGCCCCAGCAGAGTGAACCCGACCATGCCGACCCACGCGCCCGGTGCCGCCGCCACCACCGCGAACCCGGCGGCCGCCACCACCGCCCCCAGCCGTACGACGGGTACGGCACCGAACCGCCGTACCCCGAAGTCCCCGATGCCCCGCCCGACCAGCGTGGTCACCATGTACACGTTGTACGGCACGGTGGCGAGCTGCTCACTGCTCCCCAGCACGTCCTTCAGGTACTTCGCACTCCAGTTGGAGACGGTCGAGTCCCCGATATAGGCAAAGGTCATCACCAGGCACAACGGCAGCAGCACCTTGAACACGACCCCGCCCGCGCCACCGCCCGCACCGGCAGCCGCGTCCTCCACCGGCGCGGGATCACCGTCCACATACCACCGGCTCCCCACCAGCGCGGCCGGCAGCAGCACCGCGACCACCGGCAGGTACGACACCCACAGCGCGAGATGCCAGTGCGCCCCCACCCAGGCCAGCGAGGCTCCGAGGATCCCGCCCAGGCTGTACGCCGCATGGAAGCTGAGCATGATGCTGCGCCCGTACGTCCGCTGCAGACTCACCCCGAGCATGTTCATCGAGGCGTCCAGAGCGCCGACGGCCAGGCCGAACGCGGCCAGCGCCACCGCCAGCTCCGCCATCACCCCGCCCGACCCGACCCCGAGCAGCGCCAGCATCACCACGGGCTGGGACCAGCGCAGCAGCCGGCTGGGCCGTATTCGCTTCACCAGCTGCTCGGTGGTGACACTGCCGACGCCGGCCAGGATCGGCACGGCAGCGAGAAAGACCGGCAGCAGCGTGTCGGAGACGCCGTACCGGTCCTGGATGGCGGGGATGCGCGTCACCAGCAGCGCGAAGGTGGCACCCTGAGTGAAGAAGCTGAACGCCAGCGAGGCCCTACCGCGCCGCAGCACATCTGTCATGGCGGCGAGCGTAGGGCCCCGGCGTACTCGTGGGTAGATCCAGCCAAAGATGAATTTCCTTCACCTTTACCTTTGTGCCACTCAGGCGGCGACCGCGAGCTCCTGTTCCTGCTTCTGCTCGGCTTCCTGGCGCTTCACCTCGTCGGTGATCAGGCACGCCATCGGCTCGGCGGCGGCACCTCCGCAGATCACCATCCCGAGGGTGATCGCGACGACCAGCATCAGCGAGCTCAGCCAGACCATGGTGTCCACCGGGATCGTGTAGGCGCCGACGACCCGCGCGACGCACTCCACCACCAGCACCAGGCCCCAGATCACGGAGAAGACCCGCTCCTTCTTGAGGAACTCCGCCGACCGGACCGCGGTCCCGGACACCAGCCGCTCCCAGGCGGCCTCCCGGCCCGCGTCCCCCTTCACCAGGAACGGCTTCAGCCCCGCCGTCATCATCGGCCGGCCCAGCGCCACCGACACCAGGATGCCGATCCCGACGGTGCTGCTGACCGCACCGTCCTTGGCGAGCATGAGCCGCGGGTCGCCGGAGACGAAGCTGAGCGCGAGCCCGACCACGTTCACGACCAGGATCAGCGCCGCCAGCCCGTTGACCTTGCGCTCCTTCGCCACACTCCAGACCGTCCGCACGGCCGGCACCACGCTGCTCCAGGCGAGCGCCGCGAAGGTGCTCATCCCGAAGGCCCCCTTGAAGAAGTAGTACGACCCGAGAGGCACCGCCACATCCACGATCAGCGGCCGGAGGTTGTCCAGCACGCTGGGCTGCGGCTTGCTCTGGGACCCGGTGTTCGTCGTCTTCGTCATGCCCTCAGCTTCGCGTCCGGCCGGGGTCCGCCAGTAGAAACGAACGTCCGGAGCTCGGCATGACAATTGTCAGCGCCGCCGTCATGCCCCCGGTCATTCCAGCAGGTCAGCCAACTGCCCCATGTCAGCGAAGAGTTGCGTGGCCCCCTGCAGGCGGCCGGCCGGCGTCATGGCCGTGAAGCCGTACACGTCCATCCCGGCCGCCACCGCCGCCTGCACCCCCAGCGGGCTGTCCTCCACGACGGCACACCGCTCCGGCCCGACCCCCATCCGCTCGGCCGCGTACAGGAACAGATCCGGCGCCGGCTTCCCCCGCCCCACGTCCTGCGAACTGAAGATCCGCGACTCGTCGAACCACCGGTCGAGCCCGGTCGTCCGGTGCCCCACCCGAATCCGCTCATGACTGCCCGACGACGCCACGCAGTACGGCACCCCGTCCGCCGCCAGCTGCTCCAGCACCCCCGCGACCCCGGCGACGGGCTTCAGCTCCGCCTCGAAGGCAGCGAAGACACGGCCATGGAAGACGTCGTCGAAGTCGTCGGGCAGCCGCTTCCCGGTGTGCTCCAGGACGAGGTCGTGGACCCGGTGCATCGCGGACCCCATGTAGTCCCGTATGGAGTCCTCGTAGGAGGTCGGGTGCCCCAACTCGGTCAGGTAGGCGGCCAGGAGCCGGTTGGAGATGGGCTCACTGTCGACGAGGACACCGTCGTTGTCAAAGATAACCAGGTCGTAGCGCATACCCCGAGCCTAAACGACCCCGTAAAAGCAGAAAGGCCCACGCCAATGGCGTGGGCCTTTCCTAATATTTGTTCGGCGGTGTCCTACTCTCCCACAGGGTCCCCCCTGCAGTACCATCGGCGCTGTAAGGCTTAGCTTCCGGGTTCGGAATGTAACCGGGCGTTTCCCTCACGCT
>NZ_JBIVXP010000004.1:0-177186 GCF_044769305.1 Streptomyces sp. NPDC090499
CCCACCCTGCGGGCAGGGAACGAAAGCCCATCGGCGCACGCCCCCCGGCGCACTCCCTGACCTTGATCGGCTACACCACGACAAGGGACGCCATCGAGCCTCCCGCCCCACTGCGACTCCCCGGTCTGACGAGGTGCACCCCCATGAAGTCCCGATCAACGCTGGCGACATGGCTGAGCAGCCTCGACGGCTCTCGTCTGGCACGCGTGCTCGAAGCACGAAAGGACGCCATGTCCCCTCCGGAGCCGCGCTCGGTGGGGGAACTGGCGGACCGTCTTCAGCGCCCCGGATCGGTGGCACTGGCCCTGCCACGGCTCGCGCAGCCACACCTCCAGGTGGCCGAGGCGCTGGCGGCGCTGGGTGCGCCCGCGTCGCGCGATGCCCTGGCGGAGCTGCTGGGGGCGGCGGACGACGAAACCACCCGTGAACTGGACGTCGTGCTGAGAACGCTGGCCGATCAGGCTCTGGTCTGGCCGGACGGCGCGGGCAAACTCCGCATGGCCGCACCACTGCGCCACGCATGGGACGCGCCCCTGGGACTGGACGCGCCACTGGAGCAGCTGCTCGCGGGCGCGACCTCCGAGGATCTGCGCGGCATGCTGGCAGCCCTGGGCATCAAGCCGCCGGGCACCAAGCCGCAGCGTCTGGCCGCACTGGTGGCACATCACAGCGACCCGGAACAGGTCGTCCCACTGGTCGCGAAAGCTCCTGCGGCGGCTCGGAAGCTGCTCGAACGCCGCGCGGCGGGCGTGCCAGGGCAGCCGCAGTTCATCGTGTTCGGCGCTCCCGGCCCCGGCCTCGAACCGGGCGCCCGGTGGGCACTGGAGCGGGGACTCCTGATCCAGGATCGTCACGCCTACGGTCCGGCCCGTATGCCGGCCGAGGTGACGCTCTCGCTGCGCGGACCCGGCTGGCACGCCCCGTTCGTACCAGTCCCACCTTCCGTGCGATCGGCGTCCGTCACCCCGGCCGAGGTGGACCACGAGGCGTCGGCCGCGGCCACGGCGTTCGCGTCCCGTGCCGTCTCGGTCCTGTCGGCCTGCTCGGGCACCGCGCCGACCCGACTGAAGTCCGGCGGGATCGGGGCGCGTGAACTGGCCCGCATCGGCAAGGCCGCGCAGGCAGACGACGCCGTCGTACGCCTTGCTCTTGAGGCGGCGTACGCCGCCGGGCTCCTGGGCCGGGACGGCGACCGCGTGGCGCCCACCGAGGCGTACGACGCCTGGGCGGAGCAGGAACCCCCGGAGCAGTTCGCGGTACTGCTCCAGGCATGGCGGAACCTGCCGCTCACCCCGACCGAGTCGCGCGACGAGGACAACAAGGCGCTTCCCGCTCTCGCGGGAGCACCACCCTGCAATGGCTGCGTGCAGGCTCGCCACGGGCTGTTGGCCGCAGCCGGACAGCTTCCGGCAGGGCAGGGCACAACGGTCACCTCGGATCTGGGGCCCCTGATCACCTGGCACCGCCCGCTCACCCACTCATCGCCCCCGGACGGAACACCGTTCGCCACCGTGATCCGTGAGGCCGAAATTCTCGGCGTACTCGCTCGCGGCGCTCTGTCCGCCTTCGGTATCCATCTGCGGACCGGCGACACGGAGGCGCTGGGCATGGAGTGCCGACGACTGCTGCCCTCGGCCACCGCGACGGCACGGATCGGCGCCGATCTCACCGCCGTCGTCACCGGCACACCGTCCGCGCGACTGGCCTCGCTCCTGGACGCCGTCGCCGACCGTGAGACCAGCGGCACGGCATCGGTGTGGCGGTTCAGCGCGGGCAGCATCCGCCGGGCACTGGACGCCGGCCGTGTCTGCGACGACATCACGGCCGCCCTGGCCTCAGTCGCCACCGGGCCCCTGCCGCAGCCGCTGTCCTATCTGATCGCCGACACCGCACGCGGCCACGGCCGCGTGCGCGTCACCCCCGCCGCCTGCGTCATCCACGGCGACGAACCCGCTCTCCTGGCCGAACTCGCCGCCCACCGCAAGCTCGCCAAGCTCGGGCTCCGGCAGTTGGCGCCTACGGTGCTCATCAGCCGCAGCCCGCTCGACACGACCCTCGCCACGCTCCGGGCCGAGGGATACGCCCCCGTAGCCGAGACGGCCGAGGGCACGGTACGGGTCGAGAAAACCCGGCCTCAGCGGGCCGCCGCGCCGGTGCCGGCTCCACGCGGCACCGGCGCGAGGGAGAGTGGCCGGATCGCTGCCACAGGCACGGCGAAGGAAGCCGCCCCAGTCGACCCGAACACCTTGGCGGCCCGGTTGCTGGCCGCCCCACCGACGACTCCGGAACCCGCGCCGTTCGATGGAGGACCGCCTTTCGCCACGGACACCGAGGAGATCGTCGCAGGGTGGGCGAAGCACCTGCCGTACAGCGACGTCCGCCAGCTCGCACACGCCATCGACGCCGACGCACCCATCACCGTCGACTACGTCGCCACCTCGGGGAACCGGACGGTACGCACCCTCAGCCGCCTCGAACTCGACCCGCCCTACCTCGAAGCCTGGTGCCACCTGCGAGAGGACAAGCGCGTTTTCACCCTCTCCCGCATCCACGGCGTCATGAGCTCCGTGCCCGAATGAAGGAAAGATAGTATCGACAGGGATAGTATCTCTGTCGATACTATCCTTCTCGGGAGGCTTGCCATGCGTCGTTTCATCGGGCGGGATCGCGAGCTGAACGTGCTCGACACCGCCTTGCGGGCGGTCCACGATGCCGTCGGGTCGGCGAAACCGGGGCAATGCGTCCTCATGCGGGGAAGACGGCGGGTCGGCAAGTCCAGCCTCGTCGAGGAGTTCCTCCGGCGTACCGGGGCGCCGTACCTCTTCTTCACCGCTGCGGGCGGCACGGCGGCGGACGAACTGACGGAGCTGCTCGACGCCGTCGCCAGATCCAACCTGCCGGAGCGGGAGCTGTTCTCAGAGGAGACCCCGGCACAGTGGAACGCGGCCTTGAGGCTGCTCGCGGAGATGCTTCCCGACGACAGCCCGAGCGTGGTGGTCATCGACGAGGTTCCGTATCTCATGGACCGCATCGACGCCTTCGAGGGCATGCTCCAGCGGGCATGGGACCGGCTACTCAGCCGGAAGCCGGTACTTCTGCTCCTGGTCGGGTCCGATCTGTCGATGATGGAGGCGCTGAACAGCTACGACCGTCCCTTTCACCAGCGGGGGCGGGAAATGATCGTCGGACCCCTGAACCCCGCCGACATCGGCGAGATGCTCGGCCTGTCTCCGGCGGCCGCGTTCGACGCCGCGCTGGTCACGGGGGGCCTCCCCCTGATCTGCGCGGAGTGGCAGGCCGGGGCCGACGTCTGGGAGTTCCTCCGCGACTCGCTGGACAATCCCATCTCGGCCCTGCTGGTCTCCGCCGAACGCTCACTGGCCGCGGAGTTTCCACCACAGGCGATGAGCAGGGAGGTGCTGCGGGCCATCGGATCCGGAGAGCGGACCTTCACCAACATCGCGCGCGCGGCCGGCGGCATCGCCCACACCACTCTCACCCGAGCCACAGACGTGCTGACCGAGAAACGGGTCGTGGCCACCGAACTTCCCCTCTCCCTGAGGCCGTCGAAGGAACGCCGCTACCGGGTGGCAGACCCTTACCTGCGGTTCTGGCTCGCGTTTCTGGATCCGCACATGGCGGAGATCGAACGGATGCGGGGGGATCTCACGCTGAGCCGCATCCAGGAGCAGTGGACGAGCTGGCGGGGCCGCGCCATCGAGCCCCTGGTGCGGGAATCCCTCGCCCGTCTCCTGCCGGACGGGCTCCTGCCCGCCGCCCCGGCGATCGGCGGGTACTGGACCCGCAGCAACGACGTCGAAATCGACTTGGTGGGCGCCGACCGGCAACCGGTGGCCAAGCAGTTGTTCTTCCTCGGCTCGGTCAAGTGGCTGGAGAACTCCGCGTTCGACAGCCACGACCTGACCGCACTGCAGAAACACCGGGCAGCGATCACCGACGAGCCGGTACCGCTCGTGGCGGTCTCCCGCAACGGGGTCGGCTGTTCCGGCCTTCAGGCGGTGTACGGCCCCGAGGAACTGCTCAACGCTTGGCGCAGGGCATGAGCAGGAACCGAGCGCCTGGTTGCAGTTCTGGTTGCATTCGCTGCTGTTCAGCACGGTCCGCTACCTGCCCCCAGCCCCATTCCGCTGCAGGTCAGGACACTGCCGATCGATCCCGAACCCCCAGACGAACATTTGGAAAGCGTGTTGGGGGCAACCCCTCACGAGTTCGAATCTCGTATCCTCCGCCAGTGCCTCACCGGGCACGATGTCGAAGGGCCCCCTGGAAACAGGGGGCCCTTCGACGTTGTCCTCAGACCCCGTTGTCCTGGTTTTTGTCCACAGCGGGTTTCTCCGGAGATCCCCAGATGGCTTCGGCGATCTTCCGGGCCACGTCCTTGAGCATGGCGTCCGGCACGTGCAGATACCGCGCCCGCACGCTCGCGGAGGTACCCGGCTCCCACCCCGTGATCTGACAACGCGCAAGCGAGCGTGCGCATCTGTCGGTGGGCTGGTGTCCGCACCGGCCTGGCCAACCTTTTGCCAACCGGCCGGGCGACAACCACGTTTTGCCGAAGAACTGGCAGGTCATCGCGTGCTCTGTCTCGATCCGGCGGCCGATCTTGAAAGTCGCCGTGACAGCTATGTCACCGTGGGTACAAATTCCGCACTCTCCGCACAGGCCGGCGAAGGCGCTCGCCAGAGGGGTGCCCTGGACACGGGGGAGCACCCCTCTGCATTCACCGCACCCACCCCGCGTGGCGCAGCATTGCGGTCGCTCTCGTCAGGCCTGCAGCTCCCGGTGGAGGTGCAGGCCTGGAGGTTGCTGTTCCGGACCGTCAGTACAGCGCCTTGTAGACGCCCCAGCCGCTGCCGATCTTCACGCGTGCGCCGAAGCCGCCCTTTCCGTTGCCCGCCCAGCGGTACAAGTTGCCCGCGGTATCGCGGGTGAGGAGGTCGTTGCGCCCGTCCTGAGTCAGGTCGCCGACACCGACCAGGGCGTTGTAGGCGTTGAAGCCCGAGGCGATCTTCACGCGCCCCCCGAGGCCGCCCTTTCCGTTGCCGTACCAGCGATAGAGGTTCCCGGCCCTGTCCCGGCCGACAAGGTCTCCGGTTCCGTCGCCGTTGAGGTCGCCCACGCCCGCCAGCGCCGTGTAACCGGACAGCCCGGTGCCGGTGCGCACCCGGGTCTTGAACGTGCCCTTGCCGGTGCCGGCGTAGAACCAGAGGGCTCCGGTCCGGTCACGGGCCAGCAGGTCCGACCGGCCGTCACGGTTGAGGTCCCCGGACGACGTCAGCAGGTTGTACGTGTTCCAGCCCTTGCCGATGACAGTGGACTTGTTGGTTCCGCGGGCGAAGTACACCTGCCCGAAGCCCCAGTACGCACGCAGTTCGCCGGTGGAGTTGCGGACCAGCATGTCCGCGAACCCGTCGCCGTTGAGGTCGCCGGCCGGCACCAGGGTGGAGGAGGTCGGCCAGTCCGCGGTGTAGCTGCGGTTGTAGAAGTACCCCTTGGGGTGGCCCTCCCACGAGTCGGTCCGGCCGTCCTTCCGGACCGCCACCATGTCGGGAAACCCGTCACAGTCGTAGACGTGGGTCGGCAAGGCGCCGCACATCACGTCCAGGCCGCCGCTTCCCACCGGCACCAGCGCGGTTCCGCCGTTGAACCTGGCGGTCAGCTGCCAGGTGTAGAGACCGCTCGGTGCGGGAGCACCGTTCGACTCCCGGCCGTTCCACGAGGCCGAGATACCGTTGACACCGCGTTCGGCCCCGCCGCGCACCACAGCCACCCGGCGCCCGGTCGCCTTCTGGACGATGCCCAGTTCCCAGGAGTCCACGGGGCGGCTCAGCAGCAACGAGGCCGTCCAGGTCGAGTAGACGGACGAAGTGGTCCTCGGCGCGACGCTCCCGGAGGTGTACGCCTCCCCGATCACCGGAGCGGAGTCCGGTACCCCGTCCGCGCTCACGTGCACGCGGCGGTCGGCGTCCACGTAGGCGATGTGGCCGCTGTACTTGTCCACGGTCCACGTGATCCTGCGGTCGTCCGCGAGCGTTCCGGCCGCGAGGGCGGCTATGGAGCGCTCCGCGAGCGGGCTGCCGGTGTGGAAGTCCGTCAGCTTGAGCTGGCCCGCGTCCCGGTCGTGCCGGACCACGTAGCCGTCACCGAGCATGGCGGGGCCCGACGGCACGGCGAAGCCGCGGTTGTTCGCCAGGTCGTACACCCCGGCCTGCTTGTCGGCACCGCAGGACCAGTAGAGCCAACGCGCCGTCGCCTGCAGTTCGGTGGGCACGCAGGCGGCACCGGTCCGCACGGTGCGGACGGGTTTGCCGGGAGTGGCCGCGTCGGAGGTCAGCCGCTCCGCGGTCAGCGTGCCGGGGCTGCCGGAGGTCGCGCTCCACAGGGTGGAGTACCAGAGCGCCGCGGCCTGCACCGGGCGGCTGCGCACCACCTTGTTGTAGCCCGGGTCGATCAGGTACTGGGTCTTCGGGGACCCGCCGTCCACCACCACGTACGAGGGGGACGCGTCCCTGACCTCGCCGCCGCTGCCGGGCAACGGCACCTCCACGTGCGACGTGTAGGCGTCCACCCGGGTCTCCAGGTACGTCCGCCCTCCCGTCTCGGACAGGAAGGACAGGCCGTACCAGTTGCCCTCCACGGTCCGCACGCAGTCCTCACCCGTCGCACAGCGCACGGCGGAGGAGGGCATGCCCGCGGGCAGGGGCTTGGCCGCCCCCGCGACGGGGACCGGCCCGGCACCGACGTCCCTCTGGTAGAGGGAGAGCTTGCCGTCCACACTGTCCACCCGGTTGAGGGTGCCCCGGTACAGGTTCAGTCCCAGGACCTTCGCGATCACCGGGGGCAGCGGCTGGACCACCTCGTGCGCCGGCGACCCGTCGGAGCCGGCGGCGAAGCGGTGCACCGCCCAGTCGCCGGTGCCGGAGCCGCCGACGAGCAGGGCGCTCCCGTCCGCCGTCTGCGGTGGGTAGTCCGACACGAGCGCGAGGTGGTCGAGTGCGGTGCTCGGCTCCCCGCCGTCGAGCGGCCGGGACGTCAGCCGCCGGCCGAGCATGGTTCCCGAGGTGGTGTCCGGGCCCGAGGTCAGCAGGGTGCCGCCGAGGAGGGCCACGGGAGCCGCGTCGTCGGGGAGCGGGAACTCCTGCGCCTCGGAGGAGACGTCACCGCGGGGCAGCCAGCGCAGCCCGGTGAAGCCGTGCTTCCACCAGCCGACGCGGTCGGCGCTCAGCAGGATGCGCAGGCCCTCGCCGCTCATCGTCTCGGGGAGAGGGGTGATCTCGGCGGTCCCGGGGTCCAGCAGGCCGTAGCGGTACGCGCCGTCCTGCCGGAAGGAGATCACCGCGCCGCGGTCGTCCGTGGCGCCCTCCTGCAGGGAGAGGCTGCTGAGCTGAGCACCCGCGGGCAGGCCGGTGACGTGCAGCGGTTGCGCGGGATCGGTGCCGGTGTCGAGGAGCACACCGGCGGAGCTGACGGTGCTGGTCGCGGACTCCAGGGCCAGCACCTTGCCCGCGACGGTCCCCCGGAACGTGTAGCCCGCCGGGAGCTGCACCTCCCGGCGCTCACCGGTGTGCGGATCGAGCAGGGTGTACCAGGCGGAGCCCCGGGCCGGGCTCGGTGAGACGGCGAGCAGGTCCCCGCCGGCACCGACGGGTCGTACGAGCGCGTTGGCCGGCAGGGTCCGCAGGCCGGGCACCTGCGTCGAGGTGCCGCTCGCGAAGTCGGTCCAGGTGTAGCCGTCCCGGCCCTCCTGCTGGTGCAGGAAACCGGTGCTGCCCACCGCCAGTGGGGTGTCCACACGGGGGGTGGCCCGGTCGGCGGGCGGGATCACGACCTCCTGGGACGAGTCCGCCGCGGTCGCCGCCTGAGCAGCCCACGCGGGCGGCGCGTCCACGGCGAGCGGGATGGCCGTTCCCGCGACCGCCAGAATCGTGGCGGCCGCACCGACCCCGAGGCCCGCGCCACCTCTGCGGCGGCGACCTCCGTGCGGTGGTTCAGTCGACGTCCGGGTCAATGCCCCCACGTCTCCCCCTCATTGATGTGATGATCTGCCGCCGCGCGGCGCCCCGCCGTGGCCGGACGCGCTGCCGCGTCACCCCTGGTGGCCGCGGTGGATCTTGCCGACCGCTTGTGCGGTAGACGCTAGCCGATCAACGAAGTCCCAGTCCGCCCTGTGGGTATTACGATCAGACAACCCGACGACGCCCCTGGCGGGGCGGCCAAGCGCGACCATGCGAAGGCGCGGCCGGAGCCCGACTGCGTACCCCGTGGAGGGACCTCATTGTCCGGTGCGCGGACGGCTGTTGCCGTTCAATGCCGTACGCGCAGCCCGTTTGGGCTGCGGCGCGAACCTCTGCGAACGCCGCCCCTGGACGGCCGCGCGGACAGTGGGAAAGCGTGTTGGGGGCAACCCCTCACGAGTTCGAATCTCGCATCCTCCGCAGCCGCCTGAGCAGGCGATAACGAAGCGGCCCCGCTGATCACAGCGGGGCCGCTTCGTTGTTCACTCAAGCGCCGTTGTCCTGGTTTTTGTCCACAGGGGGTGTTTCCGGAGCTCCCCAGATGGCATCGGCGATCTTCCCGGCCACCTCCTTGAGCATGGCGTCCTGCACCCGGGACACCGAGCAGCATGAGCACGGTGGCGGCGGGATTCCGAAGGGGCCCGCCGCGAGGTGGAACCCTTCGATACGGAGAGTGAACGGCACGCGGTGGCCGAGTGAAGAGGTACGAGTCGGCGATCACCCATGGGCAGGGCTCACGGATTGGCCATTGGCCTCCTTGCCCTACGGGTCACGGCAATCTGGTAGGGGCGTTCACACCAAGAGTATGGTGACTTGTATGGCAAGCAAGAAAGTAACGGTGACGATCCCCGAAGATCTCCTGGACGAGATCCGCGCCGAGGCGGCTGAGCGGGGACTTTCGGCGTACGTCGCCGAAGCACTGCGATTCAAGCGCGATCGGGACCGGCTGTTGGAACTGGTCGACTGGCTGCAGGAGGAACACGGCGCGGTCACCGAGGGCGAGCGCACGGCAGCACTCTCGGAGCTGGAAGATCTCGACGCCGAGCACGAGCGTCGCTTCACCGCCGGAGGACACAACGCCGGAGAGGCCGCGTGACCAAGCGAACCAGTGAGCACGGGCAGCGGCCACTGCGCGTCTTCGTACTCGACTGCGAAGCCCTGTCCCTCGCTGTGCGCGGCGACCGGAAGATGATCGCCTGGCTCGATCTCGCAGCGCGGGGCGAAGCCGAAGTGGTCACGTCGCCCATGACGCTGGTGGAGGCGTACGACGGCAGAACCACCGAGCAGCGCTGGGACTGGGTGCTCTCCCGGCTCAAAGTCGCCGACCTCGGGAAGGACGAGGGCCGCCAGGCCCGCCGACTCCTGTCCGACGCCAAGCTTCACGGCCACAAGTACGCGATCGACGCGGTGCTCGCCGTCATCGCCCGACAGCAGAAAGGGCAGGTCACCATCTTCACATCGGACGTGGACGACCTGGAGAAGCTGGTTCCGGAATCGATCGTCGTCAAGCGAGTATGACCGGCACCCTGGTCTCAGTTCTGGTCTCATTCGTCGCTGTCCGGCGCCGTCCACCATCCGTCCGATGGCCTACTCCACCCCAGGTCAGAACGCCCCGTTCCACCCCGAACCCCCAGACGAACATTTCTGCGCCGAGTGGCAGGCCGGAGCCGATGTGTGGGAGTTCCTCCGCGACTCGCTGGACAACCCGATCTCGGCGCTACTGGTGTCCGCAGAGCGGTCGGTCGCCGCGGAGTTCCCGCCCCGGGCGATGAGCGGGGAGGTACTGCGGGCCATCGGGACCTGTCCGGGCGATCGCGCGTCCCACTAGGCTGACTTCGGGGGAAGGACGCGAATGAGTGCTGTGGAGACGAGTCGCGCCGAGGCGGTCGCGCTCGTGCAGCGGATCATGCAAGCGGACTACGCCTCAGACGATGAGGTGTACGGCTGGCTGGACAGACTCGACAGAGCCCTGGCATGCCCGTCGGGCCATGTCAGCAACTTGATCTTCTGGCCGCCGGAGCGGGAACTTTCGGCTGACGAAGTAGTCGATCAGGCCCTGGCGTATCGGCCGATCGTTTTGTGAGATCATCTTCGACTCCGAAGCCGGATTGCGCGTCGTCGGCGCCGTAGGCGTCCTTGGCGGCCTGCCTGGTTGCGGGATCGCCCTGGCGTTCCCGGAGCGCACCGGCGGCAGCGGAGCTCTGCCGACTGCTCAGGTGTTCGTGGACGGCAGGTGTTCGAGCGCGTCCCGCAGTGCTGCCCGCGACCCGATGCCGAGCTTGGGGAACAGGTTGTACAGGTGGGAGCTCACGGTCCGGGGGGAGAGGTAGAGCCGTTCGCCGATCTGCTTGTTCGTGAGGCCGGCGGCGGCGAGCTCGGCGATCTCGCGCTCCTGGGGGGTCAGCGCGGTGGTCGGCCCGGCGGCCGGACGGACGGTGGGCACCCCGCAGGCCCGGAGTTCGGCGCGCGCCCGTACCGCCCACGGGACGGCGCCGAGTCGCTCGAAGGTGTCCAGCGCGTTCGTCAGCTGGTGTCTGGCCTCGGTGGTGGACCTCACCCTGCGCAGCCGTTCGGCGTAGGCGAGCCGGATCCGTGCCTGCGCGAACGGCCAGCGGCTCGCTCCCGGGGTCGCGAGGGCGGTGTCGAACGCCTCGCGGAACGACGTGGCCGGGGCGGTCATGCCCGCCGCGCCGGCCGCGACCAGGGCGAGCCGGGGCGAGAGGTCGGCGACGCCTGACCGCCGGATGTCGGCGACATGCGCCCGTGCCTGTGCGGTAAGCCCCGCCCGGACGGCGGCCTCGACGAGGTCGAGCAGCGCCCACAGCGCCGCGGGTCCATGGGCGGGCACTGTCTCTGGAGAGCAGATCTCGGCCGCGTGACGGTAGGCGGTCTCGAACTCCCCGTTGCCCAGCGCGTCGACGGCCCTCGCGTGGGCGGCGAGTTGCAGCACGAAGCCGATGCGGTTCGGTGCTGCCCAGGCCACCAGGTCGTCGGTGAGTCGCCGGACGGTCTCGCGGTCGCCGCGCGCGGCGGCGACCACCGCCCGGTCGTACTGCAGGAAGCCGCCGAGCAGCCGGTAGTGATGCCGGGTCGTGAGGGCGAGACCCTCGTCGGCAAGCTGCAGGGCGCCGTCCCAGTCTCCGCTCAGCACGCCGTCGAACCCCAGGAGCACGAACGCCTTGATCGCCGCCGCGATCGCGCCGCCCCCGCGGCCGTGTTCGACCACCCGCCACAGCGCGGCGCGGCATCCGGCCATCCGGTCCACGTACATCGCCGCGATGCCCAGCCGTACCGCGTCGGCGTGATCGGCCTGCTCGTCTATGCCCGCGATCGCCTCGTCGAGCAGCGGGAGCGACGGCCCTGCACGTCGCGCGGGTTCGAGGTAGGTGTTGCCGAGCAGGACCAGGATCTCCGGGACCTCCGGGCCGAGCCGGTCGAGGGCCGCCCAGTAGTCGGCCGCCAACTCGGCACGGGACCCGAAGGAGCAGTTCGACTGGAGGACGTAGATGATCTCGCCGAGCAGCGCGTCCCACGCCGCGACCGGCCGGCCGACGTTGCGCAGCGCACCGAGCAGCAGCCGGTGGACGGTGTCGATGTCGCCCCCGCTGTTCACCAGGTAGGCCGCAGCGGCGACGGCGGCCACCAGCGTGCGGCCGTGCGTGCCGTGTGCGGTGACGAGGGCCTGCGGGTCGGTGAGATCCCCGGTGACGTCGGCACCGAGGTAGGTCGCGAACATGACGCGGCGGTGATGTTCGTCGGGCCCCGGGCTCAGCTCGGCCGCGCGCAGCAACAGCTCGATGGCGCCCACCGGGTCGCCGCGCCCCTTCGTCTTCAGTGCCGACTCTTCGAGCAGCTGCGCGGTCTGTTCGTCCGGCCCCGACGCGGCCTCCGCGAGATGCCACGCGTGCCGCTCGGAGCCGACCGGATGCTGTTCCGCCAGCCGCCGATGCGCCTCGCGCCGCTCTTCCCCGGTCGACAGTTCGACGACTGCGGAACGGGTGAGCGGATGCCGGAACCGGATGCCGCGGGTGACCGGGTGTATGCGTATCAGCCGGGCGCGCTCGGCCGGTTCGAGCTCGGCGACCGAGATCGACGGGAACAGCTCGCCGGTCCCGTCGAGTGCCGCGAGCAGCAGCTGGTCGCGGCACTCGACGGGGAGAGCGTCGATGCGCCGGGCGAAGGTGAGCTGCAGCCGCCGGCCGACGGGCGTGCGGCCGAGCGGAGGTTCGGCGGCGCTCGGGCCCATGTGTGCCGGAAGCTCGATCAGCGCCAGCGGGTTGCCCTGGGCCTCGGTCAGCACCTGCCGGGCCGCCCGCGGCGGCAGTTCGGGGAACGCCTCGGTGAGAAGGACCGTCGCGGCGTCGTCGTCGAGCGGGCCGATGGCGAGCTCCGGTAGTCCGACGCCCTCGAACACGCTGCCCTCGCCCGTCCGAACGACGCCGAGCAGGCCGATGCCCGTACCGCCCAGCCGCCGTGCGAGGGAGCCGAACAGGGTGGCGCTCGCCCGGTCGAGCCACTGCAGGTCGTCGACCACCACCAGCAGGGCGGTCTGGTCGGCGGCCCTGGCCAGCAGGGCGAGCAGCGCGTTGGTCAGCGCGAGCCGGTCGGGCGCGGCGCCCTCCACGAGGCCCACGGCGACGCCGATCGCGCGCCGGGAACCGGGTGGGAGCGCGGCCAGTTCGGCGGCGAGCGGAGCGACCAGCTGATGGAGCCCGGCGAAACTCACCTCGGCCTCGAACTCGACGCCGGACGCGTGCAGGACACGGATGTCGAGCTCCGCGGCGTGGGCGGCCGTGGCATCGAGGAGTGCGGTCTTGCCCACCCCGGCCTCGCCGACGACGAGCAGCGAGCCGCCGTCCGTCGCCACGGCGTCGACGAAGACCTGCAGCGTGCCCAACTCGCGTGCACGCCCCACAAGCCGCCTGTTCGACCCCCACCCCTGCACGTGAGGACTGTACAGCGGCGACACCGGAGCGAGGGCTCGGAGCGGGACCGGTCCGGGCCGCCGAACACCGTCATCTGACGGATCCGCCGCGCCCTTCGTGTCCGTAGGTTCGCAGTCGTCCACCAGATCTGGAAGGAGACATCATGAGTGCAACCATCGTTCTGGTGCACGGCGGCTTTGTCGACGGCGCCGGATGGCGCGGAGTCTACGACGCGCTGACCGCCGACGGCTTCAACGTGCAGATCGTGCAGAACCCGACGAAATCGCTCGCCGACGACGTCGCCGTCACCCGCGACGTCCTGGACGGCGCCCCCGGCCCGGTCGTGCTCGTCGGTCACTCGTACGGCGGCGCCGTGATCACCGAGGCGGGCAACCACGACAAGGTCGCGGCGCTCGTCTACGTCACGGCGTTCGCGCCGGACCAGGGCGAGTCGGTCAACACGCTCCTGGGCACCTTCCCGGCAGACGGGCCGCAGCCGCCCATCCTGCCCCCGGTCAACGGCTACCTCTTCCTCGACCGCGCCGAGTTCGCCGGCGCGTTCGCCGCCGACGTCTCCGCCCAGGAGGCGGCGTTCATGGCCGACTCGCAGGTGCCCTGGGGGCTGGACGCGCTCGGCGGCACGGTGACGAGGGCCGCCTGGCACGCGAAGCCGAGCTGGTACCTGCACGTCACCGAGGACCGGATGATCCCGCCTGCCGCGCAGGTCACGATGGCACAGCGCATCGGCGCCACCGTCGCCGAGACCCCCGGCAGCCACGCGATCTACGTGTCGCGGCCGGACGTCGTCGCCGACCTGATCAAGAAGGCCGCTGCAACGCTCGGATGACCGGACCGGCCGCGAGGCCGATGACGGGAGAAGCTGGACGGTGAGCGGGAGGGTTGCGGTTCCGTTTGCATTCGGCTGCGTTCACGCGGGTCCACCTGGGCCGACCGGAGTGGTTCCGGGTGGGCACGATGCCGAAGGGCCCCACCGCGACGTGGGGCCCTTCGACCTTGGTCCCAGACCTCGCCGGCAGCTATGGCCCGCCGTCGAAGAAGCCGGACTTCAGGTCCCCGATGACGGCGTCGAGCGGATGCCCGCTGACGATGAACGGTCCGCTCCAGGGCGCGCTGAGCGCGAAGAACAACGCCAGGCTCAGCCCGACCACACTCGCGATCCCCACGACGAGCAGTGACGTGCGCAGACTGCTGCGGAAGACGAGTGCGCCGGAGTTCACGATCAAAGCCACACCGCTGACCATGAGCGTGACGACGTAGAGCGCGGGAACGTCGCGCGAGGCGGCCGCGATGCGGGCGCGACGACTGCTGGTGACGCCGTCCAGGGAAAGCACCAGCTCCGCGCCTGTCGGGATGCCCACCTCGGGCCGGGCCGCCTCGGTCCGCACACCCCGTTCCAAGCGTGCGACCGCACGGGCGGTGGCCCGGTCGTCACCGGACGCCGCTGCCGCACCCTCCCACTCCCTGGCCCGCGTGG
The DNA here is from genome assembly GCF_044769305.1 of Streptomyces sp. NPDC090499. Taxonomy (NCBI): domain Bacteria; kingdom Bacillati; phylum Actinomycetota; class Actinomycetes; order Kitasatosporales; family Streptomycetaceae; genus Streptomyces; species Streptomyces sp. NPDC090499. Next base: position 14,457 of record NZ_JBIVXP010000004.1, read on the forward strand.
TCTGCAGGTAGTCCAGCAGTGCCGCATGGATCGGCTCCGAGCGGACGTGCGGACTCGTCGCCGCCCACGCCAGCCGGGAGGCCGCGGCCGCCTCCTCGCTCACCAGCCCCTCGGCTGCGCGCAGGTAGCCGGCCTCGCTGGCGAGTGACAGTGCCGCAAAGATCGCGAAGGCAGCGCCGAGCGTCGGCATCAGGGGCGTGGCGATCTGCGGTACCCGGTCCCGTTCCGCGGCCGGTACGAGGACCCGGACGCCGACCCGTGCCACTGCCGCAACCAGGAGGGCGAGCAGGAGTCCGCCCACCACCAGCACGGCCGCCGGCAGCGAGGTCAACCAGTTCACCGCGTCACCTGCAGCGCGTTCCCGGGAGCGCCCCACGGCGGCGGCACATCGGGCACCGCGACCTGGAGCTCCACATCGACCACTTTTCTCCGCATCGATCACCTTTGATGACCGCTCCATGATCACAGGTCGAACACCTCTGGCGCTCGCGACGCCCGGCACGGCCTCTCTCTTCGTCGGCCGAACAGCCGATGCGGCCCGGCCGTCCGGCCGTCCGGCAATATCTCCGCGCCGGATTTCTGCGCGACTCGCCGGACCGTCCGATCTCGGCGCTGCTGGTCCACGTCGGCATGAGCAGGCGGGTGCCGGAGTGGGTGCGGTCAGCTGGATACTGCTGCCGCGCCCGGGATGCCGGAGCGGATGATCGGTGAACGGACGAGGAGTACAGCCAGTGACCAGCGACCCCCGCACAGGACCGCCCAGCTTCGGCAGTGAACGCGAGATGCTGCGGGCTTTCCTCGACTACCACCGCGCGACGCTCGCGATGAAGTGCGAGGGGCTCACCGACGAGGAGCTGCGGCGGCGGTCGATGCCGCCGTCCACGTTGTCGCTGCTCGGTCTGGTGCGGCACCTGGCGGAAGTGGAACGCGCCTGGTTCCGCCGGGTGTTCGAGGACAAGGACGCGCCCATGGTGTGGTCCGACGAGATCGACTTCCAGGCGGCGTACGACGCGAGCGGGTCGACCAGGGCGGAGGCGTTCGCCGCCTGGGAGGCCGAGGTGGAGATCTCGCGCCGGATCGAGCGCGCGGCCGCCTCCCTGGACCAGGCCGGATACCAGCCGAGATGGGAGGAGGAGGTGTCGCTGCGGATGGTGATGCTGCACGTGCTGCTGGAGTACGGCCGCCACAACGGGCACGCCGACTTCCTGCGCGAGGGCGTCGACGGGACCGTGGGCGCCTGAGCGGAGCAGCCGGGCTTCCGGCCCCGGCAGGAGGTCCGCCGACGGTCCGCCGACGGTTTTTGCCGGTGTGAACACACCGCCGTACGCTGTGGGCCATGGTGGGAGTCGACGGAGTTCCCGAGCCGCACACCGGCTGGACGTTCCTGACCAGTCACGCACGTGTCCTGGCCAGCATCGCCGACGACCACAACACCCGGATCCGCGACATCGCGGCCCGCTGCCGGCTCACCGAACGCGCCGTCCAGAAGATCATCTCCGACCTGGAGCGGGACGGCTACCTCTCCCACACCCGCAACGGCCGCACCAACCAGTACCGCATCGACCCCGACAAGGTGCTCCGCCACCCGGCCGAGGCCGGCGCCGGACTGACCGTCGCCTCCCTGCTCACCCTGCTGGTCAGGGACGAGGCGGACCGTCAGGGCGAACGCGGCAGCCATCACGGCTAGGCGGCGATCCGCACCTTCTTCGTCACCGTCACCTGGTCCAGGTCGGAGACCCGTACCGTCACCGACATCGTCCACTCGCCCGCGATGGGGAGGTTGACGGAGTCGGCGGCCCAATAGCCGCCGCGGTCGGTCACGTTCGCCGGAAGCGGGCCGATCTTCTGGGCGGCGAGGGTGAAGGAGAGGCGGAGTTCGGGGACGGCGGAGATGCCGCCGTCGGGGCCGAAGACGACCGCCTGCACGGAGTTGGCGCCGACCCGGCCCGGGTCCAGGGTGATCTGCACCTTGCCGTGGCCGTTCGGGGTGCCGACGTCGAAGGGGACGAGGGCGACGACGGCGGCGGGGATGCCGGCCGAGACCGGCGCCGTCCCCGACTCCGCCGCCTCGGCCGCGGCCCGGCCGGGCAGGGTGCCGGTGAGGATCGTGGTGATGCCCAGGACGGCGACGCCGACGGCCACTTCGGCGAGGACCGAACGGCGCAGGGCGGCCTGGTGACGGCCGGCGGAACCGGCCGGAGGCTCGTCGGGGAGCGGTGCGTCCTCCCCCTCCCCCTCGGCCGGTGGGTCCGCCGGGCCGCCGACCGGCAGTGGGACGCGCTCGGGGGCCGGCACGGCCGGGGCCTGCGCCAGCTTCGCCGTCCAGTGGCGGGACTGCGAGGCGACCGCCAGCAGCAGGGTCACCGCGGCGAGCTTGACGAGGAGGAGCCTGCCGTACGACGTGTCCGTGAGGGCCTGCCAGGAGCCGAGGCCGCGCCAGGACTGGTAGACGCCGGTGACGACGAGGACCGTCACCGAGCCGAAGGCCACACGCGAGAAGCGGGTGACCACCGCGGCGGGCAGCGGCTCGGCGGAGCGCTGGAGGGTGATCAGGAGGGCCGCGAGGCCGCCCATCCAGAGCGCCATCGACAGCAGGTGCAGGACCGACGACGTCATCGCCAGCGGGACCTGGATACCGGCCGAGGCGTGTTCCGCCGCCGCCCAGGTCAGGGCCAGGGCGACGGAGAGAACGGCGGCCGTGGCGAGCAGGGGGCGGGACGGGACGGACAGGGCGGACGGGGCGGACGGAAGGTCCCGGCTCACGCGCTTGCGGAACAGGAGGCAGAGGGCTGCCGTGACCGCCAGCAGGGCCACCCTGGCCAGCAGGGCCAGACCCGGGCGGCCGGTCGCGGACCTGGCGAGGGCGGAGAGGTCGAAGGCCGACGCCGGGGAGGTGCCCTCCTCGTACGGGGAGCGCAGGACGAAGAGGAAGAGGGTGGCGGCGAGGAGCGTCCACCACGCCGTGCGGACCGGGGTACGCAGGGGGGCCGGGTCCGGCGGGCGGCAGACGGCGAGGAAGGCGACGGTGCCTATCAGCAGGGCCACGGCGAGGTACGCGACGTAGCGGCCGATGTTGTAGAGGCTGCCGGTGACCGGGTTCTCGACGGGGCCGGCGGAGACGGTCGCCGTGGTCGCCGACGGCTTGCCCACCGAGAAGGTGAGGGCGCCGGAGACGGGGTGGCTGTCTGACGAGACGACTCGCCACGCCACGGTGAACGTGCCGGTGCCCAGCTTCTTCGGGAAGTCGATCCGGGCGGTGTCCGAGCCGGCCGGCCCGTGTCCGGCGTCGCTGGTGTCCACCCGGTGGTTGGTGGGGTCGTACACCCGGAACGAGTCGTCGAGCAGGCCGACGGCCTCGGTGAAGGTGAGGGTCACGGACCGGGGCGACGACTTGAGTACGGCGCCGTCGGCGGGGTCGCTGCCGCGCAGGGCGGCGTGCGCGGAGGCGGGGGCGGCCGACGCGAGGAGAAGGGCGGCGAGGAGGGGGCCCAGGAGCGCGAGGACACGCAGGGCCCTGTGGTTCCTGTGGCTGCCGGTCGGCGCTCGCCGCTGGTCGTGTCCTTCGCTCACGTCACCCGCTCCGAGTTCGGAAACACGCGTTCTCTGGTCATACGGACGGGAAGTCTGTAGCGCTCATCTTGTCTGCGGGTGAGTGGGTGAGGGTGGGTGGGTCAGGGAGTGGAGTGGGGGTGGGGGCCGGTCGCGCCCGTGACCAGGGCGGTCTGTCCGTCGAGCAGGTGGGTCAAGGACGGCAGAGTTCCGCGATGCGGGCGGCTTCGGAGGGGTAACGCGCCGTGAGGTCGGCCGCGTTCCCGTGTTCGTACCCCTCGAAGGTGAATCCGGGGGCCATGGTGCAGCCGAACAGGGTCCAGGCACCCGGGGCCGGCACCCGGGCGCCCATCCAGGTGCCGGCCGGGACGGTCAGCTGGATGTGCTGGCCGCCGAGCAGGCCGGGGCCGAGGACGGGGGTGCGGGTGGTGCCGTCGGGGTCGAGGAGCAGGAGTTCCAGCGGGTCGCCCAGGTAGAAGTGCCAGATCTCGTCGGTGGGGAGACGGTGCAGGGCCGAGAAGTCGTCGGCGGTGAGGAGGACCACGATCGCGGTGCCCTCGGGGCGGCCGTCGGCGCGTGCGGGACCGGCCCAGGTCTCCCGGAACAGGCCGCCCTCGCGGGGGATCGGCTCCAGGCCGTAGTGGGCGATGAGGTCATCGGGGGTCGGCTTCGGGCTCGGAACCGGGCTGGGGCCCGGAATCGGGGAGGTCACCCGGGAAGGCTACCGGCCGGGTGAGGAAAGCCAGTTGAGCGTGCTTCTCGGGCAGGTGGACGTCGGGGAGGTCGATCTCGGGAAGGACGACGGCCGGGCCGAGCTCGAAACCCTGGCGCCGGAAGCGGGCGATCGCCTTCTCGTTGCGGACGTCCGGGTCCACGACGATGCGGTGGCGGTCCCGAGCGAGCAGCACGTACGCCGTGAAGGCGGTCAGCAGTGCCTCCGTCCAACCGGGTCGGGGGCCTTCGGGTCCGGCCGGGGCGAGGAGGACGTGGACGCCGATGTCACCCGGGCGGACGTCGTAGCACTCGCCCACCCGGTCGGCCGCCGGCTCGTACGTCTGGAGGACACCGACCGGGATGCCGTCCTTCTCGGCGAGGTGGGCGTGATGGGTGTCGAGGGTCGCCATGTGGGCGTAGATCTCGGCGACCTGGGCGCGGGTGAGGCCGGTCATGCCCCAGAAGGCGGCGCGTTCCGCGTCGACCCAGGCGTGCACGACGGCCGCGTCGCGCTCGGGGTCGAGGGGGCGGAGCCGGACGGTGCCGAAGCCGGGGACGGGGTGATCGAAGACGCGCTCAGGCATCGGTGCTCTCCGTGGGGTTTGTGGGATCAGTGAGGTCTACGCGGTCCAGCCGGGCCCAGTCGGTGACGACCGGGGCCAGTTCTCCCTTGAGCCACAGGGGGAGTTGGTCGAGGTGGTGGGAGGCACCGGGAACGCCGTCCGCGCCGAGCGGGACCACCCAGAGGCTGTCGTCGCGGCGGGCCAGGTCCCAGACGTAGCGGGCGGCCGGGCCGCGTGCGGAGCGGTCGGTGAGGCCGGGCACGGCGGAGGTGCACAGCACGCAGTCGTGGTCGCCGGACAGCGCCGGTCCGTCGTACGGCGACGGGCCGGGCAGCGCCTGCCAGGGAGCGAGGCGGTGGGTGTCGCCCCAGGTGCCGGCGGGCGGGTCGGCCGCGACCTCCTGCACGGCCGCGCGGACGGCGGCGGGGCGGTCGACGCCGTACAGCTCCGCCGCCCTCAGGAGGTGTTCGAGGGCGAAGGCGATCCGGGGGGTGAGGGCCAGCCAGGGCAGCAGGACCTCGGGGTGGGCCGGGGGGTCGGCGAGCGCGGCGAAGACGGGGTGGGCGGCGAGCTGCCGTACGACGGCGGAGCGTACGGCCGCGTAGGCGGCGGCGTCGGTGCTGTCGGCGTCCATCCGGCGGTCCCAGGCGAGGAGACGGTCACGGAGCGCGCCGGCCTCGGGGGTCAGGTCGTGGAGGGCGGCCAGATGGTCGAGGAGGGGGGCGGCGGAGGCCAGGTGGGTGTCGGTGTGGATCGCGGGCAGGCCGGCGGCGGACCAGGTGCGGCGCTCGTCGAGGAGGGCACGGATGCGGTCGGCGCGGTGCGGCGGGGCGAACTCGACGCCGAGGGCGGCGGCCGGGCCGCGCTGGTTGGCCATCACGGCCACGCCGTCCGTGAGGTCGCCGTACGGCATCTCGTGCCAGCCCTGCCAGTCGTGGCCGGGGAGCCAGGCGGGGGCGAGGCGGGTGCGGTTGGTGCGGGACCGGACGGGGACGCGGCCGGCGACGCGGTGGAGGAGGCCGCCGTCGGTGTCGGCGGCGTGCACGACGTTGACGGGTTCGGCCCAGGCGTCGAAGGCCCGGTCGACGTCGGTGACGTGGCGGGCGCGGAGGAGGGGGAGCAGGGCGCTGAAGCCGAGGTCCCCGGTGACGCGGGGCGGGTAGCGGAGCGCCAACGCCTCGGCTTCGCCATCGGCGGATGCCTTCCCAGCCGCACCACGCGTGCGGCTTTCGTCGTCGGGTGCGGGCTGCCCCTGCGGGGGCCGAGCGCCGTCGGCGGCCGCCCACTCCTTCGGCTTCCCCGTCCCCGGCCCCGTCTCTTTGCTGGTCCCCGTCTCCGCTTCCGTCCCCGGCCACCCGGAGATGACCGGGCCCCGGGGTGTTTCGAGCACCTCGATCTCGACCGGCGGGTCGCCGGAGACCTCGATCGTCTCCGTGTGGCGGTCGGCCGGGGTCCAGGTGCCGTCCGGGGCGAGGGACTCCACGCCGGTCTCCGTGCGCCGCAGGCGCTCCCGGTAGAGGTCCTGGTAGTCGGCCATCGCGTTGGTGATGGACCAGGCGACCGTGCCCGCGTGGGCGAAGTGGGCGATGCCGGGGACGCCCGGGACCGCCAGGCCGATGACGTCGAACTCCGGGCAGGAGAGGCGGATCTGCTGGTAGACGCCGGGTGCCTCGATGAAGCGGTGCGGGTCGCCGGCGAGGAGGGGGCGGCCGGTGGTGGTGCGGGAACCGGCGAGGAGCCAGCCGTTGCTGCCCGAGGTACCCGGGCCGTCCGTGGCGAAGAGCGGGACCGCCTCCTCGCCCAGGTGCCGTATCAACTCCTCGCGCCACAGCTTGGCCGGGAAACCGGCGAACAGGATGTGGGTGGTCAGCCAGACGCCCAGGGGATGCCAGGGCTCCCAGCTGCCGGGGACCAGGCCGGTGCGGGCGAACTCCGGGGTGCGGGCGGCGCCCGCCGGCAGGCCCTCGTTGACGCCGGCCGTGTACGCCCGTACCCACCGGGCCGTCTCCGGGTCCCGTCTATCCAGCGCCTCGAAGCAGCGTCTCGCGGTGTCCGCCAGGCGGGCCCGGCGGGCGAAGACGTCCCAGGCGAGGGCCGTGGCGCCGAGGAAGGACGCCGTCGTGCCCTGCGCGCGGTGCCGTTCCGTCTCCAGCTGCCAGGCCCGGTCATGGGCGGTGACCCGGCCCTGCGCACGGGCGAGTTCGAGGGCGTCGGCCGCCCGCAGATGCGGGATGCCCCAGGCGTCGCGGTACGTCTCGATGGCCACCTTGTGACCCCCTTGCCTGAGGTTAGCCTTACCTAAGCTGAATCGCGGAGAAATCGTACGTGAGGGGTGCGGGAGTCGCGGAGGCCGGGGGAGCGCGAGCGGCGGCGAGCGCGCGGCGCCGGTCCGGGCGCGGGATCATCGAGCCATGGACGCCGACACCGACTCCCCCGCCCTGCACCTCGCCCAGGACCCCGAGGCCGACGAACTCCTCAGCCGCAGCAGGCTCGCCGCGCTCACCGGCATGCTGCTCGACCAACAGGTGCCGATGGAGTGGGCGTTCAAGGGGCCGGCGACCATCGCCCGGCGCATGGGCACGGACGACCTGGACGCCCACGAGATCGCCGCCCAGGACCCGGAGGCGTTCGCCGCGCTGCTCGCCGAGAAGCCGGCCGTGCACCGGTATCCCGGCTCCATGGCCAAGCGGATCCAGCAGCTGTGTCAGTACCTCGTCGAGCACTACGACGGTGCCGCCGAGGGCATCTGGCGTGACGCCGACAGCGGGACGGAGCTGCTCCGGCGGCTCCAGGAACTGCCCGGGTTCGGGAAGCAGAAGGCCCAGATCTTCCTGGCGCTGCTGGGCAAGCAGCTGGGGGTGACGCCGACGGGGTGGCGGGAGGCGGCCGGGGCGTACGGGGAGGCGGCGGCGTACCGGTCGGTGGCCGACATCACCGGGCCCGAGTCGCTGGCGAAGGTGCGGGCCCACAAGCAGGAGCTGAAGGCGGCGGCGAAGGCCGCGAAGGGCGGGGCCAAGCCGTAGGGGTGCCGGGCGGGGCGGCCGGGGTCCACCGGGGCCGCCGGGGATGCCGGGGCCACCGGGGATGCCGGGGCCGCCGGGGATGCCGGGGCCACCGGGGATGCCGGGGCCACCGGGGATGCCGGGGCCGCCGGGGATGCCGGGGCCGCCGGGGATGCCGGGGATGCACCTGAGTCCGGCTGTGCCCGCTGGGGATCCACCTAGGTCCGGCTGCGTCCGCCCAGGATCCACCTGAGTCCGGCCGGATCCGCCGAAGTCCTCCGGAGTCCGCAAGTCCTCCGGGCTCCACCGGGCTCCACCGGCTCCACCGGCTCCACAGGGCTCCATCAAGATTTTCCGGGCGTCATCCGATCAGCCCCTCCCTGCTGGCACCGCCGCTCTCCCCGGTCTCAGCTGGAACCATGACCGAGCCCCCCAGCACCGGCCCCGCCGACGACGACCGGAAGGCGCACGCCACCGGCACCGCTCGGCATGAGCCCGAACCGCCCTTCGAAGGACCGCTGCACGCCCTCTCCCGGGCCGCCTGGCAGATCGTCCTGCTCACCGGGATCGCCTCCCTGATCCTCGGCGTCCTGGTCCTCGTCTGGCCCGGCGCCTCGCTGCTCGCCGCCGGTGTGCTCTTCGGCATCTACCTGCTGATCGCCGGTGTCTTCCAGCTGGTCGCCGCGTTCGGCACGCACCGGGCGACCTCGCTGCGCGTGCTGGCCTTCATCAGCGGCGCGCTGATGATCATGCTGGGCCTCTTCTGCTTCCGCGGCCCCCTGGAGTCGATCCTGCTGCTCGCTCTCTGGATCGGCATCGGCTGGCTGATCCGCGGGATCACGCAGACCATGGCCGCCGTCTCCGACTCCCGGATGCCCGCGCGGGGCTGGCAGATCTTCCTCGGGATCGTCACGTTCGTCGCCGGCGTCGTGCTGATCGTCTCGCCGTTCAAGTCGGTCGCGGTGCTCACCCTGGTCGCCGGTATCTGGCTGGTCGTCGTGGGCGTCGTCGAGATCGTCACGGCGTTCGGCATCCGCGTCCGCGCCAAGCAGATTCCGCAGGCCCTGTGAACCCCGGCCTCGCCGGCGCGGGCCTCGTGGACGCGGGGCTCGCGTGCGCGGGCCTCATGGGCGCGGGTCTCATGAGCGGCGCGGCCCTGCTGGACGATGCGGCCCTGCTGGACGGCGCGGAGCACATGAGCGGCACAGGTCCCGCCCCCGCCCACATGCCCATCCCCGTCCGCGTCGTCGCCGTCACCCCCTGCGCTTCGTCAACCTCGCGCCCCGTAGGTACGCCGAGCGAGCGGTTCTCGTGCCCCGCACGATGAACACCGCCCACTTCGGGGGGAGATGACCGGCATGAGCAGCGGTCCCCCGAGCGGACGCCGCCCCCGGCCGGGCCCCGCCTGGCCCCGGGTGCTCGTGCTGCTGCTCGCCCTGCTGCTGGCCGCCGTCCCGACGGCGGCCGAGGCGCTCGCCGCGGCCGCCCCGGCCGTCTCGGCGGAGACCGTCGAGCACGACGTACCCGACGTCCCGCTACGGCCGCCCGCCCGCCCCGTCGACCGCGCCGACGTACCCCAGCGCCCCGCACCGCTTCCCGACCCGGCCCCCGGCGGCCCGGTGGACCGCCACCGGCCCTGCCCGACGGCACCGCGGCCGCCGTACGCCACGCCCCTCCTGCGCACCGTGGTCCTGCGCTGCTGAGAGACCGGCCTGTCCCGCGCTCCCCCAGGTCAGTCAGCTCAGCCGGCTCTACGCAAGGAACACAGTCATGTCCTCCTCAGACCCGTACGCGGTCCTGCGCGCCCTGCTGCGCGCGGAAGCCGTGCGCAGCACACCGAAACCGGAGACGAAGACGGCCGAACCGCCGCAGCCGCGGCCGCCGGAGCAGAAACGCGGTTGATCCCGCGGAGCTGAGCCGTCGTCGAGCCGTGGCCGAGCCGGGTGCCCTGTGCGGGCGCCCGGCTCACCGGCGTCGGCGGGCCGTGCCGAACAGCGACCGGGTGATCTCACGGCCGAGTTGCGTGCCCACCGACCGGGCGAGGGACCTGAACATCCCGCTGCCGACCACTTGCTCGACCAGCGACGGTTCTTCTCTGCGCGCTCCCTCTGCGCGGGCCGCAGGGGGTTGCGGCTCGGCCGGCGGCCGCTGCAGCTTCTCGTACGCCGACTCCCGGTCCACAGCCTGTGCATAACGTCCGTGCAGCGCGGACCCGCGCACCGCCGCGTCCAGCTCCGCCGCGTCAAGCGGCCCCATCAGCGACTCGGGGGCCCGCAGCCGGGTCGCCGCGACCGGTGTCGGGGCGCCCGTCTCGCCGAGCACGGTCACCACGGCCTCGCCGGTGCCGAGCCCGGTGAGCAGCTCTTCGAGGTCGTACGACGACTTCGGGAAGGTCTGCACGGTGGCCCGCAGCGCCTTCTGGTCCTCCGGGGTGAAGGCCCTGAGCGCGTGCTGGACGCGGTTGCCGAGCTGGCCGAGGACGTCGGACGGTACGTCCTTCGGGGTCTGCGTCACGAAGAAGACGCCGACCCCTTTCGAGCGAATGAGGCGCACGGTCTGCGTGATCGAGTCCAGGAACGTCTTCGAGGCCTCGTCGAACAGCAGGTGCGCCTCGTCGAAGAAGAAGACCAGCCTGGGCCGGTCGGCGTCGCCGATCTCGGGGAGGTCGTGGAAGAGATCGGCGAGCAGCCACATCAGGAAGGTGGAGAAGAGGAGGGGCTTGTCCTGGACGCCGGGGAGTTCCAGGACCGAGACGATGCCGCGGCCGTCCGGTGCCGTGCGCAGGAGGTCGGCGGTGTCGAACTCCGGCTCGCCGAAGAAGTCCGCCATGCCCTGGGCCTCGAAGGCGGTGAGCGCGCGCAGGATCACCCCGGCGGTGGCTGTCGACAGGCCGCCGATGTCCTTCAGCTCCGCCTTGCCCTCGGCGGAGGTGAGGAAAGCGACCACCGCCCTGAGGTCCTTGAGGTCGATCAGCTCCAGGCCCTTGGTGTCGGCGTAGTGGAAGATCAGGCCGAGGGACTGCTCCTGGGTCCGGTTGAGCTGGAGCACCTTGGCGAGCAGCAGCGGGCCGAAGCTGGTGATCGTGGCGCGGACCGGGACGCCGTGGCCGAGGCCGCCGAGCGCGAGGAACTCCGCGGGGAAGCCGGTCGCCGTCCACTGCCGGCCGACCTCGGCCGCCCGGCCCTCGACCCTGGCGTCCGGCTGCTCGGGTCTGGCGATGCCGGACAGGTCGCCCTTGACGTCCGCCAGGAACACCGGGACGCCGTGCGCCGAGAGCTGCTCGGCGATCAGCTGGAGCGTCTTGGTCTTGCCGGTGCCGGTGGCGCCGGCGACCAGGCCGTGGCGGTTGAGCATGGGGAGGGGGATGCGGACCTGCGCGCCGGGAAAGCACCGGCCGTCCCGGAGAACAGCGCCGAGATCCAGGGCCTGACCGGCGAAGGCGTACCCGGCGGCGATCCCGGCGACCACCGGATCGGCGACGCCCGCGGGGTCCTCGACGCTCGCTTCGTCGGCGCCACCGGAGCTCATCATCGGACCCCCTGTTCCCGTTTAGCGCGTTTTATTACCTTTACGGTGTCTTTTCCAGCGTCGCACTCGGTCGCCATGGCTGCGCCCGGAACGTCTGGACCGGTAGGCTTTCCGTGTGATCTTCAAGCGCATCGGAAACGGCCGGCCGTACCCCGACCACGGCCGGGAGAGCACCCGGCAGTGGGCGGACGTCGCACCGCGCCCGGTCCGCCTCGATCAGCTCGTGACGACCAAGGGGCAGCTCGACCTGGAGACCCTCCTCGCCGAGGACTCGACGTTCTACGGCGACCTCTTCGCGCACGTCGTGAAGTGGCAGGGCGACCTGTACCTGGAGGACGGGCTGCACCGCGCGGTCCGCGCCGCCCTCCAGCAGCGCCAGGTGCTGCACGCGCGCGTGCTCGAACTCGGCTGACACCCGTAGGCCATCGGGCATTTGCCGCCGGTTGGCCCTTTCGGGTTGGACCGTGCGCCGTCGGATGATCATCTATTAGTCAACGCACCCGTGGCGCACTACGCTGCGCTCATGAGCATGCTGACTCCCCCCGGCATGGGCGGCCAGTACCGGATCACAGGGGACAAATACCCTCGCATGCGCCCGCGCCGACGGCGTGCCCGGCTCGTCCTCTCCGTGGTCGCCTCCGTCACCGCGCTCGGCCTGGTCGGCTGGGGCACACTGCAGCTCATCGACGTCTTCACGGGCGGCGGCGGGACGGCCTCGGCGGCCGGCTCGTCGGGAGACTGCGTCAAACAGGCCGCCGCCAGCCCCAGCTCCAGCCCCGCGGCCGGAGCGTCGGCCGGTACGTCAGCCGGGGCGCTGCCGAAGCCGGGCCAGATCACGGTGAACGTCTACAACGCCACGACCCGTACGGGCCTGGCCAAGGACACCGCGGACGAACTGAAGAAGCGCGGCTTCAGGATCGGCGACGTCGGCAACGCTCCGGCGAAGTTCGACCAGAAGGTCAAGGGCACGGCGATACTGCTCGGCCCGGCCACCGCCCTGAAGACCTCGCTCCCGGTCCTCGCGACACAGGTGACGGCAGCCGACCAGCGCACGGAGGCGGGCCGCAAGGGCACCGCCGTCGACCTGATCATCGGCAACGCCTTCAAGACCCTCACCCCCCAGGCGACAGCCGCAAAGGCCATCACAGCCCTCTCCGCCCCCGCCCCGACCGCATCCACTTCGAAGAAGACCTGCTGACAGCGGCGGCAAGCGCCCCGTAGGGGCGCTGGGGGTCCCCCAGCCGAAGGCTGGGGGAGGGACTGCACGACAAGCCACGACGAACCCGTAGCCGTCGGCACATCCGCACTCCTACGGCGCCCAGGCGAACGCCCCGTCGGCGAACGCCCCGCGCGGACGGACCGTCCGCTGCTCGGCCGCGCCGTCCGCTACTCGGCCGCGCCGTACAGCCGGTCCCCCGCGTCGCCCAGCCCCGGCACGATGTAGCCGTGCTCGTTGAGGTGGTCGTCGACCGCCGCCGTCACGACCGTGACCGGCGTCCCCGCCAGCTCGCGCTCCATGAGCTCGACGCCCTCGGGCGCGGCCAGCAGGACGACCGCCGTCACGTCGTCGGCGCCGCGCCTGATGAGCTCGCGGATCGCCGCGACCAGCGTGCCGCCCGTGGCCAGCATCGGGTCGAGGACGTACACCTGGCGCCCGGAGAGGTCCTCCGGCATCCGCGAGGCGTACGTGGACGCCTGCAGCGTCTCCTCGTTGCGGATCATGCCCAGGAAGCCCACCTCGGCGGTCGGCAGCAGCCGCACCATGCCGTCCAGCATGCCGAGCCCGGCCCGCAGGATCGGCACCACCAGCGGCCGCGGCCGGGCGAGCTTGACGCCGGTCGTGGCGGCCACCGGGGTCCGGATGTCGACGGCCTCGGTCCGCACGTCCCGCGTCGCCTCGTAGGCGAGCAGGGTGACCAGTTCGTCGGCGAGCCGCCGGAACGTCGCGGAGTCGGTGCGCTGGTCGCGGAGCGTGGTGAGCTTGTGGGCGACCAGGGGGTGGTCGACGACGTGGAGACGCATGTCCACAACAGTAACCGCGCCCTCTCCCACCTCGCGCACGACCGCGCAGCCCCACCCTGGCATCAAACCCCCCATCCGGGGGAAAGTGGAGGTGTCGGACTGGGGGTGATGTGACCGTGCCCGAGCTTCCCGGGCCGCCCGAGCGGCCGGACGGCGCGTACGGCGCGCCCGAGGGTGAGACGGAGGCCGAGCGGCGCCGCCGCCGGGCCCGGTTCCTGCGCGAGCTCGCCGAGGCGCGGGCGTTGCGCGACCGGGTCCAGCCCCGCCGCGCCAAGACGGCCCGGCTGCGGCACGCGATGCGCATGCGGACGTTCCGCTGGTAGGAATCGCCAGGAGACGGCAGGACTCGGCAACAGTCGTAAAGCCGATCCTTCGGCAAAGATCCACTCCTTGTGGCACGTTGCGGTCCGTCACGGGGAAGGCCGTGCGTGGGCCGCGGGAAAACCCGCGTACGATCCGCAGGTGGCGGCAACGAGTGCGCTGGTGACTGCGTTGACGGGCGCATGGATGGCTCTTTGCATACGTGCGATCAAAACTGCCAGACACAGGGAGCCGAAGACGTCCCCTGAACGCCTTGTTTCTGCCACGATTCCGAGTGGGCGGGGCTCGGAGCACAGCTCTCCCCGCCCAGAACCTCCGCCGGGGGGACCCCCAACCGGCACGCCTAAGACCAGTGGGAGAGTCACGGTGTACTTCGCCGCACTGCTCGCGCGCACCGAAGACGGGTGGGAAGCGAGCGACACAGAGCTCGACGATGTGGAGACCCTGTCGGACCTGGCCGACCTGGCCCGGGAATCGGCCTCCGAGGCCGACGACACGGTGCTCGTCTTCATCGAGCAGGAAGACGCTTGGTTCGGCGTCGTGCGCGTCGACGGGGAGGAGGACCCCCGGGTCTTCGTCTCCAACGCAGCCGCCGCCGCCCGCAGCTCGTACGGCGAGCTCCTGCTCACCGACGAACTGCTCGGAAGGGAGCCCAAGGACGACGCCGACGACCTGGACGCCCTCGACCTCGACGGCACCGAGGACGGTGAGCCGGACGCCGAGGAGGACGAGGACGCGGACGGTTCCGCCGTGCCGGCCGGCCCGGTGGGCGACGCCGCGATCCTGGACGACCTGGGCGTGAGCGCGAAGGAACTGCTCACCCTGGACGAGGACGCGCTCGGCGAGATCGCCGAAGCCCTGGGCGCCTCCGACGTCCTGGAGACCGTCCGCTGACCCTCCACGAGGCATCCGGGTCCCCCGACCCGGTACGCGACCGCTGGCGGGCCGCGATGCGGCTCGCCCTGGACGAGGCCGGCCGGGCCGTCCGGGGCGGGGACGTCCCCGTCGGCGCCGTCGTGCTGTCCCCGGACGGTACGACGGTCCTCGCGGCCGGCCACAACGAACGCGAGGCCACCGGCGACCCCACCGCGCACGCCGAGGTCCTCGCCCTGCGCCGGGCCGCCGCGGCGCTCGGGGAGTGGCGGCTCAGCGGCTGCACCCTGGTCGTCACGCTGGAGCCCTGCACGATGTGTGCCGGCGCCCTGGTCCAGTCCCGGGTGGACCGGGTCGTCTACGGCGCCCGCGACGAGAAGGCCGGCGCCGCGGGGTCCCTCTGGGACGTCGTCCGCGACCGGCGCCTGAACCACCGCCCCGAGGTCGTCGAGGGCGTCCTGGCGGACGAATCCGCCCGCCTCCTCACGGACTTCTTCCGCACCCGCTGACCCGGCCGCCGGGGCCTTCCCCGGCCGCCGAATACCGATTTCCGAGCACGGTCTCCCGTGCTGTAAGGTCTCCCTCGGTAGCGTGTCCGAGCGGCCGAAGGAGCTCGCCTCGAAAGCGAGTGTGGCGCAAGTCACCGAGGGTTCAAATCCCTCCGCTACCGCAGGTAGAAGAGGCGCCCGGTTCATCGAACCAGGCGCCTCTTCGGCTTCCGTCTCAGTTTCCGTCTCAGTTGGCCCGTACGAGCGATCCTGAGAGCCCATCGTCATCGTCGTCCGGACCGTCATCGGCCGGCTTCCAGATGAGCCCGTCGACCCGTTGGGCAACCTCGTTCCGGACTGAGTCGACCATGTGTTGGTACCGCGCGGCCATGGCCGTGGTGGACCACCCCATCAGACCCATGACGGCCCGCTCGGAGACTCCGAGGATCAGCAGGACGGTCGCGGCGGTGTGACGAGCATCATGCAGACGGCCGTCTCGCACCTTCGCTTTGCTGAGCAACTCCTTCCAGTCGTCATAATCCGTCCGGGGCGACGTGCCCAGACCGGTCGGTGTCGCGAAGAGCCACCCTTCGTTCACCCATTCGTCCCCGGCCGCCGCGCGTTCGGCTTCCTGCCTGATCTGGTGAACTCGCAACAGATCCACAAGCTGTGCGGGCAGGCCCACCGCCCGGCGCCCGGCGCGGGACTTCGTGTCGGCCGTCTCCGGGTTCGTCCTCTGCCGCTGCGGGCAGTAACCGGCCTTCCGGCCGCAGGGGTCCGCGCACCCATGGGCGTAACGCGGTCGGCGACGGCTCCGCCGGACCATTAGTACGCCTCGGTCCAAGTCGACGTCAGCCCACTTGAGACCGAGAGCCTCCCCCTGGCGCAGGCCGAGGGCGAGTGCCACCGCCCACCGTGCCGAGTTCCGGCAGTTGTCGGCCGTCTGCAAGAGCCGTTGCACCTCTTCGACGGTGTACGGCTCCACCTCTTCCTCTTGGAGGCGGGGAGCCTTGGCGAGTTGGACAGGGTTCCGTCCCAGGTGGCCACGCCGTACCGCCTCGTTCAGCGCGGTGCGGAAGGTGCGGTGAATCTGGTGGATCGTTCCGGCCTTACGACCGTCCGCCTGCATGCTCCCGTAGAAGCGTTCGATGTGCTCCGGCCGGAGCTTGTCGAGCCGATGGGCACCAAGGGCGGGAATCAGGTGCTTCCGGACAGCCACGCCGTAGCCAACCATCGTGTTCTCGTTCACGGCGAGCGGGGCGATGGTCTCGACCCAGTGGGTCAGCCACGCCTTGACCGTCCAGGGTTTGCCCGGCTTGGCCAAGGTCTTGGCGTCGCGCTGCTTCTCCAGTTCACGGACGGCGGCCGTCACTTCGGCACGGGTCTTACGTTCGACGTGGCGCCGGTCGGGACTCCCGTCGTCGCGCACGCCGACGGTCACGCGGCCGTGCCACTTCCCGTCGTTCCCCTGGTAGATGGAGCTGCGGCCGTTGGGCTGCCGGGTGCGCTTCTTCTTGTCCTCTGCCACAGGCAGGCTCCTGTTTCTTGGTGTCGGGATGGAGACCGGGGCGGCGGGCTGTCCTGTCCGGGAGTGCCGCCGCCCCGGGCGTCGTCAAGCGGCGCGTTGGGCGGTACGGAGACGGGTGACGTACTCGGGAACGGCGGCGGCCGGGACCCTGCGCAGGGTGCCGACCGTCACGGATTCCAGTTCGCCGGTGCGGATGAGGGCGTAGCAGGTGGTGCGGCCGACACGGAGTCGGCGGGCGGCCTCTTCGACCTTGAGGAGAACCAGGGTCGGGTCGTCGGCGGGGGCGAGGGGCAGGGTGGTGGGTTCGTCCACGGCTCACTCCTGTGAGGCTGAGTTCAGGGGCAAGTGCCGCCGCACAAACCGCAAAATCCGCAGAAAACCCAGGGAGGGCGGTTGACCTGCGGTGATGCGGTGCGCGGGTGGTGTCGGGTGGCGCTCCGCAGAAACCCGCGATATTCCGCAAAAATCAGGGGCGGCCGTCAGCCGGTCCCCGTGGACGGGGCGGCGCTCGGTTTTTTGCGGAATATCGCGGGATTGTGCGACGGGCCCCCGGCCGGGGTCCGCGCGGGGACACGTCGCAGGTCAGCGCGGTGTCCGAGGCTTTCTGCGGATTTTGCGGTTTGTGCGGGAAGGGATGTCCGCGCGGGCGGGGGTCACCGGCCGCCGTGTCGCAGAGACGGGTGGGCGGCGAGGCGGGGTGCCGGTGGGCGTCCGCGCTTACCGGTGCGCTCGGGCTGGTAGGACCGCAGATAGCCGTGGTCTTCCAGCAGCGCGAGCGCCGGTTCCAGGTCCGCGACGGTCTTCACCTCGCTGCGGGACAGAACACTGAAGACGTCCCGCCGACTGACGTCCTCCCACCCGTTGTCCCTCAGCGCTTCCAGCACGCTGCGGGCCCGGGACAGGACCGGGTCGGCGCCCATAACGTCGAACACGGCGAGGGCGTGGGCGGTGTAGTAGTCCCCCAGCACGATCGCTGCGCGCATGGTGTCTTCGGTGACCGGGTGGGCGTAGCCGTTGCCGCCGTGTTCGGCGAGGTGCAGCAGCGCGGCCATGCGGGCGGTCGCCCCGGCGAGCTTTCCGGCCCAGTTGGAGATATGCCCCAGCTTGCCGCCGCGCGCCTTGAGCTGCGGTTCGATGCGCTCCTGATACGCGATCAACGCCGCGTCCGCCTCGGGGGTGAGCTGGATGACGGCCGGGTCGGTCCACTCCGCAAGGGACAGGGTGAGGTCGATGACCCGGGCGGTGTAGGTGCCAGCGGTCTGCTCGGGGACCGGGTCGGTGATGATCTCGCGTTCGCCGACCGTGGACACCGGCAGGGAGTACAGGAAGCGGGCCAGCAGTCCGCGTCCCTCGAAGCCCTTCACCTTGCCGATGTCCCTCAGGACGTCCGGCTGTACGGCGAGGCCGATGGTCAGGGCGGGGGCGTCGATGTACTCGCGGCGGGTCTGCCGGTTCACCCTCAGCCGGTCCCCGGCGTGCCCTTTCAGGAAGACTTCCATGTTGGGAGCTCCCGAGTAGCGGCCGGCGATGATGTCGAAGATGCCGCCCTCAGCGCTCATCACCGACAGCCGGCCACCCTGTTCGGCCATGAGCGAGGTAACCGTCTCGGGTGTCGAGTCGTCCGCCAACAGGACCGGTTCGGCGGGCACAGTGAGCGTGTCGGCGGTCTGCGCGAGGCCCACGGCGGTGGCCACCATGTCATCGCGCTTGTCGCCGTCGGCGGACGCAGCCTTGACGGCGGCCTTGTCGGCCGCTTCCTTGGCCAGGCGTGCCGTCAGCTCCGCTTCCACGATCACCGGCTTCATCGCGGTCTTGAGCTGCTTTTCCGCCTCGTAGAGGGGGTTGGTCAGCAGCGTGAAGACGGCCGACTTGCGGTTCGCGGGCGGCAGCGCGACCACGGTGTAGAGGTTGGTGGGCTCGCGCCAGTTGCCGCGCACGTGGACCACCGACCGGCCGCCGGCCGCCGTGGCGAGCACGGCCAGCGCGATCGAACCGGCGAGGTCCACCGGGGTCTGCGTCTCCTGCGCGACGGCCGCCACGTACTCTCCCAACCACGCGGGGAGGACGTGGGCGGGGAACGGCGGACGCTCGCGGCGGCCGGTGAGGGGGATGGGGTCCTCCCACACCTCCGGTGCTGCGTCGTCCTCGCCCGGCGGGTTTTCCAGGGTGGGCAGTCCGGCCCACAGGTCGTTGTCCACAGGCTGTGGAGTCATGACGCGGCCCTCCCTTCGGCGGTGGTGATGTGGGGGCAGACGCCGACGCGGACGCGGGCGGTCAGCCTGATGACGGCGGCACGGCCCCGGGCGCGTTCGTGGTGCCCGCAGGCGCAGAGCCAGTCCGCGACGGGGACGCCCTCGCACTGGATCTGAAGCCCCGGGGTGATGCCGGTGATAGTGACCGTCTGCGGGTCAGGGCCAACAGCGATATGGACGCCCTTGCGGGCGGCGACCTTCGGTTCGCCCACGGCCGGCCTTGGCGGGCCCTGTATGGCGCCCTGAGGGCCGTTCGCGGGGGTTCGGGATGCTTTGTTCATGCCGCGCGCTCCACAGCCGCTGCAAGGCCGTTGGCGACCGCGCGGCGCGCGTAGGCCTCCGGGACGCCCACCGAGACGGCGGCGGCCGTGATCTCCTCGCCGATCGCCGCGAGTCCGCAGGGGCCGGGGCACGCGGTGTGCTGTGCGGCGAGGAACCGGGCGACGCCGAACGCCTGGGAGCCGGCGCCGGATTCGGCGCGGGCCCGTACCAGCGCGAGGCCACGTTCCAGACCGGTACGGACGTAACGCTCAGTGTGACGGCACCCAGTGGCGACCGACCGGTTCCACGGGGCGCGGGTGGGGAGAGAAGAGGCCACCCCGCGCCGGCCGGGGGTGGTGTCTTCCTTCACGACCAGGGCGCGGACGGCCGCCGGGAGTACGGCCATGCGGCCGGTTCCGGGACCGAGCCACCGGGCGTACTGGGTCAGGGACTTGATGTCGACGCCGGGCCGGACCGCGTTCGATGACGGCATGGCGCCCTGGTAGATCCAGTGCTCGCCCCGCGTCGTGGCAACGGTGCGGGTGGCGGGCAGGGTGGCGCGGGCCCATGCGACGGCCGCCGCGTTGTCCAGGTCGACCACGGTCAGCCCGGCCCCGCCGGGGTGGTAGGCGACCGCCACAGCCTCACGCCACACCGCCGCCCACAGGGGCGAGGTGAGGACGTGCGGGTCGACGGTGGCAGCGGCCCACGCATGGCACGGTGCGGGGCACTGGCAGGGGCCGGCCGTCTTCATGTTGGGCCGGCCGCCGCACGCGTTGTCCTTGCAGGTGCGGCAGTTGCCGAACGGGACCTTGCCCGCCCGCAGAGGCAGGACCGGGACACCGGCCGCCGCGAGGGCGAGGGCCACCCGCAGGGGTGCGGCGGTCGCGCTCATGCCGCCCCCAGCGTCGCCGTGGCGGCACCGTAGGGCCCTCGCCTCGTACGGGTGGCAGGGGCCGACGGGCCCTCGCCGAAAACGCGCAGTTGGGTCATGCTGTAGGTCTCCTGTTCTGCTACGTCGGGACTCGGAGACCGTGGGCGGTGGGCTGTCCTGTCCGGGAGTGCCACCGCCCACGGGCGTAGCTAGGCCGCGTCCAAGAAGGGCTGCTGCCACGGGGGCAGACTGCCGATGACGCGCTCACGCCAGCGCATCGCGTAGTCGATGCAGTTGGCGCAGTTCTTGTGCGTGTGGCCGGGCAGTGGCGGCCGGCGTCGGGCGTGGTAGCTCCAGGCGGCGGAGTCCGCCGATGCAAGCAGATGACCGACCCGTTCCAGCCCGAGAATCTTGAAGCCGAAGCCGTGTAGCTTCAGCCCGCGGGCGGCCATCGCGGTCACGATCGCCGCGCCCTCCCGGGTGGACTGCAGGCGGCAGACCGATCCGAGTCCGACCGTGGGTTCGCGGGTCAGATCCACCCCCGCGCGCTCGTAGAGATCCGCGCACCCCTCGTAGTCCGCGACCGTCCGGCCCTGAAGCACCGGAGCGATCCGCAGTTCGGGGGCGAGGGAGCGCAGTTCGAGAAAGTTGGCGACGGTGCGGCGGATGTGCTCCGGAACGCTGAGGTGGGTGCCGACAAAGACGTTCTTCGGTCCGGCCGTGCCGCCGTGGATGATGAGGTCTTCACACATCCAGTCCTGCGGTGCGGCCCAGTCGTACGGGCCGACGCATTCCCATATCCGGCGCAGGTCGCCGACGTACTGACGCGGCGTACGCGTCCATCGGCCGTGGCGCTGGAGCTCCGAGAAGCCGCCGGAGTCCACCGCGTACGGGCCGCGCGCCTCATCCAGCTTGGCCGCGTTGACGAAGTGCTCGGACTTCAAGAACAGCGGGACGCTGGTAAGCCGGACCCAGTGGCGTTTGTGTGTGGTCAGGTAGAAGCGCAAGGTCAGGCCCCCTCAGCCGTAGAACTTGTTGCGCTTGATGACGGCCTTGCGGATGTTGACCGTGCTCCCGTTGCGCCCCCCGTTGATGGCGCGTACGGGCATGCGCCATGCGAGGACGGCGAGGGCAATCCACATCGCGGCGCCGGAGGTGAACCCGGCGGCGGCGTTGATGACCTCGCCGACGCCCCAGCCGACTCCGGCCGCGAGGGTGCCCCCGCCGATCCCGGCGCCGACGAAGCGCTGTGCGATCGGGTCCAGCAGGGGAAGCGGGGTGAGGTCGCGTGGCTCCGGCATGGGAATCGGGGGCGGGGCGAGGTGCTTTGGCATGGGGACCATGCGTCCGTAGGCGTCGGGCACCCAGACAACCGGGCCGCGTTCGGCGGCCAGTTCGACGGCGGCCGTGGCGGGGGCATCTAGCTCCAGCGACGCCGGGTCGTACGCCGGCGCGGTCGGCGTGCCCGGCCGCAGGGTCGGGAGGTGTTCGTTCACGGTGCTTTCTCCCTTCGGGTCAGCGGCTGATGCCGGGCAGGGCGTCGGCGAGGGCGGTGACGAGTTGGTTGACGGTGCCGGCCGCGCCGGTGTGGGCGAGGTAGAAGCCGAACAGGGCGACGACGACCAGCGCTCCGCCGCCGACGGCCTTGAACCGCAGCAGCAGCACGACGACGACGGCGAGCAGCAGCACGAGGGGGATGGTGAGCGTCACGGTGTCTCCCGACGGGTCTCAGCGGTGGCCGGCGCGGTAGGTGCGCGCGGCGCGGTTGTAGATCCAGCGGCCGACGCGTATGCGCTTGCCGGTGGCGTCGCAGCGGCGGCAGTCCCGGCCGCGCCGGGTCTTGCCCTTGCGGTTCGTGGTGATCGCGTGGCCCATGCCGGCGCACTTGCGGCAGTCCCCGAACGGGCTCAGCCAGCACTTGACGCCGTAACCCAGAGTGATGGCGAGTAGGAAGGAGGTAGCGAGGGCGGCAAGGCTCATCAGAGGCCTCTCAGCAGGCTTTGGAGGGGTTTTCGCAGGTGGGGTGCTACGTGCTAGCGACCTGATCAGGGGCGGTTTTGGTTGCTAGCAGGGTTGCTACCGGTAGCGACGCTGGCCGCTACCGGTAGCAGGGTTGGGGACCTATCCGGCGTCCCTCTTGTTGTTGCGCTCCGTAATCGCGGTGGCGATGTCGTCGCGCTTGATGCCGCGCTTGTTGACCTGTTCGCCGTCGATGCGCCGGCTGATCTGCAGAGTGCCGATGCCGAACGGCTTGAGAGCGGCAGTGAGCGCTTCGGCCTTGGGCTTGGGCTCCAGTTCGGCCCACGGGCCGTAGACCTCCGGCCGCAGGTCGGCGAGCCGGTCAACGACCGTTTCGGACCACACCTTGGCCTCGCCCTTACCGAGCACGGCGGCCACGTCGTCCAGGATCGTCGCGGACGTCTCCGGGGCCGGGGCCTCGCCGGCCGCGTCGCCGGACAGCGTGCCCTCCGCCTCGCGCAGCGCGGCCGCGCGGGTCAGGATGCGTTCGGCGTCGCGGCCGTCGGCGAGGTAGGTGCGCACAATCCCCGCGTCATCCGACATGCCCTTGAGCAGACCGACGCCCTTGTGGGACTTGAGCAGCTTGGACGCGTCCAAGCCCTCCGAGTACGAGCCCGCGCCAAGGATGACGTCGGAGACCTGGTAGGCACCGACCCGCAGGGCGAACCGGGCCTGATGCTGGTCACGCAGCTCAGAGGGGCACGCCTTGTCGTCCGGCTTCTGCGTCGACGTCATCACCGAGACACCCACCGCGGGGGCGACCCGAGCGAGGTAGACCAGCAGAGACAGGATCTCCTTGCCGTGCTCGGGGTGGGTCAGGTACTCCTGCACCTCATCCACCACGAACAGCGTGAGCGGCATGTTCAGCTTCTTGTCCCGGCTGATCTCCGGAGTGAGCTTGCCCTCCGGGCAGACGTGCAGCGGCAGTTCCGACAGTCGGTGATAGCGGTCTTCGACGTCCGCCTTCAACTCCCGCAGCGAGGCGAGCAGATGCTGAACCGGGTCGAACCCGTTCTTGGGCACGATCCCGAACCCGATCCGGTGCGCGACCAGCGCGAACTTCCGCCAGTCCGGCGACGCCTTGCCGTCGAACAGGTACAGCCTGACGTACGGGTCCAGCGCAGCGGCGAGCGCGATGGTGCGGGCGGAGAACGTCTTGCCCTGACGCGGCACGGCACCGACCAGCAGCGACAGCCACAACATGGTCGCCATGACGGGGTTGCCGCGTTCGTCCACGCCCCACGGGAACGGCTTCCAGAAGTCCACCCGGGTCGCCCCCAGCAGCGGGGACTTGCCCGACGGCACGGCGAGCGGGTCACGGTCGGCGATCCAGTACGACACCCGCCGCCCGCTCGTCTCGTCCTTGTCCAGGAAGAGCTGAGTCGGGGCGATGTCCATACCCGAGGCGAGCCGCGCGTGAGCCTTCACCGCATCCTCGAACGTCTTGCCGTACGGCAGGTCCACCACGACCCGCCACCCGTCGCCGTCCCGGCCGATCGGCCGGGGGAAGGAAACCGACTGGTCGCGGCTGGTCAGCCCGGCCACCTCGTGGGCGCGGATGACGATGTCCGAGGACAGCTTGCGCTTGCGGAACGTCACCTTGGCCATGTCGATCAGCGGCCGGTCGGCCGGCGCCCCCACCACACCGAGCGTCGTGGCAAGCGTCGCCACGACCAACGCGAGCAGCCACGACGGGGCCATGACGTACAGGGTCAGCGCGGCGGCAAGGCCTATGAACCCGCCGATGGTCGCCACGAGCCCGCGCAGCCGGACGCGGTCGTTGCGCTGCCGCGACAGCTTCAGGTACTCCGCCGCGTCCTCGTTCGCCACGGACGCGAGCCGCAGCGACTTGCCTTCTGCGTCCGACACCCACCGGCCGATCGCGGTCGACCACCGCCACGCGCCGCGCGGCGAGTACATGCAGATCTTCGGCGTGTAGACCAGCGGCAGCCGGATCGCGTGATAGCCGGCCACAGCGGAGTAGTGCCGGATCGCCCACTTGCGGACGGCGGTGCGCTGGTCGGGGAGCTTGACCCAGTCCGGCAGCACCGGCAGACGGGCCTTGTCCTTGGCCTCCATCCACTCCGCGACCGAGGGCGGGTACACCTCGCGCGGCGGGTCGACCGGCGCCCCATCGGTCAGCCCTTCGGCCTCGGGGTCATCGGTGTCGGGGAGTTCGGCCTCCCACTCCCCCGGCTTGGCCTCGCCCTCGCTCGGGGCGGCCGGGGCCGGGGTGGCGGTCGTCGGCTTGGTCAGCGGGAACGGCAGCACGGCGGCCGTCTGCCCGTCGGTGGCCTCCGGGTGGTCCGGGGGCGTGAAGGCGGTGGTTTCCGTCACGATGTGCGTACTCCTTCGGGAGTCGACGGGTCCGGCCGGCTTGCTGTGGAAGGTCGGGCGGCCGGACCCGGGATGCGGGGTGGTTCAGGCGACGCGCTGTTCCTCGGGGTATGCGCAGGTCACGCAGGTTCCGAGCGAGGTGGGGATGACGTATCCGGCGTCCCGGCGGCACTCGGGGCAGGTACGGCGGGCGCGCATCATCGCGGCGTGGGCCCGCCACCGGCCCGGTGTCATCGGCCGCACCGGTTTGGCGAGGTCGACGCGGTACAGGTAGGCGACCAGCGGCGGGCGCCCCCGCCGCCGGGGGCGTTCGAGCTGGGCAGCGACGCCCTGACCGCCGGGGCGCAGGTTGCGGGCGCGCAGTTGGCGGCGGGTGGCGTAGCCGTCCGGGGCGAGGTGCCACCGGAAGACCGGCAGCGCGCTCACGCCGCGCCGCGCCGTCCGGGACGACGACCGGCCACCGACCCGAGCAGCCGCCCGAGGCGGGCCCGCCGGGGACCGGACCGGCCGGATCGCTTGGCCGCGTACATGGCCTCATCGGCGCGGCGCAGCAGCGCGGACAGGTCCTCGCCGGGATGGTCACCGGCCCGTACCCACCCCAGGGACACCGTGGTGTGCACGTCGGGGGCGGTGTCGACCGGCCGGGCGAGGACGCGGGCGAGGGTGTGCAGCCGGTCGGCCATCGTGCCGTCGCGGTCAACGACGACGGCGGCGAATTCGTCCCCGCCGAGCCGGCCCGCCACACCGCCGGGGGTGGTGCCGTGGGCGAGGCGCGCGGCGACTGTGGCGAGCAGTACGTCACCGGCCGCGTGGCCGTGGCGGTCGTTGATCTGCTTGAAGTGGTCGACGTCCGCCAGCACGACCACGGCACGCTCATCGCGCAGCAGGCGGCGGGCCCGGCGGGTGAACGCGTCCCGCGTCCACAACCCGGTGAGCGGGTCACGGCGGGCGATGGTCAACCGGGAGTACAGCCACCGGGCGTGAACGGCCCACCCGAGAGCGGGCACGGCCGGTAAGAGCGCGGCGAGGGTGCTCACGGCGCCACCACCTGAGGAGCGCGTTCGGCAAGCAGGGCGTCACGCAGCATCCGGGCGTTCGCGGGCGAGGTACGCAGAGCCCGGCGGATGCCCTCCCCGGTGATCTCAGCGTCCGTCCATCCGGCCGTCGCCTTCCGCGCTTGCTCCATGAGCTGGTCGGGGGTGCGGCGGGTGCGGGTCGACTTGGCGGCGACCGGGACACGGCCCGTCGCCCGACGCGGCGCCGTCGACGCGGCCGGGACCGGACGGGCAGGCGCCGGGGCGATCGGGACCGGCTTCACCATCGGAACGACGGCCGGCACCGGCTTCATGCCGACACCCGACTTGCCGAGGTCGACCGGCGCCGGATCGGGCACCACAAGCCGCGTCACCACGACCGTAGGCGTGCTCGATACGGGCAGGTCAGAGGTAGACCGTTCTCGACTACTTCCGGTCGATTCATCCGCATTTGCGACCACGGCGGGGATCGCGACGGGCGTGCCGAACATCGAGGCAAGAGCCGCGTCCGCGCCATCCGTGATCCGATCGCGCTGCACGTCCAACAGCCTCGATCCGAGCACCACGTCCCCCACACCGACCTTGCGGGCCAACCGCCACGACGCCCGATCCGAGCGCTTGCGAACCCGGCTCACCGGGTGGTGGGCGGCACGGGCGCGGTGGTAGGCGAGGGCCTGCACGATGTCGGCGGTGCGCTGCTCGTGCTCCGCGTCGCGGCCGTCCGTATGGACGACGATCCGGCGGGCCAGGAACGCCATGCCCTCCGCCGACACCGACATGCCCAACGGGGTCAGGGCATAGATCACGGTCCGGCCGAAGTCCGGCGCGGCCATGGCGCCCATGACGGCGGCGGCGGCCGGCAGCGCCCACAGCCCTATCCGCACGACGCGCGGCGAGGACTGCCCCAGCAGGGTCAGCCCCAGCAGGACCAGGGCGAGAACGGCCGTGGCGCCTTCACCGGCGCCCAGGGCACCGAGCGCGGTCCCCGTGCCGTAGGCATGACCGATGTTGCTGTACGTACCGAACCCGCCGACCACACCCGTGGCCAGCATCGGCACGAACGCGGCTGTCAGCACACCGATCTGGGTCTTCGTGAGCGGCTTGCCGGTCGCGCTCATGCCGCTTCCCCCGTCCCCGGCCGGTAGCCGCGGGCGGCGCGCAGGAACGGCACCGTACGGGTGAGCGAGTCGGCGTACAGGGCGTCCCAACCGGCGATCTCGTCACCGGCCTCCGCCTCCGCCCGCAGGTCGGCGAGGATGTCACGGGCCGCGTCCTCGCGGGCGGCCCGCTCCCCGTCCGTCTCGAACTCCAGGGGGCCCCGGAACAGGTCAACGTCGATGCCGAGCGCCAGTTCCGCGAACTCCATGTCGCCGTGCGCTTCCTGGCCGGCGACGAACATGCGCATACGCATGGTGGGTCTCTCCTTGAACGTCGGGAAGGGCGCGGGGCGGTCGGCTGTCCTGTCCGGGAGTGCGACCGCCCCGCGAAGAATCGGGGGTCAGACGGTGGCGACGATGAGCGCGGCGACCAGCAGCCACAGGTGGTGGAAGGACTGGTCAAGCGCGTAGGCGCCGGTACCGATGTGCGGGTTGTCGTCGCGGCCGGCGCGGGGAGCTCCCAGCCGGTAGAACTCGCCCTTGCCGAGCAGTGCGGCAAGCCGGGCGAGGGTGGTGCGGCGGTCGGCCCACCAGTGCGAGGCCGCGTCCACCGCGAGGCCGGCGACGACGCCGACCGCCGACAGGTGCAGCCCCAGCAGCACGGCGGCCGGGATAAGCACGGCGACCTTGGTGAGCGTCAGAGTGGCGACGTGCCGGGCGTCCGTGAGACGACCGACCCACCCGGGACGGCTCTTCTGCGCGGACTGGTGCGAGGTCTGCACCCAGTGGTCACCCACGCTGTGGGCGACGTACAGGGCGATGAACACGGCAGCGAACGTGGCAGCGTGCATCGGGTGAGATCTCCTGACTGCGTCGGGATGGGAGATCCGACGCGGCGGGCTGTCCTTGTCCGGGAGTGCCGCCGCGACCGGAGATGAGGCCAACGCCGCAGATGGCGGCGGGCCAAGTGACCCCGGGCGGACGTCGAATCCGCGCCCTCACGGCTGGATGCCGGGGCCGACGGTCATCACCCGGCCGTCACGGGGACGGGGCCAAGCCCCGCCAATCTCAAAGCACCCTGTTGAGTTCTCAAGGAACCGGCGCTTCCTTCGTACTCGCCCCCTCGGGCTTTCCTCCGGACGCTGTCTGTGCAGGTCAAGCCGGTATTGCAGCGCTCCGCCCCTTCCGGGACCGAGCCGCTTCATCGACTCTGCCTCAGAGTGCACTGTGAGGCAGAGTGAGTCAAGTCCTCTCGCGGAACAACCAGGGTGGGGCCCTGGTTCTACCTCTGCTGCTTAGGCACTATGAGGCAGAGAACGATGAGACTGAGACTGAGACTGAGATGGGCGTAGATGATCGAGTGGACGGGCAGGTCTGCCTATAAGCAGGTTGCCGATGACCTGCGGCAACGCATCGCGGCCGGCGAGTTTTCCGCGACCGGCCAACTTCCCTCGCTGGGACAGCTTCAGCAGACGTATGAGGTCACAGTGACTGTGGCTCGCGCTGCCATCAATCAACTCAAGGCAGAGGGACTTGCCGTGAGCCACCAGGGCAAGGGAGCCTTTCTCACTCCCGATGCCGACCGCGCCGCGCAACTCGCAGACCCGAGCGCGGCCGTAACCGAACTGCGCGAAGAGGTCGGCAAGCTGCGCGACGAGGTTGGGGAGCTTCGCCGGCGCCTCGCGACACTCGAAGGGAACTGATCCCCCGCAAGCCATGGGGCGGGAAGCTGTGCCCAGAACCATGTGAACCTCCTCGTTCGGCGTAGACACAAGTTCAGCGCCGATGGGCGAGAACGGGTATCACGTCCCGCTACCTGAGAAAGTCCCGGCGGTTTTATACATCCGCTTACACATGCGCTATCACGAATTTCCATGGGCCTAGTCGAGTCGCTACACTCGCCGCTCGACTAGCTATCTAGGAGGGGCAGATGGCTCGGAAGCACCCGGATTGGAACCCGGATCTCTTGCGAAAGCACCGCGAGGAGATCGGGCTCACCCTGGAGGACACGGGGGAGAAGCTCCGCGAAATCGCAGAGCGTCACGGCTTCAATATTGCCGCAAACTTCCAGACGATCTGGGGACACGAGAAGGGAACGGTATATCCCGGTCCGCATTACCGCCGGGCTTATTGCCGTCTCTATCACTGCAATGAGGCTCAACTCGGCTTCCGTCGCGCTCTGCCCGGAGAGGATGCCCCCGTGGAATCCGTACCGGCACCCATTGACCGAAATCTCCCTGATCAATCAGACGCAGTACGCCGCGCACTCAGCAGCATTCGCGGCGGCGATGACGTGGACAGCGAAAGTCTGCACAACCGCGTAGTCGACGCATGGCGGCGTCATACATCAGGGGGAAGCGTTGACGGCCCTACCGTAATACTTGTCGGTGGATTTGCCGGGTCGGGTAAATCGGAGTTCGCCAAGTTCCTCGGAGGACTCACCGGCTGGCCCATTCTCGACAAGGACTCTCTAACCCGCCCACTCGTGGACCAACTATTGGTCGCCATGGGTGGCGAGGCGCACGACCGCAGTTCGGATCTATACAGGGAAAAGGTGCGGCCTCTTGAGTACAGGTGCCTCATGGAAGCAGCATGGGACAACCTAGATTGCGGAATTTCCGTAATTCTCGACGCTCCATTTGTTACCGAGTTCTCCCAGCCGGAATGGATGCAGCGCTTCCATAATCGCTGCCGATCGAAGCGCGTTTCCGTCGCAACGATATGGGTCGAATGCGACCCGGAGTCAATGCGTGAGTACATCGAATTTCGTGGAGCTGCGCGCGATGCTTGGAAGATGGAAGCGTGGGAGGATTACGTCTCCGGGCTAAACCTGAAGATGCGGCCACAGGGTCCACACTTCGTGGTCGACAACCGACTTGGTGCGGCCGTAGCCCTGGTTGACGAAGCGCGCGATGTCTTGAGTGGAGGCTGACTGTGAGCCCGTCTGGAGTCATCCTCTACGGCCCTCCGGGCGCCGGAAAGGACACGATCACGGCCGAGCTGTCGCGGCAGCGGGCGGATTTCACGCTCTTCCAGAGACTCAAGGCCGGCCCCGGCCGCACGGTTGGGTACCGACTCAGCACGGCACAGCAGATAGAGGCACTGGCTCAGGCCGGAGAGATTCTGTATCGCAACAGCCGCTACGACGCCGAATACGCCGTCGATAGCGGCGAGGTTGCGGCGCTCATCAGCACTGGCCGCATCCCCGTTCTCCATATGGGTCAGGTTGCCGGGGCACGCGCTGTCACCGCTTTCCCCATCCACTGGGTGCGAGTCCTGTTGTGGTGCCCTGAAGACGTCACTCGGCAACGCTGCCGTGGACGCGGGGACAAGGACTTGGACGCACGTCTGAAGGCGTGGCATGAGACACGGCAGGATCTCTTGGACCACGCGGCGGAGCCGTGGTCACTCGTGATCCGAACCGATCAGGTGAGTGCGGCTCAGGCGGCACAAACCATTGATGCCGCCTGTACGACCAACGCTCCCGCCGAAGAGCGCGATATCCGCGAGCTGGTCGGATGACCGTCGTCGGCATCCTGCATCCGGGCAGCATGGGCGCGGCTGTAGCAGGGCAAGCCAGGCTCAGGGGGGCCGAAGTGCTCTGGTGCCCGACCGGCCGCAGCTCCAACACCAGAGAGCGAGCCGAACGGTACGGGCTGGCCGCAGTGAGCAGCCTCGGGGAGCTGACGGATCGAGCCCACATCATCCTCAACATCTGCCCGCCGGCCTATGCGGAAGATGTCGCGGTCGCCGTCTCAGCTCATCCGTTCAGTGGGATCTACGTGGACGCGAATGCAATCTCGCCGGCCAGCATGAGGCAGATCCACGGCATCGTGAGCCGGACCGGGGCCACCGTGGTCGACGGCTCCATCATCGGCTCGCCTCCCTCCCCCTCGAAGTCGCCTCGCCTGTATCTGTCTGGCCCAGAGGATGCGCTAGCACCCGTTGCCGCGCTCTTCGCTGACTCAGCGGTACAGACTCATCTCCTACCCGGCGGCATTGGTCGTTCTTCCGCCCTGAAGCTGTCCTACAGCAGTTACCAGAAGGCAAGCCGAGTTCTCGCGGCCGTCTCCTACGCCCTTGCGCGTGACTACGGGGTGGAAGATGCCCTGATCGATGTCGCGCAGGGGCGTACCACTAGCTACCTCGCTGAGACGGCCTACATCCCGAAAGTGGCCGCGCGGTCATGGCGCTGGGCACCGGAGATGCGGGAAGCAGCGCATGCCCTCCGGGAGGCTGGCTTGCCTCCCGAATTGGCTGAGGCGTCAGCCAAGGTCATGAGCCGGTGGGACAGTCTGAAGGATTCGCCCCGGGAGCTCCCTGAGGTTCTAGACCACCTGCACGACACACCCGACGGCGATCCCGGCTAAGTCGCCGCCAGCATCGCTCCGATGGCCTCCGTGACGTCCCGAGCCACAACATCGGGCTGACGGGGGCCATCGGTCCATGCACGGCCAGCCGTCACCCACGCTGTCCGCAGGCCAGCCGCGCGGCCCCCTGCAATGTCCGTGTCTGGGTTGTCGCCGACCATCCACCCGCCGGCGGCCAGATCTGAGCCGCACAGCGATGCGGCAGTCTCGAAGTGCTCGTAAGCCGGCTTCCGTATGCCGATTTCCTCAGAGACACAGATCCCGTCGAAGAGCGACGTCAGTCCGGCTGCGGTCAGCTTGGCGCGTTGGATGTCCCCCGCGCCGTTCGTGGCGATCCCGAGCGTCCACCCGGCCACGCGCAGCTCTCGCAGCCGCTCGCGCACCTGCGGGGCACAGCGGACCGACCGGGCCACGCCAGCGACGTACTCATGCCAGAGGCTGCCAGGATCGTCGCAGAGTCCGAGCATCTCCCCCAGGTCTTCGAAGTCCGAAGGGTAGGCGCGCTCCCAGAGCCGGTCACAGATGAGGGAGGCTGTCTCACTCGGCAAGCGCCGCGACTGCACGAAACTGCGAGCCCAGCCCTCAAGGCCCCCGCGCCGGTCAATCAGGGTGTTGTCGAGATCGAAAAGTGCCAGCACAAGGCGAAGGTACCGCGACGAACGTCCGCCTCAGACTCAGCTTCAGGCAAGGACTGTGCTGCCCTTCGCCTGGCCACGCCCCGCAAGCCAGCCCTGCGCGCGGCCTACGACAGGAGCCGACCAGCCTGTTCGATTGCGTGAGTGCCATGTTCGATTACCGCGTGTGCTTCCGTCCCGAACTGACGGACGCCCCTGGCGATGTCGACAGCATTTTTGATCGCGCCGACTACGGCCCCAAGTCGCTCCGCCAAGCCATGTCGCCTTGTGTCATCCATTGCCTCAGGCTGACGACGGGCCGCTCCGAAGAAGGCATCGAGACCTTCCTCTAGAGGAGTAGTACCTGTGATGCGAATGAGGTCGAGGTGTTGCAGCAGACGATATAGGTGATGCAGGAGGAGACTCTTGGCCGCACCATCGAGGCTGGATCCACGGGTGTCGTCCATGAGTGCTGTCACAGACTGAATCAGTCGGTCGATGTCCTCGCGGGGGATGACCGGCTCAGGGCTGTAGCGGTGGAGCCGCCGCGAGCAGGTGCCCAGAGACTGCACGACCGCGCTATTGGGAACGTCACCCC
The DNA here is from genome assembly GCF_044769305.1 of Streptomyces sp. NPDC090499. Classification (NCBI taxonomy): domain Bacteria; kingdom Bacillati; phylum Actinomycetota; class Actinomycetes; order Kitasatosporales; family Streptomycetaceae; genus Streptomyces; species Streptomyces sp. NPDC090499. The sequence goes on from NZ_JBIVXP010000004.1 coordinate 46,501, forward strand.
CTACAGCGAAGGTCTGGAACGCCTGCCCAAGAGGCACGTTCCGATTGGCGACCTGGGTCAGGAAGACCTCTACTTTGTCCAGCTGTTCAAGGAGGTGTTCCTTCTCCTCCTCATCTTCGTCAAGAGCAGCCACAGCAGCCCGGATGTCTGACGGGAGTTCCAGTAGACGTGTCATTGCCATGAGGGCATGCGGCGAGGACGGCGCGACCGTCGGCGCCAAGAGCGCGGCCAGTGCCTCCCACGCCCCAGTGTTCGGGGGTGTTCGATGCAACTCGATGAGCAGCGCTCGAAGGCGGCCAGCCGGGTTGTCCTCGTACTCAGGCATGGTGCGAGAGTAGCGCTCGGCAACGGCTGAGCTGAGGCTGTCGAACGAACCGCATGCAGCACATAGCCCCTGGGTGCGTTCCGCCCCCGTCTCAGTTTCCGTCTCATTCAGAGCCGTACGGCCCCGTTCGCAGCCGTCCGCTGGCACCCTCGCCGAACCTGAATGAACGGCCGCGTACGGTGCAGGACACCCATCTGACCAGCACGAACAGACCTCGAAAGCGAGTGTGGCGCAAGTCACCGAGGGTTCAAATCCCTCCGCTACCGCTGTCGGAGAAAGGGCGGTCCCGTATCGGGGCCGCCCTTTCTTCGGTCACGCCGGCTGTTCGGGGCGCTTGCCCGCGTAGTTCCACACGAGGGCCCCGAAGACCGGGGCATGCAGCAGGAACAGCAGCCAGAGCCACTTCGGGACGTACCTGACCCGCTCCTTCGGCGTGCGGACGCAGTCGAGCAGTGCCGCCACGACAAGCACGATCAGCAGGGTGACGAGCCCGAAGGCCATCGCCGTCATCAGCATCCGCGTTCTCCCTCTCGACCCCGGCCGGACCGGGTTCGCCTCCGTCGTCTCGGTCCCTCATCGGAGCGGACCCCGCGATCGGTTCACGTGACCGGCTCCTCTTGGAGATTCGGAGGTCGGAGATTCGGAGATTCGGAGAAAAAATCCGGCACCCATCGCGCCGTTGGTCATACAAAACGATCGGAGGGTTACACTCGCGCCCGGCAACCGGGGGAACCCGGGGGAAGTGACAGGGGAGAGGCCAGGTGGCGGTGAACGCCAAGAAGATCGCCGTCTACGTACTCGTGATCTTCGCGCTCTACGTGATCATCACGGACCCGCCCAAGGCTGCGGACTGGGTCCAGATAGTCTTTCAGGGCATATCGGACGCCGCGAAGGCCGTCGGTGACTTCTTCACCTGGCTGGCCAACGGGGCGAAGTAGACGCGCCGGGAGTACTCATGATCCGCCACCTGGTCCTCTTCAAGCTCAACGAGGGCGTCGGGCGCGACGATCCGCGGGCCGTCGCGGGTGCCCGCGCCTTCACCGCCCTCGGCGACCAGATCGAGGAGCTGCGCTTCTGGGAGTGCGGCTGGAACATCAGCGACCGCCCCATCGCCCACGACTTCGCGATCAACTCGGCGGTCGAGGACCAGGACGCGCTCAAGCGGTACCTGGAGCACCCGGCCCACCAGGCGGGCGTGGCGCAGTGGCGGGAGTTCGCCACATGGGTGATCGCCGACTACGAGTTCTGAGCCGGACGGCCGCTTCCGGTCCCGAGCCCCTCGCCCGCCGGGCGGGGGGCTTTGCCGCACCCTATGCCTCAACTTGCCAGTATTAATACCCAACACGACGTTACCAGGTGCTTGCACACAGTGCACATGTCTTGTGATGCTATGACCGCTTTTGACGGATGATTGACCGATGAAGAGGTGGCGTTGACCGTGTCGGCCAGTTCTGCGCCGCCCCAGGAAGAGGCGCCCGCCCCAGCCCAGACCCCCGCCGCTCCCGCCCAAGCCGCCGCCCCCGCCCCGGAGAAGCGGCGGGGCGCCGACACCCGGGCGCTGACCCAGGTGCTCTTCGGGCAGCTCAAGGAGCTCAAGCCGGGCACGCCGGAGCACAACCGCGTGCGCGCGGCGCTCATCGAGGCGAACCTCCCGCTCGTGCGCTACGCGGCCGCCCGTTTCCGCTCCCGCAACGAGCCGATGGAGGACGTCGTCCAGGTCGGCACCATCGGGCTCATCAACGCCATCGACCGCTTCGACCCGGACCGGGGCGTGCAGTTCCCGACCTTCGCGATGCCGACCGTCGTCGGGGAGATCAAGCGCTACTTCCGGGACAACGTCCGCACCGTGCACGTACCGCGCCGGCTGCACGAGCTGTGGGTCCAGGTCAACAGCGCGACCGAGGACCTGACCACCGCCTTCGGCCGCTCCCCCTCCACCGCCGAGATCGCCGAGCGGCTGCGGATCAGCGAGGAGGAGGTGCTCTCCTGCATCGAGGCCGGCCGGTCGTACCACGCGACCTCCCTGGAGGCCGCGCAGGAGGGCGACGGGCTGCCGGGCCTCCTCGACCGCATCGGCTACGAGGACCCGGCCCTGGACGGCGTGGAACACCGGGACCTGGTCCGCCACCTGCTCGTCCAACTCCCCGAGCGGGAGCAGCGGATCCTGCTGCTGCGCTACTACAGCAACCTCACCCAGTCCCAGATCAGCGCGGAACTCGGCGTCTCCCAGATGCACGTCTCCCGCCTCCTGGCCCGCAGCTTCCAGCGCCTGCGCTCGGCCAACCGCATCGAGGCATAGGGCCCCGCCCCGGGCACCCGTTACCGGTCCGAGACCCGTCCCCGGCGACTTGGTGAGACCGTAACCGCAAACAGGATCGAGCCATCACCGCCGCGAGCGAATCGCTCACCAGCGCACTTCCCGACAGTTGAGGGTCGAAAAAGCGTCAGACCCCCTTCTTCCAGGGCGGATTCACATCTCGCATGTCGACATGTCACTACAGCGTGTTGCCGACATGTGACATTCTGCGGGAAGCGCGTTTGCCGGGGCTCCGGCTCCGGTATTCAGGTGAAGGCATCGTTCCCAGCAGGGAACACCGCCGCGACCGTCCCGCGACCCAAAGGGGGTGGCATGTCCGCAGACCAGGGCAGCTCGAAGGTGCTCACGCCCACGAAAAGCGAGGCAGCGCCCAAGGAGCTCGACGCCATCGACGTGCTCGACAGCGTCGAAGGCGCCATCGACGGCGCTCCGGCGCTGGAGGCCACGCCGGCTCAGGAGCTTCCGGCCGTCTCCGAGAGCCTCGACACCCGCACCCTGTCCCGCTCCCTGTTCCTGCGCCTTGCCGCACTCGAAGAGGACAGCCCCGAGCGTGCCTACGTCCGGGACACCCTGATCGAACTCAACCTCCCCCTCGTGCGCTACGCGGCGGCCCGCTTCCGCAGCCGCAACGAGCCGATGGAGGACATCGTCCAGGTCGGCACCATCGGCCTGATCAAGGCGATCGACCGCTTCGACTGCGAACGGGGCGTGGAGTTCCCCACGTTCGCGATGCCGACCGTGGTCGGCGAGATCAAGCGGTTCTTCCGCGACACCTCCTGGTCGGTCCGCGTCCCGCGCCGCCTCCAGGAGCTGCGCCTGGCCCTCACGAAGGCCAGCGACGAGCTCTCCCAGAAGCTGGACCGGTCGCCGACGGTGCCGGAGCTGGCTGCCGTCCTGGGCGTCTCCGAGGAGGACGTGGTCGACGGCCTCGCCGTGGGCAACGCGTACACCGCCTCCTCCCTCGACTCCCCGGCCCCCGAGGACGACGGCGGCGAGGGCTCGCTGGCCGACCGCCTCGGCTACGAGGACACGGCCCTGGAGGGCGTCGAGTACCGCGAGTCGCTCAAGCCGCTCCTCGCCAAGCTCCCGCCGCGCGAGCGCCGGATCATCATGCTCCGCTTCTTCGCGAACATGACCCAGTCCCAGATCGGCGAGGAGGTCGGCATCTCCCAGATGCACGTCTCCCGTCTGCTGACCCGCACCCTGGCCCAGCTCCGCGAGGGCCTGATCTCGGACTGAAGTCGCGCCTGCGGGTTCCTTACTGACGAAGTGTCAGACACACTGGCGCGATGCCTCTCCGCAGGACACCGAGCCCCAGGACGCCGAGTCGCAGGACACCAGGTCGCAGGACACCGAGTCGTACGACGCAGATCCGCAGGACGCCGGGCAGCAGGACGCCGAGTGGCCGTGGGGCCGATGCACCCGCGGCACCGGCGGCCGGTCCGGCGCGGCCGCGCAGGGCGCCGGGCGGCCGGTGGGGCACCGTCACGGCAGCCTCGGCGGTCGCCGCCTGCCTGGCCTCGGTGCTCACGGCGTGCGCGGGCGGCGGCCACGGCGGCTACACGGCGGTGGGTGCGGCGGGCGCCGCACCGAGCGCTTCGGCGCGGCCGACGGGGTCGGTGACGCTGGTCCCGCTGGACGGGGCGAAGGGTGCGGACCGGCCGACGGCCCCGGCGGGCGAGCGCGAGCCGGCTCCGGCCGCCACCACGGCAGCCACGGCTGCCACAGCCACCTCGCCGTCCCTCACGACGGCTTCCCCCGGCCCCTCTTCCCGCCAGGACGGCGCCCAGCCACCGCGAAGCGGTCCGGCGGCGTCCGGCCCGCCACGGCCCGGCACCTCTTCGGCCGCCCCTGCGCCCTCGCCCGCCGCCCTCACCTGGAGCACCCCCACCCGCGCGGCCACCGACCGGCGGTGGTGCGAGAAGGTGACCGTCACCTTCGCCAACTCCGGCGGTACGGCGGTGCGTTCCGGCACGGTCACGCTCGGCACGCACATCATCGACCTGCTGGGCATCGACTGGTCGACGGTCACGTCGACGGAGCCCGTGCCGGCCCCGGTCGCACCCGGCTCCCGGAAGGCGAAGACCTGGACGGTCTGCGTGGACGCCTGGCGGGTGCCGCTCGGCATGCACGTCGAGACCCGGGTGGCGACCGTCGACTGGAGCTGAGCACGACGAAGGCCCGGGGCACGCGACCCCGGGTTCCCTTCGCCGTACCGCCGACCGGTCGGCCCGTCGGCGTGACCGCCGTACCGGCCGCCGCGGCGGCCGTCCTACATGAACGCGAGCCAGGCCACCGCCGCCACCACGACCACCGCGGCGACGATGCCGAGGATCAGGCCGAGGCGGGGGCCGGAGGAGGAGGAGGAGTAGGTGGTCGCCGTCTGCTGAGGAGTCTGCGGGGCCTCGTCGACGAACGCGCGGAACATCTGGGTGCTGCCGGCGGGGTCGTAGTTGCCCTGGGGGCCCTGGGTGTTAGCCATGGCCCGAGACACTAGCGAATCCGGGGGTCCGGCCCAAGTGGGGGGCCTCCGTTGCACCCACCTCGCGCCACCTGCGTGTTTACGTTCGCAATACTTGTCTTTGCCAAGTTTTTATGGCCACCTCCGCCGATATATTTGCCTGTGGCAACCAAGCAGTTCTATGGTTGCCCCAAGCAACGAATACGGTCGTGAGGAGGTGTGCGGGATGGCGAAGCAGGCGCAGTTCGAGGAGCTGGCGCGTCAGCTCAGCGCCGTCGGAGCCGTGAAGCGGGACCTGGGCCGCATTCTGCCGCCCGAGTGCCCGACCGGCTCGGCCGCGGTACTGACGCTGCTCGGCCGGCACGGCTCCATGCGCATGAGCAAGCTCGCCGAGCTGCTCGCCGTGGACATGTCCGTGACCAGCCGGCACGTGGCGCACGTCGCCGAACGCGGCTGGATCGAGCGCTCCCCCGATCCGGCGGACAAGCGCTCCCGCATCCTGCACCTCACCCCCGCGGGCGAGGCGACCCTCGTGGAACTGTCCCGGCGCAGCACCGAGCTGCTCGCCGAGCGGCTGGGCGACTGGAGCGACGAGGAGGTCGACCAGCTGATCCGGCTGATGACCCGGCTCCGGGACAGCTTCGGCGACTGCCGGGCCACGGCCCCGCATCCGCGGCCCGCCGCCGTCGGCACGGCACCCGCCCCGGGCGGCCCGAAAGCCACGGCCGAGGCCATGGACAAGGTCACGGTCACCTCCGCCGCCCGCGCCCCCACGCCCGTACTCGAACCGACGACCACCCGTACACCCGCATAAGACGTAAGAAAAGGAAGCCCATGGCAACGACCACACCAGCCGGTGTGCGGGCTCACGCCAAGCACGGGGGAGGCAGCGCCGCCGGCCCCGCCGAGCAGGCCCCGATGTCCCACCGGCAGATCATGGAAGCCCTCACCGGGCTGCTGCTCGGCATGTTCGTGGCGATCCTGTCGTCGACGATCGTCACCAACGCCCTGCCGCACATCATCGGCGACCTCGGCGGCGGCCAGTCCGCCTACACCTGGGTCGTCACCGCCTCGCTGCTGGCCATGACGGCCACCACCCCGCTGTGGGGCAAGCTCTCCGACCTGTACAGCAAGAAGGCGCTCGTCCAGATAGCCCTGGTCATATACGTCGCGGGCTCCATGGTCGCCGGTCTGTCGCAGAACCCCGAGATGCTGATCGCCTGCCGTGTGGTCCAGGGCGTCGGCGTCGGCGGTCTGTCGGCGCTCGCCCAGATCGTCATGGCCGCGATGATCTCGCCGCGCGAGCGCGGCCGTTACTCCGGCTACCTGGGCGCGACCTTCGCCGTGGCCACCGTCGGCGGCCCGCTGCTCGGCGGTGTCATCACCGACACCTCGTGGCTGGGCTGGCGCTGGTGCTTCTACGTCGGCGTCCCCTTCGCCGTCATCGCGCTGATCGTGCTGCAGAAGACCCTGCACCTGCCGGTCGTGAAGCGGGACGTCAAGGTCGACTGGGCCGGCGCGTTCTTCGTCGCCGCCGCCGTCTCGGTGCTGCTGCTCTGGGTCACCTTCGCCGGTGACAAGTACGACTGGATCTCCTGGCAGACGTACGCGATGGTCGGCGGTTCGATCGCCCTCGGCCTGATCTTCGTCCTGGTCGAGTCGAAGGCCGCGGAACCCATCATCCCGCTGCGGCTGTTCCGCAACCGGACCATCACCCTGGCCTCGCTGGCCTCCCTGTTCGTCGGTGTCGCGATGTTCACCGGCACGGTGTTCTTCAGCCAGTACTTCCAGCTGGCCCGCGACAAGTCCCCGACGATGTCCGGCGTGATGACGATCCCGATGATCGGCGGTCTGTTCATCTCCTCCACCGTCTCCGGCCAGTTCATCACCCGCACCGGACGCTGGAAGGCCTGGCTGGTCAGCGGTGGCGTGCTGGTCACGGCGGGCCTCGGCCTGCTCGGCACCATCCGCTACGACACGGCGTACTGGAAGATGTCGATCTTCATGGCGCTGATGGGTCTCGGCATCGGCATGATGATGCAGAACCTGGTGCTCTGCACGCAGAACCAGGTCGCCCCGTCCGACCTCGGCTCGGCCAGCTCCACGGTCACCTTCTTCCGGTCCCTGGGCGGTGCGGTCGGCGTCTCGGCGCTGGGCGCGGTGATGGCCAACCGGATCACGCACTACATCACGGACGGCATCGCCTCCCTCTCCCCCAAGTACCAGGCCGCCCTGGCCGGTTCCAGCTCGTCCACCGACAGCATCCCGGACCTGGCCAAGTACCCGAAGCCGCTGCGCACCCTCGTCGAGAGCGCCTACGGCCACGCCATCGCCGACGTCTTCATGATCGCCGGTGGCCTCGCGGCCCTCGCGTTCCTGATCAGCCTGTTCATCAAGGAGGTTCCGTTGCGGACCAAGGGCGCGCTGGCCCAGGCCGCCGAGGGCGAGCAGGCGGAGAGCCCGGAGACCGTGCCCGCCGCCGTCGCCGCGCCGGTCGCGGCTCCCGTCGAGGAGCAGCAGGTCCCGAGCTGGGCCGCCCCGGTCGTGAGCAGCACCACGCAGGCCGCGGCCGAGCCGGAGACCGCCGGGCTGTTCACCGCCGTGGCCACCATCGCCGGTCCCGAGCAGCCGGCGGGCTCCGGCGCCACCCCGGTGCACGGCTACGTGCGCGGCGCCGAGAGCGCCCCGGTCGCGCAGGCCGCGGTCACCCTGATCTCGCTGTCCGGCCGCCAGCTGGGCCGCGCGGTCGCGGGCTTCGACGGCTCCTACCGGCTGGACGCGCCCGGCGCGGGCTCGTACGTGCTGATCGCCTCCGCCGACGGCTACCAGCCGCAGGCCGCCACGGTCGTGGTGGGCGAGGAGCCGGTGCCCTACGACATCCTGCTGAGCGGCACCAGCGGCCTGACCGGCGTCGTCCGCGGCGCCGGCAGCGCCCTCCCGGTCAAGGACGCGATGGTCATCGTCACCGACGTGCGCGGCGACCTGCTGGCCACCGCCGCCACCGGTGACCAGGGCGACTTCCGGTTCGGCGAACTGGTGCCGGGTGTGGTCACGGTCGCGGTGAACGCGGCCGGGTACCGGCCCCGCGCCCTGCCGGTCGAGATCGGCACCGCCGGGGTCACCCGGATCGAGGTCGACCTGGACGCCGGCGCCCAGCTGCAGGGTGTCGTGCGGGCCCCGCACGGCCCGCTGGCCGACGCCCGCGTGACCCTCGTGGACGCGGCGGGCAACGTGGTCGGCACGTCCACCACCGGCCTGGACGGCGCGTACGCCTTCGCCGACCTGGACGGCGGCGACTACACCGTGATCGCGACGGGCTACCCGCCGGTCGCCACCGCCCTGAACGTCACGGGCGCCGGTGTCGAGGGCCACGACATCGAACTCTCCCACCCGGGCGAGTAGTTCGGACTCCGGCCCGTGGCGGGCGCGCCCACAAGGAGGCGCCCGCCGCGGGCCGGTCTCATACGACCAATTTGTCATTGCCCGAGTATTTGAGTGTCTGCAGGGAGAAACGGGATGGGACTGACCGCGAGGATCCGCACCCGGGACGGATGGGCCGTGTCGCACGCGGTCGTCACGGTGACCGACATGACCGGCAGCCAGGTGCTGCGCGCCGAGGCCGACGACGAGGGCACGGTGCGCGACCCGAACCCGCTCGCGCCGGGGGCGTACACCGTCATCGTCACGGCCCTGGGCTATGCGCCCGCCGCCTCCAGCGCCATCGTCACCGCGAGCGGCCGCGCCGAGATCGGCACGGTGACGCTGGCACGGGTGGGCGGCACCGAGCTGCCCCCGCCGGGCCCGTGGACGGTGGACCCGGCGCACTCCACCGTGGGCGCGGTCGCCCAGCACCTGGGCATCTCCAGCGTCCGCGGCCGTTTCACGGACTTCAGCGCGGGCATCGAGATCGCCCCCGACGACGTCGCCAAGTCCCGTGTCCACGCGGTCATCCGGGCCGCCTCCATCGACACCGGCAACGGCATGCGCGACACCCATCTGCGCTCCGCCGACTTCCTCGACGTCGAACGCCACCCCGAGATCACCTACACCTCGACGGGTCTGACGGCGGCCGGCTCCGACCGCTGGACGGTGCACGGCGAGCTCTCGCTGCACGGCGTGGTGCGGCCGGTCGACCTCGCCCTCGCCTACCTCGGCACCGGCGCCGACCCGTGGGGCGGCACCCGCGCCGCGTTCCGCGCGACGACCGAGCTGCACCGCGAGGACTTCGCCATGAACTACAACCAGGTGGTGCAGGCGGGCATCGCCGCCATCGGCACCACCCTCAAGATCGAGCTGGAGATCCAGGCGGTCCAGGGCGAGTCGCTGCCGCAGGCCTGAACATGAGCCCGCCAGGGACAGGCTGAGCCGGCCCCGCGCCCCTAGGCTGGCGCCATGGCACCGAACATCGCGACGAACACCGCCGTCTCCCTCGACGAACTGCTGGACTTCGTACGACCCCGCCACCGGGCGATCCTGCTCACCCGGCGCGCCGACGGCAGCCCGCAGGGCTCGCCGCTGACCTGCGGGGTCGACGACTCCGGGCGCATCGTCGTCTCCACCTACCCCGAGCGGGCCAAGACCCGGAACGCCAAGCGGGACGAGCGGGTGAGCCTGCTCGTCCTGAGCGACGACTGGAACGGGCCGTGGGTGCAGGTGGACGGCCGCGCCGAGGTGATCGACCCGCCCGAGTCGGTGGAGCCGCTGGTGGAGTACTACCGGAACATCGCCGGGGAGCACCCGGACTGGGACGAGTACCGGGCGGCGATGGTGAAGCAGGGCAAGTCGATCATCCGGGTGACGCCGGAGAAGTGGGGTCCGGTGGCCACCGGCGGCTTCCCGGCGCGGCTGGCTTCGCCGGACGCGTAGCCGCAGCCGGCCTCGCCGGAACCGTGAACGCGGTCCGCTCCGCAGGTCGGGCTACTCGGGGGCGACGGCGTCCGCCGCGGTGATCTCGGCAGCCGAAGCCGGTGTGCACAGAGCCCGGCGGACGGTGTCGCGGAGCCAGCGGTGGGCGCCGTCGGCCGTGTGCCGGGGGTGCCAGGCCATGCCGATGGTCAGGGGCGGCAGCGCCAGGGGGATGTCGAGGAGGCGCAGTCCGAGGGCGTGGGCGTCCCGGGTGAGGGGCGAGGGGGCCGCGCCGGCAGGTGCGGCGGGTACGAGGCAGACGAGGTCGCTGCGGGCGGCGAGGGTCATCGCGGCCAGGTGACCGGGGAGGACGACGCTGACCCGACGCCGGAGGCCCAGCTCGGCGAGGGCGGTGTCGAGGGGGCCGGTGAACCGGCCGCGGCGGCTGACCGCGACGTGTGCGGCGGCGGCGAGCCGGGCCGGGGTGAGCGGCCCTTCGGTGAGGGGATGACCGGGCCGGACGGCCGCGACCATGCGGAGGCCGGCCAGTTCCTCGGTCCGGGTCTCGGGGTCCACGTGGTCGATGGATCCGATCTCCAGGTCGATCCGGCCGTCGCGCAGCGCGGGTCCGGCCTCCAGTTCCTCGGCCCGGATCCGGAACGAGACCCCCGGCGCCTCCCGCCGGGCCAGTTCCAGCAGTCCGGGGGCCAGTGCCGCGCCGACCAGGTCGGCGGCCTGGAGGGTGAAGGTGCCGCGCAGACTGGCGAGGTCGACGCTCGCTCCGGGGCTGAGCAGCGCTCCGAGGCTGCGTACCACGGTGGCGGCCTCCTCCCGCAGGGCCTGGGCGCGCGGGGTGGGAACCATGGTCTGTCCGGCCCGGACCAGGAGGGGGTCCTGGAGGACCCGGCGCAGCCGGGCGAGGGTGCGGCTCATGGCGGCGGGCGAGGTGTGCAGCCGGGCGGCGGCACGGGTCACGCTCTGCTCGGTCAGCAGAGCGTCCAGTGCGACCGCGAGGTTGGCGTCGATGACCGGATCCGGGCTGCTCACCAGCATCATTCCATTCTGAGCAATGATTCCGTGCCGAAGTTCCCATTGTGGCAGCACGGAGCTCCTCCGCAGGATGAGGGACGTACCGAACCAGTACGACCTGCGAGGTTCTGATGATCGTCATCACTGCTCCCACCGGGAACATCGGCCGTCACCTGCTCTCCCGGCTCCTGGAGTCCGCGCCCGCCGCGGGCGAGGAACTGCGCGTGATCGTGCGCGATCCCGCCCGGCTTCCGGACGCGGCGCACGGCCGCGTCGAGGTGGTCACCGGATCGCACGCGGAGGCCGGCGTCCTCGACCGGGCCTTCGAGGGTGCGGACGCCGTCTTCTGGCTCGTCCCCCCGGACGCCTCCCTGACCCCGTACGACGCGTACAGCGGTTTCACCCTCCCCGCCCTCGATGCGCTCGCCGCCCACGGCGTCGGCCATGTCGTCGGCGTCTCCGCGCTCGGCCGCGGCACCCCGCTCGCCGAGCGGGCCGGCCTGGTCACCGCCTCCCTCGCCATGGACGGCCTCCTCGCCGGCACCGGCGTCGCCTACCGGGCGCTGGCCTGCCCGTCCTTCTTCGAGAACCTCCTGGAGGAAGTCGGCTCGATCCGCGAGAAGGGTGTCTTCACCGACTCCGTGGACGCCGACCGCAAGGCGCCCATGGTCGCCGTCGCGGACATCGCGGCCACCGCCGCCGGCCTGCTGCTGAACCGCTCGTGGACCGGCACCGGCAGCGTCCCGGTCCTCGGGCCGCAGGACCTGTCCCCGCACGACCTGGCCCGCATCATGACCGAACAGCTCGGCCGCCCCGTCCGCTACGAACGCCAACCGCTCGACGAGCTGTCCACCACCCTCGTCGGCCTCGGCCTCAACGAGGCGTTCGTCCAGGGCATCGTCGACATGAAACGGGCCAAGGACGCGGGCCTCGACGCCGGCGTCGCCCGCACCGCGGACACCGCCTCCCCCACCGGCTTCGCGCAGTGGTGCGCCCAGACCCTCGAACCCGCCGTCCTGGAGGCATCCTGACGCCCGCCGAACCCGCAGCTCGCGGCGCTTCCGGCGAGGCGCCTAGGCGCCCTTCGTCACCATCGCCTCGATGCCCGCGACCAGCAGGTCCAGCGCGAACGTGAAGTCCCGGTCCAGCATCTCGGCGACGGTGTCGCCGCCCCGTGCCGCCAGCAGGTCCCTGGACTCCTCGATGATCCGTGCGGTCGCCGGGGTCTCGGTCACCGCGTTCATCGCGGTGTCGAAGTACTCGTCCGGGGTCATGCCGGCCGCCGCGACACGCTCGGCGAAGTGGCCCTCGATCGTGCCGTAGCCGTAGACGAACTGGAAGACGGCCGAGATCGCGCCGGTCACGCCGTGGGCGGGCAGGCCGGCGCGGCGGACCACCTGCTGGACCACCCGGGAGAAGGCGAGCGAGTGGGGGCCGATGTTGAGGTAGCGGCCGGCCAGCGGGGAGAGCCAGGGGTGGCGGACCAGCAGGGCCCGGTACTCCGTGGCCAGCGCCCGCAGCTGCTCCCGCCAGTCGTCGGCTGCGGCGTCGGGCAGCGTCAGCTCGCCGAAGGCCGCGTCCAGGGCGAGTTCGAGCAGGTCGTCCTTGGTGTCGACGTACCAGTACACGGACATCGCGGTCACGTTGAGCTCGGCCGCCAGCCGCCGCATGGAGAACCTGTCGAGCCCGTCGGCATCGAGGAGCCGCACGGTGACGGAGGTGATCCTGGCCCGGTCCAGCCCCGACGGCTGCCCGCTACGCCCGCCCTTACCGGCCTTCTCCTCCAGCCACACACTGGCCCGCGCCATAGACACACCTTCCTCCACGACCACTTCCAAAGATGCTAGAACTCCAACGCCCCTGAAAGGGGGCTGGGCTGTGCCCGATCTGCGGCTTCGCCGCGTGGGCGCGACCAGCCACGACCCACCCGCACCCGCCGATGGACAAGTACCCCCCTCCCCCTCAGGCGGCATTCTTCTCCGCCTTCCTGAGAAGCCCGGCCGCCACGAACCCCCCGGCGACGACAGCGGCCGCCCCCACCAACTGCCCCGCCCCCAGCCCGGCCGACAGCGACTTCCCCGCCGCCACCCAGGAACTGAGCACCGCGCCCAGCACCGCCACCCCCAGCCCGTTCCCGAACTCCGCCAGCGTGCCGTTGATCCCGGCGCCCACCCCGGCCTTCTCCGGCGGAATCGCGCTCATGACGGCGTGCGCCATCGCCGGGTTGGCGATCGCGCACCCCGCCCCGATCAGCGGCAGCCCGAGCAGCGTCCCGCCGTACCCGCTCGCGTCCAGTACGGCGATGGACACCAGGCCCGGTGACATCAGCAGCATGCCGAGCGCGATCGCGAGCGGCGTCCCCAGCCGCGTCGCCCAGCTGGCCGACAGACCGGTGAAGTTGAGGGCGACGACCGTCAGCGCGAGCGGCGCCGTGCGCAGTCCGGCCTCCAACGGGCCGTAGCCGAGGACGAGTTGCAGGTGCTGGGTGAGCAGGAACAGCGCGCCGCCCACGCCCATGCCGGCCCGTGCCGCGACCAGTTGGCCCGTCGAGCCGGCCAGGCCCGCGGCCAGCGAACCCGCGCCGAACAGGACCAGGCCCGCGATCAGCATCTTCTTGCGGCCGATGGGGGCCCCGCCACGCCCTTCGGGGCAGTGGGGGAGGTCGGCCGCGCTGCCCGCCGTGAGCAGCAGGCCGGACTGGACGAGCGAGTACGCGTTGATCATCCACTGGATGTCGGCGGTGGCCGCGTGCAGCTCCCCGGTGAGGGCGGGGATGGCCACGTTGAGGACGGTGTTGTCGAGCAGCACGGTGAGCTGGGCGAGGCATATGACGCCGAGTATCAGCCAGCGCTGGGGGTGGGGCCCTGAGAAGTCATGTTGTACACCGCGAGACAGTTATTGTACGGCGTACAACGCGGTTTTCCCGGGCACACCGAAGGGCGGTGACCGAGGTCACCGCCCTTCGCCCGTCGCTCAGGAGTCCGTCAGCTGCTGCTCGTCTTCTGCGTGAGGTCGTAGAAGGTGGACGAACCCACCGTCACCTTCTTGAAGTTCTTCTCGACCCAGGAGGAGATCTGCGAGGACGTGCCGCTGCTGCTGCCGCCCGTCATGCCGCCGCCGGTGCCGGAGGAGACGAAGTAGTGGATCTTGCCTTCGGCCACGTACTTCTCGAACTGGGCGAGCGTCGGGGACGGGTCGGTGCCGTTGAAGCCGCCGATCGCCATCACCGCGTCGCCGGTGGAGAGCTGGTAGCTCGCCGCGTTCTGGGCGCCGACGGCTGCCGCGACCCAGGTGTACCGGGAGGAGTTCTTCTGCAGCAGCGCCTTGGCCTCGGAGGAGACGGTCGCGCCGTTCAGCAGGCCGCCGGCGCCACCGCCGCCGCCCATGCCGCCGGCCTCGCCCGTCCGGCCGCCGCCGGGGAACCCGCCGGTGCCGTTCTGGCCCTGCGTGCTGCCGTTGCCGTTCTGCTGGTTCTGGCCGAAGCCGCCGCCCGTGCCGCCGCCGAAGCCGCCGGTGCCGTTGCCGGTGCCGCCCGGGAAGCCACCGGTCCCGTTCTGGCCCTGGCCCTGCGTGGTGCCGTTGCCACCCTGCTGGTTCTGGCCGAAGCCACCACCGCCCGTGCCGCCGCCGAAGCCGCCCCGGCCACCGCCGGGACCGCCACCGCCGCCGAAGCCCATCATGCTCGCACCGGCCGGACCGGCCGTCGGGATGGAGCCGGTGTGCGCGGAGTTCACCGTGGAGAAGGTGTACGCCGTCGGGCCCGCCAGTGCGGCCAGCAGGCCGACCGCGGCCGCCCCGAGGGCGAGCTGCCGGGAGATCCGGCCCGCGAAGATCAGGCCGAGCGCGGCGGCCAGGCCGCCGATCAGGACCAGGTACTTCAGCCAGGGCAGGTAGGTGGAGGTGCGGTTGAGGAGGACGTAGCCCCAGACCGCGGCCGAGACCACGGCGGCGGCGAGGGTGATCGACGCCCACAGCTCGGCGCGCTTCTCCCACAGCAGACCCGCGCCCATGCCGACCACGGCGGCGATGTAGGGGGCGAGGGCGACCGTGTAGTACTGGTGGAAGATGCCCGCCATGTAGCTGAACACGATCATGGTCATCAGCAGCGAGCCGCCCCAGACCAGGAACGAGGCCCGGGTCACCGAGGTCCGCCTCAGCTTGCGGGTCGCCACCAGACCGGCGACCAGGAGGATCAGCGCGGCCGGGATCAGCCAGGAGATCTGGCTGCCGATCTCGTCGTTGAACATCCGGTCCCAGCCGGTCGCGCCCCAGCGGCCGGAGCCGGTGCCGCCGCCACCGCCGCCGACGCTGCCGGTCTCGTCGCCGCTGATGCGGCCGAGGCCGTTGTAGCCGAAGGTCAGCGACAGGAAGCTGTTGTCCTGGGAGCCGCCGATGTAGGGGCGGGAGGAGGCCGGCCACAGCTCGACGATCGCCACCCACCAGCCGCCGGAGACGACCAGCGCGCCGGTGGCCAGGGCCAGTTGCCCGATGCGCTTCTTCCACGTGTGCGGGCCGACGGCCGCGTACACGAACGCCAGCGCCGGCAGGATCAGGAACGCCTGGAGCGTCTTGGCGAGGAAGGCGAAGCCGATCGCCACGCCCGCCCACACCAGCCACCTCGTCCGTCCGTCCTCGACGGCCCGGACCACGAAGTAGCAGGCCAGCGCCATCAGCAGGGCCAGCATGGCGTCCGGGTTGTTGAACCGGAACATCAGCGCCGCGACGGGGGTGAGCGCGAGCACGGCGCCCGCGATCAGCCCGGCCGCGGGGCTGAACCGGCGGCGCACGGAGGCGTAGACGACCGCGACCGTGCCGACGCCCATGAGGACCTCGGGGCCGAGGATCGTCCAGGTGTTCAGGCCGAAGATCCGGGCCGCGATCTCCATCGGCCACAGGAACGCCGAGGGCTTGTCGACGGTGATCGCGTTGCCCGCGTCCAGCGAGCCGAAGAACATCGCCTTCCAGCTCTTGGTGCCGGCCTGGACGGCGGCCGAGTAGAAGGAGTTGGAGTAGCCGTTGACGCTCAGGTTGTAGAAGTACAGCACCGCGGTGGCGAGCAGCAGGCCGAAGAAGGCCGGGCGTACCCAGCGGGGGTCCTCGGGGCGGCCGCGCCACAGTCTCCGGGCGAGGGGCTGCTTCGGTTCACCGGAGCCGGGGGCGGGCGCCACCGGGACCTCGGGGGCCTGCTGCGGCTGCGGGGGAGCCGTGGGGGGTGCGGTCGGGGGCGGGCCCCACTGGGGTGTGTGCTCGGTGTCGGTGCTCATCGGGGGTCCCCCGGCTCGGTGTCGTGGGGGCGCACCGGCTGCAACTGCATGGTGGCGTCCCTCCAGGTGCCGTCCGCGGCTTCACCGGCGCGGAACTGGGTGGTCGTGGTGCCGCTCTGGGGGTACGGCGGGTGCGCCGGGCGCTGCGGGAGCGGGCCCTGCGGCTGGTGCGGCTGCTGGTACGGCTGGTGTCCGCCGGCCGGGTACGTCGGGGACGACGGGTTGTGCTGGGCCACCACCGTCGACTCCGGCCGGCCGGTGCCGTCGCGGTCCGGGAAGACCCAGGCGCGGAAGAGCAGGAAGCGCAGCACGGTCGCCGCGAGGTTGGCGGCGACCAGCACCGCCAGCTCGGTGGAGTGCGCCGGGTCGCTGCTCGCCGCGTTCAGGGCGGCGAGGGAACCGCTGGTCAGCGCGAGGCCGATACCGAAGACGACCAGGCCCTGCGCCTGGTGCCGGACCGCCCCGCCCCGGCCGCGCACCCCGAAGGTGAGACGCCGGTTGGCGGCCGTGTTCGCCACCGCCGACACCAGCAGCGCGAGCGCGTTGGCGACCTGCGAGCCGGAGAACTCCCGGAAGAGGCTGTAGAGGACCAGGTAGAAGAGGGTCGACAGGCCGCCGACCACGCAGAACCCGACGAGCTGGCGGGCCAGGCCCTTCGGCACGTCCTGGATGTCGCGGTCGCGCGGGTCGTCGCCGAACGGCCGGGCGACCCGGTCCAGCGGCAGCGAACCGGTGGCCAGGGCCTTGCCGACCCGCCACACGCCCTTGAGGTCCTCGGTCGCCGTCTTCACGATGTGCACGGTCGAGTTCGGGTCGTCGACCCAGTCGACCGGCACCTCGTGGATGCGCAGACCCGCGCGCTCGGCGATCACCAGCATCTCGGTGTCGAAGAACCAGCCGGTGTCCTCGACCATCGGCAGCAGCACCTGTGCGACATCGCGGCGGATCGCCTTGAAGCCGCACTGCGCGTCCGAGAAGCGGGCCTGCAGCGAGCCGCGCAGGATCAGGTTGTACGAGCGGCTGATGAACTCCCGCTTGGCGCCGCGCACCACGCGCGACGAGCGGGCCAGCCGGGAACCGATCGCCAGGTCGGAGTGGCCGGAGATGAGCGGCGCCACCAGCGGCAGCAGCGCGTTCAGGTCGGTCGACAGGTCCACGTCCATGTACGCGAGGATCGGCGCGTCCGAGGCCGACCAGACGGTGCGCAGCGCACGGCCGCGGCCCTTCTGCTCCAGCCGGAACGACTTCACCTCGGCGATCTCCGCCTCAAGCTGCTCGGCCACCTGGGGGGTGGTGTCCGTGGACGCGTTGTCCGCGATGGTGATGCGGTATGCGTACGGAAACGTTCGCTTGAGGTGCCCATGCAGTCTGCGGACGCATGGGCCGAGGTCCTTCTCCTCGTTGTAGACGGGGATCACTACGTCCAGGACAGGCGTTCCGGCGTTGCCGGCCGGGAGGTGCTCCCGCGCCGGCAGGGTGCCGGGAGAAGAGTCGGTTCGCATGGCATCGACTCTCGTCAAGCGCCCTGTTGCACCCATGTGGTGGCACTGTGCTGTGCCTGTGAGTGCGATTGCCAGTTCGTTTCGGGGGAGGGTTGCGGGGCCGCCGGGGCAAGCGCGGGCAGATAGAGGGTGAACACCGTACGGCCGGGCGCGCTGTCCACGGTGACGGCGCCGCCGTGTGCGGTCGCGACGGCCTGCACGATGGCGAGCCCGAGCCCGGTGGACCCCGTGGACCGGGACCGCGCGGAGTCACCGCGCGCGAACCGCTCGAAGACGTGCGGCAGCAGGTCCGCCGGGATGCCCTGCCCGTTGTCCTCGACGTCCACGCACATCCACGGCCCGCGCCGCTGGATGCGGGCGGTGACGGTGGTCCCCGGCGGGGTGTGCTTGCGCGCGTTGCCGAGCAGGTTGATCAGCACCTGCTGGATCCGGGCCGCGTCGGCGGCGACCAGCGCCGGCTCGTCGGGCAGGTCCAGGCGCCAGTTGTGGTCCATGCCGGCGGCACGCGTGTCGCTGATCGTGTCGACGACGAGCGGGATGAGATCGGTGTGCTCGAACTGCAGCGGACGCCCCGCGTCCAGCCGGGCGAGCAGCAGCAGGTCCTCCACGAGCAGGGTCATCCGCCCGGCCTCGGACTCGATACGGCCGAGGGCGTGCCGGGTGTCGGGCCCGACCTGCTCCCGTCCGCGCCGGGTGAGTTCCGCGTACCCGCGGATGGAGGCGAGCGGGGTGCGCAACTCGTGACTGGCGTCGGCGACGAACTGCCGTACCCGCATCTCGCTCTGCTGGCGGGCGTGCAGGGCGCCGTGCACGTGGTTGAGCATCCGGTTGAGCGCGGAGCCGACCTGGCCGACCTCGGTGTGCGGGTCGCACTCGGACTCCGGCACCCGCTCGCTGAGGTTCACCTCGCCGGTGTGCAGGGGGAGTTCGGAGACCCGGGTGGCGGTGGCGGCGACCCGGCGCAGGGGGCGGGTGGCGACACCGACGATGACGGTGCCGGCGAGGGTGGCGGCGACCAGACCGGCGACGGTGACGCTGATCTCGACGAGGATCAGGGTGCTGATGGTGTTGTCGGCGTCCGCGGTCGGGATGGCGACGTAGTAGGCGTTGGTGCCGTTGGAGGAGTAGGCGACCTGGTAGGTGCCCAGCCCGGGGATGTCGACCGTGTGCTTGTCGTTGTCCTGGGGAACCGAGTTGAGCACCTTCAGCTGAGCGTTCGAGAGGGACTTGGCGCTCATCGAGAAGTTGTCCTCGGCCTTGGACTTCACGCCGATCCGGGCATCGGTGATGGTGCCGTTCACGATCTTGGCCGCGATCGTGCCGTCCGGCTGCGGTCCCCTGGCGACGAACTGCTCGAGATTCGTGTCCTGGACCTGCTTCTGGCTGGGCGCGCCGGACCCTGCCTTGAGTCCGTTCGGCGGCCCCCCGAAGTCCCGGGGTGCCACGCGCGCGGCGACCTCACTCAGCCGGTCGTTGAGCTGCTCGTAGAGATGAGACCGCAGCGCCAGCGTCGTCACCGTGCCGATCACCGCGCAGACCACGGCGATCAGCACCACGGACGCGACGACGAGCCGGGTCCGCAGGGTGCGCGGTTTTCCCGCTCGTCGTTTCTGCGTACGCGGCCGTCGTCGCCCGCTCATGACGCGGCTGGCTTGATGAGGTAACCGGCGCCACGCCGGGTGTGGATCATCGGCTCCCGGCCGGCGTCGATCTTCCTTCGCAGGTACGAGATGTAGAGCTCGACCACGTTGGCCTGCCCGCCGAAGTCGTACGACCACACCCGGTCCAGGATCTGGGCCTTGCTGAGCACCCGGCGCGGGTTGCGCATCAGGAAGCGCAGCAGCTCGAACTCGGTGGCGGTGAGGTGGATCGACTCCCCGGCCCGCGAGACCTCGTGGCTGTCCTCGTCCAGGGTGAGGTCACCGACGACGAGCACGGAGTCGGACCGCCGGTCGGCGGCGCCGGAGCGGCGGATCAGCCCGCGCAGCCGGGCCACGACCTCTTCGAGGCTGAACGGTTTGGTGACGTAGTCGTCGCCGCCGGCGGTGAGGCCCGCGATCCGGTCCTCGACCGCGTCCTTCGCGGTCAGGAACAGCACCGGCACGTCCGGCAGTTCGCGCCGCAGGCGCCCCAGCACGGTGAGGCCGTCCATGTCGGGCAGCATCATGTCGAGGACGACGGCGTCGGGGCGGAACTCCCGGGCGGTCTGGATGGCGCCCTGGCCGTCGCCCGCACTCCTGATCTGCCAGCCCTCGTACCGGAGGGCCATGGAAAGGAGTTCGGTGATCGACAGCTCGTCGTCCACCACAAGCACTCGGACGGGGCTCCCGTCCGGCCTCAGCAGTTCGGTGCGCCCCTGGGGCGAGGTCGTGGTCATGGTGGACACCTTGTCGGGGTCCTCTGAGAACACGCTTTCAGTAATCTGTGTTTTCCCTAAGAAACGCACAGGCGCCTCTCAGGGAACACCTGGGAATCCCATCACTCGTGCATGAACTCGTGACCGCGCTCGCGCCGCGCTGTGCGGACCATGTCCGTCCGGGCCACGCCCCGGACCGTTCGTGAACTGCCGATGAGCCGCTGATGAGAGCCTACCGACCCGGCCCGGATCCCGCGCGGCGAGGACCTGACGCGGAGCCGCCGACGCTCAGAAGAGGCCGTCCTGCGGGGCCTCGAACTCCCTTACCGGCAACCGGAGTCGGCCGTCCTCCCCGCCCCCGGCAGCGGTCAGTTCCCAGCCGGGCAGCAAGCGCGTGTCAAGGACGACGACACCGCGCCGGGTGGCGAGGTGCAGATCCGGCCCGGCCGCCGCGACCAGCTCACCGTCCAGCACACCGCCCGGCACCAGCTCGGCCACCTCACCGACGGCGGCGGCCACCCCCTCCAGCCCGAACACCGCCACGTGATCGACGACCTGGCACGGCTGCGGGACGAGCGACTCGGGCCAGCCGCCGAGCGCGACAGCAAGCGCGTGCAGTCCCTCGATCTCGGCCGCCCGCTCGGCCCGGCCCGCCGGCAGCAGGGCACGTACGACGCGCTTGTCGCCGTACGGGATCCGGTCCGGCACCCGCAGCGCGGCCCGCAACAGCTCCTCGGCCCGCCGGGCGGCCATCAGCGGCCCGGCGCCCAGCCAGCTGAAACACACCGCCCCCTGCTCCAGCAGCCGGGCCGGGCCCCGCTCGACCGCCGTGATCCCCACCTTGACCATGCCGGGCCCGAACCACGCCAGGTACACGTGGTACGGCCGGGGGTCGTCGGCGATGGTGTCGGCGGCCACGGAATGCGCCCGGTCCAGCCGCGCGCACTCCTCGCAGCGGGCCCCGGTACTCCGCCCCGAGACGGGTGTCCGGGTCGGACAGGCATGCCCGCGCGCCCCCACGCACTCCCGCACACCCGCTTCAGCGACCCCGAAGGCCACCCGCTTCCCCCGGCCGAGCGGACTGCGCCGCCCACCGCTCCACCGCAGCACGGGACCGTCGTCCGACCACCGCAGCCCCGAGCATCTCCACACCTGTGCCATCACCCGCGAGCGTAGGGGGTGGCACCGACAACGGCCCGGGACAGCAGCCGGGCCGTGCCCGTCGGCCCCTCCCGGCCAGCCGTCGGCCCCTCCCGGCCAGCCGTCGGCCCCTCCCGGCCAGCCGTCGGCCCTTCCCGGTCAGCCGTCGGCCTCCGCGGTCGCCGGCTCCGCCCCACCGAGGCCGGACACCGGCCTGGGCTCCGACGCGGTACGCCGCCCCCGGCCCGCCAGCCGGCACGAGACGCAGCCGGGGTGGCCGTCGCGGGCGCCGGTGTCCCGCACCCGCAGCGGCCATTGCGCCCGGGGCCGCGGGCCCGGCGGCTTGCCCCAGCCCGCGAGATGCAGATACCAGGTGACCAGGACGCTCACGGCACACACCGCGAGCCCGGCGGCCAGGGCGGCGGCCGAGACCGTGCACACGCCCAGTCCCAGCAGGCCGCTCCCGACGGTCGCGATCGCGGTACCGGTCCACCCTGCCACCGTGTGGCCTTCGTCGTGCTGACTCACGTACCCGTCTCCCCTCATAGGCAGCGGAAACACCCGGCCCGACATGAGGGCGACTAGAATCCCTCACCGGGTGAGAAATTTACTCCCCATACCTCTCACGCAGTAAGGGAATCTGCGGATCTCCAGGGAACGGGAACGACCATGCACGGCAAGCCACGACCGCCGGCGGACCCGGCCCGGACGCTGTCCGCCATGGACCACCTCATCGCGGCCCACGTGATCGGCCAGCAGGAACTGGCCCGGCGGCTCGGGGTGAGCGTCACGGACCTCACCTGCTTCGCCTTCGTCCTGGAGGCGGGCGACGCCCTGCTGACCGCGGGCGACCTGGCCGCCCGCGCCCACGTGACGACCGGCGCGGTGACGGGCATCCTCAACCGCCTGGAACGCGCGGGCTACGTCACCCGCCGCCCCGACCCCGACGACCGCCGCCGGGTCCGGGTCGCCGCGGTCCCGGACGCCGTCACCCGCGTCGAGGCGGTCTACGCCGGCCACTACGCCCGCCTCGCCGAACTGTTCGCCGACTACACCCCCGACGAACTCGCCGTCCTCACCGACTGGTTCACCCGCGCCACCGCACTGGCCCACACGTACCTGGAGAAGCTCCACAGGAACGACCCGGCGGAACCCTGCTGAGACTGCCGCCGGGCGGACGGCACGCGCCCGGCGCCGTCAGCCCTCCGCTCCGGCGCATCGGGGCACACCGCCCGGCCGGTGTTCGACCAGCCATCTCTCCGCGTACGCCACCGCCGGCGCCAGGTCGAACAGCAGACAGCATGCGGCCCCCACCCGGCCCCGGGCCACCGGACGCTCCGGCAGCGACGCGTAGCAGCGGCCCAGCGCCGGGAAGTCCGACGCGTCGAAGTCCACGTCGCGGTAGCGGTGCCAGCGCCGCCCCTCCGGGCCGTCGGCGACCGCACAGCCGTAGAGGCGGGTGCCCCGGCCCGGCACGCGGTACTCGGCCAGGTGGAAGGCGGTGCACACGGAGTAGTCCACGCCCAGCAGCAGGATGCGGGCACCCAGTTCCTCCAGGCGGGCGAGGGGGGAGTCCTCGCCCAGGTGGCAGTCCAGGGCGTGCCCGGCGGTGATCCGCGCGGCGGCCGGGCCCAGAGCGGCGAACGAACTCTGGGGGTGGCCGCTGCGCAGCGCCCCGGAACGGGCGCGCACCTCCTCCGGCAGCACACCGACCCGGAAGCTCGGGGTCCGCTCGCGGTCGAAGGCGGGCATGGTCGCGCGCAGCCGGGGCCACTCCGCCGCGGGCACGGCATACCCGCGCGTGACGGGCCAGCGGGAGGGATCGGAGTTGTCGGGAGTCTGGGTGTAGACGACGAGGGTGCCGTCCGGACCCAGCGTCTCCAGCAGGGCGTCGGCGACGGTCCGCGCCCGCCCCCGCACCGGCCCGACGGCACCCAGGGACGCGTGCACGAGCAGCGTGTCCCCGGACCGGATTCCCAACGCGCGCAACTGGGCCACGAGTTCGTCGCGGCGGAGGGGGCTGTCGACGGCGATCACCCTGACTTCTCCGGGACGGGCCGGCGGCCATGCCGGGCGGTTTGTCAATAAAGCCTGGAAAGAATGGAGTTGATGGCCTGAATTGTGCCACGGCCGGTTGCCCGGTCTCGTGCGAAACTGAGGACCAGGCAGGTACGCAAGCCACACAGCGGGGGATGAGATGGTGCC
Source organism: Streptomyces sp. NPDC090499 (assembly GCF_044769305.1). Lineage (NCBI taxonomy): Bacteria > Bacillati > Actinomycetota > Actinomycetes > Kitasatosporales > Streptomycetaceae > Streptomyces > Streptomyces sp. NPDC090499. Next base: position 69,945 of record NZ_JBIVXP010000004.1, read on the forward strand.
CGTGTACCGCTATGCCGTCAGCTATGCGCACGGCAGGGACGAGGCCTGGGTCGCCAGATTCCTGGACGAGCTGAGACGGCGTCTGGAAATCGCCGACGGCCCGCGTTTCCACCGCCTGGTCCCGCCGTCCGGCCCGCCGGACGGCCAGGCCGGTTCGTACGGCGTCGGGACGGCGGACGTCGTGCTGGCCCTGTGCAGTCCGGCGTACTTCAACGAGGGTCCCGCCCAGCACGACTGGGCGATCCTGGCGCTGCGCCGGCGCCTGGGACAGGCCCGTACCGGGGTCACCCCGCAGACGGCCCTGCCCCTCGTGTGGGAGCCGGTCGACCGGCGGCTGCCGGGACCGGTCGCGACCGCCGACGTGTTCTCCGCGGACCGGCTGCCCGAGTACCGCTCGCTGGGGCTGGCGCTGATGACCATGCAGGCCCCGCGGTACCGCGCGGCCCTGGACCGGGTGCTCGACGCGATCGTGGCCCGCATGACGGCGATGACCGAAGCCGCGGCCCCCGCGCCCGAGCTGGACGACCGGTTCGCCGGGGAGGCACCCGACGCGCTGTCGGCGGAGGACGCGGCCTTCACCGAGCAGTTCCGCAAGGAGGTGGCCCCGGCCCTGCCCGCGACGACGGTCCCCCGCACCCTGACCCGCCGCGACCCCGCGGCCGCCCGGAACGCGGCTCCGGACGGGAGCGCTTCGGACGGGAGGGCTCCGGACGGGAGGGCTCCGGACGAGAGGGCTCCGGACGAGAGGGCTCCGGACGAGAGGGCTTCGCCGCCCGCGGAGGACGTTCTGTCCGCCGATGCGCTGCCGGAGCTGGGACGGCGGATCCTCCTCGTCGGGCCGCCCGGGACCGGGCACAGCACCGAACTGGCGCGACTGGCCGCGAGGGCGCTGGGCGACATGGTGCCGGGACGGGCCGGCGCGGGCCGCCCGCCATGGGGCTGCCGGATACCGTTCGTGCTGTCGGCACGGTCGGGGGCGCTGCCCCGCCTCGACGGACTGGTGCCGACGCTCGCCCCGCTGGCGGCGCCGCAGGAGCCGGCCGGCTGGGCCGCCCGCCAGCTGCGCTCCGGCCAGGCCTTCCTGGCCGTCGACGACCTGGACGCGGTGCCCGTGGGCAACCGCGCCGCCGTCTGGGAGTGGCTCCTCCACCTGCTGCGAACCCACCCCCAGGCGCCCTGCGTCATCGCCACGAACGGCACCGGAGTGCCCTGGGCCCGGCTCGGGGACGCCTTCCGGGTCACCGGCCTCGGGCCCCTGCCCCCGGACGGGGTCCGCGCCCTGCTCGGCTCGCTCGCGGCGACGTCCTCCGGGGCCTCCGGCGACCGGCGGGCCGTGATCGCGCTGCTCCGGCGGTTCGACACCGATCCGCTGCTCCTCGGAGTCGCCGGCCGCCCGGCCGCCGCCGCGGCACTGCTGCGGGCAGCGGGCGATCCGGGCCGGCCGGAACCGGTGCCGCGGCACCGTCTGCTGCGCGCGGGCGTCTCGGCGGTGTGGCGGCGGGTCCGGGAGGAGCCGGCCGGGCCGTCCTCACCTTCCGTGCCCGTGCCCGGCCTCGCCGCCGACCAGGTGCCCGACAGCGTCCTGCGGACCGCCTCCGGCCTGCTGGCCGTCGCCGCCCTCGGCCTGGACAGCTCCCGCATCCCGCTGCGGACCGCGCTCGGCGCGCTGCGCGACCCCGGTGCCTCGGACGCCGCCTCGCCCGAACGGCTGCTGGTCGCGCTCGCGGACCGGGCCGGCGTGGTCTTCCGGCCCGGACCCGACACCGTGGCCTTTCCCGGCCCCGAGATCAGGACCTTCCTGGCGGCCCAGCACCTGGCGCGCTCGCCCGGCGCGGACACCGACGAGCTGCTCGTCCGGCACCCGTCCGCCGAACTGCGCGAGCTCCTCGGCCAGTTGCGGACCGCCGAGGCGGGCACCGGCACCCCGCGCAGTGTCCTCGCGACGACGGGCGGCCGGCCGCGCCGGCTGTCGGCCGGCAGCCCGCCGCCCCGTCCCGCCGTGCGGCGGGCGGACGCGCGGTCGGCCGCGGAGCTGCGCGCCCTGCTCCGGGCGGACACCGCCGTGACCGAACTGCGCTGCACCGGCCCGGTGGACGAGCTGGCCGCACTCCTGCCGCGGCTGCCCGGACTGCGCTCGCTGGTCCTCGCGGACGACCCGTCGCTCACCGCCCTGCCGGAGCTGGGCGGCTGCCGGTCGCTGCGCTCGCTGCGGGTGCTGCGCTGCCCGAACCTGAGGGATCTGACGGCGCTGGAGTCCTCAGCCGTCATGTTCCTGGACATCGATCCGTGGCCGGACCTGCCGGTACCGGCCGGTCTGCGCCGGGCGCCCTGGCTGAGCCGGGTGAACCTGGTGACCGGCGGGCCGGGGGTCCGGCCGGCCGGAGCGGCCGGAGCGGCCGGAGCGGCCGGAGCGGCCGGAGCGGCCGGGGCGGCGAGGACGGCCGACGCAGCCGGACAGCCGGGCAGCGGGGTGCCGGAGGCTGCGGCGCTGCCCGAGGTCCGGATACGGCGCCGGCTGCGCACCTGACGGTTTCCCGGACCCGCGGATCGTCCCGCGGACGCCGCGGGTTGCGCGGATTCCGCGGCGGTTCCGGCCGCTCCGGGAGAACCGCGCGGTCGGCCATATTCGTCGACGGAGTAGTGGCCGTACGCCCCGAGGGGAAGAGTGCAACGGGGTGCGGTGCGCCGGAACCACGGGCTGACAATGGGGGGCAGTGGGCTTGATCAAGCTTTTCGACCCGGCCGAGGAGACCTACCGGCCTGCGCCGACCGGCCGTACGCCCGCGCGCGGCACGGGCCGCCTCGACGACCAGGTCTACCTCTTCGACCACCGGACCGTCCTCGCCGTCAACGTCGCTCTGGCGTCCGGCCGCCCGCTGCTCGTACTCGGCCCGCCCGGCTCGGGCAAGTCGGCGCTGGCGCCGAACGTGGCACGGCTGATGCGGTTCCGCTACTACGCCGAGGTGGTCACCGCCCGCACCGAACCGCACGACCTGCTCTGGCGCGAGGAGGCGTTCCGCCAGCTCAACGACGCCACGCAGGGCCTGCTCCAGGCCCCCGGCTCGCGGGCCTACTTCCGGCCCGGCCCGCTGTGGAAGGCGCTCGACCCGGCCGTGGACGAGGAGGGCCTGCCCGCGTTCCGCGACCGGCCCGCGGTGGTCCTCATCGACGAGATCGACAAGGCCGACCCCGATGTCCCGGACGCCCTCCTCGATCCGCTCAACAACCTCCGCTTCGTGGGCCCCGACCGCCGCACGGTGACCGCGGCCGAGGGCACGGGCGCACCCCTGGTGGTGATCACGAGCAACGAGGAACGGGAGCTGTCCACCGCCTTCCTGCGCCGCTGCATCCAGCTGAGGCTGGACGCACCCGATCGCGAACACCTGCTGAAGGTCGCCCGGTTGCACATGGGGGACGACTACGACGAGGCGCTCACAGCGGAGTTGGCCGACATGTTCGAGCACGAGTCGGTGGCGTCCCGGCCGGCGGCGAGCACCGCCGAGTTCCTGGACACCCTGCGGGCCTGCCACCAGATGGACCTGACGGTCGAATCGCCGGAGTGGCGGGCGGTCGCGGACCTCGCCATGATGAAGGGCTCCGCCGACCCCTTCTCCTACACATGAGCCGAAGCCCGGCCCGCCTGGGGGAACTGCTGCGGGCGGCCCGCGCCCTGGGGGTGTCCGACACCGACGGCCTGACCACGCTGGCCGCGGCCCTGGGACTGGCGCTGACCACCGACGGTCCCGCCCGCCACGCCGCGGACCCGGGGCAGGCGTTCCGGGGCGAGGGGACGGCGGGCGGCGCGAGCCGCCCGGGGACCGGCACCGGAACCCCGGGCCGGACCCGCGGCGCGGACACCCCGCCCGGCCGCGGTGCGGGGGACGCCACCGGCCCGGGTCCGTACCGCCGGACCCCGGCCCCGCCCGAACAGGTCCCCGGCCCGGACACCCGGTCGGCCACCGGCGGTTCGCTGCTGCTGGTCCGCGCCGCGCACCCGGCACCGGGCCGGGGCGCGGAACGGCCGGAGTGGCGCGAGACCGGCCTGCCCGATCCCCCGGACGACGGCACCGGCGAACTCCTCGGCCACCCCGAGGCGTTCGACGTGCCCTGGCCGACGGCCCAGCCACGGCCCGCCCCGCCCTGGGACCCGCGGACCGAGCGGGCCGTCTTCCTCGCGATGGCCGGCACGCGCACGACCGGACGCGCCGTCGACCACCCCCGGCTGGTGGACCTGGTCGTGCGCAGTCTCGCCGGTGGTCAGCCCGGCCGGCCGCGGGTGCCCTACCGGCAGCGGACCACCACCCGGGCCGGAGCACTGCTGCTGCTCGACCGCGGCGAGTCGATGCGGCCGTTCCGGCACGACCAGGAGTGGATCACCCGGCTCGCGGGCCGCATCCTGCCGCCGGGCGGCCTGCGCGTGCTGGACGTGCGCATCGCCCAGGGGGTCAGCCGCGACCGGGGACGCACCTGGGAGCCCCACCCGGTGCCGCCGTACGGGCAGCCGGTGCTCCTGCTCTCCGACCTCGGGCACCTGCGGCCGCCGGCACCGGGCCGCCACCACTCGCCGCCGGCGAGCTGGCTGCCGTACCTGCGCCGGCTGCGGGAGGCGGGCAACCCCGTCGTCTGCCTGACGCCCTATCCCGCCGAGGAGTACCCGGCGGCCGTGCGGCGGACGGTCGCGCTGGTTCCGCTGGACCGCCGGGTGTCCGTACGGCTCGCGCAGACCGCGGCCCGCCGGGACCCGCGCCGGGCGAGGCGACGATGACGGCGGCCCCCGAGCGCACCGCCTTCCAGCTGATAGCGGAGGAGCGCCGGCACCGGCCCGCCGTGGTACGGCTGGCCAGGTCGCTGTGCCTGGCCGCGCAGGCGGAGCCGTACTTCCTCAGAAGCGCCCGGCTCCGCTTCGCCCCGGACAGCAGCGCCGGCCTGGAGGCGAGGCTGTACTTCTCACCGCTGGTGGAGGCCGCCGACAGCCGCGCGCTGGTGCTGTACCCGGAGGTCAGCGCGGAGCTGCGGCGCGAGCTGTACGACCATGACCTGGACCTGCTCGGCTCGGTCCGCGACTTCACCCTCGCCGCCCATCGCAGCGCACCGCCCCTGGTCCGCGGTTTCGAGGAGCTGCTGTGGTCGGCGACGACCGGTCCGCCGCCCGCCGAGGCCGAGGTCGAACGGACGCTGGCCCCGCTCTTCCGGCAGGTGCTCGCCGAGGGTGTCGCGGCGGCCGAGGCCAGTCGCTGGATCCTGCGCTTCCTGCCCCGGCTGCCGGCCGCCGTACGGGATTCCCTGCCGGCCTGGCGGCTGCAGCTGATGGCGGCGGAGCGGCTGGGCATGGAGCCGCCGCGTGCCCTGCTGACCCGGGCCACCGCCGACGAGGTGCGGACGGTACGGGCACTGGTCCACACCGAGGTGGACATCGGCGTCCGGGCCTCGGCGCAGGGCCTGGTGCTGAGCCGGCCCCCGGAGCGGGACGCCCTGGTCTGCGGGGCGAGCGGGGCGGGCCGCGTCCAGCTGCGGCTGCGCGGCGCGCTGCCCGGCACCCAGTGGCACGAACTGGACCTGTACGACGGCGAATACACCGCCCTGGGCGTCAGCGTGGCCGCCGAGGTCCGCGCGGACGGCACGCTGCTGGCCGCGCAGGCGGAGCTCGGCGGCACGCTGCTGTGCGCACGGGCGGGCCACCGGGCGGCGGCCGCGACCACCGCGGACGGCCGGACCGCCCTGCGCGTCGACGACGGCGAGTCCGTGCTCTGCGTGGATCTGCCCGAGCAGCCGCGCCTGCTCGCGGTCGCCGACGCGGGGCCCGCGGCCACGGCGGTGGTGAGCGCCAAGGGACTGCACGTGGTGACGTCGGCCGTGGACGGCACGGCCGACGCCGTCCTGCACCCGCTGTCCGAGCAGCCGTCGGCCGTGGGCTGGTCCCGGACCCGGGAACGCGGCGTGCTGTGCCTGGCCACCGGGAACGACGTCCTCCTCGTCGACGACGGGGACCCCGGCCGGACGCTGGGCACGCTGTCGCATCCCGCGCCGGTGACACACCTGTGGGCCTCGGTCCGGGCCGGCCTGGTGGCCGTGGCCGACGCGCACGGCGGGGTGACGGTTCACGACCTGGCCGCAGGCCCGGCCACCGGTCCCGGACGGCGGCAGCAGGCTCCGGGGGGCGGGGTCACGGCCCTGTGCGGGGATCCGTGGTCGGGGGCGGTGGTCTGGGGCTGTGCGGACGGGCGGGTGTACGGGGTGGCGGCGGCCGGTGCGGCCGCCCTGCTGGGCACGTTGCCGGCGCCCGCGTCCTCGCTCGCGTTGGCCGGCGACGCGGGACTGGTCGTGGCCGCGGACGGCGGGGACCGGTTGCTGCGGCTGGCCTGGCCGGCGGGCGGGGCGGTCACGGCGGTGCCGATGCCCTTCCGGGTGCGGGAGGTCCATCCGGCGACGGGCGGGCTGCTGCTGGTGTCGGGGCACGGCGGCGAGGTGGAGATCCGCGCGGAGGACGGCCGGACCCATCTGCTCACCCCGGGGCCCGTGCCCGCACCGCCCGAGGGGGCGGGGCCCGGCTGGCTCCGGGACAGCGTCGGGGTGGTGCTGCCGGAGGACGTGGCCGGGCTGCCGGCCGGCATCCGGCGCCGGGGCGTCGGGCACGTCTGCCTGCCGGCCGCCCTGCCGCCGGACTCGGCGGAGTTCGCCGCCCTGCTGGCGGGGGCACGCGACCAGGGGCTGCGCGTACTGGTGGAACTGGCGCCGCCCGGCGAGGACACCCCGCACGGCGAACTGCTCGGCCGGGCCCGCGACCTGCTGGAGGCCTCGGTCGACGGGCTCCGGCTCGGCGGCACGGCCCGGTGGCCGGCCTCCCTGCTCGTCCGGCTGCGCCATCTGCTGGACGCCTATCCGCAGGCGGCGGTCGTCACGACGGGCACCTCCGACTTCGCACTCGGCGCCGGCCACCTCACCCTGCACGCGCCCCCGGAGCCGACGACCGCCCTGAACGGGTCCCACGACAGCTGGTCCCTGCCGGACGGGCTCCCCCATCCGCAGGCCTGCCTGCTCCTGGCCCTGCCGGGCTGCCGGGAGGTCCCCGCCTCGGTCCTGGCACCGGCAGGCCGGGCGGCCGCGACCCCGGCCCCGCTGCTCGCGGCGCGCGCCGCACAGCTGGCCCTGCGCCACGGCGCAGTGCAGCGGCCGCCCACCGGCTCCGCGCGGGTGACCGCCGTTCGCCGGGACCACGCGGGGCAGGCCGTCCTCTGCCTGACCAGCACGGCCGACGCGCCGGTCACCGCCCGGGTCCCGCTGCCGGAGGCGGCCGCCGGGACCGAGCTGATCCAGATCGCCGACGATCTCCCGGACCACCCGCGCGACGCGCCGCCACCCGTCCTGCGACCGGATCCCGACGGCCTGGTCACCGTCGAACTCGGCGCGGGCCGCACCCGCTGGTTCCGGATCCGCGCGGCCGCCCACCCGCCGCCGCACGGGGCCACGGACCCCTTCGCCCCCTCCGCTTCCTGACACGTCACGGTCCCGTACGAGGAGTCCCATGCCCGGTCCCCATGTATTCCTCAGCCGCAGCGAACCGCCGGGCTGCCCCTGCAACTGCTGGCCGGCCCGCCGTGCCATGGAGGAACTGCTGTACCAGGAGGGCTGCGAGCCGATCATCGTGGACCGGGAGTCCCTGATACCGGGACAGGACTGGATGGAGGCCATCTCCGACGGCATGGGCCGTGCCCACGGCATGCTCCTGATCGTGTCCGACCATGCCCTGAAGTCCGAGCACGTGCAGAACGAGCTGGCCATGGCGGAACTGCGCAACCGGCACGACGGTTTCCCGGTGATCCTGCTGATGCTCCCGGAAGTGACCCTGGAGGCACTGGAGAAGAGCGGCCTGGGATCGCTCAGCCCGAACAGACGGCAGACCGTGGAGTGGCCGGGAAAGGACGACATCGAATCCGTACGGCGCGACATCAGGCCCCAACTCGATCTGATGCGCGCCGACCTGATCGGAGCGAAGGTGCACCACCGGGTGGTCCACCATCTGCGGGAGGTGGATGCGCAGAGCCTGGGCCGGGCCGGCGCGACGCTGGGCGTTCCGGTCGAGACGCTGTCCCCCCTGATGCGCCACCGGCTCGCCTCGGGTCTGCTGGCCGAACGGCCGAGCGAGCCCGAGACCGACCCGCTGCGGCTGGCCCTCACCGAGCTGCTGCCCCTGTCCGGCCCGGACGCCTCGCGGGAACTCATCCAGCTGAGCGTCACCCACGCCCGGGTGCCCGCGGCCGAGGCGGACCGGATGCGCGGGGTGCTCGGCACCGGTTCCCCCAGGGTCGCGGTGCTGCCCGCGCTCTCCACGGACACGGCCCGCCGCTACATCCACCGGGCCAGCGAACAGCCGTTGCCCTGGGACCACTTCGTCGTCGCGCTCACCGCGGGCACCGGCGTCCTGGGCGACCTGGTGCAGCGCATCGGAGAGGAACTGCGCGAGGAGTTCGACGTCCACGACGAGGAGACGCTGCGCGAGCACGAGCACGACTTCGGACCGGTGGTCGTGATCGTCCCGCATCCTCCGGACGCCGACCTGGTCAGGGCGCTCGACACGGCGTACCCGGTGGGGCTGCTGTTCCTGTTCGTGGTGGACGGGGAACTGCTCGGCGCCACCGGGGCGCACACCCGGCTGGAGGGCCTGCCCGCCTGGCGGGAGGAGGAGATGAACCGTACGGTGCGCCGGTTCGTGCGCAGGTACGGGACGACTCTGCACAACTGACGCGGTGTGCCGTGGCCGCCCCGGCACGGCTCCGGGGCGGCCACGCGCACGGCCGGCTCAGACCGGCGGCATCTCCAGGTCGAAGTCGATCCGCTTCCGGTCGTTCATCACCCGGACCAGGGGGTGGTGCGGCCCGAACTCACGCTCGGCGGCCAGCACCGCCCCGCGGACGCCCTGGGAGGTGTTGTCGTCCCCCATGAGGCTGCGGCCCAGCGCGACGTTGTACTCCGCGCAGAGCACCCGGGGGTGGTGATTGCGGTAGTGGGCGCGATAGGCCTCGCGGGCCTTCTCGTCCTGGGCCAGCGCCTCGTCGTACCGGCCCAGCGCGGACAGCACGCCGGCCCGGTTGGCGCGGCAGGCGACGGTGGCGGGGTGGGAGGCGCCCAGCCGCTCGACGAGGAGCGGGAGCGTCTCCTCGGCGAGTTCCGTCGCCGGCTCGGTCTCGCCGCGGTTCCTGAGGATGGCCACCAGGTTGGTCGCGGCCGACAGGGTGAAGGGGTGGTCGGGGCCGAGACGCTCGCGGTAGCGCTCGAAGTTCTGCTTCCCGAGGTCCACCGCCTCCGACCCGCGGACCGGGTCCACCAGCGACAGGGCGAGCAGGTCGCAGGCGAGATTGGCCGTGCACGACATGGTGTCGGGGTGCGCCTCGCCGTAGCGCTGCCGGTACACGTTCAGGGTGGAACGCGTCAGGGCCTCCGCCTCGGCGTAGTTGCCGAGGCGGCGCTGGGTCACCGCGAGGGACGCGTCCGTGCGCAGCACGTCGTCGGACTGCTCGTCCTTCAGGATGTTGACGAACCGTTTGCGGATCTCGATGAGCAGGTCGAGGGAGCCCTGGTAGTCACCCGTCTCCCGGCGGTCCAGCGCCACGCTGCCCGCGAAAGCCCACGTGAGAACGTGCTGAAGCCCCAGTGCCTGCCGGGACCGCTGATACGTCTCGGTCGCCCGTTTCAGGGCGTCCGAGGACCTGCCGGCCAGAATGAGCGAGACACCGAGGTTGTTCGCGGCCCGCAGGGTGTCCTCGTGGTCCACGCCGAAGTGCTGGCTGTTCAGGTAGAGCTGGTAGGTCCTGTCGTCCTCGTCGTGAGCCTCCTGGTAGCGGCCGAGGCCACGCAGGTCGGCGCCGTAGTTGCGGGCGGTCACCAAGGTGTAGCCGTCGTCCTCACCGAGCTGCGCACGCTGACGCTGCAGGGTGTCGGCGTCCAGCGCGTGGGCATCCCGGTAACGGCCCTGGGACCGGAGCGGGTTGGCCACCTGGGCGGCCAGCCGCAGCCTGAGGTGATGGTCCGCGCCGAGGGAGTCCGTCCAGATGTCGAGCGCCTTCTGCCCCAACGCGGCGGCGGCCCGGTGGTCGCCGATCCGCCACTGGTTGCGGACCTGGCGGATGACCCACTCGCACACCCGTGCGTCGGTGTTGGTCAGCGCCTCGGAAGGTTCCAGGTGGGGCAGCAGCTCCGCGAAGCGCTGCCGGACCGTGACGCTGTCCTCCGGGAGGGAGGCCGAGGGCAGCGCTCCCGCGAGCACGAGTTGTGCCTGGCGCCGCGTCCGTTCCTCGCGCTCGGGGTCCTCTTTCAGCCATTCGCGCACCGCGGCCTGGACCAGCCGGTGGACCTGGATGGAGCCGCTCTGCTGGTCCACCGTGGCCAGCGCGTACCGCCCGAGGTCACGGATGAGGTACCCCATCACCATCGGGTCGAGCACGGATTCGTCGCCGGTCTCCTCGGCGAGCCGGTTGCGCATGGCGTCGCTGTAGAGGAGGGAGTGCGCGATCGGCTCGGGCGAGAGGAAGGCGCACAGTTCGAGCAGGCGGACCGCCGCGGGCCGCTCGTTGCCGAGCCGGTCGACGGTCAGCCGCCAGACCGGCAGCAGGGACTCCTGCTGGCTGTCACCGCTGCCGCCGGTGCCGCTCAGCACCGTGCTGACCCGGCTGTTGACCAGTTCGAGGTAGGTGTCCAGGGGCATGGCCGTCTGCCGCAGCCAGGCCGCCGCGAGCTCCATCGCCATCGGGAAGTCGCCGAGCGTCTCGGCGATCCGGTCGGCGTCCTCCGCGGAGAGTCCGTCCACCCTGCGGCGCAGCAGGGCGATGCTCTCGGACCTGTTGAAGGCGTCGACCTCCACGGCGGTCTGGTTCTCCTCGTGAGGTGACCGCCGGGCGGTGAGGATGACGTGTCCCGGCCCCTCGGCGGGAAGGTACCGCTCCACTGTGGTGTCTCCCTCGTCCCGGTCCTGGGTCTCTCCGTTCATGTCCTGGTTTTCGGTGATGTTGTCGAAAACCAGCAACCAGCGACCATGATCTCCGTTTTTCAGCGCTGTCACGGTTGCCTGGGCACGTTCGTCGACCGTGTCGCCCGGAATTCCCAGTTCCAGTCCGAGTTCCGCAAGAAGCTGCGGAATGCGGTTCGGCTGTTCGGCCGGAACCCAGTGCACGAGGTCGTACTGGGAACCGTACCGGTGGACGTACTCCTGCGCGATCTGGGTCTTTCCGATCCCGCCGAGGCCGTACAGGAAGACCCTGCCGACCGGTGTCTCCGCACGCAGGGACTCGGAACTGAGTTCGGACCGCAGCCGGTCCAGCTGCACGTCGCGACCGGTGAACGCGTTGTTGCGGCGCGGCACGTTGAAGATCCGGGGGGCCAGGCCCGGATAGGTGAGGCCGTCACCTACTTCGGAGGACGGCGCCTCGAGTTCCAGCAGGCCGAAGAACTTGCTGAGCACCTGTGCGGCGGGCGCGTCCACCAGGGTGAATCCGGGCAGCCCGCGCAGCGCCGGCTCGGGCTGGTGCTCCCGCGTGCGCAGCCCTATGATCCTGGGCCCTTCGGCGGCCGCCGCCAGGGCGCGCACCTCGTCCGCGACCGGTGTGGTCGCGAAGTCGGGCGAGAGCAGCGCCACGACCACGTCGGCTCCGTCCGCCGGTCCGCTGGACAGCGGCACGGAGGGACTGCTCCCGCGCAGCGACACGGCGATGCCCACGGCCTGCAGCTGGGCCGCGATCCACTCCGCCCAGGCGCCGTCGCGCAGCGCGTAGTCGACCCGCACCCGGGGCACGAGGCGGCCGCCGGGTACCGGTACCCGCTGGAAGCGGGCGAGCAGCTGCCTGCGCACCGGCTCCTCGACCGGACGCAGGGCCGTCACCTGGCCGTCCGTGATCACCGAGGTGAGGCGTTCGTAGGCGCCCAGCAGCGAGGCGGGCTGGCGGGGCGTGTCCGCGACGGTGGCCAGCACCTCCTCGTAGGCGAAGAACGGCTTGTAGGGGATCTCCACCGCGCCCCAGTAGCCGTCGGGGTCGGCGGCCCGCGGCGTGTCCTTCAGGAACTCCTGGAAGCGCTGCCGGGCGTGGCCACGGCTGATCACCAGCTTCTCCTGCTCGGCGTCCTCCACCCGCATGGGCACGGGGAGGATCTTGACGTGCGGGACCGTGCGCCGCACGTCCGCGGCCACGCTGGCGCTGCCGTCCACCGACTGGGTGTTCAGCGTGAAGCAGTCCACCAGTACGTCCGGCATGACCATCGTGGTTATGCCGGACGTGTCGCTCCAGCCCGTCCGGCTGTCGATCAGGGCGTAGTCGTAGTTGCGCCGCATGTCCTCGCGCAGGGCGTGCAGGAAGGCCGCGCCGCCCCGGCGGTCGTAGAACCCCTTCCAGTCGTACGTGTTGATCGTCTCGGAGTACTCCGGGGTCTTCCGCCCCGGGGAGACGAAGTCGACGTAGCCGCCGCTGTCGAAGCTCCATGCCAGGGTCGAGGCGAAGCGCTCCACCCTCGCGTACTGGCTGTAGTCGCCGTCGGCCGGCCGCGGCCTGGCCAGGTCGAACCCGCGGATCAGGTCGATGAGACCGGGCGTGGAGTCGAGCTCCGGGTCGCCGAGGAAGGGGGCGAAGTAGCGGTGCAGCCCCGGCGCCTCCAGGTCCCAGTCCATGGCCAGCACGCGTTTTCCGTGGCTCGCCAGGATCCAGGCCACGTTCGCCAGGGCCATGGTGCGGCCGGTGCCGCCCTTGAACGAGTAGAACGTGACGATCGTGCCGGACTCGCGGGTGCCGGCGTCACCCGAGTCGAACGTCATGAGGAATACCTTCCGAGCAGGGGAAACGTGCGGAGACCTTCGGCCGGCGTGGCCGGTGACCGAACGGGCTCCACGGACTTGAGCGCCTCGTTCTGGAGGCGGATGAGGACCTTGCGCAGGGAGGAGGTGAAGCTCTCCGCGTCCGGCAGCCCCCAGCGGTCGTACTCGCTGTGCTGACCTCGCATCAGGGGAAGCGCGCGGTCCAGGAGTTCGTCGAGGGTGACGGTCTGTTCGAGCGACTCGGTGTCGTCGCGGGACCTGGGTTCGAGCGCCGTGGTCGCATCGGGGCTGCGGTCGTCCACGGCCGCCAGCAGCCGGCGTTTCTCCCGCCGCATGGCCACCCAGGCGTCCACGAGGAGCACGACGAGCTGCTCGGGATCACCTGCCCCGCTGATCCGGTCGACGGTCTCCTGGTCCAGCGGCAGCACGGTCGCGGTGAAGTCCAGGGCGGTGGCGGTGTTCTTCACCAGCGAGACGAGCGCCTCGTGCTCCCCCGGAGCGTAGGGCGACCAGTCCAGGGCCGTCTTCCCGTAGTACTGGCTGGAGCGCCGCTCCTCGGGCAGGTCGTCCTCGGCCGTGGACGCCACGACGAAACTCACCGCCTGACCGGCGGCGGGAACCGGCGCGCCGAGGGGGGAATGGCTGCCGGCCGCATCGAATCCGTACACCTCGGGCAGCTGCTCCGCGGCTACGACTATGCGGTCGGCGGTGGCCCTCAGCACCTCCTCGTAGTCGGACCGGTAGCGCGCCTTCAGCCGCAGCAGGTGCAGCAGCCCGTCACGCCGGTAGGCCTGGGACCGCGCGCCGAGGGGCGGGTACGGCAGGACGGCGTCCAGCGCGTGCGCGGGGTCGGGCTCCCACATGACGGGGACGACCGCGTCCGCACTGTGCCCGGTCCTGGACCGCTGCATGTTGAGGCGCCGCTGGAAGTAGGACAGCTCGGCCCGGCAGTACGACTGGCTGAAGTAGCGGGGCGAGTGCAGCACGACCAGGACGGTGGAGCGGCCCAGCAGATCCACCGACACGTCCGACGAGTGCGGCTTCCCACGGACCCCCACGGCTTCCGGGGAGCGTCCCGTGCGCTGGGCGACGACCCGGCAGAGGTCGTGAAAGAACGACGCCACCCACTCCTCGTCGACGGTGCGAACGTGACTCAAGTAGAAGTGGCTCACGATGGCTCCATTGGCACAACGCGGTCCCGGGGCGAGCCGGACCGGCGGACGGTCCGAGTGGTTGCGGGGCACACTCCGCGCGACTCGTCACCACCGGCACCACGTCGATGTTTGTTCCGGACATGGCGATAATCTGGTGATGCGCCCAGGCCGCGCGGTCTCGCCGCTCGCTGCGCGGTCGCGGCTTTCCGCCGCGCCGTCGCGTTTCCGCCCTGCCACCGCGTCCTCATATATCAGCCCGCCCCCGGTGTCGTTTCGTCGGACGTCTTCCCGCCGCACCCGGCCGTACCACGGCCCGGGCCCGCCACGCCCTGTACAGGGGAGGAAGCTCCGCGCCTTCGCGTCAGGTTCGGCGCCCGCCGCGACGCCACCCGAACGGGTGGGGGACCACTGCGACGCAGGGAGGGTGGCGGACGCACCGGGAAGCCGCAGCGCGCCGCCTCTTCCGCCATGTTCGCAACGAAGCGGGCGCCGATGGGCGTGAGCGCGGGGTGGACCTGCAGAATCCCCAGGGCGTCCGCGACCTGCCGCCCGTAGTGGTGCAGCCGGGCCCGCGCGGCACGGGCCTGCGCACCGCCCAGTTCCCGGTGGCGGCGGCGCCAGAACTCCAGCAGCGCCAGGTGGGCGTGGGTTCCCGTGAGCACGGACCCGACCGGACGGGCGTCCTCCCGCCAGCCGACCTGCTGCAGGGTGCGGTCCTCGGGATCCGCGAGATCGACCAGATCGGCCAGGGCCCCGAAGGCGATGTGCGCGCTCTCGTGCACCACCGTCTCGGCCAGCCGTACCGGATCGGTGGTGTACGAGGCCGCGATCGCCCCGTAGGCCTCCCGCGCCGAGGAACTCACCCCCCGCCCGGTCCACGGCGGCCGCAGCGGCACGAGCGCCGTCCACAGGGCGGCACAGGCCGCCGCCCGTTCCGGGACGAGGCGGGTCACCACGTCCCACGCCGAGGCCACCGACACCTGCCAGGCGTGCAGTTCCCCGGCCGTCTGGCGGGGCAGCACCGGATGGCGGTGCGCGTCCCGGTAGGGGTCGGTGTCCTCCAGGACCACCGACAACGGCGGCGCGTCTCCCGCAGGCGTGGCGGTCAGCGGGCGCGGTGCGCACAGGGCCGGGTCGCCGAGGGCGGGTTCGTCCGGCTCCAGCAGGGCCACGGACCGCCCGGCCAGGTCCAGGACGTCACCCCGCAGGCGGGCCTCCCGCGCGTCCTCGGCCGACCGGACGCTGCCCAGTGTGGGCAGCCAGACCAGGGAGCCCGGTGCCGGGAGGGCGAGGTGCGGGCGGAGACCGGCCCGTAACGCGGCGGCGGCCGCCAGACCGGTCAGCCGGGCGCATTCGGCGCTCGCCCGGACGGCGGCACGCGGGTCGTCCAGCTCCCGCAGGCAACGGCCCAGCCAGACACCGACATGGGGATGGAGCAGTACGTCCTCGAAGGCCCGCACGTCCGCGCCGCGGGCCCGCAGGCACAGCTCCCAGGCCGCCGCTCCCGAGGACTCCCAGAACTCCGGCAGGCTGCTGCGGGCCGCGTCGGCGACACTCATCAGCATGAGCAGGCGCCGGGAGACCTGGCCGTCCCGCAGGACCCGCAGGGCGGCCGGGGACGGCCGACAGGCCGCCAGGCCCGCGAAGTCCGCGACGCTCATCCGCAGGGTCGCCGGGGCCGTCACGACATGCTCCCGAGCAGGGCGCCGGCGTCGGCCACGACGCGGTCCCGGATCCGGGTGGTGAGCACGCGCAGGTCGGCGCAGTACACGCTGGCATTGGCGAAGCCGGTGTCCGGGCGGAAGCGGTGGGCACGAAGGCCGCCGCCGCACATCCGCACGACCTCACAGCCGCGGCACACGTCGGCGAGCGCCGCCAGCCCCCCGCGGCGGGCGTCGGCCACGGCCGGGTGCCGCGCGGCGGTGTCGAAGTCATGGGCGAAGATGTCGAGCCCCGTGGCCGCGCCGCCCTCCTGCGTGATCTTCAGGGAGTCGGATAATTCGATCGTCCCGTCGCTCTCGACCACCAGGAAGTCGGTGTCGGCCAGTCCGGTGCTCTCCGAGCGCACCTCACCGCCGAGCGCGAGGTCCACGAGGTCCTCGAACAGGCGGACGCCGGTCTCCTGACGCGGTGCCGCGTACCACCTTTCGAACACCGTCAGGAGCCAGTTCGCATACGGTGTGCGAACCGGGTCGTGGCCGGGCGGCGGGTGCTCCCAGGTGGCGTGCGGCAGCAGGAAGTTGACGGCCGGCGGCTCGTGCGCGAGCAGGGACTCGAAGACGTCGAGCGGCGGGTTGTCGAGGTCCACGGTGCAGAGCAGGCCCGCGAACAGCGCCTTGTTCTCGGGTCTCCTCAAGAGTTCCAATCCCCTCTGGACGGCGGCGTGGCTGCCTCGCCCGTTCCTGGCACGCCTGTGGCGGTCGTTCGCCTCGCGACCGCCATCAAGACTGACGCCCACCGACACCCCGTGTCGGCGGAACAGGTCCATCCATAAGGGATTGAGAAGTGTCGCATTGCTCTGCACGGAGATATCACACTCAGCCGTGCCGTGGAGCTCCGACTCCAGTACTGCCAGCAGGTGTTCGATTCGGGACGGGCCGGCGAGCAGGGGCTCGCCCCCGTGCAGGGTCACCCGGACCCGGGGCAGGGCGTGACGTCTGGCGTGCTCGGCGATGCGGCGGGCCAGCTGGTCCGCGGTCCCGGGGGCCATGACGGGCGGTTTGTGCCGCCAGCTGTGATCCGCCGTCTCGTACACGTAGCAGTAGTCGCATGCCAGGTTGCACGGCTGGGCAACCTTGACCACCCACTCGACGAACGGGTTCGCATCACGCACGTGCCACCTCCTGCCACGCGGTCCCCGCTGTCTACGCACCCATCAGAGCGCCGACGTGAACATGGACACGTCCACCGCGCGGTGCTCCAGAGTGTCCCGCCGAACCCGACGTATGGACCGGCCAAGAGCGTTCTTTGGCAGTTCCTCCAGATCCAGATTCGCGGAACCGCTGAGGTTCACCACGTCGAAGTCGATCTCCACGTCAGCCGCTGACGTCTCCATGAACCCCCCGTGCTCCTCGCCCCGCGGACCTCGGCCGGTGTTCCGAACCCCGCGGATGTCAACCTGCGTCGGGCCGCAACCGACGGCGCCGGGCGCCGAGTTGCGGAAGAGGTAGCGCTGTTCAGTTCTCGTCTCAGGGAAGCACACGGATCAATCGAGGGCCAGCACGCAGGGGCCGCCGGTCCAGGTGCGGCCTGATCTCGTCGGCACTGGCCTCAAGTCCTCCGGCGCAACATGGCGTCGACAACGGTCCGGCCCCACGTCACCATGAGCCTTCCCCGCTTCACGACGACATGACCCATGACGGCGATCACACCTGGGCAAAACGTTTCCGGGGACGGGCCGGGGGCCGGTGCCGGACCGGACGGCAGGTCGCTACCCGATCACGCCCTTGCCGGGGTCGCCGAGGGGGACGCTCTCCACCGGCCAGATCTCCGAGGGCGCGGCCACGAGCGGCGTGAGCGCGTTCCTGATGCGCTGGAGGTTCACGCCGGCCACGTGCGCCTGGAAGTCCTCGGAGGTGAGCCAGTGCTCGACGACGAAGACACCCTCGCCGTCGGTGTGCAGCGCGAACAGCGCGCATCCCGGTTCCTGGTGGACCAGCGGGGCGAACTCGCGGTACACGTCCAGCACCTTCTGGGTCTGGCCCGGCGCGGGATGCAGGCGGGCGATGACGACGGGCATGCGCGCACATCCTTCCGGGGCAGCCGCACGGGCTGTGGCATGGGAGGGCAGGACCTCGCTTCCAGGATGCACCGCACCGGCCGATTCGCCACCGAGGCGCGGCGGCGGCCGGCACAGCCGCAACCGATCACGAGATCCGCAGCCCCGGAACGCCGAAGGGCCCCGGAGTGATCCGGGGCCCTTTGATCTCTGTGCACTCGGCAGGATTCGAACCTGCAACCTTCTGATCCGTAGTCAGATGCTCTATCCGTTAAGCTACGAGTGCTTGTTGTTTTGTTTTCCTGTCCCTGCTCCCGGCCCTTCCGGCCCGCTCGCGGCGACAGGAAGAACATTACATGACTGCCGCCGCCATGTGAAATCCGTTAGGCGCACCCCTTGTGAGCTGCGGAAACGCCGAAAACGCGAATCAGGGAGCCCAGACCGAAACGGTTGGACTCCCTGAGTCAGGTGCGGAGGCGGAGGGATTTGAACCCTCGATGGGCTTTAAGGCCCAAACCGCATTAGCAGTGCGGCGCCATAGACCGGACTAGGCGACGCCTCCAGCACATCCGCCCGCGTGAGCGCGAGTGGTGCGTGCAGATGATGACACAGTCGAGCGTGGTGTCACCAATCGGCTCCCACGGTACTAGGCAGCCGGGCCGCAGGGCAAAGCCCTTCCCTCCGGCGGGGGCGTCGCGCAACGTCCGGCCGGGGCGCGCGTTGAGCAGGGCATGTCGCACTTCGCCGTGCGGGGCGCCCTCGGGGCCGTCGCCGCCGTCCTCGGGTCCGTCCCCGCCCTGCCCGCCTCGGCCGCCGTCGCGGGCGACCACCTCACCGTCACCGTCCGCCACACCGGAAACGGGCGGGACGGGACGTACGAGCTGTCCTGCCACCCCGGCGCCGGCAGCCATCCGGACGTGGCCGGGGCCTGCCTGGTGCTGGACCGGAACACCCGCTGGGGCCGGGACACCTTCGCACCGGTCGCCCCGGGCACCGCCTGCACCATGCTCTACGGCGGCCCGGCCACCGCCCGTGTCACCGGGACCTGGGCCGGCCGCCCGGTCGACGCGACGTACGACCGCAGCAACGGGTGCGAGATCGGACGCTGGGACCGGATGGTGCCCCTGCTCCCCGGTCTCGGCACACCGGGTGATCTCGGCTGACGACGGGCCCCGGCGGGCGACGGCAGGCACAGGCGTTCCACGGGCGCGGCCCCGCTCGCGCAAAAGTCTCGCGAAGGTATGGCGAAGACGAAGCGTGTCGGTCACATGTTCGCCGTCACTTCGTCGTGCGACCTCCCTCTCATCCGGCGCCGCGAGCGCAACCGGTGCCTTTAGACTCCCTCGCGTGACACGCCGCGGGCCGGTTGGCAAGATGGCCCGAGCGGTCGGCAAGGTGCGGTAACAGGGAGGAAGCGTCTCGTGAGCAGCAGGCCATCCCGAGGCGCTGCTCGCCTCGCAGCCATACTGGACGCGCTGCCGGATGCGTTGGTGCTGGTCAACGCCAACGGCACCGTCGTCAACGCGAACAGCATCGCCCTGGAGGCCTTCGAGGCCCCGGGCACCGCGCTGGTGGGACGCGGGCTGCTCGACCTGCTCCCGCAGTTCGACTCACGCCTGATCCCGGGCTCCATGCGGCGGCCCGATCACATGGACCCGCGGGGGCGTACCAAGCCGACCCGGATGATCGCGCGGCGCACCGACGGGACCGAGTTCCCGGTCGAGGTCACCAGCGCCAACCTGGAGAACGGACAGCAGGCCTACGACGGTTACGGCTACAGCGGCGACGAGCTGCTGATGCTCGTCGTCCGCGACCTGACCGGCACCGTCGACACCGAGGCCGAGCTGGCCCGCTCGCAGCGGCAGACCGAGATGATCCTGCGGGCGGCGAGCGAGGGTGTCGTGGGCACGGACACCGACGGGCGGATCGTCCTGGTGAACCCGGCCGCCGCCCAGATACTGGGGTACCGGGCCGGTGAGCTCGGCGGCAAGGAGCTGCACAACCTCGTGCTGCACTCGCGCGTCGACGGCTCCCCCTTCCCGTACGCCGAGTCGCCGCTCGCCGACACCCTGCGCTCCGGGCGCAAGCACCGGGTGCGCGGGCAGGTGCTGTGGGCCAAGGGCGACAAGAAGGTGCCGGTCGACCTGACGACCGCACCGGTGCGCGACGGCGACCAGCTGGTCGGCGCCGTGATGACGTTCACCGACCGGCGGCCCTACGACTCCGTCGTCGACGAGAAGACGGCCCAGGAGAAGGCGCACGCCAACGAGG
Organism: Streptomyces sp. NPDC090499; assembly: GCF_044769305.1. Classification (NCBI taxonomy): domain Bacteria; kingdom Bacillati; phylum Actinomycetota; class Actinomycetes; order Kitasatosporales; family Streptomycetaceae; genus Streptomyces; species Streptomyces sp. NPDC090499. The sequence continues at coordinate 89,881 of NZ_JBIVXP010000004.1, forward strand.
TGGAGCGGCTCTCCGAGGAGCACGCCTCCGACCTGACCGCGCTGCGCCAGAAGCACGTCACCGAGGTCGAGGAGCTGCTCGAACGGCACGCCGAGGAACTGGCGGCCGGCGAGGACCGGTACGCGGCCCTCGGCGAGCGCGAGAAGGACCGGTACGAGGCCCTCTCCGGGCGCCACGAGCAGCTGCTGACGCTGCTCGCGCAGTCGCTCCGCGGCCCCCTCGACGAGCTGCGCCGGGAACTGGCCGCGCTCGCCGCCGACGACGCCGGGCAGCTGTGGCCCGAGGCCAACCAGGTGCTCCACCATCTCTCGGCCGGCTACTCGCGGATCACCCAGCTCATCGACAACGTGCTCGGCTACCAGCGGCTGGACGCGGGGGCGGAGGACGTCAACCGCACGAAGGTCATGCTCGACGCCGTCGTCGCCGCCGGTGTGGACGGCGCGGTGGAGCTGATCGGCCCCGGGCGGGTGCAGTTCGCCGTGCACGCGCCGCCCATCGAGGCCGAGGTGGACCCGCAGCGGCTCGCCGTCGCGCTCGCGCATCTCATCGCGGACGTGGCAGGGGTCGACGCCACCGGCAACGCGCCGGTCTCCGCGGGCGGCTACATGGACAACACCGTCGTCGTCGCGGCGGCGCAGCGCGGCGAGGTCGTCCGGATCGAGGTGCGCGGTCCCTACGCCGGGGGAGACCCGGTGCACGAGCCGATCGTGCGGGGGATCGTGCGGGCCCACGGCGGCGTGCTGCAGACGCACGAGGTGCCCGGCATGAGCGGCAGCGCGTTCGTGCTGGAGGTGCCGATCGGGGGCGGTGCCGGCGCGGTGCCCCCGCCGCCCGGTACCGAGGTGGCCCTCGTCGCGCCCGCCGACGACACCGGCGCCGGTGGGCGGCGGCGGGCCCGGCGGTCCTCCGTGGACGCCTTCCTGGAGAGCGACGTTCCCGGCGAGGCGGGCGGCGAGGGCGAGGCCCCGGCCGTGCCGACCGGGCGCCGGCGCCGGCGGACCGCCGAGGCGGCGGGCCCGGAGAGCGGGCCCCCGGCGATCGAGAGCGCGGAGCCGGGGTCCGGCGGTACCGGACGGCGGCGCGGACGCCCGGCCGACAGTGACGGCGGCCCGGGGGTCGCCGAGGGTGCCGTGGTGACGGCGGCCGAGCAGGGTGCCGGGGCGGCAGCCTCGGGCACCGGGCTCGGCGGCACCGTTCCGCCGCAGGGCGTGCCCGTGCCGGCGTCGGGGCGGCGCGCCCGGCGCGAGCCCGACGAGCGGCAGGCGCTGCCGCCCGCGCTGCCCTCGGCGCCGTCCGAGCAGGCCGCCGAGCAGGCAGCCGAGCCGGTGTTCGACGAGAGCCAGTCCGGCGGGCGGCGCCGACGGGCGCTGGCCGCCGCGGCCGAGCGGGCGGAGCAGCAGCAGGCCGGGCCCCGCCCGGTCTTCGCGCTGCCGCCCGCGGCGGCCGACCGCGCCCCCGAGCCGGTCCGCGCCGGGGAACCGGCGGAGGCGGCGGGCGACGAGGGCCGGCACGACGCCGTGGCGCACGACCAGGCCGAGGACCACACCCCGCCGCAGCCGCACCCCACCGAGGCGCCGACCGGCCGCCGGCGGCGGGCGGTCGGCCAGCCGCCGGCCGAGAACACCCCGGCGGCCGCGGCGGTACCGACGGTGCCCGCACAGGCGCCCGCTCCCGGACAGCAGCCGGTGCGGCCGGTACAACCGCAGGGCATCCCGGCGCCGGCCGGGCCGACGGCGGCCCAGGTCGCCGCGGCGGCCGGTGTCCCCGGCGCCCCGGCGGCAGGCGCCCCGGGCGCGGCCGTACCGGCGCAGGCGGCGCCGCAGAACCAGCCGCAACCGCAGCCGACGGCTGCTGCTCCGCTGGCCCCCGGGCAGCCCGTCCCGGCCGCCGAAGCCGCGCCGGTTCCCGCCCAGCCGCTGCCGCTGCCCGCGGAGGCCGCGCCGGTGGCACCCGTACCGCAGCAGTGGCCGGGCGCCGACGACGCGCCCGCCGCCCAACCGGCGCGTGCCGCACAGCCGTTGCCCGCCGAGGCGGCCGCACCGGCACCGGTCGACCCGGACTCCACGCAGGGCCGGGCGTTCAGTGTGCGGACGCTGGGGCAGGGGGTGCCGTTCTCGCGGCAGGCCGCGCAGGTGCAGCAGCCGACGCCGACCCCGCCCCCGCACCAGCCGGGCGGCAACGGGCGGCGCCGCAAGCTGGGCACGCGCCCCGAGCCGGGTACCGCCGCCGAGCAGCCGGGGGCCGAGCAGTCGGCCCGGCCCGCACAGTCCGCCCGGCCGCATCCGCCGGCCGAGCAGCCGGTCGCCGCCCAGCCGCTGCCGCAGCCGTCGCTGGCCGGGCAGTCCCGGCTGGTGGGAGCCACCGAGGGCGGTGGCCGGTCGTACGCGATAGGCGCACCCGACGTGAACGCCGCCGAGGGCCCGGAGCCGCTGGACGGTCCGGGCGGGGCGGTCGAGGTCGCGGACCCGCCGCGCCCGCAGCCGATGGACGACGAGCTGCCCCCGGAGCCGCTGGACAACCCGCGCCGGCTGCTGGTGTGGCCCGCGCCGGACGTCACCACCCAGCAGGAGCTGAGCGACCGCGGCTACCGGCCGGTGATCGTGAACTCCCGTGAGGAGGTCGACGCGCAGATCGCCGCGTTCCCGGCGGCGCTGTTCGTGGACCCGCTGACCGGGCCGATCACCCGGACCGCGCTGCAGTCGCTGCGGCAGGCGGCGGTGGCGGCCGAGGTGCCGGTGATGGTCACGGCAGGTCTCGGACAGGCGACGCGGGAGGCGGCGTACGGCGCCGATCCCGCCGTGCTGCTGAAGGCGCTCGCGCCCCGGGACAGCGAGCAGCATCCGCCGCGGGTGCTGCTGATCGAGGAGCACGCGGAGATCGCGCTCGCGCTGACCTCGACGCTGGAGCGGCGCGGGATGCAGGTGGCGCGGGCGGCGAGCGACGCGGACGCGGTGACGCTGGCCGGGCAGCTGCGGCCGAACCTGGTGGTGATGGACCTGATGCAGGTGCACCGCCGGCAGGCCGGGATCATCGACTGGCTGCGGGCGAACGGGCAGCTGAACCGGACGCCGCTGGTCGTCTACACGGCGGCGGTCGACCAGGCGGACCTGCCGCGGCTGGCGTCCGGGGAGACGGTGCTGTTCCTGGCGGAGCGGTCGACGAGTGCCGAGGTGCAGAGCCGGATCGTGGACCTGCTGGCGCGGATCGGGACGAACTGAGGGAGCGCCGTTGGGGGAACTGCCGACCGTCGGCCGCGGGTTGTCCGTGGCTGGTCGCGCAGTTCCCCGCGCCCCTTTCGGGGCGCTTCAGCGCGGGGCGTCTCAGAGTGGGGCGCTCAAGGGCTGTCGGCCGTCAGAGGCTGGTGACGTCCAGGTCGCCCTCGGCGTAGCGCCTCCTGAGCACCTTCTTGTCGAACTTGCCCACGCTCGTCTTCGGCACCGACTCGATCACCGTCCAGCGCTCGGGGAGCTGCCACTTGGCGATCTTGCCCTCCTCTGCGAGGAAGATGCGCAGGGTCTCGAAGGTGGCCGTGGAGCCCTCCCGCAGGACGACCGTGGCCAGCGGGCGCTCGCCCCACTTCTCGTCGGGGACGGCCACCACCGCGGCCTCGGCGACGTCCGGGTGGGACATCAGCGCGTTCTCCAGCTCGACCGAGGAGATCCACTCGCCGCCGGACTTGATGACGTCCTTCGCCCGGTCGGTGAGGGTGAGGAAGCCGTCGGGGGAGATGGTGCCGACGTCGCCGGTCTTCAGCCAGCCGTCCTCGCTGAACTTGTCCTCGGGACGCAGGGGTTCGGCGTCGGGGCCGTTGTAGTACGCGCCCGCGATCCAGGGGCCGCGCACCTCCAGCTCGCCCGCCGACTCGCCGTCCCAGGGGAGGCGTTCGCCACCGGGGCCGCTGAGCCGGGCCTCGACACTGGCCGGGAACCGGCCCTGCGTGAGGCGGTACGCGAACTCCTCCGCGGTGCCGACCGCGTGGGCCGGCGGGCGGGCGATGGTGCCGAGCGGGGAGGTCTCGGTCATGCCCCAGGCGTGGCAGACCCGCATGCCCAGCTTGTCGAAGGCCGTCATGAGGGAGGGCGGGCAGGCGGCGCCGCCGATGGTGACCTGGCCGAGGGAGGAGACGTCCCGGGGGCGGGCGGTCAGCTCGCCGAGCAGGCCCTGCCAGATGGTGGGGACCGCGGCCGCGTGCGTGGGGCGCTCGCGCTCGATCATCTCGGCGAGCGGGCCGGGCTGCAGGAAGCGGTCCGGCATGAGCAGGTTGACGCCGGTCATGAAGGTGGCGTGCGGCAGGCCCCAGGCGTTGACGTGGAACTGCGGCACGACGACCAGGGAGATGTCCTGGTCGGTCAGGCCCATCGACTGGGCCATGTTGACCTGCATCGAGTGCAGGTAGATCGAACGGTGGCTGTACACCACGCCCTTGGGGTCGCCGGTGGTGCCGGAGGTGTAGCACATGGCGGCGGCCCGGCGTTCGTCCAGCTCCGGCCAGTCGTACGTCGTCGGCTTCCCGGCGATGAGCTCCTCGTACTCGTGGACGGCCGCGGTGGCGCCGACGAGGAGGGAGCGGTCGCCCGGACCGGAGACCACGATGTGCTCGACGGTCGGCAGCTTGGCCAGCAGGGGCGCGATCATCGGGATCAGCGAGCCGTTGACGAGGACGACCTTGTCCGCGGCGTGGTTGACGATCCAGACCAGCTGCTCGGCGGGCAGGCGGAGGTTGAGGGTGTGCAGGACCGCGCCCATGGAGGGGATCGCGAAGTACGCCTCGGTGTGCTCCGCGTTGTTCCACATCAGGGTGGCCACGCGGTCGTCGCCCCGGACTCCGAGGTCGTCCCGCAGGGCGTGCGCCAACTGGGCCGCGCGGTCGCCGATCTCGGCGAAGCTGCGGCGGTGCGCCTCGCCCTCGCCGGTCCAGGTGATCACCTGTGACGCGCCGTGAACCCTCGACCCGTGGGTCAGGATCCTTGAGATCAGCAGCGGTACGTCCTGCATGGTGCTCAGCACGGCGTCCTCCCGGGGGCGACATTGCCTACTCGGTGGTAAAGGGGCTGCGCTGATTCTGCTCACATACCGGGCGGTATGTCACTAGGAGAAAGCCAACAAAGCCTGTTCGGACGTTTCGAACACCCCGGAGGCTCCGAACACCTCGGAGGCTTCGCACGCCCCGGATGCTTCGCACGCCCCGGATGCTTCGCACGCCCGCGAGGCCTGGGGGTCCCGCACGACCCGCCGGCCGGGCCGCTAACGCGCGAGGTCCAGCTCCGGATCCTCGCGCAGCTTGCCCAGCGCACGCGACACGGCCGACTTCACCGTGCCCACCGAGACCCCGAGCACCTCGGCCGTCTGCACCTCGCTCAGGTCCTCGTAGTACCGGAGCACCACCATCGCCCGCTGCCGCGCCGGAAGTTTCATGATCGCCCGCCACATCGCGTCGTGCAGCGCCTGCCGTTCGGCCGGGTCGTCCTCGCCGGGCACCGGCTCGGGCTCGGGCATCTCGTCGCAGACGAACTCGTCGACCCGGCGCTTGCGCCACTGCGAGGTCCGCGTGTTGAGCAGCGCCCGGCGCACATAGCCGTCGAGGGCCCGGTGGTCCTCGATCCGCTCCCAGGCCACGTAGGTCTTGGCGAGCGCGGTCTGGAGCAGGTCCTCGGCATCGCTCGGGTTCGCGGTCAGCGACCGCGCGGTGCGCAGCAGCACGGGCTGACGGGCCCTGACGTACGACGCGAACGACGGGTAGGAAGGGCGGGCGTACGGGCGGGTCTGCCGCGCCGAGACAGCGGCGGCGTCCGAAGCGCTGGTGCAGACGGGTGTGGTCATGGCTCCACGCTATGAGCGGGCGGTGTCACCGCGGATCGGCCGCAGGTCCCGAAGCCGAATCCCCCTCAGGTTGTAGGGGTGGGGCTGCCTACACCTCCTGAAGGTGGAGTACGGGGGTGGAACTCCTGCGGGTTTACCCCTGAGGGGGAGAAACCCCAGGGGTGTCCGGCCTCACCCGTCCGAGGTCAGGACCAGCCCGGACGTCGGTACGCCCGTGCCGGCCGTCACCAGGACCCGGCCCGCCCCGGGCACCGCGTTCACGGCGGTGCCGCGCAGCTGGCGCACGCCCTCCGCCACCCCGTTCATCCCGTGCAGGTACGCCTCCCCGAGCTGGCCCCCGTGCGTGTTCAGCGGCAGCCGCGCCTCGGCCACGAAGTCCGCGGCCTCCCCCCGCCCGCAGAACCCGAACTCCTCCAGCTGCATCAGCACGAACGGCGTGAAGTGGTCGTACAGGATCCCCACGTCGATGTCGGCCGGGGCGAGTCCGCTGGTGCTCCACAGCTGGCGGGCCACCACGCCCATCTCCGGCAGCCCGGTCAGGTCGTCCCGGTAGAAGCTGGTCATCTGCTCCTGGGCCCGGCCGGCCCCCTGCGCGGCCGCCGCGATCACCGCCGGCCGATGCGGCAGGTCGCGCGCCCGCTCCACCGACGTGACGACGAGTGCCTGGCCGCCGTCCGTCTCCTGGCAGCAGTCCAGCAGCCGGAGCGGCTCGACGATCCAGCGGGAGGCCGCGTGGTCCGCGAGGGTGACGGGCCGGCCGTGGAAGTAGGCGGCCGGGTTGGTCGCCGCGTACGCGCGGCCGGTCACCGCCACGTGCCCGAACGCCTCCGGGGTCAGCCCGTACGCGTGCAGGTAGCGCTGCGCCGCCATCGCCACCCAGGACGCCGGGGTGAGCAGCCCGAACGGCAGCACCCAGCCGAGCGCCGCGCCCTCCGCCGACGGCTCCCGGTGCTGCACGCCCGAGCCGAAGCGGCGGCCCGATCTCTCGTTGAAGGCGCGGTAGCAGACCACCACCTCGGCGACCCCGGCCGCGACCGCCAGCGCCGCCTGCTGGACGGTCGCGCAGGCCGCGCCGCCGCCGTAGTGGACGCGGGAGAAGAAGGACAGCTCGCCGATCCCGCAGGCCTGCGCCACGGTGATCTCCGGGCTGGTGTCCATCGTGAACGTCACCATCCCGTCCACGTCCGCCGGGGCCAGCCCCGCGTCGTCCAGCGCGGCCCGCACCGCCTCCGCCGCCAGCCGCAGCTCGCTGCGCCCCGAGTCCTTGGAGAACTCGGTGGCCCCGATGCCGACGACCGCCGCCCGCCCGCCGAGCGAGTCCCGGCCCCGCACGCTCATGCGTCCGCCTCGTCGGTGACGGTGACGGTCACCGTGGCCTCGGCGAAGGCGAGGGTCACCGTGCCGGTCACGTGGTTGCCGATGCCGTTGGCGCCGACCACCCGGACCGTCGCCGTCCCCCGCTCGTCGTCCAGCTCCTCGATCCGGCCGGTCAGCACCATCGTGTCCCCCGGGTAGTTGGGCGCGCCGAGCCGGATGGCGACCTTGCGGAGCTCCGCCGTGGGGCCGAAGTAGTCGGTGATGTACCGGCCGACCAGGCCGTTCGTGGTCAGGATGTTCATGAAGATGTCCGGGGAGCCCTTCTGCCGGGCCAGTTCGGCGTCGTGGTGCACGTCCTGGTAGTCCCGGGACGCGATCGCCCCCGCCACGATCAGCGTCCGCGTGATCGGGATCTCCAGCGGCGGCAGCTCGGTGCCCGCCCCCGGCCGGGTCGTCTCAACTCCCATGCGCGATCAACTCCCCCAGTTCCTGGAGCACTTCGCTCCCGCTGCCCAGATACGCGTCCAGTTGCCGGCCCCACAGGAAGTGCCGGTGCACGGGATGGCCGACGTCGGCGCCCGCGCCGCCGTGCAGGTGCTGGCCCGTGTGCACGACCCGTTGCCCGGCCTCGGACGCCCACCAGGCCGCGGTCAGCGCGTGCGTGGCGTACGGCAGACCGGCGTCCCGCCGCCAGGCCGCCTCGTAGGCCGTCACCCGTATCGCCTCGGTGTCCATGTGGGCGTCGGCGGCCCGGAGCTGGACGGCCTGCCGGGTGGCGAGCGGGCGCCCGAACTGCTCGCGGGTGTTGGTGTGGGCCACGGCCCGGACGAGGGAGCCCGCGCAGACGCCCGCCTGGAGACCGGCGAAGGCGGTGCGGGCGGTGGCCAGGACGTCGGCGCAGGCGCCCGCGCCGCCCAGCATCTCGGCGGGAGCCTCGTCGAGCGTGAGCCGCCCCGCCGACCAGGGCGCGGTCAGCTCGACCTCCTCGGTGCCGGTGCCGGTCCCGGTGCCCTCGCCGAGTCGTACCAGCCACAGCCGCCGGCCGGTGTCCGCGACCAGGACATGGGTGGCGTCCCGCAGCCACGGGACGACGGGGACGGTGCCGCTCAGCCGGCCCCGCGCGGAGGGCCGTACCCCACGTTGGGCGGGGAAGGCCCCGGCCACCACCACCGAACCGTCCCCGATCCCCGGCAGCAGCCGGGCCCGCTGGTCGTCGGTGCCGTGTGCGGCGATCGCCAGCTGCCCGTACACGCAGCTCGCCGCGTACGGCACCTGAGCCGTGGTACGCCCCTGTTCCTCCAGGAGGAGAACCAGGCCCAGCAGGCCCAGCTCCTCCACCGCGGCCACCAGTCCCGCCCCGCACAGCGCCTTCCACAGCTCCGGGTCGCTGCCGGTGCCGGCCGCCCGCAGCCGCTCGTGGGTGGCGAGGTCGGCGAAGATCCTGGCGGCCAGGTCACGGGCCTCGGCCTGGGCCTCGGTGGGCGTGAAGTCCATGTCAGACCTCCGCGCCGGGAGCGCCGGGAGCCGCGGCTGCCCCGGCTGCCCCGAAGGTGTCGAGCGAGTCGGCGACCCGGAAGACGGGCAGGGTCGACGCCCCGCCCTCGTCCTCGTACCGGCGGAACTCCACCCGTACCGGCAGCCCGATCCGCACCTTGTCGTACGGCACCCCCACCACGTTGCCCACCATCCGCACACCCTCGGCGAGCTCGATCAGGCCGACCGCGTACGGGGGGTCGAAGGCCGGGAAGGGCGGGTGGTGCATCACGACGTACGACCAGACCGTGCCCTCGCCGGCCGACTCGACGGTGTCCCAGTCGGGGGAGCCGCAGGCGTTGCAGCCCGGCAGCCAGGGGTGGCGCAGGGTGCCGCAGCCGGTGCAGCGCTGGATGAGGAGCCGCTCCCCGGCCACGCCCTCCCAGAAGCCGGCGTTGTCCCGGTTGACCACCGGGCGGGGGCGCGGCGGAGCCTTGGCCGGCCTCCCCGCGGGCGCGTACTTGAGGACGCGGAGGCGGTGGACGCCCACCAGCTCCCCGCCGACCCGGATGTCCGTGCGGGTGGTGACGAAGTAGCCCGTGCCCAGCTTCGTCGTCTTGCGCCCGGACACCGACTCGATCACCGTGTCGAAGGCCGGCTCGTCGCCCGGCCGCAGCGGGCGCAGGTACTCCTGCTCGCAGTCGGTGGCGACGATCGAGACACAGCCCGCCGCGTCGAGCAGGGCCGACATCTCGTCGTACGCGCCGGTGCGGGCCGCGTTCCCGGAGAGGCCGCCCATCGTCCAGGCCTGCAGCATGGTGGGCGGGGCGATCGCGTCCGGCCCCTCGTACGCCGGGTTCGTGTCGCCCATCGCCTCGCACCAGTGCCGGATCATGGGCAGGTTGACCGGGTCCTTGCCGGTGCCCGCCCGGGAGGCCTGCTGCCCCTCGTACGCCTTGAGCCGCGCCCCCAGCTCGTCAGTCCCCCCGGCCACGGCCACCCCTCCGCATCCCGAGCCGCATCGTCGCGACGATCTCCCGCTGCACCTCGCCCACCCCGCCCCCGAACGTGTTGATCTGCGCCGCCCTGTTGAGCCGCTCCAGCTCGCCGTCCCCGAACACTCCCGGCGAGCCGGACCGGACCAATGCCGCCTCGCCGACGATCTCCTGACACATGCGATACGTCGCGACTGCCGATTCCGTTCCCGCGAACTTCACCCCGCTGGCCTCCGCGGGGGCCACCCGGCCCGCCCCCGCGTCCCCCACCAGACGCCAGCTGAGCAGGCGGTTCGCCGCCAGCCGTGCATGCGCCTCGGCCAGCCGGAAACGAATCCACGGCTCGTCAACACGGCGCCGACCGGTCACCGGATCGGGGGTGCGGGCGGCGGTGAGCGCGGCCGCGTAGAAGTCCTCGGCCTGCATGCCGGTCGCGGCGAGGGCGACCCGCTCGTGGTTGAGCTGGTTGGTGATGAGCGACCAGCCGTCGTGCTCGGTGCCGACGAGACCGTCGGCGGGGACCCGGACACCGTCGTAGTAGGTCGCCGTCGTGACCTGGCCGCCCACCGTCTCGATCGGCGTCCAGGAGAACCCGGGCGCGTCCGTGGGGACCAGGAGGATCGAGATGCCGCGGTGCCTGGGCGCCTCGGGGTCGGTACGGCAGGCCAGCCAGATCCAGTCGGCGTGCTGGGCACCCGAGGTGAAGATCTTCTGCCCGTCGATCCGCCAGCCGTCGCCGTCCCGCACCGCCCGGGTGCGCAGCGCGGCCAGGTCGGTGCCCGCGGAGGGTTCGCTGTAGCCGATGGCGAAGACGAGGTCGCCGCGGAGGATGCCGGGCAGGAAGCGGGCCTTCTGCGCCGCACTGCCGTACTTCATCAGCGTCGGCCCGACCGTGTTCAGGGTGACCATCGAGACGGGGGCGCCGGCCCGGTACGCCTCGTCGAAGAACACGAACTGCTCGTCGGCGCCGCGCCCTTGCCCGCCGTACTCGACGGGCCAGCCGAGGCCGAGCAGGCCGTCCGCGCCGATGCGGCGCAGCAGGGCACGGCGTTCGGCGGGGTCCTCGGGAGCGGGGGACGGGATCAAGGACCGGAAGTAGGCGCGGAGTTCGGCGCGCAGCCGCTGCTGGCGTTCGGTGGGAGCCAGATGCATGGTTTCTGACTGTCCGTCAGATACGGTCGCCTGTCAAGGTCGAGAGACGGCGACAGGAGAGCAGGGGGGAGCGGCGGAGGAAGCCGGAAACGCCTGCGCGGCGGTGCCGAAGCACCGCCGCGCGGACGTACTGCCCATCCCCACAGACCACACCCCCACCAGGGTTCAGGCGGGGCTTACCACAGCTGGGTGAAGTGGACGGCGACGTTGTCGTTGCCCTGCTGGATCGCGGTCCACGCGGAGCCGTTGACCTGAGCGGTGTTGCTCTGGTTCGAGGCGCCGTTGCCCACCGCGTTCTGCTGGGTGGTGGAGGAGTTGCCGTTGTTGTCGTGACCGACCCCGCTGCCGATGATGCCGGCCGTGCCGACGTTGGCGCTCGATCCGTTGTCCGCGATCGCGCCGTTGTCCGCGGCCGCGACACCGGCGAAGAGCGCGGCGGCGAGCGGAAGGGCGGAGACGGCGGCGAGAACGCGGGCGGTACGGATGCTTGCCATGTTGATTCCTCTCAGAGCCCGGCTGTGCCGGAAGTTCGTCAAGTAAGTCCATTTCCGGGGCAGTTGGCCGACCGCCTCGGTGGTTGTCTTCGACGTCGCGAGACCAGAGTTGCCCACCGAATCCCCGGCGAACCAGACCGGAAGCCCTTATTCGCCCTCAAGCGTGATGACAAGTCGATAAACCCCTTTCACCATCTTTGGTCGACTTCCACCCCAGTCATGACCACTCCGGACATCACCCACCATCAAGCACCCCAACGGAAAAACCGTTCCGCCGCCGATCCGCGGCCAAGTCGCCGCCCACGGCGTGTCGCACCGGCACCCCCTTCCCTTTTTCGAACGCACGTACGAACATGGATGCATGGCCACCACCGATCGGCAGGCCACGACGCTGGCCCTCGCACACGCCCTGTCAGCCGCCGAGCGCGGCCTGGCCGTCATCCCCCTGTCCCGCGCGAAACTCCCCGCCCTGCGCTCCCCCCACCGCCACGACCCCGACCCCGCGCTGCCGCCCTGCCACGGCGAGTGCGGCCGCCCCGGCCACGGGGTGTACGACGCCACCACCGACCCGACCCGCATCCGCGAACTGTTCGCCGCGGCGCCGTGGGCGACCGGCTACGGCATCGCCTGCGGGCTGCCCCCGCACCGCCTGATCGGCGTCGACCTCGACGTGAAGAGCGGCACGGACGCCACGGGCGCCCTGCGCGAACTGGCCCTGCGCCACCTGTTCACCATCCCGCCGACGGTCGTCGTCATCACCCCGAGCGGCGGCCGCCACCTCTGGCTGACCGGACCGCCGGACACCGTCGTCCCCAACTCGGCCGGCCGGCTCGCCCCGGGCATCGACATCCGCGGGGCCGGCGGCTACCTGGTCGGCCCCGGCTCCCGCACCGACCACGGCGTCTACGCCACCGCCCCCGGCACCGAGCACCTGGTCCCCGCGCCGTGCCCCCCGTCCCTGCTCCGCCTCCTGCTCCCGCCGGCACGCGCGCCGCACCCCGCGACCCACCCCTCGGTCGGCAACCGTGGCCAGGGCCTGGTCCAGTTCGTCCTCTCCGCCCACGAGGGCCAGCGCAACACCCGCCTCTTCTGGGCGGCCTGCCGCGCCTACGAGAACGGCATCGGCCGCGCCCTGCGGGCTCCGCTGATCGACGCTGCGGTCCACACCGGCCTCACGGAACAGGAGGCCCGCGCGACGATCGCATCGGCGGCCCGCATGACCGGGCACCGCCCCTGAGGAGGCCGAGAAGCCATGAGGAGGCCGTCCGAGACCGTCCGACGCCTTCGAGACCGTCCACCCCACCGTCCGACGCCGTTCCGAGGCCCTCGCATAGCCCTCGTAGGCCCTCGTAGGCCCTCGTAGGCCCTGAAAATCGAACGCCCTCAGCCGCCCGTCCGCCTAACCTGCCCTCCATGACCCTGACCCGTGTCGTCCTCACCTCCGGCCGCGTGATCGGTCTCTCCCACCTCCGGCTCTCGTCGACATACGACGGGCTGCTGGAGGGCTATCCGCACCAGGCCCTCAACGACCGCCGGATCAAAAGGCTGTTGGCCGCGGCCGCCGCCGAGACCCCCCGCACCCCGACCCATCTTGTCCCGCCCCCGCGCGAACACCCCGAGTACGGCCGCACCCGCCACGCCGGCCCGTTCGGCCCCGCGGAGTTCCTCCCGCCGGTCGCCTGCATCGGCCTGTTCGATTCCGCACCCGTCGCCCGGGACATCGACCCGGTCCTGCACGGCTCGTCCCTCACGGTCGTCTGGTTCCAGGCCACACCTCAGCCGCCGTCGGGCCACGACGCGGACCAGGGGCTGCGGGAGGTGGCCTGGGAGGAACTGGCGAAGGACTACGAGATCTGAGGATCCGGGGGTCCGAGGATCTGAGGATCCGAGGTCTGCTCTCTGCTCTCTGCTCTCTGCTCTCTGCTCTCTGCTCTCTGCTCTCTGCGGCTTGGGAATGCCGAGGCGGCTACGAAAGATGTGCGGACGCAGACTTTCGGGAACTGATCCGGGCGGGGCCGGGTCGCCATGCTGGCGGCATGGATCAGGCGAAGATCTCCCGGCGTGCGCTGGTGGGCGCCGCCGCAGCCGCCGCAGCCACTGTGACGACCGGAGCGGCCCCGGCTCCACGGGCGACGTCGGACCGTCCACGGACGGACCGCGCGGCCTCCCCTCGGGTCGAAGCCCTGCTGGCCCGTATGACGACGGCAGACAAGATCGCCCAGCTGAACATCCCGGTCTGCCTCCCGCAGGTACTGCTCGGCGACTCCACGAACCCGACCGGCACGGCGGAGCACCGGGAGGCCTACGTACGCGGCCGGACCGTGGTCGGCACCGGGGCCGGACAGCTGCGGCTGGGGCCGGGCGGCGGTTTCTTCGGCCTGGTCAACCAGACCCTGTCCGGCTCCGTCGAGGTGCCGCATCCGCTCACGCCGCGCGAGCAGGCCGAGCAGCACAACCGGCTGCAGCGCCTCGCCCGCGACACCCCGCTCGGCGTGCCGCTGCTGCAGATCAGCGAGGGCACGCACGGTTCCCTGGGACCCGGCTCGACGATCTTCCCGGAGGGACTGGCGCTCGGCGCGACCTTCGACCCCGAGCTGATCGGCCAGGTGTACGCGGCGGTGGCCCGGGAGGCCCGCGCGGTGGGGATCCACGCGCTGAGCACCATCACCGCGGAGCTGAACCGCGACCCGCGCTACGGCCGGGGCATCTGGGCGTTCAGCGAGGACCCGTACCTGACGGCCGCCATGGTCGGCGCACTGGTGCCGGCCATGCAGGGCGCCGGCAACGACCTCACGTCCGTGGAGTCGGTGGTCACGTCCCTGGTCACCTTCCCCATGGAGTCCCCCAACGTCGGCGGCCTGGAGACCAGTTCGATCGAGATCGGTGAACGCGCCTTCCGCCAGACCCACCTGGAGCCGTGGCGGGTGGGTTTCGCGGAGGCCGGGGCGCTGATGACCGAAGCGAGCGAGCAGACCATCGACGGGCTGGCCGTCCACGGCTCACCCAGGTACCTCACCGACCTGCTACGGGACGAACTCCGCTTCGACGGCGTGGTGATCGGCAACGACCTGCACGGCCTCATCCGCGAACACGTGGCGGGCACCGCGCAGGAGGCGGCGGGGCTCGGGCTGCGCGCCGGGGTCGACGTCAGCCTGGCCTGGGACGAGATCTACCTCGACCAGCTGGCCGCGGCCGTACGGGAGGGACGCGTCGACGAGGCGCTGCTCGACCGGGCCGTACGACGTGTCCTGACCCTGAAGGAACGCCTGGGCCTGTTCGAGAACCCGTACGTCGACGCCGTCCGGGCGGAACGGGTGGTCAACTCCGCACCGCACCGGGCCCTGGCACTGCGCGCCGCACGCGAGTCGATGGTGCTGCTGAAGAACGAGGGCGGACTGCTGCCGCTGGCCGCCGACCGGGTCCGTACGGTGGCGCTGATCGGGCCGAACGCCGACGACAGGCTCAACCTCCTCGGCGAGTACAACGCCTACCCCGCCCTGCACGAGACCCCCTCGATCCGCGAGGCGCTGACCCGCCTGCTCGGCGACCGGGTCCGGGTCCGGTACGCGCGCGGCTGCGACGTCACCGGCACGGACACCTCCGGCTTCGCCGCCGCGCGTGCGGCGGCGAAGGACGCGGACGTCGCGTTGGTGGTCGTGGGCGAACAGACCAAGGGCGGCTACCTCTCGCCGGACCGTACCGACGGCGAACTCAAGGACACCGCGTCCCTCGCCCTGACCGGCGTACAGCAGCAGCTGCTCGAAGAGGTCCACGCCACCGGCACCCCGACCGTCGCCGTGGTGGTCACCGGCCGCGCCCTGGCCCTGCCGTGGGCCACGGCTCAGCTGCCGGCGCTGCTGATCGCCTGGCTGCCCGGCGAGGCGGGCGGCCGGGCGGTGGCGGAGACGCTGTTCGGCCGTATCGAGCCGACCGGCCGCCTCCCCGTCACCTTCCCCCGCGACGCCGGCCAGCTGCCCCTGACCTACGACCAGAAGCCCGCCCGCGCCGATGCCGGCGCGTACGTGGACATGCCGTCCACGCCCCTGCACGCGTTCGGTTCGGGCCGCGGTTACACGACGTTCCGCCACAGCGGCGTCCGGCTGGACGACACGCACATCACACGGGACGGCCGGACCCGCCTCCACGTCGACATCACGAACACGGGCGGGCGGGACGGGACCGAGGTCGTCCAGCTGTACGTCACCGACGACCTGGCGACCGTCTCCCTGCCACGGATCCGGCTGCGGGGCGTGGCCAGGAGGCGGGTGGCGGCCGGAGAGCGGGTCACGGTGACGTTCCCCGTGACGGCCGCCCGGGACCTCACCCTCGTCGACGAGCGGCTGCGCACCGTGGTGGAGCCGGGGACGTTCACCCTCAGCGTCGGCAGCGCCTCGGACCGCCTGCACCAGCGGATCTCCCTGACCGTGTCCTGACCCGCCCCACCACCACCAAGAAGCCGAAGAAGCCGGAGAACCGGAGAACCGGACAGCCGGAGAACCGGACAGCCGGAGAACCGGACAGCCGGAGAACTGGAGAACTGGAGAACCCCATGAACACCGCCGACACTCCCCTCGCCGAGGCCGACTACATCGCGGCCACCGCCGACGAGCTCAGCCGCAAGCAGGGCGCCGACAGGGCCGCGGCGCTGGTCAGCCAGAAAGCCCTCTTCCAGCGCCGCGGCCGGATCGTCCTCCATGCCGACCGGCTCGTCCTCACGGGCTGGTCGGACACCGGCTCCCTCGTCCTGACCCGCACGGACATCACCGCGGCCGAAACCCGCTTCACCGATCTCTACGGCCGTTTCATGGGGGGCCTCCTCAACGCCGGCAAGCCCCTCATCCTCACCACCGTGGCCGCGGCCCCGTCCCCGGGAGACATCTACCTGCTCGTCAACCGCCGCGAGTTCATGGAGACGACCGACGACAGGCAGTGGGAGAAGCACATCAACGACTGGCTCAACGGCTGATCCCGGTTGCCGGCAGGGCTGCCGGCACGGCCGCCGAGAAGTCGTACCCGGACCATTCGCTCAGCCGGACGTAGCCGAGGCGCTGGTAGAGGGCGTTGCTGGTGGGGTTGGACAGGTCCGCGAACAGGACGACGTCCTGCGCGCCCGCGGCCAGCGCGGCCCGGCTCACCTCCGCCGTCACGGCCGCCGCGTAACCGCGACCGCGCAGGTGGGCGGGGGTGTAGACGACGTCCACCTGCATCTGGCCGCCGATAAGCGGATTGAGGCCCGCGACGGAGACGGGAGTGCCGTCCGGGGTCTCCCAGAGCGTGTAGGTCTTGTCGGCGAAGCGCGTGCCGGCCCAGGTCCCGGCGTCGATGGTGACGTCCTCCCCGACGGCCTTGGCGAACTCGGCGCACCAGAACATGGTCTCTTCGAGGTCCTGCTCGCCCAGGACGCGGCCCCGGCCCGCCGGCAGCGGGTCGGGCGGGGTGAGCGTGCCGAGGCGGTACAGGCACAGCCGGGTGTCACGGAGTCTCGGCGTCGCGCCGGTGCGCCGCTGCCAGGCCTCGGCGAAAGCGGTGGCCGTGCCGTGGTCCGCGCTGACGGAGGGAACGGAGTCGCCGAGACCCGCCAGCCGGTCGGCGAGCGAGTCGGCCTGCTCGGGCGTGAGCGGGGAGAGGCCGTAGCCACGGGGCGGAAGGCGGTAGCAGGTGGCGTGCACCTCGCCGCCCCGCTCCAGCATCCCGAAGACGGGAACGCCGGTGCCGAACGCCTCGGCCCCCCGTGCCCGCACCCTCTCCGCCCACGTCGACTGCATGACGTGCGGGCCGGGACGCGAACGCAGGAACTCCCCGGCCCGGGAGAGGAATTCGTCGACGTCGTCGGTCAGGTACCAGTCGGATGAACGCATGCCCGATGCTCTACCACTCCGGCCGCGCGGACAGCCGGAACCTGCCGGGCGGACTGCTGGGCGCAGGCCCGATTCAGCCAACCCCGATGCTGCACTTCTTGGCGGGGACACCGGTGAGTTCGCAGGCTGCGGCGTCCTCCTCGCCCTCGGTCCGGTGCTGCCGCAGATACGTCGCGGTCGCACGTGTCCCGGCGTCGAAGCATGCCGGATTCTGGTCCACGATCAGACCGAGGATCTTCACCTGCGTCGACTCCATGTCCGGGTTGATCGAATCGGAGTAGTCCTCGTCCCGGAATTCCCGTTCCATCTGCTCCCGGAGCCGGCCGGCCCGCCCCGTGAACTCCTTCTCCGCCTGCGTGCAGGTGGCGGACCGCCCGGCCCCACCACCGTCACGCGTCGCCCCGACGGCGTACCCGCCCACGGCGAGCGTGATGGCCCCCGCGCTGACCAGTGCGATCATCGAACGCTTCATGGCCGGTGATCGTATCCGCGCAGCTGAGGTCACTGATCGGCGGGATGGACCCGTCGACCGCACAACACGGTGTCGAGAGTCCGCAACCTGCCGTACGGTCGCCGCATGACTGAACTGGTGTTGCGGGGGCGCCGGGTCACGGCGCGGTTCAAGCGGGACGCCGTGCTGTTGGAGCGGACGTGGAGACGATCGGGAATCCGTATTCCGCTCGCCGCCATAGAGACGGTGCGTACGCGAGGACGTGCCGGAGCGGACTCTCGAGCAAGTACGACCGCTGGGCGCAAGCCGCGCGTCACCGAGATCGTCCTGACCTCGGCCTCCGCGAACACGGATCCCGTTGTCCACACCCTCAGCTCCCCGAGCGGCGAGGCCGCCCAGGCCTTCGCCTCAGCCGTCACGGCGGCACTGCCGGTCCGGGATGCCACGCAACCGCGTGTGGACGGCGCCGGGTTGGTGACGACGCAGCGCCGGCTCGCCGCCAAGGGACGCAAGGGTCGCTGGCTGGCAGCGGCCCAGGACCGGGCGCATCTTCTGGCCCTCAGCGCCCTGTTCGTCCTCGGGCTCGCGCTGGCCTCGGCAACCGGAGACGGCATACTTGCCCTGGTCTGGGTGGCCTCCTTCACACCGTTCCTCGTCGGGTGTGCGATCACCCTGATCGTGTACCGAACCACGGTGGACTGGTGGCTGCTCCGCCGCCGGGGAATCACGGTCGTGGCCACCTTCGAGGAGAAGGTCTACCGGACCGGAACGGACGGCGAGACCACGGTCACCAAGGTCTACGCGTTCACCGACGCTTCGGGCACCAAGCGGACGTACAGCGGTGGCGGCGGCAAGCTGGTCGGCACAGACCCGGCCCGCATCGAGGTGACGTACGACCCGTATGCCCAAGATCGGATCGCCGCCCGCAACGGACCCGTGGTCCGGACGCTCGTGTTCCTCGCCTACACGCTCCTCGGCCTGCCCGCCAGCGCGCTGACCGTCGCGTATCCGCTCGCCTTCTTCGCCGTCAGCCTCATGGACCTCTGAGGTCCGCCTACAGCGCCGGGGCTCCGTTCCACGCGCACATGAATGCCCGATCTTGAAAACCGTCGTGGCGCGAGTCACCGTGGGTTCAAATCCCACACCCACCGCGTGATGGGAACGGCCCCTGACCAGGCGTGACGGTCGGGGGCCGTTGGCGTGTGCGCGGAACCTGGCTGAAGCCAACGGCACTCTGGTCTTCGACACCCCGAAGACTCATCAGAAGCGACTTCTCCGCGTCGGGCCGTCCCTCGCGAAGCGGCTCGCTAAGCCTGTGACAGCGGTACGCGCGCCTCCGCCGGGTTGACCACCCAGCGGACTGACATCAACATCGCAAGACGGCCACTGATCCTGTCGGCTTGGACTGGACTCCGAACAGGCTGGCAAGCAGGTATCCGAGCAGCGCACACGGCCAATGGATCGAACTCGTTTTAAAGCGGGTGTCGCGGGTTCGAATCCTGCCGGGGGGCACCAGGTCAAAGGCCCCGGACCGATCATGGTCCGGGGCCTTTGACATCAACGGGGCGATCAGCCACGACTAGGGCGCCGCTTTCGCAGTAGCCGGTCCACGTGGCTCATGGCCTCGCGCTGGGTGTCCTTCACGACGTGCGTGTACACGTGCATGGTGATGCTGATCTGAGAGTGCCCGAGGATCTCCATCTCGACGCGGGCGCGACCCCTGCCGCCGTGAGGAGAGTGGCGGTGCCGTGTCCGGCGTCGTGCAGGCGATCAATCGGAGGTCGGCGGCCTCGGCGATGCGGGTGAAGGAGCGGTAGAGGTTGCGCGGTTCGACGGGGTGGCCGGTGCGGGTGGCGAAGAAGTAGTCGGACTGCTGCCACCTCTTCCCGTGCCTTGGTGCGGGCGGCCCCTCGCCGCATGCGGTGCCGGCGCAGGGGAAAGCGTGCACCAGCGGTCGACGTACAGCACTGTTTGGTGCGCGGTCGGCGCTGACAGGTTGCACTCTTGGCCATCGACGAAGCCCGACCGTCGGTTAGGTCCCGGGGTAGCCCCGGGCCACCCCCAGACAGAGTCGGGGATGCAGCTGCTCTACAGAGCTGGACACCTCGGAAGCCGACCGCGCGTCTGAGACGCTAGCCGGGGCCACTGACAACCGACCCTGCAATGTGGCACCCCTCGACCTTGTTCCGCTCACCCCGCACCACAAGCGCACCAGATCGAGCGGGGAACAGCGGGGAACCACGGTAAAAGCAGCCCAGCCCGACGGAGGCACGATCCGACCGTTCGCCCAGGCCAGCGCCCAGACCACCCCCAAGTGCCCGCAGCTTCCCAAGCTGAGAGTCCGACCGGGCGTACGGCCGCCGAACGTGGTACGAGTACGTCTGACGCGCGTACCTCACATGGCCCACAAGACCCCACCAGACCTCAGGACACACCCCGAGTTAGGCTCGCGGCCTTGGCATGGATCTGCCATCTGCCTTTGGGGGTTTGTGGAGATGTCCGTTCTTGTTTCCGTACCGCGCAGAGTGACGAGCATGGCGTTCGCGGCCGTACTGCTTGCGGGGGGATCGGTTGCCTGTGGAGGGGGTGCCAGGAGCGATTCCGCGGTTGCAGGCCGCCCCAAGGCGACTCCCGCGGAGGCCGTAGCCAAGGCAGCGAAGAACTCCGAGGACATCACGTCGCTCCACTATCGGATGAGCGGGACCGTGCCAGGGAAGGGCCGTCTGGCGGCCGAGGCCTCCATGAACACGCAACCGCTGGCCATGAGTATGAAGATGACCGCTGCGGCCGACCAGGGTGGGAAAGGCCAGTTGGACATCCGGTTCGTCGGCAAGGTGATGTACGTCGGCGGGAGCGCGGTGCGTCCCGAGAAGCTGAACGGCAAGAGCTGGCTCAGCGCTGCGCCGGCCATATGGGGACGCGGCGGGGTGGACAACCAGTCCTACGGCGTACTGCCTAGTCAACTGCAGGCAAGCCCAACTGCGCAGTCCACGCTTCTGACCGGGTCCAAGGACCTGCGGCTGATCGGGACCGAGACGGTCGACGGCGCCAAGACCACGCACTACAAGGGGACGGTCAACAGCAAGGGCCTGATCCGAGGGCAGCTCGATCAGTTCATGCAGCTTGAAGTCTCCGACCCGCTCACCATGGACCTGTGGATAGACGGCGACGGCCGCACCAAACAGTTCCGTATGCGGGCCGAGCACAACGACAACCTCGCCGGCACCGGAGACGGGCCGCTCGACCTGACCATCACCTTCCTCGACATCAATCAGCCCGTGACCATCAAAGCGCCGTCATCCAAGGACACCACCCCGCTCGCGGCCGACGCGCAGGAAGGCTGAGCGACACCTGGGCAGAGGAGAACGCCTGAGACGTCGGCCCCGTCTCAGTTTCCGTCTCATTCAGCCCCGTTCACGACCGTTCAGGCGAGAACCACAACCCTCCCGGCGCCGACGACCGATCGGCCATGACCCCAGCTGAACGCCCCTGAACACAACCCAACTGGCCACCACCACAGTTGGAAAGCGTGCACCGTCATGCGGGGCGGCGGACACGGCGCGAACGCGTTGTCAGAGGCTGGTGGGATGGTGTGGACATGGACACGCTCTTTGATCTCCCCGAGCCAGAGGCACCAGAAGAAGCCGTCATCGCCCACTACCGTCTCAGCGACAACGAGTACGGCTCGCGTGCTGAGCGCGAAGCGATCTTCGATGCTGAGCGGGCCATGGCGGCCGCCGTCGAGCAGGCAGGGGTCGGCGAGGTCGACGGGAACGAGTTCGGCGGAGGCGAAGCGGTGCTATACGCCTATGGGAAGGATGCGGAGTCGCTTTTCAAGGTGATGGAGCCGACCCTCCGCGCTGTGCCTTTCAGGCCGGCGCACGTCGTGCTGCGCCAGGGAAGTCGGGAGGCGGAGTCCCGAGTGGACCTGTGAGCGGTACAGCAGCGAGGTACAGCAACCCCAGCAACCGGCAGCAGCCGGCACCGATCCATACGGCACTCCCGGCAGCCTGTATGACCTCCCATGACCGATCTCTACAGAGCTACGGAACAGAAGGCTTCTGACGTCCACGATGCCGGACGGGGACGTACATCAGCGTCTCTCCCCGGCCGTCGCATCATGCGGCGACAGCAGCCAGGCCACGCTGGGATCCAACTCCTTAAAGGCGACGCCCTCCTCCTATCCGCCAGTCCGGCGCGACGGCTCTTGCATGCAATCACCCACAAGAGGAAGATCCTCCCCCGATCGAGGGAGATGTGATGCTGCGGTTCATGGACTGGTCCGTAGTCGCGATGGGGTGTGTCCTGGTTCTGGGGAGTCTCGGTGGCCGCTGGTGGGAACGGGCCAAGGTTTCGAGGGGAGACAACTCCGACCCGGGCATGCGTTTCTTCTGGGCCTGGCTCCCCCTCCTCATAGGCCTGGGGATGATCAGCGCGAAGTTGCCTAGCCTGTTGCACGCCCGCCATCCCATCGTCGAGGTCGTTGACGCGCTCAACTTCGTACTGGCGGTCACGGTGTTGGTCTTCGCCGTCCGGTCCGGGCGCGGCTTCTTCCGGTCGCGCAGCACCACGTGACAACCGCGTCGACGGACTGCCGGTGAGCGATCCACATAAAGCTACGGATCGAAAGGTGTGCGGAGCGCGACGACCCGGCCTCCTGCGAGTCGCCGCGCTCAACCCTCGGTTCTGGCCTCTTGGCCGGGGACAGGGCCTCTAGGCTGCGGTGTTACAGGTCGCAGTCTGCACCCGTGTCCAAGCCCTCCGCGTGACAGCGTCCGCGGCTGGTAGCCACACGGAGTACGTCCCGCAATGCGCCGGCCAGCTGCGCGGCGAGAAGGCGCAACTCCTCCCCGTTCGCGGTCTCGTCGTCGAGTGCCCAAGTCGCCTCCTTCAGAAGTTCGGTCGCCATGCCGAGCTGAATCGGCTCGATATGGTCCGCGAGGCGGGACATGAAGCCTTCCGGGTCATCGGTGTTCAGGTAGCACGGCTTGCCCCCCGGCCCCGCCCACGGGAGAAGCCTCAGCCCGCTGTGTGCCGTCATCCCTGCGCCTGCCTCTCGATAATCGATGTTGGCTACCAGCCGACCGTCGGAGTCTCTGACGCTCACCGCTTCAACGCCCCGAGAGTCGCGGGGGCATCCGCCGAGTGGCACGAGCAGTCGCACGCCTCGTAGATCAATGGGACGTCGACCGGTGCCGAGGCAGGAGAAGACTCCGCACACTCGTGGTGCGTGCCGACACGGCAGGCAGCTGAGCGGTAGGGGCTGGTCGAGGCGCCCAGGTCGCGTGGCTGCTGGTCAGGGGGCATCAGCCGACCCCCAGGAGGACCGACCTCGTATCGACCGGCGCATCACCGCTCACGACATCCACCGAGTGCTGTCGTACGCGCTTCTCCCAGTCCAGCAAGTAAGGGCGGACAAGCGGGGTGTCCTCCCCTCTGAGCAAGTCGCGGTGGCCCGTCCGGTCGGAGACCAATCCCAGAGCGACCGTCGGCCCGTCAACGGGCGCGGGGGACACACAGGCAGCTGGCCGCCGAGGCGGGGGTAAGCAGCGGCGGTGCCTGCCCTTGGGGACGTACCGCGCCCTGGTGCGGGCGACGGCGCGGCGGATACGGTTGAGCACGCTGAATCAGCTCCTATCGCTGACGGCTCGGTCCCCCGGCATCGCCCGCCGCGGGGACCGCTTTGCGTACGACCGCCCAAAGGGTGCGGCCGTTCAGGCTGGTGGCGTGGAGCCCGAACCGATCGGCATCGGCCACCACCTCCAAGACCTCCCTCCACGACTCGTCGGAGAGCGATTCCGGTAACTCCGCTTCGACCGACGTGAGGCCGGCGCGTTCCTCCACGCGCGTGGGGAGCCCGACGGCGGACAGCCGGGCGGCGATGGCCGCCGCGCTAACTCCCGAAGCGGGCACAGGGCAGCCTCCGTCACCGGCGATCACTTTCAGTGAAGCTAGTTAACTAGATTAGAGCTAGTGGACTAGATTTTCCACATGTCTGAGCAGCCGCCTTACCTCCGCATCGCCGACGAACTCCGGCGGCGGATCGCGGAGCACGTCTGGGAACCGGGGGACCGTCTTCCCTCCCGGGCGCAGATCGGCCAGGAGTGCGGCGTGGGTGAGAACGTCGTCCGCCGGGCACAGGAACTGCTGATCTCACAGGGCGTGCTGGAAGGGCGAGCCGGATCGGGCACCTATGTCGCCGAGCCACGGCAACGCGTGCGGGTCGTCCGGTCCTCGGCGCGCGAGCAGCCCCAAGGGTCGCCGTTCCGCGCGGACATGAAGGCCCTCAACAAACAGGGGGACTGGGAGAGCCGGACCGACGCCAAGGTCCTCGCTCCCGCCGACATCGCCGCACGGCTGGGCATCGCCGAAGGCGACCTGTGCGTGCGGACCGCGTACGAGTTCCTGGCCGACGGCAGGCCCGTGCAGCTGTCCACCAGTTGGGAGCCGTACGACCTCACCGCCGGCACCCTCGTCGTCCTCCCCGAGGGAGGTCCGCACGCCGGGACGGGCGTCGTGAACCGCATGGCCGCCATCGGGATCACCGTCAGCCACGCCGTGGAGCAACCCGAGCCCCGGCAGGCGACCACCGAGGAAGCATCGCTCCTCGGCATCCAGAAGGCCGCTCTCGTCACCCACATTCAGCGGACCTACTACAGCGATCAGGGACGGCCCGTGGAAACCGCGGACATCATCGTGCCCGCCGCCCACTGCGAGATCGTCTACGAGATTCCCATCAACCGGTAGGCGACAGCCCCTCAGGCCATGATCCTAGGCCCGCAAGTCGTGCCCCGGCCGTGCCCCTTCCGTGCCCGATAGAGCGGGAAACCAGGGGGAACAGCGGTGTCCGGCGGGGTGCGCACACGCCAACGGCCCCCGACCGTCACGCCTGGTCAGGGGCCGTTCCCATCACGCGGTGGGTGTGGGATTTGAACCCACGGTGACTCGCGCCACGACGGTTTTCAAGACCGTTCCCTTAGGCCGCTCGGGCAACCCACCCCGCGCCGACGGAGATCGGCGCGGGGAACAGAGTAACCGGTTCCTGCGGGCGGGTGTGGGTCAGTTGTCGCCGACGCGGGAGCCGAGGGTGACGGTGGTCGTGTGTTCGCTGCCGCCCCGCTTGTAGGTGATCTCGACCTTGTCGCCGGGCTTGTGGGTCCAGATCTCGCCGATCAGGGTCGGGCCGCTGTCGATCACCGAGTCGTCCAGCTTGGTGATGACGTCGCCGGGCTTGAGGCCCGCCTTGTCCGCGGGGCCGCCCGACTCCACCGCGGCGGAGCCGCCCGAGCCGGAGTCGGTGATCTGGGCGCCGGAGGTGCCGTCCTCCAGCGACACCGACGCGCCGATCTTCGCGTAGACCGGCTTGCCGGTCTTGATCAGCTGCTGGGCCACGTACTTGGCCTGGTTGATCGGGATGGCGAAGCCGAGGCCGATCGAACCCGACTGCCCGGTGCTGCCCAGGCCGCCGCTGGAGGCGGACTGGATCGCGGAGTTGATGCCGATCACCGCGCCGGAGGCGTCCAGCAGCGGGCCGCCGGAGTTGCCCGGGTTGATGGAGGCGTCGGTCTGCAGGGCGCTCATGTACGACGCCTTGCTGGTGGAGCTGCCGTCGCTGGAGGCGACCGGGCGGTTCTTGGCGCTGATGATGCCCGTGGTGACCGTGTTGGACAGGCCGAAGGGGGCGCCGATCGCGATCGTCTCGTCGCCGACGGCCACCTTGTCGGAGTCGCCCAGGGCGAGCGGCTTCAGGTCCGACGGCGGGTTCTTGAGCTTGATCACCGCGACGTCGTAGCCCTGGGCGTGGCCGACGACCTCGGCGTCGTACTTCTTGCCGTCCGGGAACGTCGCGGTCAGCTTGCCGCCGTCCAGGGAGTCGGCGACCACGTGGTTGTTGGTGATGATGTGGCCCTGCTTGTCGAAGACGAAGCCGGTGCCGGTGCCACCCTCGCCGTTGGTGCCCTCGGACTCGATGGTGACCGTGCTGGGCAGCGCGTTCTGCGCGACCGCCGCGATGGTGCCGGCGGCGCGCTTGACCTGGGTGGCGCCGCCACTGGAGGTCGAGGAGATGGTCGTGGAGGCGCTGTCGTCGTTGTTCTTGGCCAGCGTGTAGCCGAGGCCGCCGCCGAGGCCGCCCGCGACCAGTGCGGCCACCAGGACGGCGGCGATCAGACCGCCGCGCCCGCTGCCCTTCTTCGGCGGGTGCTGCGGCTGCTGGAACGGCTGCTGCTGGTACTGCTGGTGCTGCTGGTCGTACGACGAACCCCAGCCTGCACCGGCGCCCGCGCCCGGGTCCGCGTAGGAGGGGGTCGCGGGCGGCGGGGGCGGCCAGGAGGCGTCGGGGGCCTGGGGTGCGGGCCCGTAAGGGTCGCCCGCGGGCGCGCTCTGGGGCGTCGGCGGGATCGGGGCGGTCGGCGCTTCCCCGCCGTCGGACGCGGCCGCCTGCGGCGGGGCAGCGGGAGACGACGGCGGCACGGGAGGTGCGGACGGGGCCGGGGGTACCGGGTTGCCCTCGTTCTCGGTGCTCACAGCTTCTCTCCTCGGTCCACGGCTTTTCTTCTCGGTCGCACTCGGTCACGCTCTTTCACGCTTGCTGTCGGCCCGGCGCGATTCAGCTGTGCATGTGCTTTTGTATGCCGTCAGCTTTTCCCACAGGCCGTCAGAGCACCATAAGCGGTGGCTGTGGGTACACGGACAACCTTTATATAGTGCTTGTCCGACAAAAGTTCTCTTTACCGGCATCCAGGGTGACCCCAGGTACCCCCGCGCGGTGGCACCATGTCGCGGTGACCCACGCACCACAGCATCGCATCCAGGTCGTCGCGCACCGCGGGGCCTCCGAGTACGCCCCCGAGCACACACTGGCCGCATACCGGAAGGCCATCGAGGACGGCGCCGACGCCCTGGAGTGCGACGTACGCCTGACCGCCGACGGCCACCTGGTGTGCGTCCACGACCGGCGGGTCAACCGCACGTCCAACGGGCGGGGCGCGGTCTCGGCCCTGGAGCTCGCGGACCTGGCCACCCTGGACTTCGGCTCGTGGCGCAAGGGTCCGGCCTGGCGCGGGCGGGACGAGGAGCCCGACTGGGAGTTCCGGCCCGAGGACCGCGCGGACACCTCCGTACTGACACTGGAGCGGCTGCTGGAGCTGGTCGCGGACGCCGGGCGGCGGGTGGAGCTGGCGATCGAGACCAAGCACCCCACGCGGTGGGCGGGGCAGGTCGAGGAGCGGCTGCTGGTCCTGCTCAAGCGGTTCGGGCTGGACGCCCCGGCCACCCCCGAGGAGTCGGCGGTGCGGGTCATGAGCTTCTCCGCGCGGTCGCTGGCCCGGGTGCGGGCGGCCTCGCCGACGCTGCCGACCGTCTATCTGCTGCAGTTCCTCTCGCCCCGGCTGCGCGACGGGCGGCTGCCTGCGGGGGTGCGGATCGCGGGCCCCTCGATCCGGATCGTGCGCAATCACCCGGCCTATGTCGAACGACTGCAGCGCAACGGCCACCGGGTGCACGTCTGGACGGTGAACGAGCCGGAGGACGTGGACCTGTGCGTGGAACTCGGCATCGACGCGATCATCACCAACCGGCCGGCGGCCGTGCTGAGCCGGCTGGGGCGCTGAGCGGGGCGCTGAGCGGCGGTCCGGGACCGTGCTGACCAGGGTTCAGATAAAGAGTCGAGTAAGGACATCTCGCACCCCTTGACCCGGCAGCCCGCTCACAGCATTCTCACTTCTCGGCCACACCATCGAAATTCAGCCACACGTAGCCATATCCGGGGGATCTGGCGACGACCCGTCACAGGGAGTGCTCCGGCGCGTTCGGCGCGTATTCGTTCGTTGCGAATGCGTCACCGGGCATTCATTGGCCGGTTTCCGGTTCAGGCCGATGGGGCATCCACACCGTGGCGTGGGGCAAAGGAGGTCTCGGGGGTGGCGTTGGTGGTGGCACAGGAGGTGCCCACGTCGTCGAGCATGGCCGTACCCCATGGCCCTGCGGGCGTGGGGAAGGCGAGGCACCGCATGCGCGATCAGTTGCGCACGGGCGGTCTGTCGGAAGCGGTCATCGACGATGCCGTACTGATCCTTTCCGAACTTTTGAGCAATGCCTGCAAACACGGGCGCCCTCTGGGGGACGCACTGGCCGGGGACGGCGACGTCCGGGCCGCCTGGCAGGTGGACACGCGCGGCCGGCTGATCGTCGAGGTCACGGACGGCGGCGGTCCGACGCGCCCGGCCCCGATGACTCCTTCGGTCACGGCGCACGGCGGCCGCGGGCTGAACATCATCACGGCCCTGGCCGACGACTGGGGCGTCCGGGACGACGCCCGGGGCGAGGTGACCGTCTGGGTCGTGGTCCACAAGGACGTGCGCGGTCCGGGCACCCGGGACCGCCGCGACGCCTTCGCTACGCGCGTCATGGCGCCCTCGGTCCCGGAGATGGCCGACCTGGACTTCACGGACGCGTTCGACGACCTGGACTGACTGGACTGACTGGACTGAATCGTCGACGAACCACCGGACCGCAGCGTCGACAAGCCGGACCGCGGAATCGACAGGCCGGACCGCGGCCTCGGCGGCCCTGACCGGACGGAGACGCGAAGGCTTCTCCGTCCACGGGACGCGGCGGCTTCTCCGTCCACAGGGCCCCCGGCCGTGCGGCCGTGTCGGCGCCGTTGTCCACAGGTTCCCGTGGTCCAGGGCATGAACGGCTAGGCTCCCGCCAGTACGAGACGAGCCGTAACCGGGAGACACCCAGATGGCCAAGAAGCGACCCCAGACGACGGCCACGCGGCCGCAGCCCAGCGATGCGGCCCGCGCCGAAGGCGCTGATGTGAACTATCCGGTTGTCGGTGCCCGTGAGCCCTGCCCCTGCGGCAGCGGCCGCCGCTACAAGGCCTGCCACGGCCGGGCGGCGGCGCACGCGGCGACCGAGCTGGTGCACCGCCCGTTCGAGGGGCTGGCCGGCGAGGGCGACTGGGTGGCGCTGCGCGAACTGGTCCCCGCCGCCACCGTCGAGCTGACCCTGAAGGACGGTCTGCCCGAGGGCGTCCCCTCGGTCACGCTCGCCACCGTGCTGCCGATGGCCTGGCCGGCGCTCCGCCGCGACGACGGCACGGTCCTGCTCGGCCTGCAGAACGACACCGCCTCCGGCGACATCAGCCGCGACCTCGCCGACACCCTCCAGCGCGCCCTCGCCGCCGAGCCCGGCACCCCGGTGCAGGGCCGCCGCGCCCCCGCCGACAGCCCCCGGCTGCAGGACCTGCTCGACCCGAAGGGCCCGTTCGAGCCAGTTGTGCACGACGGCTTCGAATTCTGGGTGCAGGACGCCGAGAACGCCACCCCGGACGTGACCGCCTCCCTGGAGCGGGCCAACGCGGCGGCCATCCCGACGGTGAAGCTGACCGGCGTCGACTCCGCCTACTGGTGCGAGACGCCCGAGAAGAACCACCTGCGGTGGGTCATGCCGTACCCCGAGGAGCAGCTTCTGGACGCTCTCGCGCGGCTGCACGCGGCGGGCCGGTCCGGCCTCGGCGAGGGGACCCGGCTGGTCGGCTCCTTCCGTGCCCACGGTCTCACCGTGCCGGTCTGGGACCTGCCGAGCGGGGTCGGCGCCGAGGACGTGGAGAAGCCTGCCGCCGAGTTCGCCGAGCGCCTCGCCACCGCGCTGGCCTCGGAGGCACCGCTCACCGCGGACGAGCGGCGGGCCCGCGGCGGACTCACCAACCGACAGGTCACGCTCAGCTGACGATCAGCGTGGGCACAGGGTCGCGGCTGACCGGTCGGTCAGCCGCCCCAGGCCCGTTGCCTCGGGTGACTCCTGTCACAACTTCCCTACACGGCAAGCAAATACGTGTCCGAATAGCCGAGATCGAATTTGCGAACCGCCGATCTCTTGTTACCGTCTCAGTAGCCCGGTTGCTGGTGCATCCCCCGTCGCCAGCAATCGGGCCTTTTCATGCCCGCGCTCGGTGTACGGACCGTAGCGACTCGTCAACTCCCGTTTGACCGCTGGGAGTTGTTCCCAGCCGGGTCCCCGGCGTCGGTGTCCCCCGCGTTGCTCGCGGAGCGCAGCAGCAGCGGGCCGCCGCCGTCGCGCGCCGCGAACTCCGTGACGGCCGTGTAGGCGTCCAGCGCGCCCCGGGTGTGCTCGCGGGGCGTCTCACAGGTGGCGGGCTCGTCGTCGGCGGCGGCATCGGCGGCGCAGTGCGTCTGCACGGTGCGGCCGTTCGGGCCGAGGAGGCTCAGCACGCCCTCCAGGGCCGCGCCGGTGGCGTTGCGGTAGTAGGTGCGCGCCCAGGTGTCCGCGCCCTGGGCCATCACACAGGTCTGCGCCTCGACGCCGTCCGGCGAGGTGAGTTCGGGACCGCAGCGGGCGGCCGTGGCGAGGCCCAGGCCGAGCACCAGCGGGGAGCGGACGGGCACCGGCAGCTTCTCGTCGTCGTGCCGGGCGGCGCGTACGGCGGCGTCGCCCACCTGTCCTGCGGACGCCACGGCCAGCGGCAGCGCGACCGCGCACACCATGACGCCCGCGAGGGCGAGGAGACGCACGTTCATGTGCGGAGGGTAACCAGGCGGACGCGGCAAGCCGGGGTCGCGCGCCCGACACCCCTACAACTCGGGTGCGCTCACACCCGTACGGGTGAGGGCGTCGACCACGGCGTCCACCACGGCCTCCACATCGGGCACCCAGGGCTTGGCCGAGCCGGGCAGCGGGGCCCGCTCCCAGCGGATGGCGCCCTGGCCGGTCTCGGAGGGCGGCAGGGCGAGATAGCCGCCCTCGCCGTGGAAGCGGAGCGAGCCGGGGACGAAGTCCTGGGCGTAGAGCAGCTCGCCCAGCTGCTCCATGGAGTACGGCTTGACGAGCAGCGCCCAGCGGGTGGGCGCGGCGACCACCGGACCGAGGCGCATGCCGCGGCGGTCGAGGAGGCTGAGGGCGCGGGCGGCGGCGAGGGCCGGCAGGCTGACCGCGCAGGGTGCCTTGCCGCCGGCGGCTCCGGTGGCGAGGACGATCGGGGCCGTCGGCCGGTTCCCCCACCACCAGCGGACCATGCGCTCGTCGGTGGTGGCGGCGAGCAGGCCGGGGTCGAAGGGGTGTGCACCGGGCACCGTGCACTCGGGGTCGGGACACGCGCACCGGGCCCGCCCCTGCGGGTCGGGAGCCACGCCCGGGAGTACGGGCCACTGCCATTCCGTCGCGAAGGTCAGGGCCGCGCCGAGAAGCTCAGGCCCCTTGTCGTTCCGCCTGGACAGGAGCCTGCGTCGCCTTCCGAGGATCTCGCGCATGAGCGCTCGTTCCTTTCCGTTGCACCGCTGGCAACACCGTGGACCACATCACACCATGTGTCGATCACTTCACTGTGCGTACCTGTTGGCGCATCACACCCCTGCGCTGGGCAAGGGGAACCCCATCGGGGTCGAGCGGGGGCCGCGCCCGCGTTCACAAGAACTGCGTCGTACTGCTCGTACCGCGTACTGCTCGTACTACGTCTCGTACTGCGTCTATCAAAAGCACGGCCACGGCGTGGGGGTGGCGAAGTCTGGCGTTTTGCCGTTCCGAGTGTTTCTCTCCGCCTCCGCCACGGGAGGATGGGGCACGGTCGTCGGTGGTTAAGACGCCCGGGTCCGTCGCCAGGTTCCGGGTGGTCCCCAACCACCCCTGGCCTTCACCGAGTACGTACCCATCACGACCGCTGTGACGCTCCGTGGAGCAAGGCCAGTCGACCGCAATGAACCGTTGCCCGAGTCAGTTTTAAGCCAACTTTGCTTTTGTGCAAGCGGTCCGGGAGAACCCGCTGAGAACACCTCAAGAGGCCCACGGACACCAGGAATCCCGGCAGGACAATGCTGGACATCCCCTCACGAGTGCGTGTACATGTGGAGACACTGCCAGCGGCGCAGAAAGACATGGGGGTTTGCGATGCCTTTGAGCAATACGCACAGGTCTGAAAGCCGGACGCGATGAACGCCCCGCACCCTCCGAAAGTGGCTGGAATCGATTCAACGGTCCCCACTCCCGCACACACTGTCGCGCCGGTCCACCCCGCTCCGGCCACCCCGGCCGCGCCTCCCGTCCCGAAGGCCACCGCCGCCCCGGCACCCGGCACCGTCCTGCAGGACCGGCTGGCCGGCTGGGTCTCCGACCTCACCACCCTCCACGAACTGACCGAACGGCTCGCCCGGACCGACGCACTGGAGCCGGCCCTGCACGAACTGCTGCGCGCCGGTGCCGCCCTGGTGGGCGCCCGGCGCGGGGTGGCGGCGCTGGAGCCCGCCGACGGGCTGGGCCCGCACACCACGCTCGGCCTCGGGCTCGGCCGCGCCGACCTCGGTCACCTGGAGACCGTTCCGCGCGGCGCGCTGCCGTACGCCACCGGTACCGCCGCCGAGACCGTGCACCCCGACCTGTTCGCCGAGGACGGCCTCGACCCGCGCCACCGCGAGGTCGCCGCCCGCCTCGGCTACGCCGCCAGCTACGCGCTCCCCCTCAGCACCGGCACCGCCGACCGCCTCGGCGCGGTCGCCTGGCTGTACGACGAGCCGGCCGAGCCCGACGAGCGCCGGCGCCACCTGGCCGGCCTGTACGTCAGGCACGCGGCCGCGCACCTGGCCCGGCTGCTGGAGGTCGAGCGCACGCGCGCGTGCATGGCGACCATCGCCGAGGAACTGCTCCCCTCCCGGCTGCCGCGGGTGGCCGGCGTCCAGCTCGCCGCCCGGCACCGCACCGGCCCGCGCGGCGGCGGCGACTGGTACGACGCGCTGCCGCTGCCCGACGCCGCCCTCGGCCTCGCCGTCGGCTCGGTCACCGGCTCCGGACCGAGCGCGGTGGCCGCGATGGGCCGGCTGCGCGCCTCGCTGCGGGCGTACGCCGTGATGGAGGGCGAGGACCCGGTCGCGGTCCTCTCCGACCTGGAGCTGCTGCTGCGGCTGACCGAGCCGGCCCGCTCCGCCACCGCTCTGTTCGCCTACTGCGAGCCCGCGCTGCGCAAGGTCACCCTCGCCGGGGCAGGACACAGCCCGCCGCTGCTGATCGGGGAACACCGCACGCAGTTCGCGGAGACCTCGGTGTCCGCGCCGCTGGGCATGCTCGCCTGCTGGGAGGCGCCCAGCGTGGAGATCGAGGCGGAGGCCGGCGAGACCGTGCTCCTCTACACCGACGGACTGCTGCACCGCACCGGCGACCCCATGGACCGCGCCTTCGCCCGGCTGCACGCGGCCGCCGCGAGCGTCCCGCGCGCGCTGCGCCACGACCCCGGGGCGATCGCCGACCACGTCCTGCGCACGGTGCTGCCGAACGGCCTGGACGAGGCCGACAGCGAGGAGGACGTGGTCCTGCTGGCGGCTCGCTTCGACTGATCGGTCAGTCAGGAGAGGCGCAGGAGGACGGAGGCGGAGACACCTCACACGGCTGCGGGCCCCGGGTCCCTGGGACGCCGTCCGGTACGACCGTACGATGGACGGGATCCACTGCAGTGTCGAGGAGGATAACCGTGTCCGACGAGCTCACCCCGGAAAATCCGGAGACCCCGGAGACCGAGTCGGAAGAGCCGATCAAGCAGCGCAAGAACGGCCTGTACCCGGGCGTGTCCGACGAGCTCGCCGAGAGCATGAAGTCCGGCTGGGCCGACACCGAGCTGCGCGATCTGAAGCCCGTCGAGCAGGCCGGGCACACCGCCCGCCGCCGCGCCGAGCTGTCCGCCCGCTTCCCGGGCGAGCGCCTGGTGATCCCGGCCGGCAACCTGAAGACCCGCTCGAACGACACGGACTACCCGTTCCGGGCGTCCGTCGAGTACGTCTACCTGACCGGCAACCAGACCGAGGACGGCGTACTCGTCCTGGAGCCGAAGGACGACGGCCACGTGGCCACCGTCTACCTGCTGCCCCGCTCCGACCGCGAGAACGGCGAGTTCTGGCTCTCCGGCCAGGGCGAGCTGTGGGTCGGCCGCCGCCACTCCCTCACCGAGTCCGAGGCTCTCTACGGCATCCCCGCCGCCGACGTGCGCGAGCTGGCCGACAAGCTGCGCGAGGCCACCGGCCCGGTGCGGGTCGTCCGCGGGTACGACGCCGGCCTCCAGGCCGCGCTCCATGACAAGGTCACCGCCGAGCGCGACGAGGAGCTGCGGGTCTTCCTCTCCGAGGCCCGGCTGGTCAAGGACGACTGGGAGGTCGGCGAGCTGCAGAAGGCCGTCGACTCCACGGTCCGCGGCTTCGAGGACGTGGTGAAGGTCCTCGACAAGGCCGAGGCCACCAGCGAGCGCTACATCGAGGGCACGTTCTTCCTCCGCGCGCGCGTGGAGGGCAACGACATCGGCTACGGCTCCATCTGCGCGGCCGGCCCGCACGCCTGCACGCTGCACTGGGTCCGCAACGACGGCCCGGTGCGCTCCGGCGACCTGCTCCTGCTCGACGCCGGCGTCGAGACGCACAGCCTCTACACCGCCGACGTCACGCGCACGCTGCCGGTCGACGGCACGTACAGCGAGATCCAGAAGAAGATCTACGACGCCGTGTACGACGCCCAGGAGGCCGGCATCGCCGCGGTGCAGCCGGGCGCCAAGTACCGCGACTTCCACGATGCCGCGCAGCGGGTGCTGGCCGAGCGGCTCGTCGAGTGGGGACTCGTGGAGGGTCCGGTGGAGCGGGTGCTGGAGCTGGGTCTGCAGCGCCGGTGGACGCTGCACGGCACCGGGCACATGCTCGGGCTCGACGTCCACGACTGTGCTGCCGCGCGGACCGAGACGTATGTGGAGGGCGTCCTGGAGGCGGGGATGGTGCTGACCGTCGAGCCGGGGCTGTACTTCCAGGCCGACGACCTGACCGTGCCGGAGGAGTACCGGGGGATCGGTGTGCGGATCGAGGACGACATCCTGGTGACGGCCGACGGGAACCGGAACCTCAGCGCGGGGCTGCCGCGCCGTTCCGACGAGGTCGAGAGCTGGATGGCCTCGCTGAAGGGCTGAGGGATGTGACATGGCCGGGTACCCAGGGGGTGCCCGGCCATCGTCGCGTTCTGCGGGTTGTGTGCGGTTGCTCGCGCCCACGCGGCGGTGGCCGCACATCGGATACAGCCCCGCGCCCCTGTCGGGGCGCTCCAACCGGGGCGTCACAAAGAGGGCAAGGCGTCCAAGAACAACGCTCCGGCCATCAGGCCCGCGCTGCCCCGCGGGCTCCAGCCGCGTTCGTGCAGGTCGGCGTCCATGGCCGCCAGGGCCTGCGCACCCGCCTGCGTCGCCGTGCCGCCCGCCTCCAGTACTCCCCGCGCCCCTGCCTGCACCTGGCGCAGGCCCAAGGGGCCCGCGATGTAGAGGAGTTCGGTGTCCTGGAGGGTGGACATCACCGTCAGTAAAGCGTCCAGGCGGGCCTGGTTCTCGGTGGCGCCCGCCCTGCGGGCCGTCGCCAGCGCGTCGAGTGCCCTGCGGACGTGCGGGAATCCCGCCCTGGCCTCACCCCGGGCGCCGGCCGCGCCGTACTTGACGGAGATCGACGAACCCCGGGAGGGGCGCTTGGGGGCGCCCTTGTCGTTGAACGCGGCGATCTTCCGTGCGTTCAGGGCGATCTCGCGGGCCTGGGCGCGGGGGTCCAGGGCGACCGCGGCGACCAGGAAGCCGAGGGCCCACAGGGCGCCCTTGTGGCCGCCGCCGGCCAGGCCGACCGAGTGCTCGGTGCACCGGCCGATCGCGCCGAGTTCCGCCCGCAGCACCGGCGTGGCCTCGCCGGTTCGGCGGGCGGAGGCGGCCATCGCCGCGAGGCCGGGCGCCAGTGCCCTGGCCGACCAGCGCAGACTGTCGTGCTCCCGGCGCGTGCTGCGGACGTCCAGGTCACGCGGGTCGGGCAGGCCCGGCTTGGGGGCCAGGGCCAGCTGCCCGGTGAGCGCGGCCACGGCGGCCTGGGCCAGCGCGTCGTCCTCGCAGCTTGTCATGTCCCTTACCTTATGAGGAGGCGGAGGCCGAAGGGGAGGCGCTGTCGCTGGGTGCGTCGCTCGGCGGGGTGCCCGTCGGCGCACCGCTCGGCGGGGTGCCGCCGCCACCGCTGCCGGCGCCGGTGCTCTCGGCATCCGGGTCGATGCCCAGGGTCAGCGAGCCCTTGTAGCCCTTCGAGGGGTCCTTCTTGTGCACGGCCTTCAGGGTCAGCAGACCGCTGGCGGCGCCGCCGCCGTCGTACACCATGTCGTCGGCGAGGACGGTGTAGCTGCCGGTGTGCTTCGAGTAGGGGTCGAGGGTGAAGATCTCCTCGGCGATGTCGTCGGCGAAGAAGAGCTGGCCCGTGTAGTTGACCTTGCCGCCCTCGTAGGTGCCGTCCTCCTTCTCGCCGACCGTGTGCACCTTCACGTGGATGTGGCAGGTGCGCGGGGTGTACCAGCCGGGGAAGATCGTCTCGAACTTGACGACCCCGTTGGCGTTGGCGATCTGGTAGCCCCGCAGGTAGGTCTGGTCGTTGGCGGAGTCGCCCTCCTCGCTCTCCGCGGGGGCCGAGCCGCCCGGGTTGGCGGTGGTGTAGCCGGAGTAGTAGCCCCAGGCGTCGCAGTGCCAGATCTCGACCGCGGCGCCCTTGACCGGGGTGCAGCCGTCGGTGGCGTCCACGACGGTCAGGCGCAGGGTCAGCGGAACGCCGGCCTTGCCCTCGGTGATGTCCTTGCGCACCAAGGCACCATCGAGGTAGTACGGCCCTTCCGTGACGCTGGTCATCAGCGTCATGCACTCACTGCTGGTGGAACCGGCGGAGGCCGTGGCGTCCGCGTCGGCGCTGGTCGTGTCGGTCGTGTCGGCGAAGGCCGACTGGAAGCCGGCGACCGCGAGGCCGCCGGCCGCCACCGTGCCGCCGGAGACCGCGAGGGCACGGCGGCGGGTGATCGACGTGTTTTTGTGGTTTCCCGTCATGGCCGACGAAGCTAGGAACGCCGTTTGTCAGGGGCATGGGCAGGGGCTGGCAACGGCCTGTGAACACCCAGGAAGCTGAACCAGTCGGGAAGCCACTGGTCACAGCGCCGGGGCGCGGTCGTGCAGGATCCGCTGGAACAGCCGGCTGTCCCGCCATTCTCCATTGATGTGCAGATACTGCGGGGCATCCCCGATCGTCTCGAACCCGCATTTCTTCAGCACGCGTTGGGACGTCGTGTTCTCGATCAGCGTGGACGCCTCGATCCGGTGAAGTCCCACCACGTCCCGGGCGATCCCGCAGACCCGCTCCAGGGCGGCGGTGGCCAGACCGCGGCCCTGTTGATCACCGGCCACCCAATAGCCGACGTAAGAACTGCAGAAAGGACCGAGGGAAATCCCGGAAAGGGTGATCGCCCCGACGATCCGGCCGTCCTCGGCCGACTCCATGAGCCAGGGGGCCACGAGGCCGTCCGCAGCCTGTCCCAGCAGGCCTTCGATGCGCTCGGCCTGGCCGTCGACGGTGAAGAAGGACTCGGGTCTGACCGGTTCCCAGGGTTCGAGATGGCCTCTGCTGCCGACGTATGCGGCGCACAGCGCTTTCGCGTCGCCGGCGGCAATGGGACGCAATATCACGCCGGGGATGAGCAGGCTTTCTTTAATCTTTCTGAGAATCATGCGCGCACCCTAGCGCGGGTGTTATGCCGGAGCGAGAGTCATGCCGAAAGCAGGGAAGGATCTTTCTTCCACTTGAGGATCTTGTCGAAGCTGACCACGGTGCCGCCTCGGCCCGGTTTGTTGCCGATGTGGACGTGATCCGCGAGTTCTCTGATGAGACAGAGGCCTCTCCCGTTCTCGGCGTCGGGACGGGCGGGCCTGATGTCCTGGCTGCGGGCGAACCCCGGCGCGAGCCCCGGGCCCGAATCGGCCACCTCGATACGGCACTTCTCGCCGTCCAGGTAGGCGGTGACCCGGTACGCCTCCGAGGTACGGCCGGCCCCGCCGTGCTCGACGGCGTTCGCACAGGCCTCGCTGAGGGCGACGGAGAGGTCGTAGGAGATGTCGGGGTCGACGCCCGCAGTCTCCATCGTGCCGATCAGCAGCCGGCGGGCGAGCGGCACGCTCGCGGCCTCACGCCGCAGATGGAGTGACCACCAGATGCTCATGCTCCAGCCTCCTGGCCGCGGCTCGACATACCGATACCTATTGCCACCCGTGCGCGGGTGTAAGCACTCCGTTCATGTGAGAACGCCCATCCGGGGGATGCGCGGGTGGAGGTTTCGGTGTATGAGCGGGTGGTTCGCCACAAGGATGATCTTTCGGTTCTTTTTCTCGATCACCGTCCTCGGGCATGGATGGCCGCCCTCGGGCGTAGATCACCGTCCTCGGGCGTAACGGAATCTTCCGGACCTGACGTCAAACGGGTGCGGGTCCAGTGCGATGATGAGCGCGCCATGACTGCCCCCCAGCCGCGCGCGACGCGCACCGGAAGCGGACTGCGGCTCCTGCGGGCCGGCGTGTTCGCCGCGCTCTGCGTCGTGCTGGCCGCGGCGGGGCACACCCTGGCCTCCTGCGCGACCGTTCCGCTGTGGACGCTCGGCGCGGGCTTCCTGGGCACCCTGGCGCTCGTCGCCCCGCTCACCGGCCGGGCCCGCTCGCTGCCGGGGATCGTGGCCCTGCTCGCGGTGGTCCAGACCGTGCTCCACACGCTGTTCGGGCTCGGTCAGCACGGGGCGTCCATGATGTCCGGCGGCTCGATGTCGATGTCCTCGATGGCCTCGATGTCCTCCATGCCGTCGACGTCGTCGATGTCCATGAGCGACGCCTCGCTGGTGGAGCGGGCCGCACGGCTGGTGTGCGGGGCCGGGGCCGCGCAGATCAGCCCCGCCCACGCCTACAAGATCCTCACGGACGCGCACCTCAGCACCTCCGCTCCGGCCACCGGCACGAGCGGGGCGGCCCATACCGCGGACGCCACCGGGGCCTCCGGTTCGCTGCTGCCCTCCGTGCCCATGCTGCTCGGACACGTTCTCGCGGCCGTCGTGGCCGGGTGGCTGCTGCGCCGGGGCGACCTGGCGCTGCTGCGGCTGATCCAGTTGTCGGCCGATTCGGCGCACGGGGTTGCCGAGGGGGCGCTGATCCGTTCCCTGCGCGGGGCGCTCGCGCTCGCGTGCGCCCTGTGCGCCGGGCTCATGAGCGTGCCCGAGGCACCCGCGCGCGGCCGTCGCAGCGCCTGGGACATACCGCCCGCCCCGCGCACCGTCGCACTCCAGCACTCCGTGATCCGGCGCGGACCGCCGGTGGCCGCCGCCGTACTCGTTCTCGCCGCCTGACACGACGCGACCAGAGCACTCCCCGGGGTCTGCCCGGATCCGGAGGGGCCTGCCGCCGTCGTGCGGCACGCGCGCGTGCGCTGTCCGACGGCCGCTTTCGACTTCTGGCTCTCGAACGTCGACCTGCGGCTCACGGCTTGCACGCGCCCCTCAACGACAGATCTCACTCGGAGTGGAGTGCTCTCCCCATGAAGGCTTCCGTCATGACCGTCATGACCGCCGTGTCCGCCCTGAAGGCCTCGCGCGTCGTCGCCGTCGCCGCCGTCACGGGCACCGCCGTACTGGCCGTCTCCTCGCCCGCGTTCGCACACGTCAGCGTGCAGCCCGAGGGCACCGCCGCCAAGGGCGGTTACGCGGTCATCGACTTCAAGGTCCCCAACGAGCGCGACAACGCCGCCACCACCAAGGTCGAGGTCAACTTCCCCGCCAACCACCCGATCGCGTCCGTGATGCCGCAGCCGATGGCCGGCTGGAAGATCGACGTCACCAAGTCCAAGCTGGCCAAGCCGCTGGAGATGCACGGCGAGCAGATCGACCAGGCGGTCACCAAGGTCACCTGGACCGCCGAGGACAAGGGCATCGAGCCGGGCTACTTCCAGAAGTTCCCGCTCTCCGTGGGCGCCCTGCCCGAGAACACCGACGAACTGGTCTTCAAGGCCGTCCAGACGTACTCCAACAAGGAGGTCGTCCGGTGGATCGAGGTCCAGCAGAAGGGCCAGGACGAACCGGAGAACCCGGCCCCGGTCCTCGCGCTGTCCGCCGCCACCGATGACCACCACGGCTCGACGACGGCCGAGGACACCGCGGCCAAGACCGAGACGACGGCCTCCTCCGACGACTCCGGCTCCTCCGGCGGCACCGACACCACCGCCCGCGTCCTCGGCGTCGTCGGCATCGCCGTCGGCGCGGCCGGGGTCGCCTACGGCGTCCTCGCCGGCCGCCGCCGGTCCACCACCGGCACCGAGGCCTGAGTTCCGCGTCCGTGACGCGCACCGGGGGCCGGGCGACGCCGTCGCAGCTGTCGGGCAGCTGTCGTACCGCCCCCCGGTGCGCGCCGGATCTCACACATCTGGGACATTTTCGTATGCGCAAGAAGACGTTCGCCGCGGCCGCGCTGCTCGCCGCCGCCACCCTGACCCTCTCCGCCTGCGGCAGCGGCGACAACGACGCGAAGTCACCCGTGACCATGGTCTCCGGGGACACCTCGAACAAGGCCGCGACCATCCTGGACACGCCGTTCGAGAAGCCCGATCTGGTGCTCACCGACACCCAGGGCAAGAAGTACGACCTGCGCGCGGAGACCAAGGGCAGGCCGACGCTGGTCTACTTCGGCTACACGCACTGCCCCGACGTCTGCCCGCTGACCATGAACAACCTCGCGGTCGCCAAGAAGGCGCTGTCCAAGGCCGACCAGGCGAAGCTGCGGGTCGTGTTCGTCACCACCGACCCGGCCCGCGACACCCCGTCCGAGCTCGGCAAGTGGCTCAAGGGCATCGATCCCCAGTTCATCGGCCTGACCGGCGACTTCGCCACCATCCAGGCCGGTGCCCGCACCCTCGGCATCTCCATCGAGCCGACCCACAAGGACAAGAAGACCGGCAAGGTCGTCTCGGTGCACGGCACCCAGGTCATCGCGTTCTCGCCGAAGACCGACGGCGGATACGTCCTCTACGGCGAGGACGCCACCGTCGACGACTACACCAAGGACCTCCCCAAGATCATCAAGGGGGAGAACCCGTGAGGCCCACGAACCCCGGAAAACGCCTCGCCCTGACCGGGATAGCCTTCGCGGGGGCACTCGCCCTCGCGGGCTGCGGCGGCTCGGGAGCCTCGGGCTCCTCGGCGGCCGAACTGTCCGTCGCCGCGTCCTACATGCCCCAGCCGGTCTCCGCCGACATGGCCGCCGGATTCCTGACGATCACCAACAGGGGCGGCACGAAGGACGAGCTCACCTCCGTCACCAGCGACTCCGCCGGTGAGATCACCATGCACGAGACCAACGGCGGGGCGATGGAGGAGGTCAACTCCTTCGAGGTGCCCGCACACGGTCAACTCGTGTTCAAAAGTGGTGGCAACCATCTGATGTTCGAGAAGCTGAAGCGCCGCCCGGAACAGGGCGACACGATCACCTTGAAACTCAAGTTCGCCGAATCCGGTCCGCTCACCGTCGAGATGCCGGTGAAGTCCGCCACGTACAACCCTTCGACCGGACACTGAGGGAGGACCGACCTTGATGCGGACCATCACCCCCCGCCTGCGCACCCTGGTGCTGCTGTTCCTGGCCGTCACCGGCGCGCTGCTGGCCGGTGCCGGGCCGGCCTCGGCACACGCCGCGCTGACCGGCAGCGACCCCTCCCAGGGGGTGGTGGTCACCAAGGCGCCCGACCAGGTCTCGCTCACGTTCTCCGAGAACGTGTCGATGAACAACAACTCGATCCGGGTCCTGGACCCCAAGGGCAAACGGGTCGACCTGGCCAAGCCCGACAACCTGAGCGGGACGACGTACGGCGTGCAGCTCAAGAGCGGGCTGGCCAAGGGCACGTACACCGTCGCCTGGCAGGTCGTCTCGGCGGACAGCCACCCCGTCGCCGGCGCCTTCACCTTCTCCGTCGGGGCGCCCTCCAAGACCGTCGCCTCGGTCGGGGACCAGGAGGCGGGCGGCGGGGTCGTCGGCTGGCTCTACGGCTTCGGGCGGTACATGTCGTACGCCGGGTACATCGTGCTCGTCGGCGGCGCCGCCTTCGTCCTCGCCTGCTGGCAGCGCGGCTCCGGCGTGCGGGCCATGCAGCGCCTGGTCGTCGGCGGCTGGCTGACGCTCACCGCGGCCACCCTCTGGCTGCTGCTCCTGCGCGGCTCCTACACGACCTCCGGCAGCGTCGGCGACATCTTCGACCTGAACCTGCTCGGCCAGGTGCTGCAGACCAAGCCCGGCGCGGCCCTGGTCTCCCGGCTGCTGCTGCTCGCGGCGGCCGCACTCTTCATCGCCGTCCTCTTCGGCGCCTACGACAAGCGCGAGGAGGAGGAGAAGCGCGACCTGACCTTCGGGCTGGCCGTCGGCGGAACCGTCGTGGCCGCCGGGCTCGCGGCGAGCTGGGCCATGGCCGAGCACGCCTCCACCGGACTCCAGCCGGGCATCGCGATGCCCGTCGACGTCATCCACCTGCTCGCCGTCGCCGCCTGGCTGGGCGGGCTCACCGCCCTGCTGGTCGCCCTCTACCGGGCGCCCGCCGACACCCCGGTCGAGTCCGCCGCCGTACAGCGCTTCTCCCGCGTCGCCTTCGGGTCGGTGCTCGCTCTGGTCGCCACCGGCATCTACCAGTCCTGGCGCCAGCTCGGCTCCTGGTCGGCGTTCACCGACACGGCGTACGGCGAACTGCTGCTGGTCAAGATCGGACTGGTGGCGCTGCTCGTCGGCATCGCGTCCATCTCGCGACGGTGGACGGGGCGGCTCGCGGCTGCGGGAGTGACGGAGACCGTCGAAGAGGCGGTGGCGGAAGAAGCGGCGGAGAAGACGGAGACGAAGGAGACCGTCAAGGCGTCCGCCGCCACGAAGGAGGCCGCCGGCAAGGCCGCCAAGTCCGGCGTCGGCGGGTCCGGCGGCACCGCCGTGTCCGACAAGGCCACGGCCGACGACGCCCCCGAGCGTGCCGCCCAGCTCGCCCGGCAGCAGTCCGCCATGGAGACCGCCCGGCAGAAGCGGCTCCGGGACGCCGACCCGCACCGCTTCGGTCTGCGCCGCTCGGTGCTGGCCGAGGCCGGGGTCGCCGTCGCCCTGCTCGCGGTCACGACCGTGCTGACGCAGACCGAACCCGGCCGTACCGAGCAGGACGCCAAGGCCGCCACCGCCGCCTCCTCGTCCTCCTCGGCGTCGAACTCGTCCTCGGGCGCACTGACCCTCGACATGTCCTTCGACACCGGCGGCACGGACGGCAAGGGCGTCGTCCGCGTCGACCTGGACCCCGCGACCGTCGGCAGCAACGAGATGCACGTCTACGTGCAGCGTCCCAACGGCCGGGCCTTCGACATCCCCGAGGTGAAGGTCGCCTTCACCCTCGACGCGAAGAAGCTCGGACCGATTCCCGTGAACCCCGACCACGTCACCACCGGGCACTGGGCGGCCAACGGGGTGCAGATCCCCATCGCCGGCGACTGGAAGGTCTCCGTCACCGTACGGACCTCCGACATCGACCAGGTGACCGTCTCCAAGAACGCGCAGATCGGCTGAACCGCACCATGCCCGAACAGTCCCAGTCCGTCACCGAGGCCCGTACCGCAGCCGCCGAGGAGCCCCCGGCCGGGGGCGTCAGCCGGCGCGCGCTGCTCGGCACCGCCGGGGTCACCGGGCTCGTGCTCGGCGCGGCGGGCGCGGGCGTCGGCTACGCGGCCGCCCCCGCCCAGGCCACCCCGCTCAGCTCGGTCGGCTCCGACCGGGCGATGTTTCACGGGAAACATCAGCCGGGCATCACCGAGGGCCTCCAGGCGCGCGGCCATCTCGTCGCCTTCGACCTGGCGGCGGGCGCGGGCCGTACCGAGGCCGCCGCGCTGCTGCGCCGCTGGTCGACGACGGCCGAGCGGCTGATGGCGGGCGAGCCGATGACGCAGGACGACACGGACGTGGCCCGGGACGCGGGTCCCTCGGCGCTGACGGTCACCTTCGGCTTCGGCAACAGCTTCTTCACCCGTACCGGCCTGGAGAAACAGCGGCCCGCCTCACTGGACCCGCTGCCCGACTTCTCCTCGGACCACCTCGACAGGTCGCGCAGCAACGGCGACCTGTGGGTGCAGATCGGCGCCGACGACGCCCTGGTCGCCTTCCACGCCCTGCGGGCGATACAGAAGGACGCGGGCAGCGCGGCGAAGGTCCGCTGGCAGATGAACGGCTTCAACCGCACCCCGGGTGCCACCGCGCACCCCATGACGGCCCGCAACCTCATGGGCCAGCTGGACGGCACCCGCAACCCGAAGCCGACGGACTCGGACTTCGACCGGCGGATCTTCGTGCCGGCGAGCGGTTCGAGCGACCCGGCGTGGATGGCGAACGGCTCCTACGCCGTCGTCCGCCGGATCCGCATGCTCCTCGACGACTGGGAGAAGCTGTCGCTCGCGGCCCAGGAGAACGTGATCGGACGGAAGAAGTCGACCGGGGCACCGCTGTCCGGGGGCACCGAGACGACGGCGATGGACCTTGAGAAGGCCAGGGCGGACGGGGAGTACGTCGTCCCGATCAACGCGCATGCCCGGATCACCCGGCCCGACCAGAACGGGGGCTCGGCGATCCTGCGGCGCCCGTTCTCGTACCACGACGGCATCGACGCGGACGGGACGCCGGACGCGGGGCTGCTCTTCGTCTGCTGGCAGGCGGATCCGCTGCGCGGGTTCGTGCCGCTGCAGCGGAAGCTGGACCGCGGGGACGCGCTGTCGCAGTACATCCGGCACGAGGCGAGCGGCCTGTTCGCGGTGCCGGGCGGTGCGGCCGCCGGGGAGTATGTGGGGCAGCGGCTGTTGGAGGGGTGACAGCCGCCTGTCGCAGCGATACCAGAGTGGTTTCTGATCACTATTGGTGCGTTTCCGGGTTTCAAACCACCCGGTCGAGTGGATCCCATGAGACAAGTGAGCCGCGTCTCCCTGCGCCCATTAGGGTGAGGGACATGCCAGCGAGCTATGCGTATCTCGGTCCCGAAGGCACCTTCACCGAAGTCGCCCTGCGCACGC
This sequence comes from Streptomyces sp. NPDC090499, assembly GCF_044769305.1. Classification (NCBI taxonomy): domain Bacteria; kingdom Bacillati; phylum Actinomycetota; class Actinomycetes; order Kitasatosporales; family Streptomycetaceae; genus Streptomyces; species Streptomyces sp. NPDC090499. Next base: position 134,348 of record NZ_JBIVXP010000004.1, read on the forward strand.
TTCCGGAGGCCGCCACCCGGGAGCTCATCCCGTACGTCTCCGTCCAGTCCGCGCTGGACGCCGTGCGCAACGGCGAGGCCGAGGCCGCGTTCGTGCCGATCGAGAACTCCGTCGAGGGCGGGGTCACCACGACCCTCGACGAGCTGGTCGCGGGCAGGCCGCTGATGATCTACCGCGAGGTGCTGCTGTCGATCACCTTCGCGCTGCTGGTCCGCCCCGGCACCAAGCTCTCCGAGATCAAGACGGTGACCGCCCATCCGGTCGCCCAGCCGCAGGTCCGCAACTGGCTGCGGGCCCACCTCCCGGACGCCCTCTGGGAGTCCGCCGCCTCGAACGCGGACGGCGCCCGCCTGGTCCAGGAGGGCCGTTACGACGCGGCCTTCGCGGGCGAGTTCGCGGCGGAGCGGTACGGCCTGGAGGCCCTGGAGACCGGGATCCACGACGCGGAGAACGCGCAGACCCGGTTCGTCCTGGTCGGCCGCCCGGCCCGGCCCGCGGCCCCGACCGGCGCGGACAAGACCTCGGTCGTGCTCTGGCAGAACGACGACCACCCCGGCGGGCTGCGCGACCTGCTCGGCGAGTTCGCCACCCGGGGCATCAACCTCATGCTGCTGCAGTCCCGGCCGACCGGCGCCGGCATCGGCAACTACTGCTTCTGCATCGACGCCGAGGGACACATCTCCGACCGGCGGGTGGCGGAGGCCCTGATGGGGCTGAAGCGGATCTGCCGCCAGGTGCGGTTCCTGGGCTCCTACCCGCGGGCGGACGTCGGGCCCGGCGAGACCGTGGGGCCCACGCTGCCAGGGACGTCGGACGAGGAGTTCGTGGCCGCCTCGGACTGGGTGGCGCGCTGCCAGGACGGCCGCTTCTAGCCGGTCGTACCCTCATATCTTCGTTATCCACAGAGGTTATCCACAGGCGCCCGTCTCGACCTGGGGACAAGTCGACAGCGGCACATGAGTCTGTCGACAAATCGGCCTACAGGCCTCCGGCGCGGCCCCGCTCGCCCACATCACCCTTCGTCCACTCGTTTCCCATGGTTCATCTTTTGGAGCGATGCCTTTCCACTCGAAAGAGGGTGTTGTCCCGGTTTGATGCGGGAATTCCTCTCTTCACAGGCGGCTCGCGGAGTGATCAATTCCGGAGTCCACACCTCGTCCACACACCCTGTGGATAACTCTCGGGAGGGCGTGGATTCCTGTGGACAACTGCGCTGCCAAGTCCCGCCCTCCACAAGGGAATCCAGTCAACCGCGGGGCACGGGCTTGCCCCGTCCCGGGGAGTGAGACACTTTTTATTGACACGCTCGGCAATTCCCCCATAACGGAACGTAAGCCGCGATTCGGAACACGTGCCAATAGTGATTCGTGGGGGGCAACCCCGCACCGGTAGCCTTGGCTCCGTGATTGACCTTCGCCTGCTCCGTGAGGACCCCGACCGTGTGCGCGCGTCCCAGCGCGCCCGTGGAGAGGACGTCGCGCTCGTCGACGCCCTCCTCTCTGCCGACGAGCGGCGCAGGTCCTCCGGCGTCCGCTTCGACGAGCTGCGCAACGAACAGAAGCAGCTCGGCAAGCTCATCCCCAAGGCCTCCGCCGACGAGAAGGCCGAGCTGCTGAAGAAGGCCGAGCAGCTCAAGGCCGACGTCAAGACCGCCGACGCCGAGCGCGACGCGGCCGACGCCGAGGCCCATGAGCTGCTGCTCCGGCTCGGCAACCTCGTCCACCCCGACGTACCCGTCGGCGGCGAGGAGGACTTCGTCACCCTGGAGACGCACGGCACGATCCGGGACTTCGGTGCCGAGGGCTTCGAGCCCAAGGACCACCTGGAGCTGGGCCAGCTGCTCGGCGCGATCGACGTCGAGCGCGGCGCCAAGGTCTCCGGCTCCCGCTTCTACTTCCTGACCGGTGTCGGCGCCCTCCTGGAGCTGGCACTCGTCAACGCGGCGATCGCGCAGGCCACCGAGGCCGGCTTCACACCGATGCTGACCCCGGCGCTGGTCCGCCCCCAGTCCATGGCGGGCACCGGCTTCCTCGGCCAGGCGGCCCAGGACGTCTACCACCTCGACAAGGACGACCTCTACCTGGTCGGCACGTCCGAGGTCCCGCTCGCCGCGTACCACATGGACGAGATCATCGAGGCGGAGCGCCTGCCGCTCCGCTACGCCGGTTTCTCGCCCTGCTTCCGCCGCGAGGCCGGTTCGCACGGCAAGGACACCAAGGGCATCTTCCGCGTCCACCAGTTCGACAAGGTGGAGATGTTCTCCTACGTCGCCCCCGAGGACTCGGAGGCGGAGCACCAGCGCCTGCTGGCCTGGGAGAAGCAGTGGCTGACCTCGCTGGAGCTGCCGTTCCGGGTGATCGACGTCGCCACCGGTGACCTCGGCGCCTCGGCCGCCCGCAAGTTCGACTGCGAGGCGTGGATCCCGACGCAGGGCAAGTACCGCGAGCTGACCTCCACCTCGGACTGCACCGAGTTCCAGTCCCGCCGGCTGTCCATCCGGGTCCGCGACGGCAAGCAGGTCAAGCCGCTGGCCACGCTCAACGGCACGCTGTGCGCCGTACCGCGCACCATCGTGGCGATCCTGGAGAACCACCAGCAGGCCGACGGCTCGGTGTACGTGCCCCAGGTGCTGCGCCCGTACCTGGGTGGCCGGGAGGTCCTGGAGCCGGTGTCCCGGTGAGCTTCCCCTACGGGCTGATCGCCACCGACCTCGACGGGACGCTGCTGCGCTCCGACGAGTCGGTCTCCCCGCGCACCCGTGAAGCGCTCGCCGCGGCCACCGCGGCGGGTGCCGCACACATCGTCGTCACCGGCCGCGCGGTCCCCTGGACCCGGCACATCCTCGACGACCTCGGCTACGACGGCCTCGCCGTGTGCGGCCAGGGGGCGCAGGTGTACGACGCCGGAGCGCACCGCCTCCTCACCTCCGTGACGCTGGACCGGCAGCTGGCCGGGGTCGCCCTCGCGAAGATCGAGGCGGAGGTCGGCCCGCTCTACCTGGCGGCGAGCCGTGACGGTCTCGACGGCGACGTGCTGGTGGGCCCGGGATACGCGGTGACGGGTCATCTCCCGTCGGTCCCCTTCACGGACGTCGCCGACCTCTGGTCCGCGCCGCTGAACAAGATCTACATACAGCACCCGCAGCTGTCCGACGACGAACTCGCGGATGCGGCCCGGCAGGCGGCCGGGGGCTTCGTCACCGTGGCCATGGCGGGTGAGGGCATCGTCGAGCTGCTGCCGCTGGGGCTGTCGAAGGCGACGGGGCTCTCGCTGGCTGCGCGCCGGCTGGGGCTCAGGTCCGCCGACACGATCGCCTTCGGCGACATGCCGAACGACATCCCGATGTTCGCCTGGGCGGCTCGGGGGGTGGCCATGGCCAATGCTCATGAAGAGCTGAAGGCGATGGCCGACGAGGTGACGTCCTCCAACGAGGAGGACGGGATCGCGGTGGTCGTGGAGCGTCTGCTGGGCTGAGGCCCGTCTGCTGTCTGCGGGTGTGTGGGGCTGGTCCCCGGCGCACCTGAAGGGGCGCTCCGGCTCAGGCATGTGCAAGGTCTGCGGAGGATGCACGGATCGAACGTGCGCGGGCTTTCCAGGCCCGACCACGGCTTAGCAAGCCGGTGCCTTACCACTCGGCCAATCCTCCGGGTGGGCGGCCCACGCGAGAGCGACGTCGCGTGCTCGAAGCGGCCGCCCCGGGCAGCTACACGGCGATCCGCCGACGGCTGCCCTGACGGGAGCGGGACGTACTGTCGTGCATGGACATCGTCCGGCTCCTCTCCCGGCTCGTGGGTGACACAACCACTGTGCCTGTGAGCCGAGTTGGGTGCCACTGAATTAACGCGAGGTGAGCGCCCCGTCAGGGGCGCCGGGGGTGCCCCCGGCCGAAGGCCGGGGGAGGCACTGTGCGATCAGCCCCCACGCGCCCGCAGCCGGAGAACCACCTACCGGCGCCACCACTTACGGCGGGCCTTGCTGAAGAACCACCCCGCGGGCGCCTCGTCCGACCGCCACGGCTGAGGTTCCGGCGCCTCCGCGCGCCACTTCGCGGCCAGCATCCGCGCTCGCGCGGAAGGCTCCGCCGCCCCCGCCGACCGTATGAACTCCTCGTCAAGGACGACGCCGTCCCAGTCTGCGTCGGCGTCCCGGAAACCCTCGGCCATCCCCGTTCCTCTCCACGGAACATCCCCTTTGGCCCAGTGTGCCCGGACCCGGGTGAAGCCCCCGTCAATAAAGCGGACGTCTACTCCTCGCCCGCCAGCGTCAGCGAGCGCAGCTTCTGGCCGGCGTACCAGGTGGCCAGGACGGTCACCGCGACCAGCAGCACCGTGCCCGTCGTCAGGGACACGTCGGACGTGACCAGGTCGCCGCCGGTCACCTTGTGGGCGACCGCCAGGGACCACTGCTGGACGCTCAGCGTCCGCGCTCCGGGCACCAGGGAGCCGAACAGGGCCTCCCAGACCAGGGCGTAGACGAGCCCGAAGACCACCGCGTGCCGCGACACCGTGCCGAGCAGCAGGAAGAGCGCGGCGTAGGCGATGGAGGCGACCAGCGCGGCGACCGTGTAGGCGACGGCGATCTGCTGCCCGTTGCCGTTGAGGATGAAGCCCGCGATCAGCGTCGGCAGGGCCGAGAACACCATGGTCACGGCGATCGCCACGATCAGCTTGGTGAAGATGATCGTCGGCCGTTTGATCGGCTTGGACAGCAGGTACACCACCGAGCCGTCGTCGATCTCCGGGCCGATCGCGCCCGTGCCCGCGATGACGCCGATGATCGGCACCATGGTGGCGAGCCCGAGGCCGCCGAGCAGGTCGGCGGCCGTCTGGTCGTCGGCGCCCGCGAGGCCGCGGACGACGACGGAGATCGCGATCAGCAGCAGCGGCAGGGCGCCCAGGATGAGGGCCCGACGGCGGCCGAGCAGGGCCCGGTAGGTGAGCCGGGCGACTGTGGGGTCGTACATCTTCGGCCTCCTACGCCGCGACCAGATACGAGAACACGGATTCGAGGGACTCGTCGGACGGCGAGACCGTGAGCAGCCGGATGCCGTGGTCGCGGGCGACCTTGGGCAGCAGGGCGGTGAAGCGGCCGAAGTCGACGGCCTGGATGCGCAGCGCGCCCTCGGCGAGGTCGACCTCGATGCCCGAGGTGGACGGGTCGGCGATCAGGGCGGCCGCGAGGGCGCGGTCGTCGCTGGAGCGGACCAGGTAGCGGTGCGGACGGTCGGTCATCAGGCGGCGGATCTTGCGGAAGTCGCCGCTGGCCGCGTGCCGTCCGGCGACCACGACCTCGATGTGCCAGGCGAGCTGTTCGACCTCTTCGAGGATGTGGGAGGAGAAGAGGACCGTGCGGCCCTCGTCGCCCATCCGCCGCAGCAGTTCCATGAGCTGCATGCGCTGGCGGGGGTCCATGCCGTTGAAGGGCTCGTCGAGCAGGAGCAGCGACGGGTCGTGGACCAGGGCGGACGCCATCTTCACGCGCTGGCGCATGCCCTTGGAGTACGTCTGGATCCTGCGGTCCTGCGCGTACTCCATCTCGACCGTGGCGAGGGCCTTCTGGGCGGCCTTGGCGCCGAGGCCGTGCAATTCGGCGTTGGCGACGACGAATTCGCGGCCGGTGAGGAAGTCGTACATCGCCTCGCGCTCGGGGACGATGCCGATGTGCTTGTAGATGGCCTCGTTGCGCCAGGTGGGCTGCCCGTCGAGGGTGACCGTGCCGGTGGAGGGGGCGAGGAAGCCGCCCATCATGTTGATGAGGGTGGACTTTCCGGCGCCGTTGGGGCCGAGGAGGCCGGTGACGCCGGGGCCGATGGTCATGGTGATGTCGTTGACGGCGACCACGTTGCCGAACCAGCGGGAGACGTGGTCGATGGAGAGCGTGGTCACAGTCCCACCTTCTTGTAGCGGCGCAGCAGAAGGCCGTAGCAGGCGGCGATCAGGCCGAGGACGACGAGCAGGTACACCGCGCCCTGGGCGTGGGAGGGTCCGTCGCCGCCCGGGAAGGTGTTGGTGCCGCCGAGCAGGGCGGTGCTCAGGCCGCCGATCAGGGTGACCGGCGAGAACAGGCCGATCCACGGGATGGCGCCGGTGCTGCCCTGGGAGTCGGCGATGGCCTGGAGGGTGGAGACCGCGCCGTAGGAGATGGTCAGTACGGCGATCACGGCGGCGATGCCGAAGCCGCGTCGCGGGGTGACCGACGCGATGACCAGGCCGATGCCGGCGAAGAGCAGGGAGAGCAGGGCCACCGAGACCAGTCCCTGGCCGAACCCCTCGCTCTGGTGGGCGAAGTCCATCTTGGCGAGCAGGGCGCCCAGGTACAGCACGACCAGCGGGGCGCCGGTCAGGATGAACATCGCGGAGGCCAGGGCCGCGAACTTGGCCTGGACGTAGTCGGCGGTCTCGATGGGCCGCGAGAAGTACAGCGGGATGGTCTTGAAGCGCAGGTCGCGGGAGACCGCCTGGGGGGCCTGCGAGGCGACGTACAGGCTGATGACGGCCTGCATGATGATCGCGTACCGCGTGTAGGTGACCGGCAGGTCGTGCGCCTTGGTGGCGACGGCGACCGCGACCATGATGGCCGCCGGCACGCACATCACCGCGAACAGCAGCATCGGCAGCACCTTGGACTTCACCGAGCGGCCGAGGCCGTAGGAGCCGCGCAGGGTCTGCGAGTAGAGGGAGACGCGGGCGTAGGCGCGGCCCAGGCGCGGGCCGTCGTAGCCGCGGTAGCCGATGTCGTGGATGCGGGACTGGTCACCCGGTCCCGCGATGGGCTGGTCAACCGCCATGGACGGTCGCCTCCTTCCGCTGCTCGTCGTCGCTGGTGAAGACCTCGGAGATGTGGTGCCGGCGCTGCTCCATGCGCACCAGGCCGAGACCGAGGTCGGCGACGACGTCGCGGACCAGGTCGTAGGTCTCCTCGCCCTGGGCGGTGAGCAGCAGGATGTGGCCGGCGCCGGGGAGGCCGCCGCCCTCGGCGTTCGTCTCCACCCCGCGCGCGTGGAGCGCGTCGCGGACCGCGCGGGTGCCGTCGGGGTGCGCGTCGCTGTCGGTGACCTCGATGGCGAGGGTGGTCGTGGACTGCGTGAAGTCGGTGGTGGAGCTGGAGCGCAGCAGTTTGCCGCCGTCGACGACGACCACGTGGTCGCAGGTGCGTTCCAGTTCGCCGAGCAGGTGCGAGGTGACCAGGACCGAGATGCCGAAGTCGGTGTGGATGCGGCGGATCAGGCCGAGCATCTCGTCGCGGCCGACCGGGTCGAGGCCGTTGGTCGGCTCGTCGAGGAAGACCAGCTGCGGGTCGTGCACCAGGGCCTGGGCGAGCTTCACGCGCTGTTTCATGCCGGTGGAGTAGCCGCCGATGGGGCGGTACCGCTCCTCGTAGAGCCCGACGTGGCGCAGGGTGTCGGCGGTGCGCTCGCGGGCGGCGGCGGGCGGCAGGCCGGACATGCGGGCCATGTGCACGACGAACTCGGTGGCCGAGACGTCGGGCGGCAGGCAGTCGTGCTCCGGCATGTAGCCCACGCGCTCGCGGATGGCGGCGCCCTTGGTCGCGACGTCGAGGCCGAGCACTTCGGCGCGGCCCTCGGTCGCGGGGGACAGACCCAGCAGGATCTTGATCAAGGTGGACTTGCCGGCGCCGTTGGCTCCGACGAGTCCGGTCACACCGGGTCCGATGTCCACGGACAGCCGGTCGAGCGCGGTCACCCGGGGGAACCGCTTGCTCAGGCTTTCGGTCGCGATCACAGTCACGCCATAGAAGGTAGTGACCCGCGCCACTGCGGTCGTCAGACCTTGGAGCCGTCTTCACATCACTCTCGAGTATTACGGGGCCCTAGGGGATCCCCTGCCTGAGAGCTACGCAGAGTTATCCACAGGCCTTGCCCAGGCCTATTGACGTCGCCTCTAACAACTGTCACATTCGCCAGTGTCAAGTTACGGGCACGTACCGCAGTCGACGGAGACGGGGACGGGACGGGGCGGATGACGACGGCAGTGGCATCGAAGGAAGAACGCGCCACGGAGCTCCAGGGTTTCCGGCGGGTGCAACGGCTCGCGTACGAGTGCGCGGAGGCGGTGGCGGCCCGGCTGGAGCCGGGGATCACCGAGCGCGAGGCGGCCCGGATGCAGCGCGAGTGGCTGCGCGCGCGGGGTGTGCGGGACTGGTTCCACCTCCCCTTCGCCTGGTTCGGCGACCGCACGGCGTTCACGGACTTCCGCATACCGCTGCAGTTCTTCCCGACCGACCGCCGGCTGGCGCCCGGCATGCCGTTCATCCTGGACCTGGCCCCGGTGTACGAGGGTTGCACGGCCGACATCGGCTACTCGGGATCCCTCGGACCCAACCCCGTGCAGGACCGGCTGATGGCCGACCTGGAGGCGCACCGGGAGCTGATCCTGCGCGAGGTGCGCGAGCGGCGTCCGCTGCGCGAGATCTACGAGGACGTGGACCGCCTGATGGTCCGCCAGGGCTACGCCAACCGGCATCGCGCGTATCCCTTCGGCGTGATCGCCCACAAGGTGGACCGGGTGAAGCAGCGCCGCTGGTCGCCGCATCTCTTCGGGTTCGGCACCCGGTCCCTGCGGGGCCTCGCGGCCGACGCGCTGCACGGCCACCGCGAGGGCTGGTCGCCCCTGTGGTCGCCGTACCGCTTCTCCGACCACCCGCCGCAGCCGGGCCTGTGGGCGGTCGAACCGCACCTCGGCTTCCGCGGTACGGGCGCCAAGTTCGAGGAGATCCTCGTGGTCACCGACTCCCGGGACCCCGAGCAGAGCGCCTTCTGGCTGGACGACGATCTGCCGCACGTGCGGCGCTGGGCGGAGGACAAGTGAGCGGGATCGAAGGCGCGCGCGAGCGCCGGGTGCGTACCGGCGGCGTCGACCTGTGCGTGGCGGAGCTGGGCGACCCGGCGGACCCGACGGTCGTCCTGGTCCACGGCTACCCGGACAGCAAGGAGGTCTGGGCCGCGGTCGCGGCCCGCCTCGCCGAGCGCTTCCACGTCGTCCTGTACGACGTCCGCGGCCACGGCCGCTCCACCGCCCCCGAGCCGCTGCGCGGCGGCTTCACCCTGGCCAAGCTCACGGACGACTTCCTGGCGGTGATCGACGAGGTCAGCCCGGAGCGGCCGGTGCACCTCGTCGGCCACGACTGGGGCTCGGTGCAGTCCTGGGAGTTCGCCACCGTGGGGCGCACGGAGGGCCGTATCGCCTCCTTCACGTCGATGTCCGGGCCGTCCCTGGACCACTTCGGGCACTGGATCAACGCGCGCGTGCTGCGCCCGACCCCCCGCCGGGTGGGCCAGCTCCTCGGCCAGGGCGCCAAGTCCTGGTACGTCTACCTGCTGCACACCCCCGCCCTGCCCGAACTGGCCTGGCGCGGCCCTCTGGGAAAGGCCTGGCCGGGCATCCTGCGACGGGCGGAGAAGCTCCCCGCGGGGGACTACCCCACGTCCTCCCTGCCCTCGGACGCGGCCCACGGCGCCTGGCTGTACCGCGACAACGTACGGGCCCGGCTGCGCCGCCCGCGCGAGGACCCGTACGCGCACGCGCCCGTGCAGCTCATCACGCCCCTCGGCGACGCGTTCCTCTCCGAGCGCCTCTACGACGACCTGGAGCGCTGGGTACCCAGGCTCACCCGCCGCACCCTGCCGGACAGGCACTGGATCCCGCGCACCCGGCCGGACCAGGTGGCGGCCTGGATCGAGGAGTTCGTGAGGTCCGTGGAGGACGGCCCGGGGCCGGAGCCGAAGCCCGCCGACCGCCATGCCCAGCGGTTCGCAGGCCAGTTGGTCCTGGTCACCGGCGCGGGCAGCGGCATCGGGCGGGCCACGGCGTTCGCGTTCGCGGAGGCGGGCGCGCGGGTGGTGGCGGTGGACCGGGACGCGGAGGCGGCGGCCCGCACCGCCGAGCTGTCCCGGCTGGTCGGCGCGGCGAACGCGTGGGCGGAGACGGCCGACGTCTCCGACGAGCAGGCCATGGAGAAGCTCGCGGAGAAGGTCCACCGCGAGTACGGCGTCCTGGACGTGCTGGTCAACAACGCGGGCATCGGCCTGTCCGGCTCCTTCTTCACGACGACGGCGGAGGACTGGCGGCGGGTCCTGGACGTCAACCTCTGGGGCGTGATCCACGGCTGCCGCCTCTTCGGGGCCCGGATGGCGGACCGCGCCCAGGGCGGCCACATCGTGAACGTCGCGTCGGCGGCGGCCTACCAGCCCTCCCGGGCCCTGCCGGCCTACAGCACCTCCAAGGCGGCGGTCCTGATGCTCTCGGAGTGCCTGCGCGCCGAACTGGCCGCCCGGCGCATCGGGGTGACGGCGATCTGCCCCGGTTTCATCAACACCAACATCACCTCGACCGCCCGCTTCACCGGGGTCGACGAGGAGGAACAGCGCCGCCGGCAGAAGCGCTCGGCCAAGCTGTACGGGATGCGCAACTACCCGCCGGAGAAGGTTGCTTCGGCGATCCTGGAGGCGGTGGAACACAACCGTGCGGTGGTGCCGGTGACACCGGAGGCGCGGGGGATGCGGGTGCTTTCGCGGGTGGCGCCGGGGGTGCTGAGGCGGCTCGCGCGCGTGGAGCCGAAGTTGTAGGGGGCCGTCGTCCAACTGCGGGCCGGTGGGGGTTGCTCGCGCAGTTCCTCCCCCAGCCTTCGGCCGGGGGTGCCCCCAGCGCCCCTTACGGGGCCGCTCAGCTGCGGGCACCCCGCGCGAGCGAAGCCGAGCGTGGGGGAGGCACCCGGCCGGCGCCGCCAAGCGTCCCCACCCCCGGCCCCCACCCACCCACCCACCCGCACCAGCCAAGGAACCCCACATGACCGACCCCCCGGCCACCCCCGCCCACCGCATCGAGGACCTCGCCCGCCTCTCCCGCACCACCGTCCGGACCATCCGCGCCTACCAGGACAAGGGCCTCCTCCCCCGCCCCGAACGCCAGGGCCGCGCCAACCTCTACTCGGACGTCCACCTCACCCGCCTCCACCAGATCGCCGACCTCCTCTCCCGCGGCTACACCCTCGCCTCCATCAAGGAGTTGCTCGACGCCTGGGACACCGGCCGCGGCCTGGCCGGCGTGCTCGGGCTCGTCACCGAGGCCGAGGGCCCCTGGACCGACGAGGAGCCGGTGCGCCTGACCCGCGCCGACCTGGACGCCCGCTTCGGCGGCACTCCCGACGACGCGGCCGTGGCCGAGGCGGTGGCACTGGGCGTGCTGGAACCGGTGGCCGACGGCTCCGGCTCCTTCCTCGTCCCGAGCCCCCAGGAGCTCGCCGTGGCCGCCGAGTTGTACGGGGCCGGTGTCCCGCTCTCCGCGATCTCCGAGCACCTGCGGGAGTTGAGACTCCAGGTCGAGCACATAGCCGCCCGTTTCCTGGAGTTCACCACCGAGCACGTCTTCGCCCGCTACCTCGACGACCCCGACCACCGCACCGACGCAGGCGCGGCCGAGGCGGCCTCGCTCGTACGGCGCCTGCGCCCCCTGGCCCGGCAGACGGTGGACGCCGAACTGGCCCGTGCCATGCGCCTGTTCGCGACCCGCGAGGTACGCCGCCGGCTCGGTGCGGGGGAACAGCCGAAAACCCCGGACGAGACGCGTCCGGTATCCCTCCCCGCCGGGACGATTCAGGCCGTGCGACGTCTCGTTGGCCCGGACCGCATCGCGGAGTTCATCGCACTGGCGGCCGAACGCGAGGTCGGGGCACGGCAGTTGGACGCCCTCACCACAGATCACAACCCTGTTAACGATCTTGACGAAACACCGTGAACTGCCCAGCACTTGTCCACAACTCGGCCAATTTCCTTGTGGATAACCGCACTTGGTTGTGGATCAAACCTGCGGCGAAAAATATCTGCGTGATCCCCGTCTCGCCCGGCACGCTGAGGACATGAACGCGAGACACAACGAAGGAACACCGGACGAGCGACGCACCGTGAAGGTGTCGAAATACCTCTCGAAACACCTGCGCCACCAGCCCGAACGCATCGGGCTCAGCCTGGACGAGGCCGGCTGGGTGGAGATCGACACGCTGCTCGCGGCGGCAGCGGCGCACGGTTTCCCGGTCAGCCGTGCGGAACTCGACCACGTCGTCGCCGCCAACGACAAGCAGCGGTTCGCGATCGAGGGCACCCGGATCCGCGCCAGCCAGGGCCACAGCATCGACGTCGACCTCGGACTGCCCCCGGCGACCCCGCCGCCCTACCTCTACCACGGCACCGTCGCACGGAACCTGGACGCGATCCGGAGCGCGGGCCTCAAGCCCATGAACAGGCACGACGTGCATCTGTCGGCGGACCGGGAGACCGCGACCCGGGTCGGTGCCCGGCGCGGAGTCCCGGTCGTGCTGTCGGTCGACGCGGCCGCGATGCACCGGGACGGCCACGTCTTCCACGTCAGCGCGAACGGCGTGTGGCTGACGCGGGCGGTACCGCCGCGTTACCTGCACTTCCCCCGTCCCCACTGACCCCGGCATGATGAGTGGTATGGACCACTCCGAACGCCGGGAACACGGGCACCTTCCGAGCACCGAGGCGGCCGTCAGCGCGCTGCACGCGCTCGCCGCCGAGTACGGACGCGGGATCGAGGTCACGCACGACATCGGCGCCGACCAGACCTCACGGCGCAGCGCGGCGGGCTTCGGGGTCACCACCGACCCGGACGGTTCGCTGCCGCACGAGGCGTACGCCGAGTTCGGTGGCCTGCCCCGGGTGAGCGTGCGGCTCTTCCCGGAGGGCGACGCGCGGATCACCGTCGAGGGCGTGGACTTCCACGACGTCCCGCGCGACGACGTGCCCGCCTTCCTGCACTCCGTCTTCGGCGACCTGGCCCACGTCCGGGGCCGCCGTTTCCCGCCCACGGCCGCGCTGGTCGTACCGCTGCCCGGAGACCGCACGTACCGGGAGCAGCTGGCCGCGTACCTGCTCACACCGTGGCTGAGCAGCCGCATACGGTGAGCGTTTCGGCCGTTCCGGCGGGTCCCCTTAGTCTCGGACGCATGAGTCTGCGTCTGAGCACCGTGATCCTCCCGTACCGCCGCTGGAGCGAGGGCGGTGCCGCCGCCTGGACGCGGGCCGAGGAACTCGGTTTCCACACCGCCTACACCTACGACCACCTGTCCTGGCGCAGCTTCCGGGACGGCCCGTGGTTCGGGGCGGTCCCGACGCTGACCGCCGCCGCGTCCATCACCGACCGAGTGCGCCTCGGCACCCTCGTCACCTCACCGAACTTCCGGCATCCGGTGCCCCTCGCCAAGGAGCTGATCTCCCTCGACGACATCTCCGGCGGCCGCGTCACCCTCGGCATCGGCGCGGGCGGCAACGGCTTCGACGCCACCGCGCTGGGCCAGGAGCCGTGGACCCCGCGCGAGCGCGCCGACCGGTTCGCCGAGTTCGTGCCGCTCCTCGACCGGCTGCTCACCGAGGACTCGGTGACGTACGAGGGCGAGTTCTACTCGGCCCACGAGGCACGCGGCATCCCGGGCTGTGTGCAGCGGCCCCGGCTGCCCTTCGCGGTCGCGGCCACCGGCCCGCGCGGACTGAAGCTGGCCGCGCGGCACGGCCAGGCGTGGGTGACCACCGGCGACCCGAAGCTGTACGAGAACGGCACGCCCGAGCAGTCGGTCGAGGCGCTCCGCGGTCAGCTCGGAAAGCTCGGCGAGGCCTGCGCGGCGATCGGCCGGGACGTGGCGGAGCTGGACAAGATCCTGCTCACCGGGTTCACCCCGGACCGCGGCCGGCCGCTGGAGTCCCTGGACGCCTTCGTGGACTTCGCCGGCCGCCACCAGGAGCTGGGCTTCAGCGAGCTGGTGATCCACTGGCCCATCCCCGACTCGGACTTCGCGGCCGACCAGAAGGTCTTCGAGCAGATCGCCATGGAGGCCCCGGCCCAGCTCGGCTGAGTCCCGCCCAGCAAGGCCGGGGCACGACCGGGGACGCTTCGGAGTCGTCTGTGTCTCATCTGTGCGCCCGGCCGCACGGCCGTGCGGGCATATGCGCGAGAATGGCGCGGTGACCTCAGCGACCCGACAGTCCGAGCCCCCTGCCTTCGCGACCCCGCCCCGGCTGATCGCCACCGATCTCGACGGCACCCTGCTGCGCGACGACAAGTCGGTCTCCCCGAGGACGGTCGCCGTGCTGGCCGCCGCCGAGGAGGCGGGGATCGAGGTCTTCTTCGTCACCGGCCGCCCGGCCCGCTGGATGGACGTCGTCAGCGACCACGTCCACGGCCACGGCCTGGCGATCTGCGGCAACGGGGCGGCCGTGGTCGACCTGCACGGCCGCCCCGGCGCCCACCGCTTCGTGAAGGTGCGCGACCTGGCCAGGGAGAACGCGCTGGACGCGGTACGGCTGCTGCGCGAGGCCGCGCCCGGCACCGTGTACGCGATCGAGCAGACGTACGGCTTCCACCAGGAGCCGGCCTATCCCAAGCTGCACCTGGAGATACCGGACCACCTGCTCGCCGCCGAGGAGATCCTCGCGGCCGACGGTCCGAGCGCCGGCGAACCCGTGCTGAAGATCCTCGCCTACCACCCCGACCTCGACCCCGACGCCTTCCTCACACTCGCCCGCCTCGCCGTCGGCGACCGCGCGACCGTCACCCGGTCCAGCCCCAGCGCCCTGCTGGAGATCAGCGGCCCCGGCGTCTCCAAGGCCAGCACGCTCGCCCTGGAGTGCGCCGAGCGCGGCATCTCGCGCGAGGAGGTCGTGGCCTTCGGGGACATGCCCAATGACGTCGAGATGCTGACCTGGGCCGGCCGGTCGTACGCCATGGGCAACGCCCACCCCGCCGCGGTCGCCGCCGCCTCCGGGCGCACGGTCGCCAACAACGAGGACGGGGTGGCCGTCGTGATCGAGCAGCTGCTGGCGGCGCGCGCCTGAGACCGCCCGCCGCGCCGGGCTACCGCGCTCCCACCAGAGAGTCCGCCGCCGCCTCCCGCTCCGCCATGTCGCGCAGCGGTCCGGCCACGGCGGCCAGCTCCGCATGGCTCCCGCGCTGCACCACCCGGCCCGCGTCGAGGACGACCACCTCGTCCACGGCCGCCAGGCCCGCCAGCCGGTGCGTGATGAGCAGGGTCGTACGGCCCTCGGTGGCGGCCAGCAGGTCCGCGGTGAGCGCGTCCGCGGTGGGCAGGTCGAGATGCTCGGCGGGCTCGTCCAGCACGAGCACCGGGAAGTCGGCGAGCAGCGCCCTCGCGAGTGCCAGCCGCTGCCGCTGCCCGCCGGACAGCCGTGCCCCATGCTCGCCGACCAGGGTGTCGAGCCCGTCGGGCAGCCCGTCCACCCAGTCGAGCAGGCGGGCCCGGCCCAGCGCGTCCCGCAGGTCCCCCTCGGTGGCGTCCTTCCGGGCGAGCAGCAGGTTTTCGCGCACCGAACTGTCGAAGAGGTGCGCGTCCTGGGCGCACAGCCCGACGAGCCGCCGTACGTCGTCACTGTCCATGCCGTACGCGTCCACGCCGGCGAGCGTGTAGGAGCCCGCGTCCGGGTCGAGGAACCGCAGCAGGACCTGGGCGAGGGTCGACTTGCCGGCGCCGGAGGCACCGACCACGGCGACCCTGCGCCCCTCGTGCAGGGTGAGGTCGAGCCCGCCGAGGGCGTCCCGCGGCTGCCCCGGGTACCGGGCCGTCAGGCCCTTCAGCACGACGGGGAAGGGTAGGGCGGGCGCCTGACGCGGCCGCTCCGGCTCCCGCACCGGCTCGGGCGCGTCCAGCACCTCGTAGATGCGCTCGGCGCTCCTGCGCACCCGCTGCCGGTGCCGCACGGCCAGCGGCAGCCCGAGTACGGCCTCGAAGGCGGCCAGCGGAGTGAGCACGACGACCGCCATCGCCACGCCGCCCAGCCGGCCGTCGGCGACCCCCTGGGCGCCCAGCAGCGCCGCGGCCGCTACGGTCAGGCCGGTCAGCAGCGCGGTCAGCCCGTCGCCGAGCGCGGTCGCCGTGGCCCCTCGCGAGGCGATCCGGGTGAGCGTGCGGTCGGCCCACCGGGCTTCGCCGGTGCGGGCCGGCAGCGCGCCGGCGACGGTCAGTTCGGCGGTGCCGGTGAGCAGGTCGGTCACCCGGGTGGCGAGCAGCCCGCGGGCGGGCGCCAACCGGTGCTCGGCGCGCCGGGCCACGGCCGAGGTCACCAGCGGAACGCCGGCACCGGCCGCCAGCAGCCCCACCGCGAGCGCGGCCCCGGCCTCGGGCAGGAGCCAGGCCGTGAAGCCCACGGCCCCGGCGGACACCGCCACCGCGGCCCCGACCGGAAGCAGCCACCGCAGCCAGTAGTCCTGCAGGGTGTCCACGTCGGCGACCAGCCGGCTGAGCAGATCGCCCCGCCTGGTCGTCCGCAGCCCGGCAGGCGCGAGCCGCTCCAGCCGCCGGTACACGGCGACCCGCGTGTCGGCCAGCATCCGCAGCACGGCGTCGTGCGACACCAGCCGCTCGCCGTACCGGAACACGGCCCGCCCGATCCCGAAGGCTCGCGTGGCCGTCACGGCGACCATCAGATACAGCACCGGCGGCTGCTGCGAGGCCCGCGAGATCAGCCACCCGGAGGTCGCCATCAGCCCGACGGCGCTGCCGAGCGCCAGCGCCCCCAGCAGAAGCGCGAGCAGCAACCGCCCCCGCCGGGCCCCGGATGCGGCACGCACCCGCCCGAGAACACTCCGGCGCCGCACAGCCACCGAGTCCGCGGCGCCGCCTACCGCCTGCACGACCACCCCCGACGGCTCACCCTCCAACTCCCCGAACCGATCGGCGACCTCACCTTCCAACTCCCCGAACCGATCCGCGCCCCCGCCTTCCAACTCCCCGAACCGATCCGCGCCCCCGCCTTCCAACTCCCCGAACCGATCCGCGACTTCGCCCTCCAACTCCCCGAGCCGCCCCACAACCCCGCTGGCCGACCCACCGAGCCCCTCCGCGACCTCGCCTTCCAACTGACCGAGTCGGGTGGTGGGTGGGCAAAGGTTCTGGGGGTCCAGCGGGCGGAGCCCCCTGGGAGCCTCGCCGCCGGAGAGCCGCACCACCCGGTCCGCCGCCGACAGCAGCGCCGGCCGGTGCACCACCAGCAACACGGTGCGCCCCGCGGAGAGCCGCCGTACCGCCGCCACGACCTCCCCCTCGGTCGCTCCGTCCAGCGCAGCCGTCGGCTCATCCAGCAACAGCACGGGCCGGTCGGCCAGAAACGCCCGCGCCAGCGCCAGCCGCTGCCGCTGCCCCGCGGACAGACCGGCCCCGTCCTCGCCGAGAACCGTCTGCGCCCCCTCCGGCAGCGCGTCCACGAACTCCAGCGCCCCGGCGTCCCGCAACGCCGCCCGGACGGCGTCGTCGTCCGCGTCGGGACGCGCGAGCCGTACGTTCTCGGCGATCGTCCCGGCGTACAGATGCGGCCGCTGCGGCACCCACGCGATCCGCGACCGCCACTCCGCCAGGTCGACGCCGGCGAGATCGGCGTCCCCGATCCGCACCCGCCCCTGCGCGGGCCGCACGAACCCCAACAGGACGTTGAGCAGCGTCGACTTGCCCACACCGCTCGGGCCGACCAGCGCGACGGTCTCCCCGGGTTCGACCGTGAACGACACGTCGGTCACCGCGTCCGCCGAGCGCCCCGGGTAGCGGACCGTCACCCCCTCGAAGGCCAGGACCGCGGCGGAGGGCACCGCACCCGTCCCGGACGCCGGCACCGGCGTCTCCAGCACTGCGAAGATCTCCTCCGCGGCCGCCAGCCCCTCCGCCGCCGCATGGAACTGGGCCCCCACCTGCCGCAACGGCAGATACGCCTCGGGCGCCAGCACCAGGATGACCAGCCCGATGTACAGGTCCATGTCGCCGTGGACGAGCCGCATTCCGATGGTCACGGCGACGAGCGCCACCGACAGCGTGGCGAGCAGTTCCAGCGCGAACGAGGAGAGGAACGCGATCCGCAGCGTCCGCATGGTCGCCTGCCGGTACTCGCCGGTGATCCGGCGGATGGACTCGGCCTGCGCCTTGGCCCGGCCGAACACCTTCAGCGTGGGCAGCCCGGCCACCACGTCCAGGAAGTGACCGGAGAGCCGTGACAGCAGCCGCCACTGACGCTCCGTCCGGGACTGGGTGGCCCAGCCGATCAGCACCATGAAGAGCGGGATCAGCGGCAGGGTTCCGACGATGATCGCCGCGGAGACCCAGTCCTCGGTGACGACCCTGGCCAGCACCGCGACCGGGACGACCACCGCCAGCCCCAGCTGCGGCAGGTAGCGCGAGAAGTAGTCGTCGAGGGCGTCGACCCCGCGCGTGGCGAGGGTGACCAGCGAACCGGTCCGCTGACCGCTCAGCCAGCCGGGACCGAGCGCCACCGCCCGGTCGAGGAGCCGGCCGCGCAGCTCGGACTTGACCGCCGCGCTGGCCCGGTGCGCGGCGAGTTCGGTGAGCCAGGAGACCAGCGCCCGGCCGACGGCCACGGCGACCAACAGCAGCAGCGGGGTGCGGAGTTCGGAGACGGAGTGACCGCGTTGGAAGGCGCCGACCACCACGTCGGCGATCAGCATCGCCTGGGCGATGACCAGCCCGGCACCGACGGCACCGAGGCCGACGACGGCCACCAGAAAGAGGCGGGTGGCGCGGGCGTAACGCAGCAGACGGGGATCGATTGGTTTCACGTGAAACATGCCCTTCGGCCCGGAGAGGGGTGTTTCACGTGAAACACCCCTCTCCTCGGACTCAGTGCGCGGCTTCGGTCGCGATGTGCTGCGTACCGATCCGCTTGCGGAACACCCAGTAGGTCCAGCCCTGGTAGAGCAGGACGAGCGGCGTGGCGATCGCCGCGAGCCACGTCATGATCTTCAGGGTGTACGGACTCGACGAGGCGTTGGTGACCGTGAGACTCCAGTCCCCGTTGAGCGACGACGGCATGACGTTCGGGAAGAGCGACAGGAAGAGCATCGCCACCGCGGCCACGATGGTCACGCCGGACAGGGCGAACGCCCATCCTTCGCGGCCCCGCAGATTGGCCCCGAGAGCGGCCACCAGCGCGGCGACCGCCACGATCAGCGCCACCAGGCTCTTGCCGTCACCGCTGTCGGCCTGGGTCCACAGCAGGAAGGCCAGCGCCACTGCGGCAGCGAGGACACCGACCTTGGTGGCCAGCTTCCGCGCCCGGACCCGGATGTCGCCCACCGTCTTGAGCGCGGTGAACACCGAGCCGTGGAAGGTGAACAGGGTCAGCGTCACCAGCCCGCCGAGCAGGGCGTACGGGTTGAACAGGTCCCAGACGGTGCCGACGTACTCGAAGTTCCGGTCGATCTTCACGCCATGCGCGATGTTCCCGAAGGCCACGCCCCACAGGAACGCCGGGATCAGCGAGGTCCAGAAGATCGCGGTCTCCCAGTTGCGCTGCCAGTTCTCCTCGGGCCGCTTGGCCCGGTACTCGAAGGCGACGCCCCGGACGATCAGGCAGACCAGGATGACCAGCAGGGGCAGGTAGAAGCCGGAGAAGAGCGTGGCGTACCACTCGGGGAAGGCGGCGAAGGTGGCGCCGCCCGCGGTGAGCAGCCACACCTCGTTGCCGTCCCAGACCGGGCCGATCGTGTTGATCAGCACCCGCTTCTCCAGGCGGTCCCGGGCGAGCAGTTTGGTGAGGATGCCGACCCCGAAGTCGAAGCCCTCCAGGAAGAAGTAGCCGGTCCACAGGACGGCGATCAGGACGAACCAGACGTCGTGAAGTTCCATGACTGCGTCTCCCTCGGCCTAGTACGAGAAGGCCATCGGCTTGTCGGCGTCACGGGTCTCGCCGCCGATCTTCGTGGGCGGGTTGAGATCGTCCTCGGTGAGCTCGGGCGGGCCTGCCTTCACGTACTTCACGAGCAGCTTGACCTCGACGACGGCGAGGACGGCGTAGAGCGCGGTGAAGGTGATCATCGAGATGAGGATCTCGGTCTGGGAGACACCGGGGGAGACCGCGTCGCGGGTCTGCAGGACGCCGTAGACGACCCAGGGCTGGCGGCCCATCTCGGTGAAGATCCAGCCCCAGGAGTTGGCTATCAGCGGGAAGCCCAGCGTCCATATCGCCACCAGCCAGTACAGCCGGC
Source organism: Streptomyces sp. NPDC090499 (assembly GCF_044769305.1). Lineage (NCBI taxonomy): Bacteria > Bacillati > Actinomycetota > Actinomycetes > Kitasatosporales > Streptomycetaceae > Streptomyces > Streptomyces sp. NPDC090499. The sequence goes on from NZ_JBIVXP010000004.1 coordinate 154,378, forward strand.
CGAGCTTGGGGCTGAGCGCCTTGTTCCTGAAGAGGACCAGGTTCGGCACCTCGTCCTCACCGACGCGCAGGTGCTGCGGCAGCATGAACTTCTTGCGGGTCAGCCAGAGTCCGGCGAGGCCGATGGCGAAGGACGCCATGCCGAAGCCGATCATCCAGCGGAACGCCCAGAAGGTGACCGGGATGATGGGCCGGTAGTCGCCGGCGCCGAACTTCTGCTGCTCGGCCTTGTTGGTGTCGTTGATGCCGGGGACGTACGAGTTGAAGCTGTCGTCGGCCAGGAAGGACAGCAGTCCGGGGACGGACAGCTCGACGGAGTTGTGGCCCTTGCTGACGTCGCCGTAGGCGAAGATCGAGAAGGGCGCCGGCTTCTGGCCGTCCCACAGGGCCTCGGCGGCGGCCATCTTCATCGGCTGCTGCTTGAACATGACCTTGCCGAGGGTGTCACCGCTGATCGCGGTGAGCATGCCGGCGATGACCACGGTGACCAGGCCGAGCCGCAGCGAGGTCTTCATCACGGTGATGTGCTTCTTGCGGAACAGGTGGAAGGCGGCGATGCCGACCATGAACGCGCCACCGGTCAGGAAGGACGCGGACAGCGTGTGGAAGGCCTGGGCCAGCGCGGTGTTCTGGGTGAGGACGGCCCAGAAGTCGGTGAGTTCGGCCCGCCCCTTCGCCTTGTCGATCTTGTAGCCGACGGGGTGCTGCATCCACGAGTTGGCCGCGAGGATGAAGTACGCGGACAGGATCGTGCCGATGGAGACCATCCATATGCAGGCCAGGTGGATCCTCTTCGGCAGCTTGTCCCAGCCGAAGATCCACAGCCCGATGAAGGTGGACTCGAAGAAGAAGGCGATCAGCGCCTCGAAGGCGAGCGGGGCACCGAAGATGTCGCCGACGAACCGGGAGTAGTCGGACCAGTTCATGCCGAACTGGAACTCCTGCACGATTCCGGTGACCACACCCATCGCGATGTTGATCAGGAAGAGCTTGCCCCAGAACTTGGTCGCCCTGAGGTACTTCTCCTTCTCCGTGCGCACCCAGGCGGTCTGCAGGCCGGCCGTGAGCGCGGCCAGCGAGATCGTCAGCGGGACGAAGAGGAAGTGGTAGACGGTGGTGATGCCGAACTGCCAGCGCGCCAGTGTCTCCGGCGCCAGAGCCAGGTACACGTCGTCAGTCTCCTTACGTCGCCGTGGTACAGCGGCATATGCCCCCTTTGCCGCGTACATCACGGAACAAACGGGACGCGCTTGTGAATGCATTCACATTCACAAGCCATTATGGCGCACTCAGTCTCGAACATCGAAGGGGGGTCGCACTTGAGCCGTCCGGCCCCTCCGGAACGCGCGAACGGGGCCGCTCGGCCCTCATCCCGGCCGTGCGACCCCGCACACCTGACACCCTTCGGCCGAGGCAACCTCCCTGCGGCCCGCGGACGCTACAGCTCCTTGCGGAACGCCTCCGTCACCTTCAGGAAGATGTCGTTCGCCTCGGTCTCACCGATCGTCACCCGCACCCCCTCGCCCGGGAACGGCCGGACGACCACACCGTGCTCCTCGCAGAGCTGTGCGAAGGCGGTCGTACGCTCCCCCAGCCGCAGCCACACGAAGTTGGCCTGGGTCTCGGGCACCGTCCAGCCCTGGCCACGCAGCCCCTCGACCACGCGCTGCCGCTCGCACACCAGCGAGCCGACCCGGCCCAGCAGCTCGTCCTCGGCCCGCAGCGAGGCGATCGCCGCCTCCTGGGCGAGCTGGCTCACACCGAAGGGAACCGCGGTCTTGCGCAGCGCCGCGGCCACCGGCTCGTGCGCGATCGCGAAGCCGACGCGCAGCCCGGCGAGGCCGTACGCCTTGGAGAAGGTCCGCAGCACACAGACGTTCGGCCGCTCACGGTAGATCTCGACGCCGTCGGGGACCTCGGGATCGCGGATGAACTCCCGGTAGGCCTCGTCCAGGACCACCAGCACGTCGCTCGGCACCCGGTCCAGGAACCGCTCCAGCTCGGCCCGCTTCACGACCGTACCGGTCGGGTTGTTGGGGTTGCAGACGAAGATCAGGCGGGTGCGGTCGGTGATGGCGTCGGCCATCGCGTCCAGGTCGTGCACATCGCCGGGAGTGAGCGGTACCTGGACCGACCGGGCACCGCTGATCTGCGTGATGATCGGATAAGCCTCGAAGGACCGCCACGCGTAGATCACCTCGTCACCGGGCCCACTGGTGGCCTGGACCAGCTGCTGGGCGACACCGACCGACCCGGTACCGGTGGCCAGGTGCCCGAGCGGCACGCCGAAGCAGTCCGAGAGCTCGTTCACCAGCCCGGTGCACGCCAGGTCCGGGTAGCGGTTGAAGGAGGCGGCGGCCGCGGTGACGGACGCCATCACGCCGGGCAGCGGGGGGTAGGGGTTCTCGTTGGAGGAGAGCTTGTACGCGACCGGGCCGCCGGCCGCCGCCGGCTTGCCCGGCTTGTAGGTGGGGATACCCTCCAGCTCGGCGCGCAGCTTGGGGCTCGTCTCGCTCACCGCAGTCCTCCTCGCGACCACCGGCGGACCGTCCACGCCGCCGGCATCCAATACTGCTCACCTTATGAGGATTCGGCGCCGCCGCGTACAGGGGAAGAGGGCGCGAGGATCCGGACCGGCGCGGCGGCGGACGGGCGAGGAGCCGCAACGGCCAGCCTCATCCGTACCACCGGCATCACGGGCATCACCGCACGAAGGCGCATTTATCGGGGGCGCGCCCTACATATATCTACGCGCCGGTGGCTCGCGCCGTAGCGCGCATCACCCGTGCAGGTGAGTTGAGACCTCTTCGAAACATCGGGCACTTGGCAGGCCCATCCGTGCCGACAAGTCACGTCTTACCATTGGATCGTTCAACTGACTTTCTTTCTAAGGCAGTTGACCCACATTGACCTTGCAGAAACGTGCCTGTCAACGCGTGCATATGCGTCCGCACTACCCCACCGCATGAGCCCTACTATCGGCTCGCCATGACAGCAGCAGGGAAGCACCAGGTGAGCCGCGCGGAAACCTCTCGGCGAGGCAGCCGGCCGGGCCGGGCGGGCATCAGAGACGTGGCCGCCGCCGCCGGAGTCTCCATCACGACCGTCTCCGACGCCCTGAACGGCAAGGGGCGACTGCCGGACGCCACCCGCCGCCATGTCAGAGAGGTCGCCGACCGGCTGGGGTACCGCCCCTCGGCCGCGGCCCGCACCCTCCGTACCGGCAAGTCGGGACTCATCGGCCTTACCGTGACGACGTACGGGGATGAACCTTTCACCTTCACCGAGTTCGCGTACTTCGCCGAGATGGCGCGGGCCGCCACCTCGGCCGCGCTCGCCCGTGGCTACGCCCTCGTCATCCTGCCCGCCACCTCACGGCACGACGTGTGGTCGAACGTCGCCCTGGACGGCACGGTCGTCATCGACCCCTCCGACCAGGACCCGGTGGTCAGCGAACTGGTCCGGCAGGGCCTGCCGGTGGTCTCCGACGGCCGCCCGGCCGGCGCGCTCCCGGTCACCGCCTGGGTGGACAACGACCACGAGGCCGCCGTACTCGGCATCCTCGACCATCTCGCCGACGCCGGCGCCCGCCGGATCGGCCTGCTCACGGGCACCACGACGGACACGTACACGCACCTGTCGACCACCGCCTACCTGCGCTGGTGCGAGCGCGTCGGCCAGGACCCGGTCTACGAGGCCTACCCGGCCCACGACCCGTGCGCGGGCGCCGTCGCCGCCGACCGGCTGCTGGCCCGGCCGGACCGCCCCGACGCCGTCTACGGACTGTTCGACCCCAACGGCACCGACCTGCTCGCCGCCGCCCGCCGCTACGGACTGCGCGTCCCCGACGACCTGCTCCTGGTGTGCTGCAGCGAGTCGACCGTGTACGCCAACACCGAGCCGCCCATCACCACGCTCTCCCTGAAGCCGCGCCGCATCGGCACGGCGGTGGTGCAGCTGCTCATCGACGCGATCGAGGGGGTCGAGTCGGACCAGCCGGTCGAGCAGGTGATACCGACCGAACTGATCGTGCGCACCTCCTCCCAGCGACGCACCCAGCGCACCACGGTCAGCCCGCCGCGGGCACCGGAGGAGGAGTAGCACGGACACGCGAACGGGGCGGCACGGCTGCCGGGCGTCGTCGGACGGCGGCCGGCAGCCGAACCCCGGGTGGTCGAACCCCTGCCCAACCGGGGCGAAAGCCACCCTGAACTGGAGTCCTGCCCGGATTCACCACCCCTGGGTCATCACACGGCGCGACGGGCATTCCTATGATGGGCCCACGACACCGCGGGCCGCTGCGACCAGGCAGTCCGAAGCGGTGCAGATGCGGCGCGATGGTGGAGGGGTCTGATGACTCAGGGGGCCGGTCAGGGACCCGAGGCGGAGCGGACGGCGACGTTGCGCGACTTCCGGGTGCCCGGGTACGTCAACGAGACCGGTCCGTACGCCGCCAGCATCCACCCCGGCGACGTCGCCCCGCCCCTCGACGACATGTACCCCGAGGGGTATCCGGACGGGTACACGCCCACCCAGCGCGACCTGCCGGTCATCAATCGCGGCGACACGCTCCAGACGTCCGTCGAACCGGCCGCCGCGGCCGCGCAGCCCGCGGACGAGCCCGGCCCGCTGTACGTCGTCGGTGACGTGCACGGCTACTTCGACGAACTGCTCGCCGCGCTGCGGGAGCAGGGCCTGATCGACGCGGACGGGCACTGGTGCGCGGGCGTCGCCCGGCTCTGGTTCCTCGGCGACTTCACCGACCGGGGCCCGGACGGTATCGGCGTCATCGACCTGGTGATGCGGCTGTCCGCCGAGGCGGCGGCGGCCGGCGGCTACTGCAAGGCCCTCATGGGCAACCACGAGCTGCTGCTGCTCGGCGCCAAGCGGTTCGGCGACACCCCCGTCAACTCCGGCGCGGGCACCGCCACCTTCCAGGCGGCCTGGCTGCTCAACGGCGGGCAGAAGACCGACATGGACCGACTCCAGGACCACCACCTGCAGTGGATGGCCCGGCTGGACGCCGTCGAGGAGGTCGACGGCTATCTGCTGGTGCACTCCGACACCACCGCCTACCTCGACTACGGCGACTCGATCGAGGCGGTCAACGACACGGTCCGCGAGACCATCACGCGTAACGACGCGGACGAGGTGTGGGACCTCTTCCGCAAGTTCACCAAGCGCTTCTCCTTCCGCGACGAGGGGGGTGCAGACGCCGTCCGTTCCCTTCTCGATACGTACGGCGGTACCCGCATCGTTCACGGACACAGCCCGATTCCCTATCTGCTGGGCGAAGTCGGCTCCGAGGAGGGCGAAGAGGGCACCGGTCCCGTTGTGGACGGACCGCACGTCTACGCCGACGGGCTCGCCATCGCCATGGACGGCGGCGTGACCATGGCCGGAAAGCTGCTGGTGAGGCAACTCCCGCTCAACACCTGAGCATTAACCGCGCGGTTTCATCCCTCCGACGTCACACACGGGCAACCCTCAATTTCCGGCAACCCCCTGTCACCGCGTGCCGTAACGGCTCTACCATCGGTTTATCCGTAGCAGGCTCCCCTCCGTTTCTGCCCGACGGCTCGCCGGCGTGCGAGCCACCAGCCCTACGGAGCATCGGGGGATGCACATGAACAGCGTTCCGCAGCACCTGCACAGCGAGGACCGCCAGGAATACGAGCGGATCCTCGACGAGGCGCTGCGCTCCGCCCCTTACCGTCCCGAACTGGCCGGTATAGGTCAGCACTTGAACACCGAGCAGCTGCGCACCATGGCGCTCAACGCCACCGCACTGATCACGGCGGCCGCGGCGACCGAGTACCAGCACTATGTGAAGGTCCGCGAGGAACTGCGCAATCCGGCGCGGTCCACCCCGGCCGCCGTCCAGGACTCCGGCTCCGCAGAGCCGGGCGCGGGCGGCGCGCTGGGGCTCGCCACCACTCTCGGCGAGGCCGCCGAGACCACCACCGGCGCGGGAGGCTTCGCCCTCGCCCTGGTCCTGGCGCCGGTGCTCGCCGGCACCGCCGCCGCGATCTTCCTGCTCGTCGGATACGTCCTGAAGATGCTGGACCCGGCCCCGGCGTTCGCCCAGACCATGCTCACCGCGGGCTGGGTGTTCGGCGTCGTGACCGCGGCCGCCATCATCATGGCCGGCGCGGGGCTGCTGCTCACCGCACTGCGCAACAGCCCCTCGCTGGAGGCCGGAGCCTACGGCGAACCCGGCGGGGAGGTGGCCAAGGCCCGGGAGGCCTGGCGGGACGCCGTGCTGGAGCGGGGCATCCTGCCCTTCCTGCGGGAAGCGCTGGCCGCCGACTCCGGCACGGCCGGACTGCGCCGCACCGCCCCGTCGGGCCCGGCGGGCCGGATGCCGCGTCTCGGTTACGACCGCCCCGGCTTCAGCACCGACGACGGCGCCGCACCCGCCCCCCGCCCGAGCTTCACCAGCCCGGACTACACCAGCCCGGACTTCGGAGGCCCGGAACACCAGCCGGAATAACCCGGCTTGCGCCCCCGCCCAGGGGGCGCAGGCCGGACACCCGGCCCACACGAACCCGCTTCCCGAACCTCGTCACACACCCGGCCCGCCATCACTCCGCGATCGGCAGATACACCCGGTTCCCCGCGGCCGCGAACTCCTTGGACTTCTGCGCCATACCCGCCTCGACCTCAGCCTGACTGCCGCCGTGTTCACGGCGGATGTCCTGCGAGATCTTCATCGAGCAGAACTTCGGCCCGCACATCGAGCAGAAGTGAGCCGTCTTCGCCGGCTCCGCCGGAAGCGTCTCGTCGTGGAACTCGCGGGCCGTGTCCGGGTCCAGGGCGAGGTTGAACTGGTCCTCCCACCGGAACTCGAAACGGGCGTCGGACAACGCGTCGTCCCACTCCTGCGCGCCCGGGTGGCCCTTGGCGAGGTCGGCCGCGTGGGCTGCGATCTTGTAGGTGATGACGCCGGTCTTGACGTCGTCCCGGTTGGGCAGGCCCAGGTGCTCCTTGGGCGTGACGTAGCAGAGCATCGCCGTGCCCCACCAGGCGATCATCGCGGCACCGATGCCGGAGGTGATGTGGTCGTAGGCCGGCGCGACGTCCGTGGTCAGCGGGCCGAGCGTATAGAACGGAGCTTCATCGCAGATCTCCTGCTGAAGGTCGATGTTCTCCTTGATCTTGTGCATCGGGACATGGCCCGGGCCTTCGATCATGGTCTGAACATGGAAACGCCTGGCGATCCGGTTGAGTTCCCCGAGCGTGCGCAACTCCGCGAACTGGGCCTCGTCGTTGGCGTCCGCGATGGAACCCGGGCGCAGCCCGTCACCCAGCGAGTACGTGACGTCGTAGGCGGCGAGGATCTCGCAGAGTTCCTCGAAGTTCTCGTACAGGAACGACTCCTTGTGGTGCGCGAGGCACCAGGCAGCCATGATCGAGCCGCCGCGCGAGACGATGCCGGTCTTGCGGTTGGCGGTGAGCGGCACATACGGCAGGCGCACGCCCGCGTGGACGGTCATGTAGTCCACGCCCTGCTCGGCCTGTTCGATCACCGTGTCCTTGTAGATCTCCCAGGTCAGTTCCTCGGCCCTGCCGTCGACCTTCTCCAGCGCCTGGTAGAGCGGCACCGTGCCGATGGGGACGGGGGAGTTGCGCAGCACCCACTCGCGGGTGGTGTGGATGTTGCGGCCGGTGGAGAGGTCCATGACCGTGTCGGCGCCCCAGCGGGTCGCCCAGGTCATCTTCTCGACCTCCTCCTCGATGGAGGAGGTCACCGCGGAGTTGCCGATGTTGGCGTTGACCTTCACCAGGAACCGCTTGCCGATGATCATCGGCTCGATCTCCGGGTGGTTGACGTTGGCGGGCAGTACGGCCCTGCCCGCCGCGATCTCCTCGCGGACCACCTCGGGAGCGACGTTCTCGCGGATGGCCACATACTCCATCTCCGGGGTGATCTCGCCCCGGCGGGCGTAGGCGAGTTGCGTCACCGCCTCGCCTCCCCGGCTGCGGCGCGGCTGGCGCGGGCGGCCCGGGAAGACCGCGTCCAGGTTGCGCAGACCCCCTCGCGGCGAGGTGTGCTTGATCCCGTCGTCCTCGGGACGGACTGGCCGGCCCGCGTACTCCTCGGTGTCGCCGCGGGCGACGATCCAGTTCTCCCGCAGTGGCGGCAGACCCCTGCGGACGTCGGTCTCGACGAGCGGATCGGTGTACGGGCCCGAGGTGTCGTAGAGCGTGACCGACTGCCCGTTGGTGAGATGCACCTGACGGACCGGCACCCGCAGGTCGGGGCGGGAGCCCTCGACATACCCCTTGTGCCAGCCGATGGACTTCCCGGCCTCCGGGGACGTTTCACCCGCAATGGGCTGTTCGTCCTGGCTGAAGGCAGGCGTGCGTGCGTCCTTGTTGGTCATGAGACCTACTCCCTACGCCGGCATTACCCGGTAACAGGTTCGGCGGTCGACGCAGCGGCTTCCGTCGGGCGGCGTTCCATGTGAAACATCACTCGTTCCACGTGAAACATCGCGAATACGGAGGTCAGCGCCCTCTCAGCCCGGTGCTCCGAGCTCCCGCGTGTGCAAAGGTGCCTCCACGCTAGCGTCAATTCGGGCGCGGTGAACAGAGGGCCCCTACCGTTCTTGCGATGATCGGGCGGTGACCTCGACACAGCAGCACCCCTATCCGCCCCCCGACCCGCGGCGCGGCAACGGCGCCCCGCAGGGTGGCGGACCCGGCCACGGGGGCCTTGGTGCCGGTGACGGACACATCCACGGGCAGGGCGAGCAGTACGACCGCGGGCAGCCCCTCGGCAACGCCCACCATCACGACAACGGCCATGCCCACGGCCACGGCGAGGCCCAGCACCGCTCGTCCCACGGCCAGGCTGACGGCCATTCGCCCGCGTCCGGCCCCGACCAGGGCGGCTCCGGGTCAGATGGCGGTCACGGCCACTCGCACGGGCACAGTCACAGCCACGGTCCCGCCGCACCGGTCTCCAAGCACCTGCGGAAGGTCATCGCGGCGATCCTCATCCCCTTCACCGCCGCGGTCGTGGTCGGCCTGGTGGTGCTGTGGCCCGGCGGCGCCCCGCCGCACGAGCGCACGGGTGTCGGCTTCGACCGCCAGACGCAGGCGGCGACGGTCACCAAGGTCGTCTCGGTCAGCTGCAAGTCGGTCAACGCCTCCGGGGGCGGCTCGACCGGCGACGCCTCGACCTCCGACGGCACCTCCTCGACGGAGGAGGGCGGCACCTGCAAGAAGGCCACGGTCCGGGTCGACACCGGCAAGGACAAGGGCCGTACCTTCACCGAGATCGTGCAGCCCGACCAGTCGCGGCAGTTGCACGAGGGCGAGCAGGTCGTGGCCGCGTACGAGCCCTCCGCGCCCAAGGACCTGCAGTACTCGGTCACCGACGTGAACCGGAAGTTCCCGATGGCGCTGCTGGCCGGGATCTTCGCGCTCGCCGTCGTGGTGGTGGGCCGGCTGCGCGGTGTGATGGCGCTGGTCGCGCTGGCCGTCAGCTTCCTGGTGCTGACCATGTTCATCCTGCCGGGGATCCTGCAGGGCTCGAATCCGCTGCTGATGGCGGTGGTCGGGTCGAGCGCCATCATGCTGATCGCCCTGTACATCTGCCACGGCCTGTCGGCCCGGACCTCGGTGGCGGTGCTCGGCACGCTCGTCTCGCTGTGCCTGATCGGGCTGCTCGGTTCGGAGTTCATCGACTGGGCCGCGCTCACCGGCAACACCGACGACAACACCGGCCTGATCCACGGCCTGTATCCGTCGATCGACATGAGCGGCCTGCTGCTGGCCGGTGTCATCATCGGTTCGCTGGGTGTCCTGGACGACGTGACGGTGACCCAGACCTCGGCCGTCTGGGAACTGCACGAGGCCAACCCGACGATGGGCTGGCGCGGGCTGTACCGTGCGGGCATCCGCATCGGCCGCGACCACATCGCCTCCGTCGTCAACACCCTCGTGCTGGCCTACGCGGGTGCCGCGCTGCCCCTGTTGCTGCTCTTCTCGATCGCGCAGAGCAGTGTGGTCACGGTCGCCAACAGCGAGCTGGTGGCCGAGGAGATCGTGCGCACCCTGGTCGGTTCGATCGGCCTGGTCGCCTCGGTGCCGGTCACCACGCTGCTCGCGGCCCTGGTGGTGTCGGCCGACCGGCCGGGCACCGGGAGGGCCGTGTCCGCGGAGGCCGCACCGGCCGGACCGGCTGCGGCGCGCGGTGGGCGGGGGCGCCGGCGGAAGCGGTGAGGTGCGGTGGACGGCCCGGGAGAAGGCCGTCCACGAGGTGGGGGCGCGAGCCGTGCACCGGCGCGGTCGGGGAAGAGTTCCGGCAAGGTCCGCGCAGGAGCGCCCGTGGACACGCAGAAGCGTTCCTGCGTGTCCTCACGCGGCTCGGACGAGCGGCGCGCGGCTCCGTGCCGTAACGCTTCAGCCAGTGCTTGGCTCCTCGGCCAGGATGCGGTCCAGAGCCTCGTCGAGGTGGGCGTCGAAGTCGGCGAGCGAACCCTCCTGGCCAAGCGGCACCAGCTTGTCCGTGCGGTCCAGGAAGGCCACCAGCGGAGGCGCGGAGGACCGGAACACCGCCTGGTCGCCGCCGACCTGAAGCCGGATCAGCACCTCGCCCAGCACCTCGGAATCGGCGGGCGCGATGTGCACATCGCCCTCCCCGCACGGCCGCCCCACCCCGTCGATCAGCAACTCCCGGCCGAAGGCCCAGGTCACCGGAGCGTCCCCGGGCAGATGGAAGGTGAGCCGGACGGCATAGGGATCACAGGTCTCGTAGCGCAACTCCACAGGGATGCGGAAGGAGAGCTCCTCCGAGACGAGAAAGCTCATCATGACTTCTGCTTGTACGGACTCGCGCATTGCCTACCCCGTCATATGACACCGACTGGCCGGGATTTATCCCTTGATGGTGGTCAAATCTTGCTGAAAGTACACGGGAGATCACAAGGAGTGAGTTTTCAGATACTGATAGCGATCGCCAGGGACCCCAGATGCCGGCCCACTTCGGCCTGCAACTGCTGGACGGCGGGCAGCAGCCGGTCGGCCTGGTGGAGAGGGAGGGAAATGGCGATCGTGGCGGCCGTGGTGCCGACGGTGAGGGGGATCGCCGCGCACACCGTCCCCAGCGTGTACTCCTGGCGCTCCACCACCGGCTCCATCCGCCGCGCGCGCTCCAGCCGGCGCAGCAGCGTCTGGTCGTCACGGACCGTGTACGGGGTGAGGTGGCGGACGGGATAGCGGCGGAGATGATCGCGCCGGACGTCCTGGTCCAGCTGGGAGAGGAGACACTGGCCGACGGCGTGGGCGTGCCCGGTCTCGCGGAAGCCGGCCCACTCCTCGACCGCAGGGATGGCCGGGGAGTCGGAGACGCTCATGACCTCGATCTCGCCGTCCCGGTACATGGCGTAGTACACCGGGACACCGATCGAATCCCGCCAGTGGGCGAGGGTGTCGACGACAGCGCTGCGACGTTTCTGCTGCGCTCCGCTGCTGCTCAGCCGCTCCGCTGCCTCACCGAGGAAGAACAGCCCCTTGTCGCGGCGCAGATAGCCCTCGTGGACCAGGGTGCGCAGCAGGTGGTACGCGGTGGGCAGGGCAAGGCCCGTCTCGCGGGCGAGTTGTTTGGCGGGTGCGCCGTGTTCGTGTCCGGCGACGCACTCCAGCAGGCGCATCGCACGCTGCACGGAGCCGATGAGGGTGGCCGATTGCGGCTGTGCGGAGTCGGCCGGGGAGGCCGGCCGCTGCACCGGAGGCGTACCGGAACTGCGTTGGGTCGGGGGCGGGGGGTGTTCCGTGGGTGCGGAGGTGGCGTCAAGCGTGGCCAAGGGTCACTCCCGGAGCGCGAGGGGGTCAGCGACTCTAACCGTCCGCCGCCGCTCCCGGTCGGCCCCTGCGGGAAACTTCCCTCCCCCGAGGGAACCGGTGATTCCTGTTACCGGTCACCGATTCCCACGGTCCTCACCAGTCGCTCTTCGACGAGGAGTTCGACATGAACTTCCGCACGATGTAGATCAGTCCGCCGACCAGCGCCACGAAGATCAGCAGCTTGAAGAGGAGGAAGACCACCCAGCTGATCACGGCCGTGATCAGACCGCCGAACACCACCAGCGCGATGACCGGCACCGCGATCCACTTCACCCACCACGGCAGACCCGTGAAGATCTCTCGCATTGCCCTGTCCTCCGCCTTCTCGTGCGTTCCGGCACGTACGGTCTCGTGCGTCCCGCACGATGCGATGTCCTGCACCCGATGCTAGAGCCGCGAAGGGGTCGTGCGGGGGCCCTGGACCCCTTGTCCTCCCCTGACCCGTCCCCTAGGGAACCCCGAGGCCCGGGGTCAGGCCTCGGGCGGAGAGAAGACGACCAGAACCCGCAGATCCTCGCTGATGTGATGGAACTTGTGGGCCACCCCGGCCGGCACGTACACCACGCTGCCCCGCGCCACCTGAGTGGTCTCCATGCCGACCGTGATCGCGGCACGGCCGCTGACGACGAAGTAGACCTCGTCCTGGTTGTGCGGCTGCTGCGGGTCGTGCGAGCCGGCGTCGAGGGCGTAGAGGCCGACCGACATGTTCCGCTCCCGCAGGAACTGCAGGTAGGCCCCGTCGTTGGCGGCGCGCTCCGCCTCCAGTTCGTCCAGCCGGAATGCCTTCATCGCCTTCGTCGCCCTCGCCCCACTGCTCGTATCCGATCTCTTCTGCCACGATCAGACACATGAAGAATTTCGTAGTCAAGACGATCGCCAACGCGGGCGCCCTGGCGGTCGCCGTATGGCTGCTCGACAAGATCACCCTGACCGGCGACAGCACCACCAAGAAGGTCTGGACGCTGATCCTGGTCGCCCTGGTCTTCGGCCTGGTCAACTTCCTGGTCAAGCCGATCGTGAAGATCCTGACCTTCCCGCTGTTCATCCTCACTCTCGGCCTGATCACCCTGGTGGTCAACGCGCTGATGCTGCTGCTGACGTCGTGGGTGTGCGACAAGCTCGACCTGAGCTTCCACGTGGAGGGTTTCTGGACGGCCGTCCTCGGCGGTCTGATCATCTCGGTCGTGTCCTGGGCCCTCAACATGATCCTTCCCGACACGGACTGAGCTCCCGATGACCTACCGCGTCTGTTTCGTCTGCACCGGCAACATCTGCCGCTCCCCGATGGCCGAATCCGTCTTCCGTGCCCGCACGGCCGAGGCCGGGCTCGACGACCGCGTCGAGACCGACAGCGCCGGCACCGGCGGCTGGCACGAGGGCGACGGCGCCGACCCGCGCACCGTCCGCGTCCTCGAGGAGCACGGCTACGACGGCGAGCACACCGCCCGCCAGTTCCAGGCGTCCTGGTTCGGCCGCCTCGACCTCGTGATCGCCCTCGACTCCGGACACCTCAAGTCCCTGCGCCGCCTGGCTCCCACCGAGGAGGACGCGCGCAAGGTGCGGCTGCTGCGCTCGTACGACCCGGCCGCCGGTGACGACCTGGACGTACCGGATCCGTACTACGGCGCTCTGGACGGCTTCGAGGAGTGTCTTGAGATGGTGGAGGCGGCGAGCGCGGGCCTGCTCGCCGCGGTTCGGGCCGAAGTGGAGGGATCGGCGGCATGAGCGAGGCAGCCATGGGCGAGGGCACGCGCGCGGTACGCGCGGGGCTGCCCGAGCCGGTCAAGAACGAGCCGACCCTGCCCGGGCCGGTCTTCGCCGCGCACTTCCATCTCCCCGGCGAGGTGAGCGGGCCGTACGCCTACGGCCGTGACGAGAACCCGACCTGGACCCATCTGGAGCGGGCCATCGGCGAGTTGGAGGCACCGGGCGAGGACGTGGAGACGCTGGTGTTCGCCTCCGGCGTGGCGGCCATCGGGGCGGTGCTCTTCTCCCAGCTGCGCGCCGGTGACACGGTCGTCCTGCCCTCCGACGGCTACCAGGTGCTGCCCCTGGTCCGCGCCCAGCTGGAGGCGTACGGCATCGAGGTGCGCACCGCGCCGACCGCCGGCGACGCCCAGCTCGACGTCCTGGACGGCGCGAAGCTGCTGCTGATCGAGTCGCCGTGCAACCCCGGGCTCGACGTCTGCGACATCCGGCGGCTCGCCGAGGCGGCACACGCGCGGGGCGCTCTGGTCGCCGTCGACAACACCCTCGCCACCCCGCTCGGCCAGCGGCCGCTGGCGCTGGGCGCCGACTTCTCCGTGGCCAGTGGCACCAAACAGCTCACCGGTCACGGGGACGTCCTGCTGGGGTACGTCGCCGGGCGGGACGCGGCGGCCATGGCCGCCGTACGCCGCTGGCGGAAGATCATCGGGGCGATCTCCGGGCCCATGGAAGCCTGGCTGGCCCATCGCTCCCTCGCCACCCTCCAGTTGCGGGTGGACCGGCAGAACGCGACCGCCCTGCTGCTCGCGGAGGCGCTGCGCGAGCGGCCCGAGGTGACCGCCCTGCGCTATCCGGGGCTGTCCGACGACCCCGCGCACAAGATCGCCTCGCAGCAGATGCGGCGCTACGGCTCGGTGCTCTCCTTCACGCTGCCCACGCGCGCGCGTGCCGAGCGCTTTCTCGAGTCCCTGCGGCTGGTCGACGATGCGACGAGCTTCGGAGGGGTGCGTTCCACGGCCGAGCGGCGGCGGCGCTGGGGCGGGGACGACGTACCGGACGGCTTCGTCCGGCTCTCGGTCGGGGCCGAGGATCCCGAAGATCTCGTGGCCGATGTGCTGCGCGCGCTCGACGAGTCGGACCGGTGACCGGATTACGGACGCCACCACGGGTCCGGCTACGCATAACGGACGGTCCGAGCCTCCCCCCTCGTGGCTCGGACCGTCCCGGTTCTCGCGCGCCAAGAACCGCGCGACCAAGGCTAGTTGACTCTGCGTCAGTGTCCAATCACTGTAGCGACAGAGACCTATCGACTTATTTATAGTTGAGGCTTGCCCGAGGGCCGGAAAAAGGGCAGGCAGAACGGGAGGGCGTGCGATGGATCTGGCCTTGCTGCGCACCTTCGTCACTGTGCACCGGGCCGGCTCCTTCACCCGCGCCGCCGCCCTGCTCGGTCTCTCGCAGCCGGCCGTGACCTCCCAGATCCGAACCCTGGAACGCCAACTGGGCCGACCGCTCTTCCTGCGCCAGGCCCGCGGGGTGACCCCCACGACGATCGGCGACGAACTCGCCCACAAGGCCGCCCCGCATCTCGACGCCCTCGTGGAAATAGCGGAACGCGGTCTCGACGACGACTCCTCGGTGCGTACCCTGCACCTCGCCGGCCCGCCCGAGTTCACGGCCGAGCGCGCCCTTCCCGCTCTCGCGGAACTCGCCGGTGACGACGGCCTGGGCTTCGCACTGCGTGCCTCGTTCGGAAACGCCGAGGAGACGCTGGAGGGGCTGTCCGCCGGCCACCATGACCTGGCCATCAGCACGGTCCGGCCGCGCGGCGCCCTGTTCACCGCCGCCGCGCTCTGCGACGAGGAGCATGTACTGGTCGCCGCTCCGCGCTGGGCCGAGGAGATCGGCGCCGACGCGGTACGCGGCATGGGCGCGGCTGCCCTGGAGAGCCTTCCGGTCGTCGAGGTCCACGAGTCACTGCCGTTCGTCTCGCGCTACTGGGGCTCGGTCTTCGACACGCGTCCGGCCGCCTCGGGCACGGTCGTGGTGCCGGATCTGCGGGCGGTCCTCGCCTGTGCGGTCGCGGGGGCCGGCCTCGCCGTGCTGCCCCGCTATCTGTGCACGGCCGCCCTGGAACGCGGCGAGGTCGTGGCACTGCACGATCCTGCGGTACCCCCGCTTCGGACGTACTTCCTCGTGGTGCGCACCGGCACGCTCGCCATGCCGCATGTGGCACGGGCGCACGAGTGGCTGCAGCACGCGTCCGCGGACTGGGCCTGAGGTCGTTCTGCGGGATCGACGCACTGCGGCCGCACAGTGGCGCTTCGCGATGTTTCACGTGGAACCAGCTGGGCCACATTTCTCCCATGACCGTCCGACCCGTGGTCAAGCGCACCGCCCGTGCCGTTCTCCTGGACGGCGACGACCTGATCCTGATCAAGCGCACCAAGCCCGGTGTCGATCCCTACTGGGTTACGCCTGGTGGCGGGGTCGAACCGGAGGACACCACCGTCGTCGACGCCCTGCACCGCGAGGTGGACGAGGAGCTCGGTGCCAAGATCACCGACGTCGTGCCCTGCTTCGTGGACACCGTGGAGCACATCGGTGACAGCGGCAGCACGACCGGTGTGAAGGTGCAGCACTTCTTCGTCTGCCGGTTGGAGTCGATGGACCCGGCCCTGCGGCACGGCCCCGAAGTCGACGAGCCCGCCGGCGAGTACGAGATCGTCCGCGTGCCCTTCACCCGTGTCGGGATCGCCTCCGTCCATCTCGTACCGCTGTCGCTGCGGCACTACCTGGACGGCAACATCGAGGGCGTGCGGGCCATGCACGCTCCCGATCTCGGATGACGGGTCAGTCGCCGGCGACGACCAGTTCCTCGACCGAGTCGTGCCGGATGCGGTGTGCGGGGATGCCGGCGGCCCGTAGCGCGGTGATCCCGTTGCGGATCATGCCGGGCGGGCCGGACAGATAGGCGTCGTACTCGGTCCACGGGCCGTATCCGCGGATGGCGTCGGGGAGCTGGAGGTGCGCCCGCTGGTCGACGACCGCGCGGACCGTGAGCCAGGTATGGATCTGCTGGAGCCGGAGCAGGGTGTCGATGTCGTACAGGTCGTGGTCGGTACGGGCGCCGTAGAACACCTCGACCGGGCGGCGCGAGCCGCGTTCGGCGAGGTCCTCGACCATCGCCTTGACGGGTGCGATGCCGGTGCCGCCGCCCAGGCAGAGCAGTCCGTTGTCCCGCGTGTGGTCGACGGTCATCGAACCACCGGCCGGGCCGAGGCGGACGACGTCACCGGGGCGGGCGCGGTGCACCAGGGAGTTGGAGACCCAGCCTGCCGGGACGGCCTTCACATGGAAGGTGAGCAGGCCGTCCGAACGGGGCGCCGAGGCGAAGGAGTAGTGCCGCCACACCCGCGGCCACCAGGGCGTCTCCAGGCTCGCGTACTGCCCGGCGAGGAAGGGGTACGGCTGGTCCGGACGGAGCGTGAGCACCGCGACGTCGGCGGTCCTGAGCTCATGGGTGACGACCTCCGCGTGCCACCACGCAGGGGCGCGCAGTTCGTCCCTGGCCGCGGCGTCGATCATCACCTGGGACATCGTCGTGTACGCCCGCACCCAGGCCGCCTCCGTCTCGCGGTCCCAGATGCCCGTGGCGTACTTGCTCAGTGCGCCGATGAGGCATTCGCCGACGGCGGGATAGTGCTCGGGCCGGGTGCCGTACTTGCGGTGGCCACGGCCCAGATTCTGGAGGTACTCGACCAGGACGGGCGGGTTGTCGATGTGCTCGGCCGCGGTGAGCAGTGCCTTCAGCAGCCGGTCCCGCTGGGTGTCCATGGCGGCCGGGAACAGCGAACGCAATTCGGGGTGGCGGACGAAGAGCAGTGCGTAGAAGTACGAGGTGACCTTGTCGGCTACCGGACCGATCTCGGCCATGGTGCCGCGGATACGGATCGCGTCCGGGGAGGCGTCCTGCGGCTGCTGCGCCTCGCGCTGCGGCGGGACGCGCTGACCGAAAGATCCCGGTGCCGGGTGCCCGTGCGCGGGAGCGAAGGGGCCGGATGCCGCATGCTGTCCGGCCGACGGCGGCTCAGCGGCTCCCTGACGGCCCGCCGGCTCCGCCGTCGGCCGTATTCGCTCCCAGGGCTCCGCGGGCGCGAGAGGGCGGCTCTGGGGCTGTTCCTGCCCGCCTCCCGGCGCCGCGGCCGGAGGACCGGTGGACGGATCGACCGCGGGCCTGTCGTGAGGCGTGAACCAGTTGCCTCCGCCGGCCCCGTCGTTGCCCGCCGACGTGGTGGTCGGAGCGTCCATGGTGTGCCCTCGCCTCGAACATCTTGCGGTCGGTCTGCACACTTCTCTCGGAAGGTGCCTGCTTTCCCCCGATGACGGCTAGCTCTCCCCGGTCGGGCCCGGTGGCCGACACGACCACATTCAACCCGCGATTCCCCCGTGTACGGACAAGTAAGGCGAGAGTGTGACATGGGCCGCAATCACTCCCGCAGGGAGCGTCCGGCCCCGGACGTTAACCGGAGTCGACCCTACCGGCCGTCGCCGCGCACACAAGTCCCCCCTGTCTCCCCCGTGAAACCGGCAACGGGCGAACCATCGGTTCCCTCAATTACCGGGCGCCGCACGCCAATTCATAGGCATCCCACAGATCCCGTCCCGTGTAGGAGTACGTCGCCAGTCCGGCGAGATGTCCGTCCGCGTTGACCGCCACGGACACCGGAACCACGCCGAACAAGTCCCTGTCCGACATCGAGTCGCCGTAGGCGACACAGTCCGCCCGACCGACCCCGAACCGCTCGCACAGGCGGTCCGCGATCGTCACCTTGGCCGCGGCCGTGAGGACGCCCGCCGGGTCGACCGGTTCGGCGAACGGCACCGCCGGGAAGCGGGATCCGAGGGCCGCGTGGGCTCCCCAGCCCAGCAGGCGTTCCACGAAGAACGAAGGCGAGAGCGAGACCACCGCGCAGTAGTCCCCCGTTTCCCTGATCTCGGCCCAGACGTCCTGGATACGGGCCAGCCACGGCGCCCCGTCGAACGCCGCCGCCACATGGGCATCGGTCAGCTCGGCCCAGAGGGTGTACACCCGCGCCGCGTACTCCGTCGGGTCTATCCGCCCCGCCGCAATCGCCCGGTCGAGTTCGGCGGTCTCTGCTTCCAGGCCGAGCTGACGGGATATCTCGACGGGTGCGGTGGTGCCGTGCAGCAACGTGCCGTCGAGATCGAAGAGGTGAAGTCTCGCCATGGGGCCGAGGCTAACGGGCGGCCTCAAGAGCTCCTTGGTACGGCGACGCCTGGGGGCCATACGACGCCGTTCCACGTGAAACATCCCGCGCCCGTCCAGGCTGAGCCACGTACTACGGCATGGCCAAAAGCACGTGTGTCCGACATGAAACGGGTGGACGCCGGGGGTGTCGGTCGGCAAGCCTGGCCTGCGTGTCAACTCCTTCCGACGGTCCTCTGCCCATCCGCCGACTGACGCCACGCGATCTGGGCGCCTGCGCCGACCTGTCCGAGGATCGGGGGTGGCCCCGTGAGGAACACAAGTGGCGCTTGCTCCTCACGGCCGGGAAGGGATACGGCATCGACGACCCCGACGGGGGCCTGGTCGCCGCCTGTGTCATCACGGAGTACGGCCCGGGGGAACGCCCGCATCTCGGCGCGGTCGGCATGGTCCTGGTCGCCGAACGGCACGCCCGCCAGGGCATCGGGCGACGGCTCATGCGGCACATCGTCTCGGTGATGGGAACGACTCCGCTGACCCTGTACGCGACGCCGTACGGCCGACCGCTCTACGAGGAGCTGGGATTCAAGGTCACGGGACGTTCGGAGATGCTCCGCGGGCCCTTCACGCCGGACGGGGCCGAGCCGCGGGTGGCGACCCGGGCGGCCACCGCCGAGGATCTCGGTTCCATCCTCCGGCTGGACGAGGAGGTGTTCGGCGCCGACCGCACCCCGCTCATCACGCGGCTGACCGCCTTCTCCGACCTGCTGCGGGTCGCCGTGGACGACGGGCGGATCGTCGGGTACGCGGCCGCCTGGCCCAACATGGACACCCATGTCGTCGGACCGCTGATCGCCCGGGACACGGAGACGGCGAAGTCCCTGATCTCCTCGCTCGCCGCCCGTACCGACCGCCCGCTCCGCACCGACATCGACGTCCGGC
Organism: Streptomyces sp. NPDC090499; assembly: GCF_044769305.1. NCBI lineage: Bacteria > Bacillati > Actinomycetota > Actinomycetes > Kitasatosporales > Streptomycetaceae > Streptomyces > Streptomyces sp. NPDC090499. The sequence continues at coordinate 174,112 of NZ_JBIVXP010000004.1, forward strand.
ACGAGGAGCTGCTGGCCTGGGCAAAGGCTCGCGGGCTGGTCTCCGTCGCCGAGAACTCGGTGATGACCTACGGGATCACGGAGTTGCCGGGGGACTGGACACGGCGGTTCGCGCCACTGACGGTTGCGGCGGGCTGAGCCGCCTTCGACCACGGTGGACGAAGGCTCCCCCGGGGGGAGCCTTCGTCCACTGCCGAGCGAGGTGCTGTCAGGCGAGTGCGGCCACGGCGGCGGAGGCGAAGCCGTGGTCCTGGCCGGGCGCACCGCCGCCGACACCGATCGCGCCGATGAGCCGGCCGTCACGCTGGACGGGGACGCCGCCCGCGATGAACAGCAGCGGCCTGTCGAGCGCCGTGGGCAGGGTGTGGAAGAGACCGCCAGGCTGCACGGCGTCGACGAGGTCGGCGGTGGGCGTGTTCAGCTGGAGTGCCGTGTAGGCCTTGCGGGTGCTGGTCTCGCCCGAGATCAGCACGGCGCGGTCGTCCCGGCGGAAGGCGAGCAGATGGCCCCCGGCATCCAGGACGGTGACGCTGACGGTGATCCCGGCGGCCTCGGCGGCACGGCTGGCCTCGGTGATCAGGAATTCGGCGTCCTGGATGGTCAGGGGGGCGGCGGTGGTGGTGCTCATGGTTCTCCTTGGTTGGTGCTGACGTGCGGTGAGAGATGCGTGCGGTCAGTGGTTGACCGGCGCCCGCTGTTCTGCGGGCGTGCCGTCGGTGACCACCGCGCCGGGGACGCTGTCGCGGCGCTCCAGCGCGGCCGACAGGAAGGCGAGGACGAGGGCGGCCGCAGCGAGGGCGGCGCCGACCCAGTTGGGGGAGGTGTAGCCGAAGCCCGCGGCGATCACCATGCCGCCGAGCCAGGCGGACAGGGCGTTGCCGAGGTTGAAGGCGCCGATGTTCACGGCCGAGGCCAGGGTCGGAGCGCCGTGTGCCTGGTCCAGGACGCGCTTCTGGAGCGGCGGGACGGTGGCGAAGCCCAGGGCGCCGATCAGGGCCACGGTCACGGCGGCCGCGATCTTGCTGTGCGCGGTGAACGTGAAGAGGGCGAGGACGACGGCCAGGGCACCCAGGGACACGTACAGCATGGGCATCAGGGCTCGGTCGGCGAACTTTCCGCCCACCAGGTTGCCGCCGACCATGCCGAGGCCGAAGAGGACCAGCAGCCAGGTGACGGAGCCGTCGGCGAAGCCGGTGACATGGGTCATCATCGGCGCGATGTAGGTGATGGCCGCGAAGACCCCGCCGAAGCCGAGGACCGTCATCGCCATGGCGAGCAGGACCTGGGTGTTCTTGAAGGCGGCCAGCTCGTGCCGCAGGTGCACGCCCTGCGGCTTGGGCAGTTCGGGAACCAGCTTGGCGATGCCGACCAGGCCGACGACGCCGAGCGCGGCGATGATCCCGAAGGTGACGCGCCAGCCGGCGTGCTGCCCCACGAGGGTGCCCAGCGGGACGCCGATGACGTTGGCGACGGTGAGGCCGGTGAACATCATCGCGATGGCCCCTGCCTTCTTGCTCGGGGCGACCAGTTCGGCCGCCACTACCGAGCCGATGCCGAAGAAGGCGCCGTGGGCGAGGGAGGCGACCACCCGGCCGATCAGCATGACGGCGAAGACGGGTGCCACGGCGGTGAGCAGGTTGCCGGCGATGAAGAAGCCCATCAGCAGCATCAGCATCCGCTTGCGGGGAACCTTCGTGCCCAGCACGGTCATCAGCGGGGCGCCGATGACGACGCCGAGCGCATAGCCGGTGACGAGCAGGCCGGCGGTCGGGATGGAGACCCCGAAGTCACCCGCGACCTCGGGCAGCAAGCCCATGATCCCGAATTCGGTCGTTCCGATTCCGAAGGCCCCGATCGCGAGGGCCAGTAGCGCGAGAGGCATGGAGGTACGACCTTCCCAGACGATTGCAGGTGCGCTTTGCGTGCGTTCACAATAGTTGCAGACGCGGGATATATGCAAGCGAGGGATATTGCGGGCCTGCTCTATCCTGGGTTCAGCCGCTCCGGTACGGAGGAAAACGCCAATGACAGCGACGGACCCCGCGCTCACCGCCCTCGCCCAGGGCTGGTGCGCTCTCTCCCTGCTCCACGGCAGGATCGAGGCGCACATCGAGCGCGCCCTTCAGGCCAAGCACGATCTGAGCGTGCGCGAGTACTCCCTGCTCGACGTGCTCAGCCGGCAGCACGACGGCGAAGGGGGCCATCTGCAGATGAAGCAGGTGGCCGACGCGGTCGTGCTCAGCCAGAGCGCCACCACCCGACTGGTCACGCGCCTGGAGGACCGCGGTCTTCTGGAGCGCTACCTCTGCCCGACCGACCGGCGTGGCATCTACACCAACGTCACCGAGGCAGGCCTACAACTGCTGGAAGAGGCCCGCCCCACCAACGACACAGCCCTGCGCGAGGCGCTCGACGAGGCGGCCAGGAATCCGGAACTGGCTCCCCTGGTCCGGGCCGTGGAGGCGCTGCACGTGCCCGCTTAGGCTGTCGGTATGGGAGACCTTGACATACGTACCGCGGTCGCCGACGACGTCCCGGCCATCGTCGGCATGCTCGCCGACGACCCACTGGGTGCCCGGCGAGAGACGCCGGACGACCTGGCGCCCTATCTGAGCGCCCTGGAACGGCTCAGCGCCGATCCCAACCAGCAGTTGGTCGTCGCCGTCCGCGAAGGCCGCGTCGTCGGCACGCTCCAGCTCACGATCATCCCTGGACTGTCGAGGCGGGGCGCCACCCGGTCGATCATCGAGAGCGTGCGCATCCACGCCGACGAACGCGGCAGCGGACTGGGCACCCGGTTCATCGAGTGGGCTATCGACGAATCCCGCCGCCAGGGCTGTCAGCTGGTCCAGTTGACCTCGGACACGTCACGGGTCGACGCCCATCGCTTCTACGAGCGGCTCGGTTTCACCGCCTCTCACACAGGCTTCAAGCTCGAGATCTGAACCACGACGGCTCACAGCCGGGCTGAGCGGGTGGGCGGGGGCGGTGTTTCACGTGAAACACCCCCCCCCCCCCCCCCCCCCCCAGCCCCACCCCCCCCCCCCCCCCCGGGGGCCCCCCCCCGGCCCCCAAC
>NZ_JBIVXP010000004.1:177196-444058 GCF_044769305.1 Streptomyces sp. NPDC090499
GGGTAACCCGGCCACCCACCGGGGCTAAACGATGTGTATCGCCCCCCCGCGGGCCCCCGGGGGGGGGGGGGGGGGGGGGGGGGGGTGTTTTCCCGGCCACCCCCCCCCCCCGCCCACCCGTCCGCTAGCCGATCCCCCGCCACCCCTCGGGGTCGACCCCACCGGGCACAGAAGCCGTCTCGTCGTACGGCTGGCGTGTGAACACGAACGAACCGAGGTCCAGGTGACTCACGGTGCCGTCCGGGCGCCGTACAGGCCGTAGCAACTCTCCGGCGTAGTAGCCCTCCAGGCCGGTCCAGGTGCCGTCGCCGTTGGAACGGAAACGGGCTCGGCGGCCGACGCCGGTCAGTGGCGCCAGTGAGACAAGCCCGTCCGCCGCCACCCGGAGCACGAAGGCATGGGTGCCCCAGTACCACGGGCCTGCCAGCTCCAGGACGGACGGCGCGACCTGGGTCAGCGGGCGCCATGGCTCGGGGATGCGCGGCTCGGCGTCCGCGACGATACGGACGAGGTCGGCACCGGTGGCGGACACCAGTGGGCCGGAGGTGCAGTTCGCCAGCACCACGGCCGCCACGTCGTCGTCCACGCAGATCGTGAGGTTGGCCAGGAAGCCGGGCAGCGAGCCGGAGTGCCCGGCCAACAGCCTCCCGTCACGGCGCTGGATCTGCATCCCAAGACCGTAGGTGGCGCCGTCCAGTACGTCGGCGGACTCGGCGGGAGCCGCCGGAGTGCGCATCTCCCGCACCGACTCGACGCTCAGCACCCGGTCGTCCCCGCCCGCCAGGAACACCGCGAAACGGGCCAGGTCGCCGGTGGTCGACCAGAGCTGCCCGGCCGGCGCCATCCGCCCGAGATCCTCCAGCGGCTCCGGGAGCAGGGCGTCGGCCCAGGGGTGGACCGCCCAGCCGCCCGCGTGCGGCGCCTGCGGCTGGGCGGTTGTGCGGTCGAGGCCCAGTGGTTCGAGTACCTCTCGCCGCAGTACCTCCTCCCAGGGGGCACCGCGAAGTTCCTCGACCAGCGCGCCGAGCAGGGTGTAGCCAGGGTTGGAGTAGTGGTGGCGGCGGCCGACGGGATGCAGGAGGGGCTGCTCACCGAGCACGTCGGTGAGCTCGGGGCGTAGTGAGCCCGGGGTGCGCTCCCACCAGGGTGCCGGGGACTCGGCCGCCAAGCCGCCGGTGTGCGCGAGGAGTTCGGCGATGGTCGCCTCCCCCGCGCCGGTGCCCGGCAGATGTTTCTCCAACGGGTCGCCGAGGTCGAGCAGCCCTTCGTCGCGCAGCCTGAGCACCAGAACGGCCGTGAACGTCTTGGTGATCGAGCCGATCCGGTACTGCACGTTCTCGTCCGGCCCATGCCCGTCCACCGAGGTCCGCGACCCGTGCCAGACAGCCCGCCCGCCTCGCACGACCGCCGCCACCAGTGACGGCGCCCGGCCTTCGGACTGGGCCACGGCGATCCGATGCAGCAGCGCCCGCCGGGTGGCGGGGAGCAGCTCTTCCTGGAATGTCGTCATGCGCCCAGTCCACCTGGTGGGCGGACCGGCGTCGAGTCCATTTCGCCGACACGGACCACGTCGGCGCCGTCCCGGCTCGGATCAGGTCTGCGCTACCCGCCCACTCACGTCTGCGCCATGTCGACGAAGCGTGAGTAGTGACCCTGGAAGGCCACGGTGATCGTCGCCGTCGGGCCGTTTCGGTGCTTGCCGACGATGATGTCCGCCTCGCCCGCGCGGGGCGACTCCTTCTCGTACGCGTCCTCGCGGTGGAGCAGGATGACCATGTCGGCGTCCTGCTCGATGGAGCCGGACTCACGCAGGTCGGACACCATCGGCTTCTTGTCCGTGCGCTGCTCGGGGCCACGGTTGAGCTGTGAGAGCGCGATCACCGGAACCTCCAGCTCCTTGGCGAGCAGCTTGAGGTTTCGCGACATGTCCGACACCTCCTGCTGGCGGCTCTCGGACCGCTTGCCGCCGGACTGCATCAGCTGGAGATAGTCGATGATCACGAGCTTGATGTCGTTGCGCTGTTTCAGGCGACGGCACTTGGCACGGATCTCCATCATCGACAGGTTCGGGGAGTCGTCGATGTAGAGCGGTGCGGCCGAGACGTCCGGCATCCGGCGGGCCAGCCGGGTCCAGTCGTCGTCGGTCATCGTGCCGGAGCGCATGTGGTGCAGGGCGACCCGGGCCTCGGCGGACAGCAGGCGCATCGCGATCTCGTTGCGGCCCATTTCGAGGGAGAAGATGACGCTGGGCAGGTTGTGCTTGATCGACGCGGCCCGCGCGAAGTCCAGCGCGAGGGTGGACTTGCCCATGGCGGGACGCGCGGCGATGACGATCATCTGGCCGGGGTGCAGGCCGTTGGTGAGCGAGTCCAGGTCGGTGAAGCCGGTGGGCACGCCGGTCATCTCGCCAGTACGGGAGCCGATCGCCTCGATCTCGTCGAGGGCGCCCTCCATGATGTCGCCGAGCGGCAGGTAGTCCTCGCTGGTCCGCTGCTCGGTGACGGCGTAGATCTCGGCCTGGGCGCTGTTGACGATCTCGTCGATGTCGCCGTCGGCCGCGTATCCCATTTGTGTGATGCGGGTGCCCGCCTCGACCAGGCGGCGCAGTACCGCCCGCTCGTGGACGATCTCCGCGTAGTACTCGGCATTCGCCGCCGTCGGCACCGTCTGGACGAGGGTGTGCAGATAGGAGGCGCCGCCGACCTTGTTGATCTCACCGCGCTTGGTCAGCTCGGCGGCGATGGTGATGGGGTCGGCCGGCTCGCCCTTCGCATAGACGTCGAGGATCGCCTGGTAGATCGTCTCGTGCGCGGGCTTGTAGAAGTCGTGGCCCTTGAGGATCTCGACGACGTCGGCGATGGCGTCCTTCGAGAGCAGCATGCCGCCGAGCACGGACTGCTCGGCGTCCAGGTCCTGCGGGGGGACCCGCTCGAAGGTGGCGCCCCCGCCGTCCCAGTCCCCGCTGTCCCGACCCCGGTCGTGCCGGTCGCCCCGGCCGCGGCCGCCCTCGTCCCGCCGGCGGGAGGCGGGCAGACGATCACCGGGACCGGCGTCGGCCCACGGATCGTCCAAGGGCTCGGAAATGCTCACCGAGCCACCTCCTCCCCGTCCGCACCGCGGACCTCGCCGTGTCCTCTTTTGTACGGCACGGCACTGACAACTGAGACGCCCCATTCCGGTTCTGGACGCGTCGGTTTTGTGAGGTTTCCGAGGCCGTGACAAGGAGCGGGTGCCGGACCACGTTAGGCCCGCGGGCACCGTCAGCCAATCTGGTTATCCACAGGCCATGTGGACGACCGCCCGTATGCTGTGGAGAACCCGCCAAAACCTGTGCACGACGCGGTGGACAGCCCTGTGAACAAGCCCTCGATCCCTGTCCGCGACAGGCTCTGAGCTGCTCTTTTCCCATCCACCGGCTGTGCAGAAGAAAAACTTTCCCAGTCGGATCAAGATCGCTTCGAACAACGCGCGACGACGCGGACCACGCAACCAGAGGTAAGGGTCAATAGGTATTTGCATCACTTACCTGTGGACGATTAGATTAGCGCCCATGTCACAGGCTCCCGCGACCTCCGAGGCCACCCGACGGGGGCACGACCGAGAGATCATCGCACTGGCCGTCCCGGCCTTCGGCGCGCTCGTCGCCGAACCGCTTTTCGTCATGGCCGACAGCGCGATCGTCGGCCATCTCGGCACCGCACAACTAGCCGGTCTCGGGATCGCCTCGGCCCTCCTCACCACCGCCGTGAGCATCTTCGTCTTCCTCGCCTACGCCACCACGTCCGCCGTCGCCCGCCGGGTCGGCGCCGGCGATCTCCAGGCGGCCGTCCGCCAAGGCATGGACGGCATCTGGCTGGCACTGCTGCTCGGCGCCGCAGTCATCGCCGTCGTCCTGCCCTTCGCCCCCGGTGTCGTGGACGTCTTCGGCGCCTCGGCCACCGCCGCTCCCTACGCGACCATCTACCTGAGGATCTCCTCCCTCGGCATCCCGGCCATGCTGGTCGTGCTCGCCGCCACCGGCGTCCTGCGTGGCCTCCAGGACACCCGGACACCGCTGTACGTCGCTGTAGCGGGGTTCATCGCCAACGCCGGGCTCAACGCGGCACTCGTCTACGGCGCCGGACTCGGCATCGCCGGCTCCGCCTGGGGCACGGTCATCGCCCAGTGCGGCATGGCGGCGGTCTACCTGGCCGTCGTTGTCCGCGGCGCCCGCAGGCACGGGGCGTCGCTGCGCCCCGACGCCGCCGGGATACGGGCCTCGGCACAGGCCGGCGTACCCCTGCTCGTCCGGACGATCTCGCTGCGAGCCGTCCTGATGATCGCGACCGCTGTGGCGGCCCGACTGGGCGATGCCGACATCGCCGCCCATCAGATCGTGCTGTCCCTGTGGAGCCTGCTGGCGTTCGCCTTGGACGCGATAGCGATCGCAGGGCAGGCCGTCATCGGACGCTATCTCGGGGCGGACGACCCTGTCGGCGCACGCGAGGCCTGTCGGCGGATGGTGCAGTGGGGCATCGCCACCGGGGTGATCCTGGGCCTGCTTGTGATCGCCGCCCGGCCGCTCTTCCTCCCGTTGTTCACCGGCGACCCCGCCGTGCGGAACACCGCGCTGCCCGCACTGCTCATCGTGGCGCTCTCCCAGCCGATCTCCGGCGTGGTCTTCGTCCTCGACGGCGTACTGATGGGCGCCGGAGACGGGCCGTATCTCGCCGGCGCCATGGTCATCACGCTCGCGGTCTTCACTCCGGTGGCGCTGCTCGTCCCCGCCCTCGGCGGTGGGCTGACAGCGCTCTGGGGAGCCATGACGCTGATGATGACCGTACGGATGCTCACCCTCTGGCTGCGCGCCCGCTCGGGCCGGTGGCTCGTGACCGGCGCGACGCGCTGACCGATGTGCACTGCCGACGGTTTCACGTGAAACATCGCGTGCTGTCACGTTTCACGTGAAACACCCACGGCTCCACGCCGCGGCCGCTACGGAGAGCCGACCCAAAAACAGGGGCCGCACCCTTCACGGGTGCGGCCCCTGTTCAGCTACCGCTCAAGCCGAGCGCAGCGTCAGCCCGCGACGACCTCGATGTTGACCTTGGCGGCAACCTCGGGGTGCAGACGCACGGAGGTCTCGTGGGCGCCCAGGGTCTTGATCGCCGAACCGACCTCGATGCGGCGCTTGTCGACCTCGGGGCCACCGGCAGCCTTGATCGCCGAAGCGATGTCGGCCTGGGTGACGGAACCGAAGAGGCGGCCGGCGTCGCCGGCACGGACGGCCAGACGGACCTTGACGCCCTCGAGCTGGGCCTTCACCTGGTTGGCCTGCTCGATGGTCTGGATCTCGTGGATCTTGCGAGCACGACGGATCTGCTCGACGTCCTTCTCGCCACCCTTGGTCCAGCGGATCGCGAACTTCCGCGGGATCAGGTAGTTGCGTGCGTAGCCGTCCTTGACGTCGACAACGTCGCCGGCGGCGCCGAGGCCAGAGACCTCGTGGGTCAGGATGATCTTCATGAGTCGGTCACCCTTCCCTTAGCGCGCGGTGGAGGTGTAGGGCAGCAGCGCCATCTCACGGCTGTTCTTGACAGCCGTGGCGACGTCACGCTGGTGCTGCGTGCAGTTGCCGGTCACGCGGCGGGCACGGATCTTGCCGCGGTCGGAAATGAACTTCCGCAGCATGTTCGTGTCCTTGTAGTCCACGTACGTGACCTTGTCCTTGCAGAAAGCGCAGACCTTCTTCTTAGGCTTGCGCACAGGCGGCTTCGCCATGGTGTTTCTCCTGTGTGATCAAGAAGTGGGGATGCGAGCCCTCTAGAAAGGGGGCTCGTCCGAGTAGCCGCCACCGCCGCCGGAGCCGGAGTTGCCGCCCCAGCCGCCGCCACCGCTCTGGTTGCCGCCACCGGCGGGAGCGCCGGAAGCCCAGGGGTCGTCGTTGGGGGCGCCGCCCTGGTTGCCGCCGCCGGAGCCACCGCCCCAGCCGCCGCCACCCTGACCCTGGCCGCCACCGCCGCCGTAACCGCCCTGGCCACTGCGGCCGCCACCACCGGCGGTCTTGGTGACCTTGGCCGTGGCACTCCGCAGGCTGGCGCCGACTTCCTCGACGTCCAGCTCGTAGACCGTGCGCTTGACACCCTCACGGTCCTCGTAGGACCGCTGCTTCAGCCGGCCCTGCACGATGACGCGCATGCCTCGCTGGAGCGACTCCGCGACGTTCTCCGCCGCCTGACGCCAGACCGAGCAGGTCAGGAACAGGCTCTCGCCGTCCTTCCACTCGTTGGTCTGCCGGTCGAAGGTGCGGGGGGTGGACGCGACACGGAACTTCGCGACCGCCGCACCGGAGGGGGTGAAGCGCAGCTCGGGGTCATCGACAAGATTGCCGACGACCGTGATGACGGTCTCGCCTGCCATGGGGGAACCTCTCGGCGGGTTTGCTGCTGGCTGCTTGTGCTGCTACTCGAAATCCCGAGATCGGCTGAGCGGAAAGCTCAGTGGGTCTCGGGGCGGAGGACCTTGGTCCGGAGGACCGACTCGTTCAGGTTCATCTGGCGGTCGAGCTCCTTGACGACCACAGGCTCGGCCTGCAGGTCGATGACCGAGTAGATGCCCTCGGGCTTCTTCTTGATCTCGTACGAGAGACGACGACGGCCCCAGGTGTCGACCTTCTCGACCTTTCCGTTGCCCTCACGGACGACGGAGAGGAAGTTCTCGATCAGGGGGGCGACAGCGCGCTCCTCCAGATCGGGGTCGAGGATGACCATCACCTCGTAGTGACGCATGTGGAACCCACCTCCTTTGGACTCAGCGGCCACGGTCGTTCCGTGGCAGGAGGGTTGTGATGCGTACGCAACGGTAGCTGCAGCCACTGACATCCGGGGGTCCCGCTGGGATCCCGGGCAGGGCATGGGCAGACACCGCCGCAGACGCTACAGACTACCCGCACACCCGCTTCCGGTTGAAATCCGGCGGCCAGGGCCCACAATCTGTACACATCGGGTGTGAACGGCGCTACGATGCGCCACCTTCCGCAGGAGGTGCCCCATGGCACAGGCATTGCGACCCAACACCGCCGGATCCCTGTTCGCCACCGACGGCAAGACCCATCCGCTCCAGGACTCGCTGATGGCAGTGACGCTGGCGCTCGGGCTGATCGCCTTCATCACGTCGTTCTTCCACAGCCTGCACCTGCTCAGCTCCTGGACCGGCCTGATCGGCCTCCTCGTCGGTCTGTACGGGCAGTGGGTCTCGATCACCACACGCGAGCGTTTCGGCCTGATCCTGGGTCTCGGTGCCTCGGGCATCGGCTTCTTCATCGGCATGGCGCACGGCGGCCTGTTCGGCTGAGCCGGCACCTCGCACAACCGTCGAACGCCCCGGCCGGGCAGCAGCCGGGGCGTAGGTGCCGTACGGCCAGTCGGGCCGCGGGCGAGGCGCAGTAGGCTTCGGCGCGAGAGCCGGAGCCCCTGTACCCATGGGGACACACCAGCCCGAGGAGCGCCCCTACATGAGCCTGACCCTGAGGACCATCAGCCGCGAACAGCATCTGGCGTACATCCAGAGCCTGCCGGCGGCTAGCCACATGCAGGTCCCGGCCTGGGCCGATGTCAAGGCGGAGTGGCGTTCGGAGAGCCTCGGCTGGTTCGACGAGCGCACCGGCGAGATGGTCGGCGCAGGCCTGGTGCTGTACCGCCAGCTGCCCAAGATCAAGCGCTACCTCGCCTACCTCCCCGAGGGCCCGGTCATCAACTGGTTCGCGCCGAATCTCGACGAGTGGCTCCAGCCGATGCTGGCCCACCTCAAGCAGCAGGGCGCGTTCTCGGTGAAGATGGGCCCGCCGGTGATCATCCGGCGCTGGGAGGCCAACTCCATCAAGGCCGGCATCCAGAACCCCGACGTGAAGCGGCTGCGCGACATCGAGGCCGACTTCATCGAGCCGCGCGCCTTCGAAGTGGCCGACAAGCTGCGCCGGATGGGCTGGCAGCAGGGCGAGGACGGCGGCGCCGGCTTCGGCGACGTCCAGCCGCGCTACGTCTACCAGGTGCCGCTGGCGAACCGCTCCCTGGAAGACGTCCACAAGAACTTCAACCAGCTGTGGCGACGCAACATCAAGAAGGCCGAGAAGGCCGGCGTCGAGGTCGTCCAGGGCGGCTACCAGGACCTGGCGGAGTGGCAGCGACTGTACGAGATCACGGCCGTGCGCGACCACTTCCGGCCGCGCCCGCTGTCGTACTTCCAGCGCATGTGGACGGCCCTCAACACCGAGGACCCCAACCGGATGCGGCTGTACTTCGCCCGGCACAACGGGGTGAACCTGTCCGCGGCGACGATGCTGATCGTCGGCGGGCACGTCTGGTACTCCTACGGCGCCTCCGACAACATCGGCCGTGAGGTGCGGCCGTCGAACGCCATGCAGTGGCGGATGCTGCGCGACGCCTACGCGCTCGGCGCCACCGTCTACGACCTGCGCGGCATCTCCGACTCGCTGGACGAGACGGACCACCTCTTCGGCCTGATCCAGTTCAAGGTGGGCACCGGCGGCCAGGCCGCGGAGTATCTCGGCGAGTGGGACTTCCCGCTGAACAAGCTGCTCCACAAGGCGCTCGACATCTACATGTCGCGCCGCTGACGTCACGCTCCGTGCTTCTATAGCCCTGACACACCGCAGTTCTCTGGCAGTCGCCAGCCACTCAGGAAGGTTCCAGGTCCGGCCATGGCGCTCACGCTCTACGTCGACACCGCGCGCTGGCGGGCGCACCACAAGCACGTGCAGGAGCAGTTCCCGGGTCTGGTCCCGGTCTGCAAGGGCAACGGCTACGGCTTCGGGCACGAGCGGCTGGCGGAGGAGGCCACGCGGCTCGGCTCGGACATCCTCGCCGTCGGCACGACGTACGAGGCCGCGCGCATAAAGGACTGGTTCGGCGGCGACCTGCTGGTACTGACCCCGTACCGGCGGGGCGAGGAGCCCGTGCCGCTGCCCGACCGGGTCATCCGCTCGGTGTCGTCCATCGACGGCGTGTACGGCCTGGTGGGTGCCCGCGTGGTCATCGAGGTGATGTCCACGATGAAGCGGCACGGCATCAGCGAGCAGGATCTGCCGCAGCTGCACTCGGCCATAGAGAACGTCCGGCTGGAGGGCTTCGCCATCCACCTGCCCCTGGACCGCACCGACGGCTCGGACGCCGTCGAGGAGGTCATCGGCTGGATGGACCGGCTGCGCGCGGCCCGGCTGCCGCTGCACACGATGTTCGTCAGCCACCTCAAGGCCGACGAACTCGCCCGGCTGCAGCAGCAGTTCCCGCAGACCCGGTTCCGGGCCCGGATCGGCACCCGGCTGTGGCTGGGGGACCATGACGCCACCGAGTACCGCGGGGCGGTCCTGGACGTCACCCGCGTCGCCAAGGGCGACCGGTTCGGCTACCGGCAGCAGAAGGCGGCCTCCGACGGCTATCTGGTGGTCGTGGCGGGCGGTACGTCGCACGGAGTGGGCCTGGAGGCCCCGAAGGCCCTGCACGGCGTCATGCCGCGCGCCAAGGGCGTCGCACGGGCCGGCCTGGCCACGGTGAACCGGAACCTTTCTCCGTTCGTCTGGGGCGGCAAGCAGCGCTGGTTCGCGGAGCCGCCGCACATGCAGGTATCGATCCTCTTCGTGCCCACAGACGCCCCGGAGCCCAAGGTGGGCGAGGAACTGGTGGCCCATCTGCGGCACACCACGACCCAGTTCGACCGGATCGTGGACCGCTGAACGTCCACAGGACGAGGAAGCACACCACCTGACCGTCCACAGGACAGGCGCCAGGACACGCAAAGGGCCGCACACGGACTCCGTGTGCGGCCCATTTCCGTTCAGGACCTGAGGTGTTCGCTCAGAGCGAACCATCCTCGGAGGATCGACTTCCCCATTCCACCTGCGGCCCCTCGAAGTGGGCCGCGTGGCGCGGGGGACGGGCCGCTGCGCCGAGCACGAAGACGTCCTCCGCATCGTCCAGCACCCCGCCGGAGGGATCGTCCTCCCCGCCGCGGCGCACGACGTCCCGCTCGGGCATGAGGATGTCGCGCACGACCATGCCGCACAGGTAGAGCGTGCCCAGCAGGTGCACGGCGATGGCCCAGTGGTAGCCGTCGGTCGGCAGACCCTTATGGGCGTCTCCGCTGGTCGTGTACGCGAGGTACATCCAGATCCCCAGGAAGTACGCCACCTCGCACGCCTGCCAGATCAGGAAGTCCCGCCACTTGGGCCGGGCGAGGACGGCCAGCGGCACCAGCCACAGCACGTACTGCGGGGAGTAGACCTTGTTGGTGAGGATGAAGGCCGCCACCACCAGGAAGGCCAGCTGGGCGAAGCGCGGCCGCCGCGGGGCGGTGAGGGCCAGGGCAGCGATACCCAGGAAGCAGAGCAGCACCAGGACCGTGGCCGCGGTGTTCACGAAGTCGGTGCTCGGCGGGGTGGTCGTGTTCTGCGCCCAGATCAGCCAGAAGGAACCGAAGTCGACGCCCCGCTCCTGGCTGAACGTGTAGAACTTCGACCAGCCGTCGAAGGCGAAGACCATCACCGGCAGGTTCACGACGAGCCAGGCGACCACCGCACCGCCCGTGGCGACGAAGAACTCCCGCCATTTGCCCGCGCGCCAGCACAGCAGGAACAGCGGCCCCAGCAGGAAGACGGGGTACAGCTTGGCGGCCGTAGCCAGCCCCAGGAGGACACCGAAGGCGAGGGGACGGCTCCGGGACCACATCAGCATCGCCGCGGCCGTCAGGGCGACCGCCAGGAGGTCCCAGTTGATGGTGGCGGTCAGAGCGAAGGCAGGCGCCAGGGCGACCAGCAGGCCGTCCCAGGGGCGCCGGCGGTGCGTACGGACCACGCACACCGCGATGACCGCGGCGCACAGCATCAGCATCCCGGCGTTGACGAACCAGTACACCTGCTCCTGGAGCATGATGCTGCCGCTGCCGGGCGTGAGCCATGCGGCCACCTCCATGAAGACACCGGTCAGCACCGGGTATTCGAGGTAGTCCATGTCGCCCGGGAGCTTGTCGAAGTACGGCACCAGACCGTCGGCGAAACCGCGCCCCTGGTAGAGGTGCGGAATGTCCGAGTAGCAGGCGTGGGTGTACTGGGAACTCGCGCCGAAGAACCAGCCGCTGTCGTAGCAGGGCAACTTCTGCACCATGCCGAGGGCGAACATCCCGACCGCCACGATGACGACCACCCGTAGCGGCGTCCACCAGGACGTGCCGAGCAGGGCACGTCGCCCGATGGGGCCGCCGATCAGCTCACTTCCGGCTGCGGCGACCTCGTCGTCCCTGGTCGGCCGCACCGGCTCCGGCTCGCGCACGCCCGCGGGCGTCGTCTCTGCACTGGGCATGGGGCCCATCCTGCCGCACCTCTCTAGGAATACGCCGAGGGCCGCCGCACCTCACCGGGTGCGGCGGCCCATGTTTCACGTGAAACAGACTTCGGCGGGCGAAATGGTCACCAGCCGGTCAGACCGCGCGGCTAGCCGGTTGATCCGCCGAAGAGGTTCCCTCCGCCGTTGGCATTGCCTCTCGTGTCGCCTTCGCCGGTCGTCTCCGTAGCCGTCGGCGAGGAGGTCGTACCGGACGTGCTGCCGCCGGTGTCGCCGCCGTCGGTCGAGCAGTTCCAGGCGAACCGGCAGGTCTCCGTCACCGTGGGCGACGGGGAGGTGAACGTCTCGCTCGGAGTGGCACTCGGCGTCTCGCTGGGCGTCTCGCTCGGCGTGATGCTGGGAGTCGGCGTCGGGGAAGGAGCCCCGGCCTCGTCGGCGACCTGACCGATCTTGGTCGCCTCGGGGAAGCCCAGGTCGTTCTTGCCCTCCAGCGCGGCCTTCATGTACTCGGTCCACACCGAGGTCGGGATGTCACCACCGTGGATGGACGCCACGCCGGCGGTGCCGTTCATGGAGAGCAGCTCGGCGTCCTTCGGGTTCTCACGGAACATCGCCACCGAGGTCGACAGCTGCTTGGTGTAGCCGACGAACCAGGCCGACTTGTTGCTGTCGGTGGTACCGGTCTTGCCCGCCGCCGTACGGCCCAGGGCCTTGGCGTTGGTACCCGTACCGTTCTGGATGACGTTCTGCAGGACGTCCGTGACGTTGTTCGCGATGTTCTCGTCCATGGCCCTGCTCGTCTTCGGCTTGCCGAAGCCGGTCAACGGCTGCCCGTCCTGCTTGACCGCGGTCACCGAGTACGGGTCCACGTGCTCGCCGGAGGCCGCGAAGGTCGCGTAGGCGTCGGCCATGCGGATCGCGCTCGGGGTGGACGTACCGATGGCGAACGACGGGTTCAGGTCCTGCGACATGCTGTCGGGCAGGATTCCGGAGGCCTGCGCCACGTCCCGCACCTTGGTCATACCGACGTCCACACCGAGTTGCACGAACGGCGTGTTGATCGACTGCTCCATCGCCTTGCGCAAGGTGATGTAGCCCCAGGGGTACGCGCTCTCGTTCCGCTGCCGGAAGATCGAGTTGTCCTTGTTCAGGTAGAACGAACCGTCCGGCCTGCGCACCTTGAGGTTGTCGTCGCCGTTGTACTTGCTCAGCGGCGACACCCCGACCCCGTCGGTCTTGTACGTCCCGTACTCCATTGCCGCCGCCAGCACGAACGGCTTCCACGTCGAACCGACGGGGACACCGGAGGTGTCGGCGTTGTTGGTGAAGTGGTTGTTCTCGTAGCCGGCGCCGCCGTACAGCGCGACGATCGCGCCGTCGTTGGGCACCACCGACGCGGCACCGAACTGGACGTACTTGTCCTTGTCACGGTTCTTCGGGTCCAGACGCGCCTTCTGGACCTTCTGCACGGCCGCGCTCAGCGCGTTGACCTTGTCCTTCTGGAAGGTCGTGTAGATCTGGAAGCCGCCCTGGTCGAACTGCGTCTCCGTGATGTTGGAGTGCGCGAGGACGTACTTCTTGGCCGTGTCGGCGAGGTAGCTGATCTGCCCGGTCATGCCCTTGATCGCCTTGCGGCCCTGGGGCAACGGGTACTTCTTGATGGCCGTCTGATACTCGGCGTCGGTGAGGTGCTGGTCCTTGTGCATCTCTTCGAGGATCCAGGCCCAGCGCTCGTGCGAACGCTTGTAGTTGGCGTCCTTGGTCGCCGCGGGATCGATGTCCGGGTTGCCCGCGGGGTCGTAGTACGTCGCGCCCTTGAGCAGGGCCGCGAGGACCGCGCACTGGCTCGGCTGGAGGTCCTTCGCGTCCACGCCGTAGTAGGTCTGCGCGGCGGCCTGGATGCCGTAGGCACCACGGCCGAAGTACGACGTGTTCAGGTAGCCCTGGAGGATCTGCTGCTTGGTGAGCTTGGTGCCCACCTTGATGGAGATGAACATCTCCTTGAACTTCCGCGAGACCGTCTGGTCCTGGCTGAGGTAGGTGTTCTTGACGAACTGCTGGGTGATCGTCGAACCACCCTGCGTCTCACCGCCCCGGGCCATGTTGACCAGAGCGCGGGCGATACCCATGGGGTCGACGCCCGAGTCCGAGTAGAAGCTCTTGTTCTCCGCCGAGATCACCGCGTTCTGCATGGCCTCGGGGATCTGGTCGATCGTGACGTTCTGCCGGTTCGCGCCCGTGCCTGTGGCCACCATCTGGTCGCCGTTGGACCAGTAGTAGACGTTGTTCTGCGACCTGGCGGCGTCGTTCTCGCTGGGGATGGACACCATGGCATAGCTCACGCCGACCAGCGCGACCAGGCTGCCGAAGAAGGTGATGCCCAGCCCGGAGACGAGCTTCCAGGAGGGGACCCAACGGCGCCACCCGAATCTGTTCGCCCTGGGGTAGTCGATCAGGCGCTTCTTGCCGGGCGCCGTCGACGCCCGTCCTCTGCCACGCCCTGGCCCGGCGGGACCACCCGGACCACGGCCTTCGTTGTCGGGCCCTCTGCGGCGACTGTTTCCCGTGCTTCTCTGCGCCGCCCGGCGTGCCTCGGCACGGCTGCCGTACAGGCGCTCCTCACCTCCCGGTCCCGAGTCCGACCCATAGGAACTGGACCCATAGGAGTCGGAAGGAGACCCGGTGGCGCCTCGCGGTGCCGCACGGCGGCCGGAGGACGGTCCGGACTGGCCGCGTCGGGCCGCGGCACGTCCGCCTCCCTGCGGCGGCGGCGGTTTGCGACGGTGCTCGCTCATCGAACGATTACTCCTCGGGCAGGCGCACCCGTGGGCGCCTGGAACGGCGGCTGATTTCCGGTCCCCCCGAAATACGGATGTGGTCGGTCCTGCATTCACCCGTACGGCACCGAGGACGTGGACGCCCCCCAGGCGTCTCATGGTTCCCGGTGGTGTGCATGCCGCACAGACTACGCACCACCAAAACCCGCCGAGCCCCGAAGTTCACCCCAAATCAGGCAAGTTGCCTCCAACGAATCGGTGATGTGATCCCGTTCACCGTCGTTCCCCTTGTCGCACAGGGAAAGCCGATCTATCGTCGTGATGTATCGAGTCGATACATCAGAGCGAGATAAGCGAGCCGCGGACGAGAGGAGGCGACCATGAGCCGGCGCTCCGGCATCCTTGAGTTCGCCGTCCTCGGCCTGCTCCGCGAGTCCCCGATGCACGGCTATGAGCTGCGGAAACGGCTCAACACATCACTCGGCGTGTTCCGTGCGTTCAGCTACGGAACGCTCTACCCCTGCCTCAAGACGCTGGTCGCCAACGGCTGGTTGATCGAGGAACCGGGGAGTACCGCCGAGGATGCTCTCGCCGCACCGCTCGCCGGCCGCCGCGCCAAGATCGTCTACCGGTTGACGGCCGAAGGTAAGGAGCACTTCGAGGAGCTCCTGTCCCAGACCGGCCCCGACGCGTACGAGGACGAGCACTTCGCGGCACGGTTCGCCTTCTTCGGGCAGACCTCCCGCGATGTGCGCATGCGCGTGCTGGAGGGCCGCCGCAGCCGGCTGGAGGAGCGCCTGGAGAAGATGCGCGCCTCGCTGGCGCGGACCCGGGAGCGCCTCGACGACTACACGCTTGAGCTCCAGCGCCACGGAATGGAGTCCGTGGAGCGCGAAGTGCGCTGGCTGAACGAGCTCATCGAGAGCGAGCGGGCCGGGCGGGACCTCAAGGGTTCCGCCTCCGGGGGGTCCGCTCAGCAGAACACCACCAATGGAGCGCCGGGCGCCCTGCCCCGGCCCGGGGGTTCCCTCGGGCCGGATGCGTCCGACGACACCGCCACGTGAGACCCGTTCAGGGCCTCACTCGTACACACAGGGAGCAACCGGAATGGGTTCGGTTCGCGTAGCCATCGTCGGCGTGGGCAACTGCGCCGCATCGCTGGTGCAGGGCGTCGAGTACTACAAGGACGCCGACCCGGCGTCCAAGGTCCCCGGCCTGATGCACGTGCAGTTCGGCGACTACCACGTCAAGGACGTGGAGTTCGTCGCCGCGTTCGACGTGGACGCCAAGAAGGTCGGCCTCGACCTGGCGGACGCCATCGGCGCCTCCGAGAACAACACCATCAAGATCTGCGACGTGCCCAACACCGGTGTCACCGTCCAGCGCGGCCACACCCTCGACGGTCTCGGCAAGTACTACCGCCAGACCATCGAGGAGTCCGAGGCCGAGCCGGTCGATGTCGTCCAGATCCTCAAGGACAAGCAGGTCGACGTCCTCGTCTGCTACCTGCCCGTCGGTTCCGAGGCCGCGGCGAAGTTCTATGCCCAGTGCGCCATCGACGCCAAGGTCGCCTTCGTCAACGCCCTCCCGGTCTTCATCGCCGGCACCAAGGAGTGGGCGGACAAGTTCACCGAGGCCGGTGTGCCGATCGTCGGTGACGACATCAAGTCGCAGGTCGGCGCGACCATCACGCACCGCGTCATGGCGAAGCTGTTCGAGGACCGGGGCGTCATCCTGGACCGCACGATGCAGCTGAACGTCGGCGGCAACATGGACTTCAAGAACATGCTCGAGCGCGAGCGCCTGGAGTCCAAGAAGATCTCCAAGACGCAGGCCGTCACCTCCCAGATCCCCGACCGGGACCTCGGCGAGAAGAACGTGCACATCGGCCCGTCCGACTACGTCGCCTGGCTCGACGACCGCAAGTGGGCGTACGTCCGCCTGGAGGGCCGCGCCTTCGGTGACGTCCCGCTGAACCTCGAGTACAAGCTCGAGGTCTGGGACTCCCCGAACTCCGCCGGTGTCATCATCGACGCCCTGCGCGCCGCGAAGATCGCCAAGGACCGCGGCATCGGCGGCCCGATCCTCTCCGCGTCCAGCTACTTCATGAAGTCCCCGCCGGTCCAGTACTTCGACGACGAGGCCCGCGAGAACGTCGAGAAGTTCATCCGCGGCGACGTCGAGCGCTGACCCGGCACACCGCCGGGCGCTGAAGCTCCACAGCTCAAGCTCGCAAAAAACGCTCCTGCCAGGGCTCAGAAGGGTCCCCGGGTCATCCGATCCGGGGACCCTTCTCCTGTGCTCGGCCCCATATGTGAGGCTGTGCCCCATGCCCGTCGTCCGCGACCTGCGTGTCCTGCTGCGCCTGCGGAACTTCCGCCGTCTCCTCGTCATACGCCTGCTCTCCCAGGGGGCCGACGGCGTCTACCAGGTCGCCCTCGCCGCCTACGTCGTCTTCTCCCCGGAGAAGCAGACCTCGCCGGCCGCGATCGCCTCGGCCATGGCCGTCCTGCTCCTCCCGTACTCCCTCGTGGGCCCCTTCGCCGGCGTCCTGCTGGACCGCTGGCGCCGCCGTCAGATCTTCCTCTACGGCAATCTGCTGCGCGCCCTGCTGGCCGCGGCCACCGCCGTCCTCATGGTCAGCCACGTCCCGGACTGGCTCTTCTACGCCTCCGCCCTGTGCGTCACGGCCGTCAACCGCTTCGTCCTCTCCGGTCTGTCCGCCGCGCTGCCGCGGGTGGTCGACACCGACCGGCTCGTGCTCGCGAACTCCCTCTCCCCGACCGCCGGCACCCTGGCCGCGACCGCCGGCGGCGGCCTCGCCTTCGCCGTACGGCTGGTGGCCTCTGATTCCGATGCCGCGGTGGTGATGCTGGGCGCCACGCTGTACCTGGGCGCGGCGCTCGCCTCCCTGGCCATGGCCCCCGACCTCCTCGGCCCGGACCGGCATCCGACCCAGCCGAGCCTGGGCACGGCCGTGATCACCACGGCACGCGACCTGCTGGAGGCGATTCGGCATCTCGCCGCACCACGCCGCCGCGAGGCGGTCTGGGCACTGGTCAGCATGACGGCGATGCGCTTCTGCTACGGCGCGCTGCTCGTCCTGGTGCTGATGCTCTGCCGGTACGCCCTCTCCTCCGACCCGGACGACGGACTCGGATTGCTGGGACTGGCCCTGGGCATCTCCGGCGCGGGCTTCTTCGCCGCCGCCGTGGTGACGCCATGGGCCGCGGGGCGGCTCGGCCCCGGCCGCTGGATCGTCGTGTGCGCCGCGTCGGCCGCCGTGCTGGAGCCCGCACTGGGCCTCCCGTTCACGACCGTCCCCATGCTCGTCGCCGCCTTCGTCCTGGGGCTCATCACCCAGGGCGCGAAGATCGCCACGGACACCCTCGTCCAGTCGTCCGTGGAGGACGGCTTCCGCGGTCGAATCTTCTCCGTCTACGACGTGCTCTTCAACGTCGCCTTTGTCGGCGCAGCCGCGGTAGCCGCGCTGATGCTTCCGCCGGACGGCCGCTCCGCGACCCTCGTCATCACGGTCGCCCTCGTCTACGCGGCGGTTACTGCGGCCATGACCCGCTTCGAGCACCGCCGCCGGCCACAGCCGGATCCCGCGACCCCGCAGTGAAGAGTGAAGAGGGGCGATGTTTCACGTGAAACATCGCCCTTCGTTACGTCACGACGGGGTCATGTTTCACGTGAAACATGACCCCGTCGTGCACCCTCAGTCTTGCTCGGCCCACCACTCCTTGAGGGCGGTCACCGCTGCGTCGGGCCCCATCGGTCCGTTCTCCAGCCGAAGCTCCAGCATGTGCTTGTACGCCTTGCCGACCTCCGGGCCGGGGCGGATCCCCAGGATCTCCATGATCTGGTTGCCGTCGAGGTCCGGGCGGATCGCGTCGAGCTCCTCCCTCTCCTGGAGTTCGGCGATGCGCTGCTCCAGGCCGTCGTACGCGCGGGAGAGTGCCGCGGCCCTCCGCTTGTTGCGGGTGGTGCAGTCGGACCGGGTGAGCTTGTGCAGACGGTCCAGCAGCGGGCCCGCGTCGCGGACATAGCGGCGGACCGCCGAGTCCGTCCACTCCCCAGTGCCGTAGCCGTGGAAGCGCAGATGGAGTTCGACCAGCTGCGAGACGTCCTTCACCAGTTCGTTGGAGTACTTCAGCGCCGTCATGCGCTTCTTGGTCATCTTCGCTCCGACCACCTCGTGATGGTGGAACGAGACCCTGCCGTCACTCTCGAAGCGACGCGTGCGCGGCTTGCCGATGTCGTGCATCAGGGCGGCTAGCCGGAGGGTGAGGTCCGGGCCGTTCTCCTCCAGCGCCATGGCCTGCTCCAGGACGATCAGCGTGTGGTCGTAGACGTCCTTGTGCCGGTGGTGCTCGTCGCTCTCCAGCCGCAGGGCGGGCAGCTCGGGCAGGACATGGTCGGCGAGACCGGTGTCCACCAGCAGGGTCAGCCCCTTGCGGGGGTGGGCCGAGAGGATCAGCTTGTTCAGCTCGTCCCTGACCCGCTCGGCCGAGACGATCTCCAGACGGCCGGCCATGTCCTTCATCGCCGCGACGACCTCAGGGGCCACCTCGAAGTCGAGCTGCGCGGCGAAGCGGGCGGCCCGCATCATCCGCAGCGGGTCGTCCGAGAAGGACTCCTCGGGCGTCCCGGGGGTCCGCAGCACGCGCAGTGCGAGGTCTTCCAGACCGCCGTGAGGGTCGATGAACTCCTTCTGCGGCAGCGCCACAGCCATCGCGTTGACCGTGAAGTCACGGCGGACGAGGTCCTGCTCGATGGAGTCCCCGTACGACACCTCGGGCTTGCGCGAGGTGCGGTCGTAGGCCTCGGAGCGGTAGGTGGTGACCTCGATCTGGTAGCCCTGCTTCTGCGCGCCGACCGTGCCGAAGGCGATCCCGACCTCCCAGACGGCGTCCGCCCAGGGCCGGACGATCTTCAGTACGTCCTCGGGACGGGCGTCGGTCGTGAAGTCCAGATCGTTGCCGAGCCTGCCCAGCAACGCGTCCCGCACCGAGCCGCCGACCAGGGCAAGGGAGAACCCGGCCTCCTCGAATCGGCGGGCGAGGTCATCGGCGACCGGCGCCACCCGCAGCAGTTCGCTCACCGCGCGCTGCTGCGCCTGGCTCAGGACAGTGGGAGTGTCTTCATTGGCGTTCGGCACAACAGAACAGGGTACGTGCCCCACACGGTCCGAAGCGCCGCCATATTCCGGCAGCGCCCCATGTAAAGCCCCCCTGTGCGGAGAGTGGGACACCTCACTCCGTACCCGCACAAGCACAGCTTTCGCCGCTTAAACGAGTCTCCCGACGATACTGGATATAGGGGACGGACCGCTCTCCTTTCCCGATCTTGTGAGGCGGACCGCGGCACTTCCGTTCAGCGCACCTCGTTACCATGCGTGGACGCACATTCCGACGACCACTGACGACGACGAGGGACGGACGAGCGCGTGGCCGAGGCGGCAGACTTCCAGGGGACGCCCTCACCTGCCCGTCGCTGGCTGCGGCGGACCGGGGCACTGCTCGCGGGTGCGCCCCTGCTGGCCGGACTGATGCAGTTGCCCGCGGCGGTACCGGCACAGGCGGCCGACTCGAACACCGTGTCCGTCGCCCTGGACTCACTGAGCCCGAGCGCCCCCACCGACGGGGACACGCTGACGGTCTCCGGCACGGTGACCAACAACGGCAAGCAGGCCGTCACGGACGCCCACGTGGACCTGCGGGCGGGCGCCCTGCTCAGCACGCGCTCGGAGATCGACACGGCCGCCCGGCACTCCGACGACCTCCAGTCGGCCCTGGGCACCGAAGTCGGCGGCAAGTCCACCGAGGACTTCGCCTCGCTCCCGCCAGGGGTCGCCGAGCACTTCAGCATCTCCGTGCCGGTCGACAAGCTGGACCTCGGCCAGGACGGCGTGTACCAGTTCGGCGTCTCGCTGTCCGGCAAGACCTCCGCGCAGCAGTGGGACCAGGTCCTCGGCATCCAGCGGACGTTCCTGCCGTGGCAGTCCTCCGAGGCCGACACGAAGACGAAGACGACGTATCTCTGGCCGCTGATCTCCACCGTCCACGTGACGGCGAAGACGGGAGCCGGCGAACTGCAGACGCCCGTCTTCCAGAACGACGACCTCGCCAAGGAGATCGCGCCCGGCGGCCGCCTGGCCCAGATGCTGGCGCTCGGCAAGGATCTCGACGTCACCTGGGTGATCGACCCGGATCTGCTGGCCTCCGTGGACGCGATGACGCGCAACTACCGGATCCAGGGCGCCGGCGACACCAGCACGGCCGGCACCCATCAGGCGGTCGCCAAGCAGTTCCTGGCCGA
This sequence comes from Streptomyces sp. NPDC090499, assembly GCF_044769305.1. Lineage (NCBI taxonomy): Bacteria > Bacillati > Actinomycetota > Actinomycetes > Kitasatosporales > Streptomycetaceae > Streptomyces > Streptomyces sp. NPDC090499. Next base: position 197,631 of record NZ_JBIVXP010000004.1, read on the forward strand.
CCTGCAGGACGCGGTGACGGACAAGGAGGTGGTGGCCCTCCCCTTCGCCGACCCGGACCTGGCCTCCCTCGCCCACAACGGCACCAGCGTGACCGGCTCGCTGAGCCACCTCAAGGACGCCACCGACGTCGCCGCCACCACCGTGAAGACCGTGCTCCATGTCACACCGAGCACCGACTTCGCCTGGCCCGTGGACGGCGCCGTCGACCCCTCGATCATCAAGGTCGCCACTTCGGCGGGTGCCGACAAGGTGATCGCCCGCAGCGACAGTCTCCAGGAGACCGGCGGACTCACCTACACGCCCTCGGCGGCGCGTCCGATCGGCGGCGGCACGACGGCCGTGGTCGCCGATGCACGGCTGTCCACGGCGTTCCAGGGCGATCTGACGGATGCCGACTCGTCGACGCTCGCGGTGCAGCAGTTCCTCGCCCAGAGCCTGGCGCTGAACACCCAGACCGGAAAGCAGCGCAGTATCGTCGTCGCCCCGCAGCGGATGCCGTCGAGCAGCCAGGCCGAGGCGATGGCGACGGCGATCACCGCACTGCAGGACAGCAACTGGTCACAGTCCCAGGACCTGGAGGCGGCCGCCAAGGCCAAGCCCGATCCCGGCGCGACCACGAAGATCCCCTCTTCGTCCGCGTACCCCTCCGCACTGCGCAAGCAGGAGCTGCCCCGGACGGCCTTCGAACAGATCGCCCGCACCCAGGACAAGCTCGACAACTTCCAGGTGATCCTCACCGACGAGTCCCGGGTGGTGACCCCCTTCGGGCGGGCCATAAACCGCGAGATGTCCACGTCGTGGCGTGGCCGCGGCAGTGAGGCGGACAGCTTCCGCACGAGCGTGGAGTCCTGGCTCGACGACCTCACCAGCCAGGTCAAGCTGATCGACAAGTCCGAGACGAAGCTCTCCGGCCGCAGCGCCACCATCCCGGTGACCGTCCAGAACAACCTGGTCCAGGGCGTCGACCACCTCGTGCTGCGGCTCACCTCGACCATGCCGACCCGGCTGGAGATCGGCGGCAAGCCCTACTACGAGCAGCCGGTCGAGGTCTCCGGCGGCCACAGCCAGTCCGTGAAGTTCTCCACCTCGGCCAACGCCAACGGCCGGGTCGAGGTCACCGCCCAGCTCTACACCGAGGACGGGCAGGAGTACGGCGCGCCCGTCAGGTTCGACGTGAAGGTCACCGAGGTCACTCCGACGGTGATGCTGGTCATCGGCGGCGGCGTGCTGCTGCTGGTGCTCGCCGGCTTCCGGATGTACACCCAGCGCAAGCGGGCGGCCGCCCGGCGGGCCGAAGAGGACGGTGGCCCCGACGAGGAGGCCGAGGGCACTCCGGAGACTCCCGACGCCCCGGAGGCTCCCGGGACCCCGGAGGCCAAGAGCCCGGGGGACACCGAGGACGCCGACGGACCGGGGAACCCCGCTGACCGTGAGGATCGTCCCCGGGAGGAATCCGCCGCCCGGTCCCGGGAAGACGACCCGGAGCAGCCGAGTGACCCGACACCGGACACCGCACCGGAAAGCGCCGACCCGTCCGAGACGGGTGAGAGAGTGGACCGTTGAGCGATGTCGTGGCCGGTGGGCCCGGGACGATGAGGCAGGGGTAACCATGAACGCGCCGTACGACGGTGAAAGCGGCCAGGGCGCGGCCGGTTCGGGCTACCCCGAGCCGCCGCCGGAGCCCGGCCAGGTCCCGCCGCAGCAGGCGGCTGACATGTACCTCCAGGACGCCTACGACCAGGACCCCTACCGGGCACGCGACCTCTCCGCCCAGGACCCCGTCGCCGAGGCGCTCTACGACCGTGCCGCGCACCCCCCGCCGGCTCCGGGCAGCTACCCGCAGCAGCCGCTGTACGGACAGCCCGTCCAGTCGCCGTACGCCCCCGACCCGCACGTGTGGGCCCAGACCCCGGCGCCGGAGCCGGACGGCCCGAGCCAGTACCTGCCGTACGGCGACAACCCGCGCACGACCCAGTTCGTGGGCGTGGACGACCTGGTCTCGCACTCCGGTGAGGAGCGTCACGAGCCGGACGCCTTCGCGCACCTCTTCCGCGACCAGCAGCAGAGCGGCTACCTCGATCCGCAGCAGGGCGGCGGTCAGCGGCCGCCGGAGCCTGCGGCAGTACCGGGGCCGACGGCCGCCCCGGGAGGGCCCGCGCAGGTGCCGCCGTACCAGGCACCGGCCCCGCCGGCTGCCCCGACGGCCGCGGTAGACCAAACCCTGAACCTCGGTGCCGTACCCGCCGCGGCCCCGCCGCCCGCCCCCACGAAGAAGGGCGGGAAGGCCGCGGGCCTGCTCAAGTCGAGCGCCGTGATGGCGGCGGGCACGATGGTCTCCCGCCTCACCGGCTTCGTCCGCTCCGCGCTGATCGTCTCCGCCCTGGGCGTCGGCCTGCTCGGCGACACCTTCCAGGTCGCCTACCAGCTGCCGACGATGATCTACATCCTGACCGTCGGCGGCGGCCTCAACTCCGTCTTCGTGCCGCAACTGGTGCGGGCCATGAAGGAGGACGACGACGGCGGCGAGGCCTTCGCCAACCGCCTGCTGACCCTCGTCATGGTGGCGCTGGGCCTGCTCACCGCGGCCACCATCGCGGCCGCGCCCCTTCTCATCCGCCTGCTGTCCGACTCGGTCGCCAGCGACCCGGCGGCCAACCAGGTCGGCATCACCTTCGTCCGCTACTTCCTGCCCTCGATCTTCTTCATGGGCATCCACGTGGTGATGGGTCAGGTCCTCAACGCACGCGGCAAGTTCGGCGCGATGATGTGGACCCCCGTCCTCAACAACATCGTCATCATCGTCACCCTCGGCCTGTTCATCTGGGTCTACGGCACCGCCGCACACTCCGGCATGAAGGTCACGACCATCCCGCCGGAGGGCCAGCGACTGCTCGGCCTCGGCGTGCTGCTCGGCCTCGTGGTCCAGGCCCTGGCGATGATCCCCTATCTGCGCGAGACCGGGTTCCGGCTGCGGCTGCGCTTCGACTGGCGGGGCCACGGCCTCGGCAAGGCCGCGACCCTCGCCAAGTGGACCGTGCTGTTCGTCCTCGCCAACCAGGCGGGCGCGCTCGTCGTCTCCCAGCTGTCGACCTCGGCCGGCAAGAGCTCCCCGGTCGACGGCACCGGCTTCGCCGCCTACGCCAACGCCCAGCTGATCTGGGGCCTGCCGCAGGCCATCATCACGGTCTCCCTGATGGCCGCCCTGCTGCCGCGGATCTCCCGCTCGGCCGCCGAGAACGACACGGGCGCGGTCCGCGACGACATCTCCCAGGGCCTCAGGACGACCGCCGTGGCGATCGTCCCCATCTCCTTCGGCTTCCTGGCCCTCGGCATCCCGATGTGCACCCTGATCTTCGGTTCCTCGGGCATCAGCGAGGCCACCAACATGGGATTCATGCTGATGGCCTTCGCCCTCGGCCTGATCCCCTACTCGGTGCAGTACGTCGTCCTGCGCGCCTTCTACGCCTACGAAGACACCCGCACCCCCTTCTACAACACGGTCATCGTCGCGGCCGTCAACGCGGGTGCCTCGGTCGCCTGTTACCTGCTGCTCCCGGCCCGCTGGGCGGTGGCCGGCATGGCCGCCTCCTACGGTGTGGCCTACGCGATCGGTGTCGGGGTGGCCTGGCGGCGGCTGCGCAAGCGGCTCGGCGGCGACCTGGACGGTTCCCGGGTCACCCGCACCTATGCCAGGCTCTGCATCGCGTCCGTACCGGCCGCGCTGCTCAGTGGTGCGGCCTGCTACGGCATCGGCCACACTCTGGGGCAGGGTGTGATCGGTTCCTTCGCCGCGCTGCTGGCCGGCGGGGCGGTCCTGCTCGGCGTCTTCTACGTCGCCGCGCGCCGCATGCGCATCGAGGAGCTCAACTCCCTCGTGGGTATGGTGCGCGGGCGTCTGGGTCGCTGAGGCGGGGGTAAGCGCACAACCATCGTTCGCCGCCGCGTGTCGTGCATAGCGGGGGACTGTGGGCACAATTGGTTTCGGCGTCGGACAGCGTGCAACGGATGGGGAGGCAGGAACGACGGTGGCGGAACGGAGCACGGCTGCCGTCGACGTGGCAGACAACAGCGGTGACAAGCCGCTGACCGCCAAGGCGGACCAGTCCACGGCCGACGGGGTGGCCAAGAACCCGGAGCGGGACACGGACAGCGACGAAGCACAGGGAAACGGCATGGCCGCGGGTGCTGAGAAGCAGGCCGCACCCCCTGAACTGCACAGCGGGCACAAGCTCGCCAGACGCTACCGTCTTGAGGAGTGCGTCACCCGTCTGGACGGATTCAGCAGTTGGCGTGCGGTCGACGAGAAACTTCGCCGTGCCGTCGGCGTGCACATCCTGCCCTCCGACCATCCGCGGACCCGTGCGGTGCTGGCCGCCGCCCGGTCCGCCGCGCTGCTCGGCGACCCGCGCTTCGTGCAGGTCCTGGACGCCGTCGAGGAGAACGACCTCGTCTACGTCGTCCACGAGTGGCTGCCGGACGCCACGGAACTGACCGCGCTGCTCGCGGCCGGACCGCTGGAGCCGCACGACGCCTACCAGATGGTCAGTCAGATCGCCTCCGCCATGGCGGCCGCACACCGCGAGGGACTGGCCCATCTGCGCCTGAACCCGAACGCGGTGCTGCGCACCTCCACCGGGCAGTGGCGTATCCGCGGCCTCGCGGTGAACGCGGCGCTGCGCGGTATCAGTTCCGACACCCCCCAGCGCACCGACACCGAGGCGATCGGCGCCCTGCTGTACGCCGCGCTGACCCAGCGCTGGCCGTACGAGAGCGACGCCTACGGGCTGGCCGGGCTGCCCAAGGACGTCGGTCTGATCGCACCCGACCAGGTGCGTGCCGGAGTCCACCGCGGCCTGTCCGAGCTCGCCATGCGGGCCCTCGTCAACGACGGCGCCACCGCCTCCCGCCACGAGTCCGCGTGCACCACGCCGGAGGAGCTGGTGAAGGCGATCGGCGAGATGCCCCGCATCCGCCCGCCGGAGCCGGCGTTCACCGCACCGCCCGAGTACCAGCGCACCACATACCAGCAGGGCACCTACGGCCGTCCCACGCCGCCCGGCGTGGCACAGCCGCTCCAGGCCCCGCCACCGCCGCTCCAGAGCCGCACCGGCAAGGCGCTGAAGTGGGCCGTCTCGGCCCTTCTCATCGCCGCCCTGGGCCTGGGCAGCTGGCAGCTCGCGGACGCCCTGATGGGCCAGGGCGACAAGTCCGGCGGAGACACCGGCAACACCCAGACGACGGACGACGGCGACAAGAACAGCGCCAGCCCCGCGCCTGCCGCCGCGATAAAGATCCAGGACGCGCAGGAGTACGTCGCCAAGGGCGATGCCCAGCATCCGAACGACGTCGGTAAGACGTACGACGGCAGCACCTCGACGTACTGGAGGACGAACACCTTCGTGAGCGGCCCGGAGCTGGCTCCGTACAAGCCAGGTGTGGGAATCGTCTACGACCTGGGCTCCGCCAAGGAAGTCACCACGGGAACCATCTCCCTTCGCTACTCTGGCGATCACACGACGGTTGTGCTGTACGCCGCCGACTCGCTGAACCCGGGGTCGATCAGTTCGATGACGAAGATCGGCAGCGTCACCACCACCGGGAACACCGCCACGGTGAAGGTCAGCAAGAAGGTGAAGAGCCAGTACGTGCTCATGTGGATCACCGCAGTGCCGAATTCGGGCGCGGATCCCGACGCGTACGCACAGGCCGGCTACAAGCAGGCCGTCACCGAGGTGAAGTTCACCGGCTGACGTCTCACCGGCGGCACCGAAGGCGGAGGGGGCAGATGGCGGAAGGCGCCGGATACGGCGGAGTGAGCGACCAGGATCTGCTCGCCCGCCATGTGGAAGGCGACCCCGATGCCTTCGGTGAGATCGTGCGACGGCACCGGGACCGGCTCTGGGCGGTCGCCCTGCGGACCCTGGGGGACCGCGAGGAGGCCGCTGACGCCGTCCAGGACGCCCTCGTGTCCGCCTACCGGGCCGCTCACACCTTCCGGGGCCAGTCGGCCGTCACAACGTGGCTGCATCGGATCACGGTCAACGCCTGCCTCGACCGCGCCCGCAAGGCGGCCACCCGCAAGACCTCCCCCGTCGACGACACCGAGCGGCTGGAGCAGCTGCTGGAACCGCATGAATCGGCCTCCGCTCCGGCCGAGCGGAACGATCTGCACCGCCAGCTCCTCGAAGCCCTCGGCACCCTGCCACACGATCAGCGTGCCGCCCTCGTCCTGGTCGACATGCAGGGCTATCCGGTCGCCGAGGCGGCCCGGATCCTCGATGTCCCCACCGGGACGGTGAAGAGCCGCTGCGCTCGCGGCAGAGCCAGACTCCTGCCGTTGCTCACCCATCTACGGCCGGATAACAGCGCCGACGAGAACGACACGCCCCCGGCACGGAACCGGGCGGAGGGGACATCCGTCCCACCCGCAGCGGGCCCTCGGAACGAGGACCCTCAGGACACCGGGCCGAGTGATTCAGCCGCAGTGAAGGGCGGAGGTGGGCGAGCGTGACGTCGACGACAGACACGACCGGGCACCCGGACGTCGCTGAGATCTCCGACCTCACCGAAGGTCTGCTGCCACCTGCCCGGACGGAGGAGGTACGACAGCACCTGGACGGGTGCGAGCTCTGCACCGACGTCCACGCCTCACTGGAGGAGATCCGGGGTCTGCTGGGCGCACTGCCGGATCCTCCGTACATGCCGGCCGACGTTGCGGGCCGGATCGATGCCGCCCTCGCCGCCGAGGCTCTGCTCGACGCAGCGGCACCTGTGGCTCATGTTTCACGTGAAACATCGCCCCGGGAAACGTCGCTTCGAGAAACAGCGCCCCGGGAGATGTCGCCTCCGGGAGACCGCCCCGCCGGGCGGCCGAGCGCCTCCGCAGGCCCCGGCCGCAAGGACCGCGGACGTGACCGTGGCCGACGCCGGCGGAGCATCGTCCTGGGCACTGTCCTCACTGCCGCCCTCCTGGGCGCCGGCTCGTTCTTCCTCCAGTCGCTTGGAGGCGACGGAACGACGACCGCGCAGGGCAAGCCGACCAGCACCGCCGGGACCTTCTCCAAGGGCACTCTCCAGAGCCAGGTGCAGGACCTACTCGGCACGAAGACGAACACCCAGCGCGGCTCTCAGAAGCCCTTCGGTATCGAGTCACAGCCCTCGGGAAGCGGCTCCACGGAAACCCCGTACACCACCCGGATCCAGCCCTCGGTGCCGGTTCCGACGTGTGTCCGCTCGGGCATCAGCCAGACCGGGGATGTCATCGGCGCGAAGCAGGGGACCTACGAAGGGAAGGACGCCTTCCTCGTCGTTCTCCCCGACCCCTCCGACGCCTCCCGGGTGACGGCCTTCGTCGTCGACGCCACCTGTGACAGCAAGGCCTTCACGTCTCCCGGCAAGGTCCTGTTGACGGAGTCCCTGACGCGTCCCTGAGCGTCCGCCGGACCGGCTCTCAGGCGGAGGACGCATCTCTTGTTCCGGCGCGGAAATCCGTACGGTATGGGATGCCCGTGTGCCCGGACACACCGGGAATGCGCGCCCCTTAGGATCCGTTGGGTGGGGTGAGAGCTTCTGAGGAGTTCCCACCGGTCGGATTGACGTAGACCAGAGATGAGGAATCAAGCCGTGAGCGACGTCCGTAACGTGATCATCATCGGCTCCGGGCCCGCCGGCTACACGGCGGCGCTCTACACCGCGCGCGCGTCGCTGAAGCCCCTGGTGTTCGAGGGGGCCGTCACCGCGGGCGGTGCGCTCATGAACACCACCGACGTGGAGAACTTCCCGGGCTTCCGCGACGGCATCATGGGCCCCGAGCTCATGGACAACATGCGGGCGCAGGCCGAGCGCTTCGGCGCCGAGCTGATCCCGGACGACGTCGTCTCCGTCGACCTGACCGGTGAGATCAAGACCGTCACCGACACCGCCGGCACGGTCCACAAGGCGAAGGCCGTCATCGTCACCACCGGCTCCCAGCACCGCAAGCTCGGTCTGCCGAACGAGGACGCCCTCTCCGGACGTGGCGTCTCGTGGTGTGCCACGTGCGACGGGTTCTTCTTCAAGGGCCAGGACATCGCCGTGATCGGTGGTGGCGACACCGCGATGGAGGAGGCCACCTTCCTCTCCCGGTTCGCCAAGTCCGTGACGATCGTCCACCGCCGGGACACCCTGCGCGCCTCCAAGGCGATGCAGGAGCGGGCCTTCGCCGACCCGAAGATCAAGTTCGCCTGGGACAGCGAGATCGCCGAGGTGCAGGGCGAGCAGAAGCTGGCCGGTCTGAAGCTGCGCAACGTCAAGACCAGTGAGCTCTCCGACCTGCCGGTGACCGGTCTGTTCATCGCGATCGGCCACGACCCGCGCACCGAGCTCTTCAAGGGCCAGCTGGACCTCGACGAGGAGGGCTACCTCAAGGTCGCCTCCCCCTCGACGCACACCAACGTGACGGGTGTGTTCGCCGCCGGTGACGTGGTGGACCACACCTACCGCCAGGCCATCACCGCGGCGGGTACCGGCTGCTCCGCCGCTCTCGACGCCGAGCGTTTCCTCGCCGCCCTCGCGGACGAGGAGAAGGCCGAGCGCGAGAAGACCTCCGTCTGACCTTTCCCCTTCCGCCCCACCACCGCACCATCAAGTAAAGGAGCCCGCCGTGGCCGGCACCCTGAAGCATGTGACCGACGACAACTTCGAAGAGGTCGTCCTCAAGAGCGACAAGCCCGTCCTGGTGGACTTCTGGGCCGAGTGGTGCGGTCCCTGCCGCCAGATCGCCCCGTCCCTCGAGGCGATCGCCGCCGAACACGGCGAGAAGATCGAGATCGTCAAGCTGAACATCGACGAGAACCCGAACACGGCGGCCAAGTACGGCGTCATGTCGATCCCGACCCTGAACGTCTACCAGGGTGGCGAGGTCGCCAAGACCATCGTCGGCGCCAAGCCGAAGGCCGCGCTCGTCCGCGACCTCGAGGACTTCATCGCCGAGTGATGTTTCACGTGAAACACGAATGGGCCAACCCCTCGGGGTTGGCCCATTCGCTTTGAGGCGCTCAGAGCGGCCGCAGCGCCGGTTCCTTCTGTACGGCCCCCAGAAGCCTGTCGAGCGCCAGCTCCACGTCTTCCTTCCAGGAGAGCGTCGTCCGCAGCTCCAGCCGTAGTCGGGGGTGCGAGGGGTGCTGCCGGACCGTCTTGAAACCCACAGCCAGCAGGTGGTCAGCAGGGAGCAGACAGGCCATCTCCTTGTAGCGGGCGTCGCCGAACGCCTCGATCGCCTTGAAGCCCCGCCGCAGCACATCCTTGGCGACCGTCTGCACCATCACCCGTCCGAGCCCCTGTCCCTGATAGCCGGGCATGATGAAGCCGGTCATGAGCTGCACGGCGTCCGATGACACCGGGCTCGTGGGAAACGCCGTGGAGCGGGGGACGTAGGCGGGCGGAGCGTAGAGCACAAAGCCCACCGGTACGTCGTCGACATAGACCACTCGGCCGCACGATCCCCAGTCGAGCAGGACGGCGGAGATCCAGGATTCCTTCTCCAGCGTGGCTGTACCCGCTCTCACCGCTGCTTCGCTGCTGACGGGATCCAGCTCCCAGAAGACACACGAGCGACAGCGCTGGGGAAGGTCCTGAAGGTTGTCCAGCGTGAGCGGTACGAGCCGACGCCCCATGAAGGCTGTTCCTCGCTTCCTTCGCCCGCGGCGTCGCGAGCGGCTGTCAGAGCGCTGCGTTCTCTGAGCAGACTGCCGAAGAATCCGACGGTCGCGCCCAGTCCCAGACCCGCGCTCACCAGTCCGGTGCGGCTCATCGATCGCATGGCCCCCGCCTCTCTCAGAGGTGCTGCCAGCTGTCCGGTGGATGCGCCATACCGAACGCATCGTATCCACACAGCGTTTCCATCGATACCGCCTGAAAGCAAAGAGCGGACCGTGTTCCGGTACGTACCGGACATGGTCCGCTCTCTGAGCGACAAGGCGCCGACCGGGTGGGAAACACCCGGAACGGTCAGTCTTCGTCCTCCGCGGACTCCTCGGAGGCCGGGGCGTCCGAGGAATCGCCGTCGTGGAGGCCTTGGTGCAGAACCGGTCCCTCGCCCGGGGCGAGGGTGCCGAGGATTCGCTCAAGGTCTTCCATGGAGGCGAACTCGACGGTGATCTTGCCCTTCTTCTGGCCCAGGTCGACCTTCACCCGCGTCTCGAAGCGGTCCGAAAGCCGGGTCGCGAGGTCGGTCAGGGCCGGGGAGACCCGGGCGCCGGCTCGCGGTCCCTTGGCGCGTGTCGTCGTCTGGGGCCGCGAGCCCATGAGGGTCACGATCTCCTCGACGGCACGTACCGACAGTCCCTCGGCGACGATCCGGTGGGCCAGCCGGTCCTGCTCCTCCGAGTCGTCGACGGAGAGCAGCGCCCGAGCGTGCCCGGCCGACAGGACTCCGGCGGCCACCCGGCGCTGGACCGCTGGGGAGAGCTTCAGCAGACGCAGGGTGTTGGAGACCTGCGGGCGGGAGCGACCGATACGGTCGGCCAGCTGGTCGTGCGTGCAGTTGAAGTCCTTCAGCAGCTGGTCGTAGGCGGCGGCCTCTTCCAGCGGGTTCAGCTGAGCGCGGTGCAGGTTCTCCAGCAGGGCGTCCAGGAGAAGCTTCTCGTCGTCCGTCGCCCGGACAATCGCCGGGATCGCCTCCAGGCCGGCCTCACGGCAGGCCCGCCAGCGCCGCTCGCCCATGATGAGCTCGTAGCGGGAGGGGCCCAGCTGCCGTACGACGACGGGCTGGAGAAGGCCGACCTCCTGGATGGAGGTGACCAGCTCCTGCAGAGCGTCCTCGTCGAAGACCTCACGCGGCTGACGCGGGTTCGGCGCGATGTCGTCGAGGGGGATCTCCGCGAAATGGGCGCCCATCGGAGGAGCAGGCGTCTCCGCACTTCCTCCCCCGACCCCGAACACCGAGGGCTCCTCGGTTTCATGTGAAACAGCCGGCAGCGTCGTCACCTTGGCCGCGGCGACGCCACGGTCGGTCGTCAGCACCGGAGCCGCGGCGGGGGACGGAACTACCGTTCCCCCCACAGCCGTCTGGGCCGGGGTCTGCTCGGTCGGGGCAGCTGGGATCAGTGCACCGAGACCACGACCCAGCCCCCTCCGTCGCTCGCTCACTGGATCCCCTCCACCATGTTCGGGTTGGTCTGAGCGCCGATATGGGCCTGCGTCGGGTCGTAGCTGACCCCGATGCCCTTCAGCGCGATTTCTCGGGCCGCCTCAAGGTACGAGAGGGCACCGCTCGATCCAGGATCGTAAGTCAGTACCGTCTGCCCGTAGCTCGGCGCCTCGGAGATACGGACCGAGCGGGGAATGCTCGTCCGCAGCACCTCGTCGCCGAAGTGGCTGCGCACCTCGTCCGCGACCTGGGACGCGAGACGCGTCCGGCCGTCGTACATGGTGAGCAGGATGGTCGACACGTGCAGGTTGGGGTTGAGGTGCCCCCGCACCAGGTCGACGTTGCGCAGGAGCTGGCCCAGGCCCTCCAGCGCGTAGTACTCGCACTGGATCGGGATGAGCACCTCGGCGCCCGCGACGAGCGCGTTGACCGTCAGCAGGCCGAGCGAGGGCGGGCAGTCGATGAGGATGTAGTCCAGGGGCTGCTCATACGCCTGGATCGCCCGCTGGAGCCGGCTCTCCCGCGCCACCAGGGACACCAGCTCGATCTCCGCACCGGCGAGATCGATCGTGGCGGGGGCACAGAAGAGACCTTCGACGTCCACCACCGGTTGGACGACCTCGGCCAGCGGCTTGCTCTCGACCAACACGTCATAGATGGAGGGGACTTCCGCGTGATGGTCGATCCCCAGCGCAGTGGACGCATTGCCCTGTGGGTCGAGGTCGATCACCAGGACACGGGCGCCATGAAGAGCCAGCGACGCAGCAAGGTTGACGGTGGTCGTCGTCTTGCCTACACCGCCCTTCTGGTTGGCGACCACCATGACTCTGGTCTGCTCCGGACGTGGCAGTCCTTCGCCGGCGCGGCCCAGGGCTTCCACCGCAAGTTGGGCAGCACGACCGATGGGAGTGTCGTCCATCGGAGGCGGTGTTTCACGTGAAACATCCGCCCCCATCGACTCGGTACGGGGACCGGGGACCGGATCGGTCATCGGTCCCGCGATGTTGGCGTCGGACCGCAAGGATTCACTCTCCTCGACTTCAGGCTCGCAATGAACAGAGCCTCCCATGTCTTCGGGGTCGTGAACCAGTGAGGCCTGGTGTTCTGTGGAGAAATCCACCTCTGTGGACAACTCCGTGCCCCGCAGGGAGGACGGAGCGTCACCAGAGGCCCCCTCTCTGAGGGATCCAAGGGGCTTTCGGTCGCGCGGTTCGGCCGCGGCGCGGCCCCGGCCGATGATGCCGTGTAGCAGTGAGCGACGTTTCACGTGAAACACGATGCACAGCTAGCGGTACCGAAAAGCCGCGACACTCCGTCATGCGTAGGTTTGGCAGCTTGTGTGGAGTACGTCTGGTCGTCAGGACGGATCAGCGGCGCCTACGTGTCCTCCCCGTCCGGGCCGCCTTGGCCCGCTTGGCCGCGAAGCGGACACCGCCCGGACTCTCCCCGACCTCCACACGGACGACCGTGGACAGCGGATCCACCACGCCCTCACCCACATGCAGGATGGACGTGGAGACCGCACCGAGCTTGGTCAGCGCGGTGGCCGCGGCCTTCAGCTCCTCCTCCGCCGTGTCCCCCTTGAGGGCGAGCATCTCACCGTAGGGACGCAGCAGCGGGACGCCCCAGGTGGCCAGCCGGTCCAGCGGGGCCACGGCACGGGCCGTCACCACGTGCACCGGGGGCAGCGTGCCCATGACCTCTTCGGCGCGGCCACGCACCACGGTCACGTGGTCCAGGCCGAGCAGCTCGACGACCTCGGTCAGGAAGTTGGTCCGCCGCAGCAGCGGCTCCAGCAGGGTGATGTTGAGGTCCTCCCGGACCAGCGCCAGCGGAATGCCCGGCAGACCGGCTCCGGAACCCACGTCGCACACCGTCACCCCCTCGGGGACGGCCTCCGAGAGCACCGCGCAGTTCAGCAGGTGCCGCTCCCACAGACGGGGCACTTCCCGTGGGCCGATCAGACCACGCTGCACGCCTGCCTCGGCGAGCAGCTCCGCGTAGCGGACCGCATCGGCGAAGCGCTCGCCGAACACTTCCCGCGCCTGTTCGGGCGCCGGGGGGAGCTCTGCAGCCTCCGTCACGGGGACCGTCCTTCCGTACCGCGCCGGCGCTCCGCGCACCGGCCACCAGAACTATCAGGCTGACAAAGTTCGGCCCCGCCTGCTCAACAGACGGGGCCGGTCATGCGGGGAACCGCTCAGGCAGGCAGCACGACGACGAACCGCTGCGGCTCCTCGCCCTCGGACTCGCTACGCAGCCCGGCGGTCTTGACCGCGTCGTGCACGACCTTGCGCTCGAACGGGGTCATCGGCTTGAGCTTCACGGGCTCGCCGGTGCTCTTCACCTCGGCGGCGGCCTTGGCGCCGAGCTCGGAGAGCTCGGCGCGCTTCTTGGCGCGGTAGCCCGCGATGTCGAGCATCAGCCGGCTGCGGTCACCGGTCTCCCGGTGCACGGCCAGGCGGGTCAGCTCCTGGAGCGCCTCCAGCACCTCGCCGTCGCGGCCGACCAGCTTCTGCAGGTCGCGGCCGGCCGAGTCGCTGATGATCGACACGGAGGCACGGTCGGCCTCGACATCCATGTCGATGTCGCCGTCGAGGTCGGCGATGTCCAGCAGACCTTCGAGATAGTCCGCCGCGATCTCGCCCTCCTGCTCCAGGCGGGTCAGGGTGTCTACACCCTCGGCAGCGGCGGAGGTGGTGCCTTCCGTCACGGGATGGGCTCCTTCTTACTTCTTGGACGGGGACTTGGGGCGCTGCTGACCGCCCTTGCGCTGGCCGGACTGGGCCCTGCTGCGGCCGTTGGAGCCGCCCTTCGGGGCCTGCTGGGCGGCCGGCTTGGCGTCCTGCGGCTCGTCGGACTTCTCCAGCGAGGTCGTCTTGCCCTCCGAGGCCGAAACGTCCGAGGAAGCCGAAGCGTCTGCGGAGGCCGAGGTGGTGTCGCCGGCCGCCTTCGTTGCGCCGGACTGCCGCTGGGCCTTGCTCTGGCGCTTGGGCTGCTGACGCCTGGCGGCGCCGGTGGTCGTGACGCCGTCCTCGGTCTGTGCGACGGCCTGGGCCTCACCCTTCGCCACGGTGCCGTCGGCCTGGGCCACGAGACCGGCCTTGGTCAGCGCGTTGATGAACGAGCGCTCGAACTCGTTGCGGTCCCGGCCCTTGGCGACGATCGCCTTGACGATGGTCTTCTCGCTGCGCCGACGGGTCTTGCCGTGGTGCGTGACGTGCTTGGTGAGGCGCTCCAGGTAGGCGGCCTGGGCCTTGGAACCCGGGGTCGGGTTGTTGCGGATGACGTACATCTGCTGGCCCATGGTCCACACGTTGGTGGTCAGCCAGTAGACGAGGACACCGACCGGGAAGTTGATACCGAAGACGGCGAACATGACCGGGAAGACGTACATCAGCATCTTCTGCTGCTGCATGAACGGCGTCTTCACCGTGGTGTCGACGTTCTTCGTCATCAGCTGGCGCTGCGTGTAGAACTGCGACGCCGACATCAGGACGATCATGACCGCGGTGACGACCCGGACGTCCGTGAGGGAGGCGCCGAGCGCCTCCACCTTCGAGGAGCCGTCCGTGAACTTCGCGGCGAGCGGGGCCCCGAAGATGTGGGCCTTACGGGCACTGGCGAGCAGCGACTCGTTGATGACACCGATCGTCGAGCCCGTCGCGATGCCGTTGAGCACGTGGTACAGGGCGAAGAAGAACGGAGACTGCGCCAGGATGGGAAGGCACGAGGAGAGCGGGTTGGTGCCCGACTCCTTGTACAGCTTCATCATCTCTTCGGACTGACGCTGCTTGTCGTTCTTGTAGCGCTCCTGGATCTTCTTCATCTCGGGCTGGAGCGTCTGCATGGCCCGGGTCGCCTTGATCTGCTTCACGAAGAGCGGGATCAGGCAGATGCGGATCAGGATCACCAGGGACACGATGGACAAGCCCCAGGCCCAGCCCGTGTCGGGACCGAAGATCTTCCCGTACACGGAGTGGAACTGGACGATGACCCATGAGACGGGTGTCGTGATGAAGCTGAAGAGGCTGGCAATCGTGTCCACTAATCATGCTCCTTGGGCATGGGACGAAGTCTCTGCGGCCGGGCTCGAAGGAAGCTCGGAGGGAGGCTTCTCCTCGGTGGCCGGTTCGGCGGCGGAGGGCCCGCCCCTGCGTGCACGCCAGGCGTCACGCAGCATTTCGTGCCACCGCGGGCGCTTGCGCGGCGGAACATGGTCCACACCGCCGAGCGACCACGGATTGCACCGCAGGATGCGCCAGGCCGTGAGTGCCGTGCCCTTGATCGCACCGTGCCGGTCGATGGCCGTGTAGCCGTAGTGGGAGCACGACGGGTAGTACTTGCACACCGGGCCCAGCAGCGGACTGATCGTCCACTGGTACAGCTTGATCAGAGCCAGCAGCGGGTACTTCATCGCGCGCCCCCTCCCAGCAGCCGCTCGATGGCGGCGTCCAGGTCTCGGGCCAGCTGTGCATGGTCGGCGTCGCCCGCTCCGGGCAGCGCTCGTACGACTACCAGGCTACCGGGGGGGAACAGGGCGACTCGCTCACGCATCAGATGACGCAGTCTGCGCTTCACTGTGTTGCGCACAACCGCACCACCCACGGCCTTGCTCACGACGAAACCCGCACGCGTCGGGGGAGCGCTCTCCCCAGGCGCGTGCGGGTCCGTGGCACCGCTTCGAAGGTGGACGACGAGGGACGGGCGGCCGGCCCGGCGCCCCCGTCGTACCGCGGTCGCGAAGTCCTCGCGCCGCCTCAGCCGATGCTCGGTAGGCAGCACGACGTCATGACCTGAATCGGGATCAGGCGGACAGGCTGGCGCGACCCTTGGCACGACGGTTCGCGAGAATCGCGCGGCCGGCACGGGTGCGCATCCGCAGGCGGAAGCCGTGGGTCTTGGCGCGACGACGGTTGTTCGGCTGGAAGGTGCGCTTGCTCACTCGGGGGCTCCAGAAATCAAATCGGTGGTGGCGGGTGCCGTCCTGGCTGTCACCGTGCGCCCACGAGTAGCTCGCATCACGCCCGAGTGCACCGCTTCCCGATCACCTTCAGCGATCTGTGCCCATCGGAGGCAGGCGGCAGCAGCCATCGACAACTCGACCTGGTTACGGTACGCGGGGCTACGCCATTCGGTCAAACCAGCAGTGACGGAGAGACACTATCCACAGGCTGGGGACAACAACTTGAACCGCACCCGCCACGCTGACTACCGTGGCTGAACTCCGATTCGTTCCTTTATCCCCGCCCGACCCGATATTCATCCCGACCCGTCCTCGAACCACACGTTCGTGGGACCTGTGAGAGAGCGTGCCCTGTGGCTGACGTACCTGCCGATCTTGCCGCAGTGTGGCCACGAGTACTGGAGCAGCTCCTCGGTGAGGGCCGCGGTCAGGGTGTGGAGGCGAAGGACGAGCACTGGATCAGGCGCTGCCAGCCGCTCGCGCTGGTGGCGGACACCGCTCTGCTCGCCGTACCGAACGAATTCGCGAAGAACGTACTGGAGGGCCGTCTCGCACCGATCGTCAGCGAGACCCTGAGCCGCGAGTGCGGGCGCCCGATCCGGATCGCGATCACCGTGGACGAGTCCGCCGGCGAGCCCCCGGCCCCGCCGGCGCCCCCCGTGCAGAAACATCGCTACGACGAACCCGAGCACCCGTCGCCGCAGTACGACGGCGGGTACGGCCGGCACCGCGCGGATCAGCTGCCGGACCAGGGCGGCCGCGACCAGCTGCCCACCGCCCGCCCCGCCTACCCCTCCGAGTACCAGCGCCCCGAGCCGGGCGCGTGGCCGCGCCCCGGGCAGGACGAGTACAGCTGGCAGCAGCCGCGGCTGGGCTTCCCGGAGCGCGACCCCTATGCCTCGCCGTCCCAGGACGCGTACCGCTCGGACGGGTACGGCGGCCAGGACGCGTACGCCCAGGAGTACCGCCCGCAGCAGCCGCTGGACCGGTCCCCGTACGAGCAGCAGCGCGCGGAGTACGAACCGCCGCGCCCCGACTACGACCGGCCCGACTACGACCGCTCCGAGTACGAGCGGCCCAACCATGACCGGCCCCCCCATGACCGGTCCGACTACGACCGGGACTCCGGGCGCCGTGAGCTGCCCGAGCCCTCGGGCGGGCCGGGCCAGGGGCACCGGGGTGGGCCCGGACGACCGGACATGCCGAGCGCCGGCGGGCCCGGGCCGCTGGGCGCGAAGCCCGCGCCGGCCGGCGGCCCCGGCGAGCCGACGGCCCGCCTGAACCCCAAGTACCTCTTCGACACGTTCGTCATCGGCGCGTCCAACCGCTTCGCACACGCGGCCGCGGTCGCCGTCGCCGAGGCGCCCGCGAAGGCGTACAACCCCCTCTTCATCTACGGGGAGTCGGGACTCGGCAAGACGCACCTGCTGCACGCGATCGGGCACTACGCGCGGAGCCTGTACCCGGGCACGCGCGTGCGGTACGTGAGCTCGGAGGAGTTCACCAACGAGTTCATCAACTCGATCCGCGACGGCAAGGGCGACAGCTTCCGCAAGCGCTACCGCGAGATGGACATCCTGCTCGTCGACGACATCCAGTTCCTCGCGGACAAGGAGTCGACGCAAGAGGAGTTCTTCCACACCTTCAACACGCTGCACAACGCGAACAAGCAGATCGTGCTCTCCAGCGACCGGCCGCCCAAGCAGCTGGTCACCCTGGAGGACCGGCTGCGGAACCGTTTCGAGTGGGGCCTGATCACCGACGTCCAGCCGCCGGAGCTGGAGACCCGCATCGCGATCCTGCGCAAGAAGGCGGTGCAGGAACAGCTCAACGCGCCCCCGGAGGTGCTGGAGTTCATCGCCTCCCGCATCTCGCGCAACATCCGTGAGCTGGAAGGCGCGCTGATCCGGGTGACGGCGTTCGCGTCGCTCAACCGGCAGCCGGTCGATCTCGGGCTGACCGAGATCGTGCTGAAGGACCTGATCCCCGGAGGGCAGGACTCCACGCCGGAGATCAGCGCGACGGCGATCATGGCGGCGACCGCGGACTACTTCGGGCTCACCGTCGAGGACCTGTGCGGGAGCTCGCGCGGGCGGCAGCTGGTCACGGCCCGGCAGATCGCCATGTACCTGTGCCGGGAGCTGACGGATCTGTCGCTGCCGAAGATCGGGGCGCAGTTCGGGAACCGGGACCACACGACCGTGATGCACGCGGACCGGAAGATCCGGGCACTGATGGCGGAGCGGCGGTCGATCTACAACCAGGTGACGGAGCTGACGAACCGGATCAAGAACGGGTAGCGGCGGGGTTCGGCCGACGGTTCCACGGCGTTCAGGGCGCCCTTGGGAGACATCCCGGGGCGCCCTTTCGGCGTCCTGGAGCGGTTCGGAGGGGTCCCGTGCCGGTCGGTGGGGGCTGGTCGCGCAGTTCCCCGCGCCCCCAAGAGGGCGCTGCAGCGAGGTCCGCTGTTCGATTACCTGCCTGGTTACGGGCGTCCTCCACAGATTTGCCGACTTTCTTGCGTCCACACCCTGGGGACTGTGAAGTTGTCCCGAACGTCGTCCACAGGCTGGGGGTTGAAACCGCATCAGGGCAGCTCAGGTGGCTGTGGAATCGTGGACAACGGATCTCCACAGACTGTGGACGAGGAAAAGATCCACAGGCTGTGCACGAAGTTGTCCACCGGTCGCCCACAGGGTGAGGGGCGGTTGTCCCCAGCGACCCCCGGCTTCTCCACACCGCTGTCCACTGTTCGGCAACGCGACGCGCCTCCTCACCGGGTCGAGTGAAAGGCGTCACACGAAGGTGCCGGGTTGGGCTGTGGGAAAGGTGGGTAAAGCTGGGGACGGCGTTGGGGAGAAGTCCCCCCGGGCTGTGCATGGCGTGTGCAGAACTTTCTGTTCTCCACAGCGACACCCAGTTTTCCACCGGGTCCGCCCACAGGGGCAGTGGACAAAATCTCCGCCCTGAGCTGGGCAAACGAGGTTATCCACGGTATCCACAGCCCCTACTACTACTGACAACTAGAGAGAGCTGGGAATCCGTTTCGAAGAGGGCCCTGTGCACAACTCGCTCTCCGGCCTCTGACCGCGCCTCGTCACGACTTGACCCCGAGAGGCACCAGCTGTCAGTGCGGTGCGTCAGACTGGTCCCCGGTGTTCTTCCCCTCCCCGGGGCCGACGACACCGGGACAGACGACGAAGACGCAGCAGGGCGAGAAGCCCCGGCGACAGCAGGAGGCGGGCTTACGGTGAAGATCCGGGTGGAACGCGACGTACTCGCGGAGGCAGTGGCGTGGGCGGCACGCAGCCTCCCGGCCCGTCCGCCGGCGCCGGTCCTCGCCGGCCTGCTGCTGAAGGCCGAGGACGGCCAGCTGAGCCTGTCCAGCTTCGACTACGAGGTCTCCGCGCGGGTCAGCGTCGAGACCGAGGTCGAGGAGGAGGGCACGGTCCTCGTCTCCGGCCGACTGCTCGCCGACATCTGCCGCGCGCTCCCCAACCGGCCGGTGGAGATTTCCACAGACGGTGTACGAGCCACGGTGGTCTGTGGATCGTCCCGGTTCACGCTGCACACGCTGCCGGTGGAGGAGTACCCGTCCCTGCCGCAGATGCCGAACGCGACGGGCACGGTCCCCGGCGAGGTCTTCGCCTCCGCGGTCTCCCAGGTGGCCATCGCCGCCGGGCGTGACGACACGCTGCCGGTGCTCACCGGTGTGCGCATCGAGATCGAGGGCGACACGGTCACCCTGGCCTCCACCGACCGCTACCGTTTCGCGGTCCGCGAGTTCCTGTGGAAGCCGGAGAACCCGGAGGCGTCCGCGGTCGCCCTGGTGCCCGCCAAGACGCTCCTGGACACCGCCAAGGCCCTCACGAGCGGCGACAGCGTCATCCTGGCGCTCTCCGGCTCGGGCGCGGGCGAGGGGCTCATCGGTTTCGAGGGCGCGGGCCGGCGTACCACCACGCGGCTGCTCGAAGGCGACCTGCCGAAGTACCGGTCGCTGTTCCCGACCGAGTTCAACTCCGTGGCCGTGATCGAGACCGCCCCCTTCGTGGAGGCCGTCAAGCGTGTCGCCCTGGTCGCCGAGCGGAACACCCCGGTACGGCTCAGCTTCGAGCAGGGCGTGCTGATCCTGGAGGCCGGTTCCAGCGACGACGCACAGGCTGTGGAGCGGGTCGACGCGCAGCTGGAGGGGGACGACGTCTCCATCGCCTTCAACCCGACCTTCCTGCTCGACGGTCTGAGCGCGATCGACTCGCCGGTGGCCCAGCTGTCGTTCACGACGTCCACGAAGCCGGCGCTGCTGAGCGGAAAGCCCGCGCTCGACGCCGAGTCGGACGACGCGTACAAGTACCTGATCATGCCGGTGCGGCTCAGCGGCTGATCAGCGGCCGAGTTGTCCACAGCTGTGCACGGTGCCGGGTGTCCCCTGTGGGTATCCGGCACCGGCGTCCGGTGGGTTTCCCCAGGTGAGCGGCTATGCCCACAACTGTGCGCAAAGGGCCGGGATTAGGCTCGGACGCAGGCACGAACGTGCCTCTCCTGCCACACCGCAACCTAAGGAACCAACTGATGGAGCTCGGTCTCGTCGGCCTCGGCAAGATGGGCGGCAACATGCGCGAGCGGATCCGCCGCGCGGGCCACACCGTCGTCGGATACGACCGCAACCCGGACCTCGCCGATGTCCACAGCCTGGAAGAGCTTGTGGGCAAGCTCAGCGGGCCGCGCGTGGTGTGGGTGATGGTCCCGGCCGGGGCGCCGACCCAGTCCACCATCGACGAGCTGGCCGAGCTCCTGGAGCCCGGTGACGTGGTCGTCGACGGCGGTAACTCCCGCTGGACGGACGACGAGAGGCACGCCGAGGAGCTGGCGGCCAAGGGCATCGGGTTCGTCGACTGCGGCGTCTCCGGCGGTGTCTGGGGCCTGGAGAACGGCTACGCCCTGATGTACGGCGGCGACGCCGAGCACGTCGGGAAGGTCCGGCCGGTCTTCGACGCGCTGAAGCCCGAGGGCGACTTCGGTTCGGTGCACGCCGGCAAGGTCGGTGCGGGCCACTTCGCGAAGATGGTCCACAACGGCATCGAGTACGCGATGATGCAGGCCTACGCCGAGGGCTGGGAGCTCCTGGAGAAGGTCGACTCGGTCACGGACGTGCGCGAGGTCTTCCGCTCCTGGCAGGAAGGGACGGTCATCCGTTCCTGGCTGCTCGACCTCGCGGTGAACGCCCTCGACGAGGACGAGCACCTGGACAGGCTGAAGGGTTTTGCACAGGACTCCGGCGAGGGCCGGTGGACTGTGGAAGCCGCCATAGACAACGCGGTGCCGCTGCCCGCGATCACCGCCTCGCTGTTCGCGCGGTTCGCCTCCCGGCAGGACGACTCGCCGCAGATGAAGATGATCGCCGCGCTGCGCAACCAGTTCGGCGGCCACGCCGTAGAGGCGAAGTAGCAGAGCAAGAGCAACAAGCACGACGAAACAGCAGGTCGCGGGGAGGTCGGCGAAACACCTATGCACGTCACGCATCTGTCGCTGGCCGACTTCCGCTCCTATGCCCGGGTCGAGGTCCCGCTCGACCCGGGCGTCACCGCCTTCGTCGGCCCCAACGGCCAGGGCAAGACCAACCTCGTCGAGGCCGTCGGCTATCTCGCCACCCTCGGCAGCCACCGGGTCGCCTCCGACGCTCCCCTGGTCCGGATGGGCGCCGACCGGGCGATCATCCGGGCGCAGGTCCGGCAGGGCGAGAGGCAGCAGCTGGTCGAGCTGGAGCTGAACCCCGGCAAGGCCAACCGCGCCCGCATCAACAGGTCCTCGCAGGTCAGGCCGCGTGACGTGCTGGGGATCGTACGGACCGTGCTGTTCGCGCCCGAGGACCTCGCGCTGGTGAAGGGGGACCCCGGGGAGCGGCGCCGTTTCCTGGACGAGCTGGTCACCGCGCGGTCGCCGCGGATGGCTGGTGTGCGGTCCGACTACGAGCGGGTGCTCAAGCAGCGGAACACCCTGTTGAAATCCGCCGCCCTCGCCCGGCGGCACGGCGGCCGTTCCATGGATCTGTCCACGCTCGACGTGTGGGACCAGCACCTGGCGCGGGCCGGCGCCGAGCTGCTTGCCCAGCGGCTCGACCTGGTCGCCACGATCCAGCCCCTCGCGGACAAGGCGTACGAGCAGCTGGCGCCCGGTGGCGGCCCCGTCGCGCTGGATTACAGGCCGTCGGCGCCCGGTGAGGCGCACACGCGCGAGGATCTGTACGGCCAGCTGATGGCGGCGCTGGCGGACGCTCGCAAACAGGAGATCGAGCGGGGCGTGACCCTGGTCGGCCCGCACCGCGACGACCTGGTCCTCAAGCTCGGCCAGCTGCCCGCCAAGGGCTACGCCTCGCACGGCGAGTCCTGGTCGTACGCGCTGGCGCTGCGCCTGGCGTCGTACGACCTGCTGCGGGCCGAGGGGAACGAGCCGGTGCTGGTGCTCGACGACGTGTTCGCCGAGCTGGACGCCCGGCGCCGGGAGCGACTGGCGGAGCTGGTCGCTCCCGGCGAGCAGGTGCTGGTCACCGCCGCCGTGGACGACGACGTACCGCACGTCCTCGCCGGTACGCGGTACGCGGTGGCCGACGGGACGGTGGAGCGCGCATGACGACCGACGGACCGGCGCCCAAGAACGAACCCTCCGGTGTCGACCTCGCGCGCGTGGCGCTCAAGGCGGCGAAGGAGGCGGCACGCGCGCGTGGCGACGCGGCGCAGCAGAAGAAGCAGGCGCGGCGCGGTGGCCTGCGCTCCGGCGCGCGCGCCGACGGCCGCGACCCGATGGCGCTGGGTTCCGCGATCAACCGGCTGATCACCGAGCGCGGCTGGGAGACGCCGGCCGCGGTGGGCGGGGTGATGGGCCGCTGGCCGGAGATCGTCGGTGAGGACCTGGCCAAGCACTGCGTGCCGCAGCGGTACGACGAGGACGAGCGGGTGCTGGTCGTCCAGTGCGACTCCACGGCCTGGGCGACCCAGCTGCGCCACCTCGCGCCCGCGCTCGTCGCCCGCCTGAACGAGGACCTGGGGCACGGCACCGTACGCCTGATCAAGGTGCTCAATCCCGGTGGTCCGGCCCGGCGCTACGGCCCGTTGCGCGCCCCTGGGAGCACGGGTCCCGGGGATACCTACGGGTGACTTACGTCACGATCGCAGCCGGGTGCGGTGCCGTTCCACGGCCGCCCCGGCCGGTCGTCGTACGACCGCACGCGGTTGCGAATCGCGACCTGACGCCGGAGTAGCCAAGGGTTGACAGTCGGAAGCGCTGAGTGCCTCCGTGAGCCTCTTGGAGCCCCCATCCGTATATCGGGAGTCGGCGGAGGCGGGTTCAGGGCGGCACATGCGGACTCAGGTACCGGCAAACCCCCATCACTGTCGGCGCTACCGGTAGACTGGAAGACAATCCCGCCCCGAACGTGGGGACCGCCCGGGAAAAGCTGAGCAACGCTGATCAAGGCTTACCAACGCAACATGCCGCAGCCGCTCCGGCAACCTGCCGACGAGCCTGGCTCGTGCTGTGCCAGAAAGGGCGCTTCGTGGCCGATTCCGGCAACCCCAACGAGAACATCCCGTCCACCGACATCGGCACGAACGGTGAGGTCACCGCCTCGTACGACGCGAGTGCCATCACCGTGCTCGAAGGGCTGGACGCGGTCCGCAAGCGACCCGGTATGTACATCGGTTCGACCGGCGAGCGCGGTCTGCACCACCTGGTGTACGAGGTCGTGGACAACTCCGTCGACGAGGCGCTGGCCGGCCATGCGGACACCATCGACGTGACGATCCTGGCCGACGGCGGTGTGCGTGTCGTCGACAACGGCCGCGGCATCCCGGTCGGCATCGTGGCGTCCGAGGGCAAGCCGGCCGTCGAGGTCGTGCTGACCGTGCTGCACGCGGGTGGCAAGTTCGGCGGCGGCGGTTACGCCGTCTCCGGCGGTCTGCACGGTGTGGGTGTCTCCGTCGTGAACGCGCTGTCGTCCAAGGTGTCCGTCGAGATCAAGACGGACGGCCACCGCTGGACGCAGGACTACAAGCTGGGCGTCCCGACGGCTCCGCTGGTGCAGCACGAGGAGACGGGCGAGACCGGCACCTCGGTCACGTTCTGGGCGGACCCGGACATCTTCGAGACCACCGAGTACTCCTTCGAGACGCTCTCTCGGCGCTTCCAGGAGATGGCCTTCCTCAACAAGGGCCTGACGATCCGGCTCACCGACGAGCGCGAGTCGGCGAAGGCCGTGGCCGGCGCCGACGAGGCGGGCGCGGACGAGAAGGCCGAGGTCAAGACCGTCACGTACCACTACGAGGGCGGCATCGTCGACTTCGTGAAGTACCTCAACTCCCGCAAGGGCGACGTGGTGCACCCGACGGTGATCGACCTGGAGGCCGAGGACAAGGACAAGAGCCTGTCCCTCGAGGTCGCGATGCAGTGGAACAGCGGCTACAGCGAGGGTGTGTACTCGTTCGCCAACATCATCCACACGCATGAGGGCGGCACCCACGAGGAGGGCTTCCGCGCGGCGCTGACCTCGCTGATCAACAAGTATGCGCGCGACAAGAAGCTGCTCCGGGAGAAGGACGACAACCTCACCGGTGACGACATCCGCGAGGGTCTGACCGCGATCATCTCGGTCAAGCTGAGCGAGCCGCAGTTCGAGGGCCAGACGAAGACCAAGCTGGGCAACACGGAGGCCAAGACCTTCGTGCAGAAGGCGGTCTACGAGCACCTGAACGACTGGCTGGACCGCAACCCGGTGGAGGCGGCGGACATCATCCGCAAGGGCATCCAGGCGGCCACCGCACGCGTGGCGGCCCGCAAGGCCCGCGACCTCACCCGCCGCAAGGGCCTCCTGGAGTCGGCGTCCCTGCCGGGCAAGCTCTCCGACTGCCAGTCGAACGACCCCACCAAGTGCGAGATCTTCATCGTCGAGGGTGACTCCGCCGGCGGCTCGGCCAAGTCCGGCCGCAACCCGCAGTACCAGGCGATCCTCCCGATCCGGGGCAAGATCCTCAACGTCGAGAAGGCGCGGATCGACAAGATCCTGCAGAACCAGGAGATCCAGGCGCTGATCTCCGCGTTCGGCACCGGTGTGCACGAGGACTTCGACATCGAGAAGCTCCGCTATCACAAGATCATCCTGATGGCGGACGCCGACGTCGACGGCCAGCACATCAGCACGCTGCTGCTGACCTTCCTGTTCCGCTTCATGCGGCCGCTGGTCGAGGCCGGGCACGTGTACCTCTCACGGCCGCCGCTGTACAAGATCAAGTGGGGCCGGGACGACACCGAGTACGCGTACTCCGACCGTGAGCGCGACGCGCTCCTGGAGATGGGCCGCCAGCGCGGCAAGCGGGTCCGCGAGGACTCGATCCAGCGCTTCAAGGGTCTCGGCGAGATGAACGCCGAGGAGCTGCGCATCACGACCATGGACCAGGAGCACCGCGTCCTGGGCCAGGTCACGCTCGACGACGCCGCCCAGGCCGACGACCTGTTCTCGGTCCTGATGGGCGAGGACGTCGAGGCCCGCCGCGCGTTCATCCAGCGCAACGCCAAGGACGTCCGCTTCCTCGACATCTGAGTCGGTCTCAGCTGACCGCACAGGGAAGGATCTTCACCAGCAATGGCCGACGAGAACACTCCCGTCACCCCTGAAGAGGGCGGCGAACTCGCGATGCGTGTCGAGCCCGTGGGGCTCGAGACGGAGATGCAGCGCTCGTACCTGGACTACGCGATGTCCGTCATCGTGTCCCGTGCGCTGCCGGACGTCCGGGACGGTCTCAAGCCCGTCCACCGCCGGGTGCTGTACGCCATGTACGACGGCGGCTACCGCCCCGAGCGCGGCTTCTACAAGTGCGCGCGTGTGGTCGGCGACGTCATGGGCAACTACCACCCGCACGGCGACAGCTCGATCTACGACGCCCTGGTCCGCCTCGCCCAGCCCTGGTCGATGCGCATGCCGCTCGTCGACTCCAACGGCAACTTCGGCTCCCCGGGCAACGACCCGGCGGCCGCCATGCGGTACACCGAGTGCAAGCTCGCGCCGCTGTCGATGGAGATGGTCCGCGACATCGACGAGGAGACCGTCGACTTCACGGACAACTACGACGGCCGCTCCCAGGAGCCGACCGTTCTGCCCGCCCGCTTCCCGAACCTGCTGATCAACGGCTCCGCCGGTATCGCGGTCGGCATGGCGACCAACATCCCGCCGCACAACCTGCGCGAGGTCGCGGCCGGCGCCCAGTGGTGCCTGGAGAACCCGGAGGCCTCGCACGAGGAGCTCCTGGACGCGCTGATCGAGCGGATCAAGGGCCCGGACTTCCCGACCGGCGCGCTGGTCGTCGGCCGCAAGGGCATCGAGGAGGCCTACCGCACGGGCCGTGGCTCGATCACCATGCGCGCGGTCGTCGAGGTCGAGGAGATCCAGAACCGCCAGTGCCTGGTGGTCACCGAGCTGCCGTACCAGACCAACCCCGACAACCTCGCGCAGAAGATCGCCGACCTGGTGAAGGACGGCAAGGTCGGCGGCATCGCGGACGTCCGCGACGAGACCTCCTCGCGCACCGGTCAGCGCCTGGTCATCGTGCTGAAGCGGGACGCGGTCGCCAAGGTCGTCCTGAACAACCTCTACAAGCACACCGACCTGCAGACCAATTTCGGCGCCAACATGCTGGCGCTGGTCGACGGCGTGCCGCGCACGCTCTCGCTCGATGCGTTCATCCGGCACTGGGTGACGCACCAGATCGAGGTCATCGTCCGCCGTACGCGCTTCCGGCTGCGCAAGGCCGAGGAGCGGGCGCACATCCTGCGTGGTCTGCTGAAGGCGCTGGACGCGATCGACGAGGTCATCGCGCTGATCCGGGCCAGTGACACGGTCGAGATCGCGCGCACGGGCCTGATGGGGCTCCTGGAGATCGACGAGATCCAGGCCAATGCCATCCTGGAGATGCAGCTGCGCCGGCTGGCCGCCCTGGAGCGCCAGAAGATCATCCAGGAGCACGACGAGCTCCAGGCGAAGATCACCGAGTACAACGCGATCCTGGCCTCGCCGGAGCGCCAGCGCGGGATCGTCAGCGCCGAGCTCGCCGCGATCGTGGAGAAGTTCGGCGACGACCGCAAGACCATGCTGGTGCCCTACGACGGTGACATGTCCATCGAGGACCTGATCGCCGAGGAGGACATCGTCGTCACGGTCTCGCGTGGCGGGTACGTCAAGCGGACCAAGACCGTCGACTACCGGGCGCAGAAGCGCGGCGGCAAGGGCGTGCGCGGGACGAAGCTGAAGGAAGACGACATCGTCGACCACTTCTTCGTCTCCACCACGCACCACTGGCTGCTGTTCTTCACGAACAAGGGCCGGGTGTACCGGGCGAAGGCCTACGAGCTGCCGGACGCCGGCCGGGACGCGCGCGGTCAGCACGTGGCGAACCTGCTGGCCTTCCAGCCGGACGAGGCGATCGCCGAGATCCTCGCGATCCGCGACTACGACGCGGCGGACTACCTGGTGCTCGCCACCAAGGCCGGTCTGGTCAAGAAGACGCCTCTGAAGGATTACGATTCGCCCCGCTCCGGCGGTGTCATCGCGATCAACCTGCGGGAGCGCGAGGACAGTTCCGATGACGAACTGATCGGTGCCGAGCTGGTTTCGGCGGAAGACGATCTGCTTCTGATCAGCAAGAAGGCGCAGTCGATCAGGTTCACCGCCTCCGACGACACTCTGCGACCCATGGGCCGGGCCACCTCCGGTGTCAAGGGCATGAGTTTCCGTGAGGGGGATGAACTTCTGTCGATGAATGTTGTTCGACCCGGTACGTTCGTGTTCACTGCCACCGACGGGGGGTACGCGAAGCGGACCCGTGTCGACGAGTACCGCGTCCAGGGCCGCGGCGGCCTCGGTATCAAGGCCGCCAAGATCGTGGAGGACCGCGGTTCGCTGGTCGGCGCGCTGATCGTCGAGGAGAACGACGAGATCCTCGCCATCACCCTGTCCGGCGGTGTGATTCGCACGCGAGTCAGCGGGGTCAGGGAGACGGGCCGTGACACCATGGGCGTCCAACTGATCAACCTGGGCAAGCGCGATGCCGTCGTGGGTATCGCACGTAACGCCGAGGCCGGCAGCGAGGCGGAGGAAGTCGACGGCGAGGACGCCGTGGACGAGACCGCCGAGGGTGTCGCGACCAGCGGCACGGACGAGGGTGAGGCGCCCTCGGCCGAGTAGGCACGAGGAGTGAGTCATCGTGAGCGGAGCCACGGGCGCCGGATCGGCCGGTACCTCGACGGGTACGGATGCGGACGGCGGCGGCCGTGGCTCCGCCGCGTCCGACGGGGGCGGTGCACCGCAGCAGGCGGACACGCACACGACCCAGCTGAAGGCGATCAAGGCGCCTGCGAAGGCGCCCGCGTCCGACGCACCGGGAGCGCAGGGGGGAACCGTGACCGACACCCGAGGGCCGGCCGCGCCGGGTGACCGGCCGGCGCCCGCGCAGCCGCAGCAGCAGGGGGCCTCCCCGCTGCCCGGGGAACGGCATGCAGAGCAGCCCGCAGTGCCCTACCACCCGCCGCAGGCCTACCCGGCGGCGCAGGCCACGCAGCCGGCGCCCGCGGCGGGCGTACGACGGCCACGTACGGGCGCCCCGGCCCGCACCGCCCCGCGCACCCGCAAGGCCCGGCTGCGGGTCGCCAAGGCCGATCCCTGGTCGGTGATGAAGGTCAGCTTCCTGCTCTCCATCGCCCTGGGCATCTGCTCGATCGTGGCGGCGGCGGTGCTGTGGATGGTCCTGGACGCGATGGGCGTGTTCTCGACGGTCGGCGGCACCATCTCGGAGGCGACCGGTTCGAACGAGTCGAACGGCTTCGACCTCCAGGCGTTCCTCTCCCTCCCGCACGTCCTGACGTTCACGGCGATCATCGCGGTCATCGACGTCGTCCTCGCGACGGCGCTGGCGACCCTCGGCGCGTTCATCTACAACCTCTCCGCGGGCTTCGTCGGCGGCATCGAGCTGACCTTGGCCGAGGACGAGTAACGCCGGTCCAAACCTCTGCTGAAGGTCCCCCGACAACCGATTTTGGGACTGCCCCGGTCGTGCGCTAATCTTCAGGAGTCAGCGCGCGGGACATACACCGCAGAGCGCGGCGGGGCTATAGCTCAGTTGGTTAGAGCGCATCCCTGATAAGGATGAGGCCACAGGTTCAAATCCTGTTAGCCCCACCAGCGAAAAGACCCCCGGTCCGAATGGACCGGGGGTCTTTGCTTTGGTGTTCGTGAGGGGCGGGTCCGGGTATGAAAAGGCCCGGTCGCTGGCGACGGGGGATGCACCAGCGACCGGGTTGCGGCCAGCCTAACAAGGTGGCCTGTGCGGCGGGAGTCAACTTCTCGGCCGTCGTGAGCAGTTGTGATCGGGATCACTCAAGTGTGGTCAGGGGTGGCGGTGGATCAGGCGTCGCAGGGCGGGTCGTAGGCGAGTCGGGGGAGGTACTCGCGCCATTTGGCGGGGGTCAGGACGTTTCGGGTGACCGCGCAGATGCGGTTGACCGCCTGGTCGACGTCGAGGCTCCACAGCCGGACCGTGTCGGCGCCGCTGGAGACGCCCAGCATGTTGCTCCGCGGGCTGAAGGAGAGGAAGTTGCCCGTCTTGGCGTTGGGGCTCATGGACTGGCCTATGGAGTGTGCCGCGGACGGGGACGACACGTTCCACAGGCGGACCGTGTTGTCGTTCCCGCCGCTGGCCAGGGTCCTGCCGTCGCGGCTGAAGGTCAGGGAGACCACCGCCTCGGTGTGACCGGTGAGGGCGGAGCCGAGCCGGGCCGCGTGGGCCGGGTCGGAGACGTTCCACAGGCGGACCGTGTCGTCGTCGCTGCCGCTGGCCAGGGTGCGGCCGTTCGGACTGTAGGCGAGGGTGTTGACGGGGCCCAGGTGGCCCTTCAGGGGGCCGCCCAGGGGCCTGGCCCGGGTCCGGTCCGAGACGTTCCAGAGGCGTACGGTGCCGTCCGCGCTGCCGCTGGCCAGGGTCCTGCCGTCCGGACTGAAGACGAGCGCGTTGACGTACCCGGTGTGGCCCTTGAGGGGCTCCCCGAGCCGCGTGGGGCGGGCGGGGTCGCTGATGTCCAGGAGCTGCACCGTGCGGTCGTCGTAGTCGGCGGCCACGGTCCGTCCGTCGGGGCTCAGTGCCAGTGCCTCGGCCCCCGCGTACCGCGTGTTCAGCCGGACCGGCGCACCGTACTGCGCGGGGTGGGCGGGGTCGGAGATGTTCCACAGCTGCACCCAGCTGAGGTTGTCCTCGCTGGTCAGGATGATCAGCGTGCGGCCGTCCCGGGTGAACACCATCGACCGCAGGTCCCGCGACCCGGTCGAGAACGGCTTGCCGAGCGCCGTGGGCCGGGCCGGATCCGTGATGTTCCACAGCCGCATCCTGCTGTCGCCGCCGCCGGTGGCCAGGACTCGCCCGTCCGGGCTGAACGCCCCCGCCGCACCGGTCATGTCCGAACCCGGGATCGACCACAGCCGCACCTTGCCGTCACCGCTGCCGGTCGCGAGGGTGTGACCGTCGGGGCTCCAGCCGACGGCGTACATCTCGCCGCTGCTGCCCGCGAGCGGCTCGCCCACCTGGGAGGGGAAGGCCGGGTTGCCGACGTTCCACAGGCTGGCCGTGGAGTCCGCGCTGCCCGCGGCGAGCATGGAGCCGTCGGGGCTGAAGGCCACCGACCAGACGGGCCCGGTGTGGCCGGTGAGCGGCGCGCCGAGGGCCTTGGCGTGGGCCCGGTCGCTGACGTCCCACAGCCGTACGGTGTCGTCCTTGCTCCCGCTGGCGAGGGTCCGGCCGTCCGGGCTGAAGGCCACCGAGTGCACGGTCGCGGTGTGTCCCGTGAGCGGAGCGCCGACGCGTTCGGGGCGGCGGGGGTCGGAGAGGTCGTACAGGAGGATCGAGTTGTCGTCGCTGCCGGCCGCGAGGGTGCGGCCGTCGGGGCTGAACGCGATGGAGCGCACGGCCTCGGTGTGGCCGGTCAGGGTGCCCAGCGAGGCGGGCCGGCGAGGGTCGTGCACGTCCCACAGGCGGACGGTGTGGTCCTCGTCCGCGGCGGCCAGGGTCTTGCCGTCCGGGCTGAAGGCGACGAGGTAGACGGTGCCGTCGTGCCCGGCCAGCGGTGCGCCCAGGGAAGTGGGGTGCCGCGGATCGGAGACGTCCCACAGGCGTACGGTGCCGTCGTCGCCTGCGCTGGCCAGGGTCCTGCCGTCCGGGCTGAAGACCGCGCTGGAGACCCAGCTCGTGTGGCCGAGCAGCGGCTTGCCCAGGGCCTTCGGCCGGGTCGGGTCGCTCACGTCCCACAGCCGGACCGTGCGGTCGTAGGCGGCGGTGGCCAGGACCTTGCCGTCCGGGCTGAAGGTGGTGAGGTAGACGGCGCCGGTGTGGCCGAGCAGCGGGGTGGCCAGCGGGGCGTTGACGATGGATATCAGGCGGTTGTTGGCGCCCTCGTCGTCCTGGCGCAGGTCGTGGGCGACCAGGTCGAGCTGGGCGGAGAGCGACGGGTCCGAGTACTGGAAACGGTCGGCCTCCGCGACCACCCGCTCGAACACCGCGTCGTCCCGCTGCTGCCGGGCGATCACGGCGGAACCGGCTGCCAGCACCGCGAGCACGACCAGCGCCGACACGGCGGCCCGGCTGATCCACACCGTGCGCCGGCGCAGCCGTACCGAGGCGGCCAGGAACTCCACCGCGCTGCGGGTCAGGAAGGTGTCACCGGTCGACTTCGCCCAGGTGTGCGCCTGTTCCAGACGGGAGCCCCGGTAGAGCAGCGCGGAGTCCTGCGACGACTCGTCCCAGGCCCGGCCGTCCTCCTCCAGGCGCTGGCGCAGCAGATTGCCGTTGCGGTCCTCGTCGAGCCACTCGCGCAGCCGGGGCCAGGCGTGCAGCAGCGCCTCGTGGGTGATCTCCACGGTGTCGGCGTCGAGGGTCACCAGCCGGGCCCGGACCAGGGCTTCGAGCGACTCCTCCGTCTTGTCCGGGTCGGTGGATTCCGCGGCCAGCTGGCGCCGGGTGCCGCGCCTGCGGGTCGCCTGGGTGTCCTCGCCGAGCCGGACAAGCCGGAGCAGGAGCAGCCGGGCGGCGCTGCGGGCGGCCGGGTCCAGGCTCGACCAGGCGCGTTCGGCGGTCGCCGCGACGGCGCCCTGGATACCGCCGGCCGCCCGGTAACCGGCCAGCGTCAGCCGGCCCGCCTTGCGGCGCTGCCAGGTGGCCAGCAGGGCATGGGAGAGGAGGGGGAGGACACCGGCGTCATGGGCCCCGCGTGGGCCGTCCGCGCTCACCTCGCGGACGATCAGCTCGGCGAGACCGGGTTCCAGCTCCAGGCCCACGGCCTTGGCCGGAGCGGTCACGGCCTCGCGCAGTTCGGCGGTGGTCAGCGGGCCGAGGACCATGTGCCGGTGCTGGAGGGCGTCGGCCAGTTCCGGATAGCCGAGGCACTGCTCGTAGAAGTCGGCACGGATGCCCAGGACGACGAGGGCGGGCGCCGGTTCTCCGGGGGCGGCGGGGGTGCTCGCCGCGTGCAGGAGCTGGACGAAGGAGCGCCGGTCCGCCTCGTCGGTGCAGAGGGTGAAGGTCTCCTCGAACTGGTCGACGATCAGGACCGGACGGGCCGGAGGAGTGGGCAGGGCGGGAAGGGCCGGAGGGGGCTGCACGGGTGGTCGTGTTTCACGTGAAACATCGCTGGTTGATCCAGCTGCGGTCGGTCCGGCCGCCGGCTGCTCGGCCGCGGTCGTGGTTCGAGCGGTCGCCGTCGACCCGGCTGCCGTGTGGCCGGCCGCTGTTTCCCGGCGGGCCCAGGCCGTGACGGCCTTTCGCACGGCGTCCGGATCGTGCAGGTCGAGCGGTTCGGCCAGCTCGGGTATACGGCGGGTCAGCTCCTTCACGGGGGCCGCACCCGGGACGAGCTGAAGTATGCGCCGCGGGCGGTCGAGGTCTCCGTCGCCGGTCAGGGCGCCGCTCTGGACCGCGGTGACCAGACCGGCGCTCAGCAGCGAGGACTTTCCCGCGCCCGAGGCACCGACCAGCATCACCAGGCCGCCACCGCCCGACTCCGCGGAACGGAGCTGGACGACCAGCGCGTCGGTACTGCGCTCCCGTCCGAAGAACCAGCGGGCGTCCTCACGGCGGTAGGAGGCCAGACCCCGGTACGGGCAGACGCTGTCGACCGGCGGTAGCTGTTCCCCCTCCTCGGCCTCCGGTGCGGGCAGTTCGCCGACCGGATCGGCCACGGCACGCTCCCACAGCTTCTGCCACTGGGCCATGTCGTAGAGCCCGCCGGACACCGGTGTCGGCTGGGCGCGACGGGCCTGCGGGATCAGGACCTGTAGGACCGCGGAGAGGGCGACGAACTGCGCGGGCACGTTCTTCGCCCGCCGCCAGTCGCTGATCCGCTGGGCGGAGACCCGCACGGACCGGCCCCGCTCGTCGACGCGATGCAGCCGGTCGACCGCCTCGGCGACGCGCTTGAGCGGAGGATTACCGGCCTCCCTGTACAGCAACGCGAGACGTTCCGCGAAGGCTGTGCGTGCCCCTGCGTCGGGACCCAAGGCTCTCCACTCCCCACTTTCCCCGCTGCTCGCCATCCGGACCGGAAAACCCACTTTATATGGCTGACCTGCGGCGAAGCCCTGGACCGGACGTCCTGCCCTCCTCATACGGCCCCCTCGGCTGGCAGGATTTCGCCTCAGCAACGCGGTGATCGGAGGTCGCCCTGACCGGCCGACCAGCTCAGCATTGGCAGAGACAGCTCACGGCACCGCACGTTCTCGGTCACCTTCGGCCGACGGCCTTCCGCCGGAGCGGCCGTACGACGCGAGCTGCTTTGGCCCACTGAGCCGGCCTCCGGCCTCAGATGGCGGCCCTGCACCTCCCGCGCCGTTCGGCACCGGTCCCCACGTGGGGAGGGACCGGTGCCGAACGGCACGGGATCACATCCAGCCCGCGGTGCGTGCCGCCGCGACCGCCCCTTCCTCCGCGTCGTCGGCCCTCGCGTTCAGATCCGGGTCCTGTCCGGCCGCGGTGCCGCCGGCCGCCGTCGCGGCCGCCTGGGACGCGGTGAGGGCCGCGCGCAGGGCCGAGGCCGTCTCCGTACGGTTGTCCAGGGAAGCGGCCACCTGTGCGGACAGAGCCGCGGTGGCGGCGGCGTTGCGGGCGCAGCGGGCGTCCGCCGCCGGGTCGGGTGCGGTGCCGGCCAGGGCGCCGAGCGACTGGGCCGACAGCCGGAGTGCGTTCGCGGCTCGGCCGACGGGACTCGTCGGTACGGTCTGCGCGGCGTCGGGGGCGATTCCCGCGTGGCGGCAGGCGGCCACCGCACGCTCGTACGCGCTGTGGGCGCGGGCCGCGTGCAGCGTTCTCAGGGTTTCCGCCGAGGGGGATGTCGAGTGGTCGGTCGTCATCTGTACCTCCTCGTTGGGAGTGCCGTGATGTGGGCGGTGGGTCGCTGCGGGTGTGCGGGGGCTGGTCGCGCAGTTCCTCCCCCTCCCAGCACCCCTTTGGGGCGTCTCGCGAAGGAGCGCCCGGCGAGGGGGCTCCCGGTGAAGGGGCTCCCGGCTAGCCGAACAGCCCCAGTGCCGAGTCCACCGACCAGCTCTGCCAGCTCATCGCGAACAGGCCGACCAGGGAGATCAGGGCCATCATCAGGTTCTGCCCCTGTTCCGCCCAGTCGTGGATCATGAGGACCAGGTAGACCAGGTTGAGCAGGAGCCCGGCCACCAGCGCGATCGGGGTGAGGAAGCCGGCGACCAGTCCGAGGCCCAGGGCGAGCTCCGCGTAGGCCACGACGTAGGCCATCAGCCGCGGGCGTGGCGCGACGACGGTGTCGAAGCCCCGCCGGACCACCGGCCAGCGGTGTTTCTCCGCCACACCGGCCGCCCACCGGATGCCGCCGCCGCCGAACCACTGCTTCTTGTCCTTGTGCCGCCAGCTCTCCAGCCACCACAGGCCGAGTCCGATGCGGAGCACCGCGAACCATTCGGCACCGTTCAGCAAGGCTGATCGCATCCCGCACCCTCCCCGGAACCCCATGGGCAACTATCTGACGGTCTGTCAGTTCAGCGGAAGGCGGCGTACGTCGCAAGAGGGAGGGCGGGACGAACTCCGGGCGGCGGGCGGCGGGCAGGGGGCCGTGGTCAGGGTGCCGCGGGCGGGGGCGCGGCCGGCCGGGCGTGGTGGGCCTTGCTGGTGCGGGCTCCTGGGCCTAGCCTGAATGCCGACGGCTAATCTGATGGACCGTCAGATAACTTCGGAACTCCGCAGGCAGCAGGGGGTAGGCATGGCAGAGAACGCGACCGGCACCCAGGATCTGCCCAGGGTGATCAGCGTGGACGACCACGTGATCGAGCCCGCCCACCTCTTCGAGCGGTGGCTGCCGGGCAAGTACCGCGACAAGGGGCCCAAGCCCTTCACCGCCGGCATCGGCGAACTCGCCTACGTCGGCGGCAAGTACCGCTTCACCACCGACCCCGCGGGCCAGACCACCGACTGGTGGGAGTACGAGGGCCTGCTCTTCCCGTACAAGCGGATCATCGCGGCCGTCGGCTTCTCGCGGGACGAGATGACGCTCGACGGCATCACCCGGGAGCAGATGCGGCCCGGCTGCTGGGACCCGAAGGAACGCCTCAAGGACATGGACATGAACCATGTCGAGGCCTCCCTCTGCTTCCCCACCTTCCCCCGCTTCTGCGGGCAGACCTTCGCCGAGGCCGACGACAAGGAGGTCGCGCTGGCCTGTGTCCGCGCCTACAACGACTGGATGGTCGAGGAGTGGTGCGGGGACAGCGGCGGCCGGCTGATCCCGCTCTGCCTGATCCCGCTGTGGGACATCGACCTGGCCGTCGCCGAGATCCGGCGCAACGCCGAGCGCGGCGTCCGGGCGGTCACCTTCAGCGAGATCCCCACCTACCTGGGCCTGCCGTCCATCCACTCCGGCTACTGGGACCCGTTCTTCGCGGCCTGCGAGGAGACCGGGACGGTCGTCAACATGCACATCGGCAGCAGCTCGCAGATGCCGGCCGCCTCACCCGACGCGCCGCCCGCCGTCCAGGCCTCGCTCAGCTTCAACAACGCCATGGCCTCGATGATGGACTTCCTCTTCTCCGGGGTCCTGGTGAAGTTCCCCCGGCTGAAACTCGCGTACAGCGAGGGCCAGATGGGCTGGATCCCGTACGCCCTGGAGCGCGCCGACGACGTCTGGGAGGAGCACCGGGCCTGGGGCGGGGTGAAGGACCTGATCCCCGAACCGCCCTCGACGTACTACTACCGGCAGATCTTCTGCTGCTTCTTCCGGGACCGGCACGGCATCGAGGCGATCGAGACGATCGGCGTGGACAACGCCACCTTCGAGACGGACTACCCGCACGTCGACTCGACCTGGCCGGAGACCAAGCGGGTGGCCCAGGAGCACGTGGGCGGCCTGGCCCCCGAGATCGCCTACAAGCTGCTGCGCGGCAACGCCATCCGGATGCTGGAGCTGCCGTTCACCTAGCCGGTGCGGCGCCGGTTCAGCGGGTCCCCGGCTGGGCAGGGGACCTTCCATGAAGGTCTCCGTCGACGCCGACGTCTGTTATGGGTCGGGTGAGTGTGCCTTCCGGGCACCCGCTGTGTTCGGTTTCGAGGACGGGTACGGTTTCGTCCTGCCCGGACGCGAGGAGTACGGGGAGCCCGGAGAGCCCGGGGACGACGACGAGCTGATCCGGGACATCGCCGAGCGCTGCCCGTCGCAGGCGATCCGGATCGACGGCAAGAAGGTCACTGACTAGCGGATGCGCAGCACCGGCACGGAACTCACCGAACTCCTGGCCA
This sequence comes from Streptomyces sp. NPDC090499, assembly GCF_044769305.1. Classification (NCBI taxonomy): domain Bacteria; kingdom Bacillati; phylum Actinomycetota; class Actinomycetes; order Kitasatosporales; family Streptomycetaceae; genus Streptomyces; species Streptomyces sp. NPDC090499. The sequence goes on from NZ_JBIVXP010000004.1 coordinate 234,554, forward strand.
CCCTCGGCCGCCGCTACGTCCGCGACTTCCCGGGCCCGTGGGGCAAGACCCTCGCGGCCCGTGCGCTCAACCCCTACCTGCGAGACCATCCCCGGCAGCGCGTCGTGGAGACGCTCTCCGGCGACCGGTTCGCGGTCGACACCCAGGACCTCATCCAGCGCTACCTGTACCTCTTCGGGGTGTGGGAACCGCACATGACCCGCTGGCTGCGCGGCCGGCTGGCGCCGGGGGACTGCTTCGTCGACGTCGGCGCCAACATCGGCGTCTTCAGCGTCCTCGCCTCGCGGCTGGTCGGGGAGCGGGGCCGGGTGGTGGCCGTCGAGGCCTCCCCCGCCTTCCACCGCCGCCTCGAACAGCAGAGCGCGCTCAACGGCTGCCGGAACATCCGCGCCGTCAACGCCGCCGTCTCCGACGCCCACCGCACCCTGACCTTCGTGCTCGCCAGCTCCCGCAACATGGGCGCCAACAGCATCGTCCCGTGGGACGGCCCGGCCGAGTCCAGCTTCGACATCGAGGCCGTGCCGCTGCCGGAACTCCTCCGGCCGGAGGAGATCGAGGCCGCGCGGGTCGTCAAGATCGACGTGGAGGGCGCGGAGGGCGCGGTGGTGCGCGGGCTCGCCCCGCTGCTGGCGAAGCTCCGCCCGGACGCCGAGATCACCGTCGAGGTCACCCCCGGCCGGATGGCCCAGCTGGGCGACTCCGCGGACGATCTGCTGCGCACCATGACCGACGCCGGGTACCACGTCTACCGGCTCGCCAACAGCTACGCGGCCGACAGCTACCCCCGCGCCCTTTACGGCGAACCGGTGGTCCCGGTCCGCTGGGACCGCCCGGTGACCGAGGAGAGCGACCTGGTGTTCTCACGGGTGGACGCGGCGACCCTGTGAGCGACGCGGTGGCGCGGTCGTACCGCGTACGCCGGCCGCACCGCCACCCGCACCGCCGGCCGCACCGCCACCCGCACCGCCACCCGCACCGTCACCCGCACCGCCACCCGAGCTCCGCCAGCGCCCGGGCCCGTGCCGCCACGACCGTCATGCGGGCCTCCCGCTCCACCGGGTCGGTATGGGCGGGGCCGCCGGTGACCTGGCCCTCCCACTTGCGGTAGAGCAGCCCGACCTCCGCCGAGAACCAGCCCCGGCTGACGGCGTCGAGGGCGAGCAGCAGCCCGGTGTCCTCGGAGGCGGGCAGCGCCATCCAGCCGCCGAGGGCCAGCAGCAGCTCGCGGCGGACGAAGAGGGTGGCCGGGTGGACCTGGGCGCGGAAGCCGTTCGCCGTCCAGTGGCCGAGCACCGTCCCGCGCTCGATCGGACCCTCCTGCGGATCGCCCGGGAAACCGGCCGTGGAGCCGTCCGGCAGCAGGTCCAGAGCACGTGAGGTGGCCCAGCCGAGGTCCGGGCGGGCCTCCAGCGCGGCCAGGTCACGGCCCAGCGCACCCGGCGGCAGCTGGTCGTCGGCGTCGAGGACCTTGACGTACGGCCCCTGTGCCCGGGCCAGCGCCATGGTGCGTGCGACCCCGGGGCCGCCTGCGCGGCCCTGCCGGAACGACACCCGCGCGTCGTCGGGGACGTAGCCGTGGACCTCTTCGCCGTGTCCGTCCTCCTGGATCAGCCACTCCCACTCCCAGCCGTCCGGCAGCCGCTGCCCGGACAGCGACCTGTAGGCCTCGGGCAGAAAGCGGGCCGACGGCGCGTGGACCGCGGTGACGACGGTGATGCGCCGGGTCACGGCAGCGCTCACCACCTTTCCAGGTGTGTGGTGAAGAGCAGTTCGGTGCGGTCGCCGGGGAGCGTGACGGCGGTGATGTCGACGATGCGGTCGTGGATGTCGTACGACGTCTTGCGCAGCAGGATCACCGAGGTGCCGTCCGGCAGGTCCAGCTCCCGGGCCTCCTCCGGCGTAGGCGGCCGGGCGGTGAAGCGTTCCTCGACGCGGTCGACCTCGATGCCGACGGTGTGCAGCTGGTTCTGGGTGCCGCCGGGCCAGGGTTCGTTGGCCTCGTCCAGGAGGGCCGGGTTGGCCGCGACCAGGTCTCGGACGAGGTAGGAGGTCACCAGGCTGAAGGGGGCGCTCTCGGAGGCGTGCCTGGTCCGGTAGGTGCGCTCCAGGAGCACGGTGCCCGCCGGCACCCTGAACGCGTCGGCGAGGTTGCCGGGCGCGGTCAGCTCGCGGTAGCGGGCGTAGAAGACCAGGTCGTCGATGACCAGGCCGGTGTCGCGCTCGGTCGCGCCGGTCTCGGCCCTGGTGGCCTCCGGCATCAGGGCGCGGTCCTTCTCCCACTGGTGCCGTTCGTTGTCGCGGACCGCGCGGGTGCGTGGGCGGCGTACGAAGGTGCCGCTGCCGTGCCGCTTGTCGATCAGTCCCTCCGCGCTGAGCAGTCGCAGCGCGTTCTGGATCGTCGGGACGCTGCGCCCGTAGTACCGGGCCAGCTCCGCCTCGGAGGGCAGCCGGGCGCCGGGCTCGCGCTCGCCCTGCCTGATGGAGCGGCGGAGGTCGTCGGCGATCTCCTCGTACGCCTTGGGCACATGATCAGCCTACGACTCCTCAAGAGGAGTTGATGAGTCGAGCCGTTCCGGCCGCGGATACGGGGTGTCCGGGCGTGCGGAGACCCGCGGCCGGGGCGGTCCCGTCGCGGGTCTGTGTCGCAGTAGGCGCTGGTACGTACGCAAGTCGCCCTGCGCCGTTGCGTCCGAGCTGTCTGTTATCTCTGCTATCTCTGGTATCTCTGCTGCTTCTGCTACTTCTGTTACCTATTACTTCTATTGCTTCTGTTACGTCCGTGACTTCTGTGCCTGCGAGATCAGCAGTCGAGCGGTGCCGCGGGGGGTTCGGCCGTGGTCTCCGACTCGGTGGTGTCCAGGGGGCGCTGCCGGCAGCTGGGGGTCTTGCCGTGGGCCTCGGCCCGGATCCGCTGCTTCATCGTGGGCGGGAGGGACCTTGCCTGGGACCAGAGCCAGTGGGTCTGTGCCGGGATCGTCACCCGGTCCGTGACGTGGTCCTCGCCGGTGCTGTTGCGCGGGGTCTCGGTCTGCGGTACCGCGGCGGCGGTGGTGGCGGAGACGAATCCGAGCGCCGTGCACAGCGCGAGGAAGGCGGTGACGATGGCGGTCCACAGCTTCATGACCTTGGAGTTCCGGGCCATGGCCCCTCACTTTCGGGTTGGGCGATTTGCGTACTTTCCTCATGATGTGTATAGGGCTCGCGAAGTGGGGGACGTCGGCTTGTGGCGCGTCGATGTTCTGATGAACACCACACGGATGGGTGCATGGCGTGGGAAAAATCCCAAGAAAGGCCCATGAAGGGAGTCGAGAGGGAGCAAAGTAACCGTCCGTGGAGGTGTGATCACCCTCCGATCGGAGCGGTCCGACCTCGCGCAACGCCTTGCGGCGGACCGGAGTTGGGGGTCGGATGCCAGGTCACCGATCGATATCGGTCGGTGTGTATAGTCGGGCGCCAGAGGTCCCCTACGTCAAGGAAGAGACGAGGTCGCGCGGTGAAGAAGCTTCTCCTGGTCGCACTGGCCGCCATCGGCGGGCTCCTCGTGTACCGCCAGATCCAGGCGGATCGCGCCGAGCAGGATCTGTGGACGGAGGCGACTGACTCCGTGCCCACGGGTTCGTGAGTACCGACAACAGACGACACTGAGACCCCGGCCGCCGGTGCGGTCGGGGTTTTTGCGTCTCCGGACGGCCGACCGGCGCGGTGCGGGGGTTGCCGGCGGGCGTTTCGAGCGGAGCGTTTCGGACGGTCGCTCGGATCGCCGGGTGGCGCGGGCGCGCGCGGGGCAGTATGAGGCCCGGCCGGGCCGTGACTTCCCCGGCCGGCGGACGACGACTGGGGGCGCGCGTGACACGGCGGTGGCGTACGGCGGCACGGCGGGGTATCTGCGTGGCGGCCGCCCTCGCAGTGACGGCACTGCTCCCGGCCGTTTCCGCCGCGGCAGAGGACGGCAGCGGCAGCGGATACGCCTTCGCTCCCGGCGCCCGCACCGTCACCGGAGCGGCGAGCACCACGGACGCCGTACCGCTGGAGCCCGGCACGGCCTACCGCAGCACCCTCCCCGACAAGGGCGAGCTGTACTTCCGCCTCGAACTCACGGCCGGCGCCACGGCCTACGTCCCCGTCACCGCCGTGCCGCCCTCCTCCGCCACCGTCTCCGCCAGCGACGGCATCGACGTCTCGATCGAGGACGCCAACGGCACCGCCTGCGACTACGACAGCGCCCGCTTCGGCGCCGGGCTCAGTCCGCGGCCGGTCACCGCGGTGGGGCGGCGGGACGCGGGCAAGGCGCTGTGCCGGGGCGCCGGCACCTACTACGTGGTCGTCGAGCGGGCCGTGTCCGGCTCGACGACCACCACCCCGGGCAGCTGGGACCTGGAGATCGCCCCCGTCACCGAACCGGCCCTGGCCAAGTCCGGCGCCACCACCGCCCCCGGAACCTGGAACTCCGCGTCACCCGAGCCGCTCACCTCGGACCCCCGCCGCCGCACCGGGGGCGCCGGCTTCACCACGGCCCGCACCCTGGACCAGGGCGTCTGGCAGACCGGTATCACGCCCGGCCAGACCCTCTACTACGCCGTCCCGGTCGACTGGGGCCAGCAGCTCCACGCCACCGTCGACCTCGGCAGCACCGGCGGCGACACCCACGGCTATGTCAGCGCCGCGCTCAACCTCTCCCTCTACAACCCGGTCCGCGGCTACGTCGACGACGTCTCCCTCGGCTACGACGGCACCCAGAAGTCGTCCTCCCTCGACCCTCTGCCGCCCGTCGCCTACGCCAACCGGTACGCCGCCTCCGGCACGGAGAACGCCGTCCGCTTCGCAGGCGCCTACTACCTCGTCGTCCACCTCACCGGACAGACCGCGGACACCTTCGGGACAGGGCCGTACGGCGTCACCCTCCGGGTCCGCGTCGACGGCACCCCGAACTCCGACCCCGCGTACGCCGGTTCGCCGGTCCCGAAGGGCATCTTCGGTGTCTCCTGGAACCAGGGGGGCCTGCTGACCCCGGCCGACGGCGACGACACGACGCTGCGGGCGCTCGCGGCCGGCGGCATCGGCACGGGCACCGCCCTGCTGCTCGTCCTCGGCCTGTGGACCCTGACCGCCCGGCGCGCTCAGAGCCGGGCCAGCGCCCAGAAACCGACGGCGTAACAGGCCAGCGCGAGGAGCAGGATCGGCACGGCCGCCCTGGCGGGCGGACCGGGCCGGGGCGCCCGCCGCCGACGCCGGCCATGGGTACGGACCGACGGCGGCGAGGTCTGCGGATCCCGCGTGGTGTAGGTGGCCGTGGGGGTGGGGGTGTCCGCGTGCGGCTGGGCCGGGGGGAGCGGCTGGGCGGGAGGCCAGGGCGTGTGGGGCTGCGGGACCGGGGCGGCCGCCTGCTGGGCGTACGGCGGGTACGGCGGTGTCGGCTCGGGCCGCACGGCAGCGGGGGCCGGGGGGACCGGTGTCCGGGGCGGGGGCGGGGGCGGGGGGAGCCGGAAACTGCCGGTGTCGGACATGGAGGCGGGCAGCGAAGGGGATCCGGTGCTGGCGGTGCTGGCGGTGCTGGCGGTGCTGGCGGTGCCGCCCGCCGTGGACCCTTCGGCGGGACCGGTCCCGGCCTCGGTGCCGGTCTCAGTGCCGGGCGTCGCGGGAGCCGGACTCGCGCCCGCGCCCGTACTCGCGCCCGCCTGCATCCCCGTCCCTGCCGCTCCGGCCGGTTCCCCGGGCTGCTCGCGGCCCGGGGCGGCCCCGGTCGGCCGTTGCCCGGTCGCGGTCGCCGCGTCGGGGTTCGTCGCGTCGGGATTCGGCACGGCTCCCGGTGCACGGGGCCCCGTCGAAGTCCCCGACAGCTCCTGGGCGGTGTCGACCCCCGAAGCCCGGCGCATCGGCCCGGCCGGCCCGAACCCCGGGGGGAGCGGCCCCAGTTGGTCGAAGATCTCGATCGACTCGTCGTCGGCGTCCGTCTCCGGGAGGAGCTCGCGGGCCTCGGCGAGGGCCTTGCGGGCTCCGGTGGCCGTACGGAAGCGGGCCCGTGGGTCCGGCTGGAGAAGACTGGCGACGACCTGCCAGAGCGGGTCCGGGATGCCCTTGGGCGCTCCCGGTGTGCCGTGTTCGGCGAAGTACTGGACGAGCGCCTTGGCGTCGGGTTTGGCGCCCTCCAGGAGGTACAGGGCGACCAGGCCGACGGCGAACAGGTCGGCCGTGAAGTCTGGTTCGGCGCCGAGGAGTTGCTCGGGGGCGATGTAACCCGGCGTACCGACCACGAGGTTGGTCTCGGTCAGCCGGGCCTCGCCGAACCGCATGGCGATGCCGAAGTCGGACAGGCGCAGCCGGGGACGTGCGGTGCCGGTCGCTTCCAGCAGGATGTTCGCGGGCTTGACGTCCCGGTGGACCACACCCTCGGCGTGCACCGCGGCGAGTCCGGCGAGGAGTTGGTCGAGGAGGGTGCAGACGAACAGCGGAGGCAGGGGACCGTAGTCCCCGACGAGGTGGAGCAGCGAGCCGCCGGCGACCAGGTCCATCGTGAACAGGACCTTGTCGTCGTCGGCGGCCCAGCTGGCCGGAGCCAGGACATGGGGGTGGTCGATGCGCAGCGCCTGCTCCCGCACGAAGCGCAGGAGCGCGTGGGCGTCGCTCTGCTGGAGCACCTTGGCCGCCACATAGCGCTTGCGCCGGTGGTCCCAGGCGCGCCAGACGGCGCCCACTCCGCCATGACCGATCGGGTCGGCCAGTTCGTACCGGCCCGCGAAGACCTCACCCATGACTGCGCGTACCCCTCCCCCTCGGCTTCCCCTGCCACCCCCCTTGCCTGTTACCCCCCTTGCTTCCCCCGGATGAGCGATACGACCCCTCTCGCGTGCCCCCGTTGCCAGGACCTGGCCCCGCCCGGTTCACCGGACCCCCTCCGGTGCACCGGGCCGTGGCTCAGCTCTGGTGCGACTGGTAGTGCGTGACCGCGTCCGAAGTGCGGCCGGCCCCGTACACCCGGAGGAACTCCGCGAGCTCCGGGTGGGACGGAGCGAGGGTGTCGGCCGCGTCGATGATGTCACCGGCGGCGGCGACCGAGCGCAGCAGCGACTGGATCTCGCGCACCACCCGCTTGACCGTCGGCGCCCCCGAACCGCTGGTCGTCTGCGTGGTGTTGCTGAGCACCGAGCCCCCCTGGGACTTCTTGATCTCGTCCATGCGCTCGGTCGCCTCGGCCGCGCTCACGCTGCCGTCCGCGACCTGGGCCGAGAGGTCCTGGAGCAGCTGCACCCGCTGGACCACGGCCGGGTTGCCGATCTTCGCCCGCTGCCCGCTCATCAGCTGCGACAGCATGGGTGCGGACAGTCCGAGGACCGCCGCGAGACGTGCCTGGTTGAGCCCCAGGTCGTCGATGAGCTTACGGAAGAGCGCCCCCAGCGGCTCTCCGTACCAGTTCCGCTGCAGCTCCCGCGCTCTGGCGGTGGCTTCCTGCTGTGCGGCGTCCATTGCGTCTCCCCATCGCTTCCCCAAAAAAACCACGGTTCGCTACAGCGAACCCCGTCGAGCATCTTACGGAGAGTGGTCATCTGCGGGGACCCCCAATCTTTTTGCGAGGTACGGGGGGTGACCCGGTACTCTGGTCTGCGGCACCGACCTCGCGGACCTTCCGCCGGCCGGTCGCTTCCCGTACGGGGCCTTAGCTCAGTTGGTAGAGCGCCGTCTTTGCATGGCGGATGTCAGGGGTTCGACTCCCCTAGGCTCCACAGATAAATGCCCTCTGAACTGCGGAAACGCGGTTCAGAGGGCATTTTTGCTGATCCCCTGTCCGTCCCCCGTTGCGGAGGCCGGTGCCGAAGATGCCGAAGGTGGCGTCGGGGCAGTGGTCGCGGACGTGCTTCCCGCACCGCACGAGGACCGGCGAGGTCGAGGTCGGAGGGGGTTGCACACGGAGGGTGTCGGACGTGGCGCTCACAGTGAGGGGCGTGAGTGGGTTTCCCGACCCGCAGCCGACCGTCGACGACCTCTCCCGGCTCACCCCGGAGGTGGTCGCGGACGGCACAGCAGATCCGGAACCCGTTACGGAGTCCGGCACGGAAGATCCTGCGTCCGTCGTGCATGGCAACGAAGCGGTTGCCGCACGCTGAGGCACTTGCTCGCCCCGCCAGGTCCGGGTGGGGTTACCGGGTCCCCGTCAGTCGCTGTGGACGGTGATCGAGGTGTACTGGGTGAGTTGGTGGGCGGCGGGGTCCGCAGTCCGGCAGCGTGCCCACAGCCTGGGTGCGCCGGCCACGGGGCCGGTCGGGATGGTGACCGTTGCCTCGAAGGAGCCGGTGGCGAGTGCGTCGAGGGAGGACAACTCGCGGTTCGTGCCTGCCGTCGCGGTCGTCTGCGGCTGTCCTCCGGACTTCTCCCCCTCCATCGAAAGGGTCAGTTTCGCGCCCCGCTCCCAGCGGATGCCGAGGGAGACCGGGGCGCCCGGAGCGCAGCCTGTGCCGCGGAGTGTGACCGTGCCGCCGGGCACGCTCCGGGAGGGCGAGGCACGCAGAGACGGTGCGTCGGTGGTGGGACGGGGAGTGCCGGGCGCCGTCCGACCGGGGGTGCTGGATCCGGACCCCTCGGAACCGAGGGCCAGCGGGAGAATCGCCAGCGCGGTGACGGTCAGGGCGGCTGCCGCCACGGCCTGCCGTGCGGTGCGACGGCGCCGGGCACGTTGCCGCAACTGGCCGACCGGTGGTCGCCGGGCGGCCCGGGTGCCCTCCTCGACGAGGCGGCGAAGACTGCTCTCAGGGTCGGCCATGGCGGGACAGAGCTCCTTCCGGATCGGCGGCCAGGTGGCGGGCCAGGTTCGCGCGGGCTCGGGCGAGCCTGCCCCGCACGGTGCTCACCGGCAGTCCCAACTCCTCGGCGACCTGCTCGATCGGCAGGTCGAGCACGTCGTGCAGCAACAGCACCGGGCGCTGGTTCACCGGTACGCGGCGCAACATCTCGGCGACGCCGGCCGTCTGCGCCGTGAGCTGAGGCTGGGGGCGTTGGGCGCCGAGGCGCAGCAGGGCCGCGGCGCGGCGGCGCAGCCTGCGGATCTCACTGACCGCGAGGTTGATCGCGACCCGGCGCACCCATAATTCGGGCACGTCGTAGGCCTGGATCCGGGGCCAGCGGTCCAAGGCCCGGATGAAGGCCTCCTGCACGACGTCCTCGGCCTGTTCAAGACTGCCGGTGACCGAGAACAGCTGGCCGACCAGTCGCGGGTACGACGACTGGTAGAACTCCTCGAAGTCCATCGAGCCGGTCGACTCTCCTCGGTCACCCTCTCTGTCCTGGTCCACTTACTTGGTGGGGGGCACCTGGACCATTTCCATGCGCTTCTGGGCAGGGGACAGCGCGAGCCAGGCAAGCTGGTCGGCGGTGGCCTCGCCCTTCGCCTTCAACTGTTCGACCAGTTGGTTCTCCTTGGCGATCTGGGCGGCGGTCGGGCCGGTGGCGGTCGTCTTCACCGTGTACTGAAGCTGCAGGATGAGCTTGTTCTCGTCGGCGTACTTGGCCTTCTCCTCGGCCTTGTACTTGGCCTTGTCCGCAGCCTTGTCCTTGGCCTTGCCCTCGGCCTTGGAAGCCTTACCGGCGGACGCCTGCGTCTTCACGCCCTTCTGGGCGGTGGGCTGCTCCTGCTTGGTGGCCTGCGGCTTGGCGGTGGCTCCGGTCGAGGCCAGCGCCGTCGAGGCGAACACGGCACACAGGGCCGTGGCGGCCACGCCGAGGGCGGCGAATCCGATCATGCGGTGCTGCATAGTCGATCCTTCATTGGTCGGTACGGCACGATGGCGGCGGCACGCAACGCGGGCGTCGAGCCCGGTGCCGCCTCACCACCCCCACGCCGCAGCCCCCGCCCGGCACACACCCCTCGGGTCTTCGTTATCGATCCGAGACAGACCCCTTGTGCGTGATCCAGAACCCCGGTCCCGCCCCTGCGCCCGCCGTCGCAACGGCCTGCCGGGCGGAGCGCGGGAGCGCCTGCGCTTGGGGCAGGAGGATCCGGCCCGCCTCGGTGCGGGTGGCTGCCCTGTTCCGTGCGGTCGAGCAGGCGCGCGAGCTCGCGTCCTTCGACACGCCGGACCTGGCGCGGCGCGGTCTTCGACGCGTCAGTCGCCCCGCAGCGCGGCCCGGGTGAGGGTCGTCGCGGTGTGCACGAGGCTGGTGATGGCCTGTTCGGGGTCCAGTCCGTTCAGATCGGTCAGGCTGAAGAACGCCTCGGCACTGACGACGACCGAGAGGTCACGCCTGAGCTGATCCAGCGCCGCCGGTTCGACGGTGCCGCTTTCGGCGGTCGGCGCCAGCGCGTGGTCGATCAGTCCGAAGCGCAGTCCGGGGCGTGCGGCGGCTTCCGCGGGCCGCACGATGGTGGCCGCGATCATGGCGCGGACCACGCCCTGGCGGCTCAGTATGTGGCGCAGCAGGGACTCGGTCACGGCGGCCACGCGCGCCACCGGGTCGGTGGAGCCGGCGACCGGCCGCAGCGCCTCGGCGGCTGTGGGCAGCTGCCCGGCGGTGGCCTCGCGCAACAGGCTGAGCAGGTCGGGGAAGTAGCGGTAGGCGGTGGCCTCGGAGACCGAGGCCGCCTTGGCCACCTCGGGCATGGTCACTTCGCGGCCGGTGCGGCTGAGCTCGGCCGCTGCCTGCACGATCGCGGCCCGGGTGCGCAGTTTCTGGTTGGCACGGCCCGTCGTGCTCTGGGTTCCCACCGGTCCACCTCTCGTCGTCCGCGGCTTGGGCTGGTTGATCCCCTTGGTGCGGGAAGGATTGCGCCCCACGAGGCGGGGGCGCCCTCCCTTCGCGAGAGCATGCTCTCATGAAAGGAGTCGGTCCGGTGCACGAGGTCCCGGTTGTCGGGCCGGAGGGCGGCGAGGTCATCGACCTGGGCCCGGCCCGCATCCGCATCCTGGAAGGCGTCGGCGACGTCGTTCACGAGGCCCCGCGACGTCCACTAGATGAGTGGAAGCTCTCTTAATGAGAGTTCACTTGCACAAACCCCCAGACTCATCTAGTTTCATGAGAGTTAGCTCTCATGAATGGGGATCATCGCTGTGAGCACTCCGGTAACCGCCACCTCCACCTCCACCACACGCACCGTCGATCTCGCCGGCGGCCTGTCCATCACCATCGGCGAGTACGGCGCCGACACCGAGGGCACCGGTGTCCTGCTCCTGCACGGCGGCGCGGGCCCCCGCACGATGACCGGCCTGGCCGCCGCCCTCTCGGAGCACGTCTACGCCGTCGCCCCGACCCACCCCGGCTTCGACGGCACGCCGCGTCCTGATTGGTGCGACTCCGTCGCGGACCTGGCGGTGGCCTACCTCGATCTGCTGGACAGCCTGAACCTGACCGGTGTGATGGTGATCGGCAACTCGATCGGCGGCTGGATCGCCGCCGAGATGGCCCTGCGCGACACGAAGGGCCGCATCGGCGCCCTCACCCTCCTCAACGCCGTCGGCATCCACGCCAACATGCCGGCCAACCAGGTCATCGACCCCCGCACCCTGCCGCCTCAGGCGGTCACCAAGCTCTCCTTCGCCAACGCGGCCTTCCGCCCCGACTTCTCCACCTTCACCGACCAGCAGCGCGCCGCCGCCGCGGCCAACCAGCAGACCCTGGCCGTCTACGGCGGTCCCGGCTTCACCTACGACCCCAAGCTCCGCGGCCGGCTGCACCGCATCACCCTCCCGGTGCTGGTGGCCTGGGGCGAGGAGGACGGCATCGCCAACGCCACCTACGGCCGCGGCTACGCCGACTCCTTCCCCAACAGCCGCTTCGTGCCCATCCCCGAGGCCGCGCACTTCCCGCAGATCGAACAGCTCCCGGCGACCCTTGCGGCCATCGGCGACTTCGTCGACACCGTCGTCAAGCCGGGCCTGGACGACTGAACCCAGGGGTTCTCCCGCCCTGCGCAGGCGTGGCGGCGGACGCCGGCGTCGACACCGGCCGGACCCGCCGCCGCGCAGGGCCGACCCGCTGCCACCGCGGCCGGGTCATCCTCGGCCCGCCCCGCTGAACACCGGCACGGCCGCTCTCCGGATCTGCACCCCCGGTCCGAGAGGCACCACCATGTCCGGGCGGCAACGTCACGACCTGTCCCATGCCGCTCACGAGGCATCCTGCGGCCATCGCCGACCGCAGGCCCTCTCCTTTCGGTGGGAGCCGGCGTCAGGCGGTGGGCGGGACGACGATGACCTTGCCGTGTACCGCGCCTTCGGCGGCCCGGCCATGGAGCGCCGGAAGTTCGGCCAGCGGCACCCGCTCGGTGACATCGACGCGCAGCTGTCCGCCGTCGATCAGCGCCACCAGCCGCGACAGCTGTTCGGCGTCGCTGCGGACGAACAGGTCGATGCCGCGCACGCCGCGCTCCTCGTCGGCAGGCGCGGGCATCCAGACCGTCGTGTTCACCACGACCCCGCCCGAACGGACCAGCGTGACGAGCGCGGCCAGCTCGGCCGGGTCGACCGGCGCGAGGTTGAGCACGACGTCGACCGGCTCGGCGACCGCCGTGGTCACCCCGGTGGTGGTGTGGTCGATGACCTCGTCGGCGCCTGCCGAGGTGACCGCGGCGCTGCTGCGCGGGCCGGCCGTGGCGATCACGTGGGCCCCGGCTCCCTTGGCCAGCTGCACGGCGTAGCCGCCGACCGCTCCGCCGGCGCCGTTGATCAGCACGCGCTGTCCGGCCGTCAGCTTGCCGTGGTCGAACAGCGCCTGCCACGCGGTGAGGCCCACGACGGGCAGTGCGGCGGCGTCGGGCAGCGGGACGCTCTTGGGCGCCGGCGTCAGAACCTCGGCCGGCGCGAGGACGTACTGCGCCGCGGCGCCGCTCCCGTCCATCGGCAGGAAGCCGATGACGTCGTCGCCGACCGCGATGCCGCCCACGCCCTCGCCCAGCGCGTCGACCGTGCCGGCGACGTCGATGCCGGGGGTGTGCGGCAGCTGCACAGGGATGGGGCCGCGCATGAAGCCGGCGCGGATGTTGCCGTCGACGGGGTTGAACGAGGTCGCGGCGACGCGGATCCGCACCTCACCGGTTCCGGGGGCGGGAAGCTCCACGTCCTCGTAGCGCAGGACGCCGGGGTCGCCGTACTCGTGGAAACGCACTGCCTTCATTTCGGTGCTCGCCTTCACTGCGATCGAATGTGCTTCGAATTCGAAGCAACCGTGGACGACGGTACCTCTACTTCGAATTCGAAGCAAGTGTCGTGGCTCACTGCCGGGGCGACACCTCACACCCTTCGAATTCGAAGCAGTAGACTCTGGTCATGCCTGATTCGCCGCCAACGCTCGACCCCGCGCAGCTCGGCGCCTACTTCAGCCTCATCGAGGTGACCAGCCTGCTTCGGCATGCGGTCGAGCAGCAGCTGCGCGAGACAGGCGATCTCAGCTATGTGCAGTTCCAGCTACTGGCCCGCCTCGGCGACTCCCCGACGGGCAGCCACCGCATGACCGACCTGGCCGACGGCGTCGTCTACAGCCGCAGCGGCCTGACGTATCAGGTGGATCTGCTCCAGAAGGCGGGTCTGGTCGTCCGCGCTCCCTCGCCGGACGACGAGCGGAGCATCGCCGTCACCATCACCGATGCCGGGCGTGCGCTGCTCGGGAAGGTGCTGCCGGGGCATATCGAGGTGGTCAGCGGCCTCCTGTTCGAGCCGCTTTCGCGCGACGACGTCAAGGCTCTCGCGGACCTGCTGGCGCCGGTGCGCGACCACATGCGTTCGACACCGCCCCGCTCGGCCACGTCTCGCCGCCGAAAAGGCAGGGCATAAGGACTCGACTCGGGCACGCGGAAACTGGCGAAGCGGAACTCCTCGCCGTACTACGGCGGTTGCCCGCCCTTGGCGGGCTTCTGCTCTCCTGTCCGTGGCGCCGTAGCCGCATGGTCGTGCCGCGGCTGCCGGAATCAGTCGGTGTCCGTGGCAGTGAGGACGGCGATCTCCTGCCCGCCCGTGCGCAGGGCGGCCACGGCGAGGTCCCAGGCCACGTGGCGGAACCAGTCCGACGACGGGTCGGCGATGAACCAGTGTGCCTGTTCGACCAGCTTGGCCGTGTGGTCGATCGGTGCGTCCGGAGCGGCGCCGACCAGGCCGCCGAGGGAGCGCCAGGCAGCGAGCCGCCCGTACGCACCGAACATGCCGCTGCCGTAGGCAGGACTGCGCACCGCCACGCTGAGCAGTACCCGCAGCACCCGGCCGGAGGTGGCCGGGTGCAGCCGGGCCCCGGTCTCTCCCGTGCGCCACGCGGTGAGCGGCAGCCGTTCGAAGACGGCTGCGAAGTCGTCCGGAGAGACAGGGGACGCGGACCAGAACTCCTGCGCGGCGACCGTGCCGTTGGACTCCTCCACCCAGTGCCGCACCGCGGCGCTCATGGCCTCGGCCGACTCCGCAACGGTGGTCTCCGCCGGATCGGTCGCGGCGCTGCGCCGGCGCATCTGCGGTGAGACACGGAGTTCGGGCTGGTCGCTGTGGTTCTCCACCGCTGCCGGGGGCAAGCCCCACGTCCAGTCGTCCGGGGCGTGCGGCGGCCTGAGCAGCGCACGCTCCGCCGGCAGCAGGTGCAGCGGCAGGGGCGCGAGCGGATGCCCCTCCGCCACGAGCGCCTCGCCGAAGGACCGCAGAACGGGGTACTCCGGGACCGCGACGCCTCGGAGTACCAGCTCGTGCAGCAGGCAGGCCCTGAACTCGTGCGGTGCCGCGGTGCCGAGCTGCCCGCCGTAGACGGCCGGGACGATGTCAGCAGGCCGGTGCCCCCGGGCCACCAGGTAGGCCAGGCTCCGCACGGCCTCGGTCCGTGCCGGCTCTCCGGCCTGCAGGCTGATCGGCAGGCACATCAACGCGCGCAGGCTCTGCTGCCCCGCCGTCGTGGCCAGAGCTGTCTGCAACCGGTCGAGCAGGAAGACGTGTTCGGGTGAATCCCCGCCGTCACGGGCGGCCCGCCGGGCGAGCTCCGCGCCGAGGAGCGTCGTCCACTCGAAGTCCCCGGACGAAACCCGATGCCGGATCTCCTCACCGAGTGCGGTCGCGGCCGAAAAGCCGCGGTCCAGCAGTTCTCTGATCTGTTGAGTCATGTCGCCGTACATGGTGGAGTCACTCTGCCCCACGCCCGTCCCGGGGGACATCGATTTCGGGTTCGGCCCCGCCGGGCTCCACAGCAAACCCCCTGACCTGCGTAAACGCGGTCAGGGGGTTACGTGCTCCGTCCGTGCGGTCAGCCGTCTGGTTTCACGTGAAACGGCGTGCGACCCAAGCGCGGCCGACCGGACTCAGGACTCAGCGGTTCTTGTCGTCCCGGGACCGGGACCCGTGCTCCTCGGCCTCCTTCGCCTGCACCTCGGGGTCGAGGGGAGAGCTGCCGTCCACCGAGCTGAGACGGCCCGCATCCGGGACCTCCGTGGCGGCCGGAGGCTCGACCAGCCAGTCGGGGTTGGCCTGCTTGTCCCACCACTTCCAGGCGGCGAAGGCCGCACCGGCCAGCACGCCGAACACCGCGAACGCCTTGAACGCACGGCCGCACGACGAGCGCCGCTGGTTCCGGCGGGCCAGCTTCTCGATCTCCTCGGCCGACACGTTGCCGCGCAACGCGGCCAGCGCGGCGGCACCCCGCGCGGTCGCCTCCTCACGGACCGGACCGGCCGCCGCCACCGCCTGCTCGATCCTCGGACGCGAGTAGTCGGCGGCCTGCCGGGCCGCCTTGCGCGTCAGGTCGGCGGCGTCGTGCGCGGCCTGGTCCATCTTCGGCGGGACATGGGTGCGGGCCTGCTCCAGGCGCGGCACGAGACGGGCGTCGTACTGGACGCGGGCCTGCTCAGCTGCCTGCGACACCACGGGCGCGAGCCGTACCCGTGCCTCTTGTGCGTAGTACGCGGCACGCTCCTTGGCCGTGTCGGCGTAGGGCGCCACCGCTTCCGCGGCGTGCCGCACGCTGTCCTTCGCCGAACTGGTCGCGGCGCGCACGCTGTCTTTGCGGGTCACGGGTTTCCTCCTCCTCGGTGGCGTACGGTATTTCGACTTTCCACCCTTTTACGGATCATGCCTGTCCGCGGGCCGGGCGGCGCGCGAGGACGGGCATACGGGTGCAACCAGAGCTAAGAGGGGCTTGTCGACGACAATGCCACGGATCGAGGCCGTGCGCCCCCGCATGGCAGAAGGGGTTCCGCAAGTGATTCGTGAGGATCCGCGTCCGGAAGCCCCGGGCGGGCATCGGACCCGCCGTACCGTGCGAGGATCGGGGGCACTGAATCCGAGCACAACGGAAGGCGGACCGTGGCCGAGCAGCTCTACGCCACCGTGAAGACCAGCCTCGGCGACATCGAGGTCCGGCTCTTCCCCAACCATGCGCCCAAGACGGTCAGGAACTTCGTCGAACTGGCGCAGGGTGAGCGTGAGTGGACCCACCCGGCCACCGGCGCCGTGTCCACCGATCCGCTCTACGACGGCACCGTCTTCCACCGGGTCATCAGCGGCTTCATGATCCAGGGCGGCGACCCCCTCGGCACCGGCATCGGCGGCCCCGGCTACAAGTTCGAGGACGAGTTCCACCCCGACCTGCGCTTCGACCGCCCCTACCTGCTCGCCATGGCCAACGCCGGCCCCCGCACCAACGGCTCCCAGTTCTTCATCACGGTCAATCCCGCGCCCCACCTCAACCGCAAGCACACCATCTTCGGCGAGGTCGTCGACCCGGCCGGCCAGAAGGTCGTGGACAGCATCGCCGCCGTCCCCGTCAGCGGACCCAACAAGCGGCCGGTGAACAACGTCGTCATCGAGACGGTGGTCGTCGCGAAGCGCGCCGGCTGACCCGGTCCGAAAGGGAAGCACCCGGAGGGAACCAAACGCCCCGCTCGTCCGTAAGGATGGGCGGGGCGGAACACTGCCCACGACGAGCGAGGGGACCCCATGGAGGACCAGGCGGCAGGCAGCGCGCGCGACGCCCACAGCCTGCCCAAGTGCTACCGGCACCCGGACCGGGAGACCGGCGTGCGCTGCACCCGCTGCGAGCGCCCCATCTGCCCCGAGTGCATGGTCAGCGCCTCCGTGGGCTTCCAGTGCCCCGACTGCGTCCGCGGCACCACCGCAGGCCAGAGCGGCCCGCCCCCGGCCGCCTCGCAGCCCCGCACCCTCGCCGGCGGCACGATGACCGCCGACCCGCGGCTGCTCACCAAGATCCTGATCGGCATCAACATTGCCGTCTTCCTGGTCCAGAAGTCCGTCGGGGACAGTTTCACCAATCACTTCGAGATGATCGGCCAGGCTCAGTACTCCCAGTTCAGCCCGCTGGAGGGGGTGGCCCAGGGCGAGTACTACCGCATGCTGACCGCGATGTTCCTGCACGACCCGACGAACCCCATGCACATCGTGTTCAACATGCTCAGCCTCTGGTGGATCGGCGGCCCCCTGGAAGCCGCCCTCGGCCGCGCCCGCTACATCACGCTCTACTTCGTCTCCGGCCTGGCCGGCAGCGCCCTCACGTATCTGCTGGCCGCCCAGAACCAGCCCTCGCTCGGCGCCTCCGGCGCGATCTTCGGCCTCTTCGGCGCCACCGCGGTGCTCATCCGCCGGCTCAACTACGACATGCGGCCGATCATCGCCCTGCTGGTGATCAACCTCATCTTCACGTTCAGCGGCGGCATCGCCTGGCAGGCCCACATCGGCGGCCTGGTCGCCGGTGTCGTCACCGGCTACGCGATGGTGCACGCCCCGCGCGAGCGGCGGAACCTGATCCAGTACGGCACGTGTGCGCTGGTGCTGGTCGTGGCCGTGGTGATCACGGTCGTCCGGACCGCGCAGCTCACCTGAGCCCGAGCCTGAGCCTGCTCCCCGATCACGGCGGCTCACCGCACCGATACCGAACCGTTGTCCACAGTCGGTGGCCGATCTTGTGCACAACGTGCGTGCACAACTGCGCCCCCTCCCACTCACCTGCGTTACCGCAGGTCAGGGAGGGGGCGAGCGGTTTTACGGCGAGTGTTGTGGTAGTCGTACCGGCGTCAACACTCGACGGGTTATCCACAGATCGTCGTCTTTTCCCCAGGAGGGTGTGGACAGCAGGTCAGGCCTGTGGATAACTCAGCGGATAGCCCTGGGCAGAGCTACCGCGGCACTACTTCCACTGGGTGGAGACGCCGAAGCCGGCCGCGATGAAGCCGAAGCCCACGACGATGTTCCAGTTGTCGAGGCTGTCGATCGGCAGTGAACCGTCGGTCACGTAGAAGACGACGATCCAGGCCAGCCCGATGAGGAACATGGCCAGCATCACCGGCGCGACCCAGGCGCGATTGTTGAGCTTGATGGCGGTCGCCTGCTTCGCCGGGGGCGGCGTGTAGTCGGCCTTCTTGCGGATACGTGACTTCGGCACGAGGGTCTCTCCTGTCGATGCGCTGCGTGGCCGCGCAGGTAACTGGGTCGGGCTCGGGGCAGCGTACAAGGGGACAGTAAGGGCAGACTGAGCGCTCCCCCGGGCGTCCGTTAGCGTAGTGCTTCCGTGGCGCTGAAGGAGATAAGGGTACGTTGAGCAATTCTGCCGACTCCAACGCGACCGGATCAACGGGTTCCGGCCCGGCCGATGAGGGCGGTTCCCGGCCCGGCCCCCGGCCGCGCCTCCGTCCGGTGCGGATCCTCACCGTGGGCGTCTTCGCCCTGGCCGGTCTGCTCTTCTTCACCAGCTTCAACACGGCCAAGGGCACCGACATCCGCTCGGACGACAACCTGCTCAAGCTCTCCGACCTGATCCAGGAGCACAGCCGCAAGAACAAGGAGCTGGACGAGTCCAACGCGAGCACCCGTGACCAGAACGAGAAGCTCGCCAAGCGCGACGACGGCTCCACCAAGGCGCAGGACGACCAGCTCGCCGGCCTGGAGAAGGACGCCGGCACCCAGAAGCTGACCGGCAAGGCGATCACCGTCACGCTCAACGACGCCCCGCCGAACGCCACCGCCAAGCTGCCGGGCTACCCCGAACCGCAGCCCGACTACCTGGTCATCCACCAGCAGGACCTGCAGGCCGTGGTGAACGCCCTGTGGCAGGGCGGCGCCCAGGGCATCAAGGTCATGGACCAGCGGCTGATCTCCACCAGCGCCGTGCGCTGCGTCGGCAACACGCTGATCCTCCAGGGCCGGGTCTACTCACCGCCGTACAAGATCCAGGCGATCGGTGACCCGGCGAAGATGCAGAAGTCGCTCGCGGACTCCGAGGCGATCCAGAACTACATGGTGTACGTGAACGTGTACGGCCTCGGCTGGAAAGTGACCGAGGACGGGACGGTGACTCTTCCGGGCTACTCGGGCACAGTGGATCTGCACTACGCGAAGCCCGTGGAGTAAGCAGCTCGTCACTTTCTGGAGCCGCCGGTGCGCGTGATCGTCAGGACCGTCAGCGAGCTCTGCATCACCGTCGGCACGCTCATCGTGCTCTTCGTCGCGTACGTGCTGTTCTGGACCGGCGTGAAGGCCGACAGCGTGATGCACGACCAGATCGACCAGTTACAGCGGCAGTGGTCGGCGAAGGCCACGGTGAACCCCACGGCGACGGCGAGCGCCGCACCCGCGACACCGGCCGCCTACCACTACGGCAGGCCCTTCGCGATCATGTACATCCCCCGGTTCGGTTTCACGTGGAACAAGCCGGTTCTGGAGGGCACCGGCACCGACGTGCTGAAGAAGGGCCTCGCCCACTACGCCCGGACCGCCGGGCTGGGCCAGGTGGGCAACTTCGCGGTCGCCGGCCACCGGCGCACCTACGGCGACCCGTTCCTCGACTTCCCGAAGCTGCGCGAGGGCGATGCGATCGTCCTGACGGACGGGACGACCTGGTTCACGTATCGGATCGACAAAGGCCCTTACAAAACAGTTCCGACGGACGTTGAAGTGATCGACCCTGTGCCACGTAAGTCGGGGTATACGCGTCCGGGGCGCTATCTCACGCTGACCACGTGCGATCCGGAATGGGGGCACAGCCATCGGCTGATCGTCTGGGCGCACTTGGACTCCACACAGCCCGTGGAGTCAGGCAGACCCAAGGCGCTGCGCCGTTAGTCTGGTGCAGTACGGCGGGTTTCTGGTGCCGTGGTGGAACGGAAGGGACGGCATGTACGGCTGGATCTGGCGGCATCTGCCGGGCAACGCGTGGGTGAGGGCGCTGATCTCACTCCTGCTCGTCCTGGCCGTCATCTACGTCCTCTTCCAGTACGTCTTCCCCTGGGCCGAACCGCTGCTGCCCTTCAACGATGTGACGGTGGACAACCAGTGAGCGCGCGGATTCTCGTCGTCGACAACTACGACAGCTTCGTCTTCAACCTGGTCCAGTACCTGTACCAGCTGGGCGCCGAGTGCGAGGTGCTGCGCAACGACGAGGTGTCGACGGCGCACGCCCAGGACGGGTTCGACGGGGTGCTGCTCTCGCCCGGTCCCGGCACGCCGGAAGAGGCGGGCGTCTGCGTGGACATGGTCCGGCACTGCGCCGCGACCGGCGTCCCGGTCTTCGGCGTCTGCCTCGGCATGCAGTCGATGCAGGTGGCGTACGGCGGTGTGGTGGACCGGGCGCCCGAGCTGCTGCACGGCAAGACCTCGCTGGTCGAGCACGGCGGCAAGGGCGTCTTCGCGGGCCTGCCCTCGCCCTTCACCGCGACCCGCTACCACTCGCTGGCCGCCGAGCCGGCCACGGTGCCGGCCGAGCTGGAGGTGACCGCCCGCACCCACGACGGGATCATCATGGGCCTCAGGCACCGTGAACTCCCGGTGGAGGGCGTGCAGTTCCACCCCGAGTCGGTGCTGACCGAGCACGGGCACCTGATGCTGGCCAACTGGCTGGTGGAGTGCGGTGACCAGGGGGCCGTGGCCAGGTCGGCGGGGCTCGCCCCGGTGGTGGGCAGGGCCACGGCGTGACCGCGCTGCGCCCCGAGCGCGAGACCGGTGCCTCGTACGGGGATCAGCCGTACGAGGGGTCAGGTGCGCTCGGGGAGACGGCGTTTCTGCCGCCGCTCCCGCCGATCGACGAGGAGACCGTCGCGCTGCGGATCCCCGATCCGCCGCCCATATCGGCCTCTGTGGGCACAGCAGCCTCTTCCGGCACCGGAACCCCAGGAGGGGGCCGAGCGGCCCGCAGAAAGGCCGCCAAGCGGCGTGGCGGGCGGCACGGTGGCGCACCGGAGACGGCGCTGCCGGAGAACACCGCACCGGGCATCGCGCCGAGCGCCGCACCGGGGCGGCCGCTGTCCCGGGTCGAGGCCCGTCGGCAGCAGCGGTTGCGCAAGCCCAGCCCGGCCGTCATGGCGAGCCGGGCGATAGGCGAGGTGTTCATCACCACCGGCGTGCTGATGCTGCTGTTCGTCACGTACCAGCTGTGGTGGACGAACGTCCGCGCCCACGCCCAGGCCGGCAGCGAGGCCAGCAGTCTCCAGAAGGACTGGGCGAGCGGCAAGCGCGCCCCCGGTGTCTTCGCGCCCGGCCAGGGCTTCGCCATCCTGCACATCCCCAAGCTGGACGTGGTGGCGCCGATCGCCGAGGGCGTCAGCAACAAGAAGGTCCTCGACAAGGGGATGGTCGGGCACTACGGCGAGGGCACGCTGAAGACCGCGATGCCGCAGGACAAGACCGGCAACTTCGGTCTGGCCGCGCACCGCAACACGCACGGTGAGCCGTTCCGGTACATCAACAAGCTGGTGGCCGGCGACGCGGTCGTCGTCGAGACGCAGGACGAGTACTACGTGTACAAGGTGACGTCGATGCTGCCGGTGACGTCGCCGAGCAACGTGAGCGTGCTGGACCCGGTGCCGAAGGGTTCGGGTTTCACCCAGCCGGGCCGGTACATCACGCTCACCACCTGCACGCCGGAGTTCACGAGCAAGTACCGGTTGATCGTGTGGGGCAAGATGGTCGAGGAACGCCCGCGCAGCAAGGGCAAGCCGGACGCGCTCGTCGAGTAAGGGCAGAGGCAGAGGAACTGTGGCAGCGACCACCGACGACACCGAAGACAAGACCGACGCGCCGGACACGGCGCCCGCCGCAGGCCGTCGGCCGATGGGCCGGATCGCCATGGCGGTCAGCGTCTTCGGTGAACTCCTCATCACGGCGGGCCTGGTGCTCGGCCTGTTCGTCGTCTACTCGCTGTGGTGGACGAACGTGATAGCGGACCGCAAGGCCGACCGGGCGGGCGACAAGGTCCGGGAGACCTGGGCTCAGCAGGACACCGGTCCCGGCGCGCTGAACACGAAGAACGGCATCGGCTTCCTGCACGTGCCGTCGATGAGGAACGGCGAGGTCCTGGTCGAGAAGGGCACGTCGACGGACGTCCTGAACAACGGTGTGGCCGGCTACTACACGGACCCGGCCAAGGCCGCGCTCCCCACCACCGGCAAGACCGGCAACTTCACCCTCGCCGCCCACCGCGACGGCCACGGCGCCAAGTTCCACAACATCGACAAGGTGAAGGTCGGCGACCCGGTCGTCTTCGAGACCCGCGACAACTGGTACGTCTACAAGGTCTACGACATCCTCCCCGAGACCTCGAAGTACAACGTCAAGGTCCTCTCGCAGATCCCCGAGGAGTCCGGCAAGACCAAGCCGGGCCACTACATCACCCTGACGACCTGCACGCCGGTCTACACGAGCCGCTACCGGTACGTGGTGTGGGGCGAGCTGGTGCGGGTGCAGAAGGTGGACAGCGAGCGGACGCCGCCGAAGGAACTGCGCTGACGGACCCGCTCGTGCGGCGCCGACGAAAGGCTGTGTCCGGGCCGGGGACTCCATGCCCGGAGGTACCACGCACCTGACGTGCCGGTTCGCTGTCGCGCGGGAGCATCGCGTGGTCCAGGGCCGCGGAGTACGAGCGGGCCCCTGCCGGTGATTCCCCGGCAGGGGCCCGTCCGTTGTCACACGCGGAACGTCAGCCGAAGGTACCGCCGAAGAAGTTGGTACCGCCGTTGTTGTTGCCGTTGCCGGTGCTCACCGTGGTGAGGGTGATCGTCGTGCTGCCGGGGTCGGTGACGCCGGTGTTGGCCTGCGGGTCCTGGTTGGTGACGAGGGCGTTGTCGCTCGAGTCGCCGTTGAACTGGATGTTGGTGAAGCCGGCCGCCTGCAGGGTCTGCTTGGCCTGCTTCACGGTCTGGCCCAGGACGCTCGGCACAGCGGTCTGCTGCTGGGCCTTGCCGATCTGGATGTTCACCGACGAGTTCTTCTTGACCTGGCTGCCGGCCTGCGGGTCGGTCGAGATGACCTTGCCGACCTGGTTGGCGTCGGTGGTGTCCACCTCGGTGCAGTTGCCGGTCAGGTTGTTGGCCGTCATCTGCGCCTTGGCCGCGTCGCAGGTCTGCCCGGTGACGTCCGGGACCGTGGACTTCTCCTCGGCCTTGGCAACGGTGAGGGTGATCGTGGAGCCCTTCTGGAGCTCCGTGTCGCCCGAGGGGTCCTGGCCGATGACGACGCCCGCCGTCTGCTCGGAGACCTGGGTCTTCTTCTCGACCTTGAAGCCCTTGGCCGTGAGCTGCTCCTCCGCCTTGTCGAAGGTCAGGCCCTGGACGTCCGGCACCGCGACCTTCGGGGCGCCCGTGGAGACCACGAGGTTGACCGTGTCGCCCTTGTTCACGTCCGAGCCGGCCGTCGGGTCCTGGGAGCAGACGCTGCCCTTCGGCGCGTTGTCGCAGGCCTTCCGGGTCGGGGTGCCCAGCTTCAGGCCGGAGTTGTCGGCCATCTTCTGCGCGTCCGCGTAGGTCTGGCCGACGAAGTTCGGGGCGGCGAAGGGTTTGTCCGTGCCGCCCCCGCTGACCACCCATTTCCCGATCAGGATCGAGCCCACCAGCACGAGGATGCCCGCGACCACGAGCAGGATCGTGGACGTGTTGCTCTTCTTCTTCTGCTGGCGGCGGCGGTCCGGGCGCTCGTCGTAGCCGTAGCCGCCGTCGTCCGGGTTCATCGGGGGGAGCATGGTGGTGGCGCCGGCGTCGGAGCGCATGGCCGTGGTCGGCATGTCGTCCGGGTAGCCGCCGTAGCCGACGGAGCCCATGGCCGCGGTGGCCGCGACCGGCTGGCCGTCGAGGCAGGCCTCGATGTCGGCGCGCATCTCGTCGGCGGACTGGTACCGGTAGTTCGGGTCCTTGACCAGGGCCTTCAGGACGATGGCGTCCATCTCGGGCGTGATCTCGGGGTCGAAGACCGACGGCGGCTGGGGTTCCTCGCGGACGTGCTGGTAGGCGACCGCGACCGGGCTGTCGCCCACGAAGGGCGGCCGTACCGTCAGCAGCTCGTAGAGGAGGCAACCCGTCGAGTAGAGGTCCGAGCGGGCGTCGACCTGCTCGCCCTTGGCCTGCTCCGGGGAGAGGTACTGGGCGGTGCCGATGACGGCCGCCGTCTGGGTCATGGTCATGCCGGAGTCGCCCATGGCGCGGGCGATGCCGAAGTCCATGACCTTGACCTGGCCGTTGCGCGTCAGCATGACGTTCGCCGGCTTGATGTCACGGTGGACGATGCCGCTGCGGTGCGCGTACTCCAGGCCCTGGAGGATGCCGATGGTCATCTCCATCGCGCGCTCCGGCAGCAGCTTGCGGCCGGAGTGCAGGAGCTCCCGCAGCGTCGAGCCGTCCACGTACTCCATGACGATGTACGGGATCGAGACCCCGTCGATGTAGTCCTCGCCCGTGTCGTAGACCGCGACGATCGCGGGATGGTTGAGCGAGGCGGCCGACTGGGCCTCCCGGCGGAACCGGGCCTGGAAGGACGGGTCGCGCGCGAGGTCCGCGCGCAGCGTCTTCACCGCCACCGTGCGGCCGAGCCGCGTGTCATGGGCGAGGTAGACCTCCGCCATGCCACCACGGCCGAGCACGTGGCCCAGCTCGTACCGGCCGCCGAGGCGACGCGGCTCTTCCATAGTTCCCTACCAGCCCTCTCCGTCGGTCCCGACCGGCACGGGTGTGCGGTCGGAGGCTGCCGTCCGGGCCTACCGTACCCGGCTGTGTTTGTGTGACCTGGCCAAGCCCGTAACCCGATACAGGACCGGTATGTCAACGTGCACCGATGTGAAGGGGACGTGAGCGGGGTCACTTCTTGCTGTTGATGACTGCCTCCATCACGCTCTTCGCGATCGGGGCCGCCAGGCCGCCGCCGGAGATGTCGTCACGGTTGGCCTGGTCGTCCTCGATCACCACGGCGACGGCGACGGGCTTGCTGCCGTCGGGGAGCTTGGCGTACGAGATGAACCAGGCGTAGGGGTTCTCGCTGTTCTCCACGCCGTGCTGGGCGGTACCGGTCTTGCCGCCCACGGTGATGCCGTTGATCTGCGCGTTCTTGCCGGTGCCGTCCTTGACGACCGTCTCCATCATCGACTGGAGGATCTGGGCGTTGCCGGACGACAGCGGCTGGCTCATCTCCTCGGGATCGGTCTGGGCGACCGTGTCGAGGTTCGACGACTGCAGCTTGTCGACCATGTACGGCTTCATCAGCTTGCCGTCGTTGGCGACCGCGGAGGCGACCATGGCCATCTGCAGCGGGGTCGCGGCGGTGTTGTACTGGCCGATCGAGGACAGCGCGGTCTGCGACTGGTTCATGCCGTCGGAGAAGACCGAGGCGCTGGAGCGGGTCGGGGTGAACTGCTCGGCGTCGAAGCCGAACTTCTTGGCCTCGGCGAGCATCTTGTCGTTGCCGAGGTCGGCGCCGATCTTGCCGAAGACGGTGTTGCAGGAGTATCGGAGCGCGATCCGCATGGTCGCGTTCTTGCAGGGGATGCTGCCCTCGTTCTTCAGCTCGGTCGTGGTGCCCGGCATGACGTAGGGCAGCGGCGACTTCGTGGCCTCGTCCGCGGAGGTGTACAGCCCGTTCTGCAGCGCGGCGGCGGCGGTGACCACCTTGAAGGTGGAGCCCGGCGGGTAGGTCTCGCGCAGCGCCCGGTTCAGCATCGGGTCGTTCGGGTTGTATTTCTTCTGCAGCTTCTTCCAGGCCTCGGCGTCGGTGTCCGAGGTGCCGGCGAAGCTGGAGGGGTCGTAGGACGGGTAGGAGGCGAGGGCCAGGATCTTGCCCGTGGAGGGCTCAAGCGCGACCACCGCGCCCTTGCCGCCCTGTGCCTTCAGACCGTTGTACGCGGCCTTCTGCGCGGCCGCGCTGAGGGTGGTGACGACGTTGCCGCCCTGCTTCTGCTTGCCCGTGATCATGTCGAGGGTGTTGCGGAAGAAGAGCCGGTCGTCGTTGCCGGTGAGGATGCCGTCCTCCACGGACTCCATCAGGTTGGCACCGAAGGCCTGGGAGGCGAAGCCGGTGACCGGCGACCACATGGGGCCGTCCTTGTACGTGCGCTTGTACTTCAGGTCGTTGAGACCGGAGGAGTTGGTCGCCGTGGAGCCGGTGATCGGGTTGCCGTCGACGATGATGTCGCCGCGCGGGGTCGAGTACCGGGCGATGGTGACGCGGCGGTTGAGGGTGTCCTCGCGGAGGGTGTCGGCCTTGACGTACTGGAGCCAGTTGTCGCGCAGCAGCAGGGTGAGGACGAGGAGGCCGCAGAAGAGCGCGATTCGGCGCAGGGGCTTGTTCATGACGGGCGGACCACCTGGGTCATCTCGGCATCGGGGTTGCTGACGGGGGCGGGCGCCGGGCGCCGTGCGGTGTCGCTGATTCTGATGAGGATGCCGATGAGCGCCCAGTTGGCGATCACGGACGAACCGCCGTACGCCAGGAACGGCATCGTCATACCGGTCAGCGGGATCAGGCCCATCACACCGCCCGCGACGACGAAGACCTGGAGGGCCATCGCGCCGGAGAGGCCGACGGCCAGCAGCTTGCCGAAGGGGTCGCGGGCGGCGAGGGCGGTGCGCACACCGCGCTCCACGATCAGGCCGTAGATCAGCAGGATCGCCATGATGCCGGCCAGGCCGAGCTCCTCGCCGAAGGTGGCGAGCACGAAGTCGGAGTTGGCGGCGAACCGGATCAGGTCCGAGTGGCCCTGGCCGAGGCCGGTGCCGAGGGTGCCGCCGGAGCCGAACGCCCACAGCGCCTGCATCGACTGCTCGGAGTGGCCGGCCACGCCCTGCTGGCTGAGCTTGTACTCCTTCAGCGGGTTGAGCCAGGCCTGGACACGCTGCTGGACGTGCGGTTCGAAGCTCGCGACACCGACGGCGCCGGCCGCGGACATCAGCAGACCGAAGACGATCCAGCTGGTCCGCTCGGTGGCGACGTACAGCATGATGACGAACATTCCGAAGAACAGCAGCGAGGTGCCGAGGTCGGTCTCGAAGACCAGGATCAGGATCGAGATGAACCAGACGACCAGGATCGGGCCGAGGTCGCGGCCGCGGGGCAGGTAGAGGCCGATGAAGCGGCGGCTGGCGAGGGCGAGCGCGTCGCGCTTCACCATCAGGTAGCCGGCGAAGAAGATCGCCAGGACGATCTTCGCGAACTCACCGGGCTGGATGGAGAACCCGGCGACCGAGATCCAGATCTTCGCGCCGTAGATGTTGGCGCCGAGGCCCGGCACCAGCGGCAGCAGCAGCAGGGTCAGCGCGCCGACCATGGAGATGTACGTGTAGCGCTGCAGGACGCGGTGGTCCTTGAGGAAGATCAGCACCACGATGAACAGGGCGATGCCCATCGCGGTGTACATCAGCTGCCGGGGTGCCGCCGTGCCCGCCTGCTTGATGGACTGCAGCAGCTTGGACTGGTCGAGCCGCCAGATGACGACGAGCCCGAGGCCGTTGAGGAGCGTGGCCAGCGGCAGCAGCAGCGGGTCCGCGTACGGCGCGAACCGGCGCACGGCGAGGTGGGCGACGCCGGCCAGCAGCCCGAGGCCGAGACCGTAGCTGAGCAGGCCGGCCGGCACCTTGTCGTTGATGGCCAGGCCCACGTTGGCGTAGGCGAACACCGGGATGACTACGGCGAACACCAGGAGCGCCAGCTCGGTGTTGCGTCGGCTGGGTGCGCCGATGGCACCGATCGTGGACGTGTGATGGGTCGAGCTGTTGGTGGAACTACTCATCGTGTGACAGGGCCTCTCACGGCTTGCCTACTGCTTACCGCACAGCGAGACGACCTTCTGCTCATCCTCCGAGAGGGTGGGGCCGGGGCTGGGGGTCGCTGAGGGGGACGGGGACTGTGACGCCGTGGAGGACGTCGAGTGCGAAGGGCTTGGCGAGGCCTTGGACGTGAGAGAGGTCTTGGTGGTTCCCGTGGTGCCGCCGGCCTCGCCCTGGCCGGTCTTGGAGCCGGTCTTGGACTCGGCGGTGGTGCGCTCCGACTCCTTCTTGCAGGCGGAGGCCTGCACGGCCAGCTCCTGGACCTTCGACTGGGCGTCCTTGAGGCCGCCCTCGGCGATGGTCGCCTTGACCTGCTTCTGCTGGTAGGGCGGCAGGTACTTGAGTTCGATCTCGGGGTGGTCCGTCTCCACCTTCGACAGCGAGACCCAGGCCAGGTCCTGGCTGATGCCCTGGTACAGCGCGACGTGCTCGCCGTTGGCGCCGACGTAGTACTGCGTCTGCGTCCAGCGGTAGCCGCCGTACAGGCCCCCGCCGATCACGGCGAGGGCGAGGATGCCGAAGAAGGATCTCTTCAGCCACCTGCGGCCCTTGCGGGGCTTGACGAAGTCGTCGTCGGTGTAGCCGCCGAAGCTGTCGGTGGGGACGTAGCCGGTGGTGTCGCCCGAGCCGGGCGGGCCGAACTCGCCGCCCCCGCCGTGGGCCTGCCGGCCGAGGTTGGCGGCGCGGCCGGCCGGGGTCTGCATGTAGCCGTTGTCGTGCAGGTGGTGCTGGTTCTCGGCGACCGCGCCGACCACCACCGGGGTGTCGGAGAGCTGGCCCGCGAGGGTGTCGCCGGTGTCCAGGTCGAGGACGTCCGCGATGATGACGGTGATGTTGTCCGGGCCGCCGCCGCGCAGCGCGAGCTGGATCAGCTCCTGCACGGTCTCCTGCGGGCCCTGGTAGCTGGCGAGGGTCTCCTCCAGGGTCTGGTGGGAGACGACCCCGGAGAGCCCGTCGGAGCAGATGAGATAACGGTCACCCGCGCGCACCTCGCGGATGGAGAGGTCCGGCTCGACGTGGTCGCCGCTGCCGAGAGCGCGCATCAGCAGCGAGCGCTGCGGGTGGGTGGTGGCCTCTTCCTCGGTGATCCGGCCCTCGTCGACGAGGCGCTGCACCCAGGTGTGGTCCTGGGTGATCTGCGTGAGCACGCCGTCACGGAGCAGGTACGCGCGGGAGTCCCCGACGTGCACGAGGCCGAGCCGCTGCCCGGTCCACAGCAGGGCGGTGAGGGTGGTCCCCATGCCCTCCAGCTGCGGGTCCTCCTCGACCATGGCGCGCAGCTGGTCGTTGGCGCGCTGCACGGCGTGGCCGAGGGAGGTGAGGATGTCGGAGCCGGGCACGTCGTCGTCGAGCGTGACCAGGGTGGAGATCACCTCGGAGGAGGCGACCTCGCCCGCGGCCTGGCCGCCCATGCCGTCGGCGATGGCGAGCAGGCGGGGACCGGCGTAACCGGAGTCCTCGTTGCCCTCCCGGATCATGCCTTTGTGCGATCCGGCGGCGAAGCGCAGTGACAGACTCATGCGCACCTCGCCCGTCGGCTCCGGGTACATCCGCACGGTGCCCACCCTCCGGTCGGGAGCGCGCCGGGGACCGGCGTCCGGTCCGCCGCTGCGTGCTCGCTCCGCTCGCGCCTATCCATGATGTAGCACTACTTCCGCAGCTCGATGACGGTTTTGCCGATGCGGATCGGCGCGCCCAGCGGGATCGGCGTGGGGGTCGTCAGCCGGGACCGGTCCAGGTAGGTGCCGTTGGTCGAGCCGAGGTCCTCGACGATCCACTGGCCGTCGCGGTCCGGGTAGATCCTGGCATGACGGCTGGAGGCGTAGTCGTCGTCCAGCACGATCGTCGAGTCGTGGGCGCGGCCGAGGGTGATGGTCTGGCCCTGGAGCGCGACCGTCGTACCGGTGAGGGTGCCCTCGGAGACGACCAGCTTGGTGGGGGCGTTGCGGCGCTGCCGGCCGCCGGCTGCGGGCTGCTGGCCGCGCTGCTGCGGTGGCGCGGCCTGCTGCCGGGCGGCGGGCTGCTGCCGCCGTCCTTCTTCCCTACGCGATCCGCGCTGGGTGACGCGCGTACCGAACAGGTCGCTGCGGATGACCTGCACGGCCACGATCACGAACAGCCACAGTACGGCCAGGAAACCCAGCCGCATGACCGTGAGGGTCAGCTCTGACATTGCCCCCGCTTCACCCTTCGGCTTGCCGGTAAATGATGGTGGTGCTGCCCACGACGATCCGCGAGCCGTCGCGGAGCGTAGCGCGGGTGGTGTGCTGCCCGTCCACCACGATGCCGTTGGTGGACCCGAGATCCTGGATCGTCGAGGGCGAACCGGTCCGGATCTCGCAGTGCCGGCGGGAGACGCCGGGGTCGTCGATCCGCACGTCGGCCTCGGTGCTGCGGCCCAGCACGAGCGTCGCGCGGGAGATCTGGTGGCGGGTGCCGTTGATCTCGATCCAGTAGCGGGTGCGGGCGCCGGCCGCCGGGGCGCCGACGGGACCCGAGGGCGGCCGCTGGCCGGCCGCCTGGGTCGGCTGCGGGTATCCGTAGCCGCCGGGGCGGGTGCCGGGCGGCGGGGCGCTCGGCATCGGCGGGGCGGCGGCGCTCTGCTGCGGGTAGCCGTAGCCGCCGGGGCGCTGCGGGGCGCCGCCCGCGGGGGCGCGCTCGGAGGCCTGCTGGTTGCTGGAGGAGGCGAGCGTGCGGCTGCGCACCCGGTACAGGCCGGTGTCGAGGTCGTCCGCCTTCTCCAGGTTGACCTTGATCGGCCCCATGAAGGTGTAGCGCTGCTGCTTGGCGTAGTCGCGGACCATCCCGGCGAGCTCGTCGCCGAGCTGCCCGGAGTAGGGGCTGAGCCGCTCGAAGTCCGGCGCGCTCAGCTCCACGATGAAGTCGTTGGGTACGACGGTCCGGTCCCGGTTCCAGATGGTCGCGTTGTTGTCGCACTCGCGCTGCAGCGCGCCGGCGATCTCCACGGGCTGGACCTCGGACTTGAACACCTTCGCGAAGGTGCCGTTGACCAGACCTTCGAGACGCTGCTCGAACTTCTTCAGGACTCCCACAGGGCACCTCCTCTGTCGCCTTGCCCGTACTGCCTGCCGTTGCCGTTACCGCTCACTGATCGTATCTACGCGCCCGGCAATCAGCCGGTTCCCCCAGCGGCCCCCCTTCGAACTCTTCCCCGTGCTTCTCCTGCCCGGGATCGGCGCTCGTTCTGCCATGGATCGTAGAGGTGGCCCACGTCCAGTGTCCCGCACCCGACTGTGGACCCGATCCGTCTCCTGGACAGATGGGCTGGACCGGTACGAGGTTGATACGTGGCCGCAGACTGCTCGGTACGTGATCACTCAGGTGAGCGCTGCCCCGGGACAAGGGATGTGAACCCACCCTGCCCCACGTGCTAGTGTTCTCGATGTCGGAAGGCGCCAACCCGAAGGAAACAACGGGGCAGAAGCCGGAAGACACACCCAATGCGCGGGTGGCGGAATAGGCAGACGCGCTGGATTCAGGTTCCAGTGCCCGCAAGGGCGTGGGGGTTCAACTCCCCCCTCGCGCACAGAGAGATACCGATGGGACGGGTCTCCGCCGGTGACGGAAGTCACCGCGGGGGCCCGTTTCTCGTTGTCCGGTGGTCGCCGGGTGGCGGTGCGTCGGCTGTGAGGCATCGCACGGCCTTGCCGGGGTATGCGGGGGCCCGCCCGTGAGCTATCTCACGGGCGGACCCGGGGCCGGACCGCACCCCGGTTGCGACCTGGCCGGGCCGGTCGCAGGCTGCCCCCATGGACTACAGCGCGGAGGCGGGCGGGCGGCCCGTTCTGGTGACCGGTGCGGCGGGCAGCGTCGGGGCCGTCGGCAGGACGGTCGTCCAGGGGCTGCGGCGCCGGGGCCTCCAGGTCCGTGCTCTGGTGCACCGGGAAGACGACCGTGCCCAGGCGCTGCGTGCGACGGGTGCCGAGGTCGTGGTCGGGGATCTGACGCGGGCCCGTGATGTCGCCGACGCCCTCGACGGCTGCGGGCGGATGTATTTCGGCATGGCCGTCTCGACGGAGTACCTGCTGGCCGCGGTGACCACGGCCACGGTCGCGCGCGCCTACGGAGGGCTGGAGGTGTTCGTGAACATGTCGCAGCTGACCATCTCCGAGATGGACGCCACCAGCGGCTCGGATTCGCGTCAGCATCGTCAGCAGTGGCTGGTCGAGCAGGTCCTCGACTGGTCGGGACTGCCCGTGGTCGAGGTCAGGCCCACCGTCTTCATGGAGAACCCGGTCTTCCTGACCGTGCTTTCGTCGGCCGTCGAGGACGGCAGCCTCAGGTGGCCCTTCGGCAAGGCGAAGACCTCTCCGATCGCCGCCGCAGACGTTGCCGCGGTGGTCGAGGAGATCCTGGCCGATCCGGCCCGGCACATCGGCCGGACCTACGAGCTGACCGGTCCCCGGTCCCAGGACGCCGCCGCTCTGGCCGCGGAGATCTCCGGTGCCCTGCACCGCACGGTCGACTGCACCGAGGTCCCGTTGCAGGAATGGCTCGACGACGACCTCAAAGCGCTGGGACTGCCGGACCACGTCTTCCAGCACGTCTCCACCATGGCTCGGCTGCACGCGGCCGGCCGCTACGACCGCCAGGCGGCCGGCATGACAGAGGTCACCGGGCGCCCCGCCGCGGGAGTAGGCGATTTCGTCCGCAGGAACCCCGGGTTGTTCAGCCACTGAAGCCGCTTCAGGGGCTGTTTCAGGGGCTGTGGCCTTGTTCTGGGAGCGTTCCGTGCTGTCTTCGGCTGCGTGAACAAACCTCACCGGGCGCCAGATATACGACGACGGCGCCCCACCCTCCGCAAACCGTCCCGAAGTTGTCCACAGGGTCTGACGGCTCTCGGCCTCCGCCTGTACCGTCTCCACGAGTTGATGTTCGTGCGGGTGCGTGCGTGGAGTACGGGGGAGGCGGTCGACGTGACCGGAGTGGAAGAGCCGACGGCGGCCGGCGGGCGCAAGCTGCCTGCGCCGAAGGGGTTTGCGCAGTGGCCTTCGCAGGGCTCCCCCAAGGAGGAGGGCAGGGCGCTGCGTTCGGCGGTGCCGCGCCGCGGCCATGACGCCCTGGACCTGGACGGCTCCCGTCCCGACGCGGTCCGCGCGGTCGAGGAGTCCAACCGGGACCGCATCCCGGAACTGGTCCCGATAAGGGTCGGCAGGATGGCGGCGAGCCCGTTCGCGTTCCTGCGCGGCTCGGCCGGCCTGATGGCGCACGACCTGGCCCGCACCCCGATGACCAGGATCGCCACCCAGATCTGCGGCGACGCCCACGCGGCCAACTTCGGCCTGTACGGCGACCCGCGCGGCGACCTCGTCATCGACCTGAACGACTTCGACGAGACGGTGCTCGGTCCCTGGGAGTGGGACCTCAAGCGGCTCGCCGCCTCCCTGGTGCTGGCCGGCCGGGAGGCGGGCGCCGACGAGGACATGTGCCGCAAGGCGGCGGGCGACGCGGCCGGTGCCTACCGCCGCACCATGCGCCTGCTGGCCAAGCTCCCGGTGCTGGACGCGTGGAACGCGATCGCGGACGAGGAGCTGGTCTCCCACTCCGACGCCCACGACATGGTCGGCACCCTGCGCCGGGTCTCGGAGAAGGCCCGCGCCAACACCAGCGGCCGGTTCGCGGCCCGCTCCACCGAGCCCACCGAGGACGGCGGCCGCCGCTTCGTGGACGCCGTGCCGGTGCTGCGCCGGGTCCCCGACGCGGAGGCGGAGGCGGTCACCGCCGCCTTGGAGCACTACGTCACCACGCTCTCCGAGGACCGCCACCCGCTGCTCGCCCGGCACACCCCGCACGACGTCGCCTTCCGCATCGTCGGCACCGGCAGCGTCGGCACCCGCTCCTACGTCGTCCTCCTCCTCGACCACCGAGGCGAGCCGCTGATCCTCCAGGTCAAGGAGGCCCGCCCGTCCGCGCTCGTCCCCCATCTCGCGACGGCCGGCTTCGAGACACCGGCCGTCGACCACGAGGGCCGCCGGGTGGTCCTCGGCCAGAAGCGGATGCAGGTGGTCAGCGACATCCTGCTCGGCTGGACCACGGTGGAGGGGCGTCCCTTCCAGGTCCGCCAGTTCCGCAACCGCAAGGGCAGCGTCGACCCCGCCGCCCTGTCCCCCGACCAGATCGACGACTACGGCAGGATGACCGGCGCCCTGCTGGCCCGCGCCCACTCGCACAGCGCCGACCCGCGCCTGATCGCCGGCTACTGCGGCAAGAACGAGGAGCTGGACGAGGCGATCGCCGCGTTCGCGGTGGCCTACGCCGACCGCACGGAGGCGGACCACGAGGAGCTGGTGACCGCGGTACGGGCGGGGCGGATAGCGGCGGAGCTCGGGGTGTGATCCGCGTGATCCGCGTGGTCCACGGCAGACGGCCTCCGGTGTCCCGAGAGGTGCTGATGTGAAGTACGTCGAAATAAGCGAGGGCGCGGCCGCGGTCTCCATCGACCCCGGCCCCTACCTGGCGCGGCTGCCGGAACTCGCCGACGGCCTGCCGCCCGGCGCCCGCGCCTTCGCCACCGACCCGTGCCACTACGAGTTCGGCGGCCGCCGCTGCGTGAAGGACCTGCGCCCGCTGGACATGCGCCGCACGGCCCCCGCCGGCATGGAGATCCGCTTCCGGCACAACTGCCACAAGCACGACGAGGACCTGATCGTCCGCTACTCGGGCGTCTCCCGCTTCCAGACGGACATCCTGGGCTCCTGCGACCTCGCCTCGCTCGGCGAGGTGATCCTCGACGAGATCCTCCCGCACCCCGACGGCTGCACCCACGAGCTGGCCTGCCGGCCCGGCACCCTCGTCGTGGCCTGCACCGATCTGGTCGCCGAGTGGGTCCCGGCCACCGAAGGCGACGACAGGCCCTAGGCTGGTCGGGTGACGACCCCGGAAGCTGAGCAGTCCCAGGCACCGCGGCCCGAGGAACGGCTGGAGCAGGCCGTACGGGCTGCCGAGCAGGCGTTGATCGAGTACGAGATCGCGGTCGAGACCTTCCGCGTCGAGGTGGAGAATTTCTCCCGCCTGCACGAACAGAAACTCGGCCCCCTCTACCTCCGCATCGAGGAGCTGGACGCGCGGATCGCCGAGGCCAAGGCCGCCCGCACCGGCGACCCCGAGGACATTCGTGCCGCCGAGGAGGCCCGCGCCCGGGTCCTGCCCATCCCCGGTGTCGAGGAGCTGCTGCACGGCTGGATGGACGGCGACGGCCTGTTCCCGGAGGCCGTCGCGATGCTCACCGAGCAGGAGGTCCGGCCGCCGCAGCGGGTCCGCCCCAGCGAGGAGGCGCGCCGGCTCTACCGCGAGCTCGCCCGCAAGGCCCACCCCGACCTGGTGCAGGACGAGGCCGAGCAGGAGCGGCGCGAGGAGTTCCTCAGCCGGGTCAACGCGGCTTACGCCCGCGGCGACGAGGCCCTGCTGCGCGAGCTGGCCGAGGAGTGGGCGGCCGGCCCGGTCCCGCCGGAGCGCAGGCCGAGCCGGGCCGAGGAGCTGTACGCCCGCCTGGAGTGGCTCTCCCAGCGCAAGGAACTGCTCGGCCTGGTCGCCAAGGAGCTGGAGAACGGCCCCATCGCCGGCCTGCTCCGGCTGGCCCCCGACGACCCCGACGCCCTCCTCGACGAGATCGCCGAGCGGCTCCGCAAGGACGTGACCGAACGCGAGGCGGAACTGGCGGCCCTGCTGACCCAGGAGTAGCCCTCCGTTCCGGTCGGGTAGCGTCGGGGACATGAACTTCGCAGCGCGTGTGCCCACGGTCGAGGTCGCGGACCTCAAGGACGGCGACTTCCTGCTGGACGTCCGCGAGGACGACGAGTGGCAGGCGGGTCACGCGGCCGGTGCCCTGCACATCCCGATCAGCGAGTTCGTGGCCCGCTACGGCGAGCTCACCGAGGCGGCTCCCCAGGACGCCCGTGTCCACGTCATCTGCCGTTCCGGCGGCCGCTCGGCCCAGGTCACGATGTACCTGGTCCAGCAGGGCATCGACGCCGTGAACGTCGACGGCGGCATGCAGGTGTGGCAGGCGGCGGGCCGCGAGGTCGTCACGGACGGGGGAGAACCGGGCTTCGTCGTCTGAGGCGACCCTGCCGTGGAGCGCTCGGTCAGGAGCGCTGGGGTGCCCCCGGCCGAAGGCCGGGGGAGGAACGCGACCAGCCCCCACCGACCCGCAGATCACACACGACCGAGCGCCCTCTGCTCCTCGTCGCCCGCTCCTACCCCAGTGGACCTACCCCAGTGGATGCGCGGCCAGCAGATCCCCCAGCGCCTCTTCATGAACCCCGGCCCCTCCGAGCGCCAGCTCGATCTGCTTCGCCCACGCGTGATACCGGTGCAGCACGTACTCCGTGTCGGCCCCGAACCCCCCGTGCAGATGCTGCGCGGTCTGCACCACCCGTCGCACCCCTTCGGCCGCCCAGATCTTCGCCACCGCCACGTCCCCGGCCGCCGGCAGGGCCCCGGCCGCCCCCGAGGCGATCCGCCACGCCGCCTGCCACAGGGTCGCCTCCATGGCCCGCAGGTCGATGTACCGGTCGGCGGCCTGCACGGCCACCGCCTGGAAGGTGGCGATGGGACGCCCGAACTGCTCCCGCTTGCCGGCGTACTCGCCGGTCATCCGCAGCACCCGCTCACCCAACCCGAGGGCCAGCGCGCACGTCCCGGTGACCAGCAGCTCCCGCAGCCACGGCCAGGCCCCGTCCGCCGCCACCACGTCCCGCGCGACGACCCGCGCCGACTCCAGCCGCAGCTCCCCGAGCCGTTCCCCGCTGGTCGACACCTGCTCGGCGAGGGCGATCCCGGCCGGGCCCGAGCCCCCGGCCGTGGCCCCCGCGCCGCCCGGCGCCACCAGCGCCAGCACGCTCCGGTCCGTCTCGGTGCGCGCCGGTACGACGACGAGACCGGCGTCGTACGCCCACGGCACTGCCGTCTGCACGCCGTCCAGCACCCACGTGTCACCGTCCCGCCGCGCGGTCACGGCCAGCTCGGCCGGATCGTGCCCGGTGCGTCCGCTCGCGGCGACGGTCAGCACCGGCTCGCCCCGCCCCGCCCGCGCCGCCAGCCGGTCCCGCAACTCCTCCGATCCGTACCTCTGCACGGTCGCCAGGGCCGCGCTGTGCTCCAGCAACGGCACCCTGGCCAGCACCTTCGCCGACTCCCGCAGCACCAGGCAGAGCGCGATGGCGTCCAGCCCCGCGCCGCCGTACTCCTCGCCCAGCAGCAGGCTCAGCAGATCCGCGCCCGCCAGCCGGTCCCACAGCTCGCGGTCGAAGGCCTCGGCGACGGCGCCGGTGGTCAGCGCCGGGCTCGGCACCGCGTCCGGCGCCACCCCGGCGAACACCCCGCGCGCCGCCTCGGCCGCCGCCAACTGCTCCTCGGTGAAGGTGAAGTCCACGGTCCTGTCCTCCCGGCGGGTCACCGCTGATCTGACGGTCCGTCAAGATAGAACAGGTTCTAGAAGAAGGGAACCCAAAATCCCTGCGATCACCTGCTCCTCCCGTCGTAGGCTGACGGCCGCTCTCCGCCGACGGGGGACGGACACACGAGGGAGGACACATGGGGATCCGCAGCCTGACCCGCACCGAGGCCGAGCACCGCGCGGCACTGGTCACGGTCGAGCGGTACGACATCGACATCGACCTCACCGCCCTGCCCGACGGGCCGGAGATCCGCTGCGTCTCCACGGTCACCTTCAGCTGCTCCGAGCCGGGCGCGGAGACCTTCGTCGACTGCGCGGC
Source organism: Streptomyces sp. NPDC090499 (assembly GCF_044769305.1). Taxonomy (NCBI): domain Bacteria; kingdom Bacillati; phylum Actinomycetota; class Actinomycetes; order Kitasatosporales; family Streptomycetaceae; genus Streptomyces; species Streptomyces sp. NPDC090499. Next base: position 272,255 of record NZ_JBIVXP010000004.1, read on the forward strand.
CGAGGTCCGCGCCGCCACCCTGAACGGCAGCCCCCTCACCCCCTCCGGCGACGGGCGGATCCCGCTGCCCGGCCTGGCCGCGCACAACGTGCTGCGCGTCGAGAGCGTCCAGGCCGACACCGCCACCGGCGAAGGCGTGCACAAGGCCATCGACCCCGCCGACGGCGAGGTGTACGTGTGGACGAGCTTCGAGCCCGACGAGGCGCGGTTCGTCTGGGCCTGCTTCGACCAGCCCGACCTGAAGGCCCCGCACGCCTTCACCGTCACGGCCCCGGCCGCCTGGACCGTCCTCAGCAACTCCGGTGACCCGCGGATCGAGGAGCAGGGCGCGGCCCGCCGCTGGAGCTTCCCGGACACCCCGCCGCTGTCCGTGTACAACACCGTCGTCAACGCCGGCCCCTTCCACGGGATCCGTCGCGAGGCCGACGGCCACGACCTCGGCATCTACGCGCGCCGCTCGCTCGCCGAGGTCCTGGAACGCGACGCCGACGACATCCTCACCCTCACCCGGCAGGGCCTCGCCTTCTACGCGGAGGCCTTCGCGATGCCCTTCCCGCAGCGCAGGTACGACCAGGTGTTCATGCCCGAGTTCGGCGGCGCGATGGAGAACTACGGCTGTGTCACCTGGTCGGACGCCTTCCTGTGGCGGACCGAGCCGACCCCCGCCGAGCGCGAGGTGCTCGCGGTGGTGCTGCTGCACGAGATGGCGCACATGTGGTTCGGCAACATCGTCACCATGCGCTGGTGGGACGACCTCTGGCTGAACGAGGCCTTCGCCGAGTTCGCCTGCCACTGGGCCGCCGAGGGCGCCACCCGCCACACCGACGTCTGGGCGGGCCACCTCCTCGGCGGCAAGGTCAGGGCGTACCTCTCCGACCAGGGCCCGGTCTCGCACCCGATCCACCAGCCCATCCACGACGTCGCCCAGGCCGCGTCGATCTTCGACAACATCACCTACCCCAAGGGCGCCTCCGTCCTCCTGCAGCTGATGACCTACGTCGGCGAGGACCGCTTCCGCACCGGCATGGCCGCCTACTTCGCCCGTCACGCCTGGGGCACCACCACCCTCCAGGACCTGATCGACGCCCTCGCAGAGGCCGGCGGCCGCGACCTGACCGGCTGGCGCAAGGCCTGGCTGGAGACCGCGGGCACCGACCGCTTCACCCTGGAGCGCGACGGCGACACCGTCACCCTGCTCGCCGACGGCAGCCCGCGCCCCCAGGTCCTCGCGGTCGGTGCGTACGACCGCGACGGCGACGCCCTGGAACGCACCGCGCTGGTCCGCGTCGAGGTCACCGGGGCCCGCACCCCGGTCACCGGCCTTCCCGCCACGTCCGACCTCCTCCTGGTCAACGACGACGACCTCACCTTCGCCACCACGCGCCCGGACCCCAGCGCCCGGGACACCCTCTTCCGCGCGGCGGGCCGGCTGCCCACGGCCATCTCACGGGGCGTGGCCGCCGCCACCGTCTGGGACATGCTCACGGCCGGCGAGGCCACGGCGGCCGAGGCAGGCCGCTGCCTCACCGCGGTCCTCGCGGCCGAGACGTCCGACGCCGTGATCGAGCCCTACCTCACGCTCGTCACCAACATCGCCGAACTCTGGGCGCCGCCCGCCGAACGCCCCGCACTGACCGAGGCCGTGGCCGCGGCCTGCCGGCAACTCGCCGCCGACCCGGGCCGCCGCCGGGTCGCCCTGCGCGGCCTCGCCCGCACCGCGACCGGCGCCGAGGACCTGGCCTGGCTCCGCGAGCAGGCCGGCGACGACGTCGACCTGCGCTGGCGCGCCCTCGTCCGCGAGGCCGAACTCGGCGGCGACGTCACCGCCGAGTCCGCCGCCCTGCTCGCACGCGACACCGACCCCGACGCCTGGGTCCGCGCCCTCACCGTCCGGGCCGCCCTCCCCGACCCGGCCGCGAAGGCCGAGGTCTGGCAACGGCTGGCCGTGGACCGCGAGGTCCCCGTCGCGGCGGTCTCCGCGGTGGCGGCCGCCTTCTGGCGCCCCGGCCAGGACGCCTGGCTCGCCCCCTACACCGAGCACTACCTGGCGGTGGTCCCCGGCCTGCACCAGGGCGGCATGATCCCGGCGATGACCTACACCTCCCACCTCTTCCCGCCGCATGCCGTCGACGCCGTGTACATCGAGCGGGCCGGTCAGGCGGCCCGGGAGGCTGCCCCCGTGGTCCGCAGCACCCTCCTGGAACGCTCGGACGCCGTCCGCCGCATGCTCCGCGCCCGGGTCGCGAACGCCTGACCCCGGGCGGGGCAGCCCGGCCGGGGTCCCGTCCGATCGTTCGGTTCCGGCCAAACCCATGGTCGCCGGGCCCGTGCCGACGATCAACCCCTGTGGAAAACCTCCACCGCGGCTTGTGGAAAACTCGCGCAAGCACGGTCGCTGTACGGGGCCGGAAGCCGTATGACCTGGGCTGATCCCGGGTCGGGGGCTCCGGTGCCCCGGACCGGAAGGGCCGACGGCCGTGCCCGGAGTGGTGATGGCCACGCCGTCGGCCTCCTCCCCGGGGCTGCGCCCGGTGGCCGCTGCTGAGTACCGTTCCGTGCGAGTGCCGGGCAGCGGCACACCGGGCGGCGCCGGATCGCGGCCGCCCGGACGGCGCGGCGGAATCGGGGAACGGGGCGGTATGGACGACGCGTACGACGAGGGCGTGGACGCCCGGCACGGGCCGGACGCCCCGAGCGGGACGCGTGCGGAGCCGGAGCCCGCCCCACCGGCACCGGCGGAACAGCCGGAACGGCCGGAACAGCGGCCCTCCGGTCCACCGCTCCCGCCGGAGTCCGTCGGCGTCCCCCGTACCGGCGTCGCCGCCCTGTCCCCCCGCTACCAGATCGGCGCGGCCCTCGCCCTCGCCCTGGTCGCGGTCACCGCCTGCGTACACCTCGGGATGGTGTTCCTGAGCGTGGCACCGGCGAACACGGTGACCAAGCAGCACGGCAAGGCGATCGAGGACTGGGTGTACCCGGAGTTCGAGCAGAACTGGAAGCTCTTCGCGCCGAACCCGCTGCAGCAGAACATCTCCGTCCAGGTGCGCGCCGACGTGCAGATGCCGGACGGCACCACGACCACCACCGGCTGGAACGACCTGTCCGCACAGGACGGCCGGGCCATCGACGGCAGCCTGGTGCCCAGCCACACCGTGCAGAACGAACTGCGCCGGGCCTGGGACTTCTTCACCTCCACGCACGGCACCGACAACCGCCCGATCGGCCTGCGCGGCTCCCTGTCCGAGCAGTACCTGCGGCGGATCGTCGTGATGCGCATGTACAAGGGAGACGCCACGAGCGAGAAGGGCACCATCGAGCGCGTGCAGGTACGGTCCAGCACCACCAACGTGACCCCGCCGGACTGGAGCGGCGAGAAGGTCTCCGACACGCCTGTCTACCGGGTGCTGCCCTGGTGGACGGTCACCGCGGACGAAGCGAACGGCGGTGTGCGGTGAACCGTCTCGCCCTGTGCCTGTCCCGCGCCATCGCCCGGGTCACCGGGGCGGCGCTCGGCCCGTACCAGACGGCCGTCGTCCGCATCGGCTTCGCCGCCACCTGGCTGCTGTTCCTGCTGCGCGAGTACCCGCACCGCCAGGAGCTGTACGGCCCCCACGCCACCTGGAGCTTCGACCTCGCCCAGCAGCTGACCGCCGACAACCACGCCTTCACGGCGCTGCTGGCCTCCGACAGCAACTCCTACTTCGAGGTCTTCTACTTCCTCGCCGTCGTCGCCGGCGCGCTGCTGCTGGTGGGCTGGCGGACCCGGGCCACGTCCCTGTTCTTCATGATCGGTGTGCTGTCCCTGCAGAACCGCAGCGTCTTCGTGGGCGACGGCGGCGACAACGTGCTGCACCTCATGTCCTTCTACCTGGTGTTCACGCGCTGCGGCCAGGTGTGGTCCCTGGACGCGCGCCGGGCGGCCCGCGCGGACGCGGCACGCGCGCGTGGCGAACGCGTGGCCCCCGACCTGGTGGGCCCCGCCCTGTGGGCGATGTCGGGTCTCGTCCTGCTCACGGCGGCCCTCACCGGCCGTACCGGGGGCGGCTGGCTGGTCCCGGCCATGCTGTGGGCGACCTGGGCGGGCACCGCCCTGTGGTGGGCGGCCGACCGCTGGGGGCGCACCTCCGAGCCCCGCATCCTGCTCGACGTCATCGCCAACATCCTGCACAACGGCGCCGTGTTCGTGATCATGGCCGAGGCCTGCCTGATCTACGCCACCGCCGGCTGGTACAAGATCCAGGGCTCCCGCTGGCAGGACGGCACCGCCGTCTACTACCCGCTCCACCTGGACTACTTCTCGCCCTGGCCGGCCCTCGCCGACCTGCTGTCCGCGCACGGCACGATGGTGATGCTGGTGACCTACGGGACGGTCATCGTGCAGGTCGCCTTCCCGTTCACGCTGTTCAACCGCCGGGTCAAGAACGTGCTGCTGGCCGCGATGATGACCGAGCACGCGGTGATCGCGGTCGTGCTCGGCCTGCCCTTCTTCTCGCTGGCCATGATCACGGCGGACTCCGTCTTCCTGCCGACGTCCTTCCTGCACCGGGTCGGCGGCTGGGCGGCACGCGCGCGTGACCGCGTCCTGCGCAGGACCGCCCCGGAGCTGCCCGCGCAGCGCTCACCGGAGCCCGACGAGCAGCCCCGCGTAGGCTTCGGGGCATGACCGACCCCCTGGACGACTGGGCGCGGCTGGCCGGTTCCGCGGTCCTCCTCGACGGCTTCCACGCCCTCAAGCACGCGCTGCGCTTCGGCGCGGAGGTGCCGGTGGCGGTCACCGCGGACCGGGCGGCGACGCTGGCCCTGGCGGGCGAGTTGGCGCCGGACGTGCGGGAGGCGCTGGCCGCGCTGCTGACGGAGGTGCCCGCGCAGACGTACGCCTCCCTCGTCCCGCGCCCGCACCCCACGGCCGTGGCCGCCCTGGCGGTACGGCCGTCCCGCGAGGCCAACCTGCGCGAGCTGGCCCGCGTCCCGCGCACGGCCCCCGTCGTGGTCCTCGACGAGCCGCGCAACCTCGGCAACGCGGGCGCGGTGATCCGCCTCGCGGCGGGCTTCGGGGCGACCGGCGTGATCACGACCGGCACCCTCGACCCCTGGCACCCGACGGTCGTCCGGGGCGGCGCGGGCCTCCACTTCGCCACGGCGGTGGAACGCCTGACGGTGCCCGAGCTGCCGGAGGGCCCGCTGTACGCACTCGATCCGGAGGGCGAGGACATCAGGGGCCTGAAACTCCCTGACGACGCGATCCTCGCCTTCGGCTCCGAGCGGACGGGACTCTCGGCCGACCTCCGCGCGCGAGCCGACCACCTGCTGCGGCTGCCGATGCGCCCTCAGGTGAGCAGCTACAACCTGGCGACGAGCGTGGCGATGACCTTGTACCACTGGAGCGCTTTGTAGGAGACGGCGACTTGAGCGCCCCGACAGGGGCGCTGGGGGAGGAACTGCGCGACCGGCCATCGGCGACGGCCAGGACAGGAACCGACGCCTGCCCGGACGCCGGCCGGTCGCGCGCCCCGCGCCGCGCTACGCCTCCCTGCGCACCTCGATCACCCGGAACCGGTTCGCCACGAACGCCCCGTCGCACAGTGCGGCGTTCGCCGCCGGGTTGCCGCCCGAGCCGTGGAAGTCGGAGAAGGCGGCGGTCTGGTTGACGTACACGCCGCCCACCAGGTTCAGCGACAGCTGGGCCGCCTCTTCCAGGCAGACCTCCTCCACCGCGCGCTCCACGTCGGCGTCCACCGTGTACGCACCGACGGTCATGGCGCCCTTGTCCCGGATCGTCCGCCGCAGCAGTTCGACCCCGTCGGTGGCCGAGTCGACGGCGACGGCGAAGGACACCGGGCCGAAGCACTCGCTCATGTAGGCGGCCTCGTCGTCCGGCTTGGCGCCGTCCAGCTTCACGATCACCGGCGTGCGCACGACCGCGCCCGGGAACTCCGGGTTGGCGATCTCGCGGGAGGCGAGGGCGACCTCACCGAGTCCGGCGGCGGCCTCCAGGCGGGCCTTGACGTCGGGGTTGACGATGGCGCCGAGCAGCGCGTTGGCACGGGCGTCGTCGCCGAGCAGGCCGTCGACCGCGCGGGCGATGTCGGCGACCACCTCGTCGTAGGTCTTCGGGCCCTCGTCGGTGCGGATGCCGTCGCGGGGGATCAGCAGGTTCTGCGGGGTGGTGCACATCTGGCCGCTGTAGAGGGAGAGCGAGAAGGCCAGGTTGGAGAGCATGCCCTTGTAGTCGTCGGTCGACTCGACCAGGACCGCGTTGACGCCGGCCTTCTCGGTGTACACCTCGGCCTGCCGCGCGTTGGCCTCCAGCCAGTCGCCGAAGGCGGTCGAGCCGGTGTAGTCGATGATCCGGATCTCCGGGCGGGTGGCGAGCGTCTTGGCGATGCCCTCGCCGGGGTGTTCCGTGGTCAGGGCCACCAGGTTCGGGTCGAAGCCGGCCTCTGTGAGGACCTGGCGGGCGACCTGGACGGTCAGGGCGAGCGGCAGCACCGCGCGCGGGTGCGGCTTCACCAGGACCGCGTTGCCGGTGGCGAGGGAGGCGAACAGGCCCGGGTAGCCGTTCCACGTCGGGAACGTGTTGCAGCCGATGACCAGCGCGATGCCGCGCGGGACCGGAGTGAACGTCTTCGTCAGGGCGAGCGGGTCGCGCTTGCCCTGCGGCTTGGTCCACTCGGCCGTGCCGGGGGTGCGGACCTGCTCCGCGTAGGCGTAGGCCACCGCCTCCAGACCGCGGTCCTGGGCGTGCGGGCCGCCGGCCTGGAACGCCATCATGAAGGCCTGGCCGCTGGTGTGCATGACCGCGTGCGCGAACTCGTGCGTCCGGTCGCTGATCCGCTTGAGGATCTCCAGACACACCACCGCGCGCGCCTCCGCGCCCGCGTCGCGCCACGCGCGCTGCCCCGCCCGCATGGCCGGCAGCAGTGTGTCGACGTCGGCATGCGGGTAGGTCACGCCCAGCTCGATGCCGTACGGGGAGACCTCGCCGCCGGTCCAGTCGTCGGTGCCGGGCTGGCCGAGGTCGAGGCGGGTGCCGAGGAGGGCGTCGAAGGCGGCCTTGCCCGCCGCCGCGTCCAGGCTGCCGTGCTCGCCGTAGGCCTTGGGGTGCTCGGGGTGGGGGGACCAGTACGCGCGCGTGCGGATCGCCTCAAGCGCCTGGTCAAGCGTGGGCCGGTGCTTGGCGATCAGCTCGTGTGCGGTGAGTTCGGCGGTCATGCGGGACCAACTCCTCGTCTGATGAGCTTCCCCTTGAAGCTCATGACCTGGGCGGAAACGGCCGGACAGAGTTAGAGTAACCGAACGATCGGTCGGGACAAGGGGGCCTGCCGCATCTGTGGAAAACCCCGTGCGGGAGGATCGCGCACATGACAGCACTCGGCCTCAGCAGCACCGTGGGAGTCGTCGGCACCGGCACCATGGGCCAGGGCATCGCCCAGGTCGCACTCGTCGCGGGCCATCCCGTCCGCCTGTACGACACCGTCCCCGGGCGGGCCGGGGAGGCGGCCGCGGCGATCGTCGCCCGCCTCGACCGGCTCGTCGAGAAGGACCGGATGACGGCCGCCGCCCGGGACGCCGCCCGCGCCCGGCTGCTGCCCGCCGGTGAGCTGACCGAGTTCGCCGACTGCACGCTGGTCCTGGAGGCCGTCGCGGAGCGGCTGGAGGCCAAACAGGAGCTGTTCCGGGCCCTGGAGGACATCGTCGGCGAGGACTGTCTGCTCGCCACCAACACCTCCTCGCTGTCGGTGACCGCCATCGGCGGCGCCCTGCGCAACGCCTCCCGCCTGGTCGGCCTGCACTTCTTCAACCCGGCCCCGCTGCTGCCGCTGGTCGAGGTCGTCTCCGGGTTCGCCACCGACGTCACGTCCGCCACGTGCGCGTACGAGACCGCCCGCTCCTGGGGCAAGACGCCGGTGGCCTGCGCGGACACCCCGGGCTTCATCGTCAACCGCATCGCCCGGCCCTTCTACGCCGAGGCCTTCGCGGTCTACGAGGCGCAGGCCGCCGACCCGGCCACCATCGACGCGGTGCTGCGCGAGTGCGGCGGCTTCCGGATGGGCGCCTTCGAACTGACCGACCTGATCGGCCAGGACGTCAACGAATCCGTCACGCACTCCGTGTGGCAGGCGTTCTTCCAGGACGTCCGCTTCGCGCCCTCCCTGGCCCAGCGCCGGCTGGTCGAGTCCGGCCGCCTCGGCCGCAAGACCGGGCACGGCTGGTACGACTACGCGGACGACGCCGAGCCCGCCGAACCGCACACCGCCGAGCCCGCCGACCGGCCCGCCTACGTCGTCGCCGAGGGCACCCTGGGCCCCGCGGCCGAGCTGCTCGCGATGATCCGCGAGGCCGGCGTCCAGGTCCGCGAGGAGGACGAGGACCACGGCACCCGCCTGGTGCTGCCCAGCGGCGGCCAGCTGGTCCTCGCCGACGGCCAGACCTCGGTGGAGTTCCGGGACGTCGTCTACTTCGACCTCGCCCTCGACTACCGTCGTGCCACCCGCATCGCCCTGTCCGCCGGCCACGACACCCTGCCCCAGACCCTGAGTGAGGCGATCGGTCTCTTCCAGGAGCTCGGCAAGCAGGTCAGCGTCATCGGCGACGTACCCGGCATGATCGTCGCCCGCACGGTCGCCCGGATCGTCGACCTCGCGCACGACGCCGTCGCCAAGGGCGTCGCCACCGAGGAGGACATCGACACCGCGATGCGCCTGGGCGTCAACTACCCGCTCGGCCCCTTCGAGTGGAGCCGCCGTCTCGGCCGCGACTTCGCCTACGACCTCCTCGACGACCTCCACCTGCGCGACCCGAGCGGCCGCTACGCGCCCTCCCTCGCGCTCTACCGGCACGCCTACGCCACCGAGAAGCGGGAGGGCGCCTCATGACCACCGCCAAGCGCGACACCTACACCCCCGAGACCCTGCTCTCGGTGGCCGTCCAGGTCTTCAACGAGCGCGGCTACGACGGCACCTCCATGGAGCACCTCTCCAAGGCGGCCGGCATCTCCAAGTCGTCGATCTACCACCACGTCGCCGGCAAGGAGGAGCTGCTGCGCCGCGCGGTCAGCCGGGCCCTGGACGGTCTGTTCGCGATTCTCGACGAGGAGCACGCGCGCGTGGGCCCCGCCGCCGACCGCCTGGAGCACGTCGTGCGGCGCATGGTCGAGGTGCTGATCACCGAACTGCCGTACGTGACGCTGCTGCTGCGGGTGCGCGGCAACACCGACACCGAGCGGTGGGCGCTGGAGCGGCGCCGGGACTTCGACCACCAGGTGGCCGACCTGCTCAAGGCGGCCGCCGCCGAGGGCGACATACGCGGTGACGTCGAGGTACGCCTCGCGACCCGGCTGGTCTTCGGCATGGTCAACTCGATCGTCGAGTGGTACCGCCCGGACGGGCGCGGCGCGAGCGAGCGTGAGGTCTCCGACGCGGTCGCCCGGCTGGTCTTCTCCGGCCTGCGCGCGCACTGATGCCGGCCGTCCTCAGCTGTCCTCCGGCTCCAGGTCCTCCTCCTCGAACACCAGCAGGGTGCGGGTGCTGAGCACCTCGGGGATGGCCTGGAGCCGGGTCAGCACCAGCTCGCGCAGCGCCCGGTTGTCGGGCGTGTGCACCAGGAGCAGGACGTCGAAGTCCCCGCCCACCAGGGCGATGTGGGAGGCGCCGGGCAGCTGCCGCAGCTGCTCGCGCACGGTCCGCCAGCTGTTCTGGACGATCTTCAGCGTGATGTACGCCGAGGTGCCCTGGCCGGCCCGCTCGTGGTCCACCCGGGCGCCGAAACCGCGGATCACCCCGTCCTCGACGAGCCGGTTGATACGCGCGTAGGCGTTGGCGCGCGAGACATGGACGCGTTCGGCGACCGACCGTATCGACGCCCGGCCGTCCGCCTGCAGGATCTGCAGGATGTCCTGATCAATGGCGTCCAGCGGGCGCGCGGGCGGCAGCGCCGCGCGGTCCCGCGGGCCCTCGGCCATTTGTTCAGGTGCCATGTCCCCCCACCTCCCTACCATGGACGTACTGCGTTCATTCCAGGTTGTGGAGAACCGTTTGTCCACAGCCTGGAGGTGCCTGTAGCCAAAATGTGCCGACGACCGAACAATCGGTAGGTGGGACGGGTCACAGGCGACCCGTCTCCCGTAGCCACCCCCACAAGGAGGTGCCGTCATGACGGTCATGGAGCAGCGCGGCGCATACCGCCCGGCGCCGCCGCCCGCCTGGCAGCCCCGGACGGACCCCGCGCCGCTGCTGCCCGACGAGCGCCCGTACCGCGTCCTCGGGACGGAGGCGGCCGCCAAGGCCGACCCGGAGCTGCTGCGCCAGCTGTACACCCAGCTCGTGCGCGGCCGCAGGTACAACGCCCAGGCGACCGCCCTCACCAAACAGGGCCGCCTCGCCGTCTACCCCTCCAGCACCGGCCAGGAGGCCTGCGAGGTCGCCGCCGCGCTCGCCCTTCAGGAGCGCGACTGGCTCTTCCCCAGCTACCGCGACACCCTCGCGGTGATCGCCAGGGGCGTGGACCCCGTCGAGGCGCTCACCCTGCTGCGCGGCGACTGGCACACCGGTTACGACCCCTACGCCCACCGCGTGGCCCCCCTCTCCACCCCCCTCGCCACCCAGCTCCCGCACGCCGTCGGCCTCGCCCACGCGGCCCGCCTCAAGGGCGACGACGTGGTCGCGCTCGCCATGGTCGGCGACGGCGGCACCAGCGAGGGCGACTTCCACGAGGCCCTGAACTTCGCCGCCGTCTGGCAGGCCCCGGTCGTCTTCCTGGTCCAGAACAACGGCTTCGCCATCTCCGTCCCGCTCGCCAAGCAGACCGCCGCGCCCTCCCTGGCCCACAAGGCCGTCGGATACGGCATGCCGGGCCGCCTGGTCGACGGCAACGACGCGGTCGCCGTGCACGAGGTCCTCGCCGACGCCGTACGGCACGCGCGCGAGGGCGGCGGCCCGACCCTGGTCGAGGCGGTCACCTACCGCATCGACGCCCACACCAACGCCGACGACGCCACCCGCTACCGCGGCGACGCCGAGGCCGAGGCCTGGCGCGACCACGACCCGATCCTGCTCCTGGAGCGCGAGCTCACCGACCGCGGACTGCTCGACGAGGACTTCGCCGGCCGCACCCGTGAGGACGCCGAGACCATGGCCGCCGACCTGCGTGAGCGCATGAACCGCGACCCCGGACTCGACCCCATGCACCTCTTCGACCAGGTGTACGCCGAGACCACCACACAGCTGCGCGAACAACGGGCCCTGCTCCGCGCCGAGCTGGAGGCCGAGCAGCAGGACCAGGAAGGCGGGCCGCGATGACGACCGTCGCCGTCAAGCCCGCCACCATGGCGCAGGCGCTCACCCGCGCGCTGCGGGACGCCATGGCCGCCGACCCCGCCGTGCACGTCATGGGCGAGGACGTCGGCACCCTCGGCGGGGTCTTCCGGGTCACCGACGGCCTCGCCAAGGAGTTCGGTGACGCCCGCTGCACCGACACCCCCCTCGCGGAGGCCGGCATCCTCGGCACCGCCGTCGGCATGGCCATGTACGGGCTGCGCCCGATCGTGGAGATGCAGTTCGACGCCTTCGCCTACCCCGCCTTCGAGCAGCTCATCAGCCACGTCTCCCGGATGCGCAACCGCACCCGCGGCCGGATGCCCCTCCCGATCACCGTCCGCATCCCCTACGGCGGCGGCATCGGCGGCGTCGAGCACCACAGCGACTCCTCCGAGGCCTACTACATGGCCACCCCCGGGCTGCACGTCGTCACCCCCGCCACCGTCGCCGACGCCTACGGCCTGCTGCGCCGGTCCATCGCCTCCGACGACCCGGTCGTCTTCCTCGAACCCAAGCGGCTGTACTGGTCCAAGGACACCTGGAACCCCGAGCAGCCGACGGACGTTGAACCCATCGGCCGCGCGGTGGTGCGCCGAACCGGGCGCAGCGCCACGCTCATCACCTACGGCCCGTCCGTACCGGTCTGCCTCGAAGCCGCCGAGGCCGCCCAGGCGGAGGGCTGGGACCTGGAAGTCGTCGACCTGCGCTCCCTGGTGCCGTTCGACGACGAGACGGTCTGCGCCTCCGTACGGCGCACCGGGCGAGCGGTCGTCGTACACGAGTCGGGCGGGTTCGGCGGACCGGGAGGGGAGATCGCGGCACGCGTGACCGAGCGCTGCTTCCACCACCTGGAGGCGCCGGTGCTGCGCGTGGCCGGGTTCGACATTCCCTACCCGCCGCCGATGCTGGAGCGCCACCACCTGCCCGGCGTGGACCGCATCCTGGACGCGGTGGCGCGTCTGCAATGGGAGGCCGAGGGCTGATGGCACAGGTGCTGGAGTTCAAACTGCCCGACCTCGGGGAGGGGCTCACCGAGGCGGTGATCGTGACCTGGCTGGTCCAGGTCGGCGAGGTCGTCGCGATCGACCAGCCGGTCGTCGAGGTCGAGACGGCCAAGGCGATGGTCGAGGTCCCCTGCCCCTACGGCGGTGTGGTCACCGCCCGCTTCGGCGAGGAGGGCTCCGAACTGCCCGTCGGCGCCCCGCTCCTGACGGTCGCCGTCGGCGAGGCGACCACCGTCCCCGAGGCGGAGGGCTCAGGCAACGTCCTGGTGGGATACGGCACCGGGACGCCTCCGGCGCGCCGCCGAAGGGTCCGCACCACCGTCCCGGAGCGGGCCAACGGCACGGCCGACCCGGGCAGCACCCGGGAACCGGCGCCCCACACCGCCCTCGCCGAAGCGAAGACGGCCCCCCACGCCCAGGTGCCCGCACCGCCCGCACCACCCACTCCGCTCACCGAGGGCCCCGTCCCGGTGATCTCCCCCCTGGTCCGCCGCCTCGCCCGGGACAACGACCTGGACCTGCGCAGGCTGTCCGGCTCGGGCCCCGACGGCCTGATCCTGCGCGCCGACGTCGAGGACGCCCTGCGGGTCAGCGCGGCCCGCGCCGCCGCCCCCGCCCCCAAGACCCCGGCCACCACCTCCAGCGCCCCCGCGGGCACCCGTATCCCCCTCAAGGGCATCCGGGGCGCGGTCGCCGACAAGCTCTCCCGCAGCCGCCGGGAGATCCCCGACGCGACCTGCTGGGTGGACGCCGACGCGACCGAGCTGATGCGCGCCCGCACCGCGATGAACGCGGCGGCGGGCCCGAGGATCTCCCTCCTCGCGCTCCTGGCCCGGATCTGCACCGCCGCCCTGGCCCGCCACCCCGAACTGAACTCCTACGTCGACGTCGAGGCCCGCGAGATCGTCCGACTCGACCACGTCCACCTGGGCTTCGCCGCCCAGACCGACCGCGGCCTCGTCGTCCCCGTCGTCCGTGACGCCCAGGCCCGCGACGCCGAGTCCCTGACCGCGGAGCTCGCCCGCCTGACCGAGTCGGCCCACGCCGGCACGCTCACCCCCACGGACCTCACCGGCGGCACCTTCACCCTCAACAACTACGGGGTGTTCGGCGTCGACGGCTCCACCCCGATCATCAACCACCCCGAGGCAGCCATGCTCGGCGTGGGCCGCATCGTCCCGAAACCCTGGGTCCACGAGGGCGAGCTGGCGGTCCGTCAGGTCGTCCAGCTGTCCCTGACCTTCGACCACAGGGTCTGCGACGGCGGCACGGCAGGCGGCTTCCTGCGGTACGTGGCCGACTGCGTGGAACAGCCGACGGTACTTCTCAGGACACTCTGACCGCGGCGCGCCCCCCAGGGGCGCTGGGGGTACCCCCGGCCGAAGGCTGGGGGAGGAACTGCGCGAGAAGCCCCCACCGGGCCCGCACGCGCGCACGTCGGCCACACCCCCGCCCCGCGGGCGCCGCGCACGCAACCACACCCTGCACATCCCACGCCTCCCACCGGTTCCCCGTGATCAGAACGCCCCCCATACTCGAAAGGTGACCGCCACCGACCCACCCCCCTACGACGCGATCGTGCTGGCCGGCGGCGCCGCAAAGCGCCTCGGCGGAGCCGACAAACCCGCCGTCCGGGTGGGCGGCCGCCCGCTCCTCGACCGCGTCCTCGCGGCCTGCACCGGCGCCCGCCGGACCGTCGTCGTGGCAGCCCCCCGCCCCACCTTCCGCCCGGTCCGCTGGACCCGCGAGGACCCCCCGGGCGGCGGCCCGGTCGCCGCCCTCGACGCCGGCCTGCGCCACACCGCCGCCGACTGCGCACTCGTCCTCTCCGCCGACCTCCCGTTCCTCCAAGAGGCAACCGTGGGGCGCCTGTTGTCGGCCCTGCACACGACCGGCGCGGACGCCGCGCTGCTCACCGATGCCGACGGCAGGGACCAGCCCCTCGTGGCGGCCTACCGGACAGCGGCGCTGCGCCACGCGCTGTCGGCCCTCGCCGCAGACGACCGCGGCCTCACCGGCCTCCCCCTGCGGCGCCTGACCGCCGCACTGAACCTCACCCGCGTCCCGGACCCCCTCGCGTCCTTCGACTGCGACACCTGGGACGACATCGCCGACGCCAGGGCACGCATCAGGGAGCATGGGCACGTGTTGGATGAATGGATCTCCGCAGTCAAGGACGAACTGGGCATCGACCTGGACGTCGACATCCGCCTTCTGCTCGACCTGGCCAGGGACGCCGCGCACGGCGTGGACCGCCCTGCCGCCCCGCTGACCACCTTCCTCGTCGGCTACGCGGCCGCACAGGGCAAGGGCGGTCCCGAGGCGGTCGCCGAGGCGGCCCGCAAGGCCGCCGCGCTGGCCCTGCGCTGGGCAGAAGAGGCCGATGCCGGCACCGACGGGCCGGGCCCCGGCAACCCAGCCCCCGGACCCGGCCGGTGACCGCCCCCGGCACCCGGTCCGGCACCCCCGCCGCCGCGGACACCGACGACGATCTCGACGTCGAGGAGGCACTCGCCCTCGTGAGAGAGCCCAGAGAGCCCCGGCAGGACACGACCGCAGCCGCCACCCGCCACGGCGAACACGGCTCGCACGCCCACGGCGGCCACTCGGCCCACCGCCACCGCGCCACCCCCTGGCCCCAGGCCCGCGAGACCGCCGCCCGCGCCGCCCGGTCCGCCGTCCGGTCCGGAGCCCGCCGCGCCCCCGTCTCGGTACCGCTGGCCGGCGCCCTCGGCCTGACCCTCGCCGTCCCGCTGGACGCGCTCACCGACCTGCCCTCCTTCGACACCTCCGCGATGGACGGCTGGGCGGTCGCCGGCCCCGGACCCTGGGACGTCCGCGAGGAAGGCGTACTGGCCGGGCACGCGCAGCCCGAGCCGCTCACCGACGGCGAGGCGGTGCGTATCGCCACCGGCGCCCGGATCCCGGCGGACACCACCGCGGTGCTGCGCAGCGAGCACGGCCGTCTCGACGCCCAGGGCCGGCTGCACCCCACCCGCGAGGTGATCCACGGCCAGGACATCCGCCCGCGCGGCCAGGAGTGCCGCAGCGGCGACCAGTTGCTGCCCGTCGGCACCCTGGTCACCCCGGCCGTCCTCGGCCTCGCCGCGGCCGCCGGATACGACACCGTCACCGCCGTCCCCCGCCCCCGTGCCGAAGTCCTGATCCTGGGCGACGAGTTGCTCACCGAAGGACTGCCGCACGACGGCCTCATCCGGGACGCGCTCGGCCCGATGCTGCCGCCCTGGCTGCGCGCGCTCGGCGCCGAGGTCACCGCCGTCCGGCGGCTCGGCGACGACGCCAAGGCCCTGCGCAAGGCGATCACCGCGTCGACGGCCGATCTCGTCGTCACCACGGGCGGCACCGCCTCCGGCCCGGTCGACCACATCCACCCCACCCTGGAGCGCATCGGCGCCGAACTCCTCGTCGACGGCGTCAAGGTGCGCCCCGGCCACCCCATGCTGCTGGCCCGCACCAAGGAGAACCAGCACCTCGTCGGCCTCCCCGGCAACCCCCTGGCGGCCGTCTCCGGCCTGCTCACCCTCGCCGAACCCCTGCTGCGCACCCTCGCCGCCCACCCGGCCCCGGAGCCGTACACCGTGCCCCTGGCGGAGGCGACACACGGGCATCCGTACGACACCCGGCTCATCCCGGTCGTCCTGCGGGGCGACACCGCGGTCCCGCTGCACTACAACGGCCCGGCCATGCTCCGCGGCATCGCCGCCGCCGACGCGCTCGCGGTGGTGGCACCGGGCGGAGCACAGCAGGGCGCGGAGACGGAACTCCTCGACCTGCCGTGGGCGGCTGCGGGCATCGGAGTCTGTTTCACGTGAAACTTCCCGGCCATGACGCCATCGCCCGCCAGGCGGACGAACACCTGGTGACCCATCGGGTGAAGCTCCCGACGAAGGTGGTGGAGCGCCCGGTCCGCCAGGTCGCCAAGCGGCTCTCCATGGCCCTGCTGGTGCTGGTCGCCACCGCGTTGATCGTCTACGCCGACCGCGACGGCTACACCGACAACTCCGACCGCTCGGTCGACCTCCTCGACGCCTTCTACTACGCGACCGTCACGCTCTCCACCACGGGCTACGGCGACATCACCCCGGTCAGCGACGGTGCCCGGCTCACCAACATCTTCGTCATCACCCCCCTGCGGGTGCTGTTCCTGATCATCCTGGTCGGCACCACGCTCGAAGTCCTCACCGAGCGCACCCGGGAGGAATGGCGCCTGAACCGCTGGAGGTCGGCCTTGCGAGACCACACCGTCGTCGTCGGGTTCGGGACGAAGGGGCGGTCGGCGATCCAGACCGTCTGCACGACCGGGCTGAAGAAGGAGCAGGTGGTCGTGGTCGACCCGAGCTCCAAGGTGATCGAGGCGGCCACCGCCGACGGATACGCGGGGGTCATGGGCGATGCGACCCGCAGCGAGGTGCTGAAGCGGGCCGAGGTGCAGCGGGCACGGCAGATCATCATCGCGACCCAGCGTGACGACACGGCCGTGCTGGTGACCCTGACGGCCCGGCAGCTCAACAAGGCCGCGAAGATCGTGGCGGCGGTCCGCGAGGAGGAGAACGCGCCGCTGCTCAAGCAGTCCGGCGCCGACGCCGTCATCACCAGCGCCAGCGCGGCCGGCCGGCTGCTCGGGCTGTCCGTGCTCAGCCCGGCGGCCGGCATGGTCATGGAGGACCTCATCCAGCAGGGCAGCGGGCT
Organism: Streptomyces sp. NPDC090499; assembly: GCF_044769305.1. Classification (NCBI taxonomy): domain Bacteria; kingdom Bacillati; phylum Actinomycetota; class Actinomycetes; order Kitasatosporales; family Streptomycetaceae; genus Streptomyces; species Streptomyces sp. NPDC090499. The sequence goes on from NZ_JBIVXP010000004.1 coordinate 289,284, forward strand.
GGACCTCGTGGAACGCCCGGCGGTCAAGGCCGAGGTCGGCAGGACGCCGCGCGAGACGGCCGACCTGGTGGTGAGCGTCGTACGCGGACACCGGGTGCTCGGGTACGACGACCCGGCCGTCGGCACCATCGAGGCGACGGACCGGCTGATCACCATCGTGCGGGCCTCGCCGGGCAGCCGGACGGCCCCGGACGTACGACCGCTGCCCCGCGCCTGACCGGGCGAGCCACCGGTGACGTCACCGGCGGGGGCCGGACGGACGGGGGGTAGCGTCGGCCGCATGTATGCGATCACGATTCCCGAACCTGGTGGGCCCGAGGCGCTGGTGTGGAACGAGGTCCCCGATCCCGTGCCCGGCGAGGGCGAGGCGCTGGTCGAGGTGGTGGCGAGCGCCGTCAACCGCGCCGACATCATGCAGCGACAGGGCTACTACGACCCGCCGCCGGGTGCCTCCCCGTACCCCGGGCTGGAGTGCTCCGGGCGGATCGTCGCGCTCGGTCCCGGTGTCTCCGGCTGGTCGGTCGGCGACGAGGTGTGCGCGCTGCTCGCGGGCGGCGGCTACGCCCAGAAGGTCGCGGTGCCGGCCGGACAGCTCATGCCGGTGCCCGAGGGCCTGGACCTGAAGCAGGCCGCGGCGCTGCCCGAGGTGGCCTGCACGGTCTGGTCGAACGTCTTCATGATCGCCCACCTGCGCCCCGGCGAGACCCTGCTCGTGCACGGCGGCAGCAGCGGCATCGGAACCATGGCGATCCAGCTGGGCAAGGCGGTCGGCGCCAAGGTCGCGGTCACCGCCGGCACGAAGGAGAAGCTGGACTTCTGCGCCGAGCTTGGCGCGGACATCCTCGTCAACTACCGCGAGCAGGACTTCGTCGCCGAGGTGAAGCAGGCCACCGACGGGGCGGGCGCCGACGTCATCCTGGACAACATGGGCGCCAAGTACCTGGACCGCAACGTCCAGGCGCTCGCGGTCAACGGACGGCTCGCGATCATCGGTATGCAGGGCGGTGTCAAGGGCGAGCTGAACATCGGCGCGCTGCTCGGCAAGCGGGCCGCGATCAGTGCGACCTCGCTGCGCGCCCGTCCGCTTGCCGAGAAGGCGGCCATCGCAGCGGCGGTGCGGGAGCACGTGTGGCCGTTGATCGCCCAGGGCCATGTCCGCCCGGTCGTCGACCGGGAGCTGCCGATGGCGGAGGCGGCGCAGGCCCATCGGGTGGTCGAGGCCAGCGAACACATCGGCAAGGTCGTGCTGGTCGCCCCGTAACGGCTCAGCCCCGCCGTACCCGCAGGCCGACGAAGGCGAGGCCGAGCCCGAGGCCGATCAGGACCAGGCCGCTGCCGAGCGGGAGGACCTGCAGCACGGGCTCGGTGTCGTCGTCCTGGCCCTGGCCCATCGCCTGGCCCGTCGTCGGGTGCGGCTGGGGCGAGGCGGGCGCCAGGACGGCCTCCCTGGGCGGCTGGGAGGGGGTGGCCGCCGGGCTCCCGGCGCCGTTCCCCGCGGACTCCGTCGCCGTGCCCTCGCCGGGACCGCCCTGGTCGTCCGCACCGGCCTGGTCGTCCGCGCCACCCTGGTCCTCCGGGCTGCCGGAGTCGTCCGGGGCGTCGGCCTCGTCGGGGTCGTCGGGGTCGTCGGGGTCGTCGGGGTCCTGGTCCTCGACCTTCGTCCCCGGTCCCTGGGGCCGCCCCGGGCGCAACCGTCCCTCGCCCGCCACGGTGCCGGCCAGCGACGGCTCGGGGGTGGCCGAGGCGCGGGCGGAGTCCGAGGGCACCGGCCCCGGGCCCACCCCGACCGCCGTACCGCACGGCAGCAGGACCGCCGCGAGGGCGAGCAGCAGCCGGACGAGCAGCGGACGGACCAGCGCAGGCCGTACCCGACCGAGCGGCCGGTCACCGGCGCGGGGGAAACGCAGCCTTGGAGTCACGTCGGTGACCTCCTGGAGCACAGTCGTCGTCAGGGCCGACGGTCACCAGCCTCACATTCGATGACAAACCCGGCATTTCTGATGCGTCCGAAGGGGCTACGGCCGGTCCGGGGCGGTTCTGGAAGGTGGATCAGCGCTCATGGGGGGCACCACGGTGGTGAGGTGCAGGGGTGCGAGAGAATGGCGGCATGGAGATGCCGAGGAACGAACGGTCGCCCGAGAATCCGCAGATCCTGGTCGTGGGCCAGGACGGGATGGCACTCGGTGGCGGCAACGGGGACGAGGACTCCCGCGAGATCCCGGTGACGGAGATGGTGGAGCAGCCCGCCAAGGTCATGCGGATCGGCAGCATGATCAAGCAGCTCCTCGAGGAGGTGCGCGCCGCTCCCCTCGACGAGGCCAGCCGGGCCAGGCTCAAGGAGATCCACGCCAGCTCGGTGAAGGAGCTGGAGGACGGTCTGGCGCCGGAGCTGGTGGAGGAGCTGGAGCGCCTCTCCCTGCCGTTCAACGAGAACGCGACCCCTTCGGACGCGGAACTGCGCATCGCGCAGGCTCAGTTGGTGGGCTGGCTGGAGGGGCTGTTCCACGGGATCCAGACCACCCTGTTCGCCCAGCAGATGGCCGCCCGCGCCCAGCTGGAGTCGATGCGGCGCGCGCTGCCCCCGGGCGTCGGCCACGAGGGCGAGGAACACGGGCCGGCCGGCCGCTCCGGCGGGCCGTACCTCTAAGCCCCCAGACACCCCCGAGACGGCGAAGGGCCCGGCGGACAGCCGCCGGGCCCTTTCTACTGCGCCTCGCGCCGGCGCCCCACCCCAGAGCGCCCCGTGTCAGCCCGTTGCCGGGTTGCCCGTCGACACCTTGAGCTCGACGGTCGGCATGTCCTGCGGGTCGACGTCGGTGCCGGCGGACGGGAACTGTTCCATGACCGCGCCGTCGCCGTAGGTGTTCTCGTCCACGGAGACGATCTTCATCCGCCAGCCGGCGGCCTGGAAGCACTCCTTGACCGACTTGATGTACTTGAACTTGAAGTCCGGGACCTGGATCTTGTCCGGGTCGTCGTAGGACTCCTGCGGTTCGGTGCACTCGGTCGTCTCGACGGTCTTCGAGGTGTCGGGCCCGCGGTAGCCCGAGGCGTGCGAGGCCGCCGCACTCGCGCTGCTGCCCCCGCCGCCACCGCTGCCGCCGGTGTTGTCATCGCCGCCGCCGGTGTTCAGCGCCAGGGCGACGACCAGGCCGATCACCGCGACGAGTGACACCGCGATCGACCCGATGACCACCGGCCGGTTGCTCTTCCCGCCATCGCCACCGCCACCGCCACCGCCACCGCCACCAACGCCACCGCCACCGGCGGCGGACGGCCCCTGGGGCGTGATGTTGTACGGCGGCGGGGTCGACGGCGCCGGCTGGGCGTACCCGGCCGGGGTCGGGTAGCCCGCCTGCTGCGGATAGCCGTAGGCGGGTGCGGGACCTCCGGCCCCGTAGGGATTCGGGGCCGGGGCCGGCTGGTACGGCGTCTGCACCGGACCGGGAGGCGCCGGCGTCGCCTGGCCGACCGGCGGGAACACCGCGGAGCCGACCCCGGCGCCGCTCTGCGTCGGCGGGATGCCCGGGACGATGCTGGGCGCGGCCGGCTGCAGCGAGGCCGCGACCCGCAGGCACTCGTCGCGCATGGACTCGGCGGTCGGGAAGCGCTCGTTCGGGTTCTTCTTCAGCGCGCGGGCGACCAGCGCGTCCACGGCCGGGGGCAGGGCACGGTTGACCGAGGAGGGCGCGACCGGCTCCTCCTGGACGTGCGCGTAGGCGATCGCCAGCGGCGAGTCCGCGTCGAACGGCAGCCGCCCCGTGACCAGCTGGAACAGCATGATGCCGACCGAGTAGAGATCGGAGCGCGCGTCCACGCCCCGGCCCAGCGCCTGCTCGGGGGAGAGGTACTGCGGGGTGCCGACGACCATGCCGGTCTGGGTCATCGAGGTGACGCCGGACTGCATGGCGCGGGCGATGCCGAAGTCCATCACCTTGACGACGCCGCGCTTGGTCGTCATCACGTTGCCGGGCTTGATGTCGCGGTGGACCAGCCCCATCTCGTGGCTGATCTCCAGCGCGGCCAGCACGTCGGCGGTGATCTTCAGTGCCTTGTCGGCGGGCATCGCGCCGTACTGCCGTACGTCCTCGTCCAGGACCGAACCGAGCGGGCGGCCCTCGACGTACTCCATGACGATGTACGGCATCGTCATGCCGTCGAGCGCGTCCTCGCCGGTGTCGAAGACGGAGACGATGTTGGTGTGCGTGAGCTTGGCCACTGCCTGGGCCTCGCGGCGGAAGCGCTCGCGGAAGGCCTGTTCCCGGCCGAGCTCGGTGTGCAGGGTCTTGATCGCGACCTGCCGGTCCAGGACCGAGTCGTACGCCAGGTGCACGGAGGCCATGCCGCCCTCGCCGAGCAGGTCGCGCAGCTGGTAGCGGCCACCGGCCAGAGCCCGCCCCGCGTAACGGCCGTATGCGCCGTCCTGGGTCATTTTCCCCGTCCCCCGCCCGGCACTCGGGCACCCTTGTTGATCTAATGTCCCATTCCCGGCCAAGTCTGCCGGAGGGCACCGGCACGTCAAGCGCGGTGCCCGTTCCGTGACCGTACGCGAAAGAACAGCCGCGGAAGCGTTACAGGGGCCCTACGTCCGGTACACAGAATTTGCACGACGACGAGTGGTACGGGTTTGATGGCCGGTCCGTCCACGGGCCGGATCCCGGACCGACGGGTTGCGCGGAGGCTGTAGCGTGGCCGACGGAGACCGTGACAACACCGCGCGCACCGCGGGCAGAAACGACGGCGAGGACCGATGGCACAGACGCACAGCGCCCAGGGCCCGTCCGACCCCGAGGCGACTGGCGGCGGCATGTCAGACGCGCCGGAGATGTGGGGCAACCAGGGCCTGGTCGGCGACGGCCGGTACCGGCTCACCCACCGGCTCGGGCGGGGCGGCATGGCCGAGGTGTTCGCGGCCGAGGACGTACGGCTCGGCCGTACCGTGGCCGTGAAGCTGCTCCGGGCCGACCTCGCCGAGGATCCGGTCTCCAAGGCCCGCTTCACGCGCGAGGCGCAGTCGGTCGCCGGGCTCAACCACCATGCGATCGTGGCGGTGTACGACTCCGGCGAGGACGTGGTCGGCGGCCAGTCCGTGCCGTACATCGTGATGGAGCTGGTCGAGGGCCGCACCATCCGCGACCTGCTGATCAACGCCGAGGCGCCGGGTCCCGAGCAGGCCCTGATCATCGTCTCCGGTGTCCTCGACGCGCTGGCCTACTCGCACCAGCACGGCATCGTGCACCGCGACATCAAGCCCGCCAACGTGATCATCACGCACAACGGCGCCGTCAAGGTGATGGACTTCGGCATCGCCCGCGCCCTGCACGGCGCCTCCACCACGATGACGCAGACCGGCATGGTCATGGGCACGCCGCAGTACCTCTCCCCGGAGCAGGCGCTCGGCAAGGCCGTCGACCACCGCTCCGACCTGTACGCCACCGGCTGCCTGCTCTACGAACTCCTCGCCCTGCGGCCCCCGTTCATCGGCGAGACCCCGCTGGCGGTGGTCTACCAGCACGTCCAGGACATTCCGATGCCGCCCTCCCGGACCTCCGAGGGCGCGGCCCCGCCGGAGCTGGACGGGCTGGTCATGCGCTCGCTCGCCAAGGAGCCCGACGACCGCTTCCAGACCGCCGAGGAGATGCGCGGCCTGGTCCAGTACGGCCTGCAGATGCTCTACGACCAGGGTTCCCACACCGGCACCTGGAACACCGGCCCGGTCACGGTGCACGACGGCCGGCAGACCCCGGCGGCCGGTTTCGCCGGTACGACCGCGATGCCGCACCCGGCGACCGGCGCGGGGACCACGCAGATTCCGCAGCCGATCCTGCCGGGCGGCTACGGGGCCGGTGACGACGGCGGTTTCGAGGGGCACGGCAACACGGGCAGCGGCCGCGGCAAGCTGTGGATCCTGGCCGTCCTCGCGGTGATCGCCATCGCGGCGGGTGTCGCCCTGGCGCTCAACAAGGGCGGTGGCGGCGACGGCGGCGGCACGGGTACGTCGCAGTCCCCGACCGCCTCGCAGACCACCAAGGACGAGACGCCCAGCTCCAGCCCGTCGGACGAGGTCAGCGACACGGCCACGGACACGGCGACCGACGACAGCGGCTCGGGCAACAACGACAACTCCGACTACACGCCGTCGCAGACCCCGTCGTACACCCAGTCCCAGACCCAGAGCAGCGAGCCGAGCGATGAGCCGAGCGACACGGCGAGCGCCTCGCAGCCCACGGACACCGAGAGCTCGCCGGACACCCAGCCCTCCGACACGACGGGCACGGGCGACAACGGCGGGGACGACGGCGGCAACTCGATCGCCGGCACCGGTGTCGGCGGCGGTTGAAGGACACCGACACCCTTCGGCTGACCGGCCGCAGCCGGTCACCGGCGGCGGCTACCGCACGAACGCGTCGCACACCGCGTCGTACTCCCCGGTCCACCACACGGCGAGCGCCGAGGCGGCCGGGAACTGGGGGTCGGCGCGGGTGTCGCCCCGCTCGTAGTGCCAGCGCAGCATCCAGAAGTCGTTGAGCCGCTCCCACCACACGCGGTGCACGGCCGCCGCGAGCTCCGAGGGCCTGGCCCCGGCCGCGCGCCGGTACGCGCGCGCGTACGCCCGCACCTTCCGCAGGTCGAGCGCTCCCGCCGGGCGCACGAAGAAGATCGCGGCGGCGCGTACGGCCTCCTCCGCGCGGGGCTGCACGCCGAGCCGGTCCCAGTCGACGATCGCGGCGGGCGCGTCGTCCTTGTAGAGCAGGTTGAACGGGTGGAAGTCGCCGTGCACCCAGCCCACCGAGGCGCCGCGCGGCGGGCGCCGGGCGGCGTGCTGCTCCAGGAGGGCGCGGCGTTCGAGGAGCCGGTGGCGGGCGAGTTCGTCGAAGGCGTCGGCGGGGCGGTGCCGGCTGACGTGGGCGAGCAGGTCGTCGATGAGCGCGAAGGTGTCGGCGGGGTCGGCGCTCTCGACGGGGTGCGGGCTGGTGGCCGGGCGAGTGCGCCCCTTCGGCGGCATCACGCGCTCCAGGCAGGCGTGCACGGCGCCGAGGAGCGCGCCGAGCCGCGTGCACTCCCCGTGCGTGAGCTGTCCGCCGTGCCGGTGCCGGCCGTCGATCCAGGGGTGCAGGGCGTAGGCGTGGCCGCCGACGACGGCCACCGTGCGGCCGTCGCGGTCGGCGAGAGGCGGGGCGACCGGGACGCCCAGGGCGGCCAGCCGCTGGGTGGCCAGATGACGCCGCTCGATGGCGGCCGGGTCGGCGGTGTCGGGGTCGAAGTGGTGCTTCAGGAAGTAGCGGCCACGGGTGGTGCGGAGGCGGTAGCCGCGGTTGAGCAGACCCTGTTCGACCGGTTCGCAGGCGAGCGCGGAGCCGGCGGCGTACCGCCGGAGCAGGGCGCCCAGAGGGGGCGCGTGAGGAACGAGGGGTGGTACAGATGAGCGCGGCACGCGGCAGATGCTAGGGCAAGCGCCAGCGCTGTGAGCTGGGCGTTGTCACAGGCAGTCGCCGATGGTCGCTTTCGGTCATGCGATGGGCCGCGGCGAATACAAGTGCGAAATACGGTCCCCGGAAGCGTGGTGCGGGGCGTAGGGTCACGGCGCCGCACTCGGCGCGCGCCCGGCCGTCGGTGAGCAGACCGGGAACCTCGATGTCTTCCCGTGGCCCCGGCCGGCGGGATAACGTGCCGTAGCTCCGGCCTCCTGCAAGGCTCTGACCAGCAACCTTCCGACCCGCGTCGACCTACTAGGAAACCCAAGCAAAAAATACTTGGATTTCCAAGCAAAAACGCAGGTCAGGAGGGGTTTCACAGAAATGTGGGGCACTGGGTAACGTGCATCTTGCAGGGCGCTCGCCGGGGCACCTGTCACGCCTGTTCCCGGCCGAGTGGCACACACCCCGTGCCACGGGTGTCGGAAGCAGGTGAGCCGCACTGGTTCACCCGGCAACCCCGGGGGCCGGACCGACGGAGGAGCACACGTGACCGTGGACAGCAGTGCCGCGAGCGAACCGCGACGCAGCGCCGCAGGCAAAGCCGGTACCACCGGCAGCAAGACCGGCACCAAGCGCACCACTCGTACCACCACCAGCCGCACCGCGAAGAAGAGCACGGAACCCGAGCTCGTGCAGCTGCTGACCCCCGAGGGCAAGCGGGTCAAGAACGCCGAGTACGACGCGTACGTCGCCGGGATCACCCCCGAGGAGCTGCGCGGTCTGTACCGCGACATGGTGCTCACCCGTCGCTTCGACGCCGAGGCCACCGCCCTGCAGCGGCAGGGCGAACTGGGCCTGTGGGCGTCCCTGCTCGGCCAGGAGGCCGCCCAGATCGGCTCCGGGCGGGCCACCCGCGAGGACGACTACGTCTTCCCGACCTACCGCGAGCACGGTGTCGCCTGGTGCCGCGGGGTCGACCCGACCAACCTGCTGGGCATGTTCCGCGGCGTCAACCACGGCGGCTGGGACCCCAACAGCAACAACTTCCACCTCTACACGATCGTCATCGGCTCCCAGACGCTGCACGCCACCGGCTACGCGATGGGCGTCGCCAAGGACGGCGCGGACTCGGCGGTCGTCGCCTACTTCGGCGACGGCGCCTCCAGCCAGGGCGACGTCGCCGAATCGTTCACCTTCGCCGCGGTCTACAACGCCCCGGTGGTGTTCTTCTGCCAGAACAACCAGTGGGCGATCTCCGAGCCGACCGAGAAGCAGACGCGCGTCCCGCTCTACCAGCGCGCCCAGGGCTTCGGCTTCCCCGGCGTCCGGGTCGACGGCAACGACGTGCTGGCCTGCCTCGCGGTCACCAAGTGGGCGCTGGAGCGGGCCCGCAGCGGCGAGGGCCCGACGCTCGTCGAGGCGTACACCTACCGGATGGGCGCCCACACCACCTCCGACGACCCGACCAAGTACCGGGCCGACGAGGAGCGCGAGGCCTGGGAGGCCAAGGACCCGATCCTGCGCCTGCGCCGGTTCCTGGAGGCCGCAAACCACGCGGACGACGGATTCTTCGCGGAACTCGAGACCGAGTCCGAGGCGTTGGGCAGGCGAGTGCGCGAAGCGGTACGGGCCATGCCGGACCCGGACAACTTCGCCATCTTCGAGAACGTGTACGCCGACGGGCATGCGCTCGTCGACGAGGAGCGAGCCCAGTTCGCCGCCTACCAGGCGTCGTTCGCGGACGTAGAGGGGGTCTGACCATGGCAGCGGAAAAGATGGCTCTGGCCAAGGCGATCAACGAGTCGCTGCGCCGCGCCCTGGAATCGGACCCCAAGGTCCTCGTCATGGGCGAGGACGTCGGCAAGCTCGGCGGTGTCTTCCGGGTCACCGACGGCCTGCAGAAGGACTTCGGCGACAGCCGCGTCATCGACACCCCCCTCGCCGAGTCCGGCATCGTCGGCACCGCGATCGGCCTCGCCCTGCGCGGCTACCGCCCGGTGGTGGAGATCCAGTTCGACGGCTTCGTCTTCCCGGCGTACGACCAGATCGTCACCCAGCTCGCGAAGATGCACGCCCGGTCGCTCGGCAAGGTCAAGATGCCGGTCGTCGTCCGCATCCCCTACGGCGGCGGCATCGGCGCGGTCGAGCACCACTCCGAGTCCCCCGAGGCGCTCTTCGCGCACGTGGCCGGACTCAAGATCGTCTCCCCGTCCAACTCCTCGGACGCCTACTGGATGATGCAGCAGGCCATCCAGAGCGACGACCCGGTGATCTTCTTCGAGCCCAAGCGCCGCTACTGGGACAAGGGCGAGGTCAACACGGAGGCCATCCCGGGCCCGCTGCACAAGGCCCGCGTGGTCCGCGAGGGCACCGACCTCACCCTCGCCGCCTACGGCCCGATGGTGAAGCTCTGCCAGGAGGCCGCCGACGCGGCCGCCGAGGAGGGCAAGTCCCTGGAGGTCCTGGACCTGCGGTCCGTCTCCCCGCTGGACTTCGACTCGATCCAGGCCTCGGTCGAGAAGACCCGCCGCCTGGTCGTGGTCCACGAGGCACCGGTGTTCTTCGGATCGGGCGCGGAGATCGCCGCCCGCATCACCGAGCGCTGCTTCTACCACCTGGAGGCCCCGGTCCTCAGGGTCGGCGGCTACCACGCGCCCTACCCGCCGGCCCGCCTGGAGGAGGAGTACCTTCCGGGCCTTGACCGGGTGCTCGACGCCGTCGACCGTGCCCTGGCGTACTGAGGAGAGGGTCGTGACGACGATGACGGAAGCGTCCGTACGCGAGTTCAAGATGCCGGACGTGGGCGAGGGGCTCACCGAGGCGGAGATCCTCAAGTGGTACGTCCAGCCCGGCGACACGGTCACCGACGGCCAGGTGGTGTGCGAGGTCGAGACCGCGAAGGCGGCCGTCGAACTCCCCATCCCCTATGACGGCGTGGTCCGCGAGCTGCGCTTCGCCGAGGGCACCACGGTGGACGTGGGCACCGCGATCATCGCGGTGGACGTGTCGGGCGGGGCGCCGGCCGTGGAGCCCGCCCCGGCCCCGGCCCCGGCCCCGGCCACGGCGCCGGAGCCCGAGAAGAAGCCGGAGGGCCGTCAGCCGGTCCTCGTCGGCTACGGCGTGGCGGCCTCCTCGACCAAGCGCCGCCCGCGCAAGGACCCCGGGAGCACGGCCGCCGAGGCGACGGTCCAGGCGGCGGTCCAGCAGGAGCTGAACGGCCACGGCCCGGCGCCGGTCCCCGCTCCGGCCGTGGCCGCACCGGTCCCCGCCCCGGCCGTGGCGGAGGAGCGCCCGCGCCCGCTGGCCAAGCCGCCGGTGCGCAAGCTGGCGAAGGACCTGGGCGTCGACCTGGCCACGGTGACCCCGTCCGGCCCGGACGGCGTCATCACGCGCGACGACGTGCACGCGGCGGTGACGGCGCCGACGGCCGTACCGGCGGGTGTGCCGCAGCCGCCGGCCCCTGAGACCGCCGTGACCCCGGCGGCCGCCTCTCCCGGCGACGCCCGCGAGACCCGCATCCCCATCAAGGGGGTCCGCAAGGCGACGGCGGCGGCGATGGTGGGCTCGGCGTTCACGGCCCCGCACGTCACGGAGTTCGTGACGGTGGACGTGACCCGCACGATGAGGCTGGTGGAGGAGCTTAAGCAGGACAAGGACCTGCAGGGCCTCCGGGTCAACCCCCTCCTCCTCATCGCGAAGGCGTTGCTGGTCGCCATCAAGCGCAACCCGGACATCAACGCGTCCTGGGACGAGGCCAACCAGGAGATCGTGCTCAAGCACTACGTCAACCTGGGCATCGCCGCGGCCACCCCGCGCGGCCTGATCGTGCCGAACATCAAGGACGCCCACGCGAAGACGCTCCCGCAACTGGCGGAGGCGCTCGGTGAGCTGGTCGGGACGGCCAGGGACGGCAAGACGTCACCCGCCGCGATGCAGGGCGGCACGGTGACCATCACCAACGTCGGCGTCTTCGGCATCGACACGGGCACGCCGATCCTCAACCCGGGCGAGGCGGCGATCCTGGCGGTTGGCGCGATCAAGCTCCAGCCGTGGGTCCACAAGGGCAAGGTGAAGCCGCGTCAGGTCACGACACTGGCGCTGAGTTTCGATCACCGGCTTGTGGACGGGGAGCTGGGCTCCAAGGTCCTGGCGGACATCGCGGCGATCCTGGAACAGCCGAAGAGGCTGATCACCTGGGGGTGAACCCCGGGGAGACGTGAGAGAAGGGCGAGACCGTGACTTCCAGTCACGGTCTCGCCCTTCTTTGACCTGCGTAAACGCTGAGAGTGTCAGTTCTCCTTACGGTCTCGCGGACACTCTCGGCCTGGGGGAATAGGCTGACGGAGGACGGCCGCACCTATGGATTGCGACCGCCCACTCCCTTTAGAGCTGGTTGAGCACGTAGACCGGTGCCCCCTCCTCCGTCCCGCCCCGCGAGTGAATGCAGGCGGGGTTGGTGCAGGCGTTGACGAGAAGGATGAGACCCTGCAGAGAGATGACATTCAGGTCTCGGCGCCACTCCCTACCTGCGGGAATGCTGAGACCGTAACCTCCAGTTAGGGTCTCAAGAATCTCTCGATGGTCTTCTGGGACATGGTCGGAGAGTGCCTTCTGCGGGTTGGTGTGTCTCAACCGGTTGCAGACATCCACCGCCGGAAACCAATGAGTGCCTTCCGGCATGGTCAGCCGTCGTACGCGCGCTCCGGTCGCCGCGTACACGAAGTCGCTGATGATGACGGGTTCACTCTGTCGGGTGACGCATGGTGAACGTACGGCGGGCAGTCAAACGGGTGTGTAGGTTCTGTGATCGTGAAGCTGATGGTGCAGGTCAAATTGCTTCCGACGCCCGTGCAGGCGGCGGCGCTGGAGGCGACGCTACGTGCCTGCAACGAAGCGGCGACCTGGGCCAGCGGTGTGGCGTTCGAGAAGGATGTGAAGAGCAACTTCGTGCTGCGCGAGCACACGTACGGTGAGATCAAGGCCCGCTGGGGGCTGGGTGCGCAGGCCGCCCAGCACGTCATCAAGAAGACCTGCGACGCGTATGCCACGCTGAAGGCCAACCTGAAGGCCGGGAACCTGGGCAGGCCGGGCTCGAAGCGCTACCGCCGGGCGACAGGCAAGCCGGTCGCCTTCCGTCCGGATGGCGCGCAGCCCTACGACGACCGGATGCTGTCCTGGCAGATCGACTGGCGCCGGATCTCGGTCTGGACGACCGCCGGGCGGGTCAAGGACGTGGCGTTCACCGCCTCACCGGAACAGCTGGCCACGCTGGCCCTGTACCGCAGGGGCGAGTCCGACCTGCTGTGGCGGGACGGCATGTGGTTCCTGAACGCTACCTGCGAGGTCCCCGAAGCCGATCCGAACACCAGCCCGGTGGACTTCCTCGGTATCGACCTGGGCATCGTCAACATCGCCACGACCAGCGACGGTGAGATCATGGCCGGACGGGAGCTCAACCGCATCCGCAGCCGGGAGCGCACACTCCGTGCCAAGCTGCAGAAGAAGAACACCCCGTCCGCCAGGCGCCGGCTGATGAAGCGGCGGCGCAAGGAAGCGCGGCGGGCGAAGGACATCAACCACAAGATCGCGAAGTATGTGGTGGCCGAGGCAGAACGCACCGGTCGCGGGATCGCCCTGGAGGACCTGACGGGCATCCGTGAACGGGTACGGCTTCGCAAGCCCCAACGGGCCACCCACTCCAGCTGGGCCTTCTCCCAGCTGGGGCAGTTCATCGCGTACAAGGCCCGCAAGGCGGGGGTGCCCGTGGTATACGTCGATCCGGCGTACACCTCCCGCACCTGCGCCGAGTGCGGACACACAGACAAGGCGAACCGGGTCTCCCAGGCCTGGTTCGCGTGCCGGTCCTGCGGATTCGTTGATCATGCAGACCGCAACGGCTCCCGCAACATCCGCGCCAGAGCGTGGGAGTTGTGGCGACGCGGGGCGCAGTCAACCGCCCCAGCCCCACTTCCCGAACCGGGCCGTGGGACAGGACGCAAACGCAGCACCACACCCAGTGGCGCCCGTTGTGCAAGCCCAGGACTTTAGCCCCGGGCCGTTGACGAGCTTCGTGGCGTCCGTCGCGCGCTGGGTGATGGAGGAGGCCGAAAAAGGCGAAGGCCCGCCGCAGCGGCGGCGGGCCCAGCGGCTGTGCATACGGTGCGTCAGCTGATCTTGGCGTAGCCGTAGTTGATGAGCTTCTTCACGTCAGTGGTGCGGTTGGCTGCCGAGGAGGCGGTCATGACGGCTCCCATCACCGACTCGCCGTTCTTCGTGGCGGCAAAGACGAGGCAGTACTTGGCCTCGGTGCCGGAACCTGTCTTGATGCCGAGCGTGCCGTTCCAACCGAGCAGCGTGTTGGTGTTCGTCCAGGTCTTCATCGTGCGGGTGGAGCCGGTCTTCGTGATCGTCTTCGCCGTGTACGACTTGGTCTTCACGACGGTCTTGAACGTGGAGTTCTTCATCACGCTCCGCGCGACCTTCGTCAGGTCGCGCGGCGTCGAGTAGTTGGAGCCGTTGCTGATCCCGTCGAACGAGTCGAAGTGAGTGTTCGTCATCCCCAGGCTCTTGGCCATGGTGTTCATCTTGGAGATGAAGTTCTTGGTGCGGGCCGAGACCGTCGAGCCAGAGCCGAACTTGTCGGCCAGCACCATCGCGGCGTCGCAGCCGGACGGCAGCATCATCCCGTAGAGCAGGTCGCGGACCTTGACCTTGTCGCCGACGATCAAGCCGGCCGACGACGCACCCGTGGAGACGATGTAGTCGCTGACCGCCTGCTTGACCGTGACCTTGGTGTCCAGGTTCAGATTCGACTGCGAGAGGACGACCTTCGCGGTCATGACCTTCGTGGTGGAGGCCGTAAGCCGCTTCGTGTCGGCAGCCTTGGCGAAGAGGGTCTTGCCCGTCGCGCTGTTCATCAGGAATCCGCCCTTGGCGGTGATGCTGGGCGCGGTGACGGCCTGCGCGGGCGCCGCGGTGAGGGCCCCGGTCGCCAGCAGCGCGCCGGACGTGACGGCGACGGCGGCGGCCTTGCGGAGGCGAGTGCCCTTAATACCGGTAATCAACTGAAATACCCCGAGTCGAGTCGAGTCGTAATGCCCCTGGCGTGCGGCCGAGTTGGGGGTGCCGAAGCGAATGGGGCCGCACGTGTGTGACATGTAAGTAGCACAGATGGTTGTGCAGCTGCTGAGAGCGATTTACATCACGTCCGGATGGTGGACGAGCGTGCCGCTTGCGTACGTGTTGTATCTAAGCTGTGGGCATGAGCCTGGCCGTCAAGCAGCCCCCCGCCGCCGACCGCGTCTACTCCCACGTCAAGCAAGGCGTCCTTGACCGCCACTACGAAGGCGGCACGCTCCTCACCGAGGGCGAGCTGGCCGAGGCCGTGGGAGTCTCCCGCACCCCGGTACGGGAAGCGCTGCTGCGGCTCGAGGTCGAGGGCCTGATCAAGCTCTACCCGAAGAAGGGCGCCATGGTGCTGCCGGTCTCCGCACAGGAGATCGCGGACGTGGTGGAGACCCGGATGCTGGTCGAGGAGCACGCCGTGCGCAAGGCCGTACCGGCCTCGGCGGGGCTGGTGGCCCGGCTCCAGGAACTGCTCGACCGGCAGAAGGCCGAGGCCGCCGCGGGCGATCTGGCCGCCGCGGCCGTCACCGACCGCTGCTTCCACGCCGCGATCGTCCGCGACGGCGGCAACGAGATCCTCTCCCGCCTCTACGACCAGCTGCGCGACCGCCAGTTGCGGATGGGCGTCGCGATCATGCACGCGCACCCCGACCGCATCGCCAAGTCGCTGACCGAGCACGAGGAGATCCTGGACGCGCTGCGAGCCGGGGACGCCGAGCGCGCGGTCGGCCTCGTGCACCGGCACGTCGACTGGTTCGCGCACCTGGCGCGGGGTGAGGTCCGATGAGCCGCGACAGCGTGTCGCTGCCCGGAGACCCGCCCGGCGGCCGCCGGGCCGTGGTGGTCTGGAGCACAGGCGTCTCGGTCTACTTCGTCGCCGTCATCTTCCGTACCTCCCTCGGGGTCGCCGGCCTCGACGCGGCCGACCGCTTCCACGTGGGCGCCTCGGCGCTGTCCACGTTCTCGATACTCCAGCTGCTGGTCTACGCCGGCATGCAGATACCCGTCGGCCTGCTGGTCGACCGCCTCGGCACGAAGAAGGTCCTGTCCATCGGCGCCGTGCTGTTCACCGCCGGGCAGCTGGGCTTCGCCTTCTCCCCGTCCTACGGCACCGCGCTCGCCTCGCGCGCGCTGCTCGGCTGCGGTGACGCGATGACGTTCATCAGCGTGCTGCGGCTCGGCACCCGTTGGTTCCCGGCCCGGCGCGGCCCGCTCGTCGCCCAGCTCGCCGGTCTCGTCGGCATGGCGGGCAACCTCGTCTCCACGCTGGTCCTGGCCCGGCTGCTGCACGGCATCGGCTGGACCCCCGCGTTCGCGGGCAGCGCGTTCGCGGGTGCGGTCGTGCTGGTCCTCGTCCTGTGCCTCCTCAAGGACCACCCCGAGGGGTACGAGCCGGAGCCCTTCCCGCACCAGGGGGCGGGGTACATACGCAAGCAGATCGCCGCGTCCTGGCGGGAGCCGGGGACCCGGCTGGGGCTGTGGGTGCACTTCACCACCCAGTTCCCGGCGATGGTGTTCCTGCTGCTGTGGGGGCTGCCGTTCCTGGTCCAGGCGCAGGGGCTGTCCCGCGCCACCGCCGGTGAACTGCTGACCCTGGTCGTCCTCTCCAACATGGTGATCGGCCTCGTCTACGGCCAGATCCTCGCCCGCCACCACGCGGCGCGGCTGCCGCTGGTGCTGGGCACGGTCGGGGCGACGGCCGTGGTGTGGGCGGCGACGCTGGTGTATCCGGCGGACCATGCGCCGATGTGGCTGCTGGTGGTGCTGTGCGCGGTGCTGGGCGCGTGCGGACCGGCGTCGATGATCGGCTTCGACTTCGCGCGGCCCGCCAACCCGCCCGAGCGGCAGGGGACCGCGTCCGGGATCACCAACATGGGTGGTTTCACGGCTTCGATGACGACGCTGTTCGCGGTGGGGGTGCTGCTGGACGCCACCGGTGACAACTACTCGGTGGCCTTCTCGTGCGTGTTCGTGCTGCAGGCGCTGGGGGTGAGCCAGATCCTGCGGTTGCGGGGGCGGGCGGTCCGGCGGGAGCGGGAACGGCTGGTGGCGAGCCGGGTGGAGACGGTGCACGTACCTGCGTGACTTCGCCGTCGGCGGCTTTCCGTGCGTGGTCGGGTGCGGTGCGCTCCCACCCGCGCACCGCCCGTGCACCGTCGACGGAGAGGCTCGGCGACCTGTGGGGACGGTCGCCGTCGGTGGCTTTCCGTATGCCGCTGTGCCGCTGTGCCGCTTTTCTCGCCCGGCTTTCCCCGTGCGGGATCAGGTCGCCGTCGGTACGAGGGTCAGGTAGGCCAGCCCCAGTACGCCGCGGTACGTCAGCCAGGCCGCGCGGTGGGCGTCCAGGCGGGCCTGGGTCTCCGTCGCCAGGGGGTGGGCGGGGTTGGCCGCCAGCCATACCTCCGTGTCCGCCTGGTAGGCCGACTCGAACTCCTCCCACTCCGCAAGGCTCGCCGTCTCGATCCACTCCGGGCGGAAGCCGGCGGCCACCGCGAGGTCGACCAGGGCGGCCAGGTCGTGGTGGTCGGTGGCCGAGGCGCCCGGCCACATCCCGGCCAGCTCCGCCTCGGTCGGCGTGCGCTGCCAGAAACCCTCGCCGAGCAGGACCCGCCCGCCGTCGGCCACCAGCCGCCGCAGCTCCCGCAGGGCCGGCCCGAGATCGTCGCCCAGCGCCTGGCTCGCCCCGAGGCACAGCACCACGTCGGCCGGGCCCCGGCCGGTGCCCACCGCCGACTCCTCGGCGAACTCCACCCGGCCGGTCAGCCCCCTCGCCCCGGCGGCCCGCCGGCCCCGCTCCAGGTCCCCCGCGTTCACGTCCACTCCGACGCCGTGCGCCTGCGGCACGGCTGCCAGCAGCCGGAGCATCAACTCGCCCCAGCCGCAGCCGATGTCCAGCACGCTGCCGGGCCGCGTGCCCGCGAGGCGCCGTACCATCGCGGTCGCACGTGCCTCGGAGAGCGGGCCGTGGAAGGTGAGCCGGGTGAGACGGGGCGGGAGGTCGCCCTGGGGTGCGGTGGCTGAGGTCATGCCGGGAAAGATAGGTCGTGACGACCGTCGCAGGGCACCGAATTACCGGCGCACCCCGCTCCCGCTTCTTTCCCGATTCTTACTGCGTGTGCTGCTGCGTGTGCTGCTGCGTGTCCTACTGCGTGACCGTGAAGTTGCGCAGGATCGCCGCCGTCAGCTCCGGTTCGCCCTCCGCCTTCACCCGGTCCGCGACCGCGTCCGGGGTGGTGCGGCCGCAGGCGAGGCGGACGTAGGTCTCCCAGTCGAGGGTGAAGGTGGCGGCGGGTCCGAGGGCGGGAGCCGATTCGAGGGTGCCGCGGCCCTGGATGTCGACGCGGATGGTGCGCATGAACTCGACGGGGCCGTGCACGTCCAGGACGACCGCCGAGCTGCGCGGGGCGTTCGCCTTCTCGGCGACGACGGCCGGCAGCTCGGCGAGCAGCACGTCGCGGGCGATGTGGGCGCCGGGGGAGTCGAGGTTGCCGGGGCGTCCGAGGGCGGCCCGCAGATCCTGCTCGTGCACCCACACGTTGAACGCGTGGCCGCGCATCGACTCTTCGAGGGTGAGCTCGCTGCCGAGCGGGGCGCGGACCTTGGCGCCCGGGTCCCGCGACTCGTTCCGCAGCTGGCGGTTGCGGCGGATGATCACGTACTCCAGCTCGGAGGTCATCTCCGGCGCGGTGTGGTGGCGGCGGACGTCGACCTGCATCTCCATGTAGCGCTGCTGGTCGTTGGTGACGTGGAAGAGGTCGCGCGGCAGGGTGTGGATGGGGCGCGGGTCGCCGAGCATCTCGCAGTCCAGGCCGATGACGTGGGAGACCACGTCCCGTACCGACCAGCCCGGGCACGGGGTCCGCCGGTTCCACTCGCCCTCGACGAGCGGCGTCACCAGCTCGGATATCGCTTCGATGGAGTGGGTCCAAGCGTCGGCGTAGGGCTGGAGGGTGGGATGCAGACTCACGGAACGGGACCCCTCGGCGGTCGGTACTCGGGCAGGTTGTGGCGGCGCTGCCAGTGGGAGGTGGCTGCTGTCGGCGGGTGTCTTGAGACGCTAAGTTACGCTGCTGTGAGGCACCCCGGCAGTGCTTTCGTGTGACGATCGTAGGCCCGTGTGGACGGCTCGAATGCCAGGACGGTGGTAGTGTGCGCGCCTCGCTCCTTCAAATCGACGTAAACGAGGGTGAGTCGGTCGAATCTCGTCGGCAGCGCGTGACCGCACTGGTGCGCGAGCAGACGGACGCCGATCTCGTCGTACTGCCCGAGCTGTGGACGACGGGCGCGTTCGCCTACGAGGAGTTCGCCACGGAGGCGGAGCCGCTCGAAGGCCCGACGTACGAAGCGATGGCGAAGGCGGCGAGCGACGCGGGCGTGTGGCTGCACGCCGGCTCGATCCCCGAGCGGGCTCCGGCCGACAGCGGCTCCGCCGCGGGGGAGGGCCCCCTCTACAACACGGCTCTCGTCTTCTCCCCCTCCGGTGAGCTGGCCGCGGCCTACCGCAAGATCCACCGCTTCGGCTTCGACAAGGGCGAGGCGGTGCTGATGGGCGCGGGACAGGAGCTGGTGACGGTCCGGCTGCCCGGGACCACACTCGGCGTGGCCACCTGCTACGACCTCCGTTTCCCCGAACTCTTCCGCGGACTCGTCGACGCCGGTGCCGAGACGCTCGTGGTCTCGGCGGGCTGGCCCGAGCGGCGACGCGCGCACTGGACGCTGCTGGCCCAGGCGCGGGCGGTCGAGAACCAGGCGTTCGTGCTCGCGTGTGGAACGGCCGGGACGCACGCCGGAGTTCCGCAGGCCGGTCACTCGATCGTGGTCGATCCGTGGGGCGAGGTGCTGGCCGAGGCGGGCGCCGGCGAGGAGATCCTCACCGTCGACCTCGACCCTGCGAGGGTCGCCGCGACCCGCGAACAGTTCCCGGCCCTCAAGGACCGCCTCCTCGGCCTGGCTCCGCCGCGCCGGCGCTAGCCCCCCAGCCCCTGGTCCCTTAACCCCCTGGTCCCCTAGTCCCCCTCCCGTTCCTTGTCGGCGAGGTGGATCACGCACACCGCCACCGCGATCAGCAGCGCCGGGTCCGCGTCGTCCCGTACGACGTCGACGCCGTAGGTCTCCCGCACGTGCAGCCAGCGCCGGGAGATCACGGCCAGCAGTTCGCCGTCGTACTCGACGGCGAACTCCCGGTCGAGGATCTTGCCGCTGACGTCGAGTTCGGTGCCCTCGGCCAGGCGCACCCGGTAGTGGTTGCGCAGCAGCGACAGCCGCTTGCGCCTGATGGTCGCCAAGGGCTCGCCCTCGCGTTCGATCACCATGGTGTCGCGCAGGGCGAACATCTTCTGGTGGAAGTCGACGAGCACGCGCCCGTGCCGGTCCTTCAGCTCGAACGTGTCGCGCACCCGCATGGCCTTGCCGTCGACGAGGAAGACCTTGTCACCGCGCTCGTCCTCGATCCAGTAGTCCTCGCCGAAGCCGAGGAGCCGGTCGCGTACCAGGAATCTCATACCGCTACCGTTCCCCGCCGGGCGCCGGACATCACCGTTCGGTCGGCCGAACCGCCGGGCGCTCGTCGCCACCGGCCCTGCCCGGTGTCCCGAAGTCCGACCGGCCTGCACCGGGCCGAAATCCGCCGGGCGGACAGGTGTCCCGCAGGTGAACTTCCCGTATTGGCACGAATGTCGCCCAACCCGGGGCGAGGGTTCCGTGTCGAACGGTACGCAAGCCGTCACTGACGACCCGTGCGTTCCCGTTCCTCATGGAGGTACCTCGTATGACCCGTATGTCTCATGTGCGTACGGCCGTTGCGGCCCTCGCCCTCGGCACGGTCCTGGCCGCGCCGTTCGCCCTGGCCGGCACCGCCGCCGCGGCCACGCCCTCCGCCACCGCCGCGGTCAACCAGTACGACTGGCAGCTCACCTACAAGGCTGCCGCCGGGCAGGCCAACAAGGCCACCGTCACCGCATCGCTCACGGCGGACCGCACGGGCATCGTCTACGTGATCGACGACGTCGTCCCGATCAGTGCGGGCCACGACTGCTCCTACCCCGACAGCACGGACCACACCAAGGTCTCCTGCAGGGTCACCCTCGTGGACAGTCAGGACCCGTACGCCGCACTGATCGTGAGCCTCGGCGACCGGAACGACACGCTCGCCTACAAGAACGCCACCGGCCAGATCTACTTCTACGCCCAGATCTCACTCGGCGCGGGCAACGACAAGGCCACCGACTCCGGCCGCCTCGACGGTGCCTACGTCTCGGGCGACGCGGGCAACGACACCGTCACCGTCGGCGCGGAGGGCCTGGCCTGGGGCGGCGACGGCAACGACACGATCAACGCGAGCGGCGGCGACAACATCGTCCAGGGAGGCAAGGGCGACGACAAGCTGCACGGCGGCAGCGGGGCCCAGTACCTGTCCGGCGACGCCGGCAACGACACGATCACCGGCGGTACCGCGAACGACACCCTGTACGGCGGCACGGGCAACGACGTGCTGTACGGCAACAGCGGCAACGACAGGCTGTACGGCAACAGCGGCAACGACAGGCTGTACGGCGGAGCCGGCCGGGACACCCTGTCCGGCGGCCCCGGCACGGACGTGATCCACCAGGACTGAGACCGGCCGTCACAGGCGCCTGGCAGGCTTGTCCACAGGCGCCTGGGAGGTTGTCCACAGGCGTCTGAGCGGCTGTCGGAGACAGGTGACACCCTTGGAGCCATGACCCACTCCGCACCCCGACGCGTACGTGTCCGTGCCCCCGAGCTGATCGGCAAGGGCGGCTGGCTGAACACGGGCGACAAGCAGTACACCCTCGCGGACCTGCGAGGACGCATCGTCATCCTGGACTTCTGGACCTTCTGCTGTATCAACTGCCTGCACGTCCTCGACGAGCTGCGCGAGCTGGAGGAGCAGCACCGGGACACGGTGGTGATCGTCGGGGTGCACTCGCCGAAGTTCGTGCACGAGGCGGAGCACCGGGCGGTCGTCGACGCCGTGGAGCGGTACGGCGTGGAGCACCCGGTGCTGGACGACCCGGAGCTCGCGACCTGGAAGCAGTACGCGGTCCGGGCCTGGCCGACGCTGGTCGTGATCGACCCGGAGGGGTACGTCGTCGCCCAGCACGCCGGCGAGGGGCACGCGCACGCCATCGCGCGGCTGGTCGAGGAGCTGGAGGCGGAGCACGAGGCGAAAGGCACCCTGCGCCGCGGCGACGGCCCGTACGTGGCGCCGGAGCCCGAGCCGACCGCCCTGCGCTTCCCCGGCAAGGCCCTGCTGCTGCCCTCGGGGAACTTCCTGGTCAGCGACACCACCCGGCACCAGCTGGTGGAGCTGGCCGAGGACGCGGAGACGGTCGTACGGCGGATCGGTTCCGGCACCCGCGGTTTCACCGACGGCACGGCGGACACCGCCGCCTTCAACGAGCCGCAGGGCCTCGCACTCCTCGACGACGGCTCGGTGGTCGTCGCCGACACCGTCAACCACGCGCTACGCCGGCTCGACCCGGCCACCGGTGAGGTGAGCACGCTCGCCGGCACCGGCCGGCAGTGGTGGCAGGGCTCCCCGACCTCCGGTCCGGCCCGCGGGATCGACCTGTCCTCCCCCTGGGACGTGGCGGTCTTCGGCGGCCGGGTGTGGATCGCCATGGCGGGCGTGCACCAGCTGTGGACGTACGACCCGCGGAGCGAGACGGTCGCCGTCGCCGCCGGCACCACCAACGAGGGGCTGGTGGACGGCCCGGCCGCCGAGGCCTGGTTCGCGCAGCCGTCCGGCCTCGCGGCCACCGCGGACCGCCTCTGGCTCGCCGACTCCGAGACCAGCGCCCTGCGCTGGGTCGACCCGGACGGGCACGTCCACACGGCCGTCGGCACCGGACTCTTCGACTTCGGCCACCGGGACGGCGCGGCCGGGCAGGCCCTCCTCCAGCACCCGCTGGGCGTCACGGCCCTGCCCGACGGCTCGGTCGCGGTCTCCGACACCTACAACCACGCGCTGCGCCGTTACGACCCGGCGACCGGCGAGGTCACCACCCTGGCGACGGACCTGCGGGAGCCCAGTGACGCGGTGCTGGCCGGCGACGACATCGTGGTGGTCGAGTCCGCCCGGCACCGGCTGACCCGGCTGCGGCTGCCCGAGGAGGCGGTCCGGGTGGAGTCGGTCGCCCACCGCACCCAGCGCGCCGCGACCGAGGTCGCCCCGGGCAGCCTCCGGCTGGACGTGGTCTTCCAGGCCCCGGCGGGCCAGAAGCTGGACACCCGCTACGGCCCGTCGACCCGGCTCCTGGTCTCCTCGACCCCGCCGGAGCTCCTTCTCAAGGGCGAGGGCGCCGACACCGACCTGTCGAGAGAGCTGGACCTGAACCCGGCGATCACCGAGGGCGTCCTGCACGTCTCGGCGATGGCCGCCAGCTGCGACGACGACGAGGCCAACGAATATCCGGCCTGCCATGTGCACCAGCAGGACTGGGGAGTTCCGGTGCGGATCACGGAGAGCGGGGCGAACCGGCTTCCCCTGGTCCTGGCCGGGATGGATCAGGACGCCTGAGAACAACGCCCCGTAAGGGGCGCGGGGCTGTATCGCATATGCGGCTACCGCCGCGGGGCGCGACCAGCCCCCACGCACCCGTGCCCGAAAAGCGACCGGCTACCGCCTCCGCGGCACCAGCTTGAACACCGCGACCCCGGCCGCCACCAGCGTCGTGGCCGCCACCACCATCGCCATGCTGTTGATCCAGAGCCCGGTGGCGGCCAGGGTCGCCCCGCCCGCACCGGCCGTGCCCGCGCCGATCACTCGTCCGTACATCGTGCTTCTCCTCTGAGGGGTGCCATGTGGGGGGCGGGGTCGGTGAGGGTGCCCGGCAACGGGCTCACGTCGCCACCCACTTCTCCTCGCTGCGGCGCACCAGCCCCCACAGCGAGGAGAAGTAGACGGCGTGCTGGAAGAGGTCGTAGACCATCTCCGGGACCATCAGCGCGGCGACCAGGACGGCCTTCGGCCCGGCCCGCCGTACGGAGACGGTCTTCTCGACGACGAAGACCAGGCCGATCGCCGTCCAGAACGGCGACAGGCCCGGCCAGCCGTACAGCGAGGTGTAGGCGGCCATGTAGGTCAGGTAGACCAGGAAGGACAGCGCGCCGAACCCCATCAGGAACTGCTGCATGAAGTAGCGGGCGGTGACGCGGGTCCAGCCGTAGTCGCGGAGGTTCTCCAGCGCGCCGCGCTGCCAGCGGAGCCGCTGGTGCCAGAGTTTGGGGAGCGTCGGCATGACCTCGGTGGTGACCGCGCAGCCCGCCGGGGACATGGCCCGGTAGCCGAGTGTCTTGACCGCCTTGGTCATCTCGTCGTCCTCGGTGAGCGAGGCGAGGCTGTAGTAGCCGGTGCCGCCGCCGAGTTCGCCGGCGCGGCGGGCCGCGCGGACCTCGCGCAGCACGCGGGCGCGGAACATCGTGCCGGTGCCGGTGAGGACCTGCGCCCTGCCGCCGGTGCGCTCCAGCTCCCAGGCGTAGCGGTGGAACTCCATGCGCTGCAGCAGGCCGAGGAAGCCGCCGCCGTCCTCGCCGTAGAAGACGCCGCCGACCGCGCCGACCTTGCGGTTGAAGGTGGCGAGCGCGGTCTCGACGAACCAGGGGTTGAGGACGGTGTCGGCGTCCTGGACGAGCAGCAGGTCCCGGTCGTCCAGGTGCGGCAGCACCCAGGCGATGGCCTGGTTGAGGGCACCGGCCTTCTTGTGGGTGTTGCCCTGGGTGGGGAAGACCTGGGCACCGTGGGCGGCGGCGACGCCGGCCGTGTCGTCGGTGCAGTTGTCGGTGACGACGACGATCAGGTCGGGGCGCCGGGTCTGTTCCCAGAGGCCGTCGATCGCGGCGGAGATACGTTCCTGCTCGTTGTGGGCCGGGATCAGGACGGCGAGTCTGGGTCTGTCGCCCGGTTCCTCGGGCGCGGCGTGGGCACGGCGCGTGGCGTGACGGCGCACGGCTCGGTACCCCCTGTCGTGAAGACCTCGGTGGGTCCGGAAGCCGATCTTCCGGACCCGTCGGTGATCGAAGTCTTCACGAAATCTGTACAACTCCGGTAGTTGAACGCTGTAACGGATTGCTCACGGTTGCCTGTGATGACCCTGTGGGTCCGGTGGTGTCCGTTACACGCCGTACCCGTCGCCGTATCCGTCACGGTGGTGATGGTGCCGTTCCTCCTCGACCACTGTCGTCGGCGGCACCATGACGCGCCGGCGGCTTGCGATGCTGCTGAACGTGGCGACGCCGATGATGCCGACGGCCATCAGGATCAGGCCGACGACGTCGAGGTTGACGCCGTTCATGTGCCAGTCGGTCGCGAACGTGAGGATGGCCCCCACGGCGATGAGGATGATGCACCCGCCGAGCCCCATGAGCGTTTCCTCCCCTTCAGGTTCGGTGGTGGTTCCGGTCCACTCCGGGTACCCAGGGGCGGGCGGGCCATGTGCAACTAGCCTTCCAGGAACGCCACCAGCGCGTTCGCCAGCAGGAACGGGTCGTCGGCGCCGCACAGTTCGCGGGCGCTGTGCATGGAGAGGATGGCCGCGCCGATGTCGACGGTCCGGATGCCGTGCCGGGCCGCGGTGATCGGGCCGATCGTGGTACCGCAGGGCATCGAGTTGTTGGAGACGAAGGTCTGGAACGGGACCCCGGCCTTCTCGCAGGCGGCGGCGAAGACCGACCGGCCCGAACCGTCCGTGGCGTAGCGGTTGTTGACGTTGACCTTGAGGATCGGGCCGCCGTTGGCGCGGGGGTGGTGCGTCGGGTCGTGGCGCTCGGCGTAGTTGGGGTGGACGGCGTGGCCCATGTCGGAGGAGAGACAGACGGTGCCCGCCAGAGCTCTCGCCCGGTCCTCGTACGACCCGCCGCGCGCCAGCACCGAGCGCTCCAGCACGCTGCCGAGCAGCGGACCGTCCGCGCCGGTGTCGGACTGGGAGCCGGTCTCCTCGTGGTCGAAGGCGGCGAGGACGGGGATGCAGGGCAGCCCGGCGCCGCCCGCCGCCACGGCCGCCAGCGCCGCCGTACCGGCGTGCACGGAGAGCAGGTTGTCCAGCCGGGGGCCGGCCATCAGCTCCTGGTCGCGGCCCAGGTAGGCGGGCGGTTCGACGGGGTAGGTCATCAGGTCCCAGCCGGTGACCGAGCCGGCCGGCAGGCCCGACTCCTGCTCCAGGAAGGCGATCAGGTCGCCGTCGCGGACGTCGTCACCGAGGCCCCAGATGGGCTGGAGGTGGCGCTGCTTGTCGAGCTTGAGACCCTCGCTGCTGACCGAACGGTCGAGGTGGATGGCGAGTTGGGGGACCCGCAGCAGCGGCCGGTCCACGTCGACGAGGCGGGTGGAGCCGTCGCGCAGGCTGAGCCGGCCGGCCAGGCCCAGGTCCCGGTCGAGCCAGGAGTTCATGAGCGGTCCGCCGTAGATCTCCACGGCGACCTGCCGGAAGCCGTGCGCCCCGGTGTCCGGGCGGGGCTTCACCCGCAGGTTGGGGGAGTCGGTGTGGGCGCCGACGATCCGGAACGGCGTGTGGGGCGCCGCGCCCTCCGGGACGTACCAGGCGATGATCGCGCCGCCGCGCAGCACGAACTTGCCACCTGCGGTGCCGTCCCAGGCGTCCGTCTCGGCGACCTGCCGGAAACCGGCCTTCTCCAGCCGTGCACCGGCGTTCGCCACGGCGTGGTACGGGGTGGGGCCGGCCGCGAGGAAGGACATCAGGTCGTCGGTGTGGCCGCGATCGAAGCGGGAGGGTTCGCTCATGTGCTTCACCTTAACGACGTACGGTGGCCCGCTCCCCCGGACAGGGAGCGGGCCACCGCGGCGGACTCGGTCGGCCGGGACGGTCAGAAAGCGTCCTCGTCCAGCTCCATCAGGTCGAGGTCGACGTCGGCCGCGATCTTGCGGGCCAGGGTGACGCCCGGCAGCACGTTGGCCGCGAAGAACTTCGCCGCCGCGATCTTGCCGGTGTAGAACGCCTTGTCCTTGTTCGACGCCGTCTGCAGCTTCTCCGCGGCGACCGCCGCGCCCTTGAGCAGCAGGTAGCCGACGATCACGTCGCCGGAGGCGAGCAGCAGGCGGGTGGTGTTGAGGCCCACCTTGTAGATGTTCTTGACGTCCTGCTCGGTGGCCGCGAGGTCGGTCAGCATCAGGCCGACGATCGCCTCCAGCTCGACGGCGGCCTTCGCGAGGTGCTCGCGGGCGCCCGCCAGCTCCTCGCCGCCGGTGCCCAGCGCGAGGAACTTCTTGATGTCCTCGGCGAGGGAGTTCAGCGCCGCGCCCTGGTTGCGGACGATCTTCCGGAAGAAGAAGTCCTGGCCCTGGATGGCGGTGGTGCCCTCGTACAGCGTGTCGATCTTGGCGTCGCGGATGTACTGCTCGATCGGGTACTCCTGGAGGAACCCGGAGCCGCCGAAGGTCTGCAGCGACTGGGCGAGCTGCTCGTAGCCCTTCTCGGAGCCGTAGCCCTTGACGATCGGCAGGAGCAGGTCGTTGAGCGCGTGCTCGGACTTCGGGTCCTCGCCGTTCGCCTCCTTGACCGCGATCGCGTCCTGGACCGAGGCGGTGTAGAGGACGAGGGCGCGCATGCCCTCGGCGTACGCCTTCTGCGTCATCAGCGAGCGGCGGACGTCGGGGTGGTGGGTGACGGTGACCTTGGGCGCGCTCTTGTCCAGGAAGTTCGCCAGGTCCGGACCCTGGACGCGCTCCTTGGCGTACTCCAGGGCGTTCAGGTAGCCCGTCGACAGCGTGGAGATGGCCTTCGTGCCGACCATCATCCGGGCGAACTCGATGATCCGGAACATCTGGCGGATGCCCTCGTGCTTGTCGCCGATCAGCCAGCCCTTGGCCGGGTGGCGGTCGCCGAAGGTCATCTCGCAGGTGTTGGAGGCCTTCAGGCCCATCTTGTGCTCGACGTTCGTGGCGTAGACGCCGTTGCGCTCGCCCAGCTCGCCGGTCTCGAAGTCGAACAGGTACTTCGGGACGAGGAAGAGGGACAGGCCCTTGGTGCCGGGACCGGCACCCTCGGGACGGGCGAGGACGTAGTGGAGGATGTTCTCCTCCATGTCGTGCTCACCCGAGGTGATGAAGCGCTTCACGCCCTCGATGTGCCAGGAGCCGTCCTCCTGCCGGACCGCCTTGGTGCGGCCGGCGCCGACGTCCGAACCCGCGTCGGGCTCGGTGAGCACCATGGTCGAACCCCAGGTGCGGTCCACGGCGATCTGGGCCCACTTCTGCTGCTCCTCGGTGCCCTCCTCGAAGAGGATGCGGGCGAACGCCGGGCCGGAGGAGTACATCCACACGGCCGGGTTGGCGCCGAGGACCAGCTCCGCGTACGACCAGATCAGCGACGGGGGAGCGGTCGTGCCGCCGATCTCCTCCGGCAGGCCGAGGCGCCAGTACTCGGAGTCCATGAAGGCCTTGTAGCTCTTCTTGAAGGAGGCCGGGACCGGGGCGGTGTTGGTCTCCGGGTCGAAGACCGGGGGGTTGCGGTCGGCGTCGGCGAAGGACTCCGCGAGCTCGTTCTCGGCGAGCCGGGTCAGCTCCTCCAGGACGCTCTTCGCGGTGTCGGTGTCCATCTCGGCGAACGGGCCGGTGCCGTACAGCTTGTCGCGCCCGAGCACTTCGAACAGGTTGAATTCGATGTCGCGGAGGTTGGACTTGTAGTGCCCCATGGTGACGGCTCCGTATCCGGATCGGCGAGGCACTGAATCCTCGCGCAAGCTTTCACATACCAACGAGTAGCTCCGATGATGCTACCCGTCGGTAATAAGACGCAACCCCCATCGGGTGAAGTGTGAGAAGGGTCTACCTTCTCGCGGACGCCGCGTGTCTCGGTAGGCTTGCGCGCATGTATGGATACGGCCAGCCCATGGACGGTGGGGCCGCGCAGCAGCAGTACGCCTCGTCGCAGCAGCAGATGGCCGGCGGCCTCGGCGGGTACGGCCAGCAGGCGCCGCTGTACCCCGAGCCGTCCCCGCCCTCGCTCGCGGACGCGGTGCGCGCCTTCACCACCGGTCAGGTGACCGCCGAGGACTTCCAGCAGGTCTTCGCCACGTCCAAGGTGTACTGCCCGCGCGGCGACAACCCCGGGTTCCTGGCCCTGCACAACACCCAGCAGCCGGTGATCCCGATGTTCACCTCGCTGAAGGAACTGCGCCGGTACGCGGGCAAGGAGTCCAAGTACTTCGTGATCACCGGCGCGGAGGTGATCGACCTCCTTCCGACCGGCTACGGCTTCGTCCTGGACATGGAGGGCGAGCACCGGATGGTCTTCGACGCCAAGGCGGTCGAGCAGATGGTGGACTTCGCGATGCGGCGGATGTACGGCTGACTCCGTCGGGGGCGCCGAGATGTGCAGTCGGGTCGTGTGCTGACCGCGGCCCCGTCGTGGCTGGTCGCGCAGTTCCTCGCGCCCCTTGTGGGGCGCTGTCCTTCTGCCCTCTGAAAACTCGGGCCCTGTTTGTCACAGCCATGCCATAGGCTGGCCCCTGGCAGCCGCGCCCCGCGCGCAACCGCTCTTCCGCGGTCGTGCACGGATGTCGCGCGGCGCTCTCATCCACCCGGCGAACCCGGGTTCTCACTGGGGGTTTCATCACTGTGCGCATGCGCAGCACTTCGGTCGCGACGGCGCTCGCGGTCGTCTTCAGCTCGGCGGCGCTGAGCGTCGTGGCGGCGGGGACCGCCTCGGCGGCCGCCACCAGCGTCACCAACATCGGCGGGTTCGTCGTGGACGGCCCGCTCCAGCGGGTGTTCGTCGGCGACGCGGCGAACGGCCGGATCCTCGCCTCCGACTACAACGGCACCCTCGTCGACTCGAACGCCGGCCTGGGCAGCGTCAGCGACCTGGCCCTGTCGGACGACGGCAGCACCCTGTACGCGGCCGTGCCCAACACCCACCAGATCCTCGCCCTGGACCCGGCCACGCTGGACGTGAAGACCACGTACAGCATCCCGACCGACACCGGCCCCCGCCACCTGGCCTTCACCGGCGGCAAGGCGTGGTTCTCGTACGGCGACCAGTGGGACGGCGACATCGGTTCCATCGACCCGTCGGTGGACCCGGCGGGCGGGACCGACCCGGTGGCGATGGCGCAGTTCCCGACCGACGGCACCTCCGTCGGCCTGTGGGGCCAGGCGCTGCTGGACACCGACCCGAGCCGGCCGGGCGTGCTGGCCGTCGGCCAGACCGGCATCTCCACCGACTCCATGGCCGTCCTCGACGTGTCGGACGGCGCCCCCAAGGCCACCGCCTGGTACTTCGGCGACTACACCCTGAACAACGGCATCGGGGACATCGACCTCGTCCCCGGCGCCGACCAGGTGCTGGTCAACGGCACCGACCGGGACGCGTGGGCGGACGGCAAGTTCAGCAA
This sequence comes from Streptomyces sp. NPDC090499, assembly GCF_044769305.1. NCBI lineage: Bacteria > Bacillati > Actinomycetota > Actinomycetes > Kitasatosporales > Streptomycetaceae > Streptomyces > Streptomyces sp. NPDC090499. The sequence goes on from NZ_JBIVXP010000004.1 coordinate 319,196, forward strand.
GGCCGGCTCCTACCCCGGCGCGTGGAGCGCCGACATCGGGCCGAACGGGCTGGTCGCCCAGTTCAACGCCGGCAAGGTCGCGGTCTACCGGCCCGACGCCACCACGCCGCTGCGCACCTACTCCGCAGGCACCACCGACTACGCCGCCGGAAACCTGCGCTGGGCGCCGGACGCCTCGCGGATCTTCGCGCTGGTGCCGAACGGCGGCACCAGCTTCACGCTCAGGGCCCTGACCCAGCCGACGCTCAACGTGCCGACGCTCACGGTCAACGCCCCGAGCTCGGCGCCCCGCGCGAAGAAGCTCACCGTCACCGGCAAGCTCTCGGCGACGGTCCCGCTGCCCGCCGGCGCCAGGCTCTCCGTGACCCGTACCGACGTCGAGAGCCCCAGCGGGAAGGCGCTCGCCGCCGTCACCGTCAAGGCGGACGGCACGTACTCCTTCGCGGACACCCCGCCGGCCGGCGGCACGGTCACCTACAAGGTGGCCTACGCGGGTGACGCCGGCCACACCGCGGCCACCGCCTCGGACAAGGTCGCGGTCTCGCGCGCGGGCACCAGCCTGAGCCTGAACAACAACGGCAAGCTGTACAACTACGGCGCCGACGTGAAGTTCACCGCGCACCTGGGGACGACGTACAAGAACCGCTCGGTCAAGATCTACGCCGACCCCTTCGGCGCCGACAAGGGCAAGAAGCTGATCAGGTCCGGCAAGGTGGACTCCCACGGGAACCTCACCGCCTGGGTGGACATGACCCGCGACACGTCCGTCTCCGCGGTCTTCGACGGGGACGGCCGCTACGCGCCGAAGACCGTGAAGGCCACGGCGTACGCACGGGTCAAGATCTCCACCTCGCTCTCCAAGTACTACAAGACGGCGAAGATCGGTTCGACGTCGTACCGCTGGTTCCACAAGAACACCGGCCCGGTGTTCAACACGACCATGACCTACTACCCGGGCCGTGAGCACCGCCTGGACCTGGAGATCTACTACCAGGGGAAGTGGTACCAGACGGACTCCGAGTACTTCAGGCTCGGCACGAGCGGCAAGACGTCCGTGCAGTTCGACGCCCCCGGCGAGTCCGGCATCCGGGCGCGGATGCGGTCGGTGTACGTCAACGGCTCGTCCGGCGACACCGTGAACTCCACGACCTACGGCGCGTGGAACTACCTCTACTTCAGCAACTGATCCACCGATCGGGGAATGACCGGGCCCGGAGGGAATGTCCTCCGGGCCTTCTCCGTTGACGGTGGCGGAAAGTTCAACGCTCAACTAAACTGGGCGCACAAGGAGGAGCCAACATGCCTGCAGTGACTGTCGAGAACCCGCTCACTCTGCCTCGGGTGGCCGCACCGGCCGACGCCGTGGCCCGTCCCGTGCTCGCCGTCACGACCGCGCCGAGCGGTTTCGAGGGCGAGGGTTTCCCGGTGCGCCGGGCGTTCGCGGGGATCAACTACCGCCACCTCGACCCGTTCATCATGATGGACCAGATGGGTGAGGTGGAGTACGCGCCGGGCGAGCCCAAGGGCACCCCCTGGCACCCGCACCGCGGCTTCGAGACCGTCACCTACATCATCGACGGCATCTTCGACCACCAGGACAGCCAGGGCGGCGGCGGCACCATCACCAACGGCGACACCCAGTGGATGACAGCCGGCTCGGGCCTCCTCCACATCGAGGCGCCGCCGGAGTCGCTGGTCATGTCCGGCGGTCTCTTCCACGGCCTCCAGCTGTGGGTGAACCTCCCCGCCAAGGACAAGATGATGGCGCCGAGGTACCAGGACATCCGCGGCGGCCAGGTGCAGCTGCTGACGACCCGCGACGGCGGTGCACTGCTGCGCGTCATCGCGGGCGAGCTGGACGGCCACGCCGGACCCGGCATCACCCACACCCCGATCACGATGATCCACGCGACCGTCGCCCCCGGCGCCGAGGTCACGCTGCCCTGGCGCGAGGACTTCAACGGCCTGGCCTACGTGCTGGCGGGCAAGGGCTCGGTGGGCGCCGAGCGCCGCCCGATCCACCTCGGCCAGACCGCCGTCTTCGGCGCGGGTTCCTCCCTCACCGTCCGCGCGGACGAGAAGCAGGACTCGCACACGCCGGACCTGGAGGTCGTGCTGCTCGGCGGACAGCCGATCCGCGAGCCGATGGCCCACTACGGCCCGTTCGTCATGAACACCAAGGACGAGCTCATGCAGGCCTTCGAGGACTTCCAGAAGGGCCGCCTGGGCACGATCCCGGCGGTACACGGCATGACGGAGACCGGCCCCCAGGCGTAAGCAGACAAGCCGCCCGAGAGGCCTGACGCCCCCAAGCGCCAGGCCTCCCACCTCCCACCCCCGAACCACCTCCACCCCCTCGCCCCCTGTTCCCCTCGCGTCTCCACCGCCCGAGCCACCTCCACCCCCTCCTTTCGGCTTCGCGTCTTGATCGGCCGGGTCGTCTTCGCTCTCTGCTTTCGGCTTCGCGTCTTGATCGGCCGGGTCGTCTTCGCTCTCTGCTTTCGGCTTCGCGTCTTGATCGGCCGAGTCGCCTTCGCCCTCTGCTTTCGGCTTCGCGCCTTCACCGCCCGAGCCACCTCCGCCCGCCTTTCGACCTCGCGTCTTGATCGGCCGAGTCGTCTCCGCCCTCTCTTTTCGACCTCGCCTCTTCATCGGCCGAGTCGGGTGGTGGGTGGGTGGAGGTCCTGGGGGTCCAGGGGGCGGAGCCCCTTGGTACGGCGGGTGAGGGGGCGTTCACCCGGCAGGGGGTGTACGGCGGGGCATGCATCGGCCTCGCATGGTCCGCTAGGACTCGTGCAGCTGTTGCCCGAGCCCGTGCGCCGTTTCGCCGCGTGGTGTGCCGTGCTGCTGCTGGCCGCCGGGGTCGGCTACGTCGGCATCCGGCTCTGCGCCGAGTTCCGCACCGCGGTGACCCCGGTCCTGCTCGCCCTGCTCGGCACCGCCCTGCTCGGCCCGCTGTACCGGCGGCTGGTACGGGTCGGCGTGCACCGCTCCCTCGCCGCCGGGCTCACCTGCGTCGCGGTCGTCGCCGTCGCCGGCGGTGCCGTCTACATCGTGGTCGCGGCCCTCGTCGACACCGGCGACCAGATCGTCGCCTCCCTCAAACAGGCCGCGAAGTCCCTCGCCAAGCACTTCGGCGCCGCCGGAGCCTCGGTCGGCGACCTGGCCGGCAGCGCCAGGGACCTGCTCGCCAAGTTCGGCGGCACCGCCGCCTCCAACGTCATCAGCGGTGTCAGCGTGGTCGGCGAGGGCATCGCCATGGCCGTCCTCGCGCTGCTCCTCGTCTTCTTCTTCCTGCGCGACTCGGACCGGGTCGTCGGCACCATCAGGGCCGTCGCACCGGGTTCCAGCGCCGACGTGGTCGAGGCCATGGCCCGCCGAGCCTTCGAGGGCATCGAGGGGTTCATGCGCGGCACCACCGTCATCGCGTTCATCGACGCCGTCTGCATCACCGTCGGCCTGCTGGTCCTGCGCGTACCGGGGGCCGTCGGGCTCGGCGCGCTCGTCCTCGTCGGCGCCTACATCCCCTACCTCGGCGCCTTCATCTCCGGCGCCGTCGCCGTCCTGGTCGCCCTCGCGGACCGCGGCTTCGTCATCGCGCTGTGGGCGCTGGGCGTCGTACTCGCCGTGCAGGTCCTGGAGGGGCACGTGCTGCAGCCCATGATCCAGAGCCGGACCGTGCAGATGCACCCGGCGGTGGTGATGCTGACGATCACGGCCGGAGCCTCCGTCGCCGGGATCCTCGGCATGCTGCTGGCCGTACCGCTCACCGCGGCCGCCTTCGGGGTCGTACACGAACTGCGCGCCCGGTACGCCACCGGCTAGAGGTCACCGGCCGGACGACGTCGCCCGCTACGGCGTGCCGGCCTCGTACAGCTCGAACCAGATGCTCTTGCCCTGCCCGCGCGGGTCGACGCCCCAGGCGTCCGCCAGGATCTCGGTCAGGACCAGGCCGCGGCCGGAGGAGGCCAGTTCGCCGGGGCGGCGCTTGTGCGGGAGGTCGTCGCCGGCGTCCGTGACCTCGACCCGCAGCCGCCGTTCGGGGGCCTCGCCGGAGACCTCGGCGAGCAGCAGCGCGTCCGTGTCGGTGTGGACGAGGACGTTCGTGAGCATCTCGGAGACCAGCAGCACCGCCGAGTCGACCTGGTCGGGCGAACCCCAGTCGTGCAGCAGCTCGCGGACATGCTGGCGGGCCTCGGCGACCCGCTCGGGCTCGTCCTGGGCCACCGACAGCAGGGTGCGCCGGACCCGTGGCCGTACCGCGAGTGCCGCGTCGCCGCGGCAGGTGCCCGGCCGGGACAGCAGCAGGACCGCTATGTCGTCCTCGCGGCGGTCGGCCAGCGGCCCGGTGGTGTGGTGCGAGGAGGGCCCGTGCACGGCCTGGACCAGGCCGTCGGCCAGCTTCTCCAGGTCGGCGTCGCCGTGCTCCTCCATGATCGCCCGGATCCGCTGCCAGCCGCTCTCCATGTCGTGGCCGCCGGTCTCGATCAGCCCGTCGGTGCAGATCATCATGGTCTCGCCGGGTTCGAGGGCGAACCGCGTCGTCGGATAGTCGGCGTCCGGGTCGATGCCGAGCGGCAGCCCGCCCGCCGTCGGCCGCCGCAGCACCGTGCCGTCGGCCATCCGGATCGCCGGGTCGAGATGGCCCGCACGGGCGATCTCCAGCACCCCGGTCGCCGGATCCACCTCGACGTACAGGCAGGTCGCGAAGCGCAGGTCGGCATCGTCCTCGGCATAGGTGATCCCGTGCAGGAAACGGGAGGCCCGGGAGAGCACCGCATCCGGGCGGTGGCCCTCGGAGGCGTAGGCGCGCAGCGCGATCCGCAGCTGACCCATCAGGCCCGCGGCCCGTACGTCATGGCCCTGGACGTCCCCGATGACCAGGGCGTGCCGCCCGGACGGCAGCGGGATCATGTCGTACCAGTCGCCGCCCACCTGGAGCCCGCCGCCGGTCGGTATGTAGCGGGCGGCCGTGTCCATGCCGGGTATCTCGGGGCCCAGCGTCGGCAGCATGGAGCGCTGCAGGCCGTCCGTCAGCTCCCGCTCCGAGTCGGCGATGCCGGCCCGGGACAGGGCCTGCGCCAGCATCCGGGCCACCGTGGTGAGCACGGACCGCTCGTCCGGGGTGAAGGACACCTGGTAGGTGAAGCCCGCCATCCAGGCGCCCATGGTCCGCCCGGCCACCGTCAGCGGCAGGAACGCCCAGGACTGCCGGCCGAAGCGCTCGGCCAGCGGCCAGGTCACCGGGTAGCGGGCCTTGTACTGGTCGGCGGAGGAGAGGTAGACGGCCCGGCCGGTCCGGGCCACCTCGGCCGCCGGGTAGTCCGTGTCCAGCGGCATGCTGCTGAAGGGGCTGTCCTCGTCGATCTGCTGGCCGTGGTGGCCGATCATCATCAGCCGGTCGCCCTTGACCCCGAAGACGACCAGCCCGTCCGGGGAGAACCCGGGCATCGACAGGCCCGCGGCGACCCGCAGCACCTCCTCCGTGGACCGCGCCTCGGCCAGCGCCCGGCCCGCGTCCAGCAGGAACGCCTCCCGGGAGCGCCGCCAGTCGCCGGTGACCGGATGCTGCACGGCGGTGCCGGGGGACGGCTCGGAGACCTCCTGGATGGTGCCGGTCACCCGGTACACGCGCTCCTCGGAGTCGTACACCGGCCGGAAACGACTGCGTACGGTGCGGATCAGCCGGCCCTGCTCGTCCATGACCCGCAGCCGGACCTCCCCGAGGGTGCCCTCGACCGCGGCCAGCCGGGTGATGCTGGTGTTCTCGTTCCAGTCCACGGGGTGGAAACGTGACCGGACCAGTGCCTCCGACAGGACGGACGGCTCGGCCGGCAGCCCGATGAGCCGGGCCGCCTCCGCGTCCGCGGTGACCAGCCCGGTGGCGGTGTCCCAGTGCCACAGCCCGGTCGCGAGGGCGGCGAGGACGTCCTCCACGGCGGGCAGGGGCTCGCCAGTTCGCATTGCCCCACTTTAAGAAGATGAGATCGCAGAGTGCCACTGTTTCAGAGCCGCATTAATGGTGGGGAGCCGATCTTTGGGTGCCCGGTACCCTTGATGGGTCCGGGCCCCGTGCCCGTCCCGGTCGAGGGGAGCACCTCGGCGGACCACGAAGACGAAGAAGAGGAACACCCGACGATGCATCGGTACAGGTCCCACACCTGCGGCCAGCTCCGCGCCTCTGACGTCGGCACCGACGTCCGGCTGAGTGGCTGGCTGCACAATCGGCGCGACCTGGGCGGCATCCTCTTCATCGATCTGCGCGACCACTACGGCATCACGCAGCTCGTCGCCCGCCCCGGCACCCCCGCGTACGAGGCCCTGGACAGGCTCTCCAAGGAGTCCACGGTCCGCGTCGACGGCCGCGTTGTTTCACGTGGAACCGAGAACATCAACGCCGACCTGCCCACCGGCGAGGTCGAGGTCGAGGTCGGCGAGGTCGAGCTGCTCGGCGCGGCCGCCCCGCTGCCGTTCACGATCAACACCGAGGACGGGGTCAACGAGGAGCGGCGCCTGGAGTACCGCTTCCTGGACCTTCGCCGCGAGCGCATGCACCGCAACATCATGCTGCGTACGGCCGTGATCTCCGCCATCCGCCACAAGATGGTCGCCCTCGGCTTCAACGAGATGGCCACCCCGATCCTCACCGCGACCTCCCCCGAGGGCGCCCGTGACTTCGTGGTCCCCTCCCGCCTGAACCCGGGCAAGTTCTACGCCCTGCCGCAGGCCCCGCAGCAGTTCAAGCAGCTGTTGATGATCTCCGGCTTCGACCGCTACTTCCAGATCGCGCCCTGCTTCCGCGACGAGGACGCCCGCGCCGACCGCTCGCCCGGCGAGTTCTACCAGCTCGACGTCGAGATGAGCTTCGTCGAGCAGGAGGACGTCTTCCGGCCCATCGAGCAGCTCATGACCGAGCTGTTCGAGGAGTTCGGCAACGGCCGCCACGTCACCTCCCCCTTCCCGCGGATTCCGTTCCGCGAGGCGATGCTGAAGTACGGCTCCGACAAGCCGGACCTCCGCGCCCAGCTGGAGCTCGTCGACATCACCGACATCTTCGAGGGCTCGGAGTTCAAGGCCTTCGCCGGCAAGCACGTGCGCGCGCTGCCGGTCCCGGCGGTCCAGGACCAGCCCCGCAAGTTCTTCGACCAGCTCGGCGACTACGCCGTCTCGCAGGGCGCCAAGGGCCTGGCCTGGGTCCGCGTCGGCGAGGACGGCTCGCTGACCGGCCCGATCGCCAAGTTCCTCACCGAGGACAACGTCGCCGAGCTCACCAAGCGGCTCCAGCTGGCCGCCGGGCACGCGGTCTTCTTCGGCGCGGGCGAGTTCGACGAGGTCTCCAAGATCATGGGCGCGGTCCGGGTCGAGGCGGCCCGTCGCGCCGGGCACTTCGAGGAGAACGTCTTCCGGTTCTGCTGGATCGTCGACTTCCCGATGTTCGAGAAGGACGAGGACACCGGGAGGATCGACTTCTCGCACAACCCGTTCTCCATGCCCCAGGGCGGCATGGCGGCCCTGGAGACCCAGGACCCGCTGGACATCCTCGCCTGGCAGTACGACATCGTCTGCAACGGCGTCGAGCTGTCCTCCGGCGCCATCCGGAACCACGAGCCCGACATCATGCTCAAGGCCTTCGGCATCGCGGGCTACGACGAGGAGACCGTCGAGCGCGAGTTCGCCGGCATGCTCCGCGCGTTCCGCTTCGGCGCCCCTCCGCACGGCGGCATCGCCCCGGGCGTCGACCGCATCGTGATGCTCCTCGCCGACGAGCCCAACATCCGCGAGACCATCGCCTTCCCGCTCAACGGCAACGCCCAGGACCTGATGATGGGCGCACCGACCGAGCTGGAGGAGACCCGCCTGCGCGAACTGCACCTCTCCGTCCGGAAGCCGCAGCCGAAGTAGGGCACGCAGAAACAGCACAGCTGAAGGAAAGGCTCGAAACCGGCGTCGGTTTCGAGCCTTTCGTCTGCGCAGCGCTCATTCACAGCTCTCTCCGATGTTCGCGCCCGCTCGGCCTTGTCTACGGTCCCTGACCATGACAGACACCCACACCCCCACAGACGCTCAATCCCCCGAGGAAAGACGCAGGTTGGCCCGTCGTACGGTCCTGGCGGCGAGCAGCGTGGCCGTGACCGCGGTGGGCGTCGGCAGCGCCTTCGCGGCGACCGACGGCACCACCGCCCCGGCGACCGGCGCCGGAACCGAGGCCTCGCCCTCGCCCTCGGCCTCGGAGGGCGCCTGCTACACGCTCACCTCCGAACTCGTCGAGGGCCCCTACTACATCGACGCCGACAAGCTCCGCCAGGACGTCACCGAGGACCAGGAGGGCATCCCCCTGCACCTCACCCTCAAGGTGATCGATGCGGAGACCTGCAGGCCGCTCAGGAACGCGGCCGTGGACATCTGGCACTGCAACGCGTCCGGCGTCTACTCCGGGTACCAGGCCGTGGGCAGCGGCGGCGGTGGCGGTGGCGGCGGCGGTACCCCGCCGACCGGCGCACCCACCGGCGCACCGACCGGCACCCCCACCGGACCCCCGCCCGGCGGGGGCGGCGGCCACCAGGAGCCCACCGACGACACCCGCTACCTGCGCGGCACCTGGCACACGGACCGGCACGGGCAGGTCGCCTTCAGGACCGTCTTCCCCGGCTGGTACCAGGGCCGGTGCGTCCACATCCACGTCAAGGTGCACGTGGACGGCGAGTGGACGGACGCCGGATACGAGGGCGGCCACACCTGCCACACCGGCCAGCTGTTCTTCGACGAGAAGTCGGTCCTGCTGTCGGCCGCCGTGGAGCCGTACGCGAGCAACACCACCACCCGCACCACCCTCGACGAGGACAGCATCTACCCGGACAACGGCCACGCCGGCGGCCTGCTCCACCTCAGCTACCACCGCCACCACATCGCCCGGGGCGTCCGCGCCCACCTGACCCTGGGCGTCGAACCGGACGAGACCAGCAACGGCTGACACCGGTGGGGCACCGGTGAGACCGCCCCCGCCGAGCACGTAGGAGCAGGGCGGTCCCAGGGACGGCCGGCGGACCTGTCCGCGCGGTGTCAGGTGTCGTACCGGCCGTCCCAGGGCTCGCCGAAGCCCAGGTGGTCCGGGTAGAGCTCGGCCCACCCTCCGTCCTCGTCGTCCTTCGCCACCAGCCCGAAGAACACGCCGTCCACCCCGAGCTGGAACGGGCGTATCGCGATGTCGGTGTACGTCCGCCTCGGCAGGCTGCGCAGCATGCCCGCCAGGTGGGCGCGGGCCCGCGCCAGCACGGAGTCGGCGCCGTCCGGCTCGAGCTGCTGCTCGGCCCAGCTGCCCGCGCACCAGATCTGCGAGTCGCGGTAGTTGCCCTCGGCGTCGAAGAGATGCAGCACCGAGTAGAGCCGTTTCCGCTCCTCCCAGCCCTCGTCGAGCCGGAACCCCTCGGGGAACGCGTAGGTGACCGACGCCAGGAACTGCCCGCCGGTGTAGTGACCGATGGCCTCGGTACGGCCATGGGGCTCGTAGGCGATCGGGATGAGATCTGGGATTGCCATGGCGAAACCATACGGATGTGTTGTGGACATGCGGTTGTCGGGGCATCGAGGAACGGCTGCCCGGGTCAACTTTCGCCGCTCTCTTCCGGGATGGGCACCACATCGCGGAAACATTCACGGCAACCTTTTCGATCTCCACAACCACAGAGGAGTGAAGCCCGCCCCGGCGGGCCGTCCCCAGCACTTCGGACGTACGTAAGGACTCCCCCGTGGCCTCTGCCTCTCATCGCCGGTCCCTCCGCAAGCGCCGTGCCCTCGTCGTCTCCGCCGCCGTGGCGGCCGCAGGCGTCGGTGCCGGTGCGCTCGTGCTGAGCGCGAACGCCACGTCGGCCGTGGACCTGTACCACCAGACCCTCGCCGCCAAGGACGGCTGGGCGTCGTCCGGTGCCGGCACGACCGGCGGGGCGAAGGCCGACTCCGCGCACACCTTCACCGTCGCCACCCGCGCCCAGCTGGTGAAGGCGCTGGGCTCGGCGAGCGACACCACCCCGCGCATCATCAAGGTCAAGGGCACCATCGACGCCAACACCGACGACAGCGGCAGGAAGCTGAGCTGCGCGGACTACGCGGCGGGCACGGGCTACTCGCTCACCTCGTACCTGAAGGCCTTCGACCCGTCGACGTACGGCCGTGCCAAGCTGCCCTCCGGCACCCAGGAGTCGGCCCGCGCCGCCGCGCAGAAGAAGCAGGCCGCGAACATCGTCTTCAAGGTCCCCGCCAACACCACGATCGTCGGCGTCCCCGGCACCAAGGCCGGGATCACCGGCGGCATGCTCCAGATCCAGAAGGTCGACAACGTCATCGTCCGCAACCTGACGTTCTCCGACACCGAGGACTGCTTCCCGCAGTGGGACCCGACCGACGGCGACGACGGCAACTGGAACTCCGAGTACGACGCGGTGACGCTGCGCGGGGCCACGCACGTCTGGGCCGACCACAACACGTTCACCGACGCCGGCCACTTCGACAGCGCCAACCCGAAGTACTACGGCCGCGAGTACCAGGTCCACGACGGCGAACTCGACATCACCAAGAGCTCGGACCTGGTGACCGTCGAGCACAGCCAGTTCACCAGCCACGACAAGACGATGCTGATCGGCAGCAGCGACAGCGAGCCGAGCGGCAAGCTGCGCGTCACCCTCCACCACAACCTCTGGAAGGGCGTCGTCCAGCGCGCCCCGCTGACCCGCGTCGGCCAGGTGCACCTCTACAACAACGTCTACGACGTCACGCCGCTCAACGGCTACAACCTGCAGTACAGCATCAACTCGCGTGCCAAGGCCCAGGTCGTGGCCCAGAACAACTACTGGACCGTGCCCTCCTCCATCAAGGTCGGCAAGCTCCTGAGCGGCGACGGCACCGGCTCGGTCGCCGGCAGCGGCAACCTCGTCAACGGCACGACGACCGACCTCGTCGCCGCCTACAACGCCGCGAACTCCAAGAAGATCAAGACGACCGTGAACTGGACGCCGACCCTGACGGCCGGGCTGGAGAGCAGCGCCAAGGGCCTGCCGACGGAGCTGGCGAAGACGGCGGGGGCGGCGGTGCTGACCGCGAGCTGAGCGAGGGAGGCCGCTCCTGGGCGGCCCCGGACCGGCGGGAGGGGGTCCTCCCGCCGCTCCTTCGGGGTGCGGCGTGGGGCTATGCGGCTATGCGGCGCTCTCGCCGCCGAAGCGGGTCTTGTACGTCTCCAGGTCCTCGTCCGTGAGCTTCGCGAACAGGACCGGGGGAACGGTGAAGGGGGTGCCGGCCGGGACGGCGGTCAGTGCCTTCGCCTCGTCGGCGGTGACCCAGGCCGCGGTGTCCTCGGCGAGGGCGAACGCCTCGCGCATCGTCTTCGCCGTCGCCGGGATGAACGGCTCCGAGACCACCGCGTAGAGGTGGATCAGGTTCATCGCCGTGCGCAGGGTCAGGGCCGCGCCGTCCTTGTCCGTCTTGATCTCCAGCCAGGGGGCCTTCTCCTCCAGGTAGGAGTTGCCGGCCGACCACAGGGCACGCAGGGCCGCGGCGGCCTTGCGGAACTGGAGGGACTCCATGTGGGACTCGTACTCGGCGAGGAGCGCGGCGATCTCCTCGCCGAGCTTCGCCTCCGCCGCGCCCGGGGTGCCGCCGGCCGGGACGTCGTCGCCGAAGCGCTTCTTCGAGAAGGACAGGACGCGGTTGACGAAGTTGCCGAGGGTGTCGGCCAGGTCCTTGTTCACCGTCGCCGTGAAGTGCTCCCAGGTGAAGGACGAGTCGTCCGACTCGGGGGCGTTGGCGATGAGGAAGTAGCGCCAGTAGTCGGCGGGAAGGATGTCGAGGGCCTGGTCGGTGAAGACGCCGCGCTTCTGCGAGGTGGAGAACTTGCCGCCGTAGTACGTCAGCCAGTTGAAGGCCTTGACGAAGTCGACCTTCTTCCACGGCTCGCGGACGCCGAGCTCGGTGGCCGGGAACATCACCGTGTGGAAGGGGACGTTGTCCTTCGCCATGAACTCCGTGTAGCGGACGTCGGTGTCGACGTCGTACCACCAGGACTTCCAGTCCCGGTTCGCCGGGTCCTGGTCGGCCCACTCCTTCGTCGCGCCGATGTACTCGATCGGGGCGTCGAACCAGACGTAGAAGACCTTGCCCTCGGCCGCCAGCTCCGGCCAGGTGTCGGCCGGGACGGGCACGCCCCAGTCCAGGTCGCGGGTGATGGCGCGGTCGTGCAGGCCCTCGGTCAGCCACTTGTGGGCGATCGAGGAGGCCAGCTGCGGCCAGTCCTTGTCGTGCTTCGCGACCCACTCGCGGACCTCGTTCTCCAGCTTGGACTGGAGCAGGAAGAGGTGCTTGGTCTCGCGGATCTCCAGGTCGGTGGAGCCGGAGATCGCCGAGCGCGGGTTGATCAGGTCGGTCGGGTCCAGGACGCGGGTGCAGTTCTCGCACTGGTCGCCGCGGGCCTTGTCGTAGCCGCAGTGCGGGCAGGTGCCCTCCACGTAGCGGTCCGGGAGGAAGCGGCCGTCGACCGGGGAGTACACCTGGCGGATCGACCGCTCCTCGATGAAGCCGTTCTCGTTCAGGCGGCGGGCGAAGTGCTGGGTGATCTCGCGGTTCTCGGGGGAGGAGCTCCGGCCGAAGTAGTCGAACGCGAGTGCGAAGCCGTCGTAGACCGCCTTCTGCGCGTCGTGCGCCTGCGCGCAGAAGTCCGCTACGGGGATGCCCTGCTCCTTCGCGGCGAGCTCGGCGGGGGTGCCGTGCTCGTCGGTCGCGCAGATGTACAGGACGTCGTGGCCGCGCTGGCGGAGGTACCGGGAGTACACGTCCGCCGGGAGCATGGACCCCACCATGTTGCCCAGGTGCTTGATCCCGTTGATGTACGGAAGGGCGCTGGTGATGAGGTGTCGAGCCATCGGGGGCTGCTCCCAGGTCGGTCTGTTGCTGTTATTGCGAACCTTGAAATCGTAGCCGACATGTGTATGCCGCCCGCTTCCCGTTTTATTGGGTGAGAAGCGGGCGGCATGGGGTGGGCCGGTGGGCCGGTGGGGCTTACGGGCGCCAGTCGATCAGGAGGCCGTCGTAGAGCTCCGCGTCCGTGAGCTCCAGGGGGGTCGGGCCCGCGTGGAAGAAGGCCGCGTTGTCGGTCTTCAGCTTGCGGAGGTAGTCGAAGGCCTTGTTCTCGTGCTCGCCGAACGCGACGAAGGAGAAGAAGACCGAGGGGTGGGACTTCGCGGCGTCCGTGAGGGACTGGGTGGCGGGGGTCTTCGCGTCCGGGGCGCCGTCGGTCTGGAAGACGACCAGGGCGGGGGCGGCCGGGGTCGCGTCCTTGTCGTGGTGCTTGTCGTAGTGGGCGAGTACGGCCTCGACGGCGGCGTGGTAGCTGGTACGGCCCATGCGGCCGAGGCCGGCGTGTGCCTCGTCGATCGCGTTCTCGGCGGAGGCGGGGGTGAGGTCGGTGGTGCCGTCCATCTCGGTGGAGAAGAAGACGACGTGCACGGAGGGGGTCTCGCCGGCCGGGGTGAGGTGGGTGGCGAGGGCGAGGGTCTGGTCGGCGAGGGCCTGCGCGGAGCCGTCCTTGTAGTACGGGCGCATGCTCGCGGAGCGGTCGAGGACGAGGTAGGTGGTGGCGCGGGCGGAGGCGAGGCCGGCCTTGGCGAGGGCGGTGGCGGCGGCGTCGTTGCCGACCGCGGCCTCGGCTTCGCCTTCGGCCGGGTCGTTCCCACCCGCACCACCCGTGACGGTTTCGTTGTCGGGTGCGGGTGGCCCCTGCGGGGCGGACTCGCCGTCGGCGGCCGCGGCAACAGGCTCCAGCTCCGGGGCGTCGGTCTCGGCTGCCGCCTCGACCGGCTCGGGAGTGGTCTCGGACGCCGGCTCGGCTTCGGTTTCGGCTTCGGCCGTCGGCTCGGCTTCGGCCGTCGGTTCCGGTGCGGTGTCGGCCTCCGGCTCGACAGCGGGGGTGGACTCCGCCACCACGACCGGCTCGGGGTCGGCCTCCGGCTCCGGCTCGGCCTCGGCCTCGGTTTCGGTCTCGGCTTCGGTTTCGACGGTCAGCTCTGCAACAGCCTCCGCAGCCGGCTCGGGCTCGGCCTCCTGCTCGGCCTCGGGCTCCGTAGTCGCCTCGGCCACGGCCTCCTGCTCCGCCTCGGCCTTGGTCTCCGGCTCGGCCGCCGGCTCGACGACCGCCTCGGCCTCAACCTCGGCCTCGGCTTCCGACTCGACGACCGCCTCGGCCTCAGCCTCGGCCTCGGCTTCCGGCTCGGCGGCCGCTTCGGCTTCCGGCTCGGCTTGGGCCACGGCCTCAGCCTCAGCCTCGGCTTCCGGCTCGGCCTGGGCCACGGCCTCAGCCTCGACTTCCGCCTCGGCCACGACCTCGGTCTCGGTCTTGGCTTCATCGGCTTCAGCCGTCACCTCGACCTCGGCCACCGGCTCGACCTCAACCTCGACCTCGACGACCTCAGCTTGGGCCTCGATCTCAGCCGCCGGCTCAGTCTCGGCCTCGGTCGGCGGAGTCGTCGGCTCCGGCCTGACCTCGAGGTCGGGTTCGATGGTGCGGGTGGCCTGCTTCGGCACGGTGACGTTGTCGAAGGCGGCCGAGACGAGTTCGTGCTCGTTCTCGTCGTTCTCTTCGCTTGTCGCCGGGCGGGGTTCCGGGACCACTGTGGGGGTCTCCGGGGTCGGAGCCGGCGCTTCCTGCTGCGGCTGCGAGGGGAGCTGGTCTGCACCCTCTGCCTCGGCGGGGCGCGGCTTTCGCGACCGGCCGAATGCGTTCCGCAGGAGAGTGAGAATGCCCATGTGCGCAACCCTTCGCGTGAGTTGATACCCGTCAACCGCTGGCCAGGACGGACACGTAAGGTTAGCGGCCCCAGGTTGCGATCTTGGGGAGGGTCGATGACTCCTGTCGGGCGTACGGCGGTCGAGTTCCGGCCCGCTCCCAACTCCCCCTCGGTTCCCTTCAGTTCATCATTCGTTCATTCGGCGGCTCCTCTTGTGCGCAACCACACCCCTAACGTCACGCTCACACCAAGAGATCGCAAGGGGAGAGTAAAGTGCGGAAACTGCTGCCGATCGTCACGACACCCGCCCAGTCGCATCCGGGTGGGCGGTCCTCCCTCACCTGTCGGTTCCGATGCGGTGACGCCTGCTTCCACGAGGTGCCCAACACCAGCTCCAACGCCTACGTCGGTGATGTCATCGCCGATGCCGTGAGCCGTCGTAGCGTGGTGCGGGCAGCGGCTGTGGTGGCCGTGGTCGCGGGTGGGGTGAGTGTCGGTGCGGCGCGGCCCGCGGCCGCCGCACAGGCCACGGGGACGGCGAAACCCGGCGGCGGTGCCCGTGGGCTGCGGTTCGCCTCCGTCGCGCCCAACACCGCCGACGCCGTGACCGTCCCCGACGGCTACGGCCAGAACGTCGTGGTCCGGTGGGGCGAGCCCATCCTGCGGGGCGCGCCGGCCTTCGACCCGGAGAACCAGACCGCCGCCGCGCAGGCCGGGCAGTTCGGCTACAACAACGACTTCCTGGCGCTGCTGCCGCTGCCCGGCGAGCACCGCCGGCAGATCCTCGTCGCCAACCACGAGTACACCGATGAAGTGCTGATGTTCCGCGGGTACGACGCGGCCAACCCCACCCGGCAGCAGGTGGAGGTGGCCTGGGCCGCGCACGGGCTCGGTGTCGTCGTGGTCGAGGAGGACCGGCGGACGGGGGCACTGACCGCCGTGCCCCGGCACCCGCTCAACCGGCGGGTCACCGCCACGACCGAGTTCCGGCTGACCGGCCCCGCCGCCGGGTCCGCGCTGCTCAGGACCTCCGCCGACCCGAGCGGGCGCAAGGTCCTCGGCACGCTCAACAACTGCTCCGGCGGCACCACCCCGTGGGGCACCACGCTGCACGGCGAGGAGAACTTCAACCAGTACTTCGCGAACGGGACCCGGGCGACCGACAAGCGGTACGGGCTGGGGACCGGGGCCACGGAGCGGAAGTGGGAGCGGTTCGACCCGCGGTTCGACGTCGCCCAGGAGCCCAACGAGTCGCACCGGTTCGGGTACGTGGTGGAGCTGGACCCGTACGACCCCGACTCGACCCCGCGCAAGCGGACCGCGCTCGGGCGGTTCAAGCACGAAGGGGCCACCGTCCGGCTGACGGACGACGGGCGGCCGGTCGTGTACTCCGGGGACGACGAGCGGTTCGACTACTTCTACAAGTTCGTCGGCAGCAAGCGCATGAAGCGGGGTGGCGGGCGGGCCGTGCGGGAGCACAACGGCACGCTGCTCGACGAGGGGACGCTGTACGTCGCCCGGCTCACCGGGGACTCCCCGACGACGGAGATCGACGGCACGGGCAGGCTCCCGGCCGACGGCGAGTTCGACGGCAGCGGGGAGTGGATCCCGCTGGCCACCGCCACCGCGAAGGGCGCCGTCTCGCATGTCGAGGGGATGACCGCCGAGGAGGTCTACGTCTTCACCCGGCTCGCCGGTGACAAGGTCGGCGCGACCAAGATGGACCGGCCCGAGGACATCGAGCCCAGCCCCGCCACCGGCAAGGTGTACGTCGCGCTCACCAACAACACCAACCGGGGTGTCGGTGCGAACGCCCCCGCCGACGAGGCCAACCCGCGCAACGCCAACAAGCACGGGCACGTCCTGGAGCTGACCGAGCGCTGGAACCGCGCCGAGAGCACGTCGTTCGCCTGGACGCTGTTCCTGGTCGCCGGTGACCCGGACGACCCCGCGACCTACTTCGCCGGATTCCCGAAGGACGAGGTCAGCCCGATCTCCTGCCCGGACAACGTGGCCTTCGACCCGCACGGCAACCTGTGGATCTCCACCGACGGCAACCAGCTCGGCTCGCACGACGGCCTGTTCGGCGTGGCCACGAAGGGCGCCCGGCGCGGTGAGCTCAAGCAGTTCCTGACCGTGCCGACCGGTGCCGAGACCTGCGGTCCGCTGGTTCAGGACCGGCGGGTGCTGGTCGCCGTGCAGCACCCCGGCGAGATCACCGGCGCGAGCGTGGAGAGCCCCGCGAGCAGCTGGCCCGACGGGCCCGGGAAGATCGTGCGGCCCGCCGTCGTCGCCGTCTGGCGCAAGGACGGCTGCGACATCGGCGTGTGAGACAGAAGCGGTCAGTGGGGGGAGGCGATGGCTCTGGCCGCCGCCACCTCCTGGCGCAGCGGTTCCAGGACGCTGTCCGGCGGGCCGGTGAGATCCGTGCGGACCGCGACCAGGGTCTCCGACCGGCGGACGCCCTCCGCCAGTTCGCGCAGTTGCCGGGTCACCTGGTCGACCTCGGCCCGCGCCGGGGGCGGCGCTCCGTGCCGGACCCGGACCCGGGCCGCCGTCGTCGCGTCGACGATGCGTTCCACGGCGACGACCAGGGGCCACCAGGCCGCCGCCCGGCGGCCGGTGGGCGGCGGCTCGGTCAGGGCGCGCTGGAACTCGGTGCGGACCACGGACAGGTCGCGGTAGAGGCGGCGGCGCAGCCGGGCGCGGGCGGCGGGTTCCGCCCCCGCCCGGAAGGCCAGCTCGACGTAGGCCGCCGTGTCCGCCACCGCGTCGGCCAGCCGGTCGCCGACCCGGGTGCGCCAGCTCTCCGGCCACAGCAGGTACCCGGCGACCAGCGCGATCCCGCAGCCCATCAGGGAGTCGAGGAGGCGGGGCAGGAGCAGGCCGGTGCCCTGGTGGTTCAGGTTGTCGGAGAGGAGCAGGATGACCGGGGTGACGGCGGCGGTCTGGAAGCCGTAGCCCCGGGGGGTCAGGGCCGGTACCAGGGGCGCCAGGACCGTCATCACCGGTACGTCCCACCAGCCGCGCGGGACGAGGGTGAGGACCGTCGCCGCCAGCACCAGGCCGGCCACCGTGCCCAGCGCGCGCAGCAGGGCGCGGGAGAAGACCGAGCCGAAGTCCGGCTTGAGGACGAAGGTGATGGTGAGGGCGACCCAGTAGGAACGCGGGACGGGCACCAGGGAGACCAGGGCCTGCGCGATGCCGATGCACAGGGCGAGGCGGATGCCGTAGCGCCAGGAGTTGGCGGACAGGACGACGTTGCGGGCGGCGCGGGCGGTGCGGATACCCAGGGCGGCGGGGCGGCCGAGGCGGTCGTCGATGCCCCGCGGGTCGACGTCCGGAGAGGTGGCGACCTCGGCGACGTGCCGCAGGGCGTGGTCGACGGCCCGCCCGGTCTCGCTGTTCGGCTCGGGCAGGTCCAGCCCTATCGGACCGGTGTAGCCGGTCTCGATGGCGTCGGCGATGTGCAGTACCGCCGCCGGGATCTCGGGCGGCATCGGCTTCCCGGCGAGCCGGACGGCGGGGGCGGCCTCCACCACCGGGGTGATCGCGTTCAACTGGGCGAGCATGCGGGTGAGTTCGCGGCTCTGGCCCCGGTAGCGGGCGCGCCGGGCCAGGATCAGGTCGTACGACTGGTTCAGCGACTGGGTCACGGTGTGCCGGGCGCGGTCGTACTCCTCGCCGTCGCCCGAGTCGCTCACGGCGAGCAGGTCGGCGACCGTGCGGTAACTGGCGGCGACCGCCGCGCGTTCCGGTACGCCGGAGCGCAGCGGCCAGGCCAGCAGGGCGAGGAGCAGGACGAGCAGGCCGCCGCCGGTCATCAGCACCGGCGTGAGCCACCAGGCGCCGGGCAGCGGGAGGCCCGCGCCGATCACGGAGTTGAGCAGGAGCAGCAGGCCGGAGACGGAGGACACCGCGCCGATCGTCGAGATCATCCCGGAGAGCAGCGCGATGCCGGTGATCACGGCGACCGTGAGCCAGCCCTGGCCGTAGACCAGCGAGCCGGCGGTGACGCCGACGGCGCCGAAGAGCTGCGGGACCGCGATGTTGAGGATCCGCATCCGGTAGGCGTCGGCGGTGTCGCCGATCACCCCGGACAGGGCACCCATCGAGGCCAGCGCCCCGTACGCGGGCTGCCCGGCCGCCAGCCCGACGGCGAGCGGGAGGCTCATGGCGAGCGCGGCGCGGGCGAGGGCGGCCCAGTTGAGGGGGGCGGCCTGCTGGGGCCGGAGGTTCCTTACCAGCCAGTCGGGAGGGGTGAGGCCGATGGGGAACTCGCGGGACATGTGCCCATTATCAGCGCTTGTGCCGGTGGATTGTGCTGCCCACGGCGAAGGTCCGGTGGCCGGTGGCCGGTGGCCGGTGGCCGCTGGCCGGTGTCGGCGGCGGCAGTGCGTGTGCAGGCACCGCTTCGGGGGCTGCCGCCCCCGGACCCCCGCATCGGCCTGAACGGCCTCGTCCTCAAACGCCGGACGGGCTGTGATGGGGTGCTGTCCGGTCTTCGGGCGGGCTGGGGCGGGGCGCTGTCCGGCTTCCCGGCTTGGGTTTCGGGCGGGCTGGGATGGGGTGCTGTGCCGATTTTCGGGCGGGCCGGGATCGGGTGCTGTCCGGCTGCCGGGCTCGGGTTTCGGGCGGGCGGGGCGGGGTGCTGTCCGGCTTCCCGGCTTGGGTTTCGGGCGGGCCGGGATCGGGTGCTGTCCGGCTGCCGGGCTCGGGTTTCGGGCGGGCGGGGCGGGGTGCTGTTCGGCTTTCGGGGTCACGGTTCTTCGTCGAGTTGTGCCAGGAACTCCCCCAACGCCCGGTTGAAGTCCTCCGGGCGTTCCAGGTTGGGCAGGTGGGCCGCGCCGTCGATGATCCGGAGTGTGGAGTGGGGGAGGAGGGCGTGCATCGCCTCGGCGTCGGAGACGGGGGTGTAGGTGTCGTCCGCGCCCACCAGGATCAGGGTCGGGACCGTCGCACCGGCCAGCAGCGGGCGGTAGTCGGGGCGTTCGGCGCGGCCGCGCAGGGCTGCCGCGGCGCCCTCGGGGTGGGTGGCGGTCATCATGCGGTGGACGTGGGCCTTCACGTCGGGGCGGGCGTCCGGGGCGACCATCTTCTCCAGGACCTCGTCGGCGTAGCCGCGCATGCCCTCGCGCAGGAGCCGGTCGGCCATGGTGTTCCTCGCCCGTCTGCCCTCCGGGGTCTCCGGGTCGGGGAAGGTGTCGGCCAGGACCAGGCCGCGGACGCGTTCGGGACCGAGGCGGTCGTAGCACTCCATCGCGATCTGGCCGCCCATCGACAGGCCGGCGACCACGCAGGTCGGTACGCCCAGTGCGTCGAGGAGTTCCCCGAGGTCCGCCGCGAAGCGGGAGAGCGGGGTGCGGCCGGGGGTGACCGGGGAGGTGCCGTAGCCGCGCAGGTCGGGGGCGACGACCCGGCGGGTGGCGGCGAAGGCGGTCCGCTGGGGGTGCCACATCGTGCGGTCGAAGGGGTGGCCGTGGACGAGGAGGAGAGGGGTTCGTGCGGTATGCGGGTCATTGTCGTCGTATGCGAGGAAGGGGGGCATGTGGACGACCCTAGGGACCCGTAACTCCTCGGTGCAATAAAATCTTTGCTCTCGGTGCAATGGGAGTGGGGGGACCATGGACGACTTCCGGGGGATCGCCGACCGGATCGCGCTGGACATCGCGCGGGGGCGGCTGCGGGCCGGTCAACGGCTGCCTCCGCAGCGGGCGTTCGCGCGGCGGCACGGGATCGCCGCCTCGACCGCCGGGCGGGTGTACGCCGAACTCGTGCGGCGCGGGCTGGTGGTGGGCGAGGTCGGGCGGGGGACGTTCGTGCGGGCCGCGCAGGCCGCTCCGCAGGGGCGGGCGCTGGTCGAGAACGGTGCCGCCCGCGTCAACCTGGAACTCAACTACCCCTCCGTTCCCGGGCAGTCGGAGCTGCTGGCCCCGGCTCTCGCCCCGTTGCTGCGGCCCGACGCGCTCACCGACGCCCTGCGGCCGGCCGCTGCCGACGGCACACCGCACGCCAGGGAGGCCGCCGCCGCGCTGCTCGCCACCGGGGACTGGCGGCCCGACCCCGGCCGCGTCCTCTTCACCGGCAACGCCCGGCAGGCGATCGCCGCGACCCTGGGGTCCCTGGTACGGCCGGGCGGCCGGGTCGGCGTGGAACCGTTGACGTATCCGCTGGTCAAGGAGATCGCCGGGCGGCTCGGCATCACGCTCGTCCCGGTCCGGGCGGACCAGGACGGGCCCGTCGCCGAGTCCGTGCTCGCCGTGCACCGGTCCGCGCCGCTCTCCGCGCTCTATCTCCAGCCGACCCTGCACAACCCGACGTCGGTGACCGTCCCGGCCGAGCGCCGACTCCGGCTGGCGCGGCTGGTGGAGGACCTGGGGCTGCCGGTCGTGGAGGACCGGATCTGGTCGTTCCTGCGCCGCGACCCGGAGCCCCCGCCGCTCGCCGCCCTCGCGCCGCGGCTCGTCCATGTCGTCGACGGACTCTCCAAGCGGGTCGCACCGGGCCTCACCGCGGGGTTCGCCGTGGTACCGGAGGACCGGGTGGACGCGGTGGCGGCGGCCGTGCGGTCCGGGGGGTGGAGCGCGGGGGCGTTCGCGCTGGAGGCGGCGGTGCGGTGGATCGGGGACGGGACCGTGGCGCGGCTGGTGGCGGCCAAGCGGGAGCAGGCCGCACGTCGGCAGCGGCTGGTCCGCGAGGCGCTGGCCGGGTTCGCCGTACGGGCCGACCCGCACGGGTACTTCGCCTGGTGGGAGCTGCCCGAGCCGTGGCGGGCGGACGGTTTCACGGCGGCCGCGGCCGCGCTCGGGATCGCGGTCACGCCCGGCACCGCCTTCCGCGTCGACCCGAAGCGGACGCCGGACGCGGTACGGCTCGGGCTCGCGTCGGCCGCGGAGCCCGAGCTGGCGGGGGCGCTGCGGACGCTGGCCGCCCTCGCGGCGGGCGGCCGGCGGCACCCCCCGGCGGACGGTCAGTCCAGCAGGCCGTCGTAGTCCGGCAGCTTGTAGGTGGTGTCGGCGTACCCGCCGGTCAGGTCCGTCGTGTTGTTGCCGATGTTGGCGATGATGTCGTAGCCGTTCGCCTCGATGGCCTTGCGCTGTGAGGTCTTGAAGTCCGCGACGGACTCGGTGAGCAGCTGGGCGACGGTCCGCGCGTAGAGGCCGTCGACCGGGTAGCCGACCGACTTCAGGTTGGCCTTGGTCACCACGTTGTACAGGTCGCTGCGGGCGCTGACGAAGAACACGCTGATGCCCTTGGCGTGCGCGTCCTGGGCGAGGGCGAGCACCGGCGGGGTGGCGGGGATGGTGATGCCGCCCTCGAAGTAGGTCTCCAGCGAGGTGTTGTCGATGTCGAGGACGATCGCCTGCCGGGCGCCGGAGGTGTCGGCGGCGGCGCGGCCGTCGATGTAGGTCTGTGCGGGGCCGGTGACGGCGGCGACGTCGGACAGCCACTGGGCCTCGGTGACGGTCGAGTCGGCGGCCTGCGCGGGCAGGGCGGCGGCGAACGACAGGGCGAGGCCGGCTGTCACGGTGACGGCGGCACGGCGCGCGGTGCGACGGTTCATCGGGTGGGGGCTCCTCGGGTCACGTCGGCGTCGGCTGCCGGTGTTCCGTACCGGTGGCCGTCGCCTCGTCACGTTGGTCGACCGGGGCGCCCGGCGGGTGACTCCCGGCGAAGCAGCCGGTTACATGACTGGCATGTTCTGGTCAGGAGACTGTGAATCGGCCCTGAGGGACGGGGAGTCGGCTGTGCCGGCGGCCGGCTGCCGCGTCTCCTCGGGCCCCGACCGGCGCAGGCGTCCGCCGATCCAGGCCAGCGCGGCGACGGTCAGGCCGAGGGCCAGGAGCAGCCAGGAGACCGTGCGCAGGGTGGACGTCAGGGCGTCGTAGACGGCGGCCGCGGCCGGGTGCGGGACGTCCGGCGGCAGGTCGGCCAGGGTGAGCCGGCGCCCGATGACGAGGGCGAGGCCGAGCAGGGCGCCGCCCAGGGCGGTGCCCAGCGCGGTCGCCGTGACGGCACGGCGGCGGTGGACGGCGAGGGCGATGCCGCCGACCGCGAAGACGACGGCCGCGACGGGCAGCCAGAAACCGGCGACCTCGAGCACGTGGAACCCCTTCCGGAGCCGGTCCAGTTCCGCCGCCGGGAGTACCGCGACGGCCGTGTGCTGGACGGGGATACGGGCCGCGAGCGGCACATGGTCCTGGGTGAGCCGGTCCTTGACCTGGGCGGTGACCGGCGCGAGGTCGACGGTGACGGGCTCCTCGCGCTCGCCCTGGAGCGCGCGCAGCACGGCGTCGTGGGTGGCCCGGTTGCCGGCGTCCCAGGCCAGCCGGAACGCCTCCGTCTGGGTGAAGGACCGGACCGCCTCGCGCACGAACGGCGCCACCGTGCCCCGCATCGGCCGGCCGACGTCCACCTCGCGCATGATGCCGTCGCCGACGGTGTCCGCGACCGCGTCCCGGACGTCCGGGTCGTCGGCCAGCGGTGCCATCGTGCTGACGTACTGTCCGGTGTCCGCCAGCCCGTACGCCGCCCAGGCCGCGAGCGCGCCGAACGGCAGCAGCAGGCAGCCCAGCGCGATCAGCAGGGCCGACAGGGCGCGCCGGAGACCTGAGGGCGGCGCGGGCCGGAGGGACCCCGGGGGCACTGAGGGCACTGAGGGCACGCTTCAAGGCAAGCCCCTGAGGACCGGTCAGGCGAGCGGGGCGACTGCATTCGGGGGCATCGCGGGGCGCAGGTCGAGCCGAACGGGGGGGAGGTACGGCGGTGCCGCCCCCCGCTGCCCCCGCGGCCGCCCCGGAAACCCTTGGGGCGCCGCGCTCCGGTGGAGGGTTGACCCGAACGGGTGTTTCCTGGTTTGGGAACGTCGCCGAGCGCCTGCACCGCCTCGGCGACTGGTGAGGGGAAACAGGGGAAACACGTGGACCCCGGCCGTGGGGGCCGGGGTCCACGGCCGGGGCCCGCGCGCACACCTCACGGCGCCGCCGGGCGCGCGGCTACCGGATGCGGTGTCCGGCCGCGTCCTCGTGCGTGTAGAACCGGTAGAACATCACGATGAACGTCACCGCGGCGACCGCGAGCGACATCGCGACGGACCGGAGGATCGAGTCGCCGCTCTGGCTGTACAGGAAGCCGAAGGCGATGCCCATGAACGCGGTCCACAGGACGGCGTGCACCTCCCGCCGCAGCCGTGGGGCGACGGTCAGCACGCCGAACAGCACCACCGCGAAGACGAGCGCGGTCAGGAAGCCGAACAGCAGGTTCCAGCCCGTGATGGGCCCGCCCATGCGCCGGTTCGCCGCGGCCCAGTAGCCGTAGATCAGCCCGGTCACGACCGGTATGGCCACCCGGGCCCTGGCGTGCATCCGGGTGCTGAACACGTCGGGCGTCCGGCCGCTCCGGGGCATCCGGCCGGACGTGGGTGCCGCTTGAGCCATGAGCGTGCTCCTCTCTCCTCGCCCCCACCTTCCAGAGCACACCTGCGAGTACCCCCTGGCAAGTCGGTCGGCACACCCCGTACGACGTTTCCCGTGCCGCCGCCCACGACGTGCGGCGCCTCCCCGCCCGTGTTTCCCTGACTCTCGTGACCGACCACCAGGCCCTGCGGCGGCGCAAGGAGCTGCTGTGGGCCAGGGGCCGGAGCGTCGCCTGGGCGGCGCCGCTCCTGCTGCTCGCCGGGATCACGGCGGTCGACCTCAACACCACCGAGCGGTTCCGGATCGTCTCCTGGATCGTCCTGGTCCCCGGTATCGCGGCGGCGATCTGCGGGGTGTGGACGACGGGGGTCTTCGCGGTGCTGTCGGTCCTCGACTACGTCGCCGTGGACAGCGCCTGGCCCCACCAGTACCAGGCCGGGCTGCCCGACTTCATCCTGGTCGCCTTCGCGGGGCTGCTGGCCATCCTCGCCTGTGCGGTCCGCAGGAACGGCGAACGGCGGATGCTGCACATGCGGGACATCGCCGAGACCACCCTGCGTACCGTGCTGCGGCCGCTGCCGCAGGGGTGGGCCGGGCTGGAGCACGCGGCGGTGTATCTCGCCGCGGACAGCCAGGCCCGGGTGGGCGGCGACTTCTACGACATCCAGCCGGGGCGGTACGGCACCCGGGTGCTGGTCGGGGACGTGCAGGGCAAGGGGCTGGGGGCGGTGGAGACGGCGGCGGCGCTGCTGGGGACGTTCCGTGAGGCGGGGTACCACGAACCGGACCTGGCGACGGTGGCCGACCGGCTGGAGACCCGGATGGTCCGGCACCGGCGCCATGCGGCGGCACTGGGCCGGGACGACGGCGACCGCTTCGCCACGGCGGTCCTGCTGGGCTTCCCGCCGGACGCCCCGGACGTCGTGGAACTCGTCAACTTCGGCCACGAGCCGCCGCTGGCGGTGGGACCGACGGGGGTGCGGCCCCTGCCGGCGGGCAACGGACTCCCGCTGGGCATGGCCGACCTCACGACATCGACCGGCCCGCCCCCCACCCTCACCGTCACCCTCGCCCCCGACGAGACCCTCCTCATCACCACGGACGGCGTCACGGAGGCGCGCGGCCCGGACGGCACGTTCTTCGACCTCGCCGAGGCCCTGGGCCTGACACCGGCCCCCGACCCGATCCCCCTCGTCGCCCACATCCGCGACGGCGTCCTGCGCCACAGCCACGGCCACCTCGCCGACGACACCACCGTCTTCGCGGTACGCCGCACCCCACCCCCGTAGACACGCACGCCTGCAGCGCCCCGCCAGGGGCGCCGGGGTACCCCGGGCCGAAGGCCGGTCCCGGGGGTCCCCGGGACCGGCGTACCGGGCGTTACCCGGCCCAAAGCTCTCCCGTGGCCCCCGCTTTGCAAGCGCAGCGGTTACCGTGCTGACGTAAGTGGTACAGGGGAACAAAGGGGGAGGGCCCGATGCCCGGAACGGTGCTGCTGATCGCGGCCTCGCCGACAGGCAAGGCGCGCATGGTGGACGCGGCCTCCGTGCTCCCCGTGCTCGCGGCCGTGCCCCCGGCGATACTCTCCGGCACCGAGACCGCGAACGTCGTCGAACTCGCCGACCCCGTGGAGCCGCAGGCCGTGCTGACCAGGCTGCGGGCCGCCGCGGCCGCCCCCGGCCCGCTCACCGTGTTCGTCACGGGCCAGCTCCACCTGGACCGCAAGCAGCGGCTGCCGCATCTCGCGCTGGCCCGCACCACGCCCGCCACCGTCCGCTACACCGGCCTGCCCTGGCACTGGGTCCGCGAGGAACTGCGGCTGCGGCCGTCCGGAGCGACGACGCTGGTGCTCGATCTGCACGCGGATCACGAGGTCTGGGAGCAGTTGCACACGGTGCCGTTCGACTGCGGGCGCAACAACGCCGTGCACGGGCGGATCGCGCCGCCGCCGGCCCGGCGGGAGGTCGCCGCACCGTCGTACATGAAGGCCGTGGCGACCGTGCTGCGGAGCGGGTACCGGCCGCCGTTGGCGGAGCTGCACCGGCAGGTGCTCGCCCGGCTCGGGGCGGAGGTCGCCGCCGGCCTCCTGTTCAGCACGCACACCCCGGACAGCGGGGATCCGCACGACGCCATCAGCGCGGCCGTACGGGACGGGCGGTACGCCGAGGCGGACGAGCTCGCCGCCCGCTGGCAGCAGGCGGCCGCGCGGGCGCACGGGCCGGCCTCCGAGGACGCCCTGCACTGGTCCGAGGTACGGGCCGACCTCGCGATGTTCGCGGGGGACGCGGCGCGGAGCTGCCGCACCTGGCTGGCCGTCGCCGGCGCCCGCCTGGGCGCCGGGCAGCCGGCCGACGCACCGGCCGTCGAGGCGGCCGTGGACCGGGCCCACCACCAGTGGGGCGCCATCAAGGACACGGCGCGGGCCCGTGAACTCGGGCCCGCGCTCGCGGAGTTGAGACTCAGGGTGCCGGGCCGCCGGGAGGGTGCCCTGGACCACGTACAGCAGCACCTGCGGCAGTTGCAGACCCAGTGACAGGGGTCAGCTCGTGAACGTGAAGTACTTCCAGGCGCCGTACGTCGTGGAGTTGACCGTGTCGCCGGACCCCCCGTCGATGTAGTCGGAGCGGACGCGGAAGCGCCAGCCGACGTCCCCCTTGTGGCTGCCGGCGAACTCGACCTGCGAGACCCCGCTGGTGGCCAGCGCGAAGTACTTCGAGGTGTCCGCGTACCACCTGCCCTGGTAGTAGACCTGGAAGTCGAACCGCTGGGCACGGCCGCCGTAGTACGGCATCCTGGTCGTGAACAGCGGGTTCTTGGCCTTGTGGAAGTAGTAGTAGGTCTGGCCCCAGGCCTTCTTCGACTTGTACTGGCGGCTGACGGCCATGGAGATGCTGACCTTCGCGCCCGCCCAGCTGGACACCGACCGCGGCTGCCAGCGGGCGTCGCCCGCGAACTTGGCGGTGACCCTGGTGTCCCGCTTCAGGTCGACGACCACGGACAGGTTGCCGTGCGAGTCGACCTTCCCGGACTTCACCAGCTTGTTGGGCTTGTCCGAGCCGGCGGGGTCCGCCCAGAGCTCCACCGTGCGGTTCTTGTACGTCGTGCCGAGATGGGCCGTGAACTTCACGTCCTTCCCGTACGCGTACACCTTGCCGTTGTTGTTCAGCGTCAGCGCCGGCTTGGTACGGGAGACGTCCACGGTGTCCTTGGCGGAGGCGGCCGTGTGCTCGCCGTCGCCCGCGTAGGAGACCTGGTACGTCACCTTGCCGCCGGCCGGCGGGGTGTCGGTGAAGGAGTAGGTGCCGTCGGCCTTGACCGTGACGGCGGGCAGCGCCTTCCCGGCCGGGGAGTCCAGGTCGGTGCGGACGACGGTGACCTGGGTGCCGGCGGGCAGCGCGGCCGTCGAGGAGAGCGTGCCGCGGACGGTGAGCTGCTTGGCGCGGGTCGCCGAGGCCGGGGCGTCCACCGTGAGGGTGGTGGCCGCCCGGCCCGGGGTGTCGTACTCGCGCAGGGAGTACACGTCCGCGTCGTTGGCCGTCACGGCGAACAGCCGGGAGCCGTCCGGCGCCCAGGCCAGCCCGCCGGGGGCGAGGGTGTCGGCGCCGCTGGAGTGGCCGGTGTTGGGGAAGTCGTACGAGCGGACGGCCTCGCTGCTGCCCGGGTGGAAGATGTAGAGGTCCGGGTCGTACCAGGCGAAGCTGCCGGCCGCGACCGTGCCGTCGGGTGCGATGGCGACGGAGTTCGGGTAGGCGGTGGTGGTGTACTTGCCGTCCTCGTTGAGGTCGGACGTCTTGTAGACCTGGTGGTAGTACGGCGCTCCGCTCGCCACCACGACGTCCTTGCCGTCGGGCGTGACCTGGAGGTCGCTGACGTCGCTGCCGTCGGTGCGGATGTGGGCCAGCTGGGCCGCGCTGCCCGTGGAGACGTCGTAGGAGGTCAGCGAGGCGGGGCTGATGTCCTGGTCGCCCGCGACGAGGATGCCGGTGCCCGGTGCCGCGTCCAGGATCGGCGCGGAGTACCAGCTGTTGTCCTGGTTGAGGGTGACCGTGTGCTGGTCGCCGGCCAGGTCGACGGAGCCGATGTTGCCCTCGGCGGCACCGCCGTAGCCGAACCAGAGCTTCCCGCCCGCGAGGGCGATGCTCCGCGGCTTGTCGCCGACCGGGTACCGGGTGGTCTCGGTGTCGGTCGCGGTGTCGATGACGGCGACGGCGTCCAGGTCCCGCACGGCCGCGTAGAGCGTGCCCGAGTCGGCGGACAGTTCGAGGCCGGTGACCCCGGACAGGTCGGTCGTCAGCTGCTTGAGCACGTTGCCCGCGTAGTCGGTGACGACGATCTTGCCGTTGGTCGGGTCGCTGATGAAGACCTGCTGGTGGGCGCCGTCGACGACGATGTCACCGGACGACTTGATCGGCAGCAGGGCGGTGGTGTCGGCGTAGGCCGGAGCGGCGGCCAGGGCCGCGGAGCTGAAGAGGACCGCCAGGGTGGTGGCGGCCGTGACGGTGCGGATACGCACGCTGATTCGAACCCCCCGGATCGAATGAAATGGACGCCACGGAACGCGGCCCACAAGTGTGTACGTTTGCTGTGGGCCGCGTGTGGCGGATGTGCTGAAGACTAGGTCATGCCACTGACAACAGGCATCCGGGATTCGGGGGCGGGGGCGGGATCTCGTCAGGCGTACGGGTCGAACGTGATCGCGCTCGGCTTGGCCTTGTTGAGGTGGTCGTCGAACTTGGCGTCCTGGAGCGGGAAGTTGGCGTCGCCCCAGTCGGAGGCGTTCAGGATGTCGCGCAGGTTGGACGCCATGTTCTCCCAGGTGAGCAGGTTCTCCTGGTGCCAGGCGCCGTCGTCGTTCTCCGGGGTCTCGCCCCACTTGGCGAACCGGAAGTCGTGGGTGCTCAGGCCGTCCTTGTGGTACACGACCTGCACGCGCTGGCTGCTCATCGGCACGTCGGCGACGGCCTCGGTCTCGAAGTCGCCGTGCTGGGAGGCGGACAGGTACGACGGGGTGGAGTCGCCCTGCTTGACCCAGACGACGATGCACTCCCAGTCGTGGCGGTGGCCGATGCCGGGGGAGGCCTCGTCCTTCTCGAAGTAGCTGGCGTAGATGGTCCCGCACCAGCCGTTGTTGCACTTGGTCCGCGAGTAGGTGTTGGCGTGGTCGAGGTGGCCGGAGCGGCAGCTGCCGGTGACCGAACCGGTCGGCTTGAGACCGCCGTTGAGGTTGCCGTCCGGGTCGATGGCGGCGGCCGGGTAGCAGCTGTCCGTGTCGTAGTCGTACAGCGGCTCGAAGTTCTTCTCGTACGTGGTCGCGTTCTCCGGCAGGTTCTGCAGCACGCCGGCGAAGGCGCTGAACGGCAGGGCGACGGTCAGGGCGGCGGCGCTGCCCATGACGGCGGCGGCTCGGCCGAGGTGACGGGTCCTGGGTCGGGACATCGGGGGGCTCCAGTCGACGGTCCACGCGATTGGTTCCGGACATGACATCCGGTCGGGGGAGAGACTGGCGGATCGGGCCGTGCGCGGGAAAGGGCTTTCCGTAAAACGGGGGACGGCTTTTCGTCGAACCGAAGTGCGGGCGTTCACAGGTTGGAGCTCCGGCCGGAACGGCCTGAGCCCCCGGCGGGACACGGGAAGCCCCCGGCGGGGCAGGGGGGAAGCCCCGCCGGGGGCGGCTCGGGTGGGAGGGGGTCATTTGAGGCGGCTGGCGAAGCCCTTGACCGTGTTGAGGACCAGCGCGAACTCGGCCAGGTTCCGCAGCCGCTGTCCGTTGATGGCGCCGCTGCTCGTCCGCCACCAGCCCTCGAGCTGGTTGCCGTTGTCGTCCTGGCGGTTCTCGGCCTGCAGGGTGTTGAAGCGTGCGCTCAGGGTGCCCCACTGGGTCTCCTGGCCGACCAGGGTCGGGTTGAGGGTGGTGCGGAACTGCCAGTTGTCCCGGGAGGTGCCGGCGAAGCCCTGCCAGCCGATCGTGTCCGAGATACCGCGGAAGCGCGCCGCCTCGGAGATGAACTGGGTGAAGAAGAGGACGCTCTGGCCCAGGAGCTCCTGGTGTGCCTGGTCGGCGTGCCAGAGGTTGCCGGCGGCCGCGCTGACCGCGTCCTCGCTGAAGTGGAGGGAGGTACGGGTGATCGAGGACCCGGGGTTGCCGCGGTTCGCCAGCCGCTCGATCTGGTCGTAGGACGCCGACGGGAGCAGCTGCCGGTTGCCGCCCCGCACCCCGTTGCGCGCCGCCTGGGTGTGCGAGGGCGGGATCTCGGCCTGGTTCGCCGGTCCGACGTAGTTGTAGGTGTCGTTCGAGTCGAACCAGCCGACCAGGTACAGGTCGGCGCGACGCAGCCGGAGCCGGACCTGGTGGTTGTTGCGGTCGCCGATCACGACGTCGATGGCGGCCGGGTCCCAGGGGTCGGTGTGGCTCACGACGTTGGAGGAGCCGGCGACGGCGTTGCTGTGCGCGTTGATCTGGCTGCGGATCGTGTTGAGGAACCCGAAGTAGTCGAAGCGGCTGCCGTTCCACCAGAAGACCGGGGTCTGGTTGGCGACCGTCGTCACGCTGTTCCGGTCGAGGCGGACGCCTGCGGCGTGGGTGGCCGGGGCTGTGCCGTCGGTCAGGCCCGTGACGAGAACGGCGCCCGCGACCAGGGCCGCGCAGGCCCCCGTCAGACCGGCTCGGCGAAGGATTCTCGTGGGGGTTGCTGAGTGAGACATGGACTCTTCTCCGGTGCGTCGGGTCGCCGGGTGCCGGCGATGTCACGACCGACGTTCGCAACCGGGAAGTTGATTGGCAGGCCCGTCTCGCCGGGGCAATCAATTCCGTGGCGGGCGCGCGGGCGACCCCCACCGCCACGGGCAGGTGACACGCGCCACGTCACCCGTCTGTCACCCGGATTCCATTCGCCCGTTTCCGCGCGCACCGTATGGTCGTCGCTCCCGATGTCGCTTTCGCCAGGTACGGAGGTACGCGCATGGGGCGTCCCGAGAGACCGGTGGATCCGGCGGCGGGTCCCGTCCAGCGGCTCGCGCACGGGCTGCGCGAGCTGCGGCAGGCGGCCGGCGGGCCGGCGTACCGGACCATGTCGAAGGTGGCCGGGTTCTCCGCGACAACGCTGTCGCAGGCCGCGGCCGGTGAGCGGTTGCCGTCCCTCGCCGTGGTGCAGGGGTACGCGCGCGCATGCGGCGGCGACCCGGCGGAGTGGGAGCGCAGGTGGAAGGAGGCCGACGCGGAGGCGGGCAGGGCGCCCGCCGAGGAGGCGGAGGACGCCGCGGCGCCGTACCGCGGGCTGGCCCGGTTCGAGCCGGGCGACCGGCACCTCTTCTTCGGCCGGGACCGGGTGGTCGCGGACGTGAACGAGCTGGTGTGCGAACACCGGTTCGCGGTGCTGTTCGGGCCCTCCGGCAGCGGCAAGTCCTCGCTGCTGCGAGCCGGGCTGATCCCGCGCATCAAGGAGGAGATCGCGGCGCGCGGCGGCTCGGCGAGGCTGAGCATCCTCACGCCGGGCCCGACGCCCGCCGAGACCTTCGGTCACCTCCTCGTTCCGGCGGAGGGGGAGCCGGAGAGCTGGGTGGTCGTGGACCAGTTCGAGGAGGTCTTCACCCTCTGCCGCGACGCCCGGGAGCGGCACCGCTTCCTCGACCTGCTGCTCGCCTCCCGCGCCCCGGGCAGCAGGCTGCGCGTGCTGGTCGCGGTGCGCGCCGACTTCTACGCCCGCTGCGCCGAGCACCGCGATCTGGCGGACGCCCTGCGCGGCGCCGGGCTGCTGCTCGGCCCGATGACGGCGCAGGAGCTGCGGGAGGCGGTGGTCGGACCGGCTCAGGAGGCGGGCCTCATCGTCGAGCGGACGCTGACCGCCCGGCTGGTGGAGGAGGTCCTCGACGAGCCCGGCGGGCTGCCGATGCTCTCGCACGTCCTGCTGGAGACCTGGCGCCGCCGCCGGGGTCGGATGCTCACCCTCGCCGGGTACGAGGCCGCCGGCGCGGTGCGCGGCGCGATCGCGGCCACGGCCGAGGAGGCGTACGGCGCCCTGACCCCGCCGCAGGCCCGCGCCGCCCGCCATCTCCTGCAGCGCATGGTCGTCCCCGGCCAGGGCACCCCCGACACCCGCCGGCCCCTCACCCGCGCCGAACTGGCCCAGTGGGCCGACCCGGACGTGCCGGCCGTGGTCGAACAGCTGACCCGCGCCCGCCTGCTCACCGCAGACGAGGACGGCGTCCACCTCGCCCACGAGTCCCTCATCACCTCCTGGCCCCGCCTGCACGACTGGATCGAGGAGGACCGCGAACGCCTGCGCCACCACCGGATGCTCGCCGACGCGGCCCGCGCCTGGCTTGAGCACGACCGTGACCCCGGCACCCTGTACCGGGGCACCCGGCTGGCCCGCGCCGAGGAACTGTTCCCGGACCACCCGGAGGACCCCGCCCTCACCGTGCCGGAGCGCTCCTTCCTCACCGCCGCGCTGGACGCCCGCGAGGC
This sequence comes from Streptomyces sp. NPDC090499, assembly GCF_044769305.1. Classification (NCBI taxonomy): domain Bacteria; kingdom Bacillati; phylum Actinomycetota; class Actinomycetes; order Kitasatosporales; family Streptomycetaceae; genus Streptomyces; species Streptomyces sp. NPDC090499. The sequence goes on from NZ_JBIVXP010000004.1 coordinate 351,841, forward strand.
CGAGCGCCGGGCCGCCGCCCGGATCAGCCGCCGCCACCGCATCCTCACCGTGTCCCTGTCGGCGGTCCTGGCCGTCGCGCTGCTGACGGGCTTCGGGGTCTGGCGCGAGTACGACGACAACCAGGTCCAGCGGACCCAGAACGCCGCCCGCCGCGCCGCCGACGTCGCCGACGCCCTGCGCACCACCGACCCCCGCACCGCCCTGCTCCTCGGCGCCGCCGCCTGGCGCGTCGCCGAACTCCCCGAGACCCGCCGCGCCCTGCTCGGCTCCCTCGGTCAGACCGAGACGGACACCTTCACCGACCCCGCCCCGGGCGACGGCCCCCGGCGTGCTCTCACCGACGGCGGCCGCACCCTGTTCGGCGCCGACGGCCGCTCCTGGCACACCTGGGACGTGACCACGCACCGCGCCCTCGGCTCGGGCCGGGTGCCGTCGGGCACGGTGACCGCCATCGGCCCGGGTGGGCGGGTGCTCGGCGTCACGATGGCCGACCAGACGGTACGGCTGTGGGACACGGCCACCGGCCACTGGACCGGGGGCCCCACCGCGCTGCCCGACGCCACCGACCTCCGCTTCACCGGCGACGGCCGTGCCCTGCTGGCCGTCGAGGGCGACCAGGTGCGGCTGCGCTCGGTCGCGGACGGCCGCGTGCTGTTCGGCACCGGGGCCTCGGACACGGCGCTCACCGCACTGGACGCCGACGGCCGGCTCGTGGCCGTCTGCTCTTCGGGAGGCACCCCGCAGCTCTGGGACACCGTCACCGGCCGTGCTCTGCCCGGCGCCTGGCAGCAGGACCGCGTCTGCGACGGGGACACCGCGTTCCTCACGCTCGCCGGCGACCGCCTGGCCGCCGCCACCGACACCGGATTCGGTGTCTGGGACACCGGCACGGGCAGACGGATCGCCGACGTCGACGACGCCGGGGTGCGGTACGCCTCCTTCAGCCCCGACGGCGGCTTCCTGGCCACGGCCGACTCCGGGGAGGTCCGCGTCTGGCGGCTCACCGACACCGGGGCCCCCGTCTTCCGGCACTCCCTCGACAACCAGTACCTCTACGGCGGCCTGTTCTGGGACGCCGGCGGCCGCACCCTGCGCTACCTGGAGGGCGGCACCGTCCACACCCTCGACCTCGGCCCGGCCGTCACCCCCGCCTGGCGTCCGACCGCGCTGGACGGCGTACGCCTGAGCCCCGACGGCACCACCTACGCCACCGCCGAGCGCACCGGCGGCCAGTACACCTTCCGCCTCAACGCCACCGCCGACGGCCGCGTCCTGCGCACCCTCCCGGCGGTGCGGGTCCCCGTCTCGGCCGACCCCACCCTGCCCGTCGTCCCCCAGGACACCCTCGCCCTGCTCGCGTTCAGCGCCGACGGCACCCGACTCGCGTACGGCGTCTCGGCGCCCGGCCGGGAGGCGGTGGCACAGCCGGTCACGATCTGGGACGTGCCCCGCGGACGGCCCGTGACCTCGGTGGACCTGCCCGGCGACCCGGTGCTGGAGATCGCCCTCGGCCCGGCCGGACGCACCCTGTTCGCGGCCCGCGACACGTCCGCCGGCGCCATCGCCGACGAGGTGTGGAGCGTCGCCCGCGGACGCCGCACCTCGGTCCTGACCGGCGTGACCGCAAGCCACCTCGGCGTCCGCCCCGACGGCGGTCTGCTGGTCGGCGACGGCAGGGCGGCCCGCCTGCCCTCGGGCCCGACCAGCGCCCCCGACCTCGTCCAGGGCGAGCAGATCGGCGCGCTGTCCTTCGCCGCCGACGGCTCCCTGCTGGCGGCCGGCGACCAGACGGGCCGGGTGGCCCTGTGGGACGGGGACCTGCGCCGCCGCGAGGGCCTCCTGCGCAGCGTCTTCACCGTCCCGCTCGGCACGACCCCCGAGGGGGTGAGCGCCCTCGCCCTCAGCTCCGACGGCCGCACCCTCGCCGTGGCCGGTGACGCGGGCAGCCTCCAGATGTGGGACGTGGCCACCCAGCAGCCCCTCGGCGGTCCGCTCACCACCCCCGGCGAGGAGATCGACTCGCTCGCCTTCAGCTCCGACGGCACGACGGTGTACGCGAGCAGCGCGCACGTGCCGCTCCAGCGGTACGTCGTCGATCCGGCGCGGGCTCAGGCGCTGGTCTGCGCCCGGGCCGGCGGCGTGGGCCTGACCCGGGCGCAGTGGCGGACGTACGTGCCGGACGCGCCGTACCGGCGGGTGTGCGACGCCGCGGTGTCGGGCGGGTGAACGGGGCCCCAGGTGGGGGTCGGGTAATTGATCGGCTCCCGGGGACGGGTGCCCGAACAACTCCTCGGCGGCGAGTCTCGCTGTCGGACGCCGGGCTCACACGGCGCCGAAGACGCAGAGGAGACAAAGGTGAAGATCAACCGCGGCGCGCGCCGTAGCGGGGGTTCCGCGACCGGCCGCAAGAAGGGTTCCGCCGGGAAGAGGTGGGCCGGGCTGCTGACGTTCGCGCTGGCTCCGCTGGTGGTGCTGGCCTCCCCCGGCGTCGCCTCGGCGAGCAGCCAGGAATGCCTGGGGAACTCGTCCACCCCGGCGAACGCGGACATCGCGGGCAACTGGTCGACCCAGCACCAGACGCGGTCGGTGACCGTGCAGCAGGCCCGCAACACCTGGCAGGACTGGGTCTGGCGGGGTGACCTGAACCACCTCACGTACCAGTGCCCCTGGAACGTTCCCAGCTGCACCTACGCCTGGTCGCAGTCGAAGACGACGGGCTGGAAGTGGTCGGTCGGTCTCAACGTCAAGGTCCCGAGTGTCCTCGGCAAGGCGGTCAGCGAGCTTGCCGCGCTCACTCCGTCGTACGAGCGCAACGGCTCCACCACCACCGCGTTCACCTGGCAGATCACCATGAAGCCGGGGCAGAAGGCCGCGCCGATCCAGGTCGTGGAGCGCCGCTGGACGCAGGGCGTCTACCAGGGCATCTACCACTCCACCGGCAAGTCCTGCCTGCCGACCACGAGCGACATCAACGCCAGGCCGCACGAGTACGTCTGGTACCCCAACGAGCGCTGGGGCAGCTGGACCACCAACGTGGCTGTCAGCGACTACGGGACGTACCACGTCTGGTGACCCTGCCGGGCCCTGACCGCGTCCGGTCCTGACCGGTCCGCTGAGGCACCCCGACCGCCGACGGGGTGCCTCGCGCAACAGCTCCCTCATCGACCCGAAGTGATCCTCAGTGATCTGGCGAACAGGATTTGATCCCATGATGGTGCGCCGCTTCTCCCGTGCCGCCGCCGGTTCGGTCGCGGTGATCGCCTGTGCCGTGCTGAGCGCCTGCGGCGCCACAGCCGACTCGACGCCCTCGGCTGCCGGCACGGCCGTCCCCGGTGCGGTGAAAATGAAGACGCTGCCCGCGTCCCGCCTGTGCACCGTACTCACCAAGGACGTCGCCGAACGGCTCGTCGCCGACGCCCGGTTCACGGCCCAGGTCGGCCCCGACAAGGGTGACGCCCTCGACGTCTGCGACTACGCCGCCGCCGACGGAAAGGCGACGGTGTCCCTCACCCCGGCCACCCGCACCTACGCCGGCGAACTGTCCGCCGCCCACGCCCTGCGCACGAACCCGGCCTCGGCCGGGATGCGCGACGTGCGGGTCGAGACGGTGAGCGGCCTGGGCCGGACGGCGTTCCGGGAAACCGCCTATCAGACACAGGCGGGGCAGCAGCTCACCTTCGTCGTGTGGGACTCCGGAGCCCGCACCTGGGTGCTGACCTTCGCGGCGACGGCGGACACCCCGACCACGCCGGCCACCGCGTCGGACGACAAGGTGGTCCGGACGGCCCGGTCCATCACCGCGAAACTGCCTGCCGGCAAGTGAACCGGCTGTCACCTGGTGCTCGCCCCCGAACGGCCAGGGCCTGATCCGCCTGCCAGGCCCTAGCGGTCGACAGTGCGCTGAGCCGTGGCCGGAGCGGGGGAGCCTGGGGAGCCGTCCGTCGCTCTGGCCGGGCCGGCGTTCGCCGCGGTGATGAGCGCGGCCACGGCGGCGACGGCGGCGGCGACGCTGCGGAAGTAACGTGCGGTGGGGCGTGCGGATGTGCGTCCGAGCACGGCGACCTCGCAACGACAGGGGCGGGTTAAGCACGTTTAATTCGCGGTTTAACCTAGGGGTAGTCAGAGCTCAACGGCAAGAGGTACAGGGGGAGTTGGGGGGAGTGGCGAAATGCAGGAAAGGGACGACCCGGAGACCATAGGGCGGCGCGTGCAGCAGCTGCGCACCGAACGGGGACTGACCCAGCGGCAGCTGGCCGAACCGGCCTACACACCCGCCTACATCTCCACGCTGGAGGCGGGCCGGGTGCGGGCCTCCGACGAGGCGCTGCGGCACATCGCCGGGCGGCTCGGCGTCGGCTACGAGGAGCTGGCCAGCGGGCGCCCCGCCCACCTCGCCACCGACCTGAGGCTACGGCTCACCGAGGCCCAGCGCACCCTCGCGACCGGCGCCGCAGAGGAGGCCGCCGCCCAGTACACGGCGCTGTTCGAGGAGGCCGAGGCGCACGGGCTCGCCGTGGAGCAGGCCACCGCGCTGCTCGGTCTCGGCGAGTGCGCCCTGGACACCGGCGAACTGGGGCAGGCCCGGGAGTTCTTCGAGCGGGCCGAGCTGTGGACGGCCGACGAGCCGCTGCCGGTGCGCGTCCCGGCGATCCGCGGCCGGGCCGTCAGCCACTACCTCGCCGGTGAACTCCGCTACGCCGTCTACCTCCTGGAGACCACCCTCGACGAGCTCAACCGCAGCGGCCTGCACGACCCCGACGCGCTGCTGCTCCTCTACGCCTCCGCCATCGGCCCGTACATGGACATGGGCGCCCACGCCCGCGCCGCCCAGGCCGCCGAACTCGCCCTCGCCCTCGCCCCGCAGGCCGGCGACCCCGCGCTGATCGCCCGGATGCACCGCTCCGTCGCCCGCACCCTGCTCGCCGAGGGCCGGGTCGCCGAAGCCGACGCCTCCCTGGCCAAGGCCGCCGAGCTGTACCGCCAGCTCCAGCTCCGCACCGAACTCGCCAACTGCCACTGGATGCGCGGCTACGTCTACGCCCAGAACGGCGAACTGGAGCGTGCGGAGGGCGAGTTGCGCGAGGCCCTCGCGATGCTCTCGGAGACCCGGGCGGCCCTCTACCGCAGCCAGGCGGCGGTCGAGCTGGCCGACGTCCTGCACCGCCGGGGCAAGTCGGACGAGGCCGCCGAACTCCTCCACGACGTGCTCGGCGACTTCTCCTCCGAGCGCGGCGCGGTCCACTCGGCCGCCGCGCACCGCCTCCTCGGCATCATCGCCGAGGACGCCCGGGACACGGAGGCGGCCGAGGAGCACTACGTACGGGCGCTGAGCCTGCTGGAGCGGGCGGGCGCGGCCGGTGACCTGGCGGACCTGTGCCGCCTGCTCGGCGACCTGCTGCGCCGCACCGGCCGGGTGGAGGCGGCCCTGGACGCCTACCGCACCGGCCTCGGCCACCGTACGGCCCCGGGCACCACGACCCTGGGACCGGCACCGGCACAGCCCCCGCTGTAGAGGGGCCGGGGTCCCGCGTCGGCCCCTTTTCCGCTGCGCCGCCTGTCGCATGATCTGCGCGACGGGCGGCAGCAGTGGCGTGCTTCCTACACCCAGCCCCTCGACATGGCGGTGAACCGGCGACCGGCTTCTAGAACAGTCTCGTCAGCGACACGCGACACCTTCGAAAAGCTGCGGGCTGAGGGAGAAGAAGACGATGACGACGACCGACCACGGAGCCGACCTGCTGATCCGCGCCGGCGCGGTGCACACCCTGGTGCCCGGCCAGGCCCCGCAGCGGGCCCTGGCGGTGCGCGGCGACCGGATCGCGGCCGTGTCCGCCGACCCGCACGGCCTCGACCACCTGGTGACCGCCGGGACCGAGGTCCGTGACCTGCCCGGCGCCACCGTGCTGCCCGCCTTCGACGACACCCACACCCACCTGGTCTTCGCCGCGCTCGGCGCCCAGGACGTCCCCGTCCACCAGGCCCGCACCATCCCCGAGTTCCTCGACCTGATCCGGCAGCGGGCCGCGGTCACCCCCGAGGGCGAGTGGATCCGCACCACCACCAACTGGCAGGAGCTGAACCTGGCCGAGCGCCGCATGCCCACCGCGGCCGAACTCGACACGGCCACCGACCGGCACCCGGTCCTGGTCAAGCGCGGCGGCCACAACGACGTCGTCAACAGCCGTGCGCTGCGCCTCGCGGGCATCACCGAGGACACCCCCGTGCCGCCCGGCGGCAGCATCGGCCGCGACGCCGACGGCAGGCTGGACGGCCGGCTCGTCGACAACGCCCTGCACCTGGTCGAGCGCCTGGTCCCGGCCCCCGACCGCGCCGAGCGCATCGAGGGCCTGCGCATCGCCTCCCGCGACTACGCCGCCACCGGCATCGGCACCGTCCGGGACTGCGCGGTGACCCCCGAGGACTACCGGGTGTTCCGGGCCGCCCGCGAGGCCGGCGCCCTGCACACCAGGGTGCGCGCGCTGATCTCGGCACTCGGCATGACGAGCGCGGCCCAGGTGGAGGACCTGCTCGACACCATGGAGCAGTGGCGCGGCACCTCCGACCCGCACCTGTCGGTGTGGGGCGTGAAGTTCGGCCTCGACGGCGGCCTGGAGGCCGGCGCCACCGAGGAGCCGTACGCCTGCGACCACTCCTTCTCCGGGATGCTGATCTGGGAGCCGGACGCGCTGGCCGAGGCGGTCGAGGCGGTGGTCCGGCGCGGCTGGCGGGTCGGCACCCACGCCTACGGCGACCGCGCGGTCCGCACCCTCCTCGACGTCTACGAGCATGTCCTGGACCGCAACCCCGGGCTGCCCGCCGGCACCCTGGTCATGGAGCACGGGGGCCTGGCCGGCGCCGAGCAGCGCGCCCGCGCCGTCTCCCTCGGCATCCCCGTCACCATCCAGCAGCCGCTGCTGCACGACACCGCCGAGGTCGAGGAGGGCTTCTGGGGCCCGGAACGGGTCGCCCGCCTCTTCCCGGCCCGCGGCTGGATCGACCTGGGCGCCCAGGTCAGCGCGGGTTCCGACTTCCCGGTCGGCCAATTCGGCGCGATGCGCTCGGTGTGGGGCATGACGACGCGGCAGACGGTCATCGGCGTGAAGGGCCCCGAACACGCGATCTCGTACGACGAGGCCCTGACCCTCCACACCACCCAGGCGGCCCGACTCACCGGCGAGTCCCACCTCCGCGGCACCCTGACCCCGGGCCGCTGGGCGGACTTCACGCTCTGGGACCGCGACCCGGCGAACGCCTCCGGCGAGGAGCTGCGGGACCTGAAGCCGACGCAGACGGTCATCGGCGGTTCCTGCGTCACCCCGTGAGGCGCAGCGCCCCTTCGGGGGCGCGGGGCTGTGTCCGATGTGCGGCTCCGCCGCGTGGGCGCGGCCCCCCATCGGCCCGTACCCGGCACACAGCAGTCTCTGTGCCGGGTAACAGTCCCGTTCACTAGCGTCCCCCGCGTGCACAACCAACGGACAGTAGCCGACGGCCTGCGTCTCCTGACAAGGGCCGTCGTCCACGTGGTCCTCGGTGGCACCGCCCTCCTCGCGACAGCGACCGTCGTCTCCTTCCTGGGCCCGACCCTCGCCCTCGACCTCTACACCCCACCCGTCGCCGCCTGGTGGACCGTGTTCACGGCGGTCGCCGTCCAGGGCGTCCCCTTCCTGCTCCTCGGCACCGTCGTCTCCGCGGCGATCGCCGCCTTCGTCCCGGAACGGGTGTTCACCCGCCTCCTCCCCCGCAACCAGGCCCTCGCCGTGCCCGTGGCGGGGGCCGCGGGCGTCGTCCTCCCCGGCTGCGAGTGCGCGTCCGTGCCCGTGGCCGACAGCCTGATGCGGCGCGGGGTGGCCCCGGCCGCCGCCCTCGCCTTCCTCCTCTCGGCCCCCGCGATCAACCCGGTCGTGCTGGTGGCGACGTCGATCGCGTTCCCCGGTCAGCCGACGATGGTGCTGGCCCGGCTGCTCGCCTCCCTCGGCACGGCGGTGGTGATGGGCTGGCTGTGGGCGCGGTTCGGCCGCGACGAGTGGCTGCGCCCGCCCCGCCCCGCCCACGGCCCCCGGACCTCCGGCCCCCGCGCCTTCGTCACCGGCCTCCAGCACGACTTCCTGCACGCCGGCGGCTTCCTCGTGCTGGGCGCGGCGGCCGCGGCGACCTTCAACATCGCGGTGCCCAGATCGGTCCTCGACGTCTTCACCGGCTCCGCGTGGACCGCCGTACCCCTCCTCGCGGTGCTCGCCGTCGTGCTGTGCGTGTGCAGCGAGGCCGACGCCTTCGTCGCCGCCTCGCTCAGCGCGTTCCCGGCGACGGCCCGGTTGGCCTTCATGGTGGTGGGCCCGATGGTCGACCTGAAGCTGGTCGCCCTCCAGGCGGGCACCTTCGGCCGGGGCTTCGCGCTCCGGTTCTCCTCGGCGACCTGGCTGGTGGCGTTGTCGTCCAGTGCCCTGGTGGGGTGGTGGCTGCTGTGAGGCGCTACGGCGGACCCGTCCTGCTCTGCCTGGTCGGCGCGGCGGTCCTGCGGATCACCCTGCTCAGCGACCTGTATCTCAGGTACGTGCAGGCGGCGCTGCGCCCCTACCTGATCGCCTCCGGCATCGCCCTGATCCTGCTGGGCGTGACGACGGCGCTCCTGCGAAGCCAGGGAGGCCGTACACCGGACGATGACGAGCAGGTCATCGACGAGCAGGACGTCGACGAGCAGGACGTCGACGAGCAGGACGTCGAGGAGCAGGTCATCGACGACGACGGTCTCGACCACGGCCACAGCCACGGCCACGGCCATCACGGTGCCGTCGGCCCCCGCATCGCCTGGCTGCTCACCCTCCCGGCGCTCGCCCTGCTCCTCTTCCCTCCCCCGGCCCTCGGTTCGTACAGCGCGGGGCGGGAGGCGGCGCAGCGGGCGGCGCAGGGGGTGGGGAGGTTCCCGGCGCTGCCGGCCGGGAACCCGGTGGAGCTGACCCTCGCCGGGTTCAGCTCGCGGGCGATCTACGACAGCGGGCGCTCGCTGACCGGCCGTACCGTCCGGATGACGGGCTTCGTGACGCGGGGCTCCGGCGGCACCTGGTACCTGACCCGCCTGATGGTCACGTGCTGCGCCGCCGACGCGACCACCAGCAAGGTCGAGATCCGGGGCGCGGACGCGCCGCCCACCGACACCTGGGTCACCGTCACCGGCACCTGGCACCCCAGGGGCAGGCTGGGCTCGGACGCGGCGTGGCCGCCCGCGCTGGACGCGACGTCGGCGCGGACGGTGAGGCAGCCGTCGGACCCCTACGAGACCCGGAGCTAGCCGGTCAGGCCTGCGCCCGCCCCTTCTCCCGTACCTGGGCGAGGCGCTGGACGCCGATGTCGAGGGCCTGCTGGGTGGTGTCGTCGGGGAGGGTGCCGAGGGCGCCGGCGGTGAGGACGATCGCGTCGTCGCCGACGCGGACGACGGCGATGTCGAGGGTGAGGGTGGTGGGATCGTCGGCGGCGGAGGGCTGCGCGGTGAGGGTCATCCGGAGTCCCTGGCGCGCGTCGCCGAGGTCGTGCGGCAGCCCGGCGTCGGTGATCTGGACCGCCGCGGTCCCGGCCGCGGTCGTCTGCGCGGTGAACTGCCCGCAGGTGCGGGGCAGGGTCCGCAGCCAGGCCAGGGTGCGCTCGACGTCGGCGGAGCGGCTCGCGTCGACCTGGTAGCGGAGCTGTGCCGCGTCGTCGCCGTCGTCGAGGGCGGTGGCGGCCTGCGGACCGGCCGGGGCGCCGAGCAGTTCGTCGGTGTACAGGGCCTCCAGGAGGCGCTGGCAGTCGGCCTGGCCGGTGGCCGCCTTGAGCAGGCCGTCGTGCCAGGTGGCGGTGCCGTCGGTCGCCGTCCACGGCACGCCCAGGTCGCTCTCGTCGATCAGCGCGGCCTGCGCCTGCTCGATGGTGAGCGCCGGGGTGCCGGACGAGGCGGCCGGACTGGTCGGGGCGGCCCGCTCGGCCGCGGTCGCGTTGGCGGACGGGGCGGAGACCGGGGCGGATGCCTCCGGCGGCGCGGCGGCGGTGCAGGCGGAGACGGCGGAGCCGGCCAGGAGGCCGACGACGGCGAGACCGGAGGCGATGGCTTTCATGCGGGGGCCTCTCCAGGACCGGGACCGGGATTCAGACGCGGCGGAGCACGGGCGCAGCGCAGCGCGTGTTCCCACGCCACCATTTCCCGCCCCGGCCCACCACCGCTCCGGTCCGTCCGGGTGACTCCCGGCGGAGTGCCCCGGGACCGCTGGTGCGCGGACCGCCGGGAGACCGGTTCGCCGGGAGAAGTGGTCCGCCCCCGCACGCGAGCCCTCCGCCACGCGAGTGCTCCGCTACGTGAGAGCCGCGCTCGCCTCGCGGAGTTCGGTCAGGGTGGTGCGGGCCAGGTCGGGGAGGGGGCGTTCGTTCGCCGGGGTGATCCAGTGGGCGAAGGCGGTGGAGAAGGCCTGGGCGCCCAGGTGGGCGGCGAGGGAGGCGGTGGGGTCGGGTACGCCGCGGTCGTGGAGGGCCGTGGCCAGGGTCGTGGCGAGGGTGAGGCTCTTGAACGCGGCGCGTTCGCGCAGCTCGCTGTGGCTGCCGATGACCCGCATCAGCTGTGGGCCGAACGCGCGCTGCTCCGGGGTGAAGGAGCCGGCCAGGGCGTCCAGGGCGGTGGCCACCACCTCCAGCGGGGTCGCCGTGTCCGGCGCGGCCGCGGCTCCCTCGGCCAGCAGGCGCCCGTGCTCCTCCTGCCCCGCGAACAGCACCTCGCGCTTGTCCGGGAAGTGCCGGAAGAACGTCGTCTTGGTCAGCCCGGCCCGTTCGGCGATCTGGGCGACGGTGGTGCTGTCGTACCCCTGCTCGCCGAACAGGTCGATCGCGGCTTGCACGAGGCGCAGTCGTGCGTTCGGTTCCCATCGGGCCATGGGGACAGCCTAAGTGATGTGACTCGGTACCGTCACGGGAGTATGGTGACGGTACCGAGTCACATCACCTTGTCCTCCGTTCTGGGGAGAGTGCTGTCATGCGTGTTTTCGTCACCGGCGCGAGCGGTCATATCGCCTCCGCCGTCATTCCCGAACTGCTCGGCGCCGGGCACGAGGTCGTCGGCCTCGCCCGGTCCGAGGAGTCCGCGGCGGCCGTGAAGGCCCTGGGTGCCGAGGTGCGCCGCGGTGACCTGGCGGACCTGGACGGCCTGCGGGCGGCCGCGGCCGACGCCGACGCCGTCGTCCATCTCGCCTTCGACCACGCGGCGATGGCCGCCGGGGACATGGCCGGGGCCGCGGCCGCCGACCGGACCGTGGTCGAGGCGTTCGGCGAGGCGCTCGCCGGCACCGGCAAGGCCCTCCTGGGCATCGGCATGGGCCACGGCGACGGCAACGAGCACCTCGCCGCGGCGTACAGCGCCAATCCGCGGATCCCCACCGGGCGGCTCTTCGGCGAGTTCGTCGGACAGGGGGTGCGTGCCGTGCTCGTCGGGATTCCGCCGGTCGTGCACAGCACGCGGGACCGAGGCGGGTTCCTGCCGACGCTGATCCGGATCGCGCGGGCCACGGGCGTCTCCGGCTACGCCGGGGACGGTTCCAACCGGTGGTCCGCCGTGCACACGCTGGACCTCGCCCGGCTCTACCGGCTGGCGCTGGAGAAGGCCCCGGCGGGCGCCGAGCTGCACGCGGCGGCCGAGGAGGGGGTCGCGGTACGGGACATCGCCGAGGCGATCGGGCGGCGGCTGGGGATCCCGGTGGAGAGCGTTCCGGAGGACCGGCGCGCCGAGCACTTCGGGTTCTTCGGGGCGTTCGTGTCGCTGGACGTGCCCGTGCGGAGCGGGCGGACCCGCGAGCTGCTGGGGTGGCAGCCGGCGGAGCCGGGAGTGGTGGCGGACCTCGACCAGGGGCACTACTTCGAAGGGGAGTAGACGGGATCAGGGGGCCTAGAGTCGGGCCCGGCGAAAGGAGCCCCCCTGTGACCGGTCAGCCCATCCCCGTGATCATCGACTGCGACACCGGTGTCGACGACGCCCTCGCCCTGCTGTTCGCCGTGCGCCACCCGGGGCTTGAGCTGCGGGCGGTGAGCTGTGTCGCAGGGAACACGGACGTGGACGGGGTGGTCCGCAACACCCTGACCGTGCTGGAGCGGGCCGGGGCCGGGGACGTTCCGGTCGCCCGGGGTGCCGAGCGGCCGCTGATCGAGGCGGCGCGGTCGGCTCGGCACGTGCACGGGGCGGACGGGATGGGCGATCTCGGGCTGCCCGCGCCCACCCGGCGCCCCGCCGACGTCGACGCCGTCACCCTGCTGCGCCGCGAGATCCTCGGCTCGCCCCGCCCGGTCACCCTGATCCCCACCGCGCCGCTCACCAACATCGCGCTGCTGCTGCGCACCCACCCGGAGGTGACCCGGAACATCGAGCGGATCGTGTTCATGGGCGGCGCGGTCGCCACCGGGAACGCCACTCCGGTGGCCGAGTTCAACGTCTGGCACGACCCCGAGGCGGCCGCCGTCCTGCTCACCGCCGGGGTGCCGATCACCATGTACGGCCTGGACGTCTTCCAGCGGGTCGTGGTGCCGGGCACGGAGGTACGACGGCTGCGCGCGAGCACCGAACCGGGGGCCCGGCTCGCCGGGGACCTGCTCGCGCACCGGCCGGCCGCCCCCGACCCGGTCGGTGACGCCCCCGACGGCGACGACCCGGCCGGCGGCCTCGGGGACGCCGGCGCGGTCTGTGCCGTGGCCGACCCGGCCGGTCTGACCACCCGGCTCCTCCCGGTCGAGGTCTCCCTCGCCCCCGGACCGACCCGGGGCCAGACCGTCGTCGACCGCCGCCCCCGCCCCGGCGAGGCCGAGATCCACGGCGGCGCCCGCGAACAGGCCCTGGTGGACGTGGCGTTGGACGTCGACGTGGACCGGTACGTGAAGCTGTACCTGGAGACCGTCGCCGGCACCGGCTTTGTCGCGGGCTGATCCCGAACGTCAACTGTTCGTAACCGAGGAGGAGTTGGGGAACCCGGGCGGGACGGTGCACCTCATCGTGGGCGAGAGACGGACCGGCGCCACGCCCCGGGGGGAACCATGCCGAGCACGAGCACGAGCACGAGCACGAGAAAGCGAACGCGGAACGCGATACGCGCCTGCCTGGCGCTGACGACCACGACGGCCATGACGGGTCTGGCCCTCGCCCAGACCGCCACCGCAGACACCGCAGACACCGCGCCCACCGCACCCCCCGGCTCCTTCGCGGCCGGGGCCCACACCCTCACCCTCATCACCGGTGACCGGGTCACCGTCGACGCCAGGGGCCGGGTCCTCGGCGTGCAGCACGCCGAGGGACGGGAGCACGTGCCCGTCCGGACCCGTACCGTCGGCGGCCACACCCTGGTCGTGCCCACCGACGCGGCGGCCCTGATCGCCGCCGGGAAACTGGACCGACGCCTGTTCGACATCACCGAGTTGAACAAGGGGAGCGAGCGGGCGGACCAGCGGAACGGCCTCAAGGTCATCGTCGGCTACCGGGGCACGGCGACGGCCGCCCGCGCCGAGGTCGGGGACGCGGCCACCGTGCGCCGTACCCTCACGTCCCTGGACGCGCAGGCGGTCCGGGCCCCGAAGCAGGACCCGGGCCGGCTCTGGGACGCGGTGACGAACGGCGCCGAGGCCGCGCCGGGGGTCGCCCACATCTGGCTGGACGCCGTCCGCGAGGTCAGCGACGACAGGTCGGGGCCGCAGATCGGCGCGCCCACCGCCTGGAAGGCCGGCTACACCGGCAAGGGCGTGAAGATCGCGGTGCTGGACACCGGTATCGACGCCGACCACCCCGACCTCAAGGGCCAGGTGGTCGCGGCGAAGAACTTCTCCCTCTCCCCCGACACCGACGACCACCAGGGCCACGGCACCCACGTCGCGTCCATCGCGGCCGGCACCGGCGCCGGATCAGGGGGCAGGTACACCGGGGTCGCGCCGGGCGCGAAGCTGCTCGCCGGCAAGGTGATGAACGACGACGGCAGCGGCGACGACTCCGCGATCATCGCCGGCATGGAGTGGGCCGCCGACCAGGGCGCCGACATCGTCAACATGAGCCTGGGCGGCACCGACACCCCCGGCACCGACCCGCTGGAGGCCGAGGTGAACAAGCTGTCCGAGGAGAAGGGCATCCTGTTCGCCATAGCCGCCGGCAACGAGGGGGAGCTGGGCGCGGGCACCGTCGACTCGCCGTCCAGCGCCGCCGACGCGCTCTCCGTCGGGGCCGTCGACGGCAAGGACAAGCTCGCCGGCTTCTCCTCCACCGGACCGGTCCCCGACGGCTCCGTGAAGCCGGACGTCACCGCGCCCGGCGTCGACATCACCGGCGCCGCGGCCCCGGGCAGCGCCATCGACAAGGAGGAGGGGGAGAACCCGCCCGGCTACCTGACCATCTCGGGCACGTCGATGGCGACCCCGCACGTCGCGGGCGCCGCCGCCATCCTCAAGCAGGAGCACCCGGACTGGGGGTACGCGCAGCTCAAGGCGGTGCTGATGGGCTCGGCCAAGGCGGGTGCCTACACGCCGTACCAGCAGGGCACCGGGCGGATCCAGGTCGACAAGGCCATCACGCAGACCGTGTTCGCCGAGCAGCCTTCGCTGTCCTACGGCATCCAGCGGTGGCCGCACACCGACGACACCCCGGTCACCAAGCGGCTGGCCTACCGCAACACCGGCACCGCGGCCGTCACCCTGAAGCTCACCCCGACGGCCCTCGGCCCCGACGGCGGCCGGGCACCGGCCGGCTTCCTGACGCTCGGCGCCACCTCGGTGACCGTCCCGGCGGGCGGCACCGCCTCGGTCGGCGTCACCGTGAACACCAGGGCGGGCACGGCCGACGGCGCCTATTCGGGGTACGTGGTCGCGACCGGCGGCGGCCGGACCGTCCGGACCACCGTGGGCGTGCAGCGCGAGGTGCAGTCGTACGACGTGACGCTGAGGTTCGTGAACCGGCCCGGTCGGTCCCCGGTCCACCTCACCACCCTGACCGGCTACTCCGGGATCGGCGAGGGACTGGACTACAGCTCGCAGAGCACGGACGACACCGTGACCCTGCGGGTGCCCAAGGGCAGGTACGTCCTCGACTCCGTCAGCATGAAGAGCCTCACCTCGGACGCGGGCGGGATCGACTGGCTGTCGCGGCCCGTGCTGAACGTCACCGGGGACACCCGCGTCACCCTGGACCTGAACCGGACCAGGGCCTCGGACATCACCGTCCCGGACGCCGCCGCCAGGCCGTCGGACGCGGGCATCGGCTACCAGTACGCCGACGCGGTCGCCGACTTCTCCGTGCACACCACCTCCTTCGCCGGCCTGCGCGTCGCGCACCTCGGCCCGGCCGTCCGGAACCTCACCGAGCGCTGGACCGGACAGTGGACGCGGGGCGCGAGCAGCGAGTACGACATCTTCACCACCGGCGAACCGACCACGTTCAAGGCGCTCACCAAGCACTACCCGGCGAGCGGGCTGGCCACCGTCAAGGCCCGCCTCGGCAGCTCCGTGCCGGGCCGCACCGGCGCGCTCACCCTGTTCGCGGAGACCGCGGGCGGCACCGGCCTCACCCGGCCGGTCACCCAGCGGCTGCCGGGCACCCACACCCTGCACCTGTCCGCGGGCGGCGGCGTCTTCTGGACGGCGAGCTTCGACCAGTACGCGGCCGAACCCGACGAGTACGGCTATCCGGTCAGCACGGCCCACTACACCTCCGGCACCGGCCGGACCTACCAGGGCGGCCGGACCTACACCAGCACGTTCAACACCGCCGTGATCGCCCCGCTGCTCACCGCCGACTACGGTCTGGACCGCAACGGCAACGAGATCTCCGGCGAGATCCCGCTGTTCTCCGACGGCGCCGGGCACGCCGGTTCCTCCGACTTCTCGTCGGTACGCACGACTCTCTTCCGGAACGGCACCGAGGTCGGCAGCAACAGCGACCCGCTGTTCGGCCTCGACGTGTTCAAGGTGCCGTCCGGTCAGGCGTCCTACCGGCTCTCCACCTCCGTGCGGCGCTCCGCGGCGGTGGCGCGGACCTCCTCGCGCATCGACGCCACCTGGACGTTCACCTCGAAGAAAACCTCCGGGCCGACCGCCCTGCCGGCCTCCGTCCTGCGGATCGCCGCGCAGACCGACCTCAGCGGTCACGCCCCGGCCGGCCGCAGGGTCACCGTGCCGGTGACCGTCCAGGGTTCGGCGGCGGGCCGGAACCTCAAGTCCCTCGCCGTGTGGGCCTCCTTCGACGGCGGCGGGCACTGGACGAGGCTCACCGTCACCCACGGCCACGTCACCTGCCGGAACCCGGCCAAGGACAAGGCGGTGTCCTTCAGGTACCGGATCACCGACAAGAAGGGCAACGCGTCGGCGGTCACCGTGTACGACGCGTACTTCGGCAAGTGAGCCGGGCCCCGGCCCGGGGCACGGACGCGTACGCCCCGGCCGTCACCGACGGCCGGGGCGTACGGACGTACCCGATGGGATCAGTACCGAAGGATCAGGCGCGGGTCGCCCTGCGG
The DNA here is from genome assembly GCF_044769305.1 of Streptomyces sp. NPDC090499. Taxonomy (NCBI): domain Bacteria; kingdom Bacillati; phylum Actinomycetota; class Actinomycetes; order Kitasatosporales; family Streptomycetaceae; genus Streptomyces; species Streptomyces sp. NPDC090499. The sequence continues at coordinate 368,329 of NZ_JBIVXP010000004.1, forward strand.
CGCCGGGTCGCGACGACGATCGCGCCGCCGCCGGCCAGCAGCAGGGCCGCGCCGCCGGCGATGTAACCGGTGCTGGAGCTGGCGCCGGTGTGGGCCAGGTCGCCGCCACCGCCGGAGTTCGTGCTCGGGGCCGGTGCCGGGGTGGTCGCCGACTCGGACGGGGAGGGGGACGCGGAGGCGGTGCCGGTCGCCGAGGTCTCCGAGGGGGTCGGCACGGGGGTCTGCGCGGCCGGCGGGGTGGACTCCGGGGCCGAGGCGGAGGGCGTCGAGGACGCGGGGGCGGACGGGGACGGCGAGGACGACTGGGTCGTCGAGCAGTCCTTCGTACCGCCGTTCCAGGACGCGATCAGCTTGTCCTTGATGACCGCGTGGTCCGGGCCGGCCGGCAGGTCGCCGTGCTCGAAGCCGTCGTTGGCGTCCTTGTTGCCGTCGAACTTCGTCGCGCCCCGGTAGAGGTCGATCTGCGCGAAGCAGCCGGCGTCCGGGACCGCGATGTCGAGGGAGTCGGTCTGGCCCTGCTTGACCGTGACCGAGTCGAAGTCGACGAAGATCTGCCGGCCCGAGGTGGCGAAGGAGGGGCCGTGGGCGATGTAGGAGGCGAGCGAGGCGGTGCAGGAGGCGGCGTCGGCGGCGGCGCGCACCTTGAGGTGGACCTTGCCGTCGTCGGTGACCTTCAGGTTCTGGTCGTCGACCTTCACCGAGTCGAAGAAGTTCGAGCCGTCGATCGAGAACTGGCACTTGTCGGTACCGGTCTCCGTGCCGGCGCCGGTGCCGGGGCTGTAGTGGCCGCCGGACTTCCAGCCGTCACCGCCGGGGGTGCCGTGCGCCCAGGCGCCGGACGCGCCGGCGACGGAGGCGGCACACAGGGCGAAAGAGGCGACGCCCGTCCCCAGCAGGCGGCGCGCGGTGACATGTCTGGCTATGGACATGGAAATCCCATCCGTGGGGTGCTCATCTCTCGCCGGCCCGGCGCAGCCCGTCGCGCGGAGCGGGCGGGCAAACGGACGGGCGGCGGAGGGGCAGCGGGAAGCGAAGAAACACCGGGCCCATTGGTCACATGCGCCACAGTGTGCGGCCCATGGTGGTTGGCCCTGCCGAACCCTGTCAACCTGCCTTGAATCAAGGGCTGTTCGGGCACCATCACAAGTCCCTCACACAGGGAACGATCCGCTCCGGCCGGTGTGAAGTTTCGCTTTCTCGGCAATCTGGACAGACTTCCTGTCGGTGCTCCCCCCGCCGGTGCTCCCTCCGCCCGAAAGGAACGCGCGTGGTCGACCTCTCCTCCAGGAACCCCGACTGGTGGCGTCAGGCCGTGATCTACCAGGTGTATCCGCGCAGCTTCGCCGACGCGGACGGCGACGGGCTCGGTGACCTCAGGGGCGTCACCGAGCGGCTCTCCCATCTGGGCGCGCTCGGCGTGGACGCCCTGTGGCTCAGCCCGTTCTACCCGTCCGAACTCGCCGACGGCGGCTACGACGTGGCCGACCACCGGGACGTCGACCCGCGCCTCGGCACCCTCGACGACTTCGACGCGATGACCGCCGAGGCGCACCGGCTGGGCCTGAAGGTGATCGTCGACCTGGTCCCGAACCACACCTCGCACCTGCACCCCTGGTTCCGCGAGGCCCTGCTGTCCGGCCCCGGCTCCGCGGCCCGGGAACGCTACGTCTTCCGGCCCGGCCGCGGCGCGCACGGCGAACTCCCGCCCTCCGACTGGCAGTCGGTGTTCGGCGGCAGCGCCTGGCGCCGGGTCCCGGACGGCGAGTGGTACCTGCACCTGTTCGCCCCCGAGCAGCCCGACCTGAACTGGGCGCACGACGAGGTACGCGCCGACTTCCGCACCACCCTGCGTTTCTGGTCCGACCGGGGGGTGGACGGCTTCCGCGTCGACGTGGCCCACGCCCTGGTGAAGGACCTCGCCGAACCGCTGCGGGACGTCGCCGAGTTCGGCCCGACCGGCGAGGAGGCGCTGGAGCGGGTCCCGCCCGGCACCCACCCGTACTGGGACCGCGACGAGGTGCACGAGATCTACCGCGACTGGCGCAAGATCTTCGACACCTACAGTCCGCCCCGCACGGCCGTCGCCGAGGCCTGGGTGCCGGACGCGCGCCGGGCGCTGTACGCCCGCCCGGACGAACTCGGCCAGGCCTTCAACTTCGAGTACCTGCAGACCCCGTGGGACGCCGAGGCGCTCCGTGAGGTCATCACCGGCTCGCTCGCCACCGCCCGCGCGGCCGGCGCCTCGGCCACCTGGGTGCTCTCCAACCACGACGTGGTACGGCACGCCTCCCGGCTGGCGCTGCCGCCGGGCACGGACGAGAACGCCTGGCTGCTGTCCGGCGGCCGTACACCGCACGTCGATGTCTCCCACGGCCTCCGGCGCGCCCGCGCCGCCACCCTTCTCATGCTCGCGCTGCCCGGCTCGTCGTACGTCTACCAGGGCGAGGAACTGGGCCTGCCCGAGGTCGCCGACCTGCCCCTCACCGTCCTCCAGGACCCGATCTGGGAGCAGACCGGCCACACCCGCAAGGGCCGCGACGGCTGCCGGGTGCCGCTGCCGTGGACGGCCGACGGCCCCTCGTACGGCTTCGGGTCCGGCGGTGCCTGGCTGCCGCAGCCGGCGTGGTTCGGGTCGTACGCCGTCGAGGCGCAGGCCGGTACGGCGGGCTCCACCCTGGAGCTCTACCGCACCGCGCTCAGGCTGCGCCGCAAGCTGCTCGACGGCGAGACGCTGAGCTGGGCCGAGGCGCCCGCGGGCGTGCTGCACTTCGCCCGGACGGAGGGCTGGCGGTGCGTCACGAACGTGTCGGACGCGCCGGTGCCGCTGCCGCCGGGCGAAGTACTGCTGGCGAGCGTGCCGTTGCCGCATGACGGCACGCTGCCGCCCGACACCACGGTGTGGCTGGGCGCCTGAGGTGAGTCAGCCGGCGGTGGGCGTGGCCCCCGGGGTCACGTTCACCGCGTTGCCGTCGGCGTTGCCGGTGCCGACACCGGCACCGCTGCCGGTGAAGCCGCTCTCGCCCGGGAGGGCCGGCGGGCTGGTCGTGCTGTTGACCGGCGGGGTGAGGACGACCTCCGGCTGGCCCGCGACGGGCGGCGGCGGGGTCAGGTCGACCGCGGGCAGTTTCGGCGCGGTGGTCTCTTGGAAGAGCACCGACGGGAAGTCGACCAGGCCGGTCTGCTCCATCACCGTGATGTGGTCGAGGACCGTGTCGTTGGCCTGGTCGGCCAGCGTCCGCACGAGGGTGTTCTGGGTCGTGGACCGGATCTTCGCGATCGTGTTGAAGATCGAACCGTGCGTCACGCGAAGGATGTTGGCGAAGTCCGTGTCGAACTTCTTGCCGGTGTCGGCGGTCAGGGTGTTGATGAACCCCTGCTGCTGGGGAGAGGGGAGGTTCGGGATGGTGATGTTGAGCATGGGTGCGATCTTTCGGCAGCTGGCGTCGAGCGCCGCGTGGCCGTCGATCAGGTGCTTGCTCGCGGTGAGGACCGCCTGGGACTGGCCCTTCTTCAGGCCCAGCTGGCCCACGGGGTACTCCCACAGCCCGGCCGCACGCACCTTCACCACGAAGTCCCGGTCGCCCTCCGTCAGCGGTCCCCACTGGGTGTTGGCGATCACCCGGGTCGTGTCGCTGGACACGGTGTTCAGGCCCAGCATGCTCGGGTAGGCGAGTGCGGCGAGGGTCAAGCTGAGGGCTCCGCCCACGAAGAGCGTTCCCGTCGCGTTTCGCGAAAAGCGCACTGGTGCCTCCTGCCGGTGAGGGTTCCCGCGCAGGGGCGGGGGTCGGTCGTCGATGAATACGGATGCCCGAGCGCCGGAAACCTTTTGGTTTGGCAAAGAAGTTGTGAGGACCGGCCCCGCCTGGGGTGTCGTCTTGCCATGTCCTGGCCATGGGAAGGTGATGCTTTCCCCAGGTGGGAGTGGTCATGACAAAGTCGCGGGCAGGCTTCGCCGCATGCCCCCACAGTCATCCCCCCGCATCCCCCGCCTGCCCAACGGATCGGCAGGCCGGGGCCCCGCCGCACGCCCCGCCCTGCCCGTCCTGCCCTACCGCAAGCCCACCAGGGGCCGCGACTACTGGGTCTTCGACGACGTCCTCCCCGACGTGGACGCCGTACGGGAGCGGTGCCTGGCCAAGGACGACTGGGTCCAGGGATACCCGTACACCTCGGAGACCTGGCCCGGCCTGCGCACCATGCCGGGCCTGGAGCCCGCCGAACTCGCGGTCGTGGAAGGGCTGGTGCGCAAGGCGACCGGCGCCGGGAAGCTGTGGGTGCAGCAGGCGCCCGGCGGCGGCACCCTCAACCACAACTGCGTCCAGGTGGTCGGCGAGGGCGAGAGCGAGCCGCGCCCGCACACCGACTCACGGGCGCTGTGCCGGTACGCGGCGGTGCTGTACCTCAACCCCGGGGTGGCCAAGGACTGCGGCACCGCGTTCTACCGCCAGTCGCTGCCCGGCGGCCGGCTCGGCGGCAACATCGTGCAGGCCCCGCACAACAACCTCGTCGAGGCGCTCGGCACCCGGTTCGTGCCCGGCGACCACTTCGAGGAGGACGTCCGCGTCCCGCACAGGTACAACCGGCTGCTCCTCTACAACGCCAACCTCGTGCACAGCGCGACCGGTTACGCCGGGAAGACGCTGGAGGAGAAGCGGATGACGGCGGTGTTCTTCTGGATGGCGTGAGCGGGCGCGTCTGTAACAGCCGGCGTGACACGACCACGACGGGCCCGTGACGGCGATCTCCGAACTTCCTCTCCAGGGCCCGCATCGAAAGAGGTGTCCGGCAGAGAGCCGGGAAGGACACCGCCGCTGGGGGATCCCATGTCGAAGCTTCGCAACCGCCGCACCGACGCCCGCCGCACCAACGCCCGCAGGACCGCCGTCGCCATGACCGGTGCCGCCGCGCTGCTGGCCCTGCTGACCGCGTGCAACGGCACCGCGAGCGGTTCCGTCAGCGCCGACGGCGGTTCGGCGGCCCCGGCGGCCGGCGACTCCTCGACGGCCACCGGCTCGACGGGCGGCTCCGGCAGCGGCTCCTCGGGCAACGGTTCCTCCAGCAGCGGTTCCTCCGGTACGGGCAGCAGCGGCAGCACCTCGGGCTCGTCGACGTCCGGTGGCGGTACGTCGTCCTCCGGCGGTTCCTCGGCCACCGGCTCGGTGCCCGCCTGCCAGGCCTCCCAGCTCGGCTACTCCTGGGCCGACCCGGGCAGCGGCACCGGCCAGCAGAAGCACGCGGTCGTGGCGCTCACCAACAAGAGCGGCCACTCCTGCACGATGTACGGCTTCGCGGGCGTCGACCTCGTCAACAGCGGTCAGAAGTGGTCGCTCCCGCGCACGAACACCACCCCGAAGCGGGTCACCCTGGCGAACGGTGCCGCCACCAACTTCGCGATCACCTTCCTGGTGCCGGGACAGGGCGACTCCAGTGACTTCACGCCGACCACGGTCGTCGTCACGGCGCCGAACCAGCGCACGTCGTTCGACCTGCCCTGGCACGGCGGTGCCGTGGTGCTGCAGGACGGCGCCACCCACCCGGGCTCGTTCATCGGTCCCGTCGGCGAGTGACCAGGGGCCCTCTGGTTCACCCCGCGTCGCGGGCGCAGCGGAAGCCGGTGTGGCCGGTGGAGCTGTCGGGGGTGTTGGCGGTGCGGGCCGCGACCCGGTAGCGGTTGCAGTAGGAGGCGTGGCAGAGGTGGGAGCCGCCGCGGATGACACGGGCGGTGCCGGTCTCCGCGGGGCGGCCGTGCTCGGTCGTCCACCAGTCGGCACACCACTCCCACACGTTGCCCGAGGTGTTGTGCAGGCCGTACCCGTTGGGTGCGAAGGCGTCGACGGGCGCGGTCCCGCGGTACCCGTCGGCGGCGGTGTTTTGGGCCGGGAAGGTGCCGCGCCAGATGTTGCACCGGTACTCCCCGTCCGGGTCCAGCTCGTCCCCCCACGGGTAACGGGCCTGTTCCAGACCGCCCCGGGCCGCGTACTCCCACTCCGCCTCGGTGGGCAGCCGCTTGCCGGCCCAGGAGGCGTAGGCGGCGGCGTCGTACCAGGAGACGTGCACGACGGGATGGCGGCCGAGGCCCTCGAGACCGCTGCCCGGCCCGGCCGGCTCGTGCCAGGCGGCCCCCGCGACCGCACACCACCAGGGCGTCTCCGGCGGCCGGGGCGCACCCCGGCGCAGCGCCGCGGGCAGGAACCCGGCGAAGACGTAGGACCAGCCGAGCCGTTCGGCGTCGGTGACGTAGCCGGTGTCGGCGACGAACGAGGCGTACTCGTCGTTGCTCACGGCACACGCGTCGACGAGGAACGGCGCCACCCGTACGGCCCGCACCGGCCCCTCGCCGTCCGCCGGGAACCCGTCGGTGTCCTCGGCACCCATCAGGAACTCACCGCCGGGCAGCGCGACCATGCCGGTGTGCCCGGACGCGGTGCCGCCTGGGGCGGGCAGCGGCCGTGCCGGCAGCTGCGCGGGGGCCGCGGGCGCGCAGCAGGCGGACGGCGGCGGCTGGGTGGACTCCATGAGCGGAGTGTGCCGCAGGCACCTGTGACGCCGGGGCGCGGGGCCGCGGGACCGCCGGGGGCGGGGGATCCAGGCATGGTTCGCCCGGCGCGGACAGCCGCCACGGCCGGGGCCGACCGGCCATAATCGAGCCATGGCACCAGACTCGGTCTCCGAAGTCCGCCGCGCGAAATTCGCCCGCCGGCTGCCGGGGGAGCCGGCAGAGCTCGGCGGCCCCTCGCACGGCACGGTGCGGTTGCCGCTGCACGTGGCCTGGTCCGGTCTGACGGAGTTCGACCTGGATCGGCCTCGCCTGCGCATGAGTTGCTATCGCATCGTCCTGGCTGAGGGACAGCGCGAGGACCTGACCCGGTATCTCAACCGGCAGCTGCTCATCAGCATGTGGCCGGCGCTTCGCTCGCTGACGAGCAGGGATCTTCGCGAGGTCCGGGAAGAGGCATTCGCCGAACTCCGTCATGGGGCACCGGCCGCCGCGTGAACGTCACCCACCTGCACCGCCGCCTGCTGCCCGATCTGCTGGCGGTCGGTGCCGGGTACCCCCTGGCGCTGACCGGTGACTACGCGGCCCAGGCGCATGGCCTGTTCGACCGTCCCGGCCGGACGGTGGACGCGGCCACGCAGAGCCCGGAGCCCATGCGGACGATCGCCGGGACGGTCGCCGGCGGCCTCCGCGAGCGCGGCTGGCGTGTCGACGTCCGTGAGACGGACCCGCTCTCCGCACAGCTCGTCGTCACCGAAGCGGTCGCGGAGGAGGAGGGTGAGGTCGACCTCCTCAAGGAGGCCCTCTGGCATCCGCCGGTCCGGACGGAACTCGGCCTGACCCTCGCCATCGAGGACGTGGTCGGCATGCGGGTCTGGGCGCTGGCCGACCGCGGCCTGCCCCGCGACCTGCTGGTCGTACGTGCCGCCGCCGACCGCTGGACCCTCCCGGATCTGGAGGACCTGGGCCGCAAGCACGCCCGTGACACCTTCGACCTCGCCGACCTCCAGTCCCGGCTGACCGGCACGGACTGGATCGACGACCGGGAGTTCGCGGAACACGGCGCCGACGCCGAGGAGATCGCCGCCCTCCGCCACTGGGCCCAGACCTGGGCCGACGACATCGCGGAACGGCTGATCGAGGGGCGGCCGCCGGAGGAGTGACGGGCGGTGGGGTCAGCCGGCCGGCTGCTGCTGCCGCCGTTCCGCCGCCCGGGTCCGCCAGCAGGACAGGCCCTCCGCGGCGAAGCCGGCCAGGATCAGCAGGCCGCCCAGCCAGAAGAAGGCCGTGACCTTCCCCGCCACGCCGCCGAGCAGCAGCAGGTCCACGCCGAGTATGGGAAGAAACGCCTCCGCGGCCTTCAGCCACCGGCCCCTGCGCGCCTGCACGACGGCGGAGACCAGCCCGAGCACGGAGACCAGCACCAGCAACCCGACCGCTGTTCGCATGCCCACAGTGTGCCGTAGCGCGCCGTCAGGCCGGCTGCCACAGTTCGATGCGGTTGCCCTCCGGGTCGGTGACCCAGCCGAAGCGGCCCACGCCGTCCATGTCCTGGGTCTCCGCGTCGACGTCCGCGCCCTTGGCCCGCAGCTGGGCGAGCATCGCGTCCAGGTCGCGGACCCGGAAGTTGAGCATGGTCTGCTGGGCGGGGGAGCCGAAGTAGTCGGTCCCGGACTCGAAGGCCGCGAACACCGTCGGCCCGGCCGGCTGCTGCCACAGGCCGTGGTCGTCGAGGTCCAGGCCCAGGCAGTCGCGGTACCACGCCTTCTGGGCCGCCGGGTCGGCGGACCGCAGGAAGTACCCGCCGATTCCAAGCACACGTTCCATGCCGCCATCCTGCCAAGGACGGAGACGGCTCGCACGTGTGAAGTCGTGGGGCGCGCGGTACGGACGTAGGTGCAAGCGTGCCGTGTCAGCCGTGTCAGCCGTGTCGGTCGTCGGGAGTCGTCGTGAGCAGTGTTGCCATCGTGGGGGCCGGACCCGGCCTCGGGGCCGCCGTCGCCCGGCGGTTCGGGCGGGAGGGGTTCGCGGTGGCGCTGCTGGCGCGGGACGGGGACCGCCTCGGGGCGCTGGCCGGGGAGCTGGCCCGGGAGGGCGTCCGGGCCCGCGGGTTCGCCGTCGACGTCCGGGATCCGCTCGCCCTCGCGGAGGCGCTGGCGCGGGCCGCCGGGGAACTCGGGACGATCGAGGTCCTGCAGTACAGCCCGGTACCGCAGCGGGACTTCATGCGGCCCGTCCTGGAGACCACCCACGCCGACCTGGTGGGACCCGTCGAGTTCTCGGTGTACGGGCCCGTCGCCGCCGTCCAGCAGGTGCTGCCGGGGATGCGGGAGCTGGGCCGCGGGACGATCCTGCTCGTCAACGGCGGTACGGCCGTCATCCCGCACCCCGACCGGGCCGGGACGTCCATCGCCTTCGCCGCCGAGAGCGCGTACGGGCATCTGCTGCACGACCGGCTCGCCGGGGAGGGCGTCCACGTGGCCCAGCTGGTCATCCCGGGGGCCATCGTGGTCGGGCACGCCCGCAAGGATCCCGCCGTCCTCGCCGACACCCTGTGGGGGATGCACCGCGACCGGCACGGGTTCCGGCACTACGCCGACGACCTCGACGGATAGCTCCGGGTCCGGGGAGGGGAGGTCCGGTCGGGCGGCGGGGACCGATCTGCGCGAACATCATTTATGGGTCAATATGGTGTTCGGCCCGATTGATCCTCTCAGGGAGTCAGCGATGGCTGTGGAAATCCCCCCGCTCCTCAAGCCCTCCCGGCTCAGAAGCCGCGGCGGCCTGTTCGGCGAGTGCCTGGCAGAGTTTCTCGGGACCTTCGTCATCCTCGCGTTCGGCGCCGGCGTGGTGGCGATGGCGGTGGCCGCACTGCCCGGGTCGGGGCGGGCGGAGAGCCCCACGACGATCTTCCTCGCCGCCGGTGACTGGCTCCTGATCTCCTGGGGCTGGGGCCTGGCCGTGACCTTCGCCATCTACGTGGCCGGCGGGGTCAGCGGGGCCCATCTGAACCCGGCGGTCACGCTCGCGTTCGCCGTGCGCCGCAAGTTCCCGTGGGCGAAGGTGGTGCCGTACTGGGCGTCGCAGGTACTGGGTGCCTTCGCCGGGGCCGCGCTGGTCTTCCTCGTGTACCACGACGCGATCAACGCGTTCGACGCCGTGTCGAAGCCGCCGAAGGTGGGCGGGCACACCGAGGCCACCTTCTCCATCTTCGCCACCTTCCCGGCGCCTTACTTCCACGGCGGGATCTGGGGGCCGCTGATCGACCAGATCGTCGGTACGGCCTTCCTCGTCATGTTCGTCGTCGCCGTCGTCGACCTGCGCAACACGGCCGTCGGGTCCAACCTCGGCCCGTTCGTCATCGGCCTGGCCGTCGCCGCCATCGGCATGTCCTACGGCGCGAACGCCGGCTACGCCATCAACCCGGCCCGTGACTTCGGTCCCCGGGTGCTCACCTGGCTGGCCGGGTGGAAGAGTTACGCGTTCCCGGGGAACGGGGCGACGTTCAGCGGGTACTGGTGGATCCCGATCGTCGGTCCGCTGGTCGGCGGCGTGATCGGGGTCCTGGTCTACGACCTGTTCATCGGCGACGTCCTGCACGCCCGGCTGAAACTGGGCGAGTTGCCGGAGCCGGGCCGGACCCGCCCGACCAGCGACGGGTAGGGGCTACTTCCCGGAGCCCTGCTCGCCCAGGCGCTCCACCAGCTGCTGCGCCTTGGAGACCCCGGTGTCGATCTGCTCGGTGTACTTGCCGTCGGTCCGTTCGTCGACCAGGTCACCCGCCTTCTCCAGTCCGGCCCCGATCGCGTCACCGTGTTCCTCGGCGACGTCCTTCGCCTTGTCCGCCAGGTTCTTGAGCCCGTCGATCCCGCCGATTCCCTCGAACATGAGGAAATCGTCCCGGCGTCAGCGACCGGCCACAAGACGGCGCCCGAGGCATCCGACGGCGCAACGCGCCCCGAAAGGGGCGCTGGGGGTACCCCCAGCCGAAGACCGGGGGAGGAACTGCGCGACCAGCCAGGACGCTGCCGCGGACGACCGATGCACAGCGCGCCCCCGCAGGGGCGCGGGGAACTGCGCGAGCGGCCACGACGGCGCCGCGGACGACCGATGCACAGCGCGCCCCCGCAGGGGCGCGGGGAACTGCGCGAGCGGCCACGACGGCGCCGTGTACGACCGATGCACAGCGCGCCCCCGCAGGGGCGCGGGGAACTGCGCGAGCGGCCACGACGGTGCTGCAGCCGAACGGCGGCCGGCGGCGGTGCCGGAATCCGGCAGACCCACGCCGTTCACGTCGTTTTCCTGCGTTTCCGCGCGAAGTCCGGTCCCGAGGCTGATGCTGATCCTTGACTCGGCAGGCATCCGACGCACACACCCCGGGAGACGACGACATGAGCACCAGCCCCCTCCTGACCGGCCTGAGCGACCGGCTCCCCGAGCTGAGGGCGCTCTACGAGGACCTGCACGCGCACCCGGAACTGTCGTTCGCCGAGGAGCGGACCGCGGCCGTCGTCGCGGGCCGGCTGCGGGAGCAGGGCTGGGAGGTCACCGAGGGGGTCGGCGGCACCGGGGTGGTCGGGGTGCTGGCCAACGGGGACGGGCCGGTGGTGCTGCTGCGGGCCGACATGGACGCGCTGCCGGTGCAGGAGGAGACCGGGCTGCCGTACGCCTCGAAGACCGACGGGGTGATGCACGCGTGCGGGCACGACCTGCACGTCGCCTGTCTGCTGGGGGCCACCGGGCAGCTGGCCGCCGGACGGGGCGGCTGGCACGGGACGGTGGTCGCCGTCTTCCAGCCGGCCGAGGAGGTCGGCGGGGCGCCGAAGATGCTCGCGGACGGGTTCGCCGAGCGGTTCCCGCGGCCGGACGTGTGCCTGGCCCAGCACGTGGCCGCGGCGCCCGCCGGGCTGGTCGGGACCCGGGCCGGGGCGCTGATGGCGGGCGCGGACAGCATGCGGGTCACGCTGTTCGGGCGGGGCGGGCACGGGTCCACGCCGGAGGCCACCGTCGACCCGGTGGTGCTGGCCGCCGCGGTCGTGATGCGGCTGCAGACCGTCGTGTCCCGGGAGGTCGGTGCGAACCAGCAGGCCGTCGTCACGGTCGGCTCGATCCACGGCGGGACCAAGGAGAACATCATCCCGGACAGCGTCGAGCTGAAGATCAACGTACGGACCGCGACGGCGGCCGTCCGGGAGCGGGTGCTCGCCGCGGTCGAGCGGGTCATACGGGCCGAGGCCGCCGCCTCCGACGTGTCCAGGGAGCCGGAGATCGTCCCCATCGACTCCTTCCCGGTCACCCACAACGACCCGGCCGCGACCGAGGCCGTGCAGGCCGCGCTGGCCGGGGAGTTCCCGGGCCTCACCTTCGAGCTGACCTCACCGGTGCCCAACAGCGAGGACTTCGGGGCCTTCGGCACCACCCTGGGGGTGCCCTCGGTCTTCTGGTTCGTCGGCGGCGCCGACCACAAGCTCTACGAGGGCGTCGACCTGGAGGCCCTGATCCGCGACGGGATCCCCCCGCAGATCCCCTCCAACCACTCCCCGCACTTCGCGCCCGTCCCCGACCCGACGATCGGGACGGGTGTCCGCGCGCTCCTCGCGGCGGCGGCCCACTGGCTCGCCCCCTGACGCCCGGTCCGGTCCGCTAGGGACGGGGAGCGGCCTGGTCCAGGGCCGGGCGCAGGTCCGCCCGGCGGCGGATGCCCAGCTTGCGGTAGGTGTGCGTGAGATGGGTCTCCACGGTGCGGCGGGCCAGATGGAGGGCGGCCGCGATCTCCCCGTTCGTGCGTCCCTCGGCGGCGAGTTCGGCGATCCGCCGCTCGCTGCCGGTGAGGGAGGCGGCGCCGGTACGGCGTCTCGGGGAGCGGGCGCCGCCCTTGCGCAGGATCTCCTCGGTCAGCTCCGACAGCCGTACCGCGCCCTGCCGTTCGGCGTGCTCGGCGGCCTCCCGCAGGCAGTCGCGGGCACGGGCCCCCTCCCCGGCGGCCATGAGCTGGCGGCCCAGCGCGATCAGGGCGAGCGCCGGCTCGGTACCGGCCGGGCCGCCGTCCCGCAGCAGCCGCACCGCTTCCTCGGTGAGCTCCAGACCACGGCGGCCCCCGGTCGCCGTACCGAGGACGCGCAGCGCCCGGCCGACCGTGCGCGGGGTGCCCCAGACCCGGGCCAGCCGCAGCTCCTCCTCGGCCAGCGCGATGGCCTCCAGCGGGCGGTCCAGGGCCAGCCGGCACTCGGCGGCGGCGGTACGCCACGGGGTGACCACCGGGCTGATCACGTCCCGGGCCGTCTGGCGGCGCCCGCACTCCAGGAAGTCGTGCAGCGCGGCGGCCGCATCACCGGCGGCCGCCCGCACCACACCCCGCGCGTACAGGAACCGGTTCAGCTCCCAGGAGTCCGGCGCCTCCCTGAGGTCGATCCCGGCGACCAGCCGCGCGGCCTGTGCGCCGCGGCCGGTCTCCACGAGCGCGATCAGCGCGTGCGCGTGGGCGTTGGACGGTGTGACCGCGTCGGGGACGGCGGCCGGGCCGGTGTGGTCGGCGCGGGCCGCAGCGATGTCCGTACGGCTGTTGAGCAGCGCATGGTGCATGGGGTGCAGCAGGTCGGGGCGCTGCCCGGCCAGACCGCGGTCCACCAGCCGGTCGGCCTCGTCGAGTTCGTCGGCCCACTGGGCGACGGTGGCCGCGGTGCCGACCAGGAACGGCTCGGTGAGCGGGTCGGCGGGTTCGGCGAGCAGGGTGCGCAGCTGCCGCATGGCGTCCCGGGCCGAGGTGAGGCCCGCGGAGGCCGCGTGCCGCACCAGCAGGGCCTGGCCGGCCGTGCCGACCAGCTCCGGGGAGTGGCCGGCGGTCTCGGACAGCCGCCGGTAGACCTCCTGCCGTACCTCCTGGTCCTGGTCGGACAGGGCGACGGAGGCGGTGTGCAGGGTGCGGACCAGGTCGGGGTGGCCGTCCAGTTCGCCGTTCACGGACCGCAGCAGCTCGACGGCCTTGCGGGTACGGCCCCGGCCGGTCAGCGCGGTGCCGAGGGCGACGGCCGCGCGCACCCGGTCCTGCGGGGCCGCGGGCAGCCGGACCGCCTCGGCCAGCCGGGGTATCGCGGCGGAGGAGCGGGGCGCCGCGTACTCCAGTGAGCCCAGCTCGGTCAGCAGCCGCTGCCGGCGGTCGTCGGGGAGGGGTTCCTCCAGGGCGCGGCGCAGGTAGGCGACGGCGTCCTCGGCGCGGTCCTCGTAGAGGGCGACGGCGGCCGCGTCCCGGAGCAGGGCCGGTGCCCAGGGGGCGTCCACCGGTCCGGTGGCGAGCAGTTGGCGGGCCACCGCCTCGGCGGGCGCGTCCTGGTGCAGCATCGCCTCGGCGATCGCCCGGTGGGCGGTGCGGCGGCGGGCGGCGGGGACACCGGCGAGGACCGCGTCGCGCAGCAGGGGATGCGGGAAGTGCGGGCGGCCGTCGGCGCCCAGGGTGAGCAGGCCGAGGTTGGTCATGGCGGTGAGCCAGCCGGCCACCCGGACCGGGTCGGCGTCGGCCAGTTCGGCGAGGAGTGGGGTGATCTCGCTCTCCGGCAGGCCGGTGCCGGGGTCCTCCTCCAGGACGGCGAGGGCGCGGGCGACCTCGGTGGTGGCCGGTCCCGCACTGTCCAGCCACCATTGGACGGCGGCCGGGTACGCGCCCGGGTAGAGGGCGGCCGTCGTCTCGGGCACGTCCCGGTGCCGGCTCTCGTCCAGGTCGTCGAGGAGGGCGCCCAGCAGCAGGGGGCTGCCGGCCGCGGCCCGGACACAGGCGTCGACCCAGAACCGGGACGCGTCCGGGTACTTGGCGCGCACCCGGGCGGCGGCGGCCGCCGGGGCGAGGGGCGCGAGGGTGTGGGTGCGGACCAGTGCCGGCGGCAGGGTGTGGGTGAAGCCGGGGGCGGGCGGATCGAGGTCGTACTGGCTGCGTTCGCTGACGACGAGGAGGATCGGTAAGCGGTCTATGTGCCGTGCCGACTCCACGAGCCAGCGGTGCGAGGGGGCGTCGGCGAGGTGGACGTCGTCCACGGCGACGAGGAGCGGCGAGTCGTCGGCGTAGGCGCGCAGCACCCGCCACAGGCCGGCGGCGGTGGACCGCTCGTCCCCGTCCACCGCGAGTTCGGCGAACTCCGGTACCGGGCCGAGCAGTTGGAGGACGGTCGCAAAGGAGATGGGGGTGTCGCCGGGTGAGCAGCGGGCGCGGAGCACCTTCAGGCCGAGGGCGCTCGCCTGCTCGGCGGCGGCCTCCAGGACGGTGGTGCGTCCGGTTCCGGTGGCGCCCCGGAGAAGCACGAGGCGGCCGCTGCCGGCCAGCGTGCGCTCGGCTTCCTCGGCCAGCAGGTGCATGGCGGCGGCGAGTTCAGGGGACGGCTGGGTCATGCCTGGCTCCTCGCGGTGCGCTGGTGGGTGGGTTCGGGGGGTTAGAGGTGGTGGGAGCGGGAGAGGTTGTGGGGTGCGGGGGGTGGTCGGTGGGTTTGTTGCAGGGGCGTCACATTTGAGACGGGGCTGTGGATCTGGTCGGGCGCCGGTCCGTTCCCGGGTGCGGGTACGTGGGGGCTGGTCGCGCCCGCGCGGCGGTAGCCGCATGTGCAATGCAGCCCCGCGCCCCCAAGATGGTGGGTCGACTGGTCCCACCTCAAAGGGGCGCGGGGAACTGCGCGAACAACCCCCACCGGCCGGCAGCCGCCCACAACCTCAGTCACCCCGAACATCTCGTGGTCCTTCTCGTGGTCCTCCACGATTGTCGTTGCCCCTTTGGCCACAGCAGGCTGGGTATTACCGCCCGTCACTGTTCCCTCGGAGACGACGGGCACGTGGACATAGGGGAAGCGGTTGGTCAGCAACAGCTCATTCGCGTCGGTCGGCCGCACGCCCGTGGCGGTGTACGCGCCGGACCCGATCTCCCGCGAGGGCGCGCTCAGCCAGCTGCGGCGCCACCCGGAGGTCGAGATACGCGAGGAGTCCGAGACCGGGCCCGGCACGGTGGCGCTGCTCATCAGCGACGGCCTCGACGAACCCGAACTGACCCGGCTGCGCCGGGTGGTGCGCAGCGAGGGCGCGCGGGCCGTACTCGTGGTCGGGGCGCTGCGCGAGACCGAGCTGCTCGATGTGATCGAGTGCGGGGTCGGGGCCATCGTATGGCGCCACGAGGCCACCGAACTCCGGCTCGTGCAGGCCGTGCTCGCGGCCGCCCGGGGTGACGGGGACCTGCCCGCCGACCTGCTGGGCCGGCTCATCAACCAGGTCGGTACCCTGCACCGCAGCGCCGCCGGCCGTCCGGGTGCCCCGGCAGCCGGGCTGTCCGCCCGCGAGGTGGACGTCCTGCGGCTGGTCGCCGAGGGCCTCGACACCGGTGAGATCGCCAGCAAGCTGTCCTACTCCGAGCGCACCGTCAAGAACGTGATGCACGGGCTGACCACCCGGCTGCACCTGCGCAACCGGGCCCACGCCGTCGCCCATGCCCTCCGGGAAGGCTACATCTGACCGATCGGGCAGCGGACACCGGTTCCGGGGCAGGCCGGTCTGCCCCGGCGCGCCTGCGGGCGCGGCCGGGACGGAGGGCAGGATGGGCGTGTATGCCGAGCGGGCCGCGCGGGTCCATGGGGTGGTGAGTACGGCGTGATCCACGAGGTGGACCAGGTGCTGCGGAACCTGCTGACCGGCGGAGCGCTGGAGGGTTCCGGCATCGAGGTCTCCTTCGACGCGCCGACCCGCGACTGGTCGGCCCGCCGCAACGGCCCCGTGATCAACAGCTACCTGTACGACATCCGGGAGGACGTGCACCGGCGTCAGCGCGGCCACGTCGACGTCCGTGACGACCGGGACGTCGTGGTCAAGCGCCGCCAGCCGCCCCGCTGGTTCCGGCTGTCGTACCTGGTGACGGCGTGGACGAAGCGGCCCGAGGACGAGCACCGGCTGATCAGCGCGGTGCTCGCGACACTGATCCCGCGGGAGCTGATCCACCCGTCCGAACTGCCCGGCTCGCTGGGCGCGCTGGGCCTGACGATCCCGTTGTCCTGCGCCGGTATCCAGACCGAGGCGCGCTCCCTCGCCGAGATCTGGTCGGCGCTCGGCGGCGAGCTCAAGCCGTCCCTGGACGTCGTGATCACGGCCCCCTTCCCGGCCTACCCCGAGTACGACGCCGGACCGCCGGTCACCGAGGGTGCCGCCGTGCGCGTGCGCGCCGGGGTCGACGACACCGCGCCGGTCCTGGAGGAGCGGGCCCACCGGCCCGGCCAGGTCGCCGAGGCCGCGGCCGCCCGGAGGGGCCGGGCGTGACCCTGGACGTCTCCCTGGAGCCGGCCGCCGCACTGCTGACCCGGCTGTCCGCGCTGCGCGACCGGGTCGCCGCCCTCGTCGCCCACCGCTCGGCCGACGACCCGACGGCCGACGACCCGCTGCGCGGCCTCTATCTCTCCGAGGAAGCGGTACGGCACCTGCTGCGCCCCGAGCCGGAACCGGCCGAACTGCCCTCCCTGGCCGACGGTTTCGCCGACCCGCTCGCCGCCCTCGCGGCCCGGCTGCGCCTCGCCCCCCTCGACACCACCCTCCTCCTCATCGCCCTCGCCCCCGACCTCGACCGCACCTTCGAGCAGCTGTACGGCTACCTCAACGACGACGTCGGCCGCCGCCGCGCCACCGTCGGCCTCGCCCTCGACCTGTACGGCGCCCCCGCACACCTCGCGGCGGCCCGCGCCCGCTTCCATCCCACCGCCCCGCTCGCCGCGCTCGGCCTGCTCACCGTCGAGGAACCCGAACGGCCCTTCCTCAGCCGCTCGTTGCGCGTCCCCGACCGGGTCCTGGCGCACCTCCTCGGCGACGACACCCCGGACGCGGCACTGACCGGACACCTGCGGGAGCCGTCGTCCGGCAGCGAGCCCGCCGACGCGGAGTTCGTCCGCCGGGTGGCCGCGCGGATCGCCGCCGGACCGCTCTTCGCCTTCCTGCGGGAACGCCGGGAGGGCGAGGGCCTCGGCTGTGCGACGGCCGCGCTGCGGCTCGCCGGCCGGCCCGCGCTGCACTACACCGGGCCCGAGGAGCGGATCCCGGAGCTGCTGCGGGAGGCCCGCCTGAGCGGCCGGGCGATCCTGGTCGACACCGACCAGCCGGGCACCTTCCTGCGGGCGTCGAGCGTCGGCGCCGCCACGGACGTCACCGTGCTGGTCACGACCGCCCGCCCCTACGACCCCCAGTGGTGCGACCACCGCGACCCGCTCGTCCTCGACGTGCCCTCCCGGCGCGCCGCCGCCCTGGACGCCTGGGCGGCCGTACTGCCCGGCGACCCCGGCTTCGACCTCGCCGCCACCGTCGCCCCGTACCACCTCGGCGGCGAGCGCCTCACCAGGGCGGCCCGCGCCGCGCAGGACCTCGCCGCCTTCGACGGCACCCCGCTGACCGCCGCCCACCTGCGGCTCGGCGCCCGCCAGCAGTCCGCCTCCGGCCTGGAGCAGCACGCCCGTCGGATCCGGCCCGCCGTCGACTGGCGCGACCTGGTGCTGCCCGACCGGCCGCTCACCGAACTGCGGGAACTCGCCCTGCGCGCCCGCCACCGCGACCGGGTCCTCGGCGACTGGCGGCTGAGCGCGGGCGGCGGCCGGGGACGCGGCGTGCTCGGCCTCTTCGCGGGCGAGTCCGGCACCGGCAAGACCCTGTCGGCGGAGGTGGTCGCTGCCGAGCTGGGACTGGACCTGTACGTGGTCCAGTTGTCGTCCGTCGTCGACAAGTACGTCGGCGAGACCGAGAAGAACCTCGAACGGATCTTCACCGAGGCCGACCGCACCGACGCCGTGCTGCTCTTCGACGAGGCCGACGCCGTCTTCGGCAAGCGCTCCGAGGTCAAGGACGCCCACGACCGGTACGCCAACCTGGAGTCGGCCTACCTCCTGCAGCGCCTGGAGGCCTTCGACGGCATCGCGCTGCTCACCACCAACCTGCGCGCCAACATCGACGAGGCCTTCACCCGCCGCCTGGACCTGGTGATCGACTTCCCGTTCCCGGACGAGGAGCAGCGGCTGGCGCTGTGGCGGCACGGCCTGGTGCACGTGCCCAGCGAGGCGGACATCGAACTGGGCGCGCTGGCCCGGGACTTCGAGCTGGCCGGCGGCGCGATCCGCAGCGCGGTCGTCACCGCCGCCTACCTCGCCGCCGCCGCCGACCGGCCCCTCACCGCGGCCGACCTCCTGGAGGGCGCCCGCCGCGAGTACCGCAAGGCGGGCCGGCTGGTGCCGGGGACCTGGTGACCGGTTCCGGCCGTCCGTTCGACCTGACCGCGCTGCTCGCCGAAGCCGTCCGGCCCGCCGCGCGGCGGCACCCCTCCGTCACCTACCGGCTCGCACCCGCGCCCCCGGCTCCGGCCTCGGGCTCGCCCTAGTCGAGCAGCAGGCCCGGCTGCACCACGGCACACTCCGCCTCGGACGCGGCCCCGCCGGCGGCCTTCAGGCGGTCGTCAGCATTCCCGCGGAGCCGGAGCCGGAGGCCGGGCAGCCGGGGCCGGACAGCCCCTAGCCTGTCACCGGTGCCGGATCAGTCCCCGGACGGGTGCACGATCTGCCACTCCTGGTCGTCCGTGTTCGAGCAGTAGTACAGGGTCAGGTTGGTGTCGTTGACGCCGGTGCTGTAGCCCGCGACGTCCAGGCAGAGGTTGTTGCTGGCGAAGTTGCGGATCCAGTAGGCGCCGCTGGGCTGTTTGTCGATCCACCACAGCTGGTTGTCGGCCTTGGTCCCGTCGCACTTGTACTCGGTGATCGGCGCGGACAGCCTGGCCGAGCCGTAGTCGGGCAGGTCCATGCACAACTGGTCCTTGGCGTTGCGGATCTGGAAGAGCGCGGACGAGCCGGGGCCGTCCTTCGCGTACCGCACCTCAAGGTTCCAGAGCTGGTTGTCGTTGGTGGTCTCGTCGCAGGTGTACTCGCGTACCGGGCCGTTGCTGGTGCCGTTGCCGTAGCCGGGGATGTCGGCGCACTTCTTGGTGGTCGTGTTGCGGAGCAGGATGTTCGTCGCCGGGACGACCGGCTTCGGGGTCTTCTTCTTCGTGGCCTGCGGGGCCGGCTGGGACTGGCCGCCGCCCGCCTGGGTGTCGGACGAGCCGTCGCCGCCGTTCGCCGGCTGCTGTTCCACCGGGGTCGGCGAGGGCGCCGGCGCGGCCGCCAGGGGTGCGCTGGCCGTGGGGCTGGGGGCGATGCTGCTCACCCCGGCCTCCTGGACCTTTTCCTGGGCGAGGGTGCCGACCTTCGGCTTGTAGTTGAACCAGATCATGGCGAAGGCGAGGGCGAGGGCGAGCAGGGTGCCGAAGAGGGTGGCGAGCCAGCGGGGCAGGAAGCCGCGCTGGATGTAGGTGCCGTCCACAGGCTGTGGACTGACGCCCGACCGCTGGACGGTGAGGGCGTACGGCCGCTGTTCCTTCGGCCCGAACCAGATGATCCGCCGGGGCTTGAGGGTGGCCTTGACGAAGGCGGCGCGGCCCGGCTCGATCTGCACGTTGCTGGGGTGCAGGTCGTAGACGAGCTGGTCGCCGTTGTCGCTGCCGCTGACGGAGGCGGTGAGCTTGGTGTTGCCGAGGTTGTCGATGGCGAGCTGGGGGCGGCCCCGGAACCGGCCCTTGACCGTGGGTGGCACGAGTTCGGCCCGGACCTCGGTGAAGGGGGTGATGGTGAGGTTGCCCTCGGGGACGGTGACGGCCTCGGGGTGCTCGGTGGGTGTGATGCGGACCGCGTACGGGTTGGGTCCCGCGGTCGCGTCGGGGGTGCGGGGCGGGGCGAAGGTCAGCTCGACCGTGCCCGTGGTCCCCGGGTAGAGCCGGAGTGTGGCGGGCTCGACGGTCGTCCAGGGCGCGACGGGGCCGACCGGTTCGAAGCGGTACTCGTCGACGACGTCACCGGTGTTGCGAAGCCGCAGGCGTACCCGGGTCGAAGCGCCCGGGTCCACGGTCGCGGAGGCGGGTTCGAGGGAGGTCCACAGCGTCATGGGGTCACCGTCAGCTTGAAGGCTTCGAGCCAGAGCGTGTTGTCGAGGGTGCCGACGAAATCGAGTGCGTTGTTGTCGCTGCGGGAGCCCTGGCACCACTGGTCGCCCCAGTCGTGGTCCCGGACCTTCGCGTAGTTGCAGCCCTTGCCGCTGCCGACGTTGAAGGCGAAGCCCTCGATGTAGGGGTCGGCCGCCTTGGTGCTGCCGATGTAGTTGTCCTTGCCGTCGGCGATGATCGCCGTCCAGTTCGGGTTCCACGTGCCCTGGCCGCTGGTGGACTGGGGGTCGTAGTGGAACCAGTTGGCGGCGGAGCCCTGGACGCCGTACACCGCGAGGTTGATGGCCTTGATCGGCAGGTTCTTGCCGACGGTGCCGGACATGGTGCCGTCGCAGACCGGCTTCTGCCAGCCGGTGCCCTGGACGTAGGAGCGGTAGCAGATGTGCCGCCCGGCCGGGTCGTCGGCGGCGAGGCGGTTGACGGCGGTCGCCGCGGTGTCCTGCTTGGGCTTGGCGGTCACGGTGGCCGTCGCGCCCCCGCCGCCCCCGCCCCCTCCTCCGCTCCCGCCGCCGTCGCCGTTGCCGGTGTCCGCCGCGGGCGCCGACGACGGCGTCTCGGTGGGGGCCGGGGGCGGGGTCGGGGTGACGGACGGGCTCGGGGCGATGCTGCTCACCGCGGCTTCCACGGGCTGTTCCTGGGCCAGGCTCTGCACGTGGGGTTTGTAGTTGAACCAGATCAGCGCGAACGTGACGGCGAGGGCGAGCAGGGTGCCGAAGAGGGTGGCGAGCCAGCGGGGCAGGAAGCCGCGCTGGATGTACGTCCCGTCGACGGGCTCCGGCTGCACCCCCGACCGCTGCACGGTGAGCCGGTAGGGCCGCTGCTCCTTGGGCCCGAACCAGATGATCCGCCGGGGCTTCAGCGTGGCGTTCACGAAGGCGGCGCGGCCCGGCTCGATCTGGACGTTGCTGGGGTGCAGGTCGTAGACGAGCTGGTCGCCGTTGTCGTTGCCGCTGACGGAGGCGGTCAGCTTGGTGTTGCCGAGGTTGTCGATCGCCAGCTTCGGACGGCCCCGGAACCGGCCCTTGACCGTCGGCGGGACCAGTTCCGCGCGCAACTCGGTGAAGGGCGTGATGGTGAGGTTGCCCTCGGGGACGGTGACGGCCTCGGGGTGCTCGGTGGGTGTGATGCGGACCGCGTAGGGGTTCGGGCCGGCCGTCGCGTCGGGGGTACGGGGCGGGGCGAAGGTCAGCTCCACCGTGCCCGTGGTCCCCGGGTACAGCCGGAGTGTGGCGGGCTCGACGGTCGTCCAGGGCGCGACGGGGCCTACCGGTTCGAAGCGGTACTCGTCGACGACGTCACCGGTGTTGCGAAGCCGCAGGCGTACACGGGTCGAAGCGCCCGGGTCCACGGTCGCGGAGGCGGGTTCGAGGGAAGTCCAGAGGCTCACGTCAAGACGCTAGTGGGCCGGGGACCGGCATATCACCGGACTCCGGGGCAGAGTTGACGGTGCCGAGGGCGGTGCCGCTGCCCTCGGGGACGGGCCGGCGGGACCGTACGGACAGGGTGACCTGCCTCCGGCGCCGCCGGCCCGGCCTGGTCAGTCCACATCCATCCGGTCGGCGGCGCCGGAGGAGGTGACAGGGGCGGCCTGTCCCGAGGCGGCGGCCTGCCGGATCCGGTCGGCGACCTCCCTGGGCGCACCCTTGAGGTTGGCCGTGCGCACCTCCTCGACCACCGACGCGAACGCGCCCGCGAGATGCCCCGCCTCGGTGATCCGCTTCGGCAGCCAGCGGAACTCCATCTGGACGCCCTGCTGCCCGCCCGTGTGCTCCCGGGACAGGTGCGGCGACGCGGGGTCGGGCTTCTTGAACGGCTTCCCGGACGACAGGACGTACAGCTCCGCGTTGTCGCCGTTGAGGACCTTGTTCAACAGCATGTAGGTGGCCTCCAGCGGGTTCTGGTCCGGGGAGGCCGGGCCGCCCGCTTCCTCGGGCGGACCGTAGGCCGGGGTCCGCTGGGCGTTGGCACCCCTGCCGAACGGCTTGAGGAAGGCCAGCCAGAACCCGACGTTGGTCTCCGCGACCTCCTCGTGCAGCCACTTGGTGAGGAGCATCAGGTCCTCGCGGTCGAAGTTGAGGTTCCGGATCGTGTCCGTGGTCGCCCGTGTCTTGACCTGCGCCAGGTCCCCGAGCTTGGCCAGGTGCGAGACGGCGTTCTTCTCCGTGGAGGTCTCGCCGATCGCGTCCGTCATCACCATCGCGCTGCCGATCGCGTAGGACGCGGTCAGGGTCAGCACACCGGTCAGCGCCTCCCGGTCCAGCTCGCCCAGCTGCGGCATCTTCGCGGCGAGGAACGACCGCACCTTGTGCGAGGCCTGTACCACGGCCCCGGTCGCGTGCAGCTGGGCCGCGCGCGTGTGCTCCTTGCCCTTGGGGGCCGGCGGGTACTCGACCTTCTGCTGGGCCTCGTAGAGGTGCGGCAGCCCGGACGGCAGGATGCCCGCGGTGGCCTGGAGGTACAGGCTGTGCTTGGCCTCCTTCTGGTAGGCGGCGATCGCCTTCTGCAGCTCGGGGTCCTTGAACAGCTCGGGACCCAGCCACGTCTCGAGTTCCGCCAGCGGGAAGCCGGTGGCGAACTCGCCGCCCGAGCCGGGGATGAACGAGGCGAAGGACCGCGGGTCGTGGGCGAACATGCCGGCCACGTGGTCGTCGATCTCCTGCGCCATCTCCAGGACCGTGCGGTCGGAGCCCGGCGCCAGCTCGTCCACTGCCTCGGTGACGTACTCGAGGTTGCCGATGGGGTCGTAGTCGGCGTCGTCGGGCACCGGAGAACGTCCGTCGGGCATCGTGAGATCGCTCAGCGCCTCGTGGATGTCCCGTCCGCGGTGCTGGAGGACGTTGTGGTCCGTGACGACGTTCATGCGCTTGCCGGACGCGATGTCACTGGCGTACCCGGCGCCGCCGTAGAAGAACGACGCCAGGGCGGCGTGCGGCTGGCGTCCGTCGATCTGCCTGAGGCCGGCAGTGGACTGCTTCACCTCGTAGCTGGGCACGCTCAGTTCCGCCTCGAAGCCGACCAGCCGCTGGATCGGGGCGGACCCGTCGGCGGCCGGTTCCGGAGCCGGACCGGGCCGGGTGCCGTCCTGCGTCCGCTGGACCGGGGACGGCGCGGGCCCGCTCATCACCCGGTCGGCCTTCTGCTCGGCGTGCCGCTCGCCGGAGTCGCCCTTGCTGGACAGGCTCACGTCGCCGCCGATGGCGGTACCGGGTACCGGGCCCGCCATCTGGTCCTCGACGTGGGTGAGTTCGTGCGCCCAGTCCTTCTTCGTCATGGACTCGCCGACGACGATGTTCCGGCCGGTGGTGAGCGCCCTGGCGCCCAGCTCCTGCGCCGCCGCCCTGGCCGCCGGGCCCTTGTGGACCCGTACGCCGCTGAAGTCCGCGCCGCCGAAGCGGCCCTCCATCTCGGTGCGCAGCCCGGGTTCCATGCCCTCGCCGGGTGTCTTGACCACGTCGTGGACCAGCGCCCGGCGCTGCACCGGCAGGTGGCCGCAGCCCGGGTCGTGCTCGTGCCGGTCCTGGGCGGCCTCCCGCTGTACCGGCAGATGGCCGCAGCCCGCGTCGTGCCGGTGGCGCTGCGCGGCGATCGTCGCCGACACCGCCGCGTTGCCCGCCAGCCGCTGCAGGACCGGCAGTCCGGCGGCGGTGGTGGGCACGGGCGCCGGGCCCGCGCCCGTCGGTACGCCCGGAGCCTTCGGGGCGCGGACCGCCCCGGACCGCTCGGCCTTGCCGGGCTCCTCCTGCGTGTACATGGACCAGGACCACCCTCCGGCGACGGCAACTCGATCCATCCCTACGGCAGTGGCGCCGGGCGGACAAGGTCCGTCGGGGCAGTCTTGAGGGCAGCGGCCCCTGCTGCCCCCGCCGGCCGTGGATCTTGTGCCGATCGGCGGGCGTGTCCGCCGCCGGGTGTGGTAAACGTCGACGACCCGTGCCGCACCGTTGGTGCCCGCGACACCCGGCGTACCGGGAGTGCCGCGGCGGCCGCCCGGCCGCCTTCCGGCCCAGGATGCCCCAACGGGCACTGTCCGGGGCAATATCGGTGCCCCCGCTCTGAGCCTCACGGACGTTTCCGAAGCGCGCTTCGCGCGTGAGGGTGGGAAGCGTTCCTGTCTCGTACCCCGAGGAGAGCAGAGCATGCCGTCCTACCTGTCGCCCGGCGTCTACGTCGAGGAGGTGGCCAGCGGCTCGCGCCCCATCGAGGGGGTGGGCACGTCGGTGGCGGCCTTCGTGGGCCTGGCCCCGACCGGTCCGCTGAACGAGCCGACGCTGGTGACCAACTGGACGCAGTACGTCGCGTCCTTCGGTGAGTTCACCGACGGGTACTACCTCGCGCACTCCGTCTACGGCTTCTTCAACAACGGCGGCACGGCGGCCTACGTGGTCCGTGTCGGCGGCAGCAGGGAAGACGCCGAAGGCGGCGCCGCCAACGCGCCCGCCGCCGTCGGGAGTTCGGCCGCCCCGGCCGCCCTGCCGCCCGGCGAGGCCAAGCAGCTCGGCACCTTCACCGTCAGCGCCATCGCCTCCGGCGACCTGAGCGTCGAGGTCGCCGACCCGGAGGGCGAGGGCCCCGCCGAACGCTTCAAGCTGGTCGTCAAGGACGGCGGCAAGGCCGCCGAGACCTTCGACGTGACCGCGAAGAAGGGCGGCCGCAACTACGTGGTCACCCAGGTCAAGGAGCGCTCCAAGCTCATCACCGTGACCGAGGCCGCGCCCGCCGCGCAGCTGGCCCGTCCGGAGAACCAGACGGTGGCCCTCGTGGCCCCGACCCAGACGCCGGCGTCCGCGTCCCCCGTCGCGGGCGCCGGCTCCCACCCCGGCCCCGCCGACTACCTCGGCGACTCGGCCGACCGCACCGGCTTCGGCGGCCTGGAGGCCGTCGACGAGGTGTCCATGGTCGCCGTCCCCGACCTGATGGCCGCCTACCAGCGCGGCGCGATCGACCTGGAGGCCGTGAAGGCCGTCCAGCTCGGCCTGATCGCG
Source organism: Streptomyces sp. NPDC090499 (assembly GCF_044769305.1). NCBI lineage: Bacteria > Bacillati > Actinomycetota > Actinomycetes > Kitasatosporales > Streptomycetaceae > Streptomyces > Streptomyces sp. NPDC090499. The sequence goes on from NZ_JBIVXP010000004.1 coordinate 393,824, forward strand.
CACTGCGAGCTGATGGGCGACCGGGTCGCCGTCATCGACCCGCCGCCGGGCCTCAACGCCCGCCAGATCCGGGTCTGGCGCCAGGAGACGGCCGGCTACGACTCCAAGTACGCGGCCCTGTACTACCCCTGGATCAAGACCTTCGACCCGTCCTCGGGCCAGTCCCGGCTGATCCCGCCGTCCGGCCACGTGTCCGGCGTCTGGGCCCGCAACGACGCCGAGCGCGGCGTCCACAAGGCCCCGGCCAACGAGGTCATCCGCGGCGCGGTCGACCTGGAGCTCCAGATCACCCGCGGCGAGCAGGACCTGCTCAACCCGATCGGCGTGAACTGCATCCGCGCCTTCCCCGGCCGCGGCATCCGCATCTGGGGCGCGCGCACCCTCTCCTCCGACCCGGCCTGGCGCTACCTGAACATCCGCCGGTACTTCAACTACCTGGAGGAGTCGATCCTGATCGGCACCCAGTGGGTGGTCTTCGAGCCCAACGACCACAACCTCTGGGCCCGCATCCGGCGCAACATCTCCGCGTTCCTGGTCAACGAGTGGCGCAGCGGCGCCCTGTTCGGGCAGCGGCCCGAGGAGGCGTACTACGTCAAGTGCGACGAGGAGACCAACCCGCCGGAGTCGGTCGACGTCGGCCGCGTGATCTGCGAGATCGGCATCGCCCCGGTCAAGCCCGCCGAGTTCGTGATCTTCCGGCTGGCCCAGTTCTCCAGCGGCAGCGGCGAGCTCCAGGAGTAGCGGACCCTCGGGTCCCAACCCCCTTGTCTTACAGGCATCTTGAGAAGAACGGGCAGTAACACATGAGTCTCCAGCCGGGTGACGCCCTCACATCGCACAATTTCGGCCTGCAGATCGACGGCGTGATGGTCGAGTACCTCGCCGAGGTCAGCGGCATGACGATGGAGCAGGACGTCATCACCTACCAGCAGAACACGCCGGACGGGAAGAACCACGTCCGCAACCTGCCGGGCGTGAAGAAGAACGGCACCTGCACGGTCGTCCGCGGTATGACCCAGTCCTCGTCGTTCACCCAGTGGATCAACGAGTCGATCAACGGCCAGATGGCCACGGCCCGCAAGAACGCCTCCATCATCATGATGGACTTCGAGAACAACCCGGTGAAGCGCTACAACCTGCGCAACGCCTGGTGCAGCAAGATCGACACCAGCACGGTGAAGGCCGGCGAGGCGGCCGCGCTGACCGAGACGGTGACCATCACGTTCGAAGAACTGGTCATCGAGTAATGAGGCGTTCGGCTGTCAGGGCCGGGGGTGTGGGGGCGCCGCTCGCACCGGAGGCGGCGGCGCCCCAGGCCCCCCAGGCGCCCGCGCAACCGGAGACGCCCGTCGAGGTGCTGCGCACGGAGTTCCCGTTCCAGCTCCCGCGCGGGTACGTCGACGAGCAGGGCACCGTCCACCGCGACGGCGTGATGCGCCTGTCGACGGCGCGCGACGAGCTGATCCCGCTGCGCGACGTCCGCGTCCAGGAGAACCCCGCGTTCCTGTCGGTGGTGCTGCTGGGCCGGGTCATCACCCGCCTCGGCACGCTCCCGCTCGTCCACGACGGGATCGTGGAGAACATGTTCGCCTCCGACCTGGCGTTCCTCCAGGACTTCTACCGCCAGATCAACGCCGAGGGGCACACCCGGGCCGCGGTCAACTGCCCGCACTGCTCGGAGCCCTTCGAAGTGGAACTCGGCGGGAGCCGCCTGGGGGAATCGTGACGTACGCGACCGACCGGCTGCACGAGGAGATCGCGTACGTCGCCTACCACTTCCACTGGAACCTGGAGGACATCCTGGACCTGGAGCACGCCGACCGCCGCCGCTACACGGCGGAGATCGCGTCTCTGGTGACCAGGGCGACGGCCTCCGCAGGCGCGGAGGGCTGACAGGTGGGGCTGTGGGATCGGGTACGGGGGCGCGGACGCGGGTCCGCAACAGGCGAGTCCGGCGAGTCCGGGAACCTGCCTGACGTGTCCGCGGAGGCGCCGCCTCGTCCCGTGGTGGCGGCGGCCTGGTCCGGGCTGCCGCCGATCCAGCGTGCGCTGGGGCCGGGCGGGCCGGTCGCGGACGCCGGGTTCGGCGGCCGGCTGCCGACCTGGCAGAACCCGTCGTTCATGGGCACGCGCTCGCACGCGGTCCTGGACGGTGCGCAGAGCGCGGGTCTCGCCGGTGGCGGCCGCACCGGAACCTCGGGCGCGGGGGCCGTCTCCGGCCTCGAACGTCCGGTGCAGTCACTGCCGTTGGCGGGGCCGACGGCAGCGGCGGGACAGCCGGGGCCCACGGCGGCCGGCCGGAGGACGTCGGTTCCGGTGGTGCCGTTGCGGGCGGTGGGCGGCGGTTCGGCGGGGGCCGCGGGGGCTTCGGGGTCTGCTGGTTCGGCCAGGGCTTCCGGCTCGGCCGGTTCCGCCGGTTCGGCGGCGCCGGCGGTGCAGCGGGTGCCGTTGGCGGGGCCGCGCGGTGGTGGTGCGGCCGTGCAGCGGACCGGGGCGACACCGGGACCCGTACGGAACGGCAACAGCGCGCCGGGCCCGGCGGCTTCGGCGCCCTCGGCGGCGGGGGCGGGGCAGCGGGCCACGCCTGCCGTCCATCGGTCGGTCACGTCGGCGGGCGCCGCCTCGGCTGGCATGCCCTCCACGGCTTCTGCTGCCGCTTCGGCGGCGGTGCCGGTGGCGTGGGCGCCGCAGTCGGCTCCGGTCGCACCGGCTCCGGCCACCGGTCCGCGCGTCGCCCCGGCCCCTCCCGTCCCGCCGCGCCGCAGCGCGCTGACGACGGCGCAGGCGAGCCCGTCGGTGACGGCTGTGCAGCGGCGCACGCTGCCGTCGGCGCCGCGGGTGACGGCCGCCGAGGGCGCGGTGCCGACGCCGGGTGAGGGTGACCGAGCCGCCGGTGGAACGGCGGCGGACGGGGTCTCCGTACAGCGGGCGGCCGAGGGCGGCGGCGGGGATCCGGTGCGGGTGAGCGGGGGCTGGTCGCGCCCGCGCGGTGACGGCCGTGCCTCCTCCGGCAGCGCCCCGCGCGCGCCTCGGGCCGCTGCCCCCGGACGGGCACCGGCACCGGCCCCCGTACAGCGGTCCGCGTCCGGCGCCGGACCGGTGACCGCCCGGCCGAGCACGACGGCTCCGGCATCGGCTCCTGGTCCGGCCAGGGCGTCCTCCGGCGGTAACGGTGGCGGTGGCGGTGGTACGGCCGCATCGTCACCCGTGCCGCCTGGGGTCACGGCTCGTACGGCCCCCACGTCGGCCACACCGACACCCCCTTCCGTCCCTGCTGCCACCCCTGCGTCACCCGCGGCATCCGCAACACCCCCGGGTAACGGGGGGCCTTCCGGCGTGTCCGGCGCCGGGGCGCCGACCCCGACCCCGGTGCAACGGCAGGCGGTGAGCGGCGGCCGTACCCCGGTCCCTCCGACCGTGCCCGGCGAGTCGGCGGCGGTCCCGGAGCCCTCGCCCCGCGGCCCCGGTGTGCCCGCCGTACAGCGCAAGAGCCTCACGGGCCCGGCCGTCCGCCCCACGCCGCCGTCGCCGGACAGCGGCGCTGGTGCTCCGGCGGCGCGTTCGGCACCGACCTCCGGGACCGGCCCGGCGGCCACCGGCACCGAATCCGCCACGGCTGCCTCACCCACGGCGGCGGCAACGCCACCCGCCCCACGTGCCTCGGCCGTCCCGCCGAGCGCGCGGCCCCCGGCGTCCCCGGCCGCGAGCGGTGGCCGCGAGGCGTCCGTGCAGCGAAGGGCGAGGGAGGGCGCGGGCGCAGCCGATGCCGTACGGGAAACGCCCCGTCCGGCCGGGAGGGGAGCCGCACCGGCTGCCGTGCCGATGTCATCGGACTCGCCCGCGCAAGACACCACGGCCGGTACCTCGACTGCGGCGGCCACGCCGACTCCAGCGCCCGCTGCCGCACCAACTCCCGTGCAGCGCACGGCGACGACCGCGGACGCCCCGCGCCCCGGCCTCGGCGCTCCGCTTCCGACCGCGGCCGGGAGCGGCGGCCGTGAGCTGCCCGTACAGCGACGGGCGACGGAGAGTCCGCAGGCTTCTTCCTTCTCCGCCGCCGTGCCGGATGCGCAGACCCCGCCCGGTCCGCCCGCACAGGGATCCGCCCCGCCGTCCGGCGGCCCGACCCCGGCGTCCCGGCCCGCTCCGGCAGCGGCTCCCGCCTCCCCTTCCCCTGCCGCCTCTGCTTCCGCTTCCGCCTCCGTGCAGCGTGCTGCCGGTACGACGCCTCCCCGCGCGCCTCGCCTCGGCCTCGGCGCCCCCGTCGCGGGCCCGGTCGTGAGCGCGGCTGCTGCGAGGGCCGTCGGTCGCCGCTCGGCTGTGCCGTCGGTGCCGTCGGTGCCGTCCGTGCAGCGGCAACCGGCGTCGAGCGGTTCGTCGAGCGGTTCGCCGACTGGCTCTTCGACTGGTCCCGCGGCTGGTTCCTTGCCCGGTTCCTCGTCCGGTTTCTCGTCCGGTTCTTCGAGCGCGTCCGCGAGTGGTTCTCCGGTTGACCAGTCGGCCGCCTTTTCCGGTCCGGTGACGGCAGCTCCGCGGCCGGTACAGCGAGCCTCGGCACCGGGCCTGCCCACGACGGCGGGCGGGCGTGCCCAGCCTGCCGGGCCCGTCTCCTCCGGCTCCGCGACGCCGCCCCCATCAACTCTTCCGGGCTCCGCCGCCACAGCCGCACCGACTTCTGCCCCTCCCCACTCTCCCCTCCCTTCTCCCTTTCCCCCCTTCGTCCAGCGGACCGTCGGCCCCGCCTCTTCCGCCCCGCCCATCGCGCCGGGCCCCGGAGGCCGCCCGGCGGCCGTGCAGCGTCAGGCCCGGTCGCCGTTCCCCATGACCACCCAGCCCCCCGCCGCACCGGCGGCCCCCCTGCCCCTCTTCGTGCAGCGGGCCGCGACTCCGGCCGCCGCGCTGCCGGTCAAGCCGGCCACCACCACCCCGGCCACGCCCGCGCAACCGGTCCCGCTGCGCCCGACCGCGCCGATCTCCGGCACCGCCCCCCTCCCCGTCGCCCCCCTCGGCCGCGTCACCGTCCAGCGGGAAGCTCTCGGCACCGGCCACCACCCCGCGACCTCGCTGAAAAAGGCGCCGGCCACCCACACCACGCACGCCGTGGCGCCCCGGACCCAGACGTCCAGGCAGCCCCCGCCCCCCGACGACCCGCCGCCCGGGTACTCCGCCACCGCCTCGGGCGCCGACGATCCGCCGCCCGGTTACACGGAGGTCGAGGCCGGCGGGTTCGACCCGCGGGCCCTCACCGAGTTCCAGGTGGACGCCCTCGTGCACCGGATCATCGACCGGATCACCCGGCACGTCCGCACCGAACTCCGCCGCGACCGCGAACGCGTGGGCAAGCTCCGCGACTTCCGGCACTGACGACCACTGACCGGCACTGACGACCCCAGACCGGCCCACCGGCCCTGACCGCCCCTGATCACGACCGACCGCGCACGACCCCACAGAAAGGCCTCCCGATGGATCGCCAGGACCCGGGAACCACAGTCTGGTTCAGCCTCTCCATCGACGGCGAGGACCTCGGTTACTTCAACGGGTGCGAGGGACTGTCGTCGCAGGTGGAGATCGAGCAGCGGCAGGAGGGCGGGAACAACGGGTTCGTGTGGCAGCTGCCGACCCGGGTCACCTTCTCCCACATCCGGCTGACCCGCCCGCTCACCCCGGACACCTCGAAGGTCGCGAAGTGGATCTCGTCCGTGCAGACGGGGATCGAGCGGCCCACCGGTCAGATCACGGCGCTGCGCGCGGACGGCTCGGAGGTGGCCCGGTGGGGACTCCTCGACGTGCTGCCGGTGAGCTGGCAGGGGCCTTCCCTGGACGCGGGCAGCCCGTCCGTGGCCACGGAGGTCCTGGAGATCGCCCACCACGGATTCACGGACTGAGAGGCAGAGAAGATCATGGCCAGGAGCAGCCGGGGCGCCGGCAAGAGCCTCGTGCGGGCCACCCTCGCGATTCACGAGCCGCCCGTGGGCACCAGCACCAGTCCGGGCGGCATCATCAAGACGTTCGGGTTCGAGTTCAACCCGGCGCAGCTGTCGATCGCCCGCCGGGCGGACTGGAAGTCCTCGGCGGCGCCGATCGAACGGGACGGTGCGCTGCCGGAGTTCCTCGGCACCCACCCGCGTGAGATGAGCGTGGAGATCTTCCTGGACCGCTCCGACGACCCGGACAGCAACGACGTGATGAAGAAGGTGGAGTCGCTGCTGGCCTGCTGCGAGGTCACCAGCAAGAGCATCGCCGCCAAGCAGCCGTCGCCGCCGTGGGTGGTCTTCCAGTGGGGTTCGTTCTCGACGGCGAACTTCACGGCGTACGTGGCCTCCGCCGACGTCTCCTACTCCCTGTTCGGGACGAGCGGGATGCCGATCCGGGCCAGCTGCCGGCTCCAGCTGCACGAGATCCCGAGCAAGACCGCGGGACAGAACCCGACGTCCGGCGCGCTCACCGCGCAGCGCGTGCACCGGGTGGTCGCCGGCGACTCGCTGCAGTCGCTGGCCTGGCGGGAGTACGGCAACGCGGCCGCCTGGCGGGCGATCGCGGACGCGAACGACATCGACGACCCGGGGTGGCTGCCCGCGGGGACGGAACTGGTGCTGCCCGCCGCCGAGGAGGTGCGGTCCTGATGGTGAAGCATGCCTTCTCGAACGTCATCAAGGTCGTCATCGGCGGCAAGGAGCTGACCGCGACCTCGGAGTACGGGCGGTATCTCGTCGACGCCCATGTGGACCAGGGCGTCGGGGTGCCGGCCGCCTTCCAGCTGACCTTCCGCGACCCGTCCCGCAGACTGCTGGGCAAGCTGGGTGTGCAGTTCGGCACCCCGGTGGTGATCACACCGGTCTCCGACGGGCAGGGCACCGGCGACCCGCTGCTCACCGGCGAGGTCACCGGCATGGAGGCCGAGTACGACGGCACCGGCAGCTATGCCGTGGTCCGCGGCTACGACTACGGGTTCCGCCTGATGCGGCAGCGCCGCGTCGTCGCCTACCGCAACCAGACCGCCTCCGACATCGCCCGCAAGCTGGCCGCGCAGGACGGCGTGCCGATCGGGCGGATCCAGGCCACCAAGACCGTCTACGAGTTCATCAGCCAGTCGAACGTCACCGACTGGGACTTCCTGGCCCGGCTCGCCGACGAGAACGAGATGGTCATGTCGGTGGACGCCGACGGCAAGTTCCAGTTCGTGAAGCAGAAGAGCGCCTCCGGGGCGCCCTCGCCGCAGACCGACGGCGACAAGAGCCCGTTCGTGCTGGAGGCCCGGCACGACATCCTGCGGCTGCGCACCGCCGTCACCGCCTCCGACCAGGTGAACAAGGTCGAGTCGCGCGGCTGGGACGTACGGACGAAGAAGACGCTCACGGCGACCGCGACCCCCGCCTCCAACACCGGCTACAGCATCGGCACCACCCCGGCCGCGGCGGCCGGCGAGTTCAAGACGTCGAAGCTGGTCGAGACGCGCACGCCGTACGACAAGCAGACCGAGGTGAAGTACGCGGCCGACGCCCTCGCCGACGACGTCACGTCGACGTTCGCCGAGGTCGAGGTGGTCGTGCGGGGCAACCCGAAGCTGCGGCCGGGGGTCCCGGTGGCGCTCGCGGACGTCGGGGACCCCTTCGAGGGGAAGTACACGGTCACCTCGGTCCGGCACGTCTTCGGCGACGCCAAGCACTACGAGACCTGGGTGACCGTCAGCGGCCGCCAGTGGCGCTCGCTCTACGGCGTCGCCTCCGGCGGCGGCGGGGACGCCGGCGGCGACCGGCAGCCCAGCGTGGCCCAGGCCCTCGTCACCGACGTGCAGGACCCGCTCCAGCAGGGGCGGGTGAAGCTCAAGTTCCCGTGGCTGGACGACACCTACGTCAGCGACTGGACCCGGACCATGCAGTGGGGCGGTGTCCGCGGCGGCGGGGTCTTCCCGATGGACGTCGGCGACGAGGTGCTGGTCGCCTTCGACCGGGGCGCCCTCGACCACGCGTACGTCATCGGCGGCCTCTACAACGGCAAGGACAAGCCGACCCGGGTCAAGGACGTGCCGCTGCACGACGGCATGCGCGGCCGGGCCACCCGGCACACGATCTCCGACCGGGTCGGCAACCGCATGGACCTGCTCGACCAGCGGGGCCGCAAACAGGGCGTCCGGCTGGCCAGCGGCGACGACAAACTCACCGTCTTCCTGGACCGGCAGCAGACCGAGATCACCGTGGACAGCAAGGGCAGCGTCTCCATCAAGGGCAGCAGGTCGGTGTCGGTCGAGGCCGGCGCCAACCTGTCCCTGAAGGCGGGCGGCGCGCTCAGCATCAGGAGCGGGGGACCGCTGTCCCTGCAGAGCGCGGAACTCGTCGACATCAAGGCGCCCGCGGGCGCGGTGTCCGTGAACGCCGCCGCGGTGAGCCTGATGGCGAACGCGGCCCTGTCGCTGCGCGGCAACGCCGCCGTCGCGATCAGCTCCCTGGCCACGGTGGCGATCCAGGCCCCCGAGGTGCCGGTCCTCGGCAACCTGATGATGGGCGGCCTGACGGTGATGGTGATCCCGGCATGAGCGGGCACGGTGGTTCCGGCATGAGCGGGCACGGCGATCCCGGCGCGAGCGGGCACGGCGATCCCGGCGCGAGCGGGCACGGTGGTTCCGGCATGAGCGGGCACGGTGGTTCCGGCGCGAGCGGGCACGGCGATCCCGGCGCGAGCAGGCACGGCGATCCCGACGCGAGCGGCCGGCAGGGCTTCCCGGAGGGGCGGGTGCGGGGCTGATGGCAGAGCAGTTCGTCGGCTCCGGCTGGTCGTTCCCGCTGCGGATCGGGCCCACCGGAGGCATCGCCCTGGTCAGCGGCGAGAAGGAGGTGGAGGAGGCCATCCGGCTCATCCTCTCCACGGCCCCGGGCGAACGCCCGATGCGGCCGGAGTTCGGCTGCGCCATCCACGACCTGGTCTTCGCCCCCGTCAACGAGCAGACCGCCGGCCGTATCCAGCACGAGGTGCACGCCAGCCTCGACCGCTGGGAGCCGCGGATCGAGGTCGAGGACGTCGAGGTCAGCACCGGCGCCGACCCGAGCGTGCTGATGATCGACGTCCGCTACTCGATCCGCGGCACCAACAACCCGCGCAGCCTGGTCTTCCCCTTCTACGTCATCCCCTCCCACGACGAGCCGGACCTGCCTCCCGCCTCCCCGGACTCCTCCGAAAGCGACCGCTGATCCCGATGGCCCTGCCCTCCCCGAACCTCGACGACCGCCGCTTCCAGCAGTTCGTCGACGACGCCAAGCGCTATATCCAGCAGCGCGCCCCGGAGTGGACCGACCACAACGTCTCCGACCCCGGCATCACGCTGGTGGAGACGGTCGCGCACATGGCCGACCAGATCGTGTACCGCCTCAACCGGGTCCCGGAGAAGAACCACCTCGCCTTCCTGGACCTGGTCGGCATCACCCTGTTCCCGCCGTCCGCCGCCCGTACGGACATGACGTTCTGGCTGTCGGCGGCCCAGGAGGAGACGGTCCCGGTGCCGGTCGGCACCGAGGTGGCGACCCGGCGCACCGAGACGCAGGAGGCGGTGGTCTTCGCGACCGAGCGCGAACTGACCATCGTGCCGAGCGAGTTGCGGCACCTGCTGCGCCAGCAGAACGGCGCGGCCGTCGTCGACCTCACCCACGAGCTCGCCGAGGGCAAGGACCTGCTGTGCTTCACCGAGTCCCCGAACCCCGGTGACTGCATGCTGCTCGGCCTGTCCGCGGCCGTCCCGCACTGCGCGGTCGCCCTCGACCTGGACAGCCGGGTCGACGGTGTCGGCGTGGACCCGCGGCAGCCCCCGCTGGTGTGGGAGGCGTGGACGGAGGACGGCTGGCGGGAGTGCGAGGTCGACCGGGACGGCACCGGCGGCCTGAACCGGCCCGGCGAGGTCGTCCTGCACGTCCCCGGCGGCCACGTCCTCTCCCGCAACGGCGGCCTGGAGGCCAGCTGGCTGCGCTGCCGGGTCACCGAACCGCACGCCGACCAGCCGTTCTACACCACCTCCCCGACGGTCCGGTTCGTCGAGGCCTGCACGGTGGGCGGCACCACGGCCGCCGTGCACGCGGAGACCGTCGAGGACGAGGCGCTCGGCGAGTCCACCGGCCTGCCCGGCCAGCGCCTCCGGCTCGCCCATGCCCCCGTCGTCGGCGACAACCCGCCGCTCCTCCTGCAGACCGCCGAGCACGACGGCGAGGGCGGCTGGGTGGACTGGCAGGTCGTCCCGCACTTCGCGGCCTCGGGACCGGACGACCGGCACCTCACCCTCGACGCGACCACCGGCGAGATCGCCTTCGGCCCCGCGGTCCGCGAACCGGACGGCTCGCTGCGCCAGTACGGCGCGGTGGCCCCGAAGGGCGCGGTCATCCGGGCCCGCCGCTACCGCACCGGCGGCGGCCGGGAGGGCAACGTGGCCCGGGGGGCCGTCCAGATCCTGCGCTCCTCCATCCCGTACGTCGCGGAGGTCGTCAACCGGGAGGCCGCGCGCGGCGGAGTGGACGGCGAGACGGTCGCCGAGGCGAAGGTCCGCGCGCCGATCACGCTGCGCGCCCAGGAGCGGGCGGTGACCCTGCGCGACTACGAGGAGCTGGCCCGCCGCGCCGCACCCGAGACGGCCCGGATCACCTGCCTGGAGGGCGAGGAGAGCGAGCACGGCTCGTACGCGGTACGGGTCCTGGTGGTACCCCAGGCGGTCTCCGACCCGGGCGGCCGGCTCCGCTTCGAGCAACTCGTGCCCGGTGACGCCCTGCTGGACCGCATCACCCGCTACCTGGACGAACGCCGGCTGATCGGCACCCGGCTCGCGGTCGGCCCGCCGTTCTACCAGGGCGTCACGGTCGTCGCCACCGTGCACGCCTTCCGCGGCGTGGACGTCGACCGGGTCCGCCGCCAGGCCCACGACGCCCTCTACCGCCACCTGGACCCGCTGACCGGCGGCGCGGACGGCAAGGGCTGGCCGTTCGGGCGGCCGGTGCAGTCCGGCGAGATCTTCGCGGTGCTGCAGCGCGTCCCCGGCATCGAACTCGTCGACGACGTCGTCCTGCACCCCGCCGACCCGCTCACCGGCAAGCGCGGCGACCCGACGGACCGCATCGACCTGGACGCCCCGTCCCTGGTCTTCTCCTACGACCACCGGGTGAGGGTGATCGGCGAATGACCGGCAACAACCCGACCGGAGGCCTCCGTTGAGAGGGTCCATCGACGGGCTCGGCTCCTCCGTCCCGATCAGCGCGATGCTCCCCGCGGTCTTCGCCGACGACGACCTCGCGCTGCGCTTCGTCGCGGGCCTGGACGACGTGATCGCCCCGATCCCGAACGCCCTCGACTGCCTGCCCAGCTACTTCGACCCGGCGCTGGCCCCGCTGGACTTCGCGGAGTGGCTCGGCACCTGGGTCGGCGCCGAGACCGACGGCACGGAGTCGGAGCCCCTGCTGCGCGCGGCCGTGGCCGCCGCCGCCTACCTGCACCGCATCCGGGGCACCCGCTGGGGCCTGTCCGAGACGGTCCGGCTGGCCTTCGGCGTGGCACCGGAGATCACGGAGAGCGGCGGTGCCGACTGGAACGCCCGCCCGCTGGGCGCCTTCCCCGGCACTCCCCGTCCCGGTCTCCACGTCCACCTCACGCTGCCCTCCCCCACCCCGGCCGACGAGGTCCGCCTGGAACACCTCGTGGCCGCCGCCCGCCCCGCTCACATGCCCTACACGGTCCAGGTGACCGCGTCCGCCGAAAGGACCCCGCAGCCATGACGACCAACCGGAACTGCACGGAGTGCGGCACGGTCGCCGAACCGGGCCAGTCCTTCTGCGACGCCTGCGGCGCGGTCCTCAGCTGGACCGGCACCAACGAGCAACCCGCACAGCAGCCCCCCGCCGACGCCGGTTCCGCAGCCCCCGCCTGGGACGCCTTCACCCGCAGAGACGGCGGCACCGGCCTCCCCCAACGAGACGCCCGGACAACGACAGCCACCGCCCCGGCAGAACCGCCCGCCCCAGCGCCCCTTCAGGGCCACGGCGACCCGTCAACACCGCCCGCCCCAGCACCCCTTCAGGGCCACGGCGACCCGTCAACACCGCCCACCGCAGCGCCCCTTCAGGGCCACGGCGACCCGTCAGCACCGCCCACGACAGCGCCCCTTCAGGGGCGCGGGGAACTGCGCGACCAGCCCCCACCCACCGCCACGTCCCCCACAGCCGAAACTACCCCCCTCCCCACCTCCCTCCCCACCCCCCACCCGCAGCCCGAAGCCGGCGGCCCCGCACCCACCCCCGAGCAGGAGCGTGCCCGCCGCCTCCTCATCCCGGTGAGTGAACCCACCCCCACCCCGGCCCCCCAACCCATCGCCCCGGTCCTCCCCGGCCGCCCCACCCCCCAACGCCCCGCCGCCGTCCGCGCCCCCGGCGAGGACCTCGGCGCCCACGGCGGCACCCCCTGCCCCTGGTGCGCCACCCCCAACCGCCCCGACCGCCACTTCTGCACCCGCTGCGCCATGCCCATGGCCGGCCACCCCGACACCGGCCCCGCGGCCCGCCGCCCCTGGTGGCGCCGCATCTTCGACTTCCGCCACAGAGAGACCCCGTGGGCAGGCGACCGCCCCCGCCTCCGCCGCACCTTCGACCGCGTCCTCACCTGGATCGTCGCCGCCGTCGTCCTCACCGGCGTCACGGTCCTGGCGATCAACACGCCGAAGGCGGTGAGCGCCACCCGCGACCACTTCGCCAAGCGCGCCCCGGTCTCCCCGGACAGCTACCGCGCCTCCCGCGCCTACGCCGGCCACAAGCCGGAACTGCTCTTCGACAAGCTGAACAACACGTGGTGGGGTCCGGGCATCGCCGGGGCCGGCGAGGGCGAGTGGGTCGAGGCGCACTTCGACGAACCGGTCCGGCTCCTGAACGTCGTCATCACCTCCGGCGAGTCGACCCACAACGAGCAGCTGAACAAGTCGGCCCTGCCGCACCGCCTGACGGCGACCATCAAGACCTCCGACGGCAAGACCGAGACCCGCGAACTGACCCTCGACCAGGCGGCCGGCGGCCAGACCCGCGACCTGCGGGCCGCGGACGTCGTCTCCGTCCGCTTCACGATCGACTCGTCGTACCAGACGTCGACCCGTACCCAGGTCGCCATCGCCGAGATCGAGTTCTTCGGCCCGTCGAGCGCGAACTCCTGAGCGGGCCCGGCGAAGTCCGCTGCGGTTCGGCAGCGCCCCGAAGCGCCGCGGACGCTCGACGACATGACACGGCAGTTCCGGCGGAGCGCTCAGCTCCGCAGCAGGGACCGGTACACGGCCGAGGACCTGGGGTTGCTCCGGCAGCCCCAGACACCGTGCGGGCAGTAGTCGGTGATCGTCTGGTAGAGCGGGCGGTTGGTGGCGAACCAGTCCAGCATGCCGCGCAGGTACGCCGGATCGTCGCCGTTCTCGTACAGCCCCCACTCGGGGTAGGAGACCGGTTTGCCGTGGGTCCGGGCGAAGTCGGCCTGGGCCCGCAGCCCGTACGGCTCGGCGACCTGCTCCTGGAACGACATCCCGCGCGGGGCGTCGTACGCGTCCATCCCCAGCACGTCCACGTACCCGTCCCCCGGGTAGCACCTGGTCCAGGGGACGGCGTCCCGGCCCCGGTTGGGCGCGAAATCGAACCGGAACCGGGCGCCCGGCACCGACCGCATGGCCGTCACGATCCGCCGCCAGTACGCCCGCCAGGCGGCGGGGTCCGGGCCGCAGCGGTGGGTGTAGGTGTCCCCGTTCATCTCCCAGCCGAGCACGACGACGGTGTCCGGCGCGCCCACCGAGACCAGCCGGCGGGCCAGCGCACGGAAGTGGACGTCGTACGCACCGCCCGCCCCGAGCCGCAGCCGGCGGCGCACCTCGGCGTCGGGGACGTGTGCCTCGGTGCCTTCCAGCATCGGCACGTTGAGGACGAGGAGCCGGTCGGGTTCGGCCTGCCGCCAACGGGCCCACAGCCGTACGAAGTCCGGGGCGCCCTCGATGTTCCGCCACACGTCACCGGGCAGGTAGGTGTGCCCGACCCGGGGCGGGTCGCGCAGCCAGCTCCCGAGCGCCGCCACCCGGCGTACCCCGTCCGCGCCGTACCCGACGTACGCCCCGAAGGGCCCGGGTGCGGCGGGCCGCGGGGTCTCCGGCCGGGACACGGGCAGCAGCAGGAGGGCGACCAGCACGGCGACCCACAGGAACCTCAGACGTGCCATGGGAGGCAGTCTGGCCGCTCCTCGCACGGGGGTCACGGTATGTGGTCATACCGTGACCCTGTGCGCTTTCGGCGTGCTACGGCCGTGTGACCGGCGCCCGCAGTGCCGGCGGACTCCGCCGTGCCGTCAGGTTCCACAGTGCCGCCGGATCCCACACCGACGTCGGCAGCCAGTGCGTCAACGGGGTTCCCTGGTGTGTCGGGGTTGCCGGGGGTGCCGGGGTCCCGTGCGGCTTCGGGATCTTGTGCGGCTTCGTGGGCGTGTGCTGCTTCACCGGCCGGCCGTGCCCCGGCGGGGCGGTCGACGGCGCCGGACCCGCGACCGCGGTGGCCGCAGCGGACGCGTTGGCCGAGGCGCCCGGGGCCGGGCGGGGGTGTGCCGGGGACGGCTTCGCGGGCACGCTCACGCCGTGGTGCCGCAGCCACGGGAGCGGCGGTACCTCGGAACCGAGGTGCCGGGTGGTGCGGACCTCGAAGTGCAGGTGGGGACCGTCCGCGTTGCCGGTGGAGCCGGCCGCGCCGATCCGCTGGCCCGTCGAGACGTGCTGGCCGCGGCGGACGTTGATGACGGACAGGTGGGCGTACTGGGTGTAGTAGCCGTCGGGATGGTGTAACACGACCTGGTTGCCGAAGGCGTCGCCGCAGGTCGCGGCCACGACGTTGCCGGGGCCGACGGCGTAGACGGGCGTACCGGTGTCGACCGCGAAGTCCTGGCCGGTGTGCCGGTGCTGCCAGAGGCGGCCCTTGGCCGCGTAGCGGGCGGAGAGCCGGTACCGGACGGTGGGCGCGGTCCAGCGGGCGGTGCGGGCGGTGCGGTCGGTGCGGTCGGAGTGAGCGGTGCGGTGGCCGCCGCCTATGGCGCGGTCCGCGCCGTACTCGTGCGCAGCGGGTGGCGGGCTGCTGCGCCGGCCGAAGGCGCACGGGGCCGGGCGCTGGTCGGCCTTGGCGGGCGTGGTGAGGAACGCGCCGGTCAGGAGGAGCACCAGCGCGGCGGTGAGCAGCCGTAGATCATCCGTTCGCATCTTCGGATCCTCTGACGACCGGCTCCCCGAGGTGCGGCCCCACGCGCCCGGCGCCGCGACTTTCGCCTGTTCGGATGATCGGCCCGGCTCAGATTTCGGTGTGGTGGTTCACCACCGCGCTCGCGAGCAGCGAGAGCCGGGCGCGCTGGGCGTCGGTGAGGTGGGCCGCGAGGTCCCGGATCTGCCGGTCGGCGAGGACCGCGCACTGCTGGGCCAGCTGCTGCCCCTGGGGGGTGATCGAGACCAGGAAGCTGCGCCGGTCGTGCGGTGCGGGGGTGCGGCGGACCAGGTCCCTGCGCTCCGCGCGGTCGACGAGGCCGGTCATGCTGGACTTGTCCAGGCCCAGGTGGTGGGCGAGTTCCTGCATGCCGGGCGTGCGGTCGCGGAGCACGCCGAGCAGCCGCAGCTGGATGACCGACAGTCCGTGGTCCGCCGCGACCTTCCCGAGCGCGCCCTGCACCAGGAACGACAGCTGGACGAGGCCGTCCACGAGTCCCAGGTCCTCGATGTCCCCGTCCGCGCCCGGTGTTTCGGCGACTGGCTTGTTCTGCATGGTCACATCCTACGGGTATTAGTACGTGCCGCCAACTACTTGACTTGGTACGTGGTGCCAACTAATTTAATTGGCGTCACGAACTAACTGGCGTCATGAACCGACGTCACCTACCGAGGAGTGGACATGCATGCTGCCGTGGTCCGTTCGTTCGAGCTCCCGCCGCGCTTCGAGGAGTTCCCCGTCCCCGAGCCGGGGGAGGGCAGGCTGCCGGTGGAGATGATCGCCGCCGCGCTGCACCCCCGGGTCCGCTCCGGTGCCAACGGCACCCACTACACCAGCGACGGCCGCCTCCCCCTGATCCCCGGCGTCGACGGCGTGGGCCGGCTGCCCGACGGGCAGGTCGTGTACTTCGTGGCCGACGACGGGGACCCCGGCACCATGGCCGAGCGGAGCGTCCTCGACCCGCGCCGGGCGGTCCCGCTGCCCGCCGGTGCCGACCCGGTGACCGTCGCCGCGGCCATGAATCCGGCCATGTCGTCCTGGGTGGCGCTGCGCCGCCGGATCACCCTCCAGCCCGGCCAGGGCGTTCTCGTCCTCGGCGCCACCGGCAACGCGGGCCGGATGGCCGTACAGATCGCCCGGCACCTCGGCGCCGACCGGGTCGTGGCCGCCGGCCGCGACCCCGAGCGCCTGGAGCTGCTCGGCGGCCTGGGCGCCACCGACGTGGTCTCGCTGGCCGGCGACCCGGACCAGGCCGACGCCCGGCTCGGCGAGGCCGCCGCGGACGTCGACGTCGTCCTCGACTACACCTGGGGCACGCCCACCGAGCGCGCCCTCCCCGCCGTCCTCACCCGCCGCACCGACCGCAGCGCCCCGCTGGACTGGATCCAGATCGGCGCCACGGCCGGCCCCGGGATCTCCCTGCCCTCCGCCGTGCTGCGGATGGCGAACCTGCGGCTCATGGGCAGCGGCCAGGGCTCGGTCACCGCCCGCGGCATCGTCGCCGAACTGCCGTCCCTGATGACCGAACTGACCCGCGGCACCCTCACCGCCGACGCCCTGCCGGTGCCGCTCGCCGGCGTCGAGGAGGCCTGGACCGCCCCCGTCGAACCCGGCCGCCGCCTGGTCTTCACCACATCTCCCAGGTGATCGTCCCGGAACTGAACGCCCGCCCGCCCACCACCCGTACCTCCGGGCACAGCACGCGTCCGCAGAACGGAGTCCCCCCGTGAACGCATCCGCAGCCATCGGCGTGACCGGCCTCGGCGTGATGGGCCGCAACCTGGCCCGGAACTTCGCCCGGCACGGCTACCCGGTCGCCGTCCACAACCGCACCCCGGCCCGCACCCGCGCGCTGATCGAGGAGTACGGGAGCGAGGGCGACTTCGTCGGCGCCGAGACCGCCGCCGAGTTCGTCGCCGCCCTCGAACGCCCCCGCCGCCTCATGATCATGGTCCAGGCGGGCGCCGCCACCGATGCCGTCATCGACGAGTTCGTGCCGCTCCTCGAACCCGGCGACATCGTCATCGACGGCGGCAACGCCCACTTCGCCGACACCCGCCGCCGCGAGGCCGCGCTCCGCGAGAAGGGCCTGCACTTCGTCGGCGTCGGCGTCTCCGGCGGCGAGGAGGGCGCCCTGCACGGGCCGTCGGTCATGCCGGGCGGTTCCGCCGAGTCGTACGCCGTCCTCGGGCCGATGTTCGAGGACATCAGCGCGAAGGTCGGCGGCGAGCCGTGCGCCACGCACGTCGGCGCGGACGGCGCCGGGCACTTCGTGAAGATGGTCCACAACGGCATCGAGTACGCCGACATGCAGCTCATCGCCGAGGCCTACGACCTGCTGCGCCAGGTCGGCGGATACGCGCCGGCCGAGATCGCCGGCATCTTCCGGGAGTGGAACGGCGGCCGCCTCGGCTCCTACCTCATCGAGATCACCGCCGACGTCCTCGCGCACGTCGACGCCGCCACCGGCGCGCCCTTCGTCGACGTCGTCGCCGACGCGGCCGGGCAGAAGGGCACCGGGCGCTGGACCGTGCAGACCGCGCTGGACCTGGCCTCCCCGGTGACCGCCATCGCCCAGGCGACCTTCGCCCGCGCCGCTTCCGGCCGCGGCGCGCTGCGCGCCGCCTACGCCGGGCTGCCCGGCGGCACCACGCCCCCGCTCAGCGCCACCGAGGCCGACCGGTTCGCCTCCCGCGTCGAACACGCCCTGTACGCCTCGAAGGTCATCGCCTACGACCAGGGCTGGACGGTGATCCAGGACGCGGCCGCCGAGTACGGCTGGAAGATCGAGCTCGGCGCGGTGGCCAGGATCTGGCGGGGCGGCTGCATCATCCGCGCGTCCTTCCTGGACCGGATCCGCGCGGCCTACCGGGCCGACCCCGACCTCGTCAGCCTGCTGGCGGAGGAGGAGTTCGCGAAGGAGATCGCCGACGCCCAGGTGCCGTGGCGGGAGACGGTCGCGTCCGCGGCCCGCCGGGGCATCCCCGTCCCCGCGTTCTCCGCGGCCCTCTCCCACTACGACACCCTCCGCGCCGCCCGGCTCCCCGCAGCCCTCCTCCAGGGCCAGCGCGACTACTTCGGCGCGCACACCTACGGCCGCGTCGACAGGCAGGGCGCCTTCCACACCCACTGGGCGACCGAGGGCCGCCCGGAGACAGAGGGCTGAGGAAATGCCCTGACGGGGTGCTGGGAACCCCCAGCACCCCTGACGCGGCGTGTGTCAGACGCGGACGCCGAACATGAACGGGCCGCCGATGGTGGACATCGACTCGTAGCGGACGACCGTGCCGGTGCGCGGGGCGTGCAGGATCTGGCCGTTGCCCGCGTACAGGCCCACGTGGTGCAGGTCGTTGAAGAAGAAGACCAGGTCGCCGACCTGGAGGTCGGACGTCGAGTAGATCCTGGTGCCGATCGCCGACTGGGACTCGGAGGTACGGGGTATGGAGACGCCGGCCTGCGCGTAGGCCCAGGAGGTCAGGCCCGAGCAGTCGAAGGAGGACGGGCCGGTGGCGCCGTAGACGTACGGGGTGCCGAGCCTGGTCTTGGCGGCCGCGAAGGCGGCGGCGGCCCTGCCGGTGGCCGAGGTGTCGTTGCCGAGGTCCACCCGGTCGCTGGCGGAGCGGCTGGCGCGGTCCTGCTCGGCGGCGAGCGCGGCCTTCTCGGCGGCGGTGAGGCTGTTGAGCAGCTTCTGCGCCTCGGCGAGCTTGGCCTGGACTTCCTTCTTCTTCTTGCCGAGTTCGGTGCGGGTGGCGGCCAGGTCCTTGAGCTTGCCGGTGGCCTCGGCCCGCTCCTGGGCCAGTTCGCGCTGTTTGGCCTGGATCTTCTTCAGCGTCTCGACCTGCTGGCCGCTCAGCTGGTCGAGGGCGGACGCCTTGTCCAGGTAGCTGTCCGGGTCGGAGGAGAGGAACAGCTGGAGGGACGGGTCGATGCCGCCGCTGCGGTACTGGGCGGTGGCCATGGAGCCGATGCCGTCGCGGAGTTCGTTCAGCTCGTCCTGCCCGCGGGCGACCGAGTCCTGGAGCGCGGATATCTGCTTCTGGAGCTTCTCCTGCTTCTCCTTGGCCCCGTTGAACTTCTCGGTGGCCTGCTCGGCCTCCTCGTACAGCTTGTCGACCCGGGACTTGACCTCGTTCTTGCTCGGCTTCTCGCTGGGCGCGGCGTTGGCCGCCTGTGCGCTCAGCGCCACCGCGGCAGCGGCGGCGGAGGTGAGCACGGTGACACGGGCACGGCCCGGCTGCTTGGCACGACGGTGGGACGCCACGGAGGCGAGCTCCTTCCGAGCAGAGGTTCGGGCAACAAACCCTAATGACTCTCTTATGGTCAGTTCAAATCTTCGCATGAAAATTCTTGGCCGGAACTGACCGGAGGCGGCCGCCTCCTGACACCTCATCGAACGAAAGGGTCTGGTGGTTGTAAAGAACCTTGACAGTCAATTGGTCTAGTCCAACTATGGGCGTCCATGAGACGCACTCGTGCCCTGCACGCCCTGCCCGCAACCGCCCTCTCCGCCGCGCTCGTTGCCCTCGGGGCAGACGCCGCGCACGCCGATCCGCACGCCGCCTCGCACCACGTGAAGCCCATGCCCGCGCACGTCGCGGCCCCCTACTTCGAGGCCTGGACCGGCGACAGCCCCGCCGCGCTCGCCGCCGAGTCCGGCAACAAGTTCCTCACCCTCGCCTTCCTCCAGACCCCCGCCGCGGGCTCCTGCACCGCCGACTGGAACGGCGACGCCACCCAGCCCGTCGCCCAGGGCACCTTCGGCGCCGACATCGCCGCCCTCCAGGCCCGCGGCGGCAACGCCATCCCCTCCTTCGGGGGCTACGCCGCCGACACCACCGGCACCGAACTCGCCGACAGCTGCACCGACGTGGACGCCGTCGCCGGTGTCTACGAGAAGCTCGTCACGACGTACGGCATCAGCCGCATCGACCTCGACATCGAGGCGGACTCACTCGCCAACGCGGCCGGAATCGACCGCCGCAACAAGGCGATCGCCAAGGCCGAGCACTGGGCCGAACGCACCGGCCGCCCGCTCCAGTTCTCCTACACCCTGCCGACGACCACCAAGGGCCTCGCGGACAGCGGCCTGGCCGTCCTCCAGAACGCCGTCGCCAACCACGCGCGCGTGGACGTCGTCAACATCATGACGTTCGACTACTACGACGGTGCCGCGCACGACATGGCCGCCGACACCAAGACCGCCGCCGACGGCCTGCACGCCCAACTCCACGCCCTCTACCCGCACAAGAGCGCCAAGGACCTGTGGGGCATGACCGGCGTCACCGAGATGCCCGGCATCGACGACTTCGGCCCCGCGGAGACCTTCACCACCCAGAACGCCGCGACCGTCGAACGCTGGGCCGCCGCCCGGGGCATCGACACCCTCTCCTTCTGGGCCCTGCAGCGCGACAACGGCGACTGCGTCGGCACCGGCGGCGCCAACGCCTGCTCCGGCATAGCCCAGGACCCCTGGTACTTCAGCCACACCTTCGCCAGGTTCGGCGGCCCGCGCCGGTAGGCGATTCGCCGGAAGTGCGGCGGTGTGCCGTCCGTGGCGCCGTCGTCGCTGGTCGCGCAGTCGCCCGCGCCCCTGCGGGGGCGCGGATGCGCGGGCCGGAGTCTTTGCCGGAACATGGCGAAGATCAGGTTTTCGGACAACGATCCGGCCACCGGGACCGGTTATCTTCCGCACAGCCACCCCACATCCTGATCACCCCTTTCCCCGGAGCTCCATGCGCCTCAAGCAGGTCTCGCTCTCGGCGGCGATATCCGTCGTCGCCGGGCTGACCACCGCCGCCGTCGGCCTCACCGGCCCCGCCGCCCTGGCCGACAGCACGGCATCGCTGCCGCTCGCGCACTTCGCGCACATGGTGGCCGACCCGGCCCACCAGCACCTCTTCTTCAGCCAGGGCGCCGGTTCCACCGGCATCCTGGTGACCGACCTGTCCGGCACCCCGGTCACCACCATCACGGACGAGCAGGGCGCCACGGGCCTCGCGCTCTCCGCCGACGGCTCGACCCTCTACGCGGCCCTCGCCGACGGGGACGCGGTCGCCGCCGTCGACACCGCGACGCTCACCGAGTCCACCCGCTACCCGACCGGCACCGGCAGCGCGCCCGTCTCCGTGGCGGTGGCGGGCGGCAAGGTCTGGTACGGCTACGAAACGGCCGACGGCAAGGGCGCGATCGGTTCCGTCGACGCGTCCGGCACGGTGTCGACGCCCTCGCTCTCCCACTGGTCGGTCCCACCGCAGCTGGCGGCCGGCGGCGGAGTGCTCGCCGCCGAGGAGCCGCTGCAGAGCCTCAGCCACGTGGCGACCTTCGACGTCTCCTCGGGCACGGCGACCGCCAAGGCCGACACGGACGTCTTCGGCGGCACCGCGACCGGGCTCCAGGTCACCGGCGACGGCGCCACGGTCCTGCTCGCCGCCGTCCAGCAGCCCGCGCTGCAGGTCTACCGCACCTCCGACCTGATGCGCGCCAACCCGGCCCCGTACTACACCGGTGCCGTGGGCCCGGACTCGCTCGCGATCGACACCGACGGCACGATCGCCTCGGCCAGCACCGCGGGCCTCTACCTCTACGCCGGTTCCAACCTGGCGGAGAACCACGTCACCTTCCCCGACGGCACCACCGTCGCCCCGGACGGCCTGGCCTGGGGCGGCGACGGCACCACCCTCTACGCCGTCACCCGGGACTCCGCCGGCGCCTACGCCCTCGACGTGCTCGGCTCCGCGAAGCTCACCGACACCACCCTCACCCTGAACTGGCCCCGGTACGCGGTCCCCACCCAGCAGTTCACCTTCACCGGCACCCTGGCCACCAGGGGCATCCTCCCGGCCGGCGCCGCCCTCCAGGTCACCCGCGACGGCGAGCCCCTGCCCGACACCACGGTGGGCGCCGACGGCACCTTCGCCGTCAGCGACACCCGGCAGGACGCGGGCACGTACACGTACCAGGTGTCGTACGCCGGAGACACCACCCACCGTCCCGCGACGGCGGACCTGAAGGTCTACGTGGCACGGCTGTCCACGACGGTCGTCGCCACGGAGATCGACTCGGCGAGCCCGCGCTCGGTCGTCATCAAGGGCACGCTCACCCCCGAACTGGGATTCGGCAGCTTCCCGCAGGGCACCGCGATCGACGTGTCCCGGATCGACGAGGACACCCAGGAGACCGTTCAGCTCCCCTCGGTGACCGTCGACCCGGCCACCGAGGAGTTCACGGTGACCGACGCGCCGGAGGCGGCCGGGTGGTTCACCTACCGCCTCTCCTACGCGGGTGACGCCACCCACGAAACGGGCGCCGACGACGTGAGCCTGACGGTCTCCGCCTACGCCCCGGCCCTCACCCTGAAGGCCCCCGCGACCGCCACCCGCGCCACGGCCCTCTCCTTCACCGGCAAGCTCGGCGACGCGCCCTACCCCGCCGGCGAGACGGTCACCGTCACCCGCACCGACGCCGCCCACACCACGACCCCGGCGACCTGGACCGCGCCCGTCGCGGCCGACGGCACCGTCACGGTCAAGGACACCCCGGCCGTCGGCGGCGCGAACACCTACACCGTGAGCTACCCGGGCGACGCGGCCCACAAGGCGGCCACCGCCTCGGCGATCGTCCAGGTGTCCCGCGCCACGTCCACGGTCACGGTCACCACGGACAAGTCGACGTACGCCTACGGCGCGACGGCCACCGTCACCGCCCACCTGGGCACCACGTACAACGGCCGTACGGTCTCGGTCTACGCCACTCCCGCGGGCGGTAAGAAGACGCTGCTGAAGACCGGCACCGTGGACAGCAAGGGCAACCTGAAGGCGACGTACAAGCCCACCCGCTCCACCGTCTACACGGCGTCCTTCGGGGGCGACTACCGCTACGCCCCCGCCACGGCCACCCACTCCGCCGCCACCCAGGTGAAGATCGCGGAGCGGCTGGGCAGTTACTACACCAGCACCACCTACAGCGGGGTCACCTACCGCGTCTACCACCACACCGTGCAGCCGCAGGTGGTCGGCACGGTGACGCCGGACAAGTCCGGGCAGTGCATGAAGTTCCAGGCCCAGGAGTACTACAGCGGCGCCTGGCACACCATCGGCACGTCCTCCTGCTTCTCGATGGCGCCGGGCAGCACCGGCGTGACCCACCTGGTCCTCACCCACGCGGTGAACCAGCGGTTCCGGGTGCGGACGGAGTACGTCCACAGCTCCAAGGACACGAGCAACGCGGACACCTGGGGCGGCTGGCTGTACCTGACGGTACGGAACTGAGCCGCACGCACCGCCGGTCCGGCCCGGGCGTCCACACCCTGTGGACACCCGGGCCGGGTCGTTCTCCGGGAGGGTCTGCGGATTCCTACGGATTGACCACCGTCCCGCCGAAGGTGACGTTCAGCTTGCCCGACGAGGCGAAGGACCAGCCGAGGGCGCCCGCGTAGGAGGCGCAGCGGGAGCCGTTGGTGCCGGTCCAGAACTGGTTGGAGCTGTCGGCGTCGCCGACGGTCTTGTCGTTGGAGCCGTCGACGGCGAACCGGCACGAGGTGTCGGTCCGGAACACCGAAGTGCCCTTGTCGAAGGAGAAGTTGCGCTCGGCGTTGTCGATGCCCACGTTGTTCGAGACGGTCATCGTGCCCGGGTTGCTGTTGTAGGTGAACCCGTGATGGCCGTTGCCGTAGGCGATGTCGTGCCGCACCAGGTGGTTCACGGCGATGTCGTCGCCGCCGAGCTTGTAGCCGTTGCGGTCGCCGTCACCGCTCTGACTGCCGTCGCTGAGCGTGCCGTTGCCGTAGGAGAGCGAGTACTCGATGGTGACCGGGCCGATGGCTCCCGTGTCGGTCTTGGTGTACAGGTCCCAGCCGTCGTCGATGTTGTGGTGCGAGACGTCGTACCGGAACACGTTCCCGGTGCCGGTGGTCAGCTTGGCCGCGAAGCCGTCGGCGTCCTCGCCGTCGCTGTCGGCGTTGTCGTGCGACTCGGAGCTGACGACCAGGTTGTCCGCGGGCCACTGGCTGCTGGGCGTGCTGGAGGAGATCCGGCCGAGCTGGAGTCCCGTGTCGCGGTTGTACGCGGTCACGGTGCGCTCGACGACGTTGTGGCTGCCGCCCACGTAGACGCCGTTGTCGCCGGCGTGCTCGACCGTGAGGCCGTACAGGTGCCAGTAGTCGGCGAAGAGCTGGATGCCCCGGTTCGACGAACTCTCGCTCTGCGCGCCGAAGTCGAGCACCGGGGTCTCGCCCGGGTAGGCGGAGAGGGTGGTGAGTGCGCCTGCGGAGCCGTTGGCGCCGGCCGGGACGGTCACGGTGGCGGAGTAGGCGTACGTCCCGCCGCGCAGGTAGATGGTGCCGCCGGCGGCGATACGGCCGATCGCCGAGGTGAGCGTGGTCGGCGCCGACTGGGTACCGGCCGCGCTGTCGGTGCCGCTCGGTGCCACGTACAGCACCGTGGACGCGGCCTGGGCGGGGCCGCCGGACAGCGCGACGAGCGTGCCGGCGAGCAGGCCGACGGCCGCGATGACTGGTCTCACGTGCATCGTTCGTCTCCGTTCGTCTCCGTGCGGGACCTTGCGGAAAGCGCTTTCTCTGCGAAGCTAGAAGGGTGCTGTGGGCACGTCAATAGTCATGTATGTAAAAGCAGTTCATGAATGTGTCCTCATGTGTGTCCACATGTGGTCCTTCCGGGGATATTTCGACGGTGATCGGAATACGGGTCCCGGCCCCCTCGGTTGTCCGGGTCATGGACGAGATCCCGGAGCAGATCGACCTCGGCGCCCTCGGTGTGTGGCGCCACGACAGGACCCCACCCGAACTGGCCGTCGCGCTGGAAGGCCTGGGCTACGGCACCCTCTGGCTGGGCAACGTGACCGACCCCGACCTGACCGAAGCCGAAAACCTGCTGAACGCCACCGACCGCCTGGTGGTGGCCACCGGCATCGTGAACATCTGGTCCAACCCGGCCGACCGCGTCGCCCGCGCGTACCGGCGCATCGCCGAACGCCACCCGGACCGCTTCCTGCTGGGCATCGGCGCCGGCCACCCGGAGGCCACGAAGGAGTTCGTACGGCCGTACGAAGCCCTCAACGCCTACCTGGACGTCCTCGACGCGGGCGGTGTCCCGGTCACCCGGCGCGCACTGGCGGCCCTCGGCCCCCGCGTCCTGCGGCTGGCCGGCGACCGCACCGCGGCCGCGCACCCCTACCTCGTCACCCCCGAGCACACCCGCCGGGCCCGCGGACTCCTCGGCGCCGGACCGCTCCTCGCCCCCGAGCAGAAGGTGGTCCTGGAGACCGACCCCGCCGCGGCCCGCGCGATCGGCGACGCCACGCTCGGCCTCTACCTGGGCCTGGCCAACTACGTCGGCAACCTGCGCCGCCTCGGCTTCGACGACACCGACTTCGCGGACGGCGGCAGCGACCGCCTCTTCGACGCGCTCATCGTGCACGGCGGCCCGGACCGGGTGGCGGAGGGCGTCCGGGCGCATCTGGACGCGGGCGCCGACCACGTGGCGGTGCAGTTGCTGCACGCCGACGGCGCCGACCCGCTGCCGGGGTACCGGGCGCTGGCGGAGGCGTGGCAGCCGAGGGGCGAGTAGGCCGCGGGCCCGGGTGGTCAGACGGCCGTGAGCAGGGCGTCGAGCGGTGCGGGGACCTGGTCGGGGTCCAGGGCCTCGACGAGGACCCGGCCGTAACGGATCTTGCGGCCCGACGTCGTACCGAGGAAACGGCGCAACTGCTGCTGCGCGGTGCGGCCCTGCTGGGCGGGCTGGTTCAGGAAGGTGCGCAGGGCGCGGTGGTCGCCCTCGGCGCGGGCGAGTTCGGCGACGCGCGGCGGGCCGAGGGCGCGGACCAGTTCGTCCTCCAGGTCGGCCGCGCAGACGAAGACGCCGTCCGGTGCGGCGCCCGCCCGTGCCAGGCCGCGGGTGTAGCAGGGGAGTTCGCGTTCGTCGCAGAGCCCGGTCAGGCGCAGGCCGAGGCCGGGCGGCCCGAGGAGGCGGGCGAACCGGCCGGCGTTCATCGCCCCGCCCATCGGCAGCGCGCAGACCCCTTCGGCCGCCAGGTCCCGGCCGCGCCGGGCGGCCAGCGCCTCGACGGCCGCGAGGTCGCTGGGCCCTTCGAGCAGCACGGCGACCCGGACGCCGAGCCGGCCGGCGAGTTCCCGCGCGGGCTCCCCGGGACCGCCGCGGTCCCACACGCCGACGGCCTCCCGGAAGGCCGCCATGCCGGGCGAGCGGGACGGGCGGGGCGAGCAGGACGGGCGGGGCGTGCGCGCCGGGTCTGCGCCGTTCGCCGCGTCCGACGCTTCCGAGGTATCCGACGCTTCCGAGGTATCCGATGCGTCCGCCGTATCGGATGCGTCCGGCGTATCGGATGCGTCCGCCGTATCCGTCCTGGGATCCGTCATGGGGCGAGTCTCCGCCCGGGGCCGGGGGCGGTGCCACGGAATATCCGGGGCGTCGGCGCCACGGGGACCGCGGGGATACGTCCGGGGGCGCTGCCGACACGGCGGAGGCCGCGGGCGTCAGACGATGCGGGCCCCGGTGCCGCCGACCTGCACGCGAGGGTCGCCTGCGCGCAGGGTGACCGTCAGTTCGCCGGGGCGGCCCAGGTCCTCGCCCTGGTGGAGGGTGAGGACCGCGTCCTCGGGAACCAGGCCGAGCTCACGGGCGTAGGCGCCGAACGCGGCGGCCGCGGCGCCGGTCGCCGGGTCCTCGACGACCCCGCCGACGGGAAACGGGTCACGGACGTGGAAGACGGTGGCCGACTCCCGCCACACCAACTGCACGGTGGTCAGGTCCAGGCGGTGCATCAGCGCTTCGAGACGCGCGAAGTCGTAGGCGAGGTCCGCCAGCCGGGCACGGGTCGCCGCCGCGAGCACGAGATGGCGGGCGCCGGCGAACGCGATGCGGGGCGGGAAGGCCGGGTCGAGATCGGCGGCCGGCCAGTCGAGTGCGGCCAGCGCCTCCGCGAGGTCGGCACCCGCGATCTCCTCGGTGTGCGGCTCGACGCTGGTGAGCGTGGCCAGGACCGTCCCGCCCTCCTCGGTCACCGCCACCGGCACGGTGCCCGCGCGGGTGGCGAACACCAGCTCTCCGGGGCCGGTCCGCTCGGCGAGCGCGACGGCGGTCGCGATGGTGGCGTGCCCGCAGAACGGCACCTCGGCCTTGGGGCTGAAGTAACGGATGGTGTACGCCCGTCCGTCCCCGTCCCCGTCCCCGCCGCCGAGGCCCGCCGGAGGCGCGGTCAGGAACGCGGACTCCGAGTAGCCGAGTTCGGCGGCGACGGCGAGCATGGCGGCGTCGTCCAGACCGGTGGCGTCCAGCACGACGCCGGCGGGGTTGCCGCCCTCGGGGGAGCTGGAGAAGGCGGTGTAGCGCAGGATCTCGGGCCGGGGCGCGTTCGTCGTCATGGTCGCGGCAACGTGGGGCGGCCCGGGGGCTATTCCTGGACGGGGCGGGGTTCCCGGTGCCGGGTGGCGGTGATGCCGGCGAGGACGAGATCGATGCCGGCGAGGAACTGCTCGCGGTCGTCGTGCCCGCGGATCTGGTCCGCGACGGCCCGGGTGAACGGGAACTCGTCGGCGTCGAGTTCCTCCCACGCCGTCGATACGGTGTCGAGGAAACCGGCGCGGTCCACGCCGGGCGGGAGAGCGCGGCCGGTCGCGGTGTTCACGGCGTTCTGGCCGGCGGCGCCGAGGACGTAGTGCACCAGCGCCGAGGTCACCGTGAACCAGCTGCTCTCGGGCACGTCGAGGGCGCGGACCTGCTGACCGATGCTCTCGAAGATCCGTGGCGTCACCGTCCCCCAGGGGCTGCGGGAGAGCTGCGTGGCGAGCTGCGTCGCGAGCCACGGATGCCGCGCGATCGCGTCGAACAGCCCGAGCGCGACCGCCCGGACCCCGGCCTGCGGCGAGACCGGGGTCCCTGCCTCCTCCGACGGTGACGGCGGGGCCTCGACGGCGGGCGCGACGGCCACGGCGGCGGGCCTGACGGCCACGGCGGCGGCGACGACCGCGTCCGTGGCGGCGGTGAGCAGCTCGTCCTTGTTCGCCACGTGCCAGTAGATCGCCCCGGGCCCGGTGGCGAGGCGCTCGGTCAGGGCCCGGAACGTCAGTCCGCTCTCACCGGCCGTGTCGAGCAGCTCGACGGCGGCCTCGACGATGCGCTCGCGGGAGAGCGCGTCCGTGCGCCGCTGTGACCGGCGTGTCCGCGTTGCCATGGGCCCATCTTGACACGCCTGGAGCGACGTTCCAACATGGAACGTCATTCCAGGCTGGAATGCCGTTCCACTCCACTTCGGTCCACTCCCTGGGAGTCCCCATGCGTACGCCCGTCACGATCATCGGAGCCGGACTCGGCGGCCTCACGCTCGCCCGCGTCCTGCACGTCCACGGCATCCAGGCCACCGTCTACGAGGCGGAGGCCTCTCCGGCGGCGCGGGCACAGGGCGGGATGCTCGACATCCACGAGCACAACGGCCAGCCGGCGCTCCGCGCGGCCGGCCTGTACGAGGAGTTCCGCGCCCTCGTCCTTGCGGGACGCGAGGCGACCCGGGCCCTCGCCGCCGACGGCACCGTGCTCTTCGAAGAGGGCGACGACGGTACGGGGAGCCGCCCCGAGGTGCTGCGCGGCGAGCTGCGCCGGATCCTGCTCGAATCCCTTCCGGCCGGCACCGTCCGCTGGGGCCACAAGGCCGCCGCCGTCCGCGCCCTCGGCGGGGGCCGCCACGAGGTGTCGTTCGCCGACGGCACCACCGTCGTCACGGACCTGCTGGTCGGCGCCGACGGCGCGTGGTCACGGGTACGGCCGCTGCTGTCCGCCGCCGTACCCGCGTACACCGGCACCTCGTTCGTCGAGACCTACCTGTACGACGCCGACACCCGGCACCCGGCCACCGCGAGGGCGGTCGGCGGCGGGGCGATGTTCGCGCTCGCGCCGGGAAAGGGGATCCAGGCCCACCGGGAGACCGGCGGGACCCTCCACACGTACGTGGCGCTGCGCAGGTCCCCGGAGTGGTTCGCCGACGCGGGCTTCACGGGGGCGATCGGTTCCGCCGGTTCCGCCGGTCCCGCCGGTTCCGCCGGTTCCGTCGGTCCTGCCGGTCCTGCCGGTTCCGCCGGTTCCGTCGGTCCTGCCGGTTCCGTCGGTTCCGTCGGTCCCGTCGGTTCCGTCGGTCCTGCCGGTCCCGTCGGTTCCGCCGGTCCCGTCGGTCCCGCCGGTCCCGCCGGTCCCGTCGGTTCCGCCGGGGCTGACGCGGCCGCCGCCCGCATTGCCGCGGAGTTCGACGGCTGGGCCCCGGAGCTCACCGCGCTGATCACCGACGGGGAGACCGCGCCGGTCCTCCGCCCCCTGTACACCCTGCCCGCCGAGCACCGGTGGGACCGGACACCGGGGGTGACCCTGGTCGGCGACGCCGCCCACCTCATGATCCCGAACGGCGAGGGCGCCAACCTGGCGATGTACGACGGCGCCGAGCTCGGCAGGGCCCTCGCGGCCCGCCCCGACGACACCGAGGCCGCGCTCACCGCGTACGAGCAGGCCATGTTCACCCGCAGCGCCACCGAGGCCGCCGACGCGGCCGCCCTCCATGAGCACATGTTCGGCGAAGACTCCCCGCACGGGCTGATCGCCATGTTCACCGGAGCCGGAGCCGGAGCCGGAGCCGGAGCCGGAGCCGGAGCGGGAACCGGAACCGGAACTGGAGCCGGAGCGGGAGCCGAGGCCGGGCGGACTGCGTGAGGGGCGCGGTGCGTCATGCCGTGTGGCGCAGCCCCGTGACGAGAACGCCGACCAGGCGGCGGGCGTCGTAACCGGGGTCGTTCTCCGCGCCGATGCAGAGGTTGCCGACGCCGCGCATCAGCTCGACGGCGGCCAGGTCGGTGTGGATCTCGCCGGATTCGGCGGCCGCGTCGAGGAGCCGGGTGCACACGGGGACCAGGCTGTCCAGGAAGTAGGCATGCAGAGCGTCGAAGCCCGTCTGGTCGGCGCGCAGGGCCGCGGCGAGTCCGTGCTTGGTGACCAGGAAGTCCACGAAGAGGTCGATCCAGCGGCGCAGCGCTTCGTACGGGCTCGGGGCGTCGGCCAGCAGCGCCGGGCCGGCCTCGGCGCAGGCCTCCACCTGGTGCCGGTAGACGGCGATGACCAGGTCGGCGCGGGTCGGGAAGTGCCGGTAGATCGTCGCCGTGCCGACGCCCGCACGGGCCGCGATGTCCCGTACCGGCGTCTCCACGCCCGACGCCACGAACGCCGCCGCGGCCGCCTCCAGCAGGGTCGTCTCGTTGCGCCGGGCGTCCGCCCGCCGGGGCCGGACCGCCTGCTCCTCGTCCTTCATCGCGCGTCCTTCGTCGGGCGTCCTTCGACGGGTGCTCCGTCCGAGGTCACTCTATCGGGGCGTTGTCAAACGGGACAGTGTTCCGTATCGTCGAAGACATGAAACGGGACGTCGTCCCGCTTGTGTTGAGTGTGCCGTGTGAGGAGAACAGCCATGCAATACCGCACCTTGGGCCGTACCGGTGTACAGGTCAGCGCGCTCGGGCTCGGCGCGATGAACTTCGGGGCGATCGGGCGGACCACCCAGGAGGAGGCGACCGCGATCGTCGACGCCGCGCTGGACGCCGGGATCAATCTGATCGACACCGCCGACATGTACGGGCAGGGGGAGTCGGAGGAGATGGTCGGCAAGGCGATCGCGGGCCGCCGCGACGACATCGTGCTGGCCACGAAGGCCGGCATGCCGATGGGGGACGAGCGCAATCACCGGGGCGGATCACGACGGTGGCTGGTCACCGCGCTGGAGAACAGCCTGCGGCGGCTCGGTGTCGACCACGTCGACCTCTACCAGGTACACCGCTGGGACCCGGCCACGAGTGACGAGGAGACCCTGTCGGCGCTGACCGATCTGCAACGCGCGGGGAAGATCCGCCACTTCGGCTCCTCGACCTACCCGGCGTACCGGATCGTGCAGGCCCGGTGGGCCGCCCGTGAGCACGGCCTGGGCCGGTACGTCACCGAACAGCCCAGCTACTCCCTCCTCCAGCGGGGCGTCGAGTCCCATGTCCTGCCCGTGACCGAGGAGTACGGGATGGGCGTGCTGGTGTGGAGCCCGCTGGCCTCCGGCTGGCTGTCCGGCGCCGTGCGCAGGGGCCGGGCCGTCACCACCAGCCGCGCCACACTGCTGCCCGACCGCTTCGACCTCGCGCTGCCCGCCAACCAGGCGCGGCTCGACGCCGTGGAGCGGCTGGCCGCTGTCGCCGACGGTGCCGGGCTGACCCTGATCCAGCTCGCCCTCGGCTTCGTGACCGCACACCCCGCCGTCACCAGCGCCCTCATAGGCCCGCGCACCCGGGACCACCTGCACTCCCAGCTCGCCGCCGCCGACACCGTCCTCTCCGCGGACGTCCTGGACGCGATCGACGCGATCGTCGCCCCCGGCACCGACCTGGCCGCGCACGAGAAGTACGACACCCCGCCCGCCCTCCTCGACCCGGCCCTGCGCCGCCGCTGAGGGGCAGAGGGGCAGAGGGGGCGAGGCGCGGAGGGGCGGAGGGGCGGAGACCCAGAGGGGGACAGGGCGCCGACAAGCTGGTGTGCCTAGCGGCCCTCACCGAACCGGGCGATCGCCGCGAGGACCGCCCGGTGCATCGCGGGACTGCCGGTGTGCCCCGCGTCGTCGATCACCTGCAGCTCCGCGTCCGACCAGACCTTCGCCAGTTCCCACGCGGTCTTCAACGGGCTGCCGATGTCCAGCCGGCCGTGGATCAGCACTCCCGGAATGCCGGCCAACCGGTGGGCGTCCCGCAGCAGCCGGCCGTCCTCCAGCCAGGCGTCGTGGCTGAAGTAGTGCGCGCAGATGCGGACGAAGGCCATCAGGGCGTCGTCGGGGCGGTCGCTGTAGGCGCCGGGACTGCCCAGCGCCTCGTGGGCGATGACGGCGTCCTCCCAGGTGACCCAGGCGCGGGCCGCGCGGCCCCGGACCGTGGCGTCCGGACCGTTCAGCAGCCTGTTGTAGGCGGCGACGAGATTGCCGTCGCGGTCGGCGGGCGGCAGGTGGTCGCGGAAGGCCTCCCAGGGGCCCGGGAGCAGGCGGCCCACGCCTCGGTAGAGCCAGTCGGTCTCCTCGGGGCGGGTCATGGTGACCCCGGCGATGACGATCTCGGAGACCCGCTCCGGGTGGCGTTCGGCGTAGGCGAGGATCAGTGTCGAACCCCAGGAGCCGCCGTGCAGGAGCCAGCGTTCGACGCCGAGGTGTTCCCGCAGCCGTTCCATGTCGGCGATCAGGTGGTCGGTGGTGTTCTGCGCGAGACCGACGGACGGGTCGGAGGCGTGCGGGCGGCTCTCGCCGGAGCCGCGCTGGTCGAAGAGGACGATCCGGTACACGTCGGGATCGAACAGCCTGCGGCTGTGCCGCCGCCCGCCGCTGCCCGGCCCGCCGTGCACACAGAGGGCGGCCTTCCCCGCTGGGTTGCCGCTGGTCTCCCAGTAGACCTGCTGGTTGTCCCCGACATCGAGGAGGCCGCGGGCGTAGGGCTCGATGGGCGGGAAGTCCTCGGGCATGGTGCACTCCTTCCGGAAGGGGGCGGGAACAGCCTTTCATCCTGCCCGAGTTGGGCGAGTAGGAGATCGCGAAGGCACCGCGAAGGCACCGCGAAGTCGCCACGCCGAGATCGCGAAGGCACCGCGAAGGCACCGCGAAGGCACCGCGAAGTCGCCACGCCGAGACCGCGACGGCACCGCGACGGCATCGCGAAGTCGCCGCGTAGGCATCGCGCAGGCCCGGCAGGTCCGCGCGGGCGGTCGCCGCACCGGCGTGCGTACTCGGGTCGGTCTGAGTATCCGCACTCTGTCCGGTACCCGTGCCTGGCCGGAACGCTGGGGGCATGGGACTTCAGATGCCCGTTCTGCGGGCGGCGGCGCCGGCACTCGTGCTGGCCGGGTTGTCGGTGGTGGCCTGGGCCGCCTGGCTGGGCTGGGACCAGCAGCAGGAGGTGCGGGCCGACGGGTCGGTCAGCGGGCCGTACCAGGCGTGGCAGGTCGCCGGGCTGGTCGCGACCCTGCTGGCGGCGGTGTGCTGCGCGGCCGCCCGGGGGCACAGTGCCGCTGCCGTGGCCGGGACGACCGCGGGGCTGACCCTCGCCGCCTACGTCGACTGGTCGGGCGAGGCCAGTGGGCTGTTCCTGGTCGGGGTGGTGCTGGTCATGGCGGGGAGCTTCGTCGCCTCCGCCGTCGCCTCGGCCGTCGTGTCCGCCCTGACCGACACGCTGCGGCGCGACCGGCCGCTCACGCGGTAGGTCACCCGGCTCGCCCCGCGCATCACGCGCATCACGCGCATCACGCGCATCACGCGCATCACGCGCATCACGCGCATCACGCGCATCACGCGCATCACGCAGGTCACGCAGGTCACGCAGGTCATGCCGGTCACGCGGCTCACGCCGGCAGGGGCTGTTCCGCCCAGATCGTCTTGCCGGTGGGGGTCTGGCGGCTGCCCCAGCGTTCCGAGATCTGGGCGACCAGCAGCAGGCCCCGGCCGCCCTCGTCGTAGACGCGGGCGCGGCGCAGGTGCGGGGCGGTGCTGCTGCCGTCGGAGACCTCGCAGATGAGGGAGGCGTCGCGGATCAGGCGGAGGGCGATCGGGCCGTCGCCGTAGCGGACGGCGTTCGTGACCAGTTCGCTGACGATCAGTTCGGTGGCGAAGGCCGCGTCCGTTAGGTCCCAGGCCGCCAGCTGTTCGCTGGCCATCTTGCGGGCCCCGGCGACCGCGGCCGGGTGCTGGGGGAGCTGCCAGGTGCGGACCTTCGAGGTGTCCAGGGCGGAGGTGCGGGCGAGCAGGAGGACGATGTCGTCGGCCGGACGGTCGGTCAGGACCGTGTGCAGGACGTGGTCGCAGGTCTCCTCCAGGGGCGCGGCCGGGTCGGCGAGGGCCCGGCGGAGCAGGCCGAGACCCACCTCGATGTCGTGGTCGGCGGTCTCCACCAGGCCGTCGGTGTAGAGGGCGAGCAGGCTGCCCTCCGCGAGCTCCACCTCGGCGGACTCGAAGGGCAGGCCGCCCAGGCCGAGTGGCGGGCCGGCCGGGAGGTCGAGGAAGCTGACGTCGCCGCCGGGGGTGACCAGGGCCGGCGGCGGATGTCCGGCGCGGGCCATGGTGCAGCGGCGGGTCACCGGGTCGTACACGGCGTACAGGCAGGTCGCGCCGATGTCGCCGGCCGAGGCCGCCTCCGCCCGGCCGGGCACCTCCGGGCCCTCCTCGCGGTCGAGCCGGATGACCAGGTCGTCCAGCTGGGTGAGGAGTTCGTCGGGGGCGAGGTCGACGTCCGCGAGGGTCCGTACCGCCGTGCGCAGGCGGCCCATGGTGGCCGAGGCGCGGATGCCGTGGCCGACGACGTCGCCGACGACCAGGGCGACCCGGGCGCCGGAGAGCGGGATCACGTCGAACCAGTCGCCGCCGACGTCCGCGCCGGCCCCGGTGGGCAGGTAGCGGTAGGCCACCTCCGTCGCCGCCAGGCCCGGCGGCCGGCCGGGCAGCAGGCTGCGCTGCAGGGCGAGCGCGGTGCGGCGCTCGCGGGTGTAGCGGCGGGCGTTGTCCACGCTCACCGCGGCCCTGGCGACGATCTCCTCCGCGAGCCGCTGGTCGTCCTCGGTGAACGACTCGGGCGTGCGGTGCCGCAGGAAGTGGACGAGGCCGAGGGTGACGCCGCGGGCCCGCAGCGGGACCATCAGCACCGAGTGGATCATGTGCCGGGCCACGGACTCGGCGCGGGCCTGGGAGGTCCTGAGCCATTCCTGCATGCCGGGGTCGCCGGGCCGGTGCCGGGTGCCGTGGCCGGTGAGCAGGGTCCGCGTCGGGGGCGTGTTCACCGGGTAGTGGAACGCCTCGCCGGGGGCGAACACCGCCTCCGGGCAGCCCGCCAGCACCGACCGCTGGGCCGCCCGGCGTACGGCGACCGGTTCGCCCGGTGTCAGGGGTTCCGGCTCGTCGCCGAGGGCGACGGACTCCAGCAGGTCGACGGTGACGAAGTCCGCGAACCCGGACACGGCCGCCTCGGCCAGTTCCTCGGCGGTGCGGGTCACGTCCAGGGTGGTGCCGATGCGCAGGCCGGCGTCGTTGAGGACGGCCAGGTGGCGGCGGGCCCAGTACTGCTCCGTGGTGTCGAAGACGACCGCGGACAGGCCCTGCACCGTGCCGTCGTCGTCCTTCAGCGCGGAGAAGTACATCGACCAGGAGTGCTCCCGGGTCTCGCCGGGTGCCTGGGCGTGCTGCTCGTGGAAGATCGTCCGCCCGGTGCGCAGGACCTGCCGCTGGAGGCGGTCGTACTCGTCGAAGGGGAAGCTGGGCTCGATCTCCGACAGGGTCAGGCCCCGCATCTCCGCCGCGGGCAGGCCCATGATCCGGGACATGGCGTCGTTGGCGGCGACGAACCGGGCGTCGCTGTCGTAGATCGCCACCGGCGTGGGCAGCTGGGCGAGGGTGAGGTCCCACAGGGTGGCCGCGCCGGGCTGGTCGCGGCCGGCCACGGTCGTCCGCGGAGCACCCGTCACCAGCCAGAGCGGCCTGTCGCCCGTGTCCGCGAGCGGGATGCCCTGGAGGCGTACGACGATCCGGTCGCCGTTGCGGTGCAGCAGCGCCACCTCGGTGGACCAGCGCTGCCCGTCCGCGAGGTGCCGGCGTGCGGAGAGGGGCAGGTCGGCGGCGAGCAGCGTCAGTGCGGAACGGCCGACGACCTCGGCGGGCTCGTACCCGAGGAGCCGCCGGGCCCCCGCACTCCACACCAGTACCGCCCCGTCGGCGTCGACGACGACCGCCAGGTCCTCCGGTACGCGACCCTCCATGGTGCCTCCGGCTGTCCGGGTACCCCTCCCAGGATCCCGCCGCCCCGAACCCCCTACAACCGGCGGTTCGACCGGCTGCCCGTCCGAGAGGTGCCGTTCCGGCGTGCAGCCGTCAGCCGGTGGCCTCGCGCAGGGCCCGGTCGATCGCGGCCAGCGCGCCGGTCAGCCGTGCGTAGTCGTCGGCCGACAGCGGCCCGACGAAGAACTCCTCCACGACCCGGGCGTGTACGGCGACCGCGCCCAGGAACGTCGTACGCCCTTCGGCGGTCGGTTCCACCAGGGCCACCCGCCGGTCCCCGGGGGACGGCACCCGCCGGACCAGCCCGGCCTCCTCCATGCGGTCGATCAGGCGGGTGGTGCCGCTGCTGGTGAGGGTGAGGCCGTCGGCCAGCTGCCGCTGGGAGACCTCCTCGCCGGACCGCCGGCAGAGCAGGATCAGCACTTCCAGCATGGTGTGGCTGATCCCGCACTCCCGGCGCAGCGCGCTGTCGATGCGCTGCTCCAGGCGGGTGGCGGACGTGATCAGCAGCCCGAAGTCCCGGACGAGCGGGCTCTCGGCGGCGCGGGCGGCGGCTTCGGCGTCGTGCTGGGGCGTGGAGTTCATCGCGACCGACCTTACTGTGACCGCACTTACTGCTTCCTCAGACACTGATCTCGGGATTACTGACTGAAGGATTACTGATCAGAGGATTACTGATCGAGCGATTACTGACTAGATGATTGCTGACTAGTCAATGAAATCGTACGGTGAGGGCACCGCGAGCGAGAGCGAGAGGAAGATCCGTGGATCTGCAGCACTGGCTCGGTCGAGCCACCGAAGCGATACAGGAGTGGGCCGGCGCCTTCGGCCCCTACCGGTCCCACCCGTCCCTCGACGTCGCCGACGACCGCTTCGCGCCGGTCTTCGCGGAGTTCACGGACCGGCTGAAGGACAACTACCCCTTCTTCCACCCGCGCTACGCCGGCCAGATGCTCAAGCCCCCGCACCCCGCGGCGGTGGTCGGCCACCTCACCGCGATGCTGATCAACCCCAACAACCACGCCCTGGACGGCGGCCCCGCCACCGCCGCGATGGAACGCGAGGCGGTCGCGCAGCTCGCCGCGATGTTCGGCTACGGCACACACCTCGGCCACCTCACCACCAGCGGCACCATCGCCAACCTCGAAGCCCTCTTCGTCGCCCGCGAACTCCACCCCGGCCGGGGCATCGCGCACAGCGCCGACGCGCACTACACCCACGGCCGCATGTGCCACGTCCTGGACATGACCAGCCACCCCGTCCGCACCGACGACCAGGGCCGGATGGACCTCGACGCGCTGGCGGAGGTACTGGAGACCGGCGACGTCGGCACCGTCGTGGTCACCGCAGGCACCACCGGGCTCGGCGCCGTCGACCCCGTGCACGAGATCCTGGCGCTGGCCGGGCGGCACGGCGTCCGCGTCCACGTCGACGCTGCCTACGGCGGCTTCTTCACGCTGCTGGCCGGCGCCGACGGCCCCGAGGGACTGCCGCCCGAGCCCTGGCGGGCCCTCGCCGGGGCCGACTCGATCGTCGTCGACCCGCACAAGCACGGACTCCAGCCGTACGGCTGCGGGGCCGTCCTCTTCCGCGACCCCGAGGTCGGCCGCTTCTACCTGCACGACTCGCCGTACACCTACTTCACCTCCGGCGAGCTCCACCTCGGCGAGATCAGCCTGGAGTGCTCCCGCGCCGGTGCCGCGGCGGCGGCCCTGTGGCTCACCTTCCGGCTGCTGCCGCCCACGCCCGACGGCCTCGGCCAGGTGCTGGCGGCCGGGCGCCGGGCCGCCCTGCGCTGGGCGGACCTCATCGAGGCGTCGGACGCCCTGGAGCTCTACCAGCGCCCCCAGCTGGACATCGTCACCTACTTCCCGGCCACCGACCCGGCCGCCCTCACCGCGATCGACGCCGCCTCCGCCCGGATCCTGGCCGACGGCATGGCCGCGCCCGACCCGGTCTTCCTCAGCACGCTCAAGGCCGACCGCGCCGCCTTCGCCGCCCGCCACCCCAAGGTCACGGCGGACGCGGACGGCGCCCGGATCCTGCGCAGCGTCCTCATGAAGCCGGAGTCCGAGGACCACGTCGAGGACCTGCACGAGCGGGTGGAGCGGCTGGCGGTACCCGACTGAGCGGGCGCCAGGAACCCGCCCGCCGGGCCGCCCGATAGTCTGACCGCGGCTTTCCGGTACGCGGCTTTCCGGTACGCGGCTTTCCGGTACGCGGCTTTCCGGTACGCGGCTTTCCGGTACGCGGCTTTCCGGTACGCGGCTTATTGTCACGCGGCTTACTGTCACGCGGTTTTCTGTTACGCCGACGGTGTCGACCGACCCTCCCCTTGCATGAGCGACTTCTCACCCAGTGGACATGACGCGCACACCGCCGTCGTCAGCGCCGCCCAGGCCGGCGACCAGCGGG
Organism: Streptomyces sp. NPDC090499; assembly: GCF_044769305.1. Taxonomy (NCBI): domain Bacteria; kingdom Bacillati; phylum Actinomycetota; class Actinomycetes; order Kitasatosporales; family Streptomycetaceae; genus Streptomyces; species Streptomyces sp. NPDC090499. Next base: position 432,289 of record NZ_JBIVXP010000004.1, read on the forward strand.
CGCTCGACGTGCTCGTGGCGGACCATCTGCCCCTCGTCTACAACGTCGTCGGGCGTGCCCTGAACGCCCCCTCCGACACCGACGACGTCGTCCAGGACGTCATGCTCCAGATGGTCCGCGACGTGGGGCAGTTGCGCGATCCCGCCGCGTTCCGCTCCTGGCTGGTGGCGATCGCGATGCGCCAGGTGCGCCGGCACTGGCGGCTGCGGCGCGCGGCACCGCCGCAGGCCGGCCCCGAGTGGCTCGACGAGACCGTGCAACTCGCGGATCCCGGCGCCGACTTCGCCGACCTCACCATCACCGTGCTGCACCTGTCCGAGCAGCGGCGCGAGACCGCCGAGGCGACCCGCTGGCTGGACGCCGAGGACCGCGAACTGCTCGCCGTGTGGTGGATGGAGGTGGCCGGTCAGCTCACCCGCGCCGAACTGGCCGCCGCCCTGGAGATCCCGCCTGCGCAGGCGGGTGTCCGGGTGCAGCGGCTGAAGGCCCGGCTGGAGGTCGCGCGGGCCGTGGTGCGGGCCCTGGAGACGGTGCCGCGCTGCCCGGACCTGGACGGGATGCTGTACGGCTGGGACGGCAGGCCGAGCGGTCTGTGGCGCAAGCGGGTCGCCCGGCACATCCGTGAATGCCCGGACTGCGACGGGGTGTTCGCCGCGGCCGACGTGGTCCCGGCCGAGCGGCTGCTCGCGGACCTGGCCCTGGTCCCGGTCCCGCCGGTACTCGCCGCACTGACGGCGGCGGCCCTGCGGGCGGGCGGCGGCAACGCCACCACGGCCGCGCACACCACCACGGCCGCGCACACCACGACGACCGCGCACACCGCCCACACGGCCGAACTGACCAAGGCAGCCAGGCTCACCAAGGCGGTTAATGCGGCTAATACGGCCAAGGTGGCCAATCTGACCAAGGCGGCCTCCGCCGGAAAGCTCGCCGCCCTCCTCTCGCTGGCCGCCGCGGGCGTCGCCGGTGTCACGATCGCCGCGGTCGCCCTCGCGGCCGGTCCGAGCGAGCCGTCGTCCCCCGCGGCCGCCGCGCTCTCCGCGTCGCCCACCGCCCGCTCCGCGCCCCCGGCCGCGTCCGCCTCCCCCTCGCCGTCGTCCCCGTCGGCCTCGCCGCCCGCGTCCGCCCGGCCGCACGCCACCGGGAAGCCGGCGACCACCGCGGCCGCGGCCCCGGACCGCACGACCGTCGACACGAAGCTCCCGGTCCGCGCCGCCTTCTACTACCCCTGGTACGACAAGAACCCGCACACCGACGGCGGCAGCCAGTACACGGCCTCGGCGTCCGACTACGACCAGGACGACCCCGCCACCGTCGACCGGCAGATCAAGGACATGCAGTACGGCGGCCTCCAGGCCGGCATCGCCTCCTGGTGGGGCGCCGGCAAGCGCGAGGACAGGCGGATGCCGCTGCTGATGTCCGAGGGCGCCAGGCTGGGCTTCTCCTGGACGACGTACTACGAGAACGAGGCGTACGGGAACCCGTCGGTCACTCAGATCCACAGCGACCTCGTGTACCTGCGCAGGTACTCCGACCAGAAGACCTGGCTGCACATCGACGGCAAGCCGGTGATCTTCGTGTACGCGGCGGGCGGCGACGGCTGCGACATGGTCGACCGGTGGACCGAGGCCAACCGCACCGCGGGCTACTACGTCGTCCTCAAGGTGTTCGGCGGCTACCGCGACTGCGCGAACCAGCCGCAGGGCTGGCACCAGTACGCGTCCGGCCTGGACCTCCAGCAGGGCTACTCGGCGATCCTGTCGCCGGGTTTCTACAAGTACGACGCCGACGCCCCGGTCGTCCCCCGTGACCTCGGCCGGTTCCGCCGCGACGCCACCACGGTCGCCACCTCCGGGGCGCCCTTCCAGCTCCTCGTCACCTACAACGAGTGGGGCGAGGGCACGGCCGCCGAGTCCGCCACGGCCTGGGCCAGCCCCAGCGGCCACGGCGCGTACATGGACGTCCTGCACGACGTCTTCACGGCCCACCCCCGCTGACGGGTCCGGTCAGCCGTCGGCCGCCACCTGCCCGCCGTACCCGAGTTCGCGCAGCGCGCTGCGCAGCCGGGCCGCGGCGTCGTCGAGGGCGGCCTCGTCCTTCTCCAGCCCGGCCCGGGAGAAGTCGAGTTCGGCCATGCCCCAGGCGGGCGCGACATGGATGTGCAGATGCGGCACCTCGAAGCCGGCGATGACCAGACCGGCCCGGGGCGCGTCCCAGGCGCGCCGCACCCCGCGGCCGATCGCCTGGGCCACCGTGACGCAGCGGGCCAGCAGTTCGCCGTCCGCGTCGGTCCACTGGTCCACCTCCTGCCGGGGCACCACCAGGGTGTGCCCCGGGGTCAGCGGGGCGATGCTGAGGAACGCGGCGACCTCGGGGTCCTGCCAGACGAACCGGGCGGGCAGTTCTCCGGCGAGGATGCGGGAAAAGAGCGTCGGCATGCGGCGAGTATCCCCCGCGCCCCGAGCGGCCGTCAGGGGGCCCCGTTTCACGCATGCGGGCGCCTGGTCCGCAGCAGCACGGCGACGTCGTCGGTGTGGCCGCCGGCCGACCAGGCCTGCTGGACGAGGTCGTCGATGAGCCGCTCCAGGCCGCCGCCCCCGTCCGGCGCACCACGCGGCTGCATCCGTGTGCGGCTCCGCCGCGTGGGCGCGCCCGGCCACCGCGGCGCCGCAGCCGACCGACGGCACATCGCGGCACGTCCGGCCGAGCGCCTAGGATCCGGGGCATGGCAGCGACCGTGAGCGACGTGGACCGGTTCGAGGCGGCCCGGCCGCGCCTGGCGGCCATCGCCTACCGCCTCCTCGGCTCCGCGAGCGAGGCCGAGGACGCCGTGCAGGACACGTACCTGCGCTGGCAGGCCGCCGACACCGCCCGCATCGAGGTCCCCGAGGCCTGGCTGACCAAGGTGCTCACCAACCTGTGCCTCAACCAGCTCACCTCGGCCCGCGCCCGGCGCGAGACCTACGTGGGCCAGTGGCTCCCCGAGCCGCTGCTCGCCGGCGACCCGATGCTCGGCCCCGCCGACACCGCGGAACGGCGGGAGTCGGTGTCGTACGCGGTCCTGGTCCTGCTGGAGCGCCTCGCCCCGGCCGAGCGCGCGGTGTACGTGCTGCGCGAGGCCTTCGACTACCCGCACCGGGAGATCGCCCGGATCCTCGACCTCACCGAGGCCGCCAGCCAGCAGATCCTGCACCGGGCCAGGAAGCACGTCGCGCAGGGCAGGGCCCGCACCGAGGTCGACGAGGCCGCCGCCCGGCGGGTCATCGAGGAGTTCCTCGCGGCCGCGGCCAGCGGCCGGACCGAGCCGCTCGTCCGGCTGCTCACCGAGGACGCCGTCGCGGTCGGTGACGGCGGCGGGAAGGTCCCGGCGCGTGCCAAGGCGTTCGAGGGCGCCCTCGCGGTCGCGCGGTTCCTGCGGGGTCTGTTCAAGCCGGGTCCGGGCCAGCGGGCGGTGGCCGGCGGCTCCGTCGAGCTGTACGCCACGACCGCCAACGGCGGCCCCGCCCTGGTGGGAGTGGTCGACGGCCGGGTCTTCGGCGTGATGTGCCTGGAGATCACCACCGAGGGCATCGCCGCGCTCCGCAACCAGGTCAACCCCGACAAGCTGGAGCGCGCGACCAGGCAGTGGGCGGCGACGGCCCACGGCGAACCCCTCGCCCGTCTCTTCTGAGCCCTTCCGAGTCGTCCCGGGCGGTGTGAGCCGCTTCACACCGCCCTCCTGTCAGGAAAGAGCGGGCCGCCCGGTTCAGGGGGCGACCCGCTGAACAGCTGGATGACAGGAGTACGGACATGCAGCACCGCATCGTCGTCCTCGGCGCCGGATACACCGGAGCCGTCGTCGCCGGCCGCCTCGACCGGCGGCTGCGCCGCGAGGACGTCGCGATCACCCTCGTCAACGCCGAACCCGACTTCGTCGAGCGCGTCCGGATGCATCAGCTCGCGACCGGCCAGGAGCTGCGGCCCCGGCCCTTCGCCGAGATGTTCGCCGGGACCGGTGTGCGGCTGAGGCTCGCGAGGGTCACGGCCGTGGACGTCGACCGCCGGACGGTCACGACGGTCCCCACCGCCGGCCAGGGTGCACCGGAACCGCAGGAGCCGGAAGAACTCGCATACGACACCCTCGTGTACGCCCTCGGCAGCGCCTGGAACGACCAGGGCGTACCCGGCGCCGCCGAACACGCCGACCAGATCGCGAGCCGCCCCGGAGCGCTCCGGCTGCGCCGGCGCCTCGCCGCGCTCCCGGCCGGGGAGCCGGTGCTCGTGGTCGGCGGCGGACTCACCGGCCTGGAGGCCGTGACCGAGATCGCCGAGGCCCGCCCGGACCTCGACGTCGCCCTCGCCGCCCGCGGCGCCCTCGGCGACTGGCTCTCGCCCAAGGGCCGCCGGCACCTGCGGAAGGTCGTCGACGGGCTCGGCATCACCGTGCACGAGCACACCGCCGTCACCGCCGTGGCACCCGACCACGTGACCACGGCCGAGGGCACGGCCGTCCCGGCCGCCGTCACCCTGTGGACCACCGGCTTCGCCGTCCACCCGCTCTCCGGGGCCACCGCCCTGGAGGTCACCGGCGCCGGCCGGATCGTCGTCGACGGGACCATGCGCTCGGTCTCGCACCCGGACGTGTACGCCATCGGCGACGCGGCCCAGGCGACGGGCCCGGCCGGCAACCCGCTCCGCATGTCCTGCGCCTCGGGCCTCCCCATGGCCTGGCAGGCCGCCGACGCCATCGCGGCCCGCCTGACCGGCGGAAAGCTCCCCAACACCCCGCTGCGCTACGTCAACCAGTGCGTCTCGCTGGGCCGCAGGCAGGGCCTGATCCAGTACGTCACGGCCGACGACCGCGCCGTCCGGGCGGCCCTGACGGGCCGGACCGCCGCCCTCTACAAGGAACTCATCTGCAAGGGCGCGGCCTGGGCCGTCTCCCACCCGATGCTCGGCCTCCCGTCCCGCCGTCGCCCCCTCGTACCGGCCCCGGCCCGTTCGACCCCGCCACTCGCGACCACCCCCGGGAAGGCCGCCTGACCACCCGCCGGCCCGGTCAGCCCTTCGGCCCCGCCGACTGCACCACCTCGAAGGACCACAACGTCGCCCCGCAGGCCGCCGACTTGGGCCGCTCACCCTCCGCACCCCCCTGGTGGGCGGCCTTCATCGGCCCCTCCCCCCCCCACGCCCGGAAGGACTCCTCGTCCTTCCACCGCGTGTACACCGGACACTGCTCGGTCCCCTCGACCGGAACAGGCTGTGCGGATGCACCTCACGACAGCCCCTATGGCTGAGCGGGTCCGGCTGACGGGACGCGTTGCCGGCGCAGGAGCAGCCCTGCGGGCCGCCGCAGGGTGAAGGCCAGGCCGAGGCCGAGCGGGATCTGCAGGAACTGCTGGATCACCGGGGGCCCGGGCTTGTCCCCCCGCCTGAGCGGGGCCCAGCCCTGCGGATCGACGGTCACCGTGTAAGTGCCGCCTACCACCCACTTCCAGCCCATGAGCCCGCTCTCCTCGATCGGAGCCAGCGGCGGGCCGTCGAGGACGGCGACCGTGTAGACGTGGGCGCTGTCCCCCATGCCGTCGCCGGCAGACCACTGAATCTGTCGGACCCTGACGTGTTCGGTACGCCCGTGCTGGTGCAGTACCTGCTGATCCAGCTCCTTGTTCTGCAGGAACAGCACCCCGAGGAGGCACACCGCACACAGCAGCCACCGGATGTCCAGGTACCAGCACGTGCACAGGAACACGCAGGCGAGGAAGAGCGCCAGCGTGCACAGCTCGTCGATCCACGGGACGTGCGCGGCGAAGGCCGTGCGCACGATCAGACGGACGACCGCCCACAGTGCCAACGCCGCGCCGGTGCTTACGGCGCCTGCCGGCACCCGCCGGCCCACGCCTGTCCACCCTTTGCCTGCTTCGTCCGCGCTCATTCTCACCCCTGCTTTCGACGAAACCGCCGGCCTGGTGGTGCACGCGTTCCAATGTATGGATTGTTGAACGATCCTTCAATAGGATGGTTCAACATCACCTCGTCTGCTTCGTGGACGCGGAACGGCGGCAACCGACCGGAGGGCTGCAGGAGATGAGCTGGCAGCAGTTCGAACAGATCGACGACCACGGGCAGATCCTGTTCAGCGACGACCCCGCGCTGCGGCTCAAGCGCGTGCTGATGGTTCTGGACACCGCGGAAGGCACGGTCACCCTCGATCACATGCAGACACGTCACATGCCCACTGCCCTCTTCGAGTTCCGTCGCGCCGTGGGCGTGGGCGACTTCGGGTTCGTCATGCCGAGGGGAGCCTCGCTCGCCGACATACCCGAGGAACCGCAGGTCGAAGGCGCCATCCTGTTCGGCATGAGGCGTCTGCCACCCGAGTTCTCCGACCTGCGCTTGATCCCTGGATGGGAGCTGCACGAGATACCCGATGAACAGCCAAAACTGGCGCAGCGCTACGGGTACACCTACTCCCGGCTGGAACTGCGGACGCCCGACGGTGAGATCTACTCCCGGACCTGGGTCGCGCACGACCCCGAGTGGGCGGCCGCCGCCCTGCGTCACGGCTACGTCGTGTGCCTGTGCGGCGTGGAACTGGGGATCCGCGCACCGTATGCGATGAGCGAGGCGCAGCACACCGCGACAATGCGCTACGAGGCCTTCCGCCTCGGATGCGCGGTGGGTCTGACAGTGGGTGGATTCGTCGCCTACGTCGACCACCGCTGACGCGCAACACCGAGCCGGCACGCTTCGAGCACGAGCCGGGCCGCGACGCGGCGTCCGAGCGGGCCCTGCGGACGACATGAGGTCGACGTGCTGAAATCCCGGCTGTGAGGCTGTGCCGGCTCGACTGCTACGAGTGCGTTCTGACGCATCGAGCGGGCCATCTCCTCAAGCACATCGCCTGCCCGCACTCCCGGCAACTCGCCGCCGGCAGCGATTCCCTGAAGGGCTGGCCGGTATGCCGTTGATCGTCGCTAGTTCTCGGGTGGCTGGGTGACGACGATCCGCCAGATCACCGAATTGACCGCTGAGAACTTCCATGTCAGCTCGCGCATGTTGGCGTGCGGTATTTGGGCGGTGAACACGCCGGTCCCATCACCACACTGGGACCCGGCGAGGGCCTCTCCGGCGGCAGTGACGTTGAACTTGGAGGGACCGGCGCATGTCCACATCACCGTGATGGACGAGGCTTTCCCCGCTGACGCGGGAAGCGTGAGACCGCCCGCACCGTGACCTGACCCGGTGTACAGCGTCTTCGAGCCGACAGGGACCGGAGACTGGACCGGATTGGGAAGGCGGTCCGGGCTCGTCGGGGTCGGCACTGGAGTGGCAGTCGCACCGCGGGCGGCGGTAGCCCGGGGGTGTGCGCCGCCGGAACAGGCCGACACAAGCACCAGAGCGGACATGCCGACGGCCAGCAGGGAGAGCTTCATCGGGTCGTCCTCAAGTCACGAGTGGGCGATATAGGGCGCGAGCGCCGGGAGTTCGGCGGTCCCGTGATTCGAGACGATCCACTTGCAGGCGCCGTCATATTTTCGTCATGGACGACTGAAGCATGGGGATCAAATCCCTTTCCTGCCTCCCGGACAGGTAGTTCGTGGGCTTCCAGAGCGGATTCGAGTCCCGCCAGTCAGGGTGATGTGGTGGGGGCCGGCGCCGGCGGGCATGCCCTCAATACGTGGACCCCGGCCGTAGTCCGCGGCTTTTCAGGCCCGACACGACTGGGCCCCTTCCCTGACGGGGAAGAGGCCCTGCTGCATGCGCTCCATCCTCGGCCGGCCGGCAGATGGCGCAGTCGGAGAACCCATCGTCTATGCCGACGTGCACCCGGTCGGTGATGAAGACCAGGTGGCCTCTGACCTAGGCGTTCCTTGGTTCGGCCTGCTGAACCACCTCGAAGGACCACAGGGTCGAACCCGACGCTGCCGGCTTCGGCTTCTCGCCGCCTGCCTCACCGCCGCCCTGGTGCGCCGCCTTCATGGGCCCCTCCATCCACGCCTGGAACGACTCCTCGTCGCGCCACCGCGTGTAGACGAGGTAGCTGTCAGTTCCTTCGACCGGACGGAGAAGCTCGAACCACTCGAACCCGTCGGAGTTCTCCACGGCATGGGCCCGCGAAGCGAACCGCTTCTCCAGGACCTCCCGCTGTTCAGCAGGCACGGCCAGCACGTTGATCTTGACTACGCTCATGGGCCCATCCTGCCGCAGGGGTGATCAGAAGAGCGTGAGCGACCGGTACTCCCGCTGTGGATCGCGCTCTTCGTAGTGCGGGGTTGGTCCGACCGGTCGGATCTGACGGTGGGTCGCGCCGGGACGTTCCGGGTGGCGGCAGAGCCGAGGTTATGAATGCGGCACCTGACCACTCATGAACGTCAATCTCAGGAGCCACACGATGCGCCCCATCAAGGCAGCCTGTCTCGGCGCGGCCACTGCGCTGGTCACGCTTCTCGCCTGTGCCCCTGGCGCGGGCGCCGCGACGGACACCGATTTCGCCCATGCGAACGGCGGACACCACGTCATCTCACTCATCGGCCGTCTCGTGCAGCAGACGCGTTTCCCCGTCAATCCCGGCGGCAGCCCCGCCCAGGGCGATCGGACCGTCTTCCGCTCGAACCTCTTCGACCTGCACGGCAACCAGGTCGGCGACACCGGCGGCACCTGCACCACCACCCGGGTCGACAACGGCGGAGCGGAGGAGTGCGTCGTGAACTACAACCTCCCGGGCGGCCAACTCACCGTGCAGGGGATGGTCTTCGGCATTCTCAACCCAGGACCTCCTCCGTCGTTCGACAACGCGATCACCGGTGGCACCGGGGTGTTCGACCGGGCGCGTGGCTCGGTCCACGCCGACACGATCGGTACGGGCACCAGGCGCTTCACGATCGACCTCGACGGCTGACGGCCTTGCCGCCATCCGGTGGCAAGGCCGAGTCGTCCACGAACGGCCCACCGGCTCGGTCGGTCCCCTTGGCGCCGCCGCAACGAGCGGTGTGTGGAGCCTTCTCCCATGGACGCCGGAGTCCCGGGGTCGGGCTCGGTTTCCCGAACGCCGCGCTAGGCGCTGAACACGGTGTTCCGGCGTAGCTGTCCGACGCACCACCGGAAGTGCCCGTCGCTGTCGTCGAGGCCGAACAGGTCGTAGGTGGTGAGGGCGTATGCGGCTTGGTAGACGGCGAGGGTTGCCGGCGGGTGCCCGAGCTCGTGCGCGAAGAGCCGGGTGAGTTCTGCGGTGTGTTCCTCGGCGTGCGGTCCGTACATGTCCCAGATGGCAGCGGTGACGGCGGCCTCGAAGGCGGGGTCGCCCGCGGTCGTGTAGAAGCCGAAGTCGAGCACGGCGACGGGCCGACCGGCGGCGTCGACGTGGATGTTCGGCGGGACGAGGTCGCCGTGGATCGCTGTCACCGGGGCGTCGGGGAGCGAGCGCAGCGCTCTTTGCGTGCGTTCGACTCCCGCGCCGAAGTCGGGCATGTGTGCGGCCAGGGCGGCACCGTGCCGGGTGGCGGCCCGGTCGACCAGGGCCGCGAGCGCGTTCTGGAAGCGGTCGTGTTCCCGCCACAGCGGACGGTCGTCGCCCTGGACGGTCATCTGGCGCATGGCGTCGGTGCCGGGCACGGAGGCCAGGCCGTGCAGGACGGTGAGCAGCGTGTCGTTGTGCTGCGTGGGCAGCTCACGCTCGTAGTCCACCTGTGCGGAGTCGGCTCGTAGCGAGACACCGGGCAGCTTGCGCTCGTACGTCACCAGGACGCCGCCCTCGTACTCTTCGGCGTCGAGGATCTCGGGGGTGGAGAACGGCAGCGGGCGGCGTGCGATGTCCGCGTACACCTGGCGGGTGAGCCGGACATCGGCCGTCGGCCGGCCGTTCCACACCTTGGCGACCCTGTCCTCGCCCAGGCTGTAGACGACGCCCTCGACACCCGAGCCGATACGGCGGACATCCGTGTGACCGCGGTCGGCGAAGCGGAGCGGCCACGGGTCGGGGAACGGGGCCTCGTCGTCCGGGGAGATCTCCATCCGCGCATTGGACCAGCAGCCGCACCGGCCTCGACAGGCGTTTTCCTGCTGTGCCCCGCCCGCGTTCCAAGAGAGCTCTGTGGTTGGCACAGGGCGTGGGTCAGTCTCCGGGCGAAGGGACCTCACGGGTCCGGCCACCATGCGCCCCTGCATCGTGCGAGATGACGACCCAGGGGCGGCCCAGGCCCTGGCCGCGGCCCACAACGCCTCATCGACCGCGGACTTGGTGCTCCACGCGGTGACGGATGTATTCGTCCGGATGCGACCGGGCGATCACCACTGCCGCCTCCACGAGGCCATACAGCTCAGGCGGGTACGCCGACTTCCACAGCGGCAGTCCGGGGAGGATGCAGCGCCGGACGTCGAGGTGCTCGTTGCGCACGAACTCCCGGAGCGCGGCCTCGTTCCACTCGACCACCATGACGGACCTGTCGTCGGCCCCTGCCCGGTTTGCGATGTCCGTGCCCTCTGCCCTGACCTCGGTGAGCCGTAGCGGCAGCGCCGACCAGTACCAAGCCCGCGCAGCGCCTGCCCGCTCCTGGTCGGTCCCTGTCCGCAGGTAATCCAGCAGCGCGGAGCGGACGCGCCGGTATCCGAAGGCATTCAGGGCCGGCTCGACGAACTGGCGGTTGAAGCTCGGGTCCGGGTCGTAGACCGCCGCCTTCACGAGGACACCGAAGGACGCCTCGGACAGCACCAACTCCTGACGGCATGCCTCGCGCAAGGCGCCGCGCACCTGGTGTCGCCACTGCCGCTCATCACCGGCGTCCGGCTCGGGGGCGACATCGAGCCTCAGAACCCGGACTGTGTCCGCCAGGCATTCCAGGAACAACCGGCTCCCGTCCTCCGTGCGCCCTGGCAGTGCCATGAACCCTTGAACGGGGCTCCCCGTGCCCCCCGCAGCCGTCTCGTTCCCGTCAGCAGCCAACTCCGTCCCTCCCCTGTCCCAGGGCCCAGGCCCGCACGGAATGCTTCCACAGCCCGGCCGGATGGAGGGCGGGGACGCTTGTCCGTGTGGCGCGGCTTGCGCGGCCCGGCCCCCGTACGGCGCCGGCAGATCAGCCGACCCGCGTGACGACCGGCCCGGCGGCCCTCGGACCTCGGATGTCGGACGGGCCATGGCGTCCACCTAGGGCACTGACGTTCGATCAGTAATGGCCGGAAAGCAGGTCCAGGGGGTACGGCGCCGCACCTGCGTCGGCCGCAGCCGCGGCACCCGCCCGCGGCGCGAACCGCCCCGCGCGTCCGGGTGCGACGGTGCTTGATATCAGGCGGTCCCGGACCTGTAGGGTGAGCGAACTATGCGTGCCCCAGCACCTACAGGGCATGCCCGTGTGCGAAGGATGTCGATGGACGCTGGCGCTCGGATCGACTCGTGTCTGCTCGACGTCGCGGACCTGAGCACGGAAGCGTTGGAGGGGCTGCTCGTCGGACTCCCCGACAACGCGCTGGGCGCGGCGTTGCGACGCATGGTCGACGAGGCGGTCAACCCGGTCGATGTGCCGTACGCCGCCTTCGACTCCGCGATCGGCTGAGCGCGTCCCCCCAAGGCCTTCCCGCCGGTCTCCTCGCCTGCTCTTCCCGCGTGGCAGTCCCGCCCGGTCTTCCCGCGTGGCAGTCTCTCCCGGTCTTCCCGCGTGGCAGTCCCGCCTGCTCTTCCCGCGTGGCAGTCTCTCCCGGTCTTCCCGCGTGGCAGTCCCGCCCGGTCTTCCCGCGTGGCAGTCTCTCCCGGTCTTCCCGCGTGGCAGTCCCGCCTGCTCTTCCCGCGTGGCAGTCC